>NZ_JBFUDE010000001.1:0-1661181 GCF_056404875.1 Hylemonella sp. P2_B10
AGGGAATGGGGTTAAAACAGCGCCACTCCGCGTTGCACTCCTAGGCCAGGCACCCAGCCTGGCCGTCGTCGCGCGCCTTGATTGGCGCTGTTTTAACCCCATTCGCACTTGCAAAAATAGTGTGAACAGGCCCTAGCATGCCGAAATCCGCGTTGCCGGCGTTTGTCAGAATCAAGGCCTTCATCAAGGCCCGCATTGCCTCGGGTGAATGGAAGCGGGGCGACGCCGTGCCCAGCGAGGCCGAGCTGATGCAGCAGTTCGGCGTCGCCCGCATGACGGTGAACCGCGCCATGCAGGACCTGGTGCAGGAAGGGCTGGTCACCCGCGTGCGCGGCTCGGGCAGCTTCGTGGCCGAGCTGCACCGCATCTCGTCGTCGCTGCACATACGCGATATCCACGAAGAAGTGGTGGAGCGCGGCCACGTGCACACGTTGGTGGCCTTGCATGTGGCGCGCGAGCCGGCCAGCCCGGAGGTGGCCGCCAGCCTGCGGTTAGCGGCCGGCGCCGAGGTGTTTCACACCGTGCTGGTGCACCATGAAAACGAGCTGCCCATCCAGTACGAAGACCGCTATGTGAACCCGGCCGCCGCGCCGGACTACCTGGCCACGGATTTCAGCCAGTCCACCCCCACCCACCATCTGCTGGCCCACGCGCCGTTGACTGAGGCCAGCTATACGATAGAGGCCTGCCTGCCCACGGTGGAAGAGGCCAGGCACCTGCGCATCAAGCGCGGTGAGCCCTGCCTGGCCATGATGCGGCGCACCGTCAGCGGTGCCCACGTGGCCAGCGTGGCCCGACTGGTGTACCCCGGCACACGTTACAGTTTTGCAGGACAGTTTCAGCTATGACTTGGCAATTGATTCGGCTCGACGACACATCGCCCTCACCTTGGCGTAATGGTGGTGGCGTCACCCGCGAGCTGCTGGCCTGGCCGCCCGGCAAGCCCGGCGTGGCGGCGGACTGGGACTGGCGCCTGTCGGTGGCCGAGGTCACTGCCAGCGGGCCGTTTTCCAGCTTCGAGGGCGTGCAGCGCTGGTTTGCCGTGCTGCAAGGCGAAGGCGTGAAGCTGAACATGGATGGCATGTCCATACAGCTGACCGGCCAGAGCCCGCCGTTCCAGTTTGACGGCGCCGTGGCCGTGAGCTGCCAGTTGCTGGGCGGCGCCACGCAGGACTTCAACCTGATGGTGCGCCGGGGCCGGGGCCAGGCGAAGATGGAGCGGGTCAAGGCGCAGTTCAGCAGCCGTGGCCTGATGTTGGGCACGTTTGTGGCGGTCTATGCTGGCATGCAGGCGGCGCAAGTGCAGTTGGGCGATGAAGCGGCCGTGGAGGTATCGGCGCACTGCCTGGCCTGGCGTGTGCTGGGTGCGCGCGGCACGGTGCAGGTGCGGGCCAACCACGCGCTGTGGATGGAGATCACGCCGTGAGCCTGCAGCTGTGGACGCATTGCAGTGCAGCCACCCTTCAGCCGGGTGCCGCACGGCCCTATGGGCTGGTGGAAGACGCTGCGCTGGTGGTAGACGGTGAGCGCCTGGCCTGGGTGGGCGAGCGCGCAGCGCTGCCGCCCGAGCTGGTGCGCCAGTGCACGCAGCAGTTTGACGCCGGTGGCGCGCTGATCACGCCCGGCCTGATCGATTGCCACACCCACTTGGTCTACGGCGGCGACCGCGCGCATGAGTTCGAATTGCGCCTGAACGGTGCCAGTTACGAGGACATTGCCCGCGCCGGTGGTGGCATTGCCTCCACCGTGGCGGCCACCCGTGCCGCCACGCCCGCGCAGTTGCTGGCGCAAAGCGGCACGCGCCTGCGCGGCCTGCTGGCCGAGGGCGTGACGACGGTGGAGGTCAAGTCCGGCTACGGCCTGGCGCTGGAGCACGAACGCAAGACATTGCAGGTGGCACGCACGCTGGCACAACACCACCCGGTGGCCGTGCGCACCACTTTCCTGGGCGCGCACGCCGTGCCGCCCGAATTCGCCGGCCGCAGCGACGACTACCTGGAGGAGGTGCTGCGCATGCTGCCGGTGTTGCAGGCCGAGGGCCTGGTGGATGCGGTGGACGCGTTTTGCGAGCGCATCGCCTTCAGCCCGGCGCAGACCACACGGTTGTTCGAGGCCGCACGGCGCTTGGGCCTGCCGGTGAAGCTGCATGCCGAGCAATTGAGCGACAGCGGCGGTGCGCAGTTGGCCGCCGGCTTCAACGCGCTGAGCTGCGACCACCTGGAGTGGCTGAGCGAAGCTGGCGCCGCCGCCATGGCCGCGGCGGGCACGGTGGCGGTGCTGCTGCCCGGGGCCTTCTATTTCCTGCGTGAAACCCGGCTACCGCCGGTGGAGTTGTTGCGCCGCCAGGGGGTGCCCATCGCCATCTCCACCGACTGCAACCCCGGCAGTTCGCCCTGCACCTCGCTGCTGCTGATGCTGAACATGGCCTGTACGCTGTTTCGCCTGACGCCCGAGGAGGCACTGGCCGGCGTGACCCGCAACGCGGCGCAGGCGCTGGGCCTGGCCGACCGGGGTGTGCTGGCTGCCGGCATGCGCGCAGACTTCGTGCTGTGGGACGTGCGCGAACCCGCACAACTGAGCTACGCCATCGGCGCCAACCCCCGGCGCCAGACCGTTTTCGCAGGAGAGACCGTATGAGCAGCCCCTTCACGCTGCACCCCGGCACGGTGCCGCTGCTGGTCAGCATGCCGCACATTGGCACCCACATCCCCCCCGAGTTGCAGGACGCCTACGAGCCGCGCGCCCTGGGTCTGGAAGACACCGACTGGCACCTGGACCAGCTGTACAACTTCCTGCCCGACCTGGGCGCCAGCGTGTTGCAGCCGCGCTGTTCGCGCTACGTCATCGACCTGAACCGGCCGCCGGACGACGCGCCCATGTACCCCGGCGCCGCCAACACCGAGCTGTGCCCCACGCGCTTTTTCACCAGCGACCCGCTGTACCGCGACGGCAGGGCGCCTGACGAGGCCGAGCGGGCACGCCGCCGCCAGACCTGGTGGCAGCCTTACCACGACGCCTTGGCCGGCGAGCTGGCGCGCATCCGGGCGCAGCACGGCTTTGCACTGCTGTGGGACGCGCACTCGATCCAGGCCGAGGTGCCCTGGCTGTTCGAGGGTCGCCTGCCAGACCTGAACATCGGCACCGCCAATGGCGACAGCGCCCACGCCTCCATCGCGCAGGCGGTGGCCGGCGTGTGCCGGGCCAGCGGCGCCTACAGCCATGTGGTCAATGGCCGCTTCAAGGGCGGCTACATCACCCGCCACTACGGTCGGCCGGACCAGCACGTACACGCGATCCAGCTGGAAAAGTGCCGTGACATCTACATGGTGGAAGGGCCACCGTTTGCCTACGACCCGGCCGTGGCCGCAGCCTTCCAACCGCAGTTGCGCGCCATGGTGCAGGCGGCGCTGGATGCCTGCAAGGCCCTTTATGTCCGATGACGTGCCCGTTGACATGCAAGCCGAGCCGTTGAAATACTTTGCCCCTTGGGCCTGGCTGCAGGGCGCCTGGGCGCGCGACGTGGTGTTGACGGTGGATGCCAACGGCCGTTGGGGCAACATCGTGCCGCGCGCCAGTGCTGAGCAGCGCGCCGCCGCTGTGCCGCTGGCCGGACCGGTGCTGCCCGGCATGGTCAATGCCCACAGCCATGCCTTCCAGCGTGCCATGGCCGGCCTGGCCGAGCACCGGCTGCCGCAGGGGAGCCTCCACAAGCCGGTGGACGACAACTTCTGGAGCTGGCGTGACCGCATGTACAGTGCCGCCAACCGCATCACCCCAGAGCAATTGGAGGCCATCGCGGCCTTTTTGTATGCCGAGTTGCTGGCCGGTGGCTACACCCACGTGTGCGAGTTCCACTACGTGCACCACCAGCCCGATGGCCAGCCGTATGCCCAGCCGTTGGAGATGGCGCTGGCGCTGCTGCGCGCGGCCCGGCGCGTCGGCATCGGGCTGACACTGCTGCCCACGCTGTACATGCGCTCGGGCTTTGGCGCCACCGGCTTGCGTGACGACCAGCGCCGCTTCGCCTCCACGCCCGACAGCATCTGGTGGATGGTGGAGGGTTTGCAGCAGGCCATCGCCGACCAGCAAGGTGGCGAGCCGGCTGCCAGCGCGGGAGCCAGCGTTGGCGTGGCCGTGCATTCACTGCGTGCCGCCGACAAAGGCGCCATCAAGGCGCTGACAGCCCAGGCCCAGCGCGCCGGCTTGCCGGTGCACATCCACATCGCCGAGCAGACGCAGGAGGTGGACGACTGCATCACCCATTGCGGCGAGCGGCCCATCGAGTGGCTGATGGGCCATCTGCCCGTCAACAGCCAGTGGAACCTGGTGCACGCCACCCATGCCACGGCGGCTGAACTGCTGGCGGTGCGCGCCAGTGGCGCGGCCATCGTCATCTGCCCCAGCACCGAGGCCAACCTGGGGGACGGCGTGTTTGACCTGGAGGGCCACACCGGCGCCCAAGGCGGGCTCAGCGGCAGCTGGTCCATTGGTTCGGACAGCCACGTGACCCGCGCCTGGGCAGAGGAGTTGCGGCTGCTGGAATACGGCCAGCGCCTGACCCAGCGCCGACGCAATGTGGCCGCGCAGCTGGCCGACCGCCCCAGCACGGCGGCGGTGTTGCTGGAGGGCGCGCTGGCCGGCGGCCGTGCCGCCACCAGTCTGCCTTTGGGCGGCATCGCGGTGGGCAATCGGGCCGATGCGCTGGTGCTGAACGCGGATGCGCCGGCGCTGCTGGGTGTGCCGCAGCCGCAACTGCTGGACGCGTTGGTGTTTTCCAGTCCGGCGTCGGCGTTTCGGAGTGTGCTGGTGGCAGGCAAACCGGTGGCGGCTGACCCGGCGGGGCAAGCCGTGGGTTTTCAGCAGGCCATGCAGGCCTTGTGGGCTGCCTGAGCCCTCAGGACAGCCACTGGCGCGTCAGTTCAGCCATGGGCACCGGCCGGCCGAACAGGTAGCCCTGGAAGGCCTGGCAACCGTTCTTCATCAGGAAGTCCCACTGGCCCTGGGTTTCCACGCCTTCGGCCACCACCGCCAGGTCCAGGCTGTCGGCCAGCGCCAGGATGGTGACGGCAATTGCCGCGTCATTGGGGTCGGTCAGCACATCACGCACGAAGGACTGGTCTATCTTCAACTGATGCAGCGGCAGGCGCTTCAGGTAGCTCAGCGATGAGTAGCCGGTGCCGAAATCGTCCAGCGAGAAGCCCACGCCCATGGCGCGCAGCAGCTCCATTTTCTGGATGATGTCCTCCACGTCGTTGAGCAGCATGCTCTCGGTCAGCTCCATCTTCAGGCGGAACGGGTTGGCACCGGTCTTGGTCAGCATGGCGGCCACCTGGGTGGCGAAATCGGGCTGGCGGAACTGGCGCGCGCTGACGTTCACCGCCAGGCTGAGACCCCGCGTCTGCGGCATGTGCGACCATTCCAGCAATTGGCGGCAGGCCATCTCCAGCACCCACATGCCCAGTGGCAAGATCAGCCCGGTCTGTTCCGCCAGCGGGATGAATTCCCCCGGCGACACCATGCCGCGCTGCGGGTGCTGCCAGCGCAACAACGCCTCGGCGCCCACCATGCGGCGCTGCGCATCCACCACCGGCTGGTAGTACAGCGTGAACTCGTTGCGTTGCAGGCCCAGGCGCAGGTCGGCCTCCATGGCCGAACGCTGGGCCACCGCGGCCTGCATGGCGGGGTCGAAGAAGCGCAGCGTGTTGCGCCCGGCCGCCTTGGCCTGGTACATGGCCACATCGGCGCGCTTGAGCAGTTCGTCGCTGCTTTGCACATTGCCCTTGAACAGCGTCACCCCTATGCTGGGCGTGCTGTGCTGCTTCATGCCCGGCAGCTCGAAGGGGTCGTTCAGAACCTCCAGGATCTTGTCGCCCACCAGCTGGGCCTGGGCGGCGGCCGGCGTGGCGTCGGCGTCCAGTCCTTCGAGCATCACCACGAACTCGTCGCCGCCCAGCCGCGCCACCGTGTCCACTTCACGCACGCAGGCCTGCAGGCGGTCGGCGACCTGCTGCAGCAGCAGGTCGCCGGTGTCGTGGCCCTGGGTGTCGTTGAGCGTCTTGAAGTTGTCCAGGTCAATGAACAGCAGCGCACAGTGCAGGTGCTCGCGTTGACTGGTTGCTGCCGCCTGGCCCAGGCGCTCCAGCAGCATGCGCCGGTTGGGCAGCTTGGTCAGCACGTCGTAGAAGGCCAGGCTCTTGATGAGTTCTTCGGCTTCCTTGCGCGCGCTGATGTTCTTGCCAATGCCCAGGTAGCCGGCGAATTCGCCCTGTTCGTCGTAGAAGGGCATGCCGCTGAGCGAAATCCACGAATGGCCGCCAGCGCTGCCGCGCACCTTCAACTCCAGTTCGGTGAAGGTCTGGCGCGCGTCCAGCACGGCGCGGTGTGCAGCCCAATCGCCTTCGCTCATGTTCTCGGCGCCCACTTCCCAGCGCGTCTTGCCGACACGGCTTTCCTGCAGGACACCGGTGCGCTCCAGATCGCCCAGCAGGCGGGTGAAGCGGTATTGGGCGTCGATTTCCCAATACCAGTCGGAAGACAGCTCGGTCAGGCTGCGAAAGCGCGCCTCGCTTTTGGCGAGCTGGCGTTGGGTGTCCAGGTAGCTGCTGACGTCGGTGAAGGTGCGCACCCGGCTGCCGTCGGGCAGCCTTCGGGTCTTGACCTCGATCACCCGGCCGCTCGACGTTCGGCGCAGGTACACCTCGGGCATGTTCAGCCGGTTGCCGTGCGCCTGGTACTCGCTGGCCACGTAGGCGCGCGCGGCCTGGTCTATCCAGCTGAACTGCTGGCCGAAGTCGCCGCGCTCGGTCTGGAACTGCACCACTTTTTCCACCGGCGGCTGGCCTGCCAGCAATTCGGCTGGCAGGTCCAGCAACTCCAGGTAGCGTGGGTTGTAGGCGACGATGCGCTGCTGCGGGTCGACGAAGGAGATGCCCTGGCTGATGCTGTCCAGCGTCACGCGCAGCGTCTGGCTCTTCAACTCCAGCTCGGCACTGGCGGCGCGCAGCTCTTCTTCCACCTGCCGGCGCTCGGTGATGTCCTGGTGGGTGCCGGCCACGCGCAATGGCTGTCCCTGCGCATCGCGCTTCATCACCTTGCCGCGGCTTTGCACCCAGCGCCAGCGGCCATCGATGTGGCGCATGCGGAACTCGATCACGAACAGGCCGCTGCCGGCCAGGTCCTTGTCGGCCGTGGCCTGGTGGATCACCTGGACGTCGTCCGGGTGCACCAGGTCGAACCAGCGGTAGCCCGACAGGTCCAGCTCCTGCGGCAGGTAGCCCAGCATCTCGCACCAGCGCGCGTTCACCGCCATGCCCACGTGGGCGTGCCAGTTCCAGATACCCAATTCGGCCCCGGCCACGGCCATGGCCATGGTGTCGCTGCGTTGGGCGAAACCCACCCCGTGCAGCGACTGGTCCAGTGCCTGCTGCACCCTGGCTGGCAGTTCGCGCACATAGGCCAGGCTGCTGTCGCGCACCACGTAATCCACAAAGCCCAGCCGCATCGCCTCTGCCGCTGGCCAGCCGTCGCCCGGCGGCAGCAGGATGATGGCCGGCCGGTCCGAAATCTCGCCCCACAGCTGGAAGGCATTGCCGTCGCTCAGCAGGTGGCTGACCAGCACCAGGTCGTACACCCGGGCGTCCAATTCGGCCCTGGCCTGGGCCAGCGTGTTCACCATGGCCAGTTGGCGGCCGGGGTCGGCAGCCGCCAGCGCCAGCGCCATGCGCTGGGCATGGGTGTCATCGCTGTCTATCACCAGGATGGAGGTAGGCATGGGCGGCGTGGGCTTTTGTTCCAGTTTACCGGTCTATGTTGCCGGCCGGGCCTGGAAATGGCGGGGTGAATGCCCCATGGCGGCCTTGAACATGGCGCCAAACGCGCTGTCGCTGGCATAGCCGCAGGCCATGGCCACGTCGCTGATGGGCGCGCCGCGCGCCAGCATGGGCAAGGCGTGGGCCAGCAGTGCCTGCTGGCGCCAGTGCTGCCAGCTGGTGCCCAGTTCGTCGCGGAACAGCCGCGCCGCCGTGCGCTCGCTGGCACCCATGTCCGAGGCCCACTCGGCCAGCGTGGCGCGTTCGCCCGGGGCGCGCAGCACCGCCTCGCACAGCGCGCGCAGGCGCTTGTCGCGCGGCAGCGGCACGCCCAGCGGCAAGGTGGGCGCTACAGCCAGTTCGTCCAGCACCAGTGTGGTCAGCGCCGCCTGGCGGGTCGCCTGGCTGGTGCTGCGCGGGGTTTCCATCTCGGTGATCAGCTCGCGCAGCAGGTTGGAGACCACCAGCACGCGGGCGTCACGCCAGCCCGGCGGCACGGTGTTGGCGTGCAGGTACAGCGTCTGCAACTGCGCTGCTTCCAGCACGGTGATGGCATGTTGCGCCCCGGGGGGTATCCAGACCGCGCGCGACGGCGGCACGATGAAGGTGGTGTCCACCTGCTGGGCCACATGCACCTGCATCAGCCCGCTGGCGCAGTAGGCCAGCTGGGCCCAGGCGTGGGAATGGGGCTGCAGGTGCGTGTCCTGCGGCACCGCCCGGTGGCGCGTGCGCACCGGGCGCGCCGGCGTTGGCCGGAATGGGTCCACATTGCCCAGCGGCAGCGATTGCAACGGTGTTTGGCGTGGCATGCTTGAAATGGCTGAAATTCGATGATTCTTGGCAAATTGCCTGTTGTTGACGCGTGCTGGCGAACTTACCATGGCGCCATGAGCACCGCAAGCCTTGCCACCAACCCGCCATCCGCCGGGTCATCCACCACTTCTGCCGCCTTGGCCGCGCCCGCTGTTCCGCTGAAGCAGGACGCCGCCGTCATCGGCCTGGTGGGCCTGGCCCATGCCGCCTCGCATTTCGGCCACATGCTGCTGCCGCCGCTGTTCCCGGTGTTCATGAAGGAATTCGGCCTCAGCTTCTCTGAGCTGGGCCTGCTGGTGACCATCTTCTTCGTCATCTCCGGTGTCGGCCAGGCCGGTGCCGGCTTCCTGGTGGACCGGGTGGGGGCGCGGCCGGTGTTGTTTGGCGCGCTGGCCATGTTCATGGTGGCCAGCCTGGCGGCGGCCACCGCTGGCGGCTACCCCGGGCTGATGTTGGCCGCTGCGTTGGCTGGCGTTGGCAACGCGCCGTTCCATCCGGTGGACTTCACGATCCTGAACCAGCGCGTGTCTGCACCGCGCCTGGGCTATGCCTTCAGCGCCCACGGGCTGACCGGCAACCTGGGCTGGGCACTGGCGCCGGCTTTCCTGGTCGGCATCGGCGCGCTGTCCAATTGGCGCGTGGCCTATGGCTGCGCCGCGCTGATGTATGTGGCGGTGATCGTGCTGCTGTTCGTGCAGCGCGACAAGCTGCGCACTGACATCGTGGTGCGCAAGCCCGACGCCAAGGCGGGTGACGACTTTGCCTTCATGAAGCTGCCGGTGGTGTGGTGGTGCTTTGGCTTCTTCTTCCTCTCCACCATGACGATCGCCGTGGTGCAGAGCTTTTCCACCTCCATCCTGAAGGCCTTGCACGGCATCAGCTTCGAGGCCGCCACCGCTACAGTCACCGCCTACATGCTGGCTGGCGCGGTGGGCGTTTTTGTGGGCGGCTTCGTGGCCGCGCGCCTGGCGGCGCACAGCGACCGCGTGGTGGCCTGGGCAATGACGGCCGGCGCCGCGCTACTGGCACTGTGCGCCACCGGCTGGCTCAGCGGCATGGGCACCATGGTGGTGCTGGCGGCGACCGGTTTTGCGGTGGGCGTGGGCAACCCGTCGCGCGACCTGCTGATCAAGAAAGCCACGCCCAAGGGCGCTACCGGCCGCGTCTACGGCATGGTGTATTCGGGGCTGGACGTGGGCTTTGCCGCCTCGCCTATCCTGTTCGGCCTGTTCATGGACCGCGGCTGGTACGCCGCCACGCTGTTTGGTGCCGCTGTGGTGCTGCTGCTCAGCGTGGGCGCGGCGCTGGGGGTAGGGCGGCGCATCGCGCACGCCTGAGGTTCATTGCGCCGGACCCGCAGGGGCAGTCCTTGTGCCCAGGCTATACATCCCGTCACGTCTGTGATGGCCGGCGCACAGTGCAGCCGGGCCGCGCAGCGGCATAATGCCCGCCATGACGCAACAAATGGCGGGCCATCTTCTCGTTGAATGCCTGGTGGCCCAGGGCGTGACGCATGCCTTTGGCGTGCCCGGCGAGAGCTACCTGGCGGTGTTGGATGGCTTTCATGCCCACGCCGACAAGATCCAGTTCATCATCAACCGGCAGGAGGGCGGTGCCGCCTTCATGGCCGAGGCGCACGGCAAGCTGACCGGGCGGCCCGGCGTGTGCTTCGTCACCCGCGGCCCCGGTGCCACCAACGCCTCCATCGGTGTGCACACCGCTTACCAGGATTCCACGCCCATGGTGCTGTTCGTCGGCGACGTGGCCAGCGACACGCGTGACCGCGAACCCTTCCAGGAGGTGGACTACAACGCCTTCTTCGGCCCCAGCACCAAGGGCATGGCCAAGCGCGTGGAGCGCATCGACGATGCGCGGCGCATCCCCGAGTACGTGGCGCGTGCCTTTGCCACCGCCATGAACGGCCGCCCTGGCCCGGTGGTGCTGGTGTTGCCCGAGGACATGCTGACGCACATGGTGGACCGCGCTACCACGCCAGCGCCGCAGCCGCGCATCAACCCGGCCACCGCCTGGACCGACCCCCAGGCGCTGGCGGCTCTGCAAGGCATGCTGCTGGAGGCGCAGCGCCCCATCGTCATTGCCGGTGGCAGCGGCTGGACGGTGGAGTCCGCTCAGGCGCTGCAATGGTTCGCCGAGAACTGGCAACTGCCGGTGGGCAATGCCTTCCGCTTCCAGGACACGTTTGACAACCACCACCCCAACTACGCGGGCGACGTCGGCATAGGCATCAACCCCAAGCTGGCGCAGCGCGTCAAGGACGCTGACCTGGTGATCGCCCTGGGTCCGCGCCTGGGCGAGATGACCACCAGCGGCTACACGCTGCTGCAGGTGCCGCGCCCGAAGCAGAAGCTGGTGCACATCCACGGCGACGCGCTGGAGCTGAACCGCGTCTACCAGGCCGACCTGACCATCCACGCCAGCATGAACGGCGCCGCGCTCTCCTTGCTGACGCTGGGCACGCCCGACAGCGTGCCATGGACGCAGTGGACGAAAGACGCCTGCGCCGACTACGCCGCCAACCTGCAGCCGCAAGTGCTGCCGGGCGACATCGACATGCCGGCCATCGTCGCCACGCTGCAAAAGCTGTTGCCCCACGATGCGGTGCTGACCAACGGCGCTGGCAACTTCGCCAGCTGGGTGCACCGCTTCTTCCGCCACCATGGCCTGGCCAAGGGCCACAAGACGCAGCTGGCACCCACCAATGGTGCGATGGGCTACGGCGTGCCTGCCGGCATTGCCGCCAGCATCACCACTGGGCGTACCGCCTTCACCATCGCCGGCGACGGAGAC
The DNA here is from genome assembly GCF_056404875.1 of Hylemonella sp. P2_B10. NCBI lineage: Bacteria > Pseudomonadati > Pseudomonadota > Betaproteobacteria > Burkholderiales > Comamonadaceae > Hylemonella > Hylemonella sp. P2_B10. Next base: position 11,430 of record NZ_JBFUDE010000001.1, read on the forward strand.
TTCCTGATGAACGGCCAGGAACTGGCCACCGCCGTGCAGTACGGCGCCAAGAGCATCATCGTGCTGCTGAACAACGGCATGTTCGGCACCATACGCATGCACCAGGAGCGCGAGTACCCCACGAACGTCAGCGGCACCCAACTGCTGAACCCTGACTTTGCCGCGTTGGCACGTGCCTACGGTTACCACGGCGTGCGCATCGCCAAGACGGCCGAGTTCGAGCCCGAATTGCTGGCGGCGCTGGAGCGCGCGCAGGGCACGTTGATCGAGGTGGTGCTGGATCCGGAGGTCATCACCACCCGGGGCACCTTGTCCGGCATTACTGCGAATGCTCTGAAGGCTGCCGCGAAGTAGGTCTTTCTCCGGCTGCACGCGCTGGGCATGCGACGCGACAGCCGGTGATTGGCCCTTCCCCGGTGTGAAGGTCCGCTGCGCGGACTGCCCTCCGGTGCTCAGAGTCAGCGGGAATCGCGCAAACTCGCTTCGCTCAAACATGCGCGATTCTTTTTCCGCTGCCTCTTGCGCTCCTCGGCTTCACACAGGGGGCCCTTCCGCCAATCACCGGCCGCCGCGCCGCATGCCCAGCGCTTCAAGTCAGCGGGGAAGCTTCGCGCCAGTGCTCTTCCGAGAACAAAGGAGCAGCGCGCCAACCGGGAAATTGGCGAAGGGCCCCCTGTGAGCAGCTGAGGAGCGCAGCACCAGACGGATCAGAAAGCGTGCTGTTTGAGTGAAGCGAGTTTGCACGCTTTCCCGGCTGGGGCGAGCACCGCAAGGCAGTCCGCGCAGCGGACCTGCTCACCGGGGAAGGGCCAATTTCCCGGTTGGCGCGCTGCGGAGCTACGCCAACGAAAACAAGGCATCGAACGAAAAAGCCGGCACGAGGGCCGGCTTCTTCAGAGAGACAAGGGCGCTTATTCCTTGATGTCGACACCGTAGAACGTGTGCCGGCCAAACGGGCTCAGCCGGTAGTCGATGACTTCCTTGCGGATCGGGCCCAGTTGCACGGCGTGGGCGATGGTCATCCACGGTGTCTGTTCCTTGAAGATCACCTGCGCCTTTTCGTACAGCTTGGCGCGCTCGGCCTGGTTGGAGACCGTCTTGGCCTTCATGATCAGGTCTTCGAACGGCTTGTAGCAGAACTTGGCCACGTTGGAGCCGTTGGACTTGGCGGATTCACAGCCCAGCAGCGAAGCCAGGAAGTTATCCGGGTCGCCGTTGTCGCCGGTCCAGCCGAACAGCGCCGTCTGGTGCTCGCCGTTTTGCATGCGCTTGCGGTACTCGCCCCACTCGTAGCTGGTGATCTTGGCCTTCACGCCCACCTTGGCCAGGTCAGCCTGCATCAGCTCGGCAATGCGCTTGGCGTTGGGGTTGTAGGGGCGCTGCACCGGCATCGCCCACAGGTCGGTCTCGAAGCCGTTGGGGAAGCCCGCTGCGGCCAGCAGCTTCTTGGCGGCGGCCGGGTCAAAGCTGTCGTCCTTGATGGCATTGTTGTACGACCACATGGTGGGCGGGATCGGGTTCTTGGCGGCCACACCCGAGGACAGGTAGACCGCGTCCAGGATGGCCTTCTTGTCGATGGCCATGGTCACCGCCTTGCGCACGCGCACGTCGTCAAACGGCTTCTTGGTGGTGTTGTAGGCCAGGTAGCCAATGTTCAGCCCGGCCTGCTCCAGCATCTTGACGTTGGGGTCCTTGCGGATGGCGTCCAGGTCGGCCGGGTTGGGGTAGGGCATCACATGGCACTCGCCCTTTTGCAGCTTGGCCCAGCGCACCGAGGCGTCGGGCGTGATGGCGAACACCAGGTCGTCGATCTTGGCCTTGCCTTCGTAGTAAGGCGCAAAGGCCTTGTAGCGGATGACGGCGTCCTTCTGGTACTGCACCAGGTAGAACGGGCCGGTGCCGATCGGCTCCTGGTCCAGCTTTTCGGGCGTGCCGGCCTTCAGCATGGCGTCGGCATATTCCTTGGAGATGACAGCGGCGTATTCCATCGCCTGGTCGGCCAGGAAGGGCGCCTCGGCCTGGTTCAGCGTGATCTTGACGGTGTAGTCATCCACCTTGGTGATGGACTTCAGCAGCTTGGGCATGCCCATGTCGTTGAAGTACGAGTGGTTGGAGCTGGTGACCTTGAAGTAGGGGTTGTCCTCTTTCCACTGGCGCTCGAAGGTGAAGATCAGGTCGTCGGCGTTGAAGTCGCGGCTGGGCTTGAACAGCTTGTTGCTGTGCCACTTGACGCCCTTGCGCAGGTGGAAGGTGTATTCGGTGCCGTCCTTGGAGATGTCCCACTTGTGCGCCAGGCCCGGCACCACCTTGGTGCCGCCGCGCTCGAACTCCACCAGGCGGCTGTAGATCTGCGTGCTGGCGTCAAACGACGTGCCAGTGGTGTTGATGCCGGGGTAGAAGTTCTCCGGGCTGCCTTCTGAGCAGTACACCAGCGTCTTGGCCGATGCGGCCACGGGCGCCAGCGCCATCAGCGCGGGCACGGCCAGCGTGGCGATCAGCGCGCGGTGCAGGGGGAATTTCTTGCTTGCTTGATTCATGCTTGACTACTCCTTGTGGGATTGCAGGTTTTCTACTTCATGGCAGGCCACCAGCCGCCCGTCCAGCTGGCGCAACAGCGGCCGCTCCACGCGGCAGCGTTCGGTCACATGCGGGCAGCGGGTGGAAAACACGCAGCCCGCAGGCGGGTTCAGGGGCGATGGTAGCTCGCCTTTGAGCACGATGCGCTTTTTGGCCGCACCGGTGCCGACAATGCCCGGCGTGGAGGCCAGCAGCGCCTGGGTGTAGGGGTGCAGCGGGCGCGAGAAGATCACGCTCTTCTCGCCATGCTCCACGGCATGGCCCAGGTACATCACCAGCACGTCGTGGGCAATGTGGCGCACCACGCCCAGGTCGTGCGAGATGAACAGGTAGGCCAGCCCCAGCGAGCGCTGCAGCTCGGCCAACAGGTTCAGCACCTGGGCCTGGATGGACACGTCCAGCGCCGACACCGGCTCGTCGGCCACCACCAGCTTGGGGTTGAGCATCAGCGCGCGGGCGATGGCAATGCGCTGGCGCTGGCCGCCGGAGAACATGTGTGGGTAGCGGGCGTAATGTTCGGGGCGCAGGCCCACCTGGGCCAGCATGGCGCGGGCCTTGTCGGCACGCTGGGCCGGCGTGTCGTCGGTGTTGATGGCCAGCGGCGACTCCAGGATGTTGCCAATCGTCTTGCGCGGGTTCAGCGAACCGTAGGGGTTCTGGAACACCAGTTGCACCGTCTGGCGCAGCGCCTTGCGGTGGGCGGGGTTCACCGCGTCCTGGCCGTCCAGCGTCAGCTCTCCGGCGGTGGGCGACTCGATCAGCGCCACCATGCGCGCCAGCGTGGACTTGCCGCAGCCCGACTCGCCGACGATGGCCAGGGTCTTGCCCGGCTGCACGCTGAACGACACGCCGCTGACGGCCTGCAGTTCGGCGGCCTTCTGGAACATGCCGCGGCCCACCTTGTAGACCTGGCGCAAATCCTTGGCCACCACCACCGGCGCGGTGGAGGCCGTGCCGGCGCCTGCCGCAGCCGGCTGGGCTATCACCGCGCTCACAGTGCGCTCTCCAGGGCGGCGGCTTGCCGCACCGCTGGCGTATCGCCCAGCGGAAAGTGGCAGCGCACCGTGCCCGTCTGCCAATCGCGCAGGGCCGGGCGCTCGGTGCGGCAGCGCTCCTGTACGTGGGTGCAGCGCGGCGCGAACAGGCAGCCGCTGGGGCGGTCATACAGGCCCGGCACCATGCCGGGGATGGTGGTCAGCAGGCCGCTGCCGTCACTGCGCTCAGGCATGGCAGCCATCAGTGCAGCGGTGTAGGGGTGCTGCGGCGCGGCGAACAGCGCTTCAGTGCGCTGTTGCTCCATCAGCTGGCCGGCATACATCACCGCCATGCGCTGCGCCATTTCGGACACCACGCCCATGTTGTGCGTGATCAGCACCAGCGCCATGCCGCGCTGCTGCTGCAGCTCGCGCAGCAGGTCCAGGATCTGTGCCTGGATGGTCACGTCCAGCGCGGTGGTGGGCTCATCCGCAATCAGCAGCTTGGGGTTGCAGGCGATCGCCATGGCGATCATCACGCGCTGACTCATGCCGCCGGACAACTGGTGCGGGTAAGCCTTGAGCCGGCTCTCAGGCGCCGGGATGCCGACCTGCTCCAGCAGCTCGATGCAGCGCTTGTGCGCGGCCTTTTTGTCCAGGCCCAGGTGCAGCTTCAATGTCTCGGCCAATTGGAAGCCGACGGTGAAGCAGGGGTTCAGGCTGGTGGTCGGGTCCTGGAAGATCATGGCCACGTCCTTGCCGACCAGCTTGTTGCGTTCGTTGCGCGACAGCGCCAGCAGGTCGATGCCGTCAAAGCGCAGCTTGTCGGCGCGTACCTTGCCGGGGAAGGCCACCAGGCCCATCAGCGCCATCATGGTGACGCTCTTGCCCGAGCCGGACTCGCCCACGATGCCCAGCACCTCACCGGCCTCCAGGCTGAGGCTGACGCCGTCCACCGCGTGCATCACGCTGTGTTGCGACGGAAACTCCACATGGAGGTTCTCGATTTCAAGCAAAGCCATGGCTGGGCAACTCTCTACTTCAGCGTTTCAGTTTGGGGTCGAAGGCATCGCGCAGGCCATCCCCCAGCAGGTTGAAGGCCAGCACGGTGGCCAGGATCATGATGCCGGGCATGGTCACCACCCACCAGGCCCGCAGCACGAACTCGCGCGCGTCGGCCAGCATGCTGCCCCATTCGGGCGATGGCGGCTGCGCGCCCAGGCCCAGGAAGCCCAGGGCAGCCGCATCCAGGATGGCGCTGGAGACGCCCAGTGAGGCCTGCACGATCAGCGGCGCCGTGCAGTTGGGCAGGATCTCGCTGAACATCAGGCGCATGGAGCCGGCGCCGTTCATGCGCGCGGCGGTCACGTAATCCTTGGACGTTTCGCTGATCACGGCCGCGCGGGTCAGGCGCACATAGTGCGGCAGCACCACGATGCTGACCGCCAGCATGGCGTTGATCAGCCCCGGCCCCAGGATGGCCACCACCACGATGGCCAGCAGCAGGCTGGGCAGCGTGAGGATGATGTCCATCAGCCGCATGATGAAGGTCTCGAACATGCCGCGGAAAAAGCCCGCCAGCAGGCCCAGCACGGTGCCAACAAGGATAGAGATGACCACCACCGCCACGCCGATGACCAAGGACAGGCGCGAGCCGTAGATCAGCCGGGACAGGATGTCGCGGCCGATCGCGTCGGTGCCCAGCAGGTAGGCGGTGGAGCCGCCTTCCTGCCAGAACGGAGGTTTGAGGAACACCGCGTTGTTGGTCAGGTCAGGCGGGTAGGGGGCGATCAGCGGTGCGAACAGCGCCATCAGCAGCACCACCACCACCACCACCAGGCCGCCGACAGCGCCCTTGTTGGATTTGAAATAGCCCCAGAACTCCTTTGCCGGGTGGACCGGGCCGGGGGCGTGCAGGGGTGCCGAGGCGGCGCCGGGGGTCGTGCTTGCGCTGCTCATCGTTGGTGCCGAATGCGCGGGTTGATGATGCCGTAGGCCACATCCACCAGCAGGTTGATGCCCATGACCATGCTGCCCAGCAGCAGGATGCCACCTTGCAGGATGGGGTAGTCGCGCCGGTTGATGGCCTCGATCATCCACTTGCCAACGCCGGGCCAGGAGAAGATGGTCTCGGTCAGGATGGCGCCGGTGAACAGCACGCCGATCTGCAGGCCCACCACGGTGATCACCGGGATCATGGCGTTGCGCAGCGCGTGCAGCGCCACCACGCGCAGCGTGGACAGACCCTTGGCGCGCGCGGTGCGGATGAAGTCCTCGCCCAGCACCTCCAGCATGGAAGAGCGCGTCATGCGCGCGATCACCGCCAGCGGGATGGTGCCCAGCACGACCATGGGCAAGATCAGGTGCGAGACGGCGGACCAGAAGGCGCCCTTGTCACCCGCCAGCAGCGAGTCGACCAGCAGGAAGCCGGTTTGTGGTTCGATGAAGTATTTGACGTCGATGCGGCCGGACACCGGCGTCCAGCCCAGTTGCACGGAGAAAAGCAGGATCAGCAACAGGCCCCACCAGAAGATGGGCATGGAAAAGCCGGTCAACGAGACGCCCATCACCCCGTGGTCGAAGATGGAGTTGCGCCGCACCGCTGCCAGGATGCCGGCCGGGATGCCCAGGATCAGCGCAAACAGGATGGCGCACACGCCCAACTCCACCGTAGCCGGAAACAGCGCCACAAACTCGGTCAGCACCGGTTCGTGGGTGACGATGGACTTGCCAAGGTCGCCGCTGAGCACGCGGCCGATGTAGATGCCGTACTGCACCATCACCGGACGGTCCAGGCCGTATTCCTTCAACAACTTGGCGTGGCGTTGGGCATCGATGCCGCGTTCGCCGGCCAGCGTTTCTATGGGGTCGCCGGGCACCAGGCGTATCAGGAAAAACGCCAGCAGCGTCATGCCGATGAAGGTCGGGATGATCAGGCCAAGGCGCGTCAGCAGAAAGCGAAGCATGATGGGGGTAGGGGGGAAACCTGCCAGGCTTGTGGCCCGGTCGTCTTCGGCAAAGTGTGCGATTCTACCAAGGCGGGCCCAGTTCCCCGGGGCCGGCGCAGGCCCACTGCACAAGGGGAAACCCCGGGGGCATTGCGCTCAGCTCGGTTGGCGGGATCAGGCCGACACGGCACTCGGCTCCGCGGCTGTCCCCCGGCCCTTCGGGCCTCCTCCTTGATGCCGCTGCGCCGAATGCTGCATCGACCTGATCCGGCGAACCTGGTTGGCGTGCCAATGTTCTGCATTCAAGCGTGTGTGTGCCAATGAACCCGATGTCGCTGGGGCGCGTGACGGAGCGGAATCAAGGGGGAGGGCCGCAGGCCCGGAGGACATCCGCGTAGTCACGCGCACCAGTGGCGTCGGCAGCCATCAAGGGACGATGAGTTGCAAGGACGAGGAGTTTCAGCGACCTGGCCGATTGAAGGGGGCGACGGAAATGAAAAAGGCCGGCTTGCGCCGGCCTTTCAGTGCGTGAGAAGCCCTTGATTACTTCAGGTGCTTGCCGATCAGGCCGGCCATCTCGAACATGGACACTTGCACCTTGCCGAAGATTTCCTTCAGCTTGGCGTCAGCGTTGATCATGCGCTTGTTGACGGCGTCTTGCAGCTTGTTCTTCTTGATGTACGTCCACAGCTTGCTGACCACTTCGGTACGCGGCAGCGGGTTTGCACCCACGATCGCGGCCAGAGCGGCGCTGGGCGTCAGGGCCTTCATGAAGGCCGCGTTGGGCGTGCGCTTCTTGGCGGGGGCCTTCTTGGCGGCGACTTTTTTGGCGGGGGCCTTCTTGGCCGGTGCCTTCTTCGCCGGAGCAGCCTTCTTGGCCGGTGCCTTCGCGGCTACTTTCTTAGCCGGAGCTGCCTTCTTGGCAGGAGCCTTCTTTGCCGGGGCTGCCTTCTTGGCGGCAGCTTTTTTAGCCGGTGCTTTTTTCGCAGTTGCCATGGTTGATTGTCCTTCTAGAAGTTGATTAATCACCAGTGAAAAACTGCTTGTCTCCACTGGCAATGGGGATGCTACTGGAGAAAAATGCGCTTTCCAAGGGGAAAGTGAGTTTTTTCACTCTGGCGTGTTGTTTTTTTAATGCGCCGATTTGGCCGCTTTTCCCTCTGAAAACGGCACTTTTTCACATGGACGGGATTTTCACGGGCCGGGAGTGCGCCTGTTTCATCCCCTCAGAAGGCTTGTTTTCCCTCTGTAGAGGCGCTCTGCAGGGCTGCTTTTCGCTCAGCCGCGCCGCGCCGGCAGCGTGGCCAGCACCACCCCCACGATGGCGATGCCAAAGGCCAGCAGTTGCAGCCCGCCCAGGTGCTCGCCCAGCACGCCCACGCCCACGGCGGCGGCTGCCACTGGCAGCATCACCGTGAACACGCCCCCCTGGGCGGCCGGGATCACGCGCAGGCCGGTCATCCACAGCCACACCGTCCAGATGCTGGCCGCCAGCGCGTAGAACAGCAGCAGCAGCCAGATGCTGAAGCTGACGGCGGTGAAGTTGAAGCCCAGCGCCTGGTACAGCCCCAGTGGCGTCATCAGCGCAAAGCCCCACAGGTTGATCAAGGCGCTGATGCGCTTGGCGCTGAGCACGCCGGTGAGCTTCTTGGCGATGACGGCATAGGCGCCTTCGCACAGCACGGCGCCAATCACCAGCAGGTTGCCCCACAGGTTGACGCTGCCGCCGCCGTCATCGCCCGCTGCATGGGGTGGCTTGGCCAGGCCCAGCAGCGCAATGCCGCCGACTGCGCAGGCCACCGCCGCCGCCACGCGCCAGCCTATGCGCTCACGCAGGAACAGCCAGCTCAGCACCGCCACCGTGGCCGGGATGCCGGCCATGATGACGCCGGCCGACACCGCGCTGGTCATGCTGACGCCCAGCAGCATGCAGATGGAAAACAGGAAGTTGCCCAGGAAGGACTCCAGGAACAGCAGGCGGCGCGTCTGCGCCGTCATGGCTGGCTCGCCGGGCGGTTTGCGCAGCCAGGGCAGCATGAACACGGCGGCGATGCCAAAGCGCAGCCAGGCGAGCAGGAACACCGGCAGCGCCGCCGCCAGCGGCTTGGACAGGGCCACGTAGCTGCCCACCAGGGACATGCTCAGCGCGAGGCAGAAGTAGGCGACGGGGCGGCTGATGGGGGTCATGCGGGCAAGGGGGGGGGCGAAACATGGCGGCAGGTGGCCGCAAGCGCCGCATCATGCCTGAAAGCGCAGGCGCCCTGGCAGCGACCGCTTGCCGCACAATGGTGGCAACTTCTCCACCTTGCCCATGCCCGCTCAACCGCCTTGCCTTGTTTGGCTGCCCGCAGACCACCGCCTGCTGGGCGAGGACGGCGTGCCGTCCCCCTTCCTGGTGCTGGGCGACAAATACGCCCGGGCCATCACCCGCTGCAGCGGTGCACAGCCCGTGGTGTTCCCGCTGGCGTCTGCCGACCAGGTGGGCGAGCTGCTGGCGCTGGTGGACGGGGTGATGCTGACCGGCTCGCCGTCCAACGTGCACCCCTCGCACTTCGGCCAGGACGTGGCCGACCCCAGCTTGCCGCTGGACGCTGAACGCGACAGTCTGACGCTGGCCCTGGTGCGCCAGTGCGTGGCCCAGGGCGTGCCGCTGCTGGGCGTGTGCCGTGGCTTTCAGGAGATCAACGTGGCGCTGGGCGGCAGCCTGCACCAGCGCGTGCACCAGGTGCCGGGGCTGATGGACCACCGCGAACCGGCAGACGCACCGCTGGAGGTGCAATACGGCCTGAGCCACGCCATCCGCATCGCACCGGGCTCGCCGCTGGCGCAATGGGCCGGTGGCACCGAGGCCAGGGTCAACTCGCTGCACGGCCAGGGCGTGGACCGCCTGGCCGACGGCCTGCAGCCGCTGGCCCATGCACCCGATGGCCTGGTGGAGGCCTTTGCCGTGCGTGATGCGCGCGCCTTTGCCTATGCCTTTCAGTGGCACCCCGAATGGCAATGCTGGGACAACCCCCTGTACGCCGCCATCTTTCAGGCCTTTGGCGAGGCCTGCCGCGAGCACCGGCAAGCGCGTTTGCGCGCGTAGTCTGATTCGAGTCTTGGGCGCGGTTGACGGCCCGCGCGCGCGGGCTTGGCTGACACTTTTCACACGTCAGGAATTTCACTTCATATTGTGAAATTATTCGTGCTGCGCCGCCGCAAAACTTTTCATAATTCAAAATCGTCGTATCGCAAAGCGAAACGGTGTAATTAACTATTTGATTTTATTGAAAATAATTTATGTCTTGTATAAGACATAAGATGAACCATAAGTCTTGTACAAGACTAGAATTCATTCCAACGCCAGCGGATGTGCCAGCGCAAGCCCAACACCCAAGGCCACCAGGTTCCCCAGCATCACCAACCTCTAGGAGTTACGACCATGCCGCAAACACTGACCGAGCAACTGAGCCGCGAACAACAGATCGCCGCACTGGAAAAGGATTGGGCCACCAACCCGCGCTGGAAGGGCATCAAGCGCGGCTACAGCGCCGCCGACGTGGTGCGCCTGCGTGGCTCCTTCCCCATCGAGCACACGCTGGCCCGCCGCGGCGCCGAGAAGCTGTGGGACCTGTTGCACACCGAGGCGTATGTCAACTGCCTGGGCGCGCTGACCGGTGGCCAGGCCATGCAGCAGGTGAAAGCCGGCGTGAAGGCCATCTACTTGTCGGGCTGGCAAGTGGCCGCCGACAACAACTCGTATGCCTCCATGTACCCCGACCAGTCGCTGTACCCGGTGGACTCGGTGCCGACCGTGGTGGAGCGCATCAACAACACGTTCCGCCGTGCTGACGAGATCCAGCACTCCAAGGGCATTGACGCCGGCGACGAAGGCTACATCGACAACTTCGCCCCCATCGTGGCCGATGCCGAAGCTGGTTTTGGCGGCGTGCTGAACGCGTTTGAGCTGATGAAGGCCATGATCAAGGCCGGCGCCGGTGGCGTGCACTTTGAAGACCAGCTGGCTTCCGTCAAGAAGTGCGGCCACATGGGCGGCAAGGTGCTGGTGCCGACCGCCGAAGCCTGCCAGAAGCTGATCGCCGCCCGCATGGCCGCCGACGTCTGCGGCGTGCCCACGCTGGTGATTGCCCGCACCGACGCCGAAGCCGCCGACCTGCTGACCAGCGACTACGACGAGAACGACAAGCCTTTCCTGACCGGCGAGCGCACTGCCGAAGGCTTCTACAAGACCAAGAAGGGCATGGACCAGGCGATCTCCCGTGCCGTGGCCTATGCCGAGTACGCCGACCTGGTGTGGTGCGAAACCGGCACGCCTGACCTGGACTTCGCCAAGAAGTTCGCCGACGCCGTGCACGCCAAGCACCCGGGCAAGATGCTGGCCTACAACTGCTCGCCGTCGTTCAACTGGAAGAAGAACCTGGACGACGCCACCATCGCCAAGTTCCAGCGCGAACTGGGCGCCATGGGCTACAAGTACCAGTTCATCACGCTGGCCGGCATCCACTCGATGTGGTTCAACATGTTCGACCTGGCGCAAGACTATGTGAAGCGCGGCATGTCGGCCTATGTGGAGAAGGTGCAAGAGCCCGAGTTCGGCGCCCGCGACCGCGGCTACACCTTCGTGTCGCACCAGCAAGAGGTGGGCACCGGTTACTTCGACGAAGTGACCACTGTCATTCAGGGTGGCAAGTCCAGCGTCACGGCGCTGACCGGCTCGACCGAAGAAGAGCAGTTCCACTGAGCTGCTGCTGCTGACTGACTGAACACTGAACCGTTTCCTTTTGAGAGCCGCGTACAGCCTTGGGGCTGACGCGGCATTTTTTTGTGTGCCCACCCCGTTCGTGCTGAGTTTGTCGAAGCCCAGTCAAGCCAAGCTGGCGCCACGCGTACCCGGTAGGCAAGCACGCCGGGCGTCCGCATTGGTTCTCCGGGGAGCCGCGCGGTGAGAGGCCCTTCTCGCACGACCTTGGCTGGCCTCAACACTGCTTTTGGTTGAGGTGACTGCTCGTGGGCACGAATGTCCCCTGCGCCCCAATGCAGCCACCCGACGCGCCTGCGGGTCGCTTCACCTTCAGTGAGCAACAGCCGCTTCGCCACGCAGCAGAAACCCAGGCGCGAAAGCCCACTACAGCCAGCCACGACACGCGGCTGCCCGGTGCGCCTGCCAGTTGGATACGCGCGGCGCCAGCTGGACTTCAGGCGCTGGCTTCGACAGGCTCAGCCCGAACGGAGAGAGGTGACTTGCTGAATGCTAAAGTGACGCCCATGCGCCAAATCATCCTGGACACGGAAACCACCGGCCTGTCGGCCGAGAACGGTGACCGCATCATCGAAATCGGCTGTGTGGAGCTGCTCAACCGCAAGCTCACCGGCAACAACCTGCACTTTTACCTGAACCCCGGGCGCGACAGCCATGAGGACGCGATACGCATCCACGGCATCACCAACGAGTTCCTGCGCGACAAGCCCAAGTTCGAGCAGGTGGTGGAAGAGCTGCTGGCGTATGTGAAGGATGCCGAAATCATCATCCACAACGCGGCGTTTGACGTCAGCTTCCTGAACAAGGAGCTGCAACTGGTGGGCAGGCCACTGTTCAAAGGCTTTGTGGCCAACGTCATCGACACGCTGGTCATGGCCAAGGAGATGTTCCCCGGCAAGCGCAACTCGCTGGACGCGCTGTGCGACCGCCTGGGCGTGGACAATTCCGGCCGCACGCTGCACGGCGCCTTGCTGGATGCCGAGTTGCTGGCGGATGTCTACATCAACCTCACGCGCGGCCAGGACGCGCTGCTGATGGATGTGTCGGATGCCCCCTCTGGTGGGGGCGTGGTGACGCGGGTGGACCTGAGCGGCCTCAACCTGCCGGTGCTGCAAGCCAATGAGCAGGAACTGGCCGCACATGAAGAGGTGCTGGTTCAGTTGGACAAGTCCAGCGGTGGCAAGACGCTGTGGCGCATTCCCGCCGTCGCAGACGCAACTGCGGTGGCTTGAAGCGTGGCCCGTAGGCAGGCCGCAAAATCTGTGGCATAATCCAAGGCTTTCCTGGTTCAGGCAACTGAACACAGAAAAACCGGGCGGTTAGCTCAGCGGTAGAGCACTGCATTCACACTGCAGGGGTCACATGTTCGATCCATGTACCGCCCACCACGCACACACGGCACAGGCCTGCGCATCTTCACCGATGCGCAGGCCTTTGTTTTTGTCGGCCCCTGTTGACGCCCGACATAAGCCCTGCAGGGCAGGGTCAGTATGATGCGGTGCAAGCATGAAACCACCGCCATCAGCGCCGTCATTCGAATTCATTCCGCGTGAGCACCGGAGTCAATGGCTGGCGTTGGTGATGCTGTTGGTTGCGGTGGGGGCGGTGGTGGCTTACCTGGTGCACCGCGAATACCAGCTGACGCTGGCGCGCGAACGCGCCGTGCTGTCCAGCCAGACCCAGGTCATTGACGAAAACCTCAGCCAGCAACTGCTGGGTGCCAATGCCGCGCTGGACAGCGCGCGCGAGGACATGAGCATGCTGTCCGCCGTCGGTCGCGAGGCCCAGATGGCGCCACGGCTGCGTGCGTTGGCCGATGCCATGCCTGGCGTGCGCACCATGCTGGTGACGGATGCCTACGGTCGCGTGCTGGCTTCCAGCCGGGTCGAGATGATTGGGCTGGATATCGAGCAGCGGTCCTACTTTCAGCTGGCGCGCACACAGGCCGACTTCAGCCGGCTGTATGTGTCCGAGCCGTTCCAGACCATGCAGGGCGTCTTCTCGCTGAGCCTGGTGAAGGCATGGAAGGGCGTGGACGGCCGCTTTGCCGGCGTGGTGACGGCCACGCTGGAGCCCGAGTATTTCGAGGTGCTGCTGCGCTCGGTGCTCTACGCGCCCGACGTCGGCAGCTCGCTGATCCATGGCAGCGGCAAGGTGTTCACCGGCATGCCCGCGGGCAGCCGCGTGCGTGGCATGAACCTGACGGATGCCAGCGCCTTCCTGCGCCGCCACCTGGCATCGGGGGCACCCCTGAACCTGTTTGAGGGCGTGTCCACCGTGTTTGGCGAGGAGCGCATGACCGCCTTGCGCAACAGCCAGCCCCCCAGCCTGCACATGGACAAACCGCTGATCGCCGGCGTCAGCCGGCCCCTGGCCGCCGTGCTGGCGCCATGGCACCAGCTGGCGCGCCTGTACGGCACCATGTACGGCGTGCTGGTGGTGGTGGTGCTGCTGGCGGCCTACCTGCTGCAACGCAAGCAAAGCGCCCTGATCGCGTTAACGCTGGCCGCCGAGCGTGAATCGCGCGAGTACTCGCAGCGACTGAACATGGCGCTGGAAGGCGGCGACCTGGGCCTGTGGGACCTTGACGTCGCCACCGGGCTGCGCACCATCAACCAGCGCTCGCGCGAGATCGTGGGCGACGGCCCGGGCGACCTGGTGGACAACATCGGCGATTGGTACAAACGGGTGCACCCCGACGACCGGCTGCGCACGCGCGAGTTGCGGCGCGCGCACGAACGCGGCGAGACCGAGACGCTGGTGCTGGACTACCGTGTGCGCCACCGCCAGGGCCACTGGGTGTGGCTGCACAGCCGCGGCAAGGTGACGCAACGTGACGCCGCCGGCACGCCGCTGCGCATCGTGGGCACCTACCTGGACGTCAGCGAGCGCAAGACAGCCGAGGAGATGCTGCAGCACCACGCCGAGCTGTTGGCCCGCATGAGCCGGGTTTCGGGCACCGGCGGCTGGGACTATGACCTGGCCAGTGGCCGCAGCACCTGGTCGCCCGAGATGTACCGCATACGCCAGCTCGACCCCTCGGTGGCGCCGGACCAGTACCTGGTGATGGACGCCTATTTGCCGGAGTCACGCGAGCGGCTGGCGGCGGCCCGCAAGGCCGCGCTGGCGCATGGCGCGCCCTGGGACATGGACTTGCAGCTGACCACCGCCAAGGGCGAGGTGATCTGGGTGCGCTCGCAGGGCGAGGCAGTGGTGCGCGGCGGTCAGATCGTGGGCCTGACCGGCACGCTGCGCAACATCAACACCAGCAAGCAGGCACAGATCGACCTGGAGATTGCCAACCAGAAACTGGAGCACCTGGCGTTGTCCGACGGCTTGACGGGCATTGCCAATCGGCGCCTGTTCGACCAGACGCTGCAAAGCGAGTGGCTGCGCTGTGCCCGTGCCGGCCGGCCGCTGGCGCTGCTGCTGATCGACATCGACCACTTCAAGCTGTTCAACGACCACTATGGGCACGCCGGCGGGGACCAGTGCCTGCAGCAGGTGGCCAGGCTGCTGACCGGCTGCGCCCAGCGCACGGGCGACATTGTGTGCCGCTTTGGCGGCGAGGAGTTCGCCATCCTGTTGCCTGATGCTGGCCTGGACAATGCGCGCTCCGTCGCCCAGGCCTGCCTGGATGCGGTGCGGGAGGCGGGTATCGCCCATGCTGCCTCTCCCCTGGGGCCGTGCTTGAGTTTCAGCGTTGGCGTGGCCAGCGTGATGGCCGACCGCGCGCGCTTTGCGCAGGCGCTGGTGGAGCGCGCCGACGAGGCGCTGTACCGCGCCAAGGCCAATGGCCGCGCGCGCTACGAGCTGCACGAGGATGCGCTGTAGGCACTCGCGCCGCTGGCGCGCCTGCCTACCTACTTCGGCGCCGCCAGGTTGCGGTTAAAGAACTCTTCCACCAGGTGCTGCATGTGCATGGTGTTGGACGGCTTGGACAGCCCGTGCTTGGCACCCGGGTAGGTCATTAGCTGGAACGGAATGCCGCTCGTCTGCAGCGCGTCCATCAGCTGCGTGGAATTGGTGAACAGCACGTTGTCGTCCGCCATGCCGTGGATCAGCAGCAGCGGCGAGCGCAGGCCGTCCAGGTGAGTGAACACGCCGCTTTGCTTGTAGCCCTCGGCGTTGTCCTGCGGGCGGTCGATGAAGCGCTCGGTGTAGTGGGTGTCGTACAGGCCCCAGTCCGTCACCGGCGCACCGGCCGCGCCGGCGGCAATGCGGTCGGAGCCGGCGGCCAGCAGCCGCAGCGTCATGAAGCCGCCATAGCTCCAGCCGAACACGCCTATGCGTTTGGCATCCACAAACGGCTGCTTGGCCAGCCAGTCCACGCCGGTCAGCTGGTCTTGCACCTCGTGTTTGCCCAGGTTGCGGTAGATCACGTCGGTGAAGGCGCGCTCACGCCGGGCCGTGCCACGGTTGTCCAGCCGGAACACGATGTAGCCCTGCTGCGCCAGGTACTGGTCGAAGAAGGCGCGCTTCCAGCGCCGCTGCACGTCCTGCGCGCCCGGGCCGCCGTAGACGGAGATGAACACCGGGTACTTGCGGCTGGCATCAAAACCCAGGGGCTTCATCAGGGAGTAGTACAGCGTCTGCCCGTCGGCCGCCTTCATGCTGCCGAACTCGGTCGGCCTGTGGGCATCGCGGTATTTGGCGTAGGGATGGCTGGCGTTGAGCTCGTTGCGCTCCAGCCAGGCCAGCCGCGTGCCGTCGGGCTTGTGGATGCTGACCTGCGGTGGCGTGTCGTTGTCGGAAAAGGTGTCCACAAAGGCCTCGCCCTTGTCGGAGAAGCTGGCCTCGTGCCAGCCGTCGGCGTGGGTGATGCGCTGCGGCTTGTCGGCGCTGCTGCCGTCCAGCGCGAGCGCGTAGACCTGCTTGTCGGTGACGGCGTCGCGATTGGCATCCACATACACCTTGCCCGCTGCCTCGTCCACCGCCAGCAGGCCGTCCACGCCCCATTCGCCGCGCGTGATGGGGTGCAGCAGTTTGCCGGTCAGGTCATACAGGTACAGGTGGTGGCGTCCGCTGCGCTCGGACTCCCAGATGAAGGCGCTGCGGCTCTTCAGGAAATGCGGTGCCTTCAGGATGTTGACCCAGGTCTTCGCGGTTTCGGTGATCAGCACCTGCTGGCGCAGCGTGGCCGGGTCCACATCCACCAGGTCCAGGCGCTTCTGGTCGCGCGTCTGGCGCTGGAACATCAGGTGCTTGGCGTCAGCGCTCCAGTCCGCGCGCACCAGGTAGATGTCGCGCTCGGCGCCCAGGTCCACCGCACGCGGCTCGCCGCCGGTGGGCGACACAATGGACAAACCGACCAGCACGTTGGCCGCGCCGGCGGCGGGGTAGCGTTGCTCCACCACGTCGGTGCGGTTGGCCTGGATCTCGAAGCGCCGCACCATGGCCACTGGCGCCTCGTCAAAGCGCTTGAAGGCGATGGCCGAATCGTCCGGTGCCCACCAGTAGCCGCTGGACTGGTGCATCTCCTCCTGGGCCACAAACTCGGTCTCGGCGTTGTGGATGGTGCCGCCGCCGTCGCGCGTCAGCTGGCGCTCGGTGCCGGTGGCCAGGTCGATGACGCACAGGTTCTGCCCGCGCACGAAGGACACGTAGCGGCCCTTGGGCGAGATTTTCGGGTCCAGCAGGTCGCCCGAGGCCACGCGGCGTGGCTTGTCGGGCTGCGCGGTGTCCACCAGGTACAGCGCCTTGCCCAGCGGGATCAGCAGCTGTTTGCCGTCCATCGACCAGCTGTAGCTGTTGATGCCGCGGTAGGCGGCTGTGCGCGAGCGTTCGCGCCGGGCGCGCTCGGCGTCTGACAGCTCCTCTTTCGGCGCCAGCGCGGCGCTGTCCACCAGGCGGCGGGCTAATTTGTCGTGCAGGTTGTATTCCCACAGGTCGGTCTGGAAGCGGTCGGTATCCCGGCCGCGCAGGAAGGTGACGCGTTGGCCATCCGGCGCCATTTTCAGGCCGCGCACGGTGGTGCCCGACAGGGCAGGGTCTGCGTTGATGCGCTCAATGGTCAGGCGTTCGGCAAGGGCGGGGAGGGTGGTGGCGGCGAGCAAGATGGGGAGCAGGAAACGCATGGACGGGACGGGACGGATTGTGGTGCGGGGCACTATAGCGCAAACCCCTGTGCCGCACGGGTCCTGGCGATGCGCTACCATCCATTGGCGTGTAAAGAAGCGCGTAAACAGAGCTTTCAGTTTTATGAACGACAAGTTTTCCCTGTCCCTGATTTCCGTGGCCGTTGCGCTGGTGCTGGGCCTGTCGGCCTGCTCCAAGCAGGAGGCCACCACCGCCGCCACTGCAGCCGCGCCCGCGCAAGGCAAGCGTGCGCCGTCGCTGGACATCGTGGCTGCCGAGGCCAAGGGCTTCACTGTGGGTGCGGTCATGAGCGCACGCACTGCCTATGTGTTCTTCGACCCCCAGTGCCCGCATTGCGGCCACCTGTGGCAGGCGGCGGAGCCGCTGCTGGGCAAGTACAAGTTTGTCTGGATTCCGGTGGCCTTCCTCAGCCCCAAGAGCGCACCCCAGGGCGCCGCGCTGCTGACGGCCGCCAACCCGGTGCAGGCCATGACCGAGCACGAAAAGTCGCTGCTGGACCGCCAGGGCGGCATCTCGGCGTCCGCCGATGCGCCCAAGGAGTTGCTGGAGGCCATCCGCAAGAACACCCTGCTGCTCAACGAGTTCGGCGTCGAGTCGGTGCCCTACGTGGTGACCAAGAACGCCAGCACCGGCCAGCTGGACGCCCGCAACGGCACCATGGACACGGCCGGGCTGGCCGCCTTCCTGGGCATTTCGCCCCCGTAAACCCGGTTTTTGGCCTGGCTGCTCAAGTCCTTAGGCCCTTAGGCCGGCCCTTTTTGCGCCGCCAGCGCCTCTAGCGCCGCCTGCGCCAGCGGGTTGGGCGTGGGCTCACCAATCTTGCACAACGTGTTGCGGTCCGTGTGGTGGAAGGGCTCGTCCCGGCCGCGTATCTGCAGCACCGTGTCTTCGTCATAGCCCCAGGTGCCGTCGTCGTTCACCGTCACGGTGATGCGGTATTCGGTGGTGGTGAAGGCGTGCTCCAGGAACGGGTTGGAGCAGATGCCCGCCACCGTCTCGCCGCGCCGCGCCACCAGCTCGAAGGTCTTCGCATCCGGCGCTGCCTGGCCGATTGCCATGGCGATCTGGCCGCGCGGTATGGCCAGCGTCTGGATCACCGTTTGCGTGGCCGGCTCCCACAGGAAGTAGCCCACCTGGTCGTGGTAGGTCTTCACCTGGTCCGGCTTGGTGATGTGGATGTGGTAGCGCAGGCCGTAGTACAGCTGTGGGCCGTTGGTTTGCGGGTCTATGGGTTGCGCCTCGAAGTGCTCCACGTAGGCCTGCGAACGCGGGCCGTCGGCCTTGGGTTTCACGTCCAACCCTCGCGTGCCGCGCCATATGCCAGCCAGCGCTCGCAGCGGCCCCAGGTTGTCCAGCGTGTGCACGTCCGCCTTCGGCTCGGTGTAGATGTCTTGTGGGAAGTCGCTCATGGTGGGATTTCTTTTTTGGCGAGAGGGTTGGCAATGCGTGTGGCCCAGTGGCTCAAGCCTTCGTAGGCCTGGCCGGCGGCGGCGTCCCAGTGCGCCACGGCGTCGGCCTGGCGGCGCACCAGCGCCAGATCGCCGCGTGCGGCCGGGCCGGTCAGCGCGCCCGCGGGGCCCAACGTGGTGATATTGTCCACGGCCTTGTGCAGCAGCGCGGTCTGCAGCCGCGCCAGCACAGGTTCGGGCATGCCGCTGTGGCGCCACAGGTCACCGGCGATGACCTGCAGCACCGGCAGGAAGTTGGTGGCGAACACGGCTGCCGCGTGGTACAGCAGCTTGTGCTCGGCCGACAGGGTGAAGCATTCGGCGCCTATGGCCTGGAACGCGGGGGTCAGCGACTGCACGGCCCGTGCATCCCCTTCCAGCCCGCAGGGCGTGCCGGCAAACTGGGCAGTCGCCGTATCGGGCGACGCAAAGCTGAGGATGCAGTGGGCGCTGGCCACCGGCCAGCCCAGTTCGGCCAAAGGGGCCAGTTCGGTGGAGGCCAGCGCGCCGCTGCAGTGAAAAGCCAGCGCTGGCGGCCAACCCGCCTGCCGTGCCACGTCCGCCAGACCAGCGGCCATGGTGGCTATGGCGGCATCGGGCACGGACAGCATCCACACATCAGCGGGTTGCAGGTCGGCGAGCGTGGCCGCCGCCTGGCCGCCGCCCATGAAGCCCACCGCATGTTGCGCCGATGCCGACGAGCGGGCCAGCACTTGCCCCAGGTGCAGGCTGCCCTGGCGCTGCCACAGCCGGCCCAGCGTACTGCCCACGCGGCCCGCGCCGACGACGCTGAGTCGCGGGGCGGTGTAAGAAATGGCGTTGGACATGGACAAATGCTAACCCAGGGCCTCAGCGCAGTCCGCGCGGGCTGTCAAGCCGGCAAAACGCGGCTTGTGTTTAATGCGGCAATGCAGCATATTTGCGCGGATTCAGACGGGAGAGAACATGAAACTCGGAACCAAACTGTTGGCGGCGCCTTTGTTGACGGCCGTCGTCGTGATGCTGGTGGGGCAGCTCAATGTGTTTTTGATGGGCCGCGCCTCTGACACGGCGCTGACCAGTGCCAAGACCAGCTCCGAGGACTTCAAGACCATCGCCAGCGCGCAACAGCAGATGGGGCAGATCCACGCCGGTGTGTACCGCACCGTGTCCATCATCGGCTCGCTGGACGAGGCCAAGGTCAAGGGCTTTCGTGCCGACCTGGCCAAACAGCTGGAGGGCGTTAAGCGCGTGGCCGGCGCAGTGACGGATTCGTCGGTGTCCGACGCTGAGCTGAAAGCCACCGTGGCCAAGCTGAACCAGCAGATCGACAAGTACAAGGGCCAGACCGACAGTTCGGTGGAGATTGCCGCCGGCGACCCGTTTTCCGGCACCGCCTCCATGCAGGCGGCGGAAGAGACCTTTGTCGGCCTGATGGGCACCATGGGCGCCGCCGTGGCGCGCATCGAGGCCAATTCGGATGCGATGGTGAAGGCCGCGCAGACCAGTGCGCGCAACACCAACATCGTGCTCGTGCTGGTGGGGCTGGCCTCGGCCGGCGTGGCGGTGTGGCTGTCGTGGCTGATGCAAAAGCGCATCGTCGACGAGCTGGCGCGCGCCGCCCGGCTGGCCCAGGCGGTGGCCAAAGGGGACCTCTCCGCCAGCGCGCGCAGCGACCGCGCCGACGAGGTGGGCGACCTGATGCGCGCGTTGGGCAGCATGACCGGCCAACTGAACCAGTCGATCGCCACGGTGCTGGAGTCTTCAGAGTCGATCCGCGTGGCCAGCGCCGAGATCGCCACCGGCAACCAGGACCTGAGCGCGCGCACCGAGCAGACTGCCAGCAACCTGCAGCGCGCCGCGTCCAGCACCGAGCAGCTGACCGCCACCGTGCGCCAGTCGGCCGATTCGGCGCGCCAGGCCAACCAGCTGGCATCCAGCGCCGCCGAGGTGGCTGCGCGCGGCGGGCAGGTGGTGTCCGAGGTGGTGAGCACCATGGACCAGATCAACCACAGCTCGCGCAAGATCAACGACATCATCGGCGTCATCGACGGCATTGCCTTCCAGACCAATATCCTGGCGCTGAACGCCGCGGTGGAAGCGGCCCGCGCCGGCGAGCAAGGCCGCGGCTTTGCCGTGGTGGCCAGCGAAGTGCGCAGCCTGGCCCAGCGCAGCGCCGAGGCGGCCAAGGAGATCAAGAGTTTGATCGGTGACTCGGTGGCCAAGGTGGATTCTGGCTCGCGCCTGGTGGCCGACGCCGGCAAGACCATGGCGGAGATCGTGTCCTCGGTGCAAAGGGTGTCGGACATCATTGGTGAGATTTCTGCTGCGGCGTCCGAGCAAAGTGCCGGCATCGGCCAGGTCAACGTCGCCGTCACCGAGCTGGACCAGATGACGCAGCAAAACGCCGCGCTGGTGGAGCAGAGCGCCGCTGCCGCCGCCAGCCTGCGCGAGCAGGCCCAGCGGCTGGCGCAGGTGGTGTCGGCCTTCCGGCTCAGCGACGGGGCTGGGCGGGCTGCGCCGGGCGTGGCGTTCAACGCGCCGCCCAGCCTGGACCGCGAGCCCGACCTGCTGCGCCTGAGCTGAGCTGGGCTGGGCGAAGCCCCGGCACAATGGCCGCATGACAGATTCCGTTGACTGCGTGGTGGCCGGCGCCGGTGTGGTGGGCCTGGCGGTGGCACGCGCGCTGGCGCTGGCCGGGCGCGAGGTGCTGGTGATCGAGGCCGCGCACATCATCGGCAGCGGTGTCAGCTCGCGCAGCAGCGAGGTCATCCACGCCGGCATGTATTACCCCGCCGGCTCGCTGAAGGCGCGGCTGTGCGTGCGTGGCCGCGCGCTGCTGTATGCCTATTGCGCAGAGCGCGGGGTGGGGCACCAGCGCTGCGGCAAGCTGATCGTGGCCACCACGGCGCAGCAGGTGGACGCGCTGCAGGGCATCCTGAACAAAGGGCTGGTCAATGGCGTGGACGACCTGCGGCTGCTCAGCCGCGACGAAGCACAAGCCCTGGAGCCCGCGCTGGCTTGCGAGGCGGCGTTGCTGTCGCCCAGCACCGGCATCATCGACAGCCATGGGCTGATGCTGGCGCTGCAAGGCGACCTGGAACATGCCGGCGGCCTGGTGGCCTTCAACAGCGCCATTGCGGCCGGGCAGGTGGGTGCAGACGGCATCACGCTGCGCATGATGGACGGCACCGAGTTGCACACCCGCACGCTGGTCAACGCCGCTGGCCTGGGCGCCATCCCGCTGGCCAAGGCGCTGCAGGGGCTGGACGCACGCCACGTGCCCACGGCCCACTACGCCAAGGGTAACTACTTTCAGCTCAGCGGCGCGCGGGCGCCGTTCTCACGGCTGGTCTACCCGGTCCCCGAACACGGCGGCCTGGGCGTGCACCTGACGCTGGACCTGGGCGGCCAGGCCCGCTTTGGCCCGGATGTGCAGTGGGTGGATTCGCCCGATGACCTGGTGGTGGACCCGGCGCGCGGCGACAGCTTCTATGCCGAAATCCGCCGCTACTGGCCTGCGTTGCCCGACGGCGCGCTGGTACCGGCCTATGCCGGCATGCGGCCCAAGATATCTGGCCCGGGCGAGCCGGCGGCGGACTTTGTGGTGCAAGGGCCGGCAGACCACGGCGTGCCGGGGCTGGTCAACCTGTTTGGCATCGAGTCGCCTGGGTTGACCAGTTCGCTGGCGATTGCCGAGCAGGTGGTCCAGGCTCTGGGCACGCCGTGACGCCCGGCGCATGCCGCTGGTCAGGAGTCTTCGGAAGACTCCGGGGCATCCTCATCCCATGCAGACAAGGTGATGCCATCGGCGGCAAAGACTTTGCGGACAGCTTCGACAAGTGACTCCGGAACGGCAACTTCTGTTGACCTGGGAATCAGGCCCAGCATCTTCTTCCGTTCATAAGCCCGGATCCAGACACCCCACTGGTTGGCGCCGGGTCGGCCACCTTCCCGATGGTCAGACAGGTTGTAGATCGCCACATGGAACGGTGATGTCTCAGACAGCTTGCCCTGCACCAGCCAACCCCAGTCTTCGTCCAGGAAGTCGGCCGCCGTGCCGGCGGCCTTCAGGCCCTCGGTGAGGAACTGTGCCACGTCCTTGCCGTAGAACTGGTTGCCGGCGTTGTACTCCTCCGGCAGGGTGCTGGTGTAGTCGAACTTCTCGCTCTGGAAACTCAGTGCGCGTGACAATGGCGTGCTCATGGTCGGATGGGCTTGCGAATGTGGTGCGGCACATTGTGCGAGAAAACCTGCGGTCTGCCCATCCCCCAAGTTGTTGAACAGCCGCGCTGAATTTCACCCGGGTTTTGGGGCGCTCACGCGTACTGCGCCAACCCGTGGCCGAACGACCAGTTCTCTTTCACCACCTCCACCAGGTTGATGAACACGTCTTCGGGCCGCACGCCGGGCTTGTCACCCAGCAGCGCGGTGATGCGCTGGTACAGCGCCTTCTTCTGCTCCAGGTTGCGGGTGTTGTTGCAGGTGATCTGGATGACCACCAGGTCGTCGCTGCGGGCCACTTTGAAGTAGGTGGGGCTGTAGCGGAAGCTGGCCGCATCATGCTCGGTGATGGTCATGAACTCGTCGTCCTCCGGCACGTTGAAGGTTTCGCGCATGGCGCGGTAGATGCCGTCGAACAGGGCTTGCTTGTAGGGTTCCGGCTTGCCGGCGCGCAGGGAGATTTGAACGAAGGGCATGGTGTGGACCTCTCCAGGTAGGGTGTGCTGGCTGGATGTTATCTATTTCATTATGATATTCATACTTATATCAATGATATTCAATCAATATGATTGATCGCCCGCTTGATCTGGATGCCATCGAGGCCTTTGTCCGCATTGCCGAGCTGGGCAGCTTCACCCGCGCGGCCGAGGCCATGCAGACCACGCAGGCCGCTGTCAGCCTGAAGCTCAAGCGCCTGGAAGAGCGGCTGGGTTGCCGGCTGATCGAGCGCACGCCGCGCTATGTGGAGCTGTCGGCCCAGGGCGCGGCCTTCCTGGACCATGCGCGCGAGCTGCTGGCTGCGCACGACCGCGCACTGGCCGTGCTGGGCGCCAGCCGCCAGCGGCTGACTATTGGCATCAGCGACCACGTGGCCGGGCCGGAGTTGCCGGCGCTGATCGCGCGCATGAACGCGCAAGACCCGCAATTGCTGATCGAGGTGCGCATAGGCTCATCCGGGCCTTTGCTGCAAAGTTTCGATCGCCGCGAGCTGGACGCGGTGCTGGCCCGCACCCACGCCGGACGCAGCGACGGCAAGCTGCTGGTGGAGGAAAAATTTGGCTGGTTCGCGGCCGCCGGCTGGCAGCACCGCGCCGGCGAGCCGCTGCCTATGGCCACGCTGGCCGAACCCTGTGGCGTGCGGGCGATGGCTGCGCAGGCACTGGCGTCCGTCAGCATGCCCTGGCGGGAGACCTTTGTCGGCGGCGGTGTGGCGGCTGTCGTCGCGGCCGTCGTGGCCGGCCTGGGTGTGGCGGCGTTGGCGCCGCGCATGCTGCCCTTTGGCGCGGTGGATGTGGGCCCCAAGCTGGGGCTGCCACCCCTGCCGCGCCTGCCGGTGCTGATGCACACCCGGGTGAAGGACGGCCGGCCACGCGATGCGCTGGCCGCGCTGTCGGCGGCCTTCAAGAGCGTGGTGCGCTGAAGACCGTCTGCTAGGCTTTGCGCAATTGCTGGATGGCCAGCGCGGATTCCCGCACCAGCTCCGGCCCCTGGTAGATCAGCCCGGTGTAGATCTGCACCACATCGGCGCCGGCCGCGATCTTGCTCACCGCGTCCTTGGCGCTCATGATGCCGCCCACGCCGATGATGGGAAAACCCTTGCCCAGCGCCGCGCGCAGCTGGGTGATGACCTTGTTGCTCATCGCCAGCACCGGCGCCCCCGAAAGGCCGCCGGCTTCCTCGGCATGCTGCAGGCCGGTCACTGCGGTGCGGCTCAGCGTGGTGTTGGTAGCCACCACACCGTCCATGCCGTGGCGTTTCAAGGTGGCGGCGATCACGTCCACCTGCGCCTCGTCCAGGTCCGGCGCGATCTTGACGAAGATGGGCACCTGCTTGCCGCCGTGCTGCTTGCGCAGTGTGTTGCGCCGGGCCGCCACGGCGCCCAGCAACTGGTCCAATGCCTCGTCGCTTTGCAGCGCGCGCAGGTTCTTGGTGTTGGGGCTGGAGATGTTGACGGTCACATAGTCGGCGTGCGGGTAGACGCCGTCCAGGCAGGTCAGGTAGTCGTCCGTGGCCTTCTCGATCGGCGTGGCGGCGTTCTTGCCGATGTTCAGGCCCAGCAACAGCGAAGCTGACGCGGGCGTTGCCTTGTCCTGGCGCAGCGCCGAGCGCTGCACGTTGGCAATGAAGGCGGCCAGCCCGTCGTTGTTGAAGCCCAGGCGGTTGATCAGCGCGTTGGCCTGCGGCAGGCGGAACATGCGCGGTTTGGGGTTGCCCGGCTGGCCCAAGGGTGTGACCGTGCCCACCTCCACAAAGCCAAAGCCCATGGCGCCCAGGCCGTCGATGCAGCGGGCGTTCTTGTCCAGCCCGGCGGCCAGGCCCACGCGGTTGGGGAAGGTCAGGCCGGCCAGCTCTATCGGGTCGTCCACCCGGCCATTGCAATAGGCCCACTCCAGCGGCGTGCGCTGGGCGCGCGCCAGCATCTGCATGGTCAGTTCATGGGCGGCCTCCGGGTCCATGCCAAACAAAAAGGGACGGGCCAGCGCGTAGGGGACGAGGGACATTGGATAATTCGAGTTGGTTTTCGGGGCTGAGGCCCCGATTTTCCCAGATACAACCCCTCACCCCCAGATGGCTCCCATGCTGACCCAAGACGAATTGAAAACCCAGGTAGGGCAGGCCGCGCTGGCCTATGTGGTGCCCGGCGAAATCGTGGGCGTGGGCACCGGCTCCACGGTCAACAAGTTCATTGACGCGCTTGCCGCGATGCGCGGGCAGATCAAAGGCGCCGTGTCCAGTTCCGAGGCCAGCACCGCCAGGCTCAAGGCGCTGGGTATCCCGGTGTTCGACGCCAATGAGGTGGGCGAACTGTCCGTCTACATCGACGGTGCCGACGAAATCGACCACCGGGGCCACATGGTCAAGGGCGGCGGCGCCGCGCTGACGCGCGAGAAGATCGTTGCCGCCCAATCACGCCAGTTTGTCTGCATTGCGGATGAGTCGAAACTGGTGGACGTGCTGGGCCAATTCCCGCTGCCGGTGGAAGTGATCCCCATGGCCACGCAACGGGTCACGCGGCAGTTTGCCGCCATGGGCGGCCAGGCGAAGGTGCGGCTGAAGGACGGTCAGCCACTGGTCACCGACAACGGCCAGCACATCCTGGACGTGACCGGCCTGCAGATCACCGACCCGCTGGCGTTTGAGACCCAGGTCAGCCAATGGCCGGGCGTGGTGACGGTGGGCGTGTTTGCGCACCAGAAGGCGCAGGTGTGTTTGTTGGGGACGGCGGGTGGGGTGAAGACTTTGAGTTTTTGATGAGAGAATAAAAAGCTGGAGAAAATTCCTTAGTCATTCGGCCAAGCATTGACTATCAGATATTTGCTTTACCAGTCGGGTGTTGAATCTCCAAAAGCCTTGCTAGCCCTTTAGAAATCTGTGCCGATCTGTCCAGCGTGGGTAAGTCGGGGAACAACAAGGTAGCTGCGTATTCAATTTCTCCAGTTAGCTCTAGCTTAAACCGGCCGGTGCGTAGATACCAAACTTGAAAGAGTTGCGCTTCGTCTGACGTCGTCTCTAGCTCTCCACATTCGAGGATTGCATGAAAAAGCATAAGTTCTGTTTGCTCTTCGTCGAAATCTAGTTCGCCAGTTGCGTCGCGGTCAGCATGCTTAAAAAAGTTCCATGCGTGATTTAAGATGCTTTTGACCTCCCGTTGGGCGCGCTCGTTGTCATTCCCATATCGGCTCCGCCACGATTCATTGTTGGTTGTCCGTTCGACCAAATCCGAGTAAAGGTTTGCTGCAGTTGAGGCCAGACTATGAACGATGATTGGGTCATCTCCAGAAAAGAATAGGCGAATTGCGGCGTTCAACTGCCTTCGAGCGGCTTCGATCTTAGAGATAGTCGGCATTCAACTGATCCGATTTGAGTGACAGGTTAGGCCCCAAGTCCCCATTTGAGTGATTCAATCAATAGTAGACCTGCATTCCCGAAATATTTAATGGAATCTCGACGTGGAATAGCGTGCCCTTTACTGAACGAGGAAGGAACGCACCTAATGCCCCCAGAACTAGGAGTTTTGCATTGATCTAGCGGCATGAATGCAACATGTTCCGGTGAATGCGGAATACTTGCGTGAAAGAATGGCAGCACAAGTACCATCAATTCGTGCACTGCAGTCAATTCTCCCCGGAACCCATATGCAGCTTTGTCTGTCTTTGTTGCTGTTGGGTATAGACCTTTAACTTGCACTGGGCGAATTAAGACATTGGCATTCACCGCCTTTGTGGCGATGAAGTCAAAACCGACATCTCTTTTAGGAAAATATACGGACCAACCCGCATCTCCGAATAGTCCGGCTACGTAGAGTTCGGCGAAATAGTCTCGGGTTTCCGGTGCAGGCATTTGACTGTTTTGGATGCTTAAATCAATGGCAAAGCTGGCTATCCGGCCCTACTATAGCGGTCAATAAATCGAACTCAATTGGGGTCGTATCCACTCAATCGCGATCTTGGACCGGGCTGGAGGGCTGGGTGTTCCGCACCTCGCCCTGGCACGACAACTTCAGTTGCAACTCGGTGTCGTTGTCCACGCTGCCGGAACGGCACACGCGGTAGCCGCATGCAGCCTATGCGGCGACAGCACGCACGGCGGAATCCCTGGGGCGTTGGCGGCGGCAACTTGCTCATGTCCTCAGGGATGAGCAATGAGCAAATTTAGGAGGTGCTTAAATTTCGAGCACTTGATCATGGGCCTGGGTCAGGGATGAGCAAGTTCAACTACTGCAGGTTTGTCTCCTAAGCCTCTTGTCTTTGTGGCGTAGCCTCACGCTTTTCAGCAGACTCACCCGGCACCCGGTAGTGGTACCACGCCTCATGCGGTGAGAAGCGTTGGCACGACAAACACTGCGTGCTGGGCCACTTGACGCCACAGCCAGGGCAGACGCCTCGCGTCCAGAAGGTGTTCCAGACGGTGCCGCATGAGGGAACGCACTCCCAACGGTCCTCAGGCTGAGGCCGCCATGTGCATTTTGGGCAGTGGATGTCAGATTTTTCCACGTACGTTTACTTCATGACCAATGTTGGCCCGCCTCACAGATGGGTCAGGCAGCATCACTTGCCCGCAGCCACTTCTCCAGGCGAATGCCATCCAAGACGCCACTGTACATCTGCGGCCTGATGGCGACTTCGTGGTACCCGTGCTCGTTGTAAAAACTCCGCGCGGCGACGTTGTCGCGACGTGATTCAAGCCGGATGCGCTGCGCGCCTGCCACCTGGGCTGAGGCCTCCAGCCATTGGAGGATGGTGCTGCCAATGCCTTGCCGCTGCCGGTCAGGGTGCACGGCAAACAAAACCAGATGGGCATCGTCGTCCAGGTATTCCATGATGCCGAAGCCAACCAGTTCCTCACCCTCTCGCACGACGGCAACATTCGTGTGCCGTGCGGTGATGGCGCGGGCCACGCGCTCAGGCTGCCAGGTCCAGGGCAGGCCATGCTCGATCAATCGGCGCGACATGGCCGCGATGTCGGTCGCATCGCTGGCCAGCGCCATGCTCACGTGCAGATTCGGGGTCATGCGGCTCAGCCTTTCACCACCTGCAGTCTCACCACGGGCCGATCGGGCCTGCGACGCGCCACTTCCTCAAAGCCGGCTTCGTTGAACATCCTGTTGGAGCCAAACCAGGATGCGTCAGCTGCGGACGGATTGTCCTTGTCGACGGGGTAGCCCTCCAGCAGCCTGACGCCTTTTTTCCTGGCGTACGCGATGGCGCCGGCCAGCAACTCGCGCGCTACGCCCTGTTGCCGGTACTCGGAAGGCACCACGAAGCAGATGATGGACCATACCGGTTGCTCATCCACCGGTTTCATCACCGGTGACTTGGCCAGCTTCGCGAAATCTTCCCTCGGGCCCAGGGACACCCAGCCGACGGGCGTCTTGCCTTGGTAGCCGATCAAGCCGGGAGGCGGCTGTTTGGCGGCGAGGGCCTTCAGCGCATCCTTGCTGCTGGTGCGTTGCCGGTCACTTGGCCGCGTCAGGTAACCCTTGCCACTGACACGGTAGTACATGCACCAGCAGCCGCGCGCAACGGCGCAGCCTTTGGCGTTGAAGATCGTTTCCAGATCGCCCCAACGCGCTGCAGTGAGCGGGCGCACAACCAGGGTCATGCACAAGATTTTTACCCGGAATTGGAAAAGGCAGGCGGCTGTAGGGTCGTTAGTTCATTGGGGCAACGTTCAAGTTGCTGATCGCCAGTGCCGATGCGTCAATCACCTCTGGAATTTGTGCGGCCGCCCCTGAGAAATTGGACAACTTGCTCATTGCTCATCCCTGGGGGTATGAGCAAATGCCTAAAAAACAGGCGACTCAGGTGGGCGAATCAGCCCGCCAGCGCCAACGCCGGCTTCGCCGCTTCCCCCTGCCGAACCATCCGCTGCAACTGCGGCACGCAAGACCCGCAGTTGGTGCCGCAGCGCAGCGTGTCCTGCAAGGAGGCCAGCCGCTGCTTGTCGCTGCCGGTGCAGGTTTCCAGGTAGGTGTTGATGGCCTGGTCGCTGACGTTGAAGCAGGTGCAGACCACCTTCCCGGTGGGCGCCATTTCCACCGGCGGTTTGCTGCCGGGCACCAGCAGGGCGCGGCCGTAGCGTTGCGCCGGTTGGCCGCTGACCAGCAGGTCGCTGACCCACTTTTGCGCGCTGATGTCGCCGGCCAGCAAAAAGCCCTGCAGCGTGGCGTCTTGCCCGCTGCGCAGCAGGCGCATGGCGCGGCGCTGGCCGCGTTTGCGGTCGGCGTAGCGCACCAGGTCCGCGCCGTGCAGGTGCAAAATTTCTTCGATGCGTTGCAGCAGCTCGTCGCTGGCGGCCTCATGGCTGGCGGCGCGCAGCAGCACGCCGTGGCGCGCGCCGGTGGCGCTGTCTGGCGCGGTGGCGTTGCCAAACGGCACGCAGGCGGCAAAGGGGAACTCGCCCATCAGCGCCTTCAGCTGGCCTTGGGCGGTCAGCACCTGGTCTTCCGGCAGCCAGGCCATGGCCAGCAGCGTCCACGGCAGTTCGGCCTTCAGCACCTTGACGGCAGCGTGTTTGAACTCGGGTTGTTTGGAGTCGGGGCAATAGGTGGGCGTGGTCAGCGCGTTCACGCCCGTCAGCCGCTGGCCGGCGGCGCTGACGCCGCTGACGAATTCTTCACCCCAGTGCATGGCCAGGAACACCTGGCTCAGGCCCTGTTCGGCGCTGGCCTGCACCGGCACCAGGATGGAGCCGCGCCGGCTGGTCACGTGCACCAGGTCGCCTTCCTTCAGCAGGCGGCGCACCATGTCCTGCGGGTGCATTTGCAGTGCCGGCTCGGGCACGTGGCCGAACAGGCGGCCCAGCGTGCCGGTGCGGCTCATGCCATGCCACTGGTCGCGCAGGCGGCCGGTGTTCAGCGAGAAGGGGTAGCGCGCCTCGCGCGGCTCGGCCACCGGTTTGTAAGCCACGTTGGCGAAGCGGGCCTTGCCATCGGCGGTGGGAAAGACGCCATCTTCGTACAGGCGTGCCTTGCCCTGGGGTTGAGCTTCGCCGACAGGCCGCAGCGTGTCGGGGCAGGGCCATTGCAGCGGGGTGTGTTCCAGTGCGGCGTAGCTCAGGCCGGTGATGTCCAGGTCGCGTCCGCGGGTGGATTCACGGTGCTCGTTCCAGACCGATTCGGGGGTGGGGTAGGGGAACAGTGTCCGTTCGCCCTGAGCTTGTCGAAGGGCTTCGACAGGCTCAGCCCGAACGGTGCTGAGTTGCGCCTCCAACCGCCGCGCAAAGTCCACAACGATCTGCCAGTCGTGCCGGGCTTCGCCGGCTGCCGGCACCGCCGCGCGCACGCGGCTGATGCGCCGTTCGCTGTTGGTCACCGTGCCTTCCTTCTCGCCCCAGGTGGTGGCCGGCAGCAGCAGGTCGGCATAGGCGCAGGTGGCGGTGGTGGCAAAGGCCTCTTGCACCACCACAAACTCGGCGCGCTGCAGCGCCCGGCGCACTGTCGCCTGGTCGGGCATGCTTTGCGCGGGGTTGGTGCAGGCTATCCACAGCGCCTTGATCTCGCCGTCCGCGGCCGCCTGGAACATCTCCACCGCCGTTTTGCCGGGTTTGGAGGGCACATCGGCCACGCCCCACAGCGCGGCCACCTCGGCGCGGTGCGCGGGGTTGGCCAGGTCGCGGTGGGCGCTCAGCAGGTTGGCCAGGCCGCCCACCTCGCGTCCGCCCATGGCGTTGGGCTGGCCGGTCAGCGAAAACGGGCCGGCACCGGGCTTGCCGATCTGCCCGGTGGCCAGGTGCAGGTTCACCAGCGCGGCATTCTTCGCCGTGCCGCTGCTGGACTGGTTCAGGCCCTGGCAATACAGGCTCAGCGTGGGCAGGCGCACGCCGGCCACGTTGCCGCCAAAGCCGGCAAACAGCCGCGTGGCCTGCATCAGCGCGTCCTTGGTGATGCCGCAGGTCTGCGCCACGGCGTCGGGCGTGAAGTCGCGCACCGTGGCCTTCAGCTCGTCAAAGCCGGTGGTGTGCGCGGCCATGTAGGCGGCGTCCGTCCAGCCCTCCCACAGCATCAGGTGCAGCATGCCGTGGAACAGCATCACGTCGGTGCCGGGCTGGATGGCCAGGTGCAGGTCGGCCACGTCGGCGGTGTCGGTGCGGCGCGGGTCCACCACCACGATCTTCAGGTAGGGGTTGGCCTTTTTGGCATCTTCGATGCGGCGAAACAGCACCGGGTGCGCAAACGCCGTGTTGGAGCCGACGATGAACAGCGTGCTGGCGTGGTTCACGTCGTCATAGCAGGCCGGCGGCGCGTCCGCGCCCAGCGTCTTCTTGTAGCCGGCCACCGCGCTGCTCATGCACAGGCGCGAATTGGTGTCGATGTTGTTGGTGCCTATCAGGCCCTTGGCCAGCTTGTTGAAGACGTAGTAGTCCTCGGTCAGCAGCTGGCCCGACACATAGAAGCCCACCGCGTCCGGGCCATGCTCGCGGATGATGCGCTCGAACGTTTGGGTGGCTTGGTCCAGCGCGGCATCCCAACCCATCGGCTGCGGTGGCGCACCGCGCGCCAGCCGCTGCATGGGCTGCAGCAGCCGCGTCTGCAGCGTCACCGGCTGGGTGGCCGTCAAATGCAGCGTGCTGCCCTTGGAGCACAGGCGGCCGAAATTGGCCGGGTGGTCCGGGTCGCCGCGCACGCCGGTGATCTGCGCGCCCTCGCTCTCGATGATGACGCCGCAGCCCACGCCGCAGTAGGGGCAGGTGGAGCGCGTCTCGTTCATCGTCAGACCAGCGCTGTGCGCCGCGCCGGGCCGGCGATGGGGCGCACCAGGTCGGTGGCATGGGCTTCCAGCTCGCTGGCCTTCAGGTACACCGCGCCGTCCTCCAGCTTGACGCTGAATTTGGGCGTGCAGCCCTCATCCGGCGCGCTGGCCTGGCCGTCGCACAAGCCAATGGTCCAGTTGTGCAGCGGGCAGGCCACGCTGGTGCCAAACACAATGCCCTGGCTCAGCGGCCCGCCCTTGTGCGGGCAGCGGTCCAGCAGCGCAAACACCTGGTCCTGGCCGTTGCGGAACACCGCCACGTCCAGCCCATGCTCACGCGTCACGCGGCGCGCGCCCAGCACGGGGATGTCGGCCAAGTCGCAAATCAGCGTCCATTCACTCATGCTGTCGCTCCTTCGGTGGCGGTCAGGGCCGTGAACTGGCGCGTGTCCACCTGCGCGTCCTTCAGCTCAAACCACGGGTCGGGCTCGCCGTCCAGCGCAAACTGCAGCCGCTCCCACAGCGCCTTGCGGCCTTCGTGGTCGTCCAGGATGCGCTTTTTGACGTAGTCCAGGCCGACGCGGTTGACGTAGTGCACGGTGCGCTCCAGGTACCAGCCTTCCTGGCGGTACAGCTCGCAAAACGCACCGGTGTATTCCAGCACCTCGGCGGCGGTCTTCAGCTTGGTGAAGAAGTGCGCCACCTCGGTCTTGATGCCGCCGTTGCCGGCCACGTACATCTCCCAGCCCGAATCGACGCCGATGATGCCCACGTCCTTGATGCCGGCCTCGGCGCAGTTGCGCGGGCAGCCGCTGACCGCAAACTTCACCTTGTGCGGCGCATACATGCGCCACATGGCGCGCTCCAGGTCCTTGCCCATCTGCGTGCTGTCTTGCGTGCCCATGCGGCACCACTCGCTGCCCACGCAGGTCTTCACCGTGCGCAGCGCCTTGGCATAGGCGTGGCCACTGGGCATGCCAATGTCTTTCCACACCGCCTGCAGGTCTTCCTTCTTCACGCCCAGCAGGTCGATGCGCTGGCCGCCGGTGACCTTGACGGTGGGGATCTTGTACTTGTCCACCGCGTCGGCAATGCGGCGCAGCTCATCGGCCGTGGTCTCGCCGCCCCACATGCGCGGGATCACACTGTAGGTGCCGTCCTTCTGGATGTTGGCGTGGCTGCGCTCGTTGATGAAGCGGCTTTGCGGGTCGTCCCGGGCCTCCTTGGGCCAGGTGCTGATCAGGTAGTAGTTGATGGCCGGGCGGCAGCTGGCGCAACCGTTGGGCGTGTGCCAGTCCAGGTGGTGGAACACGTCGGCAATGGTCAGCAGCTTGCGCCCATCGGGCAGCGGCTTGCGGATGGCCTCGCGCACCGCCTGGTGGCCGTGCTCGGTGCAGCCGCACATGGCCTTGGTCTTGGGCGTGGCGGAATAGTCGCCACCGGCGGTGAACATCAGGATCTGTTCCACCAGCCCGGTGCACGAGCCGCAGGATGCGCTGGCCTTGGTGTGCTTGCGCACCTCGTCCAGCGTGAACAGGCCCTTGTCCTTGATGGCCTTGCAGATGGCGCCCTTCTTCACGCCGTTGCAGCCGCACACCTCGGCGTCGTCGGGCATGCTGGCGGCCTTGCTGTGGCCCTCGTGGCCGGTGTCGCCGATGTTGCTTTCGCCAAACATCAGCTTGTCGCGGATGTCGGCAATCGAGCGGCCGTCGCGCAGCAGCTTGAAGTACCAGCTGCCGTCCACCGTGTCGCCATACATGCAGGCGCCCACCAGCTTGTCGTCCTTGATCACCAGCTTCTTGTAGACGCCGCCAAAGGGGTCACTCATCACGATCTCTTCGGTGTTGGCGCCGCCGGTGAAGTCGCCCGCGCTGAACAGGTCGATGCCCGTCACCTTCAGCTTGGTGGAGGTCAGCGAGCCCTGGTATCGGCCTATGCCCATCAGCGCCAGGTGGTTGGCCGCCACCTTGGCTTGCTCAAACAGCGGCGCCACCAGGCCATAGGCCACGCCCCGGTGGGCGGCGCATTCGCCCACGCTGTAGATGCGCGCGTCGGTCACGGTCTGCAGCGTGTCGTTCACCACAATGCCGCGGTTCACGTGCAGGCGCATGCTCTCGGCCAGCTCGGTGTTGGGGCGTATGCCCACCGCCATCACCACCAGGTCGGCCGGCACCTCGGTGCCGTCCTTGAAGCGCACCGCCTTCACGCGGCCGGCCTTGCCGTCGTCCTCAGTGCCCAGCAACGCCTCGGTCTGCGCCCCCATCATGAAGGTCAGGCCACGCTCTTCCAGCGACTTGCGCAGCATGTCGCCGGCCACGCTGTCGAGCTGGCGTTCCATCAGCGTGGGCATCACGTGCACCACCGTCACCGTCATGCCCCGGCGCATCAGGCCGTTGGCGGCCTCCAGGCCCAGCAGGCCGCCGCCGATCACCACCGCGTGCTTGTACACCTTGGCGGCTTCTATCATGGTGTTGGTGTCGGCAATGTCGCGGTAGGCGATCACACCTTGCAGGTCCTTGCCCGGCAGCGGCAGGATGAAGGGGTTGGAGCCGGTGCACAGCAGCAGCCGGTCGTAGGGGGCCTCGGTGACATTGCCGTCGGCATCCACCGCGCGCACCACGCGGCGGGCGCGGTCGCCCGAGACGACCTTCTTGCCCACGTGCAGGGTGATGCCGTTTTCCGTGTACCAGTCAAACGTGTTGAGCACGATCTCGTCCAGCGTCTGCTCGCCAGCGAGCACCGGGCTGAGCAGGATGCGGTTGTAGTTGGGGTGCGGCTCGGCGCCGAACACGGTGATGTCGTACATGTCCGGGGCGATCTTCAGCAGCTCTTCCAGCGTGCGCACGCCGGCCATGCCGTTGCCAACCATGACGAGTTTGGGTTTGCTCATAGCGATCACTCCACTCAAACGAAGCGTCTTCGCAACGCCGCAGCGTTGCAGACAGGGGTACTGGGTAGCGGTGGGAACCGCATCTCGGCAAAGACCTGCTCAAGCGTGCAGTCTTTGGAGCGCCCATACTGTGCGACGTCGTTGTGCACAGAAACTGGGCGGTATCTATTTCGTTTGAACGCGCCGTTGCGTCTGCCTGCTGTTTCGCAAAATCTGTGCCATGTGCTGCGGGTGCAGCAAAATAGCGTCTCCATTGGGCAGGCCGCGTGGCAGGCTAATTGCAAGCTCAGGCTGTTTCCCCAGTGAAATCCATCATTTATGACATCTGCCTTGCTCTTCGCCCACCGCCAGTTGGCGGCACCCACGCTGGCCGCCGACCTGCAGGCGGCCGGCATTGCGGTGCTGGCCACGGTGCAGGAGGTGAGCAAATTGGTGCAGGCCGTGCTCCAACATGCACCCGATGTGGTGATCTGCAACGAGCCGTTCCCCACCGCCGGCCTGTTTGAGGCCATCCACCTGCTGGAGCAGGCGCTGCCTTGCCCGGTGATGCTGTTCACCCAGGACATGGACGCCGGCAACATCGACAAGGCCACCGCCAGCGGCGTGCACGTGTACGTGGTGGACGGCTATTCCGCCGCCCGCCTGCGCCCGCTGATCCAGCTTGCGCAGGCACGCTTTCGCCAGGCGCAGCAGCAGCGCAAGGCCTATGAAGACATGGCCACGCGCTTTGAAGAGCGCAAGGTGGTGGACCGGGCCAAGGGCATCCTGATGCGGGCGCAGCAGATCTCGGACGACGAGGCCTTTCGCGTGCTGCGCAGCACCGCCATGCGCTCCAACCTGCGGCTGGGGCAGTTGTCGCAGCAAGTCATCCAGTCGGCGCGCTTTGCCGAGGCCGTCAACCGCTCGGGCCAGCTGCGCATGCTGTCGCAGCGGCTGGTCAAGCTGCACCTGCTGCAGGCGGCCGACCCCGGGGCCAGCCGCCATGCCGTGCTGCTGGCCGAATCCGTGGCCTGGGTGGACGGCAACTTTGCGCTGCTGCGCAAGACCGTGTCCATCCCCACCTTTGGCGACCTGCTGGACCAGGTGGAGCAGAGCTGGGCGCTGCTGAAGGCCGCCTTGGCGCAGGGCGGCACGCCAGGTGGAGCACAGGGGGGCACCCAGTCGGTAGACGACCATGCCGAGGCCCTGCTGGCCGGCGCAGAGCGCCTCACCGCCCACCTGGAGGCCTCTGGCCAGGCCACGCCGCTGCGCCTGCTGAACCTGGCGGGGCGCCAGCGCATGCTGTCGCAGCGCTACGCCAAGCAGCTGCTGCTGACGCTGGTGCCGGCGGGGGCGGCCTCGACCGCCACCGACGCTGCGCTGCTGGCCGCGCAAACCGAGTTTGAAGACGGGCTGACCTACCTGAACGGCGTGCCGCTCAGCACCGCCGCCATCCACGACACGCTGCGGCAGGCCGGCGTGACCTGGCTGACGCTGGTGGTCGCTGCCAAGGCGCTGCAAAAGCCGCTGGACGCCCAGCAGCGCGCCCAGGCGCTGGGCCAGCTGGCCCAGGGCAGCGAAGATCTGCTGGGCCTGTTTGACAAGCTGGCTGCCGAATACGAGCACAGCCTGGACATGCTGGTGGGTTAGGGAGCCTCCCATGCCTCTCTGGATGCTGCATTGCACCAAAAGCGGGCGGTCGGCTTGGAAATTGCTTACCCTTGGTGCATGGCGTTTGAAATAGACATCGGCTTTACCTCGCACACCGGGCCCAAGGACACCAACGAGGACTTTTGCGGCGCCATGCTGCCCGAGCCCACCCAGCTTGGCATGGGCGCCATTGCTGCGGTGGCCGACGGCGTGAGCCACGGCGGCATGGGCCGCGAAGCGGCGCAGACCACCGTGGTCAGCCTGCTGCGTGACTACTACGGCACCCCCGAGACCTGGAACACCACGGTGGCGCTGGACCGCATCATCTCGGCGCAAAACGCCTGGCTGGCGGGCGTCAACCGCCGCCGCGCGCCCGCTTTAGGCATGAGCACGCTGACCGCGCTGGTGTTGCGCGGCCAGTCATACGCGCTGGCGCATGTGGGCGATTCGCGCGCCTACCTGCTGCGCGCGGGCGACTTGCTGCAGATGACGCAAGACCACGTGGTGCCGCACCCCGACTTCCAGCACCAGCTGCTGCGCGCCATAGGCTATGAAGACCGCGTGGTGGTCGACTACCAGCAGGGCGACGTGCAGGTGGGCGATGTGTTTGTGCTGCTGACCGACGGCGTGCACGGCTGTCTGGGGCCAGGCGTCATCCAGGCGGTGCTGGCGCAGGACGGCGCGCAGCCCATTGGCGCACAGCAGGCCGCCCAGGCGCTGGTGGACGCCGCCCGCGCCGCCAGCAGCACGGACAACATGACCGCGCTGGTGATACGCGTGCTGGGCCTGCTGGACCCCAGCTATGCCGACGAAAGCCAGGGCATGAAGAGCCTGCCCGTGCCGCCACGGCTGAAGGTAGGCGCCAGCCTGGACGGCCTGATGGTCACCGCCACCGTGGCCGACAACGGCGTGCATGTGCTCTACCAGGTGCGCGACCCGGCCAGCGGCAAGCTGTATGCGCTCAAAACATTGCACCCCGCCCGCGCCAATGACCCGCAGGAGCGCGACATGCTGGCCCACGAGGCCTGGCTGGCGCGGCGCATGCGCCACTCTGGCGCCGCCGACCACCTGGTGCACCTGCATGACCGCGCACCCAACGGCACGCCTTTCAGCGCCTGCTACCTGCTGTATGACTGGCACGGCGGCGAAACCTGTGCCCAATGGCTGGCGCGCAAGGGCCCGCTGCAGCTGCCGCAGCTGCTGGGCCTGGCCACCCAGGCGCTGAAGGGGCTGATGCGCCTGCACCGCCAGGGCGTGGTGCACCGCGATGTGAACCCCAGCAACCTGCACCAGGGCGAAGACGGCGTGTTGCGTATCCTTGACCTGGGCGTGGCCCTGAGCGGGCGCGAGCCGCCGGCCGCGCGCGCGCTGCACGCCGGCACGCCCAGCTACATCAACCCCGAGCAATGGGGCTACAGCACCAAGTCCGACGAGCAGGGCACCCCGCAGTTGCCCGACGCCCGCAGCGACCTGTATGCGCTGGGTGTCACCCTCTACCAGCTGCTGACCGGGCGGCTGCCCTATGGCGAGGTGCTGCCCTACCAGATGGGCCGCTACCACCGCGACCCCACGCCGCCCAGCCGGCACCGGCCCGACATCCCCATCTGGCTGGACCATGTGATTCTGAAAGCCGTGGCGCGCGACCAGGCCCAGCGCTTCGAGACCGGCGAAGAGTTTTTGCTGGCGCTGGAGCGTGGCGCCGCCCGCCCGCTGCCTACACCCCAGCACACGCCGCTGCTGCGGCGCAACCCCGGCGCGGTGTGGAAGCTGGCGCTGGCGGTCTCCCTGCTGTTCAACGCCATCCTGCTTTACTGGCTGCTGTTTCTGCCCAAATAAGGTGCGCCAGCGCCCACCGCGGGCCACCGGTGTTTGGCACGGGCATTGCTAGATAACTGCAGCACATGGCCAACGACGGCCATCCCGGCAGCCCTTGGCAACGACGCCACCGGGCCGTCCGCATGCCCACGGCATGCCCACCACCCCTGGCACTGGCCCCGGGGTGCAGCTTCCAGCGTTTCCCCGTGTTTGAACCTTGCCCCGAGGTCCCATGAACAAATTTCGCCAATTCCTGCACGCCGGCCATGCCCCCACGCTGTGGGCCGCGTTGACCTATTTCGCGTTCTCGTTCGCCATCTGGAGCATCAACGGCAGCATGGCGCCCTTCATCAGCGAGGCGCTGCAGCTCACCCCCACGCAAAAGGGGCTGATGCTGTCCATCCCCATCTTTGCCGGTGCGCTGTTGCGCTTTCCGCTCGGGTTGCTGGCGCAGTACATCGGCCGCAAGAACGCCACGCTGGTGGAAATGGCCGGCATCGCCATCGCCATGGCCTATGGCTATTTCTACGTGCAGACCTTCAGCGACATCCTGGCCATGGGCGTGCTGCTGGGTGTGGCCGGGGCCAGCTTTGGCGTCGCCATGTCGCTGGGCTCGGGCACCTTCCCGCCGCGCTACAAGGGCCTGGCCATGGGCATCGTCGGCGCCGGCAATGTGGGCACCGCCTTTGCCGCGCTGGCCGCGCCGCTGCTGGCGCAAAAATACGGCTGGCAAACCGTGTATGGCTTTGCCGCCTTGAGCGTGATCGTGCCCGCCGCGGTGATGGTGGTGTTTGCCCAGGAGCCGCAAGACCTGGCGCCCCACGGCAAACTGAAAGACCACATCAGCTGCCTGTATGAGAAAGACGGCTGGGCCTTCAGCCTGATCTACGTCGTCACCTTCGGCGGCTTTGTCGGCCTGGCCAGCTTTCTGCCCAGCTATTTTTACGACCAGTTTGGCGTCAGCAAGGTGCAGGCCGGGCAGCTGACCATGCTGGTGGCCTTTTTGGGCGCGGCGCTGCGCATCGTCGGTGGCTGGTTGTCAGACCACTGGGGCGGCGTCAACACGCTCACCGCCGTGTTGGGCGTGGTGGCCGTGTCGCTGGCGCTGTGCGGCCTGGCCACCCACTCGCTGGCGGCCACCACGCTGCTGTTCATGCTGTGCTTTGCCGCCTTGGGCGCTGGCAACGGCGCGGTGTTTCAACTGGTGCCGCTGCGCTGGCCCACCACCACCGCCGTGGCAGGCTCCATGATTGGTGAAATAGGCGCCCTGGGCGGCGGCGTGGTGCCCAACGCCATGGGCATCTCCAAGCAATACACCGGCACCTTCGCCTGGGGCTTTCTGGGTTTTGCGCTGGCGGCCGTGCTGATGCTGGTGATGCTGCGCACCATGCAGATACGCTGGACGCGGACCTGGGCGGAAAAGGGGGGGCGGGCGAGGGTGGCGGCTTGAGCTGGCTTGGGCAAGGTGCTCATCCATCCACCAAGAGGCTCATGTTTTTCACGCTGGGAAACTTGCGCAAGTTGGTGGGCATCTTGGCAACGTGTCATGCATCACACCCAATGAGCACATGGTTTTCGTGCCGTCCCTCACCCAGGACGAAATACGCCGTGCCGACCTTCGCATAGCCCTGGCGCGCATAGAAGGCGATGGCCCGGGCGTTCTTGGCATTGACCGTCAGCCACAACGCAGAGCCTGCATGCTCGCGCGCCTTGGCCTCTGCGGCTTGGAGAAGCAGCTTGCCGACGCCGCGACCGGCGAAGTGCTCCTGGACATAGAGCGTCTGCAATTCGGCTGCTGCACTCGCCCCGGTTGGACAGGGCACACCGAACTTGACGGTTGCAAGGCCCACCAGGCTCTCGCCATGCTCGGCCACGAAGAGATGGGTTGCCGGATCATTCAGCGCCGCAAGGTACTTTTCAGGCGTGAGCTCAGACAGCACGTACTGGGCGATGTCACCCGTGATGCCTTCGGTGGCGTAGGTGTCCAGCCAGACTTGGGTGGCCAGGACGGCGAGGCGGTTGGAGTCTTCCCCGTGGGCGCCTCGGATTCGAACAATATGAGGCGTAACTTTGAAGTTAGGTTGCAGCCTCACTTCGAGCCTCCCAAGTTGCGAGAAGAAAAACGGCCAATGCTCCGGCCAAATTGACTGCAAGTTCGGCGTGCCGCGCCGCCGGCTTGACGCCGATCTTTCCTCGACCATGGGAATCGCTGAGGCGATTTCGCAAAGCACCCAAGCCCTCAACGACGGAGGTACAGCCCCCCAATATCTGCTTGAAGACCTGCTCTGTATGCTGCGTTGGGGCAATATTGAGTTGCTCTGCTGTTTGTTTGTATAGTTTGCTGATATCGGGGCTGTCGTCGTATTTAATCTCGCCCTCTTCGAGAATGTGCTTGCAAACAGATTCCAATAGCGTACGAGCCATCGTGATTGCGCCCTCTGGATCCGTTGAGCGACGATCCAAAGCTTTCGACCAAGCCGCCTGTACGTAGGCTGAGTCAAACCGCTCGATCGCGACCGTAACAAGCTGATCTGATGGAGCGAGGCCACCACGCTCAAGCAAATCGAGCATAGGGCGGAACTCTTCCCATACGTAGGTCCGACGCTCCGCATAGGTTGCGTACTTGTTTTTGATGAATTGCCAGAACTGCCCCAAGCTGCGTGAGGTCCGAAGGAAGCGAGGAGCAATTGGTTCAAGTCCGGCTTGCGCAAGTACTGCCTGGCGCAATCG
The DNA here is from genome assembly GCF_056404875.1 of Hylemonella sp. P2_B10. NCBI lineage: Bacteria > Pseudomonadati > Pseudomonadota > Betaproteobacteria > Burkholderiales > Comamonadaceae > Hylemonella > Hylemonella sp. P2_B10. The sequence goes on from NZ_JBFUDE010000001.1 coordinate 52,696, forward strand.
GGTGTACTCCGCCTCGTCTTCCTGTCCGCCTGTTGCGTGCGAGACAAGCAGGCCTTGAAGCGACTCAACTTGTTCGAAAAGCTCGTTCACTTTTTGCGACCTAACGTTGGTGCTGTTCCGAGTTATGGATTCATCCCAAGTTCCGTCCGCATGACGATCCGGTGCAATTCATAAGGCAAGGAATCGGGGGCAGCGACAAGGCAGACCGCACTGGTAAGACTCAACTTATCGGAATCAAATGGACTTGGGTTGCTTTTCGTCAGTTTCGATAAGGTAAAGAATATAAGCGATGCCTAGAGTGTGGGCTAGCTGAGCCTCTGCGAGTTGGGGTTTACCAACGCTGGTATGACCATGGCGAACCTGCGGAGTGGCGTTCGCGTAGGCATAGACTTTCTCCAAGGCATCAAGCATATGCGGGGAGAATCTTGGGTCTCGTCGAAGTGTCTTAATTGCATCCCCAAGCGTGGAGCCTTTTGGCGCGAGCACTCGTGCAACACTTTCAACAGCACTGATTATTTCCTTAATGCTATTTGCCTCATCTATGGGATGTTGGTACAGATATGCCGTGGCTTTTTGGTAATGAATCCTGGCTGGTGCAAACTTATCCTTAAGTGCCGCTTCTGTGGCTACAGCGCGGCTTCCAATCAAGCGTGGCATTTGCCGGACAAGCTCTGATTTATCACTCAAATTCCATCCGATTCCATCCTCCTGAAATAAGGCGTTCACTCGGGTGGCGTATGTCTTGAAGTGCCCCGTCTCACTGAAGGGAAGTTCATCGTCCTTCTTTTGGAGAAGAGTTCCAACAAGCTCTACAAAGTCATAAAACTCGGGCCAGTCGCAATCTTTGAGGTGTTCCGTTAGCGCGCCCCATGAGCTTTCGCAGTCATAGTCCCATGGATCGGATTCATCTCGAATCAGGGCGATGAATGCTTCGTGTGTTTCCTGTGTGTCCAGAGGTTCGTTACTCTGACTGTAGCGACCACTGCTTGTGCCGACAAAGCCGCTCAAGATTCCTTTGATATACCCGATGCGAGTCTTACGAGGCGCGTCCTCAAGAATAATTGCACGGGCTCCATTGCTTGCTGCAAGTCGAGCGGAGAAGCGCATTTTTTTATCTGTGGTTTGTCAGATTACATTTGACGGGTCAACCAAGGCAGATGAAATTGACGACATCATTGGTTGGATTGCTTCGTGGCTGCCAGTTTCTTCTTAAATTCCGTGAGTTTGCTCGGGCCGATATATACATACTCGACAACTGCCCTGAAAAACTCGTCAATGGCCCAAGTCATTGGTTGCGTAATCGCTTGAAGAGAGCCGTGCGCTGCAGTGTTCCCGACAATCCGCAGCACATCAGTCATCTCTGACAGAACAGGAGGCACTTCTCCCTTTTGAGTCAAATGCTTCAGTCTGGCTTGAAGAGTTCTTCCTGGTGCGCCGCGATCATCGCAGATTGCTTCAAGCGCCTTCCGTATCATCATTGCGAAAGCGTTGGGAGCATTTTGCTTCACAACTCTGGCTTCAGCATAGATTTCTCGGACCGACGCTGGTACGTCTTTGGGCAACGTTGTGTCACGAGGGTATCCCAGGTCAGGCCATTGGCCTGAATCTATATACGCAACGCCATCGTAGAGCAATACTCCTTCACAGGTGTCACAGATGCAGACGATGGTTTCACTCTCAGGTCCCTCGTCAGGCGCCCAGGGTTTCCCGTCGCTGCCGTACCATGTATCGTGGTATGTGTGCGTGAGTACCACGCGTTGTGGTGATGTGTTTCCGCAATGAGGGCAAAAAGCTAAGTGTCGGCGCAGTTTCTCGGTCATGTCAGCGTGAAATCACTTTCGATTCTCTGAGTGATATGAATTTGCGAGTTGCGTTTTCTTGGAAAAAGCTATGACGCTAACCTTACAAGCCATGCGAGTATTTCTTTGAAGTATGACCCAAGGGCTGCACCAAGGACTAGAGTGATCACCCACAAGACCCCCGAAGCTAGGCGACGTGTAACCTTTCCCTTCTCCGATTGGATGGTGAGTTCCTGTTTAAGAGCGCTCTCCATTTCCGTTTTGAAAGCAGCGAACTGCGCTTGGCCAGTCTTCGCCAGAACTTCGTATCTCTCAGCCAGCTTTTTTTTCTCCTCGATCTCGGCAAGCACGTGGTCAAGTTGCTGCGTTTGAGAGCCCAGTTCCAACTGCAGTTTGGAAATAATTTCACTTGCTTTTGCAATGTGTGAACGGGCTTCGTCTACTCGCTCACGTGCGGCGCGATCGTCCGCTGGTTCTGGCAGCAGACCAACAAAGTATTTACCGACAGCGTGTGTAGAAACCTGTCGAATTTGCGCTTCAGTGAATAGACGCCCAGTAACGGTACGAATCAGCTCCGCCGTTATCGCATTGAAAAAATCAGGTAAGAAGACCACATCGTCACTATAGCCTTGCGACAGGCCAATGGTGGTTGCATTGAACCTGACTTCTCATCACTTCGGATGATGGCGGCAGAAAAGCGGTGCGACCGCACAACAGGTCATCTACCAGGATGCAGATGCCAAGACCTTGCTGCACCTTCTGCATCTTGGTCAGCATCTGGCACTGAATCGGTGCGATTCAGCGATTGGCGGCAGGGCGCCGCCCTTCAGATCAGAACGTGATCCCTGCCGGATTCGACGCATTGCGCGTAGGCACAGGCGCCTGCGGCGCCGGCGCAGCCGCCCGGCCTTGCGCTGCCGGAGCAGCCGCAGCCGTCTCCGTCGGCCGGGGCGCCACCGCCACCAGCGGCGAAGTCGCGCCGTTGCGATAGCCCGCAGGCAGGCCGGATGTCTTGGGGTAACCCGCCGCATCCAGAAACTGCGTCCACTCGGCGTCCGAATAGCCTTTCAGCTGTTGGCTGCCAATGGTCAGCAGCGGCAGCGAGGCGTCGCCAGTCAGGCGTTGCAGGGCCTGGATGTCGTCGCCGGTGTTGACGGTGCGTTCCACAAAGGGGATGCCCCGGCTGCTCAGCATGGCGCGGCCGGCGCCGCAGGGGCCGCAGTTGTCGCCGCTGTACAGCGTGACCGGGTATTTGCCGGCCACCTGGCGCAGCTCATAGGGCAGGGAGGCCGATGCGGCCGCCGCGGCGGCGCCGGTGCTGACCGGGGCGGCCTTGTCTTTGGCGCTGGCGGGCGGCGCCTTGTCGGAGAAGGTGACCTTGCCGTCCGGGCCCACGATGCGGTAGATGGTTTGCGCCTGGGCGCTGGCGGCTGCCAATGCGAGCAGCAACCCACCCACCACCATCATGCCTTGCTTGTTCATCATGCGTTGTTTCCCTTCAACAAGATCTTGATCTTATCTGTCAGTCATGCCCTGGTGGCGCAGCAAGGCGTCCAGCTGGGGCTCGCGCCCGCGAAACGCCTTGAACGACTCCAGCGCCGGACGGCTGCCGCCCACTTCCAGTATCGTCTGCCGATATTTTCTACCGGTTTGCGGGTTTGGCAAGCCGTCGTTACCCGCTGTTTCCTCAAAGGCGGCATAGGCGTCGGCGCTCAGCACCTCGGCCCACTTGTAGCTGTAGTAGCCGGCCGCATAGCCGCCGGCAAAGATGTGGCTGAAGGTGTGGAAGCCCCGGTTCCAGGCCGGCGGCTGCACCACCGCCACCTCTTGGCGTACAGCGTCGGCCAGCGGCATGAAGTCTTGCTGCGGGTGCTCGGAGGTGTGCAGCAGCATGTCAAACAGCGCGAATTCGATCTGCCGCAGCGTCTGCATGCCGCTCTGGTAGTTCTTGCCGGCCAGCATCTTGTCGAACAGTGCGCGCGGCAGCGGGGCGCCGGTGTCCACGTGGGCGGTCATGTGGCGCAGCACGTCCCATTCCCAGCAGAAGTTTTCCATGAACTGGCTGGGCAGTTCCACCGCGTCCCACTCCACGCCGCTGATGCCCGACACGTCGTGCTCGTTCACCTGCGACAGCAGGTGGTGCAGGCCGTGGCCGAATTCGTGGAACAGGGTGATGACGTCGTCATGCGTCAGCAGCGGCGGCTGGCGCACACCATCCACCACCACGCCTTCGGCAAAGTTGCACACCAGGTGCGCCACCGGGGTTTGCAGGTGGCCGTCGTCCGGGCGCAGCCAGCGGCTGCGCACGTCGTCCATCCAGGCGCCACCGCGCTTGCCGGAGCGCGCGCCGGGGTCCAGGTAGAACTGGCCGACCAGTGCGGTGCGGGCAGGTTCGCTGCCGGTGGCGGGCACCTGGCGCTCAATGCGGTAGAACTCCACGGCCGGGTTCCAGGTGGGGGCACTGTCCTTGCTGATGGACACGTCAAACAGCGTCTCGACGATCTTGAACAACCCGGCCAGCACCTTGGGCGCAGTGAAGTACGCTTTGACCTCCTGCTCGTTGAAGGCGTAGCGTGACTCCTTCAGCTTTTCGCCCACATAGGTCCAGTCCCAGGGCTGGGGGGCGTCCAGCTTCAGCTCGGCCTTGGCAAAGGCGCGCATGTCGGCCACGTCTTTTTCGCCATAGGGCTTCGCGCGGCGGGTCAGGTCGCGCAAGAAGTCGATCACGTGCTGGGGCGATTGCGCCATCTTGGGCACCAGGGACAGCTCGCCAAAGTTCTTGTAGCCCAGCAGCTTGGCCTCTTCCTGGCGCAGCGCCAAAATCTCGTGGATCAGCGCGGTGTTGTCATATTTCTTCAGGTCGCCTTCGGCCTGGTCCGAGCCGCGCGTCACGTAGGCGCGGTACAAGCGGGCGCGCAGCGCGCTGCTGTGGGCAAACTGCATCACCGGCAGGTAGCAGGGCATTTTCAGCGTCAGCTTGTAGCCGTCGTGGCCGGTGGCCTGGGCGGCGGCCAGCGCGGCCTGCTTCACGTCATCCGGCACGCCGGCCATCTCGTCCTCGGTGGCGAAATAGGCATAGGCGTCGGTGGCGTCCAGCGCGTTTTCGCTGAACTTCTGGCTGGCCTCGGCCTGCCGCTCCTGGATGGCGGCAAAGCGCTCGCGCGCGGCGCCCTGCAGCTCGGCGCCGCCCAGCACGAAGTTGCGCATGGCGTTCTTGTGCGCCTGGCGCTGCTCGGCGTTCAGCGCGGCCACGTCCATGGCCTTGTACTTGGCATACAGCGCCTCGTCGGCGCCCAGGCGGGTCCAGAACTCGGTCACGCGCGGCAGGGCTTCGTTGTAGGCGGCGCGCAGCTCGGGCGTGTCGGCCACGCTGTTGAGGTGGTTCACGGCGCCCCAGGCGCGGCCCAGGCGCTCGGTGGCCACGTCCAGCGTGCGGGCCACGGCGGCCCAGTCGGCGGGGAAGCCGGGTTCAGTCACCTTGGCCAATGCGGCCTCGGCGTCGGCCAGCAGCTGGTCCATGGCCGGGGCCACGTGCTGAGGCGCAATCCGGTCAAACAGCGGCAGGTCGTCAAAATTCAGCAAGGGGTTCATGGGGCAGGGCTCCTGCAACTGGGACAAGCGGGCGGTGGGGAAAGTTCAGCCGGCGTGGCGCTCGGCAGATTCCAGCGTGTTGACCAGCAGCATGGTCACCGTCATCGGCCCCACGCCGCCGGGCACCGGGGTGATGAAGCCGGCGACGTCCTTGACGCCGGCAAAGTCCACATCGCCGCACAGCTTGCCCTGCTCGTTGCGGTTCATGCCGACGTCGATGACGATGGCGCCGGGCTTCACCATTTCGGCCGTCAGCGTGTTGCGCCGGCCCACGGCCGCCACGATGATGTCGGCCTGGCGGGTGTGGGCGGCCAGGTTGATCGTGGCGCTGTGGCAGATGGTGACGGTGCAGTTGTTCTGCAGCAGCATCAGGGCCATGGGCTTGCCGACGTTGTTGCTGCGGCCAATCACCACCGCGTGCTTGCCCTTCAGCGGCACGCCGGTGCTCTCCAGCAGCTTGATGCAGCCATAGGGCGTGCACGACCAGAAGCCGGGCATGCCGGTCATCAGTGCGCCGGCGCTGGCGATGTGGAAGCCGTCCACGTCCTTGGCCGGTGAGATGGCCTCGATGACCTTTTGCGCGTCGATGTGCTTGGGCAAAGGCAGTTGCACCAGGATGCCGTGGATGGCGGGGTCGGCGTTCAGCGCCTCCACCCGGGCCAGCAGGGCGGCCTCGCTCAGCGTGGCGTCGTACTTTTCCAGCACCGAGTGCAGGCCGGCGTCAGCGCAGGCCTGCACCTTCTTGCCGACGTAGACCTGGCTGGCCGGGTCTTCGCCGACCAAAATCACGGCCAGGCCGGGGGTGGTGCCTTTGGCCTTCAGCGCGGCAGTGCGCTGCGCCACTTCGGCGCGGAGGGTTTTGGCAACCTGGTTGCCGTCGATGATTTGGGCGGTCATGCGTGCGTTCTTTTTCAGTAACGCCCGCTCACCGCAGTCAGCGGGCGGTTAGGTAGCGGTTCAGGCCTTGGCGGCGTTCTGCCCCAAGGCGATCTTCAGCAGGTCGGCCACGGTGTTGGCGTTCAGCTTTTCCATGATGTTGGCGCGGTGTGCCTCCACCGTCTTGATGCTGATGCCCAGGTCGTCGGCGATCTGCTTGTTCAGCCGGCCGGCGACGATGCGCTCCAGCACCTGCGATTCGCGCACCGTCAGCTTGGACAGCAGGGCGTCGCGGCTGGCGGCCAGTTGCGAGTCGGCAAAAGTGCTCTTGGCGTGCTCCAGCATGCGCTCCACCAGGCTGACCAGCTGGTCTTCCTTGAAGGGCTTCTGGATGAAGTCCATCGCGCCCTTCTTCATGGTGTCCACCGCCATGGGCACGTCGCCGTGGCCGGTGATGAAGACCACGGGCAGCGGGGAGTTGTTCTCGAGCAGGCGGTTTTGCAGCTCCAGGCCGGTCATGCCGCTCATGCGCACGTCGACGATCAGGCAGGCCACCTCGCGGGCGTCGTAGCGGCTGAGGAAGGACTCGGCCGAGTCGAAGCAGCGCACCCGGTAGTCCTTGCCTTCCAACAGCCACTGCAACGAGTCGCGTACCGCCTCGTCGTCGTCCACCACATACACCGTGCCCTTTTTTGGAATCAAACTCATGCCTTATCCCGGGGTTTCCTGTCGTTGGGGTTGTGGCGCGGCCTGTGCGGGCGCCGTGTCGGGCAGGGGGATCCAGAAGGAGAACCGGCACCCCGCCACTTCCGGACCATTGTAGAGGTTCTCCGCCTTGATCCGGCCCTGATGTGACTCGACGATGGATCGGCACAACGACAGGCCGATGCCCATGCCGTCGGCCTTGGTGGAATAGAAGGCCTCGTAGAGCCGGCTCATCACCTCGGGCGCCAGGCCGCTGCCGGTGTCTTGCACGGCAAATTCAATCACCGGCTTGCCGTCCATCTGGCGTGGCACCACGCGCAGCTCCACATTGCGCTCAGCCGGCGGGCGCTGCCGCTCGTCGATGGATTCGGCGGCGTTGCGCAGCAGATTGACCAGCACCTGCTCGATCAGGATCGGGTCCACCAGCATGCGCGGTAGGCGCGCCGCCACGTAGTGGGACAGGCGCACGTTGTGGCGGCGGAACTCGATCTCGGCCAGCTCCACGGCTTCTTCCACCAGTGCCGGCACCTCGGACAGCGTGCGGTTGGGCTCGCTGCGCTTCACGAACGAGCGTATGCGCTGGATGATCTGGCCGGCGCGGTGCGCCTGGCGCGCGGTTTTCTCAAGCGCGCCGAGCAGGTCCTCCTCGGTGATCTGCTTGCCCTTGATGCGCGAGATCATGCCGTTGCAGTAGTTGTTGATGGCGGTCAGCGGCTGGTTCAGCTCGTGCGCCACGCTGGAGGCCATCTCGCCCATGGTGATCAGGCGGCTGGCGTTGCGTGCGCGCTCGGCCTGCGCGGCGGACTGCTCCTGCGCCAGGCGGCGCGGCGTGATGTCGGTGGCAATCACCATCTGCGCCAGGCGGCCGTCCACCCAGCTCAGGTAGCGCATGCGCACCTCCAGCCACTTGCCCAGCTCGGGCAGGAAGATTTCGGCGCTCTCGGTTTCGGTGTCGGCCAGCGTGTCGGTGGGCATGCCGACGAAGGAGTCCACGTTGTCCAGCGACTCGTCGTTGGTGCTGGGGGCCGGCATGCCGGCGCGCGTGGCCATGCGCAGGTGGCCGGCGGGCAGGCCGTTGAACCACAGGCGGTACAGCTTGTTGGTGAACAGCAGCTCATCGCTGCCCAGCGGCGCCACCGACACCGAGGCGTCCAGCGCCTCCAGCACGGTGGTGAAGCGCTCGTAAGAGGCCGACAACTGCTCGCGCACCCGGTTCGGCTCGGTGATGTCGGTCATCGAGGTCATCCAGCCGGTCTGCTGGCCCTTGGCGTCGATCAGCGGCGACACGTACAGCCGGGCGTCAAAGCGGCTGCCGCCCTTGCGCTTCACATGCACCTGGAAGCCGCCTGGCGGGGTGCGGCCGTTGAGCTCGTCGTCCAGCCGTGAGCTCAGCAGCTCGACTTCTTCCTCCGGCCAGTAGGGGAAGGGGGCGGTGCGGCCCACCAGCTCGCTCTCGCTCCAGCCGGTCATCTGGCAGAAGGCGGCGTTGACATAGGTGATGCGCCCTTGCAGATCGAGCGCGCGCATGCCGGTGGCCATGGAGTTTTCCATCGCGCGGCGGAAGTTGGTCTCCACAACCAGCGCCTGCTGCGCCTGGTTGCGCCGCCGGGTGTGGCGGAAGTTGGCGATCAGCATCCAGGCCGTCATGCCTGACAGCGCGCTCATCAGCCAGAACAGGCCGCTGCCCACCACGCCCAGCGAGGTGCGGTAGCCCTGGGCGCGCACCACCAGGCCGTTGCCCACCGGGGCCACGGGCATTTCGTAGTCGTTGGCCGGCGGCGTCCAGGGCAGCAGGTTGCTGGCCGGGCTGCGCGCGGGGATGCTGACACCAGCCAGCAGCTGGCCGGCCGAGTCCAGCAGCGACACCGCGTAGCGCGCCGCCACCTCGGAGGGCACGCCGTAGCGGTAGAGCCCGTCGACCGAAAACTCAGCCAGCACCACGCCGGCAAAGCGGGCCTTGTCGGACAGCGGAATCTGCAACTGCAGCGGCGCCATCACCTCGGCGGCGGCGGGGCGCTGCAGGTAGACCGGCTGCTGCAGGTCGCGCGCCAGGCCGAAGGCGCTTTCGGTGTCGCCCACCTTCAGCGTGTCGCCCACCTTGCGCAGCTGGCTGGGCGGCAGGTTGGCGTTGCCGTAGGCGGCCTTGATCTTGCGCCGGGCGTCTATCCAGCTTAAGGATTGCAGCTCGGGGTATTGCACCACCAGGGATTCGGCGCGGTTCTGGAACTCTTCGGCGTCCAGCTCGCGGTTGGAGACCTCGCGCGCAATGCGCATCAGCTGCTCCTGGCGCTCCAGCAGCCGCAAGCGCAGGCGCTGCTGGGTGTATTCCACGTCGCGCTTCACCGCCTCCTGCTCGCGGTCGATTTCTTCCAGCCGCAGGTACATGAAGGCCGCCACGATGGCCGCCAGGAACAGCAGCACCGCCGCCAGCGGCGCCAGCACGGCATAGCGGTCCTGGCGCTGCGGTGCCAGCCGGTTCCACCAATGGCGCGCACGCGCCACCGCAGGCAGGTCCAGCGGGTTGGGCAGGTTCAGGTTGGAGGGTTGGCGCACCCCTGGAGTTTAGAGGAGGGGCGGTCGCATGGCAGCTTGTTCACGCCAAGTGACCGGACAAGCAGGTCGCCATCCGACGGGGTTAATGATTTCATAATATAAAAACACTATGCAGTATTTGAAATTTCAAATAATTTGTGAGAAACTAGGTGCACCGTACTAAATTACGAAACCCCCGACGAGGAGACAACAAACATGTCAGCCGTACCCGAGAACCTGTTCGGTTCTGCCGCCAATGATGTGGACAGCCAGGAAACCCGCGAATGGATGGACGCGCTGTCCGCCGTGATCGAAAGCGAAGGCCCCGAGCGCGCCCACTTCCTGCTGGAGCAACTGCTGGAGCATGCCCGCCAGCACAGCATCGACATGCCGTTCTCGGCCAACACCGGTTATGTGAACACCATCGAGCCGGAGCAAGAGGAAATCTGCCCCGGCAACATCGACATCGAGGAGCGCCTGCGCGCCTACATGCGCTGGAACGCCATGGCCATGGTGGTGCGCGCCAACCGCCACAACCCCGAGGACGGTGGCGACCTGGGCGGCCACATCGGCTCGTTCGCCTCGCTGGCCAACCTGTTTGGCGCCGGTTTCAACCACTTCTGGCATGCCGAGAGTGAGAACCACGGCGGCGACTGCATCTATATACAAGGCCACGTGTCGCCCGGCGTCTATGCCCGGGCCTACCTGGAAGGCCGGCTGACCGAGGAGCAGCTGGTCAACTTCCGCCAGGAGGTGCAGGGCAAGGGCTTGTCCAGCTACCCGCACCCCAAGCTGATGCCCGAGTTCTGGCAGTTCCCCACCGTTTCCATGGGCCTGGGGCCGCTGATGGCGATCTACCAGGCGCGCTTCCTGAAGTACCTGCACGCGCGCGGCATTGCCAACACCGAAAACCGCAAGGTGTGGGTGTTCTGCGGCGACGGCGAGATGGACGAGGTGGAGTCGCTGGGCGCCATTGGCCTGGCGGCGCGCGAGAACCTGGACAACCTGATCTTCGTCGTCAACTGCAACCTGCAGCGGCTGGACGGCCCGGTGCGCGGCAACGGCAAGATCGTGCAGGAGCTGGAGAGCGAGTTCCGCGGCGCCGGCTGGAACGTCATCAAGCTGCTGTGGGGCAGCAACTGGGACCCGCTGCTGGCGCGCGACAAGGACGGCGCCCTGCGCAAGATCATGATGGACACGCTGGACGGCGACTACCAGGCTTTCAAGGCCAACGACGGTGCCTACGTGCGCAAGCATTTCTTCGGCCGCCATCCTAAGACGCTGGAGATGGTGTCCAAGATGAGCGACGACGACATCTGGAACCTGCGCCGTGGCGGCCACGACCCGCAGAAGGTCTATGCGGCCTTCCACAAGGCGGTCAACCACAAGAGCCAGCCCACCGTGCTGCTGATCAAGACCGTCAAGGGCTTCGGCATGGGCAAGATCGGCGAGGGCAAGAACACCGTGCACCAGACCAAGAAGCTGACGGACGAGGACATCAAGACCTTCCGTGACCGCTTCAACATCCCCATCCCCGACAGCCAGATCGCCAGTCTGCCGTTCTACAAGCCGGCCGACGACACGCCGGAGATGAAGTACCTGCACGAGCGCCGCAAGGCGCTGGGCGGCTACCTGCCGCACCGCCGGGTGAAGGCGGACGAGCAGTTCACGGTGCCCTCGTTGGACACCTTCAAGGCGGTGCTGGAGCCCACGGCCGAGGGGCGCGAAATCTCCACCACGCAGGCCTACGTGCGCTTTTTGACGCAGCTGCTGCGCGACAAGGCGCTGGGCCCGCGTGTGGTGCCCATCCTGGTGGATGAGGCGCGCACCTTTGGCATGGAGGGCTTGTTCCGCCAGGTCGGCATCTACAACCCGGCCGGCCAGCAGTACACCCCGGTCGACAAAGACCAGGTGATGTACTACAAGGAAGACAAGGGCGGGCAGATCCTGCAAGAGGGCATCAACGAGGCCGGCGGCATGAGCAGTTGGATTGCCGCGGCCACCAGCTACAGCACCAGCAACCGCATCATGGTGCCGTTCTATGTGTACTACTCGATGTTCGGCTTCCAGCGCATTGGCGACCTGGCCTGGGCGGCTGGCGACATGCAGGCACGCGGCTTCCTGCTGGGCGGCACGTCGGGGCGCACGACGCTGAACGGCGAGGGCCTGCAGCATGAGGACGGCCACAGCCACATCCTGGCCGGCACCATCCCCAACTGCATCAGCTACGACCCCACGTTTGCGCACGAGGTGGGCGTGATCCTGCACCATGGCTTGAAGCGCATGGTGGAAAAGCAGGACAACGTCTATTACTACCTGACGCTGCTGAACGAGAACTACCCCATGCCGGGCCTGACCGAAGGCACCGAAGAGCAGATCATCAAGGGTATGTACTTGTGCAAGCAAGGCCCGAAGCTGACGCCGCGCGTGCAGCTGCTGGGCAGCGGCACCATCCTGCGCGAGTCCATCGCCGCGCAGGCCCTGCTGGAAAAGGACTGGGGCGTGGCCGCCAACGTGTGGAGCTGCCCCAGCTTCAACGAGCTGGCGCGCGACGGCCAGGACTGCGAACGCTGGAACCTGCTGCACCCCACCGAACCGGCGCGCCAGTCGTTCGTGGCCCAGCAGCTGGACAAGCACACCGGCCCGGTGATCGCGTCCACCGACTACATGAAGGCCTACGCCGAGCAGATTCGCCTGTTCATCCCCAAGGGCCGCACCTACAAGGTGCTGGGCACCGACGGCTTTGGCCGCAGCGACTTCCGCAGCCGCCTGCGCGAGCATTTCGAGATCAACCGGCACTACATCGTGGTGGCGGCGCTCAAAGCCCTGGCCGAAGAGGGCACGCTGCCGGTGGCCAAGGTGGCTGAGGCGATTGCCAAATACGGCATTGACGCTGACAAGGTCAACCCGCTGTACGCTTGATGCAGGCCTGACCACAACCCACAACAAGAGAGACAAGACTATGGCATTGGTAGAAGTCAAGGTCCCCGACATTGGGGACTTCAGCGAGGTCACGGTGATTGAGCTGCTGGTAAAGCCGGGTGACACGGTGAAGGCCGAGCAGAGCCTGATCACGGTGGAATCGGACAAGGCGTCGATGGAGATTCCGTCCTCCACCGCAGGCGTGGTCAAGGAGCTGAAGATCAAGCTGGGTGACAAGGTGGCCGAAGGCTCGGTGGTGCTGGTGCTGGAAAGCGCTGGCGGTGCGGCTGCCGCGCCGGCGCCTGCTGCGGCCCCGGCTGGCGCAGCGCCCGCTGCCGCTCCCGCAGCAGCCCCGGCGCCGGCCGCATCCGCCCCGGCTGCCGCCCCCGCTGCGGCCGCCGGTCCGGTGGAAGTGCGCGTGCCCGACATTGGCGACTTCAAGGACGTGGCCGTCATCGAACTGCTGGTGAAGCCCGGCGACACGGTGAAGGCGGAGCAGAGCCTGATCACGGTGGAAAGCGACAAGGCGTCGATGGAGATTCCGTCGTCCGCCACCGGCGTGGTCAAGGAGCTGAAGGTCAAGATTGGCGACAAGGTCAACATTGGGGACCTGGTGGCGATGCTGGAGGGTGTGGCCGGTGGTGCTGCGCCCGCCACGGCTGTTGCCGCACCAGCGGCGTCTGCTGCTGCGGCGGCACCTGCGCCAGCGGCAGCTTCCGCGCCGGCCAGTGCTGCGCCCGCCGCCGCAGTGGCGGCCCACGACCCCAACGCTCCCACGCTGGGCCTACCTCATGCGTCGCCCTCGGTGCGCAAGTTCGCGCGCGAGCTGGGCGTGCCGCTGGCCGAGGTCAAAGGCAGCGGCCCCAAGGGCCGCATCACGCAGGACGACGTGCAGAGCTTCACCAAGGCGGTGATGGCTGGCACCGCCAACACCAAGGCCATGGGCGCCAAGCCGGCCGCTGCTGGCGGCGGTGCCGATGGCGCGGCCTTGGGCCTGCTGCCCTGGCCGAAGGTGGACTTCACCAAGTTCGGCGCCGTGGAGCGCAAGGACCTGGGCCGCATCAAGAAGATCAGCGGGGCCAACCTGCACCGCAACTGGGTGATGATCCCGCACGTCACCAACCACGACGACGCCGACATCACCGAGCTGGAAGCCTTCCGCGTACAGCTGAACAAGGAGAACGAGAAGAGCGGCATCAAGGTGACCATGCTGGCCTTTTTGATCAAGGCCTGCGTGGCGGCGCTGAAAAAATTCCCCGAGTTCAACGCCTCGCTGGACGGTGACCAACTGGTCTACAAGCAGTACTTCCACATCGGCTTTGCCGCCGACACGCCCAACGGCCTGATGGTGCCGGTGCTGAGGGATGCCGACAAGAAGGGCATCTTCCAGATCTCCACCGAAATGGGCGAGCTGGCCAAGAAGGCGCGCGAGGGCAAGCTGAGCCCGGCCGAGATGAGTGGCGGGTGCTTCTCCATCAGCTCGCTGGGCGGGATTGGCGGCACCTATTTCACACCCATCATCAACGCGCCCGAGGTGGCCATCCTGGGCGTGTGCAAGTCCAGCACGCAACCGGTGTGGGACGGCAAGGCCTTTGCGCCGCGCCTGATGCTGCCGTTGAGCCTGAGCTGGGACCACCGCGTGATCGACGGCGCGTCCGCCGCGCGCTTCAACGTCTACCTGGGCCAGATCCTGGCCGACTTCCGCCGGGTGCTCCTGTGACCACGGTCGTCGTCGTCAAAAAAGCCGGCCAGGTGGCCATTGCCGCGGACACGCTGGTGACCTTCGGCGACACCCGGCTGGCCAACCGCTTCGAGAGCAACAGCAAGCTGTTCAAGGTGAACACGCCCACCGGCCCCAGCTATGTGGGCGTGGCTGGCACGGTGGCGCACTTTCCGGTGCTGCGCAAGGCCATGGTGGCGCTGCCCAAGGAGCAGTTGCTGCTGGGGAGCCGGGACGAGGTGTTTGACACCTTCACCCGTCTGCACCCACTGCTGAAGGAGACCTTCTTCCTGCAGACCAAGGAAGACGACAACGACCCGTATGAGTCCAGCCAGTTCACCGTGGTGATTGCGAACGCCACTGGCATCTATGGCCTGTACAGCTACCGCGAGGTGTTTGACTTCCGGGAGTTCTGGGGCATTGGGTCGGGGCGCAGCTTTGCGCTGGGCGCCATGCACGCGGTCTGGGACAAGGCCAAGACCGCCAAGGAAGTGGCGCTGGCCGGGCTGAATGCCGGCTGCGCGTTTGACAAGAATTCGGACGGCCCGGTGGAAGTGTTCACCGTGAAGCTGAAATCCTGAGAGCTTGCGGGACAGACCGAAGCGAAGCGGACCTCTGTCCTCAACTGACTAGAACCAAACGAAAGAGACAAGCACATGGCCCTGATGGACATCAAGGTACCCGACATCGGCGACGTCACCGAAGTGGCAGTGATCGAGCTGCTGGTCAAGCCCGGCGACACGGTTGCCGCCGAGCAGAGCCTGATCACGGTGGAGAGCGACAAGGCGTCGATGGAAATCCCGTCCTCAGCCGCCGGCGTGGTGAAGGAACTGAAGGTCAAGCTGGGTGACAAGGTGAGCGAGGGATCGGTGATCCTGGTGCTGGAGGCTGCAGCCGGGGCGGCAGCGGCTGCGCCAGCGCCTGCTGCTCCCGCGCCAGCGCCATCCGCGCCGGCCCCGACCAGCGCTGCGGCAGCGGCACCCGCTGTCGCCGCCGCACCGGCCGCCCAATTCGCCGGCACTGCTGACCAGCAATGCGACCTGCTGGTGCTGGGGGGTGGCCCCGGTGGCTATTCGGCCGCCTTCCGCGCCGCCGACCTGGGGCTGAAGGTCATCCTGGTGGAGCGTTATGCCACGCTGGGTGGCGTGTGCCTGAACGTGGGCTGCATCCCGTCCAAGGCGCTGCTGCATGTGGCGGCGGTGATGGACGAGGTGAAGCACTTTGACGCCCTGGGCGTCAGCTTTGGCGCGCCCACGCTGGACGTGCCCAAGCTGCGCGCGCACAAGGACAAGGTGGTGGGCAAGCTGACCGGCGGCCTGACCATGATGGCCAAGATGCGCAAGGTGACGGTGGTGCGCGGCTACGGCAGCTTTGCCGGCGCCAACCACCTGCAGGTGGAAGAGACCAGCGGCGCTGCGCAGGACAAGACCGGCAAGACCCAGGTTATCGCCTTCCAGCGCTGCGTCATCGCCGCCGGCTCGCAGGCGGTGCGCCTGCCCTTCATGCCGGAAGACCCGCGCGTGGTGGACAGCACCGGCGCCTTGAACCTGAGCGAGGTGCCCAAGCGCATGCTGATTCTGGGCGGCGGCATCATCGGCCTGGAGATGGGCACGGTCTACAGCAGCCTGGGCGCGCGCCTGGACGTGGTGGAAATGCTGGACGGCCTGATGCAGGGCGCCGACCGCGACCTGGTCAAGGTGTGGCAGAAGATGAACGCGCCGCGCTTTGACAACATCATGCTGAAGACCAAGACGGTGGCGGCCAAGGCCACGCCGGCTGGCATCGAGGTGACCTTTGCCAGCGCGGAGGAGGGTGGCAGCGCGCCGCCGCCGCAGACCTATGACCTGGTGCTGCAGGCCGTGGGCCGCACGCCCAATGGCAAGAAGATTGGCGCCGACAAGGCCGGCGTGGCGGTGACGGAGCGCGGCTTCATCAACGTCGACATCCAGATGCGCACCAACGTGCCGCACATCTTTGCCATCGGCGACATCATTGGCCAGCCCATGCTGGCGCACAAGGCGGTGCACGAGGGCCACGTGGCGGCCGAGGTGATTGCCGGCGAGCTGAAGGGTGACAAGGAGCTGGCCGCCAGCGCCTTCAACGCCCGCGTGATCCCCAGCGTGGCCTACACCGACCCCGAAGTGGCCTGGGTGGGCCTGACCGAGGACCAGGCCAAGGCGCAGGGCATCAAGGTGAAGAAGGGTCTGTTCCCCTGGAACGCCTCCGGCCGCGCGATTGCCAATGGCCGTGACGAGGGCTTCACCAAGCTGCTGTTCGACGACTCCCCCGAGGCGCACGGCCACGGCCGCATCCTGGGCGGCGGCATCGTCGGCACGCATGCAGGCGACATGATCGGCGAAATCGCACTGGCCATCGAAATGGGCGCCGACGCAGTGGACATTGGCCAGACCATCCACCCGCACCCGACGCTGGGCGAGTCGCTGGGTATGGCGGCTGAGGTGGCGCATGGCAGCTGCACGGATGTGCCGCCGGTGCGTAAAGTGGGCTGAGACCTGCTTCGTTCGGGCTGAGCCTGTCGAAGCCCTTTCGCGCAAATGAGTTGGCAGGGATCAGGCCCCCACGGCACTCGGCTCCGCGGCTGGACAGGCCGATGGCCAGAGGCCATGGCTCTTCAGCCTGTCCCGGCCTGCGCAGGCAGGCTGTGAGCCGCGGGCTTCAGCCCCGGCCCTGCGGGCCTCCTCCTTGATGCCGCTGCGCCTAATGCCATGACGACCTGATCCCGCGAACGGGGTTGGTGTTCCGGCATTTCAGCGTTGCGCGTGCCAACGGCCCCGATGTCGCTGGGGCGCGTGACGTAGCGAAATCAAGGAGGAGGGCCGAAGGCCCGGGGGACATTCGCGGAGTCACGTGCACCGGCGGCGTCGGAAGTTCGCCAATTTGCGGCGGGCGGTCGGCTACTTGATCAAGCCCTGCACTTCTTTGAACAGAGGATGCTCAGCAGTCCGCAGCCACTCAAACGCCACCATTTCAGTGGAGACGAGCTCAGCCCCCGCGCCGGCCAGCCGGTCAAACGCAGCATCGCGGTTGCGCTCGGTGCGCGAGCTGCAGGCATCGGTCACCACCCAGACGTCGAACTCGTCTTCCAGCAGGTCCAGCGCCGTCTGCAACAGACACACATGGGCCTCGCAGCCGGCCAGCACGATGCTGTTCCGCGCCGGCGCTTCCTGCTGGGGCTTTTGCAGGTGCTTGGGCAGGCTGCGGGCATTGCCACGCGGCGCTGCCGTGTTGGCCACTTCGGGCCGCAGCGATTCGCCCAGGCCTTCCTCCACAGCGCTGAAATGCATCTTGGCCAGCCACTGCTTGCCCAGGGTGCGCAGTTCGGGCGGCGTGGGGCCCAGCTTGGACGGGTTTTGCTCGGTACCCCACAGCGGCACGCGCAGCGCTTTAGCCATCTGCGCCAGGCGCACGGCATTGGCCAGCACCTGCGGGCCTTCGAACAGGGCGGGCAGCAGCCGTTCCTGGTAGTCCACCAGCACCAGTTGGCACTCTTCGGCATCGATCAGCATGGGGAAAGTCTCCGGATTCGGGTTGTTTGGTCAGGGCTTGGCCGGTGGTTCACGGCATGCCGAACATGTCGACCTGCGGTGCTGGCGCCGCTTCGGTGTCGGTTTCGGTCAGGTTCAGCAGCGGCGCGCAGCGGGCGATCAGCTGGTCCACGCAGCGTTTGAACAGCGTTTCGGCCGGTACCGGCAGCAGCGCCAGTCGGGCGCTGCGGTGCAGCATCAGCAAACCCACGCCCTGGGCAAACAGCGCGGCTTTTTCGCGCTGGGCGTCGGCGGTGCTCAAACCCAGTGCGGCCAGCGCCACCTCCCAGGGGTTGAGCAGTTGTTGCAGACTGGCTCTCAGCGGCTCCCAGTCCGGCTTGGCGGCAGCCAGGTCACGCTCGTCGCGCAGCAGGTAAAGCAGCCAGTCCAGTTCCTTAGGGTTGGCCTCGTAGAAGCCAAACCAGGCCAGGGCCTTGGCCTGCAGGGTGCGGGCCGGCTGGCCCTTGACGACCTTGGCGTGGTTCATGGCGGCCGCCAGCCGCTCCAGAGACTCGGCCAGCAGGGCGCCAAAAATCGCCTCCTTGCTGTCGAAATACGAGTACAAGGCGCCGGGTGTGTAACCGGCCCGTTTGGCGATCTCGCGGATGTTGGCGCCATCCATGCCCAGTTCGGCCAGGGCCGAACGGGCGGCATCCAGCATCAGGCCGCGGCGGGTCTCTGTGATGATTTTCTTGCGCTGTAGCTTGGCGTGCATGGCCGCAACTATAGCGTGGCGCCAGTTCGGCCATCAAAACCTTGCAGGCTTCTTTAAAATTTCATCCAACGACATAAAAATTAAACAATGATTAATTTTGAGAACAAAATTGCCAATGAAATAATCGCAGTTTTCTAAAATGGGTAAAAATCTTTACATATCAACTGCTTAAATAAGATACTTCATTTGTAACATCAGCTTGACACCGCCCGCACCCTGCCTATATGCTGCGTCCCATGCGAAAAACCCTGGTCGCTGCCCTGCTTGCCGTGTGTGCGTCTGCGCACGCAGCGCCGGCCGGCACGCCAGACGACCTGGGCAACTTCCTCTCTACCAAGGGGTTGATCACCAAGCTGGACCAGGTGCGCCAGAGCGTCAGCAACAAGGCGGCAGACCTGGTCATCACCTCCATGGGTTTCCTGGGCGTGCCCTACAAGCGTGGCGGCAGCAGCCTGGAAACCGGCTTTGACTGCAGCGGCTTTGTGCGCGCCATGTACGAACAGGTGTCGGGCCTGGTGCTGCCGCACAAGGCGGAACAGCAGGCCGCCCTGACCCAGAAGATCAAGCGCGACGACTTGCAGCCGGGCGACCTGGTGTTTTTCAACACCATGCGCCGCGCCTTCAGCCATGTGGGCATTTATGTGGGTGACGGCAAGTTCATCCACTCGCCCAAGCCCGGCGCAGCCGTGCGGGTGGAAGACATGCGCGTGGCCTATTGGACGCGGCGTTTCGACGGCGCACGCCGCCTGGACGCCACCGACACCGCCGCCCCGGGCCAGCCGGCTGCGGCCACCGACACCGAAGCCGGCGCTTCCGGCAACTGAAGCCCCCCGACCTCCATGGGCCGCTATTGGCTGATGAAATCTGAGCCCGAAGAGTGCTCGATCGACGACGCATTGGCCGCCCCCAAGCACACCGTGCCCTGGACCGGCGTGCGCAACTACCAGGCGCGCAATTTCATGCGCGATGACATGCAGGTGGGTGACGGCGTGCTGTTCTACCACTCCAGCTGCCCGCAGCCCGGCGTCGTGGGTTTTGCTCGCGTGGCTTCAGCCACCCGGCCCGACCCGACGCAGTTCGACAAGAAGTCCCCTTACTACGACGCAGCTTCCAAGCCCGAAGCGCCGCGCTGGCTGTTGCTGGACGTGCAGGCCACGCGCAAGACCCGGCTGCTGGGCCTGCCCGAGCTGCGCGACACGCCCGAGCTGGCCGACATGATCCTGCTGCGCCGGGGCAACCGGCTGTCCATCACGCCGGTGGAGCCGGCGCACTGGAAGCTGATCGAGCGCATGCTGGCTTAGCTGATCGCTCCTTCGAAGGACGCAATGATCGCGCACGGCTTGTCCCGCGTGCCATCGCAGCAGGCGCGCAAGGCCGTCAACTCCCGCTTCAGGTACTGCAGGCTCTTGATGCGCTCATTCACCCGGGCGATGTGGTTGTCCAGCAGGTCGTTGGTGGCCGCGCAGGATTCGCGGGGCGACTGCGCAAAGCCCAGCAGTTCGCGCACCTCGGCCAACGGGATGTCCAGCGCGCGGCAATGGCGGATGAACTGCAGGCGCGCCAGGTGCTCGGCGCCATAGTCGCGGTAGCCGCTGTCGGTGCGCGCCGGCTCGCTCAGCAGGCCTTCGCGCTCGTAGTAGCGGATGGTCTGCACGTCGCACTGCGTGGCCGCCGCCAGTTCGCTGATTTTCATGATTGCCCTTACGGTTTGACCTTGTAGCGACTATAGGGTTTCCAATCCCAACCAGCCACTTGTTCAAGGAGATACCCATGTCTGCATCGTGCTGCGCACCTACCCAACCCGCTGTGGACCCCCGCTTTCGCCGGGCGCTGTGGATCGCCCTGGTGGTGAATGCGGCGATGTTCGCGGTGGAGATCGCGGCCAGTGTCAGTTCTGGCTCGGTGTCGCTACTGGCGGACGCCATCGACTTTTTTGGCGACGCGGCCAACTACGCGCTCTCCTTGGCCGTGCTGGCCATGCCGTTGGCGGTGCGTTCGCGCGCGGCCATGGTCAAGGCGGCGTGCATGGGGGCCTTTGGCGTGCTGGTGCTGGGCCGGGCGGCCTGGGCGCTGCATGCCGGCACGGCGCCCGAGCCCGCCACCATGGGCGTGGTGGCGCTTGCCGCCCTGGTGGCCAACGGCGGCGTGGCCGTGATGCTCTACGCCTTTCGCGCCGGTGACGCCAACATGCGCTCGGTGTGGATTTGCTCGCGCAATGACGCCATCGGCAATGTCGCAGTCGGCCTGGCCGCGCTGGGGGTGTTTGGCACCGGCAGCGCGTGGCCGGACCTGATGGTGGCGCTGTTCATGGCGGTGCTGGCCATCACGGGGGCGTCGACGGTGCTGCGGCATGCGAAGGCGGAGCTTCAGCACGCGCACTGAGCAGGGTTGGTATCATGGGCGCTATGCGCCGCCTGCTCGTTATCCTGATGATCCTGCTGCTGCACGTGCACACCTGGGCCGGGCAGCGCATGGCCGTGGGCATGGCCCAGCAGGAGCTGGCCGCTGCCGTGGCCGCGCAGGCGGGCGACACGGCGCAGGCCGATGCCGACGCCGCCATGCCGGCAGACTGCCCCATGATGCTGGCCAAGGCCACGTCAGGCCAGGCGGGCCAGCCGCATGGCATGGGCTGCCAGGCCTGCCAGCTGTGCATGGCGATGGCCGCCATGCCGCTGCCGCCGGCCCAGGCCTCTGTGCTGCTGGCGCCGGCGCCGCCGGTGCTGGACGCCACGCCATTTGCCAGCGCTGAGCTGGTGCGGCTGGCCGAGCCACCCATTCGCTGAATCCCCGTTAGCCCTGGTGCGCCTGCACGCTTGCGTGGCGGGCGCGCGTTGCATTCGCCGGCCGCGGCTCTGTGGCTTGGCCGGCTTCACGGAGATTCAGATTGGAAACACACATTCGACGGCGATGGCGCTGGCCCACATTGCTGGTGGCCGGCGTACTGGCCCTGATCGCGCCGGCCCAGGCCGGCCCCATGGGATTCAAGGACAGCTGGATGAGCATGGGCGACTTTTCGCCCAATTGGCAAGAGCTGTTTGTCAACTACGCGTTGACCCCGCGTGACGCGCTGGGCGTGGGCGCGCTGGTCATGCGTTCGGACGACGGCCGGCGCGAGCGCCAGCTGGTGGAGACCACCTACACCCGGCTGCTGAGCCGCTGGAACCTGCCGCAGGCGCAGGCCAACATCTGGCTGGTGGCCGGTGTGGGTGATGTGACGGGCAACGATTTCGCCGGCCACAAGGCCCTGCTGGCGCCGGGCGTGCAGGTGGACTATGAGACCACCCGCATCTACGCATCAGCCTTCACCCGGCTTTACCGGGCCGAGGGGCTGCGGCACGACTTTGCCAGCGCGCGGCTGGGCTTTTCGTTCTACGAGGTGGACTACGACCAGGTGCAGCCGTGGTTCATCCTGGAAGTGCGCCGCATGCGGGGCCTCTCTGGCCAGACCGAGGTGACGCCCATGCTGCGGCTGATCCACAACCGCTACTTCATTGAGTTGGGCGTCAACACCGCACGCCAGGCCCGCGCCAATTTCATGTACATCTTTTGATCGGAGTTTTTCATCATGGCTTTCAACATCAAGACATCCCTTTTCGCCGCAGCGCTGCTGGCTGGTGCCTTGCCTGCGCTGGCGGCCACCAGCGTCAAGGTCACCGTCAACGGCATGGTGTGCGCCTTTTGCGCCCAGGGCATAGAAAAACGCCTGGGCAAGATGGACGCCACGCAGGCTGTGTTTGTGGACCTGAAGAACAAGACCGTGGCGGTGCAGGCCAAGGACGGCCACACGCTGGACGGCAAGGCCATCAGCGCCGAGATCGTGGACGCGGGCTATGACGTGGTCAAGCTGGAAACGGTGCCGCGCTCGGTGGCCGAGATACGCGCCGAGCTGAAGGCCGGCGGCAAATGAGCACCGACGGCATGGCCCAGACGCGCGGCGGCCTGTGGGCTTCGCTGGCCAGCCTGCTGGCCAGCAGCAGCACGCTGGTGTGCTGCGCCCTACCGGCGCTGCTGGTGGCGCTGGGGGCTGGGGCGGCGTTGTCGTCACTCGTCTCGGTGTTCCCGCAGGTGGTGTGGCTGAGCGAGCACAAGGCAGCGTTGTTCGCCTTCGCCGGGCTGATGCTGGCCGTCAGCGCCGCGCTGCAGTGGCGCAACCGTCATGCGCCGTGCCCGGCCGACCCGGCCCTGCGCGCTGCCTGCATGCGCACGCGCAGCGCGGCCTGGAAGGTGCTGGGCGTGAGCGTGGCGCTGTACCTGCTGGGCGGCTGGTTTGCGTTTGTGCAGCCGCTGCTGGGGGGCTAGAGCCGGCGCCTACTGAAGCGTCCCCGCCAACCGGGCCTTCACCGCCGCCACCAGCGGCGCTATGGCCGAGGGCGGGAAGGGCGATACGCTGCTGACGTTGATCTCGCACAGCACGTAGCGCTGCGCTTGCCCGGGCGTGGGCTCGCCGAACATGAAGTCGCAGTCCCACAGCAGGGGCAGTTGCTCGCGGCTCACGCCCACGCGCAGGCGCAGCTGCTCTATCCAGCCGCCTTCGCCTTCCAGCAGCGCCTTGAGCGACTGGAACTGCGGCAGGTCGGCCGGGTGGTACAGACGCGGGCCGGGCGTGGGTGCGGCCTCACCGCCGCTGGCGGGGTACAGCGCATTGATGGCCTGGTGGCCAAAGCCGGCCACGCGGCCCTGCACCAGGTAGGCGCGCACCATGCCGTCCACCAGGCGTGGCTGCCAGGCCTGATCGACCATGTGGCCGCCGGCATCGGGCTCGAAATAGGGCGCCAGGCGCTGCTGCAGCGTGGCCATGTCCATGTGCTCTTCTTCGCTGCCGCGCTGCGCGTGGCGCACCTGCAGCAGGGGTGAGCCTGCCACGCGCGCCACGCGCCACACGCCTATGCCGCTGTGGCCACGGTGCTGCTTCAGCACGCGGGCACCGCGTGCCAGCCGCTGGGGCAGTTCGGCGGCGAGTTGCGCCAGGCTGTCCACGCGCACCGCGTCGCTGCCAAAGGGCAGGTCGCGCACGGCCAGCAGCACGTCCTTGGTGCCCAGGCGCAGGATGGCGTCGGGGTGGGTGCTGACGAAAGTGCCGGACTGTGCCACCTCGCGCAGCAGGGCGTCCAGCCGGTCGCGGCGGCGACCCGCTTCCACCGGGTTGTGCCAGACCAGCACGCCGTCCACGGTGCGCAGCTGGGCGGCCACTTCGTCGGCAAAGTCGTCGTGGTAGATGGCGGGCTCTGCGGCCACGCCGGCATCCGCAAAGGCCTGGAACAGGGCGGCGAAGCGGCTCTCGGCGGGGTTATTGCGCGTGCGCGCTTCGCGGTCACCGGGGTACAGCAGGGCCAGGCGGGGTTTGTGGGGTATGCCAGGCGTGCCATGGGCCGGGCCGGCGCTCACGTGGCCTCCTTCGGCTGCAGCGGCTTGCCGGCGCTGGCCCAGCCGTCGATGCCGCCGGGCAGAAAGCTGGCTTGCACGCCCAGCGCGCGCAGCTTCAGCGCGGTGGCGCGGCACACCTCGTGGCCGTAGACGCAATACACCAGCACCTCTTCACCGGCGGGCAGCTCGGCGGCCCATTGCGTCACCGTGGCCGGGTCGCGCCACTGGGCGCCGGGCAGGGTGTTGGCGCCTTGCGCATACATGGCCTGGCGGCGCACGTCCAGCACCAGGCGCTGCTGCATGGCGGCGGGGCTGGCGTCAAGCACGGCCAGCGTCTCGCTTGCAGCGTGCACGGCGTGCTGATAGCGGGCGTAGACCTTGGCCCAGTCGATGAGGGGCATGAAGGCGTCCACATAGGCGGCGGCATTGGCGCCAAAGTCCAGGTGGTAGGCGTGCTCATACATGTCCAGCGCCAGCAGGGGCACGCCACCGGCGATCGCGTGGGTGTGATCTGCGGCCCACTGGTTCACCAGCGTGCCGTCGCGCGGCTGGAAGGCCAGCACCACCCAGCCCGAGCCGCCGCCCAGCGCCTTGCCCATGGCGGTGAACTCGTCGCGCCAGCGCGCCTCGCTGCCAAAGCTGCCGGCCAGGGCCAGCGCCATGGCGGGCGTCATGGGCTGCGGGCTGGCGCCCAGGCTGTCGAAGTACAACTCGTGCAGCAGCATGGAGTTAGTGGCGATCAGCTCTTCGCGCTTCAGGCCGTTCAGTGAGTAGCCGGGCAGGCTGGCGGGCGGGGCCTGGCGCAGTTCGGTGCGGATGGCGTTGAGCCGTTTGACGGCGCCGCTGTAGTTGTTCTGGTGGTGGCTGCGCAGCAGCTTGTCGGACAGGCCGGGCAGCTGGGCAGGGTCAAACGGCAGCGGCAAGATGCGCTGGGCCAGGATGTCGGGGGTGGAAACAGGTTGACTCAAGGAAAGCTCCTACCAGGGCATGGGTACCCAAGATCAGGAGCAGTGCTTGGGGCGCAAGGCGCGCCCTTGGAAGCGTGGGGAGACCGCTCGTGTCCCCGCATGCAAATGGTAGCACAGCGGTGTGAGCAGGGCGGTGCGAACAGGGCGGCGTTAGCGCAGCGGCGGCGCTTCCAGCACCTGGCGGCTCCAGTGCTGGAACAGCGCGGCAATGTCTTGCGGCTTGTGCGCACGGTTGCTGGTCAGCCACCAGGCCAGCAGCTCAAACAGCGCGCCCCCCAGGTAGTGCGCCTGGGCCTGCGCCTGCCAGCCGCGCGCCTTGGGCGCAGGTGTGGCGGCCAGCACCAGTTGCACCATCAGTTCGCGGAAGCGGTCTTGCACATACTGGCCGGAGCGCCGGCCTATCAGCGCGCGAAACACCTGCTGCGCCTCGTGCACATGTGTCACCAGGCCCGGCACGAAGGCCAGCGGCCCGGCCTGAGCGGGGACGGCACCTGCGTGCACCGGCCCGGCACCAGCCTGGGCCAGCAGGATCTGGCGCAGCATCTCGAAGTTGGCCTTCAGCAGGTCTTCCTTGTTGGGGTAGTGCTGGTAGAAGGTGGAGCGGCCGATGTTGGCGCGCTCGCACAGCGTCTGCACGTCGATGGCGTCCCAGCCGCGCTCCACCATCAGCGCCATCAGCGCCTCGCGCAAGGCGTCGCGGGTGCGCTGCACGCGGCGGTCGAGTGGCTGCGCTGAGGGGGTGGGTCGGTGGGTCATGAAAGGGTTCCTGCACACAAACAGCTTGGGCGTCCGTTAACGGACAAAGCGCGCGCCAAGGTGCTTTCGCGCGCCGCGAGGGTGCCGCAAGATGGCGGCCATCACGTTCTTTATTGAACACCGTGTCCAACATCCTGGCAAGGCCCTTTTTACCCCTGGAGCTTGAATGACCCTGCGCACCACCACCGTTTCCGCACCTGCTTCCCCGGGGCCTCGCGGCGCCCTGGAAGGCTTTGTGCGCTACCTGTTCTACCCCTTGCTGCTGGCTGTCACGCTGGGGCTGTTTGCCGCCTCGCTGTGGGCCGGCTGGGACCTGACCACCGTGTTTGCCTGGATGGGCGGTGCCCGGTTCGCGCTGCTGCTGGCGGTGGAGTTTGCGTACCCGGCCAAGCCCGAGTGGAAGATGAGCTGGGCCAGCTTCGGGCGCGACCTGAAGTACATCGCCGTCAACGGTGGTATCGCCGGCCTGCTGAAGCTGGCCTTTGGCTGGCTGGCGCTGGACTTGAGCCGCTTGAACACCGGCATCGTCAGTGGCACGCCTTTTTGGGTGGAGTTTGCGGCGCTGCTGCTGGTG
Source organism: Hylemonella sp. P2_B10 (assembly GCF_056404875.1). Taxonomy (NCBI): domain Bacteria; kingdom Pseudomonadati; phylum Pseudomonadota; class Betaproteobacteria; order Burkholderiales; family Comamonadaceae; genus Hylemonella; species Hylemonella sp. P2_B10. The sequence continues at coordinate 78,763 of NZ_JBFUDE010000001.1, forward strand.
TTCGAGTTCTCCCAGTACTGGTACCACCGCCTGAGCCACGAGGGCCAGGGCCGCTGGGGCGCCTGGCTGTGGAAGCTGCATGTGCCGCACCACCTGCCGGACAAGGTCTACCTGCTGATGCACCCGGTGGGCCATCCGCTGAACTTTCTCGTCTCGCTGGCGCTGGTGCAGTTGCCGCTGGTGGTGCTGGGGGCGCGGCCCGAGACCATCTTCCTGTTCAACGCGCTGATGGGGCTGCAGGGGCTGGTGTCACACTTCAATGTGGACATAAGGGCCGGCGTGCTGAACTACCTGCTGGTGGGCACCGAGCTGCACCGCTACCACCACAGCAGCAACCTGGCCGAGGCGAAGAACTTTGGTGTGCTGACGCCGTTTTGGGACATCGTGTTTGGCACGTTCCAATACCAACCCGGTCGCCTGCCGCTGGCGCTGGGCGTGGGCGAACCGGCGCGCTACCCTCGGAGCCATGAACTGGTGAAGGTGCTGGCGCTGCCGTTCCGGTGAGCAGCCGTGCCGGCGCGCACAATACGGGGGATGAAACTCATGCATGGCCTGCGCCACAGCGGCGTGGCAGCGGCTTTGGGTGCTGCCCTGCTGTTTGGCGCCGGCACGCCGCTGGCCAAGCAATTGCTGGCGGCGGTCGACCCCTGGGTGCTGGCGGGGCTGTTCTACCTGGGCTCGGGCCTGGGCTTGTTCATCTACCGGCGCGTCATGCGTGCCGAGCCGGTCAGGCTGCCGGCGGGCGAGTGGCCCTGGCTGGTGGGCGCCATTGTGGCGGGCGGCGTGGTGGGGCCGGTGCTGCTGATGTTCGGGCTCAGCGGCATGCCGGCCTCGGGCGCATCGCTGTTGCTGAACGCCGAAAGTGTGTTCACCGCGCTGCTGGCCTGGTTTGCCTTCAAGGAAAACTTTGACCGCCGCATTGCGTTGGGCATGCTGGCCATTGTGACTGGCGCGTTGGTGCTGGGCTGGCCGGGCGAGGCGCGCCCAGGCGCCCTGTGGCCCACGCTGGCGGTGCTGGGCGCTTGCCTGGCCTGGGGCGTGGACAACAACCTGACGCGCAAGCTGTCGTTGACGGATGCCGCTTGGCTGGCCTGCGTCAAGGGGCTGGCTGCCGGCACCGTCAACCTGGGGCTGGCCCTGGGCGTGCTGGGCGCCCATCTGCCCCCGCCGGCCAGCATGGCGCTGGCGATGGTGGTGGGTTTGCTGGCCTATGGCGTCAGCCTGGCGCTGTTTGTGGTGGGTTTGCGGCACCTGGGCACGGCGCGCACGGGGGCTTATTTTTCCATCGCGCCTTTTTTTGGCGCGCTGCTGGCCCTGCTGCTGGGCGAGCCGCTGACCGCTACGCTGGTGGTTGCTGGCGCACTGATGGCGTTGGGCCTGTGGCTGCACCTGACCGAGCAGCACGGCCACTGGCACGCGCACGAGCCGTTGGCCCATGCGCACAAGCACACCCACGACGCACACCATGAGCATGCGCACGATGTGGACGTGCCCCCCGGCACCACCCACAGCCACCCGCACCAGCATGAGCCGCTGCGCCATGTGCACGCGCACTACCCGGATGCGCACCACCGGCACGAGCACTGAGGTGAGTGAAGCTTGTCGGGCAGCTCAGTTGGCCCCCACCGCCTCACGGCTCATCCGCGCCTGTCTTCAAGAAAGACGCCAGCACGGTTCCCACCGCCGCGCCGACCAGTTCCGCCATGACGAAGCCCGGGCTGCTCGCGGGCGAGATGCCGGCAAAACTGTCACTGAACATGCGGCCCAGCACGGCGGCGGGATTTGCAAACGATGTGCTCGCGGTGAACCAGTAAGCCGCCCCGATATAGCAGGCCACCAGCGCGGCAACCCGCTTGGCCGGCGCGCGCAGGATGGTGAACAGCAAGCCGGCGGTGGCCACCGCCTCGGCAATCCATTGGCCTGTGCCTGAGCGGACCTTGGTGCTGAACTGCATGATGCTCATGTCGAACATGGCATGGGCCAGCCACGCGCCCAGCACGGCACCGGCGCACTGCGCCAGGATGTAGAGCGCCGTCAGCGACACGCGGTCGTCCGAAGACATCCCACCGCGAAACGCCAGCACCAGCGTCACCGCAGGGTTGAAGTGCGCGCCGCTGACCGGGCCGAGGGTTTCGATCAGCACGTACAGCGCGAACACCGTGGCCAGCGTGTTGGCCAGCAAGGCCACGCCGTTGTTGCCGCCGCTCAGGCGTTCCGCCATGATGCCGGAGCCGATGACAGCGCACAGCAGCATGGCTGTGCCCACGCACTCGGCCAGCAGGGCCTTGGAGACGTTGTGCTGCATGCGGCTCAGGCCTTGGACAGGTCGCGCGCGATTTGCTCAAGCATCAGCTTGGCTACGCGGTCTGCAGGCAGATTGACCAGCAGGTCCAGCCGGCGGCGGATGGCGTGCAGGGTTTGCCTGAAGGCATCCAGCCGTTGCTCGTTGGTGCCTTGCACCTCTGAGGGGTCGGCGTAACCCCAGTGGGCGGTGGCTGGGTGACCGGGCCAATAGGGGCACACCTCGCCGGCGGCGTTGTCGCACACCGTGATGACCAGGTCCATGTGCGGCGCGTCGGGCTTGGCAAACTCATCCCAGCTCTTGCTGTACAGGCCCTCGGTGGTGATGCCAGCGGACTGCAGCACTTTCAGCGCCAGCGGGTTGGACTGTTGGTTCTCGCGCGGGCTGCTGCCGGCCGAGTAGGCCTTGAAGCGGCCACGGCCCATATGGTTGAGCGTGGCTTCGGCCAGGATGCTGCGCGCCGAATTGTGCGTGCACAGAAAAAGCACGTTGAGGGGTTTGTCGCTCATGGCAGAAGATTCCTTAGCAAGTGCTGCAAGCGGTTGCCGGACTGACTGCGCAGGGTTCGCCTTCGCAACAGTGTTCGGTCAGGTAGCTCAGCAGAGTGTTCATGGTTTCAAAATTGGCGCGGTAGACATGGTTGCGCCCGCGCTGCTCGCTGCTGACCAGGCCCGCGTGGCTGAGCTCCTTCAAGTGAAAAGACAACGCGCTGGGCGCCACCGCCAGTTGCTCCGCCATGTGCGACGGCAGCAAGCCTTGTTCGCCGGCAATCACCAGCGCACGGAAGGCGCGCAACCTGTGGGTCTGGGCCAGCGCAGCCAGGGCGGAAATTGTTTGGGCTTCAGTCATTGTTCAATATTACAATAACTATTGAATAGTTTTATGACAACCATATTTCAACGCCCGACAATGGCCACCATGACCGGGGACAACTCGCCTGCCCATGCCTGACAGCCGTTGGCCCACGGTGTGCAAACTGGGTGGTGCTGTCACCATTGCCTACGCTTCCACCTACTATTTGCTGGCCATCATTGGGCAGCCCATGGCGGCTGAGCTGGGCTCGTCTGTGGCCACGGTGTTCCTGGCCCTGTCAGCAGCCTTGCTGGTGTCTGCCGTGCTGGGGCCGCTGGCGGGCCGGCTGGTTGACCGCCATGGCGGGCGGGTGGTGCTGCCGGGCGCCAATCTGCTGTTTGCCGCTGGCCTGGTCGCGCTGGCTTACGCGCAAGGCACGGTCAGCTTGTTTGCGGCCTGGCTGTTGCTGGGCCTGGCCATGTCCGCCGGGTTTTACGAAGCGGTGTTCTCCAGCCTGGTGCGGCTTTATGGGGCCAGCGCGCGCCCGTCCATCACCGGCGTCACGCTGATTGCGGGCTTCGCCAGCACCGTGGGCTGGCCCCTGTCGGGTTGGCTGCTGACAGTCGTTGGTTGGCGCGGCACCTGCCTGGCTTGGGCGGCCCTGCATCTGCTGGTGGCGCTGCCCTTGAACCTGTGGATACCGGCGTTGGCAAAGGCCGGCGCGAGCACCGCCGAGCCGGAGAACGCTTCAAGCACGGCAGACCGTCAGCCGTCGCAGCCTCACACCGCATTGACGCCTGCGCAGAGCCGCCGCATTGGCTTGCTGCTGGCCTTTGTCTTTGGCGTCACCTGGTTTGTCAGCACCGCCATGGCCACGCACTTGCCCAGGCTGTTGCAGGCCAATGGCGTGGGCATGGCCGCAGCCATTGGCCTGGCCGCGCTGGTGGGGCCGGCCCAGGTGGCCGGCCGGCTGCTGGAATACGGCTTGTTGCGCAATGTCAGCCCGCTGCTGTCGGCGCGCCTGGCTTCACTGGCCCATGCCGTCGGGGCTGGCCTGTTCATTGCCATGGGGGCACCGGCGGGTGTTGTCTTCACCGTGCTGCATGGCGTGGGCAACGGCATCATGACCATTGCCAATGGCACCTTGCCGTTGGTCTTCTTTGGACCGGCCGGTTATGGCGCGCGCCAAGGAGCGCTGATGATGCCTGCGCGGTTTGCCCAGGCCCTGGCGCCTTTCTTGTTCGGCCTGGCCATTGACGGCATGGGCGCGTCTGCGCTGTGGCTGTCCATCGGCATGGGCGTTTCAGCGTTTGCAGCGCTCATGGTGCTCAAGCCAGCGAAGCCGCTCTGATTGCTGAGCACTTGACCTGCCGCAAGGAAAACTGCGCGCTCTTGTCCAATGATGGGAAGCGTACGGACCACGACGTCCTGAATGGCGCCAAATTTCCCAGAAAAGAATGCATATGAAAAACGTTCAAGTGTTTGACCCAGCCCTGTGCTGCAGTTCTGGCGTTTGCGGGGCCGAGGTCGACCAGCATCTGGTCAGCTTTGCGGCGGATGTGGATTGGGCACGGAAAAACGGCGCTCAAGTCGAGCGCTTCAACCTGGCTCAGCAACCGATGGCATTTGCGTCGAATGATGCGGTCAAGGGCGTGCTGGAGCGTGCGGGTGAATCCGGCTTGCCGCTGGTGCTGGTGGACGGCGCCATAGCCCTGGCGGGTCGTTACCCTGCGCGCGCGGAACTGGCCCGCTTGGCGGGCATTGCTGCGCCGGCTGCAGAGCCGGCCAAGGCAACTGCGTGCTGCTCTGGCGGCAATTGCTGCTGAGCGGCGGGACGCATCGTGAACTTCCTGGACCAAGCTCCGCGCTTCCTGTTTTTCACTGGCAAAGGCGGGGTGGGCAAGACCTCCATCGCCTGTGCCGCCGCCATGCAACTGGCGGGGGTGGGCAAGCGCGTGCTGCTGGTCAGCACCGACCCGGCATCGAACGTGGGGCAAGTGTTTGGCATTGCCATTGGCAACCACGTCGTGGCCGTGCCCAAGGTGGCTGGCCTGTCGGCGCTGGAGATTGACCCGCAGGCAGCCGCGCAGGCCTACCGAAGCAAGATCGTGGACCCGGTGCGCGGCGTATTGCCGGACAAGGTGGTCAACAGCATTGAAGAGCAGCTGTCAGGCGCCTGCACCACCGAGATTGCCGCATTTGACGAATTCACCGGCCTTCTGACGGGCTCGGACCTGGTGCGCGACTTCGACCACATCGTGTTCGACACCGCGCCCACCGGCCACACCATACGCCTGCTGCAACTCCCCGGGGCCTTGAGTGGCTTTCTGGAAACCGGCGAGGGCGACGCCTCCTGCCTGGGGCCACTGGCCGGGCTGGAAAAGCAGCAGGCCCAATACGGCGCGGCAGTGCAGGCGCTGGCCGACCCGCTGCGCACGCGCGTGGTGCTGGTGGCGCGGGCGCAGGCGTCCAGCCTGCGCGAGGCGGCGCGCACGCACGACGAGCTGGCGGCCATAGGCTTTTCGCGCCAGTACCTGGTGCTCAACGCGGTGTTTCCGCTGGCGCAGACGCAGGGCGATGCGCTGGCGGCATCGATCTGCCAGCGCGAGCAGAATGCCTTGCGCGCCATGCCGCCAGTGCTGGCCAGCCTGCCCACAGACCAGATCCCCCTGAAGCCTTTCAACCTGGTGGGGCTGGATGCGCTGCGCCAGTTGCTGGATGCGGCCCCACCCACCTCAGACAGCCCGGTTACACCGTTGCCCCGCCTGCAGGCGCCCAGCCTGTCCGCTCTGGTGGATGAGATTGCCGCCGACGGCCATGGCCTGGTGATGCTGATGGGCAAGGGCGGCGTGGGCAAAACCACGCTGGCCGCCGCCGTGGCCGTGGAGCTGGCGCGCCGTGGCCTGCCGGTGCACCTGACCACCTCCGACCCGGCCGCTCATTTGGCCGAAACGCTGCACGGTGAGATGGCCAACCTGACTGTCAGCCGCATCGACCCGCGTGAGGCCACTGAGCGCTATCGCCGCGAGGTGATGGCCAGCAAGGGTGCCAAGCTGGACGCGCATGGGCGCGCCCTGCTGGCGGAAGACCTGCGCTCGCCCTGCACGGAGGAGATTGCCGTGTTCCAGGCCTTCTCGCGCGTGATACGCGAAGCCGGCAAGGTGTTTGTGGTGATGGACACCGCGCCTACCGGCCACACGCTGCTGCTGCTGGACGCCACTGGCGCCTACCACCGCGACATCGTGCGGCAAATGGAGGGCAGCGGTCGGCACTTCAAGACACCGATGATGCAGCTGCAAGACCCTAGGCAGACCAAGGTGCTGATCGTGACGCTGGCTGAAACCACGCCGGTGCTGGAGGCTGCCGGCTTGCAGGCCGATCTGCGCCGCGCCGGCATAGAGCCCTGGGCCTGGGTCATCAACAACAGCGTGGCGGCGACCACCGTGAGCTCGCCGTTGCTGCGTCAGCGCGCGCACAACGAGATGGCTGCTATTCAAAGTGTGACCTCGCAGCATGCCAAGCGCTACGCGCTGGTGCCGCTGCGTAAAGATGAACCTATTGGGGTCGCGCGTTTGCTCGACCTGTCGGCAGAGCAAGCTGAAACCGCAGCGGTTTGAGACCCTCTCGCTTGGGGTGTCGCGGCTCGCCGGGTTGGGTCATTTCTTTGCGGGAATATCCGGCCTCGGGTCAACCACAAAGCCGTTGCGGTTCGGCATCTTGATGGCCGCCAGGTTAGACCTGTTGAGCTCGGTGCGCTCACCCACGATGCCGTTCTGGTGCAACAGGTAAGCGGTGACGGCGTACACCTCATCCGCCGTCAGCGTGCCGGCATCCTGGTAGGGCATGGCCCGGTTCACGTAGTCCCACACGGTGGTGGCGTAGGGCCAAAAGCTGCCCAGGGTCTGGATGGGCTGTGCTGTGGCCAGTGTGCCGCGCCCGCCCACCAGTTGCGGAAAATCATCGTTGCCTTCCCCCTTGGCGCCGTGGCAGGCGGCGCACTTCGCCATGTAGACCGCGCGGCCTGTGACGGCGTTGCCTTGGCCTGGCGGCAAGCCCTTGCCATCGGGCGCCACCGAAATGGCGCGCGAGGCCAGCTCTGCGGGGCTGGCAGCCCGCCCAATGTCCAGCGCTTTGGGATTGCCGGCCAGCAGCGGGCCGCACAAGAGCGCCAGCAGCAAAGCCAGCAGTGCGACTGTTGGTTTACGCATGGCTGATGCTCCCATCGGGTTTGACATGCCAGACCTTGATGCCGTTGTAGTGGTCGGTGGCGTTCATGCCGCGCACGGCGATGATTTCCTCGCGCGTGGGTTGCGTCTGCCCGGTGTCATCCGTGGCGCGTGAGCGCAGCGTGGTAGCCTCGCCGCCCCAGCGCCAGGGGTAGCGAAACGGCGTGGCAGCCATGGGCAGCATCGGGCCCACCAGTTCCGCATCACCCCAGGTGCGGCCATCGTCGGTGGACACTTCCACCCGGGCCACCTTGCCCCGGCCCGACCAGGCCAGGCCGGTGATGTCGTGGTAGCCCCGGCCTGGCAGCTTCTGGCCGCCAGCCGGGCGGGTGATGACCGATTTCACCTCCATCACAAAGCTGAACTGCCGGGCTTTGCCATCGGGCATCAGGTCGGTGTAGTAGGCGGACTCGTCGCGTGTCATGGTGGCTTGGTCCACCAGGGCCATGCGGCCCAGCCATTTGATGTTGATGTTGCCTTCCCAGCCGGGCACCACCAGGCGCAGCGGGTAGCCCTGCTCGGGCCGCAGCGCCTCACCGTTCTGCCCGTAGGCCACCAGCACATCGTCCAGCGCCTTGGCCAGCGGAATGCTGCGGTTGAGGCGACCCGCATCCGCGCCCTCGGCCTCCAGCCAGGTCGCGCCTGGTTTTACCCCCACTTCCTGGAGCAGTGTTTTCAGGGGTACGCCTGCCCATTCGGTATTGCTCAGCAACCCATGGCTGCGCTGCGGGTTGATGCCGGGGCGACCAGCATGGTCAGCACCCGTGTTGCCGGCGCATTCAATGAAGTGGATGCGAGAGGTGGCGGGGAAGCGCTTCAGGTCTTCCATGCTCAACACCAGAGGCCGCTCCACCAGGCCGTGGATCAGCAGGGTGTGCTGCGTGGGGTCAATCACCGGCACGCCGGAGTGGTGGCGCTCGAAATGCAGGGATGACGGCGTGATGCTGCCGTACAGGTCTTGCAGCGGTGTGCGGCTGGACCCGGTGCCAGGTGTTGCACCGGGGGTGAACGAGCGCACAGATTGCTCGAATTGCGCACGCTCACCGTAGCCGCGCCGTGGTGCGCCCAGTTCGCGTGCCGTGCTGTCCTGGACGAAGACGGTGCCGGCAACCGCAGCGCCCGCGCCCAGCAGGCTGCGTCGGCGTGCCAGGTCAAAAGGTTTGTTGTGGTGGCTGGGGCGCATGTCTCATGCGGCCGTGGTGTTGGGCTCGCGCTTGGCGGGGCCGCAGCACCCGCCGGTTTTCCTGGGCTGGGCCACGGCCACGGGTGCGGCTATGGCTACAGGTGTAGCGACTTCACCGCAGCCGCAGCCTGCCTGTCCCTGGGCCTTGGCGGTGGCGTCTTGCGCGCAGCAGGCATTGCTCTCCTTGGGCGCTGGGCCGCCGCAGCAGCCGCTGTTCGTGGCGGCAGCGGCTGTCGGCGCGAAGTTGGTACTGCACACGCCGGTTTGCGGCAGCTCCAATTGCACATCGTCCGCCGCAACCATGTCGCCGGCCAGCACGGCGGCGATGGAGCGCACCTGCTCGTAACCGGTGGCCATCAGGAAATTGGGGGCGCGGCCATAGCTCTTGGCGCCCACCGCGTAGTAGCCCACCTCAGGGTGCGCCAACTCGCGGTGGCCATGCGGGCGCACCGTGCCGCAGCTGTGCAGGTTGGGGTCGATCAGCGGCGCAAGCTGTTCGGTGCTCTCCAGCCAGGCGTCCAGTTTGAGGCGCAGTTCGCTGGCCAGCGCGAGGTTGGGGCGGGAGCCGGTGCTGGCAATCAGCTCGTCCACGCCGTCGATGACGGGGGACACACCCGCGAACGGTTCGCCCACCACCGTGAATGCCGCGCCTTGGGACTTCAGCGCAAAGATGCGGAAGTTCTCATGCAGCTCCAGCTGCCCGTTGTCCTTCAAGGCCTTCAGCCGTTGGCCCAGCGCGCCACGGGCAGGCAGACCATCTGCAGCGCCGCCGCCAAAGACTTTTGCCAGGTTGTTGCCGCGAATCGCCCACACCAGCCGGGTGCTGGGTTCTTCCTCGGCCAGTTGCGCCAAGGCAATCAGCGTGCCGGCGGCGGAGTGCCCCGCCCCCACCACCAGGATGCGCTTGCCCGCGTAGCGCGCACGGTGGCGGTCCAGCACATCGGGCATGCCATAGGCGACGTGGTCTGCTGCCGCCGCTTCACCCAGGGCCGGCAAACCGTTGGCACCCAGGGGGTTGGGCTGGTTCCAGGTGCCTGAGGCGTCGATCACCGCTTGCGCGCGGAATTCCCGCTCGCCGCCCGGCTGCCTGACCCGGATGACGAAGGCTGCGCCTTCCCGGCCTGAGGTTTTCACCTTGTCAAAACCTGCGCGGGTGATGTGTGTCACCGGGCTGTTCAGGTGCAAATGGGTGGCAATGGCCGGCACACGGGCGAGCGGGGCCAGGTAGTGGTCCAGCACCTCTCCTGCGGTCGGCAGCTGATCGAGCGCGGGCGCAACCCAGCCATGCTGCTCCAGCAGCGCGCGGCTGGCCTTGTCGATGTTGTAGCGCCAGGGCGAGAACAGGCGCACGTGGCGGTAGCTGTCCAGGTTGGCGGCCACGCCGGAGCCGGCCTCGAAGATGATGGGCGTGAAGCCTTGCGCCAACACATGTGCTGCGGCGGCCAGGCCTATGGGCCCAGCGCCAATGATGGCGACGGGAAGCGGTGCATGGGTGGGGTGTTGCATGGTGTACTCCGGGGTGAATGGGTGAATGGGTGAATGGGTGAATGGGTGTATTGGGGGTGCCGCTGCTGCGGCTATGCCAGCGCTGGGGCCAGACTGGCGGTGAGGTTCTCGGGAATCAGGCGTTCGACGATGACCACGTCCAGCCAGCGGCCTTCCAGCTGGCCGTGCTTTTCATAGATGCCGACCTCGCGAAAGCCGGCGCGTTTGCACATGCCCAGGCTGGCGGTGTTGAAGGTGAAGACGCGCGAGACCAGCTTCCAGTAGCCCACGGTGCGCGCGGCAACCACCAGCGCTTCCAGCAGTTGCACGCCCACGCCCTTGCCGCGTGCCTCGCGTGCCAGGTAGACCGAGAATTCGGCAATGCCTGCATAGCAAGCGCGGCTGCGGTAGCTGGAGGTGCCCGCCCATCCAATCACGGCGCCGGCATCGTCGACAGCCACCAGCAACGGGCAGCGGCTGGTGTCTGCAAGGCGTATTTCAAGCTCTTGCACCGCGCGCGGCGTGGTCTCGAAAGTCGCGCCGCGGTCCGCGATGCCCTGGTTGTAGATGGCCGTGATGGCGGCAGCGTCGGAAACGGTGGCGGGGCGGGTGGATGGCATCGGAGATTCCTTTACTGGTTGTTACTAGCAACTATTAAGGTAAAAAAAAAGAGCTCATGTCTTGGCGCACGACATGGCAGGCGGGCAGCAGTCGCCATCATCAACACCGGGCAGGGCGCAGGAGTTGCCGGTCTGAAACCGGGCCTCTGCGGCATGGGCCAGCTTCTGGATGACTTCGGCCACTGTGGCGCGCATGGCGGGGTCGAGGTCGCGCAACAGGGCCTTTTGCTGCTCGACCAGGTCGCGGTGAATGCGTTCATTCAACGCGCGCCCGGCACGGGTGATGCGCAGCGCCACGGCGCGGCGGTCATCGGCCTTGGGGATGCGCTCTACATACGCTTTGCGCTCCAGCGCGTCGATGACGCGGCTGGTGGTGCTTTTGTCGAGAAAGAGTTCGGCGGCCAACGCGTTCAATTGCATGGGGCCGCGCTTGACCAGGCTTTCCAGCGCATAGCACTGGGTGACGGAGATGTCGTGGCAGCAAATCTTGTTGCGGTCGCGGAACTGGTACACGCGCACCAGATCGGACACCGCCCAATGCAGGGCTTGGGCGTCTTCGTCCAGATGCTGGATGTCTGGTGAAACAGGAAATTGTTTGGCAACTGCTGGCATATATTTAATTGCTACTGACAACTATATATGGGCGATTCACTTTTGTCAAATCGCCCAGGCCCCTTGACCAGCCGTGGCCATCGGGGTGTGCAGATGCGCGCTCATTCTGCCAAGGTGGTGCCGCCAGCCTCCACCGCATCGCCGGTGACGTGCCCATAAATCGCAAACCGGTTCTTGCCGGTCCGCTTAGCCAGGTACAGCGCCTCGTCGGCCCGCGTCATCAGCGTTTCCTGCTGCAGGCCGTGCTCGGGGTACAGCGCCACGCCTATGCTGGCGCTCACCGTGGCCTGCTGGCCGGTGACCAGCTGCATGGGCTGCTGCAGGGTGGCCAGCAGGCGGTTGAGGGCCACGCGCAGCTCGTCGCGGTTGTGCAACTCGCCCAGGATGATGACGAACTCGTCGCCGCCCAGCCGGGCCACCAGATCGCTGCCGCGCACGCTGGCGTTCATGCGCCGGGCGGCCTCGCGCAGCACAGCATCGCCGGCGTCATGGCCCTGGGTGTCGTTGACAGCTTTGAAGCCGTCCAGGTCGATGTAGCACACCGCCACCTTGTGGCTGTGTCGCTCGCTGTTGCGCAACACATAGGCCAGCGCGTCGGTGAGCTGCAGGCGGTTGGCCAGGCCGGTGAGGTTGTCGTGCAGGGCCTGGTGCTTGGCCTGCATCTCGCTGTCCTTCACGGCGGTGATGTCTACCATCATCCACAGCGACTCACCATCGGGCAGGGGCGCGCCGCTGACATCCATCCACATCAGGTGGCCGTCCTTGTGGCGCATCTGGATCTGGGTGCGGAACTGGCCGCCGCCTGAGAAGTGGCTATAGCCCTGGCCCACCAGCTCGTAGCTGGCGTCGTCAGGATAGAGTACGCGCGAGTTCTGGCCCAGCAGCCCGTTTGGCGGGTAGCCAAACAGGTCGGCCAGCGCTTGGTTGTGCCACTGGGCCACGCGGCCTTTCAGCCGCACGCTGCCGACCAGGCTGTTGTCCAGCATGGCGCCGCGTTCGGCGGCCAACTCGGCGATTTCCTGCTGTGCGCGCCACTGCCTCTTTTGGCGTATGTAGAACAGCAGGGAGCCGCCCACCACCAGTGCGGCCAGCAGCAGCGTCAGCCCGGTTTGCTGCTCGGCCTCGCGCCGCCACAGCGAAAAATAATCGTCCGTGCCCAGCCCGGCCAGCACCGTGAGGCCGTAGATGGGCACGCGGCGGTAGGCGCCGACGCGCTCCACACCATCGATGGAGGTGCGGTTCAGCATGAAGCCCTGCTCGGGGTTGCCCTGCATCACCGTCAGGGATTCGGCGGACAGGCTGACCTTGCCGATGCCGGCGTCTGGCGTCTTGTCGCCCACGGCGTAGCGGGCGACCAGCTTCAGCGTCGGCGAGCGCAGCGACACGGCCCCTTGCGGCCCGAGGTTGAAGTGGTTGAACAGGTCGACGAAATGCTGGGTGCTGAGGTTGGCATAGGCCACGCCCTGGAAGCTGCCGTCAGCCCCCAGCCGCGCGCGCGCCAGGATGATGCCCCAGCCCTTGATGATGCGGCCTTGCAGCGGCTCGGAGATGATGAGCTTGTCGGGCTGGGCGCGGGCCTGGGCGAAGTAGTCGCGGTCGCCCACCGACACCGGCGTGGGCTGGCCGCTGTTGAGCACCAGGCCGCTGGCGTCGGTCACGCGCACGGTGCCCACCTGCGGCACCTGGGCCTTTTGCTCATTGGCCACCACGGTCGCCAGCGCCGTGTCCAGCTTGCCGAAGGCTTGCAGGCGGTTGAGCTGCTGGTTGGTGGAGAGCAGGGCGTTGTCCACCTGCTTGATCTCGCTGGCCACGTTCACGCTCAGCGTGGCGGCCAGGTTTTCAGCCGCCTGGCGCGCGCGCAGCGTCAGGCCCTCGCGGCTGGCTTGCAGCGACAGGGTGGTGACGAGGGCGAGCATGGCCAGCACGGCCAGGTTGCCGCCAATCAGCGCCATGCGAAAGCGTCGCAGGGCGCGGCGTTGAGGCATGCGCGGCATTTTATCGAGTCGCACCCTATGAGTATGGCAACACCATGGCGGCTGCTCGTCTAAAATGGCGCCCATGGGCCGCTGGCTGAAAATCCTGTTGACTGCTTACCTGCTGCTGGCGCTGTCCGCGCAGGGCTATGCGCAGGCCAGCATGCTGGCTTGCGGGCAGGGCCAGGCTGGCATGGCGCAAGCAGCAGCGCCGCACGACCATGCGGCCATGATGGTGGCGGCAACGCTTGACGCCAGCCATCCCGACCAGGCCAGCCACGACCACAGCCAGCACGGCCAAGGCCAGCAAAAGCACAAGTGCACCCATTGCGCACCGTGCTGCGTGGGCTCGGCCCTGGTGTCCGAGATGTCCATTGCCATTGCCGCACCGGTGACGGCGCAGGCTTTCCCGGCCCTCGCCGTGGCAGCCGCCTCGGCCGGCGGCGAGCGGCTGGACCGTCCCCCACGAAGTTTCCTCGCCTGAGTTGACCAAGCTCAGGGCTGGCGTGCGCCTGCACGTGTAGCCTGGCTTGGGTTGATGGGCTGCCCCCGATGTGCTGGTTGCGTGCCGCTGTGCGGTCTCTCGCCGGTCGCGGGCGCATTCCCCCCCTTTTCTTGCGAGGACAACATGCGATTACTCATCACCGGCACCTTGGCCGCGCTCGCCGCCTTCGGGTTGGCCGGCTGCGCCAGCTTCAGCCAGGACGGCGGCTTTGCCCCTGTGACCACCACGGCGCGCGAGCGCCTGGGCAAGGACGTGGCCTGGGCCCGCACCCAGGCCGACCAGGACAGCATTGCCCATCGGGTGACCGAGCTGCTGGCCCACCCCTTGAGCGTGGACGATGCGGTGCAGCTGGCACTGCTGAACAACCGGGGCCTGCAAGCCGCGTTTGCCGAGTTGGCCATTAGCGAGGCCGAGTTGGTGCAAGCCGGGCGCCTGCCCAACCCACGCTTCTCGGCGCTGCGCGCCAGCCAGGCTGGCCCGGCGGGGCAGGAATACAAGGTGGAGCAGGCCATCAGCTTCAACCTGCTGGCGCTGATCACCTTGCCGCAGGCCACTGCGGTGGAGCGCCGACGCTTTGAGCGCACGCAACGGGCCGCCACGCTGGAGTTGCTGCGGCTGGCGTCTGACACGCGCAAGGCTTACTACAACGCCGTAGCAGCCGTTGAGGCTGTGCGCTATGCCGGGCAGGTGCTGCAGGCGGCGCAGGCCGGCGCCGAGCTGGCCCGGCGCATGGCCCAGGCCGGCAACTTCAGCAAACTGCAACAGGCGAGGGAGCAGACCTTCCATGCCGATGCGGTGCTGGGACAGACGCGCGCGGCGCAGCTGGCCGTGGCCAGCCGCGAGCGCTTGACGCGCCTGCTGGGGCTGGACGGCCAGCAGGCCTTCCAGTTGCCCGAGCGCCTGCCCGACCTGCCCACGGTGCCGGTTGACCTGCCCAATGTGGAGCAGATGGCCATGGCCCAGCGGCTGGACGTGCAGGCCGCGCGACTGCAGGCCGAGGCGCTGGCCAGCCAGCTGGGTCTGAGCAAGACGACGCGCTTCATCAACGTGCTGGAGGCTGGCCCGGCCCGCGTGCTGGAGGGCACGGGCGACGCCGGCTACAAGCGCGGCTGGGAGGTGTCCTTGGAGCTGCCGCTGTTTGACTGGGGCACCGCCAAGGTGGCCCGGGCCGAGGCGCAGTACATGCAGGCCGTGCACGCAGCGGCGCAAACGGCCACCAACGCCCGCTCCGAGGTGCGCGAGGCTTACCAGGGCTACCGGGCGAGCCATGAGCTTGCCCGCCACTACCGCGACGAGATCGTGCCGCTGCGCAAACGCATCAGCGACGAGAACCTGCTGCGCTACAACGGCATGCTGATCAGCGTGTTTGAGCTGCTGGCCGACGCCCGCGAGCAGATCGCCAGCGTCAACGCCGCCATCGAGGCGCAGCGCGACTTCTGGCTGGCCCAGGCGGAATTGGAAATGGCCTTGATGGGCCGCGTGCAAGGGAGCACCTCACCATGAATTCACGACGCGCATTTTTGCAAGGCGCCGGCGCCATCACCGCCGCTGTATCCGCTGCCACCGTCAGCCGCGTGGCCCTGGCCGCGCTGCCCGAGGCGGTGAGCCAGACCTCGCCCGCCACCCAGGCGCCGCTGCTGCCCAGCACCGGCCGCCCCTACAACCCGGTGGTGACGCTGAACGGCTGGACGCTGCCCTGGCGCATGGTCAACGGCGTGAAAGAGTTCCACCTGGTGGCCGAACCGGTGGTGCGCGAGATGGCGCCCGGCTTCACCGCCCGGCTGTGGGGCTACAACGGCCAGAGCCCAGGCCCCTCCATCGAGGTGGTGGAGGGTGACCGCGTGCGCATCTTCGTCACCAACCGGCTGCCCGAGCACACCAGCGTGCACTGGCACGGCCAGCGCCTGCCCAATGGCATGGACGGCGTCACCGGGTTGACGCAGCCGTCCATACAGCCAGGCAAGACCTGGGTGTATGAGTTCGTGGCGCGCCGGCCCGGCACCTTCATGTACCACCCGCACGCGGACGAGATGACGCAGATAGCTATGGGCATGATGGGCCTGTGGATCACCCACCCGCGTGGCAAACACCCGCTGATTGCCGAGGTGCAGCGCGACTTCTGCTTTCTGCTGGCCGCCTACGACATCGAGCCCGGCAGCGCTGTGCCGCGCACCATGACCATGCTGGACTTCAACCTGTGGAGCTGGAACAGCCGCATCTTCCCCGGCATCGACACGCTCAACGTGCGCCAGCACGACAAGGTGCGCCTGCGCATTGGCAACCTGACCATGACCAACCACCCCATGCACATCCACGGCCATGAGTTCACCATCACGGGGACGGACGGCGGCCCGGTGCCGCACACCGCTCGCTGGCCCGAGGTGACGGCCGACATTGCCGTCGGCCAGATGCGCCAACTGGAGTTTGTGGCCGACGAAGAGGGCGACTGGAGCCTGCACTGCCACAAGAGCCATCACACCATGAACGCCATGGGCCATGATGTGCCAACGATGATTGGCGTGCAGCAGGACGACCTGGCGCAGAAGATCAGCAACCTGGTGCCCGGTTACATGGCCATGGGCAGCGCTGGCATGGCCGACATGGCGCAAATGGCCATGCCCATCCCCGAGAACACCGCGCCCATGATGACGGGCGAAGGCCCGTTTGGCGGCGTGGAGATGGGCGGCATGTTCAGCGTGCTGAAGGTGCGCAAGGGGCAGAAGGCAGGGGACTACTCGGACCCGGGTTGGTACAAGCACCCGCCGGGCAGCCTGGCATATGAATACACCGGGGTGGTGCCGCAGGCAGTGCGGCAACAGCCTGGCCCGCAGCCAGCCGCCATGCCGATGTCACCGCACGCCAACCACGGCGCACCGGGCGTGGAAGTGCAGGTGCGCAAGCCTTCGGGGCACAGCGGGCATTGAGGCCGCAACCGCACTGAAGCAGGTTGCTCAGCCGCCGGCGCGCTTGACGCGTGCCCGCGCCAGCGCGGCCTCAATCACCGCGCGCTTCTTGTCCAGCTCGGTGGGGTCCGTCAGCCGCGAATGGCCCGGCAGGTCGGCCAGCTTGGCTTCGGCCTTGGCTTGCAGCTTGTGCTGCTGCTCGGCCTCGGCGCGCTCACGCCGCCGCAGCGAGAACGCATAGCGGTCACGCGCCTGGTCGGCCATGGGTTGTGGCCAGGCGGCCCAGCCGGTTGCTGTGCCGGTGACGTTCTCCATCGTGATGCAGTCCACCGGGCAGACCGGGATGCACAGCTCGCAGCCGGTGCAATGCGGCTCGATGACGGTGTGCATGCGCTTGTTGCCGCCCAGGATGGCGTCGGTGGGGCAGGCGTCCAGGCACAGCGTGCAGCCTATGCACCAGGCCTCGTCGATGACGGCCACGCCGCGTGGGCCTTCCACGCCGTGGGCGGGGTTCAGTGCCGAGACGGGTTGGCCGGTGATGGCGGCCAGGCGCGCCACGCCCTCGGCGCCGCCGGGCGGGCATTGGTTGATGGGCGCGCCCTCATCGGCGATGGCCTGCGCGTAAGCCGCGCAATCGGGGTAGCCGCAGCGGGTGCACTGGGTTTGCGGCAGCGCGGCCAGGATGCGCTGCGCCTGCAGCGCCCTGCTGGCGGTGCTGCTCACATGCCGCTCACTTCTTGCGTGCCACCTGCTTGGCCAGGGGCTTGGATGGGGTGGCTTTGGCCTTGAGGGCTGCTTTCTTGGGCGTGGCTTTCACTGCCTTGGCAGCCGCTTTGGCGTTTGTCTTGGCGGCGGGCTTGGTCGATGCCTTGGTACTGGCCTTGGCCACCGGCGCGGGCTCGGCGCGGCGGGTCTTCACCACTGCTTTGGCTTTGGCCGGCTTCACGGCGGCCAGGCTGGCGGCCATGTCGGAAGGGTGGGCCGGCTTTTGCGCCACGGCGCTCTTGGCCAGCGCCCGGGCAGCGGGCTGGTGTTCGGCGATGAAGGCCTTCACCTGCGGGTATACCACGTCGCGCCAACGCCGGCCGGAAAAGATGCCATAGTGCCCGGCGCCCTTGGCCTCCAGGTGCTTCTGGCGCGACTTGGGTATGCCGGTGCACAGGTCATGCGCCGCCTCGGTCTGACCGGAACCGGAGATGTCGTCGAGCTCGCCCTCCACCGTGAAGTGGGCGGTGGTGGTGATGTCCTGCGGGCGCACCAGCTCCAGCTGACCCTGGGGGTTGCGCACCTCCCAGGTGCCGTACACCAGCTTGAATTCCTGGAACACGGTCTTGATGGTGTCCAGGTAGTAATCGGCGTCCATGTCGAGCACGGCGTTGTACTCGTCGTAGAACTTGCGGTGCGCGTCGGTGCTGGCGTCATCACCTTTGATGAGGTCGCGGAAATAGTCGTAATGGCTCTTGGCGTGGCGGTCGGGATTCATGGCCACGAAGCCGGTGTGCTGCAAAAAGCCCGGGTAGACGCGCCGCCCGGCACCGGGGAAGTTGCTGGGTACGCGGAAGATGACGTTGTTCTCGAACCAGGCGTAGCTCTTGTTCATGGCCAGGTTGTTCACCGCGGTGGGCGACTTGCGGGCATCGATCGGGCCGCCCATCATGGTCATGCTCAAGGGCGTGGTCTCGCCCCGGCTGGCCATCAGCGAGATGGCGGCCAGCACCGGCACGGTGGGCTGGCACACGCTGATGACGTGGCAGTTGCCATATTTGGCCTGCACATGGCGGATGAACTCCTGCACGTAGTTGACGTAGTCGTCCAGGCGGAATTCGCCCTCGGCCAGCGGCACCAGACGGGCGTTCTTCCAGTCGGTGATGTAGACCTTGTGGTCGCGCAGCATGGTCTTCACCGTGTCGCGCAACAGCGTGGCGTAGTGGCCCGACAGGGGCGCCACGATCAGCACCGCTGGCTCGCCCTTCAGGCTGTTGAGCGTCTTGGGGTCGTCGCTGAAACGCTTGAAGCGGCGCAACTCGCAAAACGGCTTGTCGATCTCCACCCGCTCGTGGATGGCCACGTCCACCCCATCCACGTCCACGGTGGTGATGCCGAAGGTCGGCTTTTCATAGTCCTTGCCCAGGCGGTGCATCAACTCGTAGCTGGCCGAGATGCGCTGCGCGAACGGGTTTTGCCCAAAGGGCGACAGCGGGTTGCTGTAGATCTTGGCCGCGGCTTGGGCCAGATCGGAAAACGGCTCCATCAGCGAGCGTTGGGCTTCGTAGAGTTGGTACAGCATGATGGGGACCGGTTAAAAAATCTGAATGTTGCGTTGCAATATAACAGTTGTGCCGTACCCGTTATAGGTGTGAAACTACTAAAAGCGTGACGGATGTATGTCGCGCACATGAGAATCGCACATGACCGTATCACCTGTCCACCTGTTTGACGCCTTGAAGACACTCCCGCGCACGCCGCGCATGCCGGTGCTGTTCCTCGGCCACGGCAGCCCGATGAACGCCATCGAAGACAACGAGTACCGCCGCAGCTGGGTGGCGCTGGGGCAGCAGTTTGGCGCCAAATACCCCAAGCCGGCGCTGATTTTGTGCGTGTCGGCCCACTGGTTGACCGAAGGGTGGGCGCTGACGGGCATGGCCCAGCCGCGCACCATCCACGACTTTGGTGGTTTTCCGCAGGCATTGTTTGACCAGCAATACCCGGCGCCCGGCGCGCCCGAGGCGGTGGCCGAGATCGCCAGCCTGCTGACCCAGCCTCACAGCGGCAAGCCGCTGCAGGTGGACGCCAGCGCCTGGGGGCTGGACCACGGCAGCTGGAGCGTGCTCAAACCCATGTTCCCCAACGCCAACATCCCGGTGGTGCAACTCGGCATGGACTACGACCGCGTGCCCACCCAGCACCTCGCGCTGGGCCAGCAACTGCGGGGCTTGCGCGACCATGGCGTGCTGATTGTGGGCAGCGGCAACATCGTGCACAACCTGCGTGCCATGCGAGCTGGCGCCGCGCCCAACCAGGCGCATGACTGGGCGCTGGCCTTCGACACCCTGGTGACAGAGCAACTGGAGCGCGGCGACACGCAAGGCCTGGCCGACTTCCGCAACCTGGGGCAGGTGGCGCAGATGGCACACCCCACGCACGAGCACTACCTGCCGCTGCTGTACTGCGCCGGGGCAGTGGGGTCGGACGAGCAACCGCAGTTCTTCAACACCAGCTACCAACTGGCAGCGATATCCATGCGCTCGGTGGTGTGGGGCTGACGCAGCTCAGAGTTGCTCAGAACCGCACTTCACCCGATTCGCCCAGCCGCGGCGGCTGGTTGCCGGTCAGCGCGGCCTTGGCCATCAGCACCAACTGGGTCAGCTTGCTTTCCTTCACGTCCCAGTAGTGGCCGTGGATGATGGTGGCCTCCACCAGCGCCAGGTCGGCATCCTCGGCGCCGCCCTTGAACCAGGCGTCGTCCATCTTGGTCCACAGCTCGCGCACCTTGTCGGGCTTGTTCACCAGGCTGGCCACGGCGGACAGCGATACGTAAGTGTCCTTGCCCGGGTCGGCAAAGGCGATGCCCACGGAAGGCGATGCCATCAGCTCATGCAGGGCCTCGGCCCGGCGAGACATGAAAAACCACAGCCGGCCTTCGTCCAGCGACTTGTTCTGCATCGTCATCGGCCAGGCGTGCAGGTGGCCGTTGGTGTGGTGGGTGGTGACCATGGCAAAGCGGATGTCCTTGATCAGCGACCACAAGTGTTGGGCGGTGTTGTCGTGCAGGGTGTCATGGGTGTCCATGTGGCGATCTCCATTGGGGGTTCGGATGCCACCACGGTACAAGGCGTTGCCCAGTATGTCTGTGTGGCGTGGCACAGTCAGGCACTCCAGCCATGGAGCTGAGTGCGGTGGCGGCTTGATTCCGCCAACCTAACGGCTCAGCTCCGAGTGACGCCGCCAGCAGCCAAAATCGCCCGCAGCGCATTGCGGCTGTGCGCGCCAAAGTGCCCCAGCAACTCGGCAATGCTGGCGTCCAGCGCGGCGCGTTTGGCCGGCGGTTGCTTGGCCATCTCCGCAGTAAGGCTGATCCTGGCGTCGCTGGCGCCCAGGTCGAAGCCGGGGTCGGCCACATAGGCCGCGGGCATGGCGTCCAGCAGCACGGCGACCAGGCGGTCGGCGTGGTTGGCGGCTTCAGCGGCCACCACATCGCGGGCGTACAGCGTGGTCCAGGCGGGGTAGCGGGCGTCCCGGTTGGTGTCGCGCAGGGCCTGGATCACCGGGGTGTCCTGGTGCGCCAGCGCGGCGGCCAGCACCAGTTCGGCCTGGTACTTCTCCAGCGCCAGGTGCTGGTTGCTCAGCAGCGTCACCATCTCGTTCTTGGCCTTGGGAAAGCCCACCATGGCCAGTGTGTTGATGCCGATCAGCTTGGCCGTGCCCTGGCCGGGCGCCAGGCTGGCGTGGTAGGGCTGCGTCAGGTCTTGCACATAGTGCAGGCTCATGCCCGCAAAGCGCCAGCCCCAGTATGGGTGGCCGGTGCGAAAGGCCATGGCCGACAGCGTGGCGAACTGGTAGGCGCGCAGCGCGGGGAAGGTGCGCTTGAGGAACGGTGCGGCCATGTAGAGCACGCGGTCCTGGTGGTAAAAGCCCATGTGAAAGGGCGCCTGGGTGGAGAAGTTGACCGCCGGGTTGCCAAAGGGCAGCTTGCCAAAACCGTATTGCTTGCCCCAGTCGGACGGGCTGTCGTCAAACAGGTTGATGTCCAGGCCAAAGTCGGGCTCTTGCGAGGCGCTGGCCACCACGGCCAGCGGGCTCACCGCCTGGCCGGGCTTCAGGCCGACGAAGAAGGTGCTGGTGTTGTTGGCCGGCTCGGGCAGCGTGTGCACGGCGCTGTAGGGCAGCGGCGGCAGGGTGGCGTCGGGTGCGGCCTGCGGGTCTTGCTGCAGGTAGAGCGCAAAGCGCGCGTCTGGCGCCACGCGCAGAGCGCGCAGAAAGGCCAGGCGGCGGGCCGCGTCGTCGCGCTTGTCATCGGCCGTGAAGGCCAGCGCGGCGGGGCGGGCAGGGTAGGCCTTCAGGTTGCCGGCGGCCCAGAGTTCCTGGCTGGCCAGCAGGGCTTCGATGGGGCGTTCTTCGGCGCGCAAAAAGGCCTCCAGCGACTCCACCACCACTGGCTGGGCCCGGGCCAGCTCGGGCATGCGCTCCAGTGCGCGGTAGGCAGCGAAGGCGTGGCTGTTCCAGGCAAAGCTGGAGGCACTGGCCAGCAGCGCGGCAAGCAGCAGAAGGATGCGCTTCATGTCGCCGCCAGCGCTTTCGCCCGCTTGATGGTCAGCCAATCCCAGCGCGACTGGTAGCTGGCGGCCTTGGCTTCGAACAGCTTCACGTGGTTGCACTTGGGGTTGCCTTCCAGCACGCCGTCGTAGAGGTCGTCCAGGCCGTTGGGGGCGTACAGCTCCAGGCTGCCTTGCCCGTAAGGTCGCAGGCCCACGCAGGTGCACTTGACGAGGAAGCGGTCCAGCCCGTCCTTGCTGCTGTGCAGTGCGTCATAGTCGTGGCCGAAATAGTCGCGGTACCACAGGTGCACGCGCGCCTGGTTCTTGATCTCCACCTCCACGCCCAGGTCGGCATAGAGCGCCTGCACGCGGGCGTTGACGGCCTGCTCGCCGGCTTCGGACAGATCGTCGCCGTCGAAATAGAACAGGTCGTAGTCCTTGATGCCGGTTTCGGGCGCGCGGCTGCTTTTCAGGTTCCACACGCTCTGGAACAGGCAGCCCGCCACCAGCCAGCAGTCTGGCAGGGCCAGCTCGTGCAGGCGCTGCAGTATCGCCTGGTTGTGGCGGTTTTGCAGCGCTTGCTGGATGAACTGGTCGGGGTCGGACCGGCCCACGGCGTCACGGCTCACGGTGTCACATCACCTTGGCGATGGAGGCGCACACGTAGTCCAGGTTCTTGTCGTTCAGCGCGGCCACGCACATGCGGCCGGTGTCGGTGCCATAGACGCCGAATTCATTGCGCAGGCGCACCATCTGGTCCTTGCTGAGGCCGGAGTAGCTGAACATGCCGATCTGGCTGGTGATGAAACTCATGTCCTGCTTCACACCGGCGGCCTTCAGGCCTTCCACCAGGCGGCTGCGCATGGCCTTGATGCGCACGCGCATCTCGCCCAGCTCTTTTTCCCACAGCGCGCGCAGCTCGGGGTTGCCCAGCACAGCAGCCACCACGGCAGCGCCATGGGTGGGTGGGTTGCTGTAGTTGGTGCGCACCATGATCTTCAGCTGGCTGAGCACGCGGTCGGCCTCTTCCTTGCTGGCGCACAGCACGCTCAAAGCGCCCACGCGTTCGCCGTACAAGCTGAAGCTCTTGCTGAACGAGGTGGAGACCAGGAACACCAGCCCGGCTTGCACGAACTTGGCGATCACCGCGCCGTCTTCGGCAATGCCATAGCCAAAGCCCTGGTAGGCCATGTCCAGGAAGGGGGTCAGCTGACGGTCCTTGACGACGGCGATCACCTGGTCCCACTGGGCGGGCGAAATGTCGCAGCCGGTGGGGTTGTGGCAGCAGGCGTGCAGCACGGCAATGCTGCCCACCTCAGCCGCCTTCAACGCGGCCAGCATGGCGTCGAAGTTGACGGCGTGGCTGGCAGCGTCGTAGTAGGCGTAGTTTTCCACCACGAAGCCGGCCTGCGTGAACAGCGCGCGGTGGTTTTCCCAGCTTGGGTCGCTGATCAGCACCTTGGCGGTGGGCTGCAGGTGCTTCAAGAAGTCGGCACCGATCTTGATGCCGCCGGTGCCGCCCAGGCCCTGCACGGTGGCCACGCGGCCGCTCTTGACCGGCTCGCTGTCGGCGCCGAACACCAGGCTCTTGACGGCGGCGTCATACGCGGCAATGCCGTCGATGGGCAGGTAGCCACGCGGCTTGGGCGCTTCCATCATGGCCTTTTCGGCCGCCTGCACGCACTGCAACAGCGGCAGCTTGCCATTGGCGTCGAAATACACGCCCACGCCCAGATTGACCTTGGCCGGATTGGTGTCGGCATTGAACTGCTCGTTCAGACCCAGAATCGGGTCCCGGGGGGCCATTGCGACGGCGGAGAACATGGACGACATGATGGAGGCGGTTCCTGGTTAGAGCGTGAATCGAAAAAAATAGACGAGCGAGCGGGGAACCGGCGGGTGGCCGGGCGAAAGCACGGAAACCGGGCCTGCGCAATCAGTGATTTTACGGGGTCTGGCGGCTGAGGGCTTTTGGCCTTGCCTCAGAGGGGTGCACTCAGCACCAGTCAACTCTGGCTGAGCACCTGTTCGGTGCCCTGTATTTGAGCATACTCGCCATCCAGGTTGGCCAGCGACATGGCGTGCACTTCGGCGGCGCTGCGCGGCGTGCCGGCGAAATCGGTCTTGTCATACGCATAACAGGCGTCGCTGACCACTCGTGCGGCAAACCCCAGGTTGCCGGCGGAGCGGGCCGTGGCCTCCACCGAATTGTTGGTGCTGACGCCGGTGATGACCAAATGGCCAATGCCACGCACGCGCAGCCAGCGCTCCAGCCCACTGAGCGTGAAGGCACAGGGAATGTTCTTCTCCACCACGTGCTCGTGCGGCAGCGGCGCCAGTGCCGGCTGGAACTCGTTGTTGACCTGCCCCGGCCAGAACAGCGAGCCGGGCGCGCGCGACATGTGGCGCACGTGCACGATGGGCCAGTTCTTGTCGCGCCAGGCCTGCAACAGCCGGGCGATGTTGGCCTCGGCCTGCGGGTTGTTGCGCGGGCCGGCTTGTGACGTGGCCATGCCTTTTTGCATGTCGATGATGATCAGAGCGGCTGCTTGCGTGTCCATGGGGTGCATTTTGACGCCTTGGCTTGCTTCGCAGGTGCCGCAAACCAAGTGAGCGAGCAAACAGCAGCGTCCTCGTGTGCGGTTTTCAAGTAGGCAGTCACCCCGGGGGGTTGTGGGGTGGCCGGTCGCCACGCTTTAGACTACGCTTGCAACTGCCGTTTGCGCATCGCGTGGACGTTGGTCGTTCGGCGTCGCCGGCCGGCGGTGCGCGGTTCACCAGAGGACAAAACATGAATTTCAACAATGTGCGCGTGGCCTACAAGCTGTGGGGCGTGATCCTGGGCTTGCTGCTGCTGCTGTTGGCGACGGCCACCTGGACGCAATTGCGCGCCAGGACGGCCACCGACACCACCGAGCAGCTGGTGTCCAAGTACGAGGACGCGATCACCCTGGCGGTGCGCTGGCGCGGGCTGGCGGAACTGGCGGTGGCGCAGAACATGATCACCTATGTCACCACCGACGACGCGGTGAAAAAAGACCTGGAAACCAAGGTGGCGGCGCTGACAGCGCGCATCACGCCGGTGCAGGAGTTGATCACCAAGAACGCCACCTCGGACATCGGCAAGGCCGCCATGGACGTGGTGGCCAAGACGCGCGCCGAGATCCGCGGCCTGGGTGACAAGACCAAGGCCATCAAGGAGTCGCCCGATGTGGCGGTCAAGCAGGCGTTTCTCGACAAGGAATACCAGCCGCGCGCGAAGGCTTACCTGGACTCGCTGGACAAGTTCGTCCAGGCCCAGGAGCAGCAGCGCGACGCCGCCCGCAGTGCGCTGGACGGGGTGCGCAAGGACTTGACCATGATGGCCATCGCCGCCGTGGTGGTGGTGTTTGCGCTGGGCATCTTCATGGCCTGGACGCTGGTGCGCTCCATCACCCAGCCGCTGGACCGGGCCGTGTCACTGGCCCAGGCGATTGCCGGCGGCGACCTGACCCGCAACGTGCACGACGACCGCAAGGACGAGTTCGGCGTGCTGATGCGCGCCCAGTCGGACATGGTGGCCCGGCTGCGCGAACTGGTGACGCAGGTGCGTGGCGGGGTGGAGTCGGTCTCCACCGCCTCGAGCGAAATCGCCCAGGGCAACCATGACCTGTCCGGCCGCACCGAAAGCCAGGCCAGCGCGCTGGAGGAAACCGCTGCTTCCATGGAAGAACTCAGCTCCACCGTGAAACAAAACGCCGACAACGCACGCCAGGCCAACCAGCTGGCGATGAGCGCCTCCACCGTGGCCGTCAAGGGCGGCGAGGTGGTGGGCCAGGTGGTGCAGACCATGAAGGGCATCAACGATTCGTCGAAGAAGATCGCCGACATCATCAGCGTCATCGACGGCATCGCCTTCCAGACCAACATCCTGGCCTTGAATGCCGCCGTGGAAGCCGCGCGCGCCGGTGAGCAGGGGCGTGGCTTTGCCGTCGTGGCCAGCGAGGTGCGGTCTTTGGCCGGGCGCAGCGCCGAGGCGGCGAAAGAGATCAAGGGCCTGATAGGCGCCAGCGTGGAGCGGGTGGGGCAGGGCTCGGCGCTGGTGGACCAGGCCGGCAGCACCATGGCCGAGGTGGTGGGCGCCATCCGCCGGGTGACCGACATCATGGGCGAGATCAGTGCCGCCAGCAACGAGCAGGCTCAGGGCGTGGCCCAGGTGGGTGAGGCGGTGACGCAGATGGACCAGGCCACGCAGCAGAACGCCGCGCTGGTGGAGCAGATGGCCGCGGCGGCCAGCAGCCTGAAAGGCCAGGCGCAAGACCTGGTGCAGGCGGTGGCGATCTTCAAGCTGGCCGATGGCGGGGTGGGTGGCCTGGGTGCTATCGCCAACCACAGCAGCTACGGTGGCGGCGCTCCCGCCCTGGCGACGCCTGGGGCCTTCCTGCGCCTGAAATGACCGGCGGTGCGCCGGACTCAGTCGAACATGGCACGCATGGCGGCCCGGCCGGCTGAAGCTTCCGAGAAGCGCCGGCCCTGGATCAGGCCGCCATCGACCACGATGTCCTCACCGTTGACGAAGGTCGATTCGTCGCTGGCCAGGTAGACCGCAGCGTGGGCGATGTCGTCGGTGACGCCGGCGCGCGGGATGGGCTGCGCGCCCTTCAGGGCGATCTTGACCTTCTCGGCCGTGGCCTCTGCTGCTGCCGTCTCCAGGCCCAGGGCTTTGCCGAAGATGCCGGTGGCGATGACGCCGGGCGAAATGGAATTCACCCGTACGCCGTCCTCACCCAGCTCCAGCGCGGTGCAGCGCGTCAGGTGCAGCAGCGCCGCCTTGGCCACGCTGTAGCTGATGGACGATGAGTAGCCGGCGCGGTGCCCGGCCACCGAGGTGATGTTGATGATGCTGCCCTGGCGCTGCGCGCGCATCAGCGGCGTCACGTGCTTGGTGTGGGCCAGCGCGCCGCGCACGTGCACGGCGATGGTGGTGTCGAAGTCGGCCAGATTCACCGTCTCCAGCGCGCCGGTGCCGATGGCGATGCCGGCGTTGTTCACCAGGATGTCCAGCCGCCCGCCGCTGGCGGCCGTGGCGGCTGCAATGGTGCGCTGGGCATCAGCCTCCAGCGCCACGTCGGCTTCGATGAAGGTGGCGCCGGTGGCGCGGGCCACTTCGGCCCCCAGTTCGGCGCGGCGGCCGGTGAAGAACACCGTGGCGCCTTCTTCCACAAAGCGCTCCACCATGCGCCGGCCAATGCCGCTGGTGCCACCGGTGACGATGGCGATCTTGCCTTGCAATCTCATGGCTGGCTTCTTTCTGGTGTGAACTGGGGCGGTGGGCGCAGTCTAGTCCAACCCACTTGCCAGGGGTATGTCAGCAGCGCACTGGCCGGCCGGTTTTCGGGTGTGCGCGGGGTTGATTCCAGGCACGGTGGAAAACTGCTTAAATATACAGTAGTATTGCAGCTTGCCCCAGGCGCACCCACCCCCATCTACAGCCCATGCCGCGCACCGCCTCTACCGCCCCCCCAGCCCCCAAGCCCACCGCCGTTGCAGAGTTGCCCGCCGAGGGGCAGGCGGCCCCGCAGGGCGAGTTCGTGCACTTCCCGGATTCGCCGTTCGAGCTGTTCCAGCCCTACCCACCGGCGGGTGACCAGCCCGAGGCCATTCGCCAGCTGGTTGAAGGCGTGCAGGACGGCGAGGTGTTCCAGACCCTGCTGGGCGTCACCGGCTCGGGCAAGACCTTCACCATGGCCAACGTCATCGCGCGCCTGGGCCGCCCGGCCATCGTTTTCGCGCCCAACAAGACGCTGGCCGCGCAGCTGTACAGCGAGTTCCGCGAGTTTTTCCCCAAGAACGCGGTCGAATATTTCGTCAGCTACTACGACTACTACCAGCCCGAGGCCTATGTGCCGCAGCGCGACTTGTTCATCGAGAAAGACTCGGCCATCAACGAGCACATCGAGCAGATGCGCCTGTCGTGCACCAAGAGCCTGCTTGAGCGGCGCGATGTGGTCATCGTCGCCACCGTGTCGGCCATCTACGGCATCGGCCACCCCGAGTCCTACCACCAGATGGTGATGACCATGCGCACCGGCGACAAGGTGGGCCAGCGCGACATCATCGCCCAGCTGGTGCGCATGCAGTATTCGCGCAACGACATGGATTTTTCGCGCGGCGCCTTCCGCGTGCGCGGCGACACCATCGACGTCTTTCCCGCCGAGCACAGCGAAATGGCGCTGCGCATCGAGCTGTTTGACGACGAGGTCGAGTCGCTGCAGCTGTTCGACCCGCTGACCGGCCGCATACGGCAGAAGATCCCCCGCTTCACCGTCTACCCCAGCAGCCACTACGTGACGCCGCGCGACCGCGTGCTGGCCGCCGTGGAAACCATCAAGGTGGAGCTGAGCGACCGGTTGAAAGAGCTGGTCTCCGCCGGCAAGCTGGTGGAAGCCCAGCGGCTGGAGCAGCGCACCCGGTTCGACCTGGAAATGCTCAGCGAGGTGGGCCACTGCAAGGGCATCGAGAACTACACCCGCCACCTCAGCGGCTCGGCGCCGGGTGACCCGCCGTCCACGCTGACCGACTACTTGCCGCGCGACTCGCTGATGTTCCTGGACGAAAGCCACGTGCTGATCGGCCAGTTCGGCGGCATGTACAACGGCGACCGCTCGCGCAAGACCACGCTGGTCGAATACGGCTTTCGCCTGCCCAGCGCGCTGGACAACCGGCCGCTGAAGTTTGAAGAGTTCGAGACCAAGATGCGCCAGGTGGTGTTCGTCTCGGCCACGCCGGCAGACTGGGAAAAGGCCCACGCCGGCCAGGTGGTGGAGCAACTGGTGCGCCCCACCGGTCTGGTCGACCCCGAGGTCGAGGTGCGCCCAGCCACCAGCCAGGTGGACGACGTGCTGCAGGAAATCCGCATCCGAGTGGACAAGCACGAGCGCGTGCTGATCACCACGCTGACCAAGCGCATGGCCGAGCAGCTGACCGACTATTTGACCGACAACGGCGTCAAGGTGCGCTACCTGCACAGCGACGTCGACACCGTGGAGCGGGTCGAGATCCTGCGCGACCTGCGCCTGGGCACCTTTGACGTGCTGGTGGGCATCAACCTGCTGCGCGAGGGGCTGGACATTCCCGAAGTGTCGCTCGTGGCCATCCTGGACGCCGACAAAGAGGGCTTCCTGCGCTCAGAGCGCTCGCTGATCCAAACCATAGGCCGCGCAGCCCGCAACCTGAACGGCCGCGCCATCCTGTACGCCGACCGCGTCACCGACTCCATGGCCCGCGCCATCGGCGAGACCGAGCGCCGCCGCGCCCGGCAGGTGGCCCACAACCTGGCCCACGGCATCACGCCACAGAGCATCGTCAAGAAGGTGCGCGACCTGATCGACGGCGTCTACAGCGAAAAGGCCGGCAAGGAAGCCGACAAGCTCGAGCGCGACGCCATCGCCCGCGCCGGGCTGGAAGAGTTGAGCGAAAAGGACGTGGCGCGCGAAATCAAGCGGCTGGAAAAGCAGATGATGGAGCACGCCCGCAACCTGGAGTTCGAAAAAGCCGCCCGTGTGCGCGACCAGCTGGCGGCGCTCAAAACGCGCACTTTTGGTGCGGCCGGCAGCGACAACCTGGTGCCGGTGGTCCCTGTTGCGGCTGCCGGGGCAGGGCGGCTCTAGCTTCCCGCCCGCTTGTTTCGCCCCCAAGTCACCCCATATAAACCTACACGGCAGTCGGGAACTGGGGACATTCCCCGGGCTCCAACCTCCGTCCCAGGTTGCGCCCGCACCTGGGGATTTGCCCCGCCGCCGCTTACCCGAGCAATCTACTGGGGTATGTGGTATACTTGATATAAATACTCAACATCTGTCGGGTTTACCCGTAGTCCGCTGAGTGCCCCGTGTCGGGGCGTGCCCCGGCCACCTTTGATCCAAAAAAGGAGTTTGCCATGCGTTTGACCACCAAAGGCCGTTTCGCCGTCACCGCCATGATCGACCTGGCGCTGCGTCAGTCCAACGGGCCCGTGACCCTGGCCGCCATCAGCCAGCGCCAGCAAATTTCCCTCTCTTACCTGGAACAGCTGTTCGGCAAGCTGCGCCGCCACGAGCTGGTCGAATCCACCCGTGGCCCCGGCGGCGGCTACACCCTGGCCCGCAAAGCGTCAGAGATCACCGTCGCCGACATCATCGTGTCGGTGGACGAGCCGCTGGACGCCACCCAGTGCGGCGGCAAGGAAAACTGCCTGGGCGAGGCTGGCCGCTGCATGACGCACGAGCTGTGGGCCGCGCTGAACCAGCGCATGGTCGAGTTCCTGGACTCGGTCAACCTGCAAAAGCTGGTCGACGAGCAACTCGCCAAGGGCGTGCAGGTGGAAGACAAGCCCAATGTGAAGCGTGCCATCTCGGCCATGCCGGTGGTCAAACCCATCCGCGTGAACGCGCCGAACTCGGTGTTTGCGCTGGGCAACGTCTTTTCCAAAAATTGAGCCTTGCCGGCCCGGGCCTTTGCCCGGTGCCGGACAATCGCCAATTCGAGTTTTCGCCTTTCGCACACAACGACCGAGTGAGCCCCTGATGGACACCACCCCACACTTCCCCATCTACATGGACTACGGCGCCACCACACCCTGCGACCCGCGGGTGGTGGATGCCATGATTCCCTGGTTGCGCGAGCACTTCGGCAACCCCGCGTCGCGCAGCCACGCCTGGGGCTGGGAAGCCGAGGCGGCGGTGGAAAAGGCCCGTGTCGACGTGGCCGACCTGATTGGCGCCGACCCGCGCGAGATCGTCTGGACCTCCGGCGCCACCGAGTCCAACAACCTGGCCCTGAAGGGCGCTGCCAACTTCTACAAGACCAAGGGCAAGCACCTGATCACGGTGAAGACCGAGCACAAGGCCGTGCTGGACACCATGCGCGAGCTGGAGCGCCAGGGCTTCGAGGTGACTTACTTGGACGTGCAAGAAGACGGCCTGCTCAACTTCGACGTGTTGAAGGCCGCCATCCGCCCCGACACCATCCTGATCAGCGTGATGTTCGTCAACAACGAAATCGGCGTCATCCAGGACATCCCCGCCATTGGCGCCATGTGTCGCGAAAAGGGCATCATCTTCCACGTCGACGCGGCGCAAGCCACCGGCAAGGTGGAAATTGACGTCAAGACGCTGCCGGTTGACCTGATGAGCCTGGCCTCGCACAAGACCTATGGCCCTAAGGGCATAGGCGCGCTGTATGTGCGCCGCAAGCCGCGCGTGCGGCTAGAGGCGCAAATGCACGGCGGTGGTCATGAGCGCGGCATGCGCTCGGGCACGCTGCCCACGCACCAGATCGTCGGCATGGGCGAGGCTTTCCGCCTCGCCAAGGCAGAGATGGCGCAAGACAACGCCAAGGCGCAAGCCCTGCACGACCGCTTGCTCAACGGCTTGAAGGACGTGGAGCAGGTGTTCCTGAACGGGCACGCCACCCAGCGCGTGCCGCACAACCTGAACATGAGCTTCAACTATGTTGAGGGCGAGTCGCTGATCATGGGCATCAAGGGCCTGGCGGTCAGCTCCGGCTCGGCCTGCACCTCGGCCAGCCTGGAACCCAGCTACGTGCTGCGTGCCCTGGGCCGCAGCGACGAGCTGGCCCACAGCAGCTTGCGCATGACGATCGGCCGCTTCACCACCGAAGAAGAGATCGACTACGCGGTGGACACCATCAAGAAGAACGTCGCCAAGCTGCGCGACCTGAGCCCGTTGTGGGAAATGTTCAAGGATGGCGTCGACATCAGCGCCATCCAGTGGGCGGCTCACTAAATCGTTGGAAGGAAAACATCATGGCCTATTCTGAAAAAGTCGTTGACCACTACGAAAACCCCCGCAACGTCGGCTCGTTCGACAAGGGCGACGAGACCGTGGGCACCGGCATGGTGGGCGCACCCGCCTGCGGCGACGTGATGAAGCTGCAGATCAAGGTGAATCCGCAAACCGGTGTCATCGAAGACGCGCGCTTCAAGACCTACGGCTGCGGCTCGGCCATTGCCTCGTCGTCGCTGGTGACCGAATGGGTCAAGGGCAAGACGTTGGACGAAGCCGCCGCACTGAAGAACAGCCAGATCGCCGAAGAGCTGGCGCTGCCCCCGGTCAAGATCCACTGCTCCATCCTGGCCGAAGACGCCATCAAGGCCGCCGTGGACGACTACAAGAAGAAGCACGGCAGCCCTGTGGCCGACGCCGCTGCCACCCCCGTTACCCACTGACCCACTGAAAAATCAGATGCCCGTTACGCTGACCGAAGCCGCCGCGCGGCATGTGACCCGTTACCTGAGCAAGCGCGGCAAGGGCGTGGGTGTGCGCCTGGGCGTCAAGACCACAGGCTGCTCCGGCCTGGCCTACAAGCTGGAATACGTGGACGAGCTGACGCCCGAAGACGTGGTGTTCGAAGACCACGGCGTCAAGGTGCTGGTCGATCCCAAAAGCCTGGCCTACATCGACGGCACGCAGCTGGACTTCGTGCGCGAGGGCCTGAACGAGGGCTTCCGCTTCAACAACCCCAACGAGCGCGACCGCTGTGGGTGTGGCGAGTCGTTCCGGGTCTGAAACCGACCGGAATGGCCGTGCCTTCGCTGCAATCCAACGACTTCGAGCTGTTTGACCTGCCCGCGCGCTTCCACCAGGACCGCGCCGCCATCGACACGCGTTGGAAAGAACTGCAGCGCGAAGCCCACCCCGACAAGTTTGCCGCCCAGGGCGCAGCCGCGCAACGCGTGGCCATGCAGTGGTCGGTGCGCATCAACGAGGCCTACCAGCGCCTGAAAGACCCGCTGCGTCGCGCCGCCTACCTGTGCGAGCTGCACGGCGCGCCCGTCAACGCCGAAAACAACACCGCCATGCCGGCCGACTTCCTGGCCCAGCAGATGGAGTGGCGCGAGCTGCTGGACGACGCCCGCCGCGAGCAGCAGTTGGAGATGCTGCTGGCCATGGTGAAAGACTCGCGCCAGACCATGCTGATGTGCTGCGAGCAGATGCTGGACAGCACCCACGAATACACCCAGGCGGCCCAGGTGGTGCGCGCGCTGATGTTCATTGAACGCTTCGCCGCCGACGTCGATGCCCGCTTTGAGCAAATGGAGACCGCTGCTCGCGGACAATAGCGGGTTACTTCATTCGTACACCCGTTCGTTTTCACCATGGCGTTATTGCAGATTTCAGAGCCCGGCCAGTCACCCGACCCGCACCAGCGGCGCATCGCGGTGGGCATAGACCTGGGCACCACCCACTCACTGGTGGCGGCAGTGCGCCACGGCGTGGCCGAGTGCCTGCCCGATGAAGATGGCCAGGTCCTGCTGCCCTCGGTGGTGCGCTACCTCGAAGGCGGTGGCCGGCAGATCGGCCGGGCCGCCCACGCCGCGCAAGCGCAGGACCCTGAGAACACTTTAGCCTCCGTCAAACGCTTCATGGGCCGTGGCCTGAAAGATGTGGCCGGCCACCAGAAGCTGCCTTACCGCTTTGTAGACCACCCCGGCATGCTGGGCCTGCAGACGGTGCAGGGCGAAAAGTCGCCCGTGGAAGTCAGCGCCGAGATCCTGGCCACGCTGCGCTACCGTGCCGAAGACAGCTTCAACGACGACCTGTTTGGCGTCGTCATCACCGTGCCAGCGTATTTTGACGACGCCCAGCGCCAGGCCACCAAAGACGCTGCCCAACTGGCCGGCCTGAACGTGCTGCGCCTGATCAACGAGCCCACCGCCGCGGCCATCGCCTACGGGCTGGACAACGCCGATGCCGCCAGTGATGAGCCCAAGGTGTTCGCCGTGTACGACTTGGGCGGCGGCACGTTTGACATTTCCATCCTGCGGCTGAGCCGGGGTGTGTTCGAGGTCATCGCCACCGGCGGCGACTCGGCCCTGGGCGGTGACGACTACGACCGCGCGCTGGCCGACTGGGTGCTGGCGCATGCTGGCGTTGCGCCTGAGAGCCTGAGCGCCGCCGACAAGGCCGCGCTGAAGGTGGCCGCCCGTGCCTGCAAAGAAGCGCTGTCGGCCGCCCCCAGCGTTGAATTCAGCGCCCAGATCACCGGCAGCCCGTTGACCCGCACCGTGACGGTGTCCGATTTCGAGCAAAGCACTGCCACGCTCACGCAGCGCACGCTGTCCGCCGTGCGCAAGGCGCTGCGCGACGCCAAGCTGTCGGTGGGCGAGGTGGAAGGCGTGGTGATGGTGGGTGGCTCCACCCGCATGCCGCAGGTGCAGCGCGCCGTGGGCGAGCTGTTTGGCAAAGCGCCCCTGAACAACCTGAACCCGGATGAAGTGGTGGCCCTGGGCGCCGCCATCCAGGCCAACCAGCTGGCTGGCAACAACGCGGCGGGCGACCTGCTGCTGTTGGACGTGATCCCGCTCTCGCTGGGTGTGGAGACCATGGGCGGCCTGGTGGAGCGCATCGTGCCGCGCAACCAGACCATCCCCACCGCCATGGCGCAAGACTTCACCACCTACAAAGACGGCCAGACCGCCCTGGCCCTGCACGTGGTGCAAGGCGAGCGCGACCTGGTGGCCGACTGCCGCAGCCTGGCACGCTTTGAGTTGCGCGGCATCCCGCCCATGGCCGCCGGCGCGGCCCGCATACGCGTCACCTTCACCGTGGACGCCGACGGCCTGCTGAACGTGGCCGCGCGCGAGCTGATCAGCGGCGTGCAGGCGCAGATCGACGTCAAACCCAGCTACGGCCTCGCCGACGACCAGATTGCCCGCATGCTGCAAGAGAGCTTCACCACCGCCCAGCAAGACATGCAGGCGAGGGCAGTGGCCGAGGCGCGGGTGGATGCTGACCGCATGCTGCTGGCCACCCAAAGCGCGCTGGACGCCGATGCCGACCTGCTGACGCCCGAAGAACGCGAGGCCGTTGACACGCTGATGCGCGCGCTGGCCGCCACCCGCGACCATGCGGACGCCGACGCCGCCACGCTGGAAGCCGCCACGCAAGCGCTGGCCAAGGGCACCGAAGCCTTCGCCGCGCAGCGCATGAACCGGGGCATACGCCAGGCACTGGCCGGCAAGAACATAGAGACCGTCTGAGTCTCAGCACAAGAACGACAAGATGCCCATCATCAAGATACTGCCGCACCCCGAATACTGCCCGCAGGGCGCACAGATAACGGCCCCCAGCGGCACCTCCATCTGCGAGGCCCTGCTGGACAACAAGATCAACATCGAGCACGCCTGCGACATGAGCTGTGCCTGCACCACCTGCCACGTGATCGTGCGCGAGGGCTTCAACTCGCTGAACGAGCAGGACGAGAGCGAAGAAGACCTGCTCGACCGCGCCTGGGGCCTGGAGCCCAATTCGCGCCTCAGTTGCCAGGCCATCCTGGCGCAGACGGATCTGGTGGTCGAGATACCCAAGTACTCGATCAACCACGCCAAAGAGAACCACTAAGATAGCCCCTCAAATCCAGTTCAGGATCTGTCCTGAAACTTGTCGACGAGGGGAGGTGTGATGAAAATCAGGCAAATTGCGGCCGCTGCATGGGCGGTGTTGGCGGCTGGCGTGTCATGGGCCGCCGCCGATGCACCTCCAATCCCGAATGCCGCGGCACTGACCGCCTTGGCCTGTGCGATACAAGTCAAGCCTGTGTACCCGCCTGACGCCTTGAAGCTGCGCGCGGAAGGCTTTGTCGTCGCGCAGGCGAAGATCGTGGACGGCCGGGTGGAGGATGTCACTACCATCTCCATGCCCAGCATCTTTGATGCCGCCGTAAAGGATGCGGTGAGGCAATACCAATGCACTGGCAAAGGCACTTTCTGGGCGACACAGTCGTTCTCATTCAAGTCCGACGCGTCAGGCTCGGTCGTGACCGGCCAGGGCGTGCCAGAGGAGTTGTTTTGGCAGGGCAGGCAAGCCGTGTTGGAATCGCGGTGGCCCGATGCCGTGCGCCTGCTCAGCGATGCCGCAGAACGTGGTCATCCTGTTGCCCAATTGCAATTGGGTACCTTGTACCTGTTTGGCCGTGGCGTGCAGAAGAGTGAAACGACAGCTGAACGGTGGATACGCTTGTCCGCCAATCAGGGCTATGCCAGTGCCCAGGCTGTGTTGGCCCGGATGTACCTGGAAGGTCTGGGCGGGCTGAACAAAGACGAATCTGAAAGCCTGCGCCTGGTTCAACTCTCTGTGAATCAAGGCGACCCCTTGGGTCGAGACCTGCTGGCCCAGTTTTACCAGGAAGGGCGTGCTGGGCTCACCAAAGACGACAACCGAGCTGCACAACTTCTGCGCCAGGCGGCTGACCAGGGCTTGCCGGATGCGCAACAGAAATTGGGGTTGATGTACTTTCATGGGCGCGGGGGTTTGCCTCAAGATGATGTGCAGGCAGTTGCCTGGTACCGCAGGGCGGCCCTAGGCAATGACGTTGTTGCGCAGTACCGCCTGGGGTACATGTACAGTCAAGGGCGTGGCGGGTTGGCCAAGGACGACGTGGAGATTGCGCGGCTCTACAAGTTGGCCGCAGATAAGGGCTATGGTCCGGCCCAGATCAATCTGGGCAACATTCATCAACGCAAAAAAACAGCCGAAGGTGACCGTGAGGCTGAGCGTCTGTACCGTCTCGCCGCGAATCAAGGTTTCGGGGTTGGGTGGTCCAACTTGGCGCTGGCGTATTTGGCCGGGCGAGGCGGGCGGGAGTCTGATGTGGTTGAGGCACTTCGCTACTGGCGTCCAGCTGCGGAGCAGGGCAACCCGGCCGCACAGTCGGATCTTGGATATTTGTATTCCCGAGGGATCGCTGGCTTGGCGCAGGATGACAGGCAAGCCTTGGATCTTTTCCGCTTGTCTGCAGCCAAGGGCAATGCCCAGGGTCAGAACAACCTGGCCACCATGTACGAAGAAGGCCGCGGTGGCTTGGCCAAGGACGATGTGGAGGCCGCCCGGCTCTATCGCCTGTCCGCCGATCAGGGTTTTGTCCATGCTCAGTTCAGCTTGGGGCAGATGTATGAGCAAGGACGGGGCGGCTTGCCCCGCGATCCAGCGCAAGCGCGCCACTGGTATCGATTGGCTGCGGCTGACGGGTTCGACCAGGCCAAGCAGGCTCTTGCCCGGTTGGGGCCGTGAGCCAAGGGCTTGCGCGTTTGAGGTAAAATGGCACCATTGCAACCCTGCACAAGAGCGAGAAAGGCATCTTGGTTATGACACCGCGAACTACAACTGCCGTGAATTGGAGTCTCCAAGGCCTGTAGTCGTGCGCCTTGGGGCGCTGGTGGTTGCCACCTTCAAAATTGCAAAAAAAGCGCGGCCGGTTCCGCGCTTTTTTGTTTTCAGTTTCCAAATTCTCCAGACAACATCATGATCAACATCACGCTTCCCGATGGTTCCAAACGCGAATACCCTGGCCCGGTCACGGTGGCTGAGGTGGCGGCTTCCATCGGCACCGGGCTGGCCAAGGCTGCGCTGGCGGGCCGGGTGCCTGCGGCTGACGGCAAGACCAAGGTGGTCGACACCAGCTACCTGATCAGCGCCGATTCGCCGCTGTCCATCGTCACCGCCAAGGACGCCGATGGCCTGGACGTTATTCGCCACTCCACCGCCCACTTGCTGGCCTATGCCGTCAAAGAGCTGTTCCCCGACGCCCAGGTCACCATCGGCCCGGTGATCGAAAACGGCTTTTTCTACGACTTCTCGTACAAGCGCCCCTTCACGCCCGAAGATCTGGTGGCCATCGAGAAAAAGATGACCGAGCTGGCCGCCAAGGACGAGCCCGTCACCCGCCGCGTGCTGCCGCGCGACGAGGCCGTTGAATACTTTAAGGGCATTGGCGAGGCCTACAAGGCCGAGATCATTGCCAGCATTCCGGCCAATGAAGACGTGTCGCTGTACCGCGAAGGCAAGTTTGAAGACCTGTGCCGTGGCCCCCACGTGCCCAGCACCGGCAAGCTGAAGTTCTTCAAGCTGATGAAGGTGGCCGGCGCCTATTGGCGCGGCGACCACCGCAACGAGATGCTGCAGCGCGTCTATGGCACCGCCTGGGCCAGCAAAGAAGAGCTGGCGGGTTACCTCACCATGCTGGAAGAGGCCGAAAAGCGCGACCACCGCAAGCTGGGCAAAGAGCTGGACCTGTTTCACATCGACGACCACGCCCCCGGCGTCGTCTTCTGGCACCCCAAGGGCTGGACCATCTGGCAGGGCGTGGAGCAGTACATGCGCCAGGTCTACCGCGACAACGGGTATCAAGAGGTCAAGGGCCCGCAGCTGCTGGACAAGACCCTGTGGGAGAAAACCGGCCACTGGGACAAGTACCGCGAAAACATGTTCACCACCGAGAGTGAAAAGCGCGACTACGCCTTGAAACCCATGAACTGCCCGGGCCATATCTTGATCTTCAAGCAGGGCATCAAGAGCTACCGCGACCTGCCGCTGCGCTACGGCGAATTCGGCCAATGCCACCGCAACGAGCCCACTGGCGGCCTGCACGGCATCATGCGCGTGCGCGGCTTCACGCAGGACGACGGCCACATCTTCTGCACCGAAGACCACATCCTGCCCGAGTGCGTGGCCTACACCACGCTGCTGCAAAAGGTCTACAAGGACTTTGGTTTCAGCAACATCATCTACAAGGTGGCCACCCGCCCGGCCCAGCGCATTGGCTCGGACGAAAGCTGGGACAAGGCCGAGCACGCGCTGATGGAGAGTCTGCGCGCCTCTGGCTGCGAGTTTGAAATCTCCCCCGGCGACGGCGCCTTCTACGGTCCCAAGATCGAATACACGCTGAAAGACGCCATTGGCCGCCAGTGGCAGTGCGGCACCATGCAGGTGGACTTTTCCATGCCCGAGCGGCTGGACGCCGAATACGTGGGCGAAGACGGCGCCCGCCACCGCCCGGTGATGCTGCACCGGGCCATCGTGGGCAGCCTGGAGCGCTTCATAGGCATACTGATAGAGGAACACGCCGGCGCCTTGCCCACCTGGCTGGCCCCGGTGCAGGTGGCGGTGCTCAATATCACCGACGCGCAGGCCGAATACTGTGGGGAAATTGCCCAAAAATTACGCAAAGCCCTGCCAAATCAAGACCTTAGAGTCATAACGGATCTGCGTAACGAGAAAATAACGTATAAAATACGGGAGCATGCAATGCAAAAGCTGCCGTATATCCTCGTCGCTGGCGACAAGGAAAAGGCAGCCGGTGCCGTTGCCGTGCGCGCCCGGGGTAACAAAGACCTCGGCGTGATGTCCATCGATGCGTTCGTGCAACTCATCGCCGACGATATCACCCACAAGGGAATCGCCTAGCCCAGTGCTTGTCAGCTCTCTTGCCCGCGCCCACGGTACGGTCTTAGCTACAATTTTTGTAGCAATTATATTGAGGAATGAACCATAGCTACTGAATTTCGTGATCGCCGCCAACGCGAAGAACGCAAGCACCGCCTGAACCGGGAAATCATGGCCCCGGAAGTCCGCCTGACCGGTCCTGAGAACGAGCCCTTGGGCGTTGTCAGCCTGATGGAGGCCTTGCGCCAAGCCGGTGAGTTGGATGTTGACCTGGTCGAAATTTCCCCCACGGCGAACCCCCCGGTTTGCCGTCTGATGGATTACGGCAAGTTCAAGTATCAAGAGCAAAAGAAGGCTGCGGACGCGAAATCCAAGCAGAAGGTCATCGAGGTCAAGGAAGTCAAGTTCCGCCCCGGTACCGACGATGGTGACTACAACATCAAGCTGCGCAACATCAAGCGCTTCTTGGATGAGGGTGACAAGTGCAAGATCACGCTGCGCTTTCGTGGCCGCGAGATTACGCACCAAGAGATCGGCATGGCGCTGCTGAACCGCATGCGTGCCGACCTGGCGGATTTGATCATTGTTGAGCAATTCCCCAAGCTGGAAGGCCGGCAGATGATCATGATGATAGCGCCGGGCAAGAAAAAGGTTGCTGCCAAGCCTGCTGCTGAAGCAGCGCCGGCGCAAACGCAGTAAAATACCGGGTTCTCCGCAGGGTTGGTCCCCGGCGGGGGATCCAGGTGGTGGGCTTTTGCCTGCCGCCAGGTCGTGGCGAGGTAACTCGCCACACAGTGGTCGAATGAAAGTTCGCCACACAAGTGGCTCGGGGCCAACAAGGCTGGAAATCGCTTCCAGACGCCTCACGAGCACAAATGAAAAGGAGCATTTGAAATGCCCAAAATGAAGACCAAGAGCGCGGCAAAGAAGCGTTTCCGCGTCCGTCCCGGTGGCACCGTCAAGCGCGGTCAAGCCTTCAAGCGTCACATCCTGACCAAGAAGACCACCAAAAACAAACGCCATTTGCGTGGTGCAGTCGGTGTGCATGAGACCAATATGGGTCACATGGCGCAAATGCTGCCCGGCATGGGTATTTGATTAACGACGTACAAGGAGAAATCACATGCCTCGCGTCAAACGTGGTGTAACGGCTCGCGCCCGCCACAAAAAGGTTCTGGCTCTGGCCAAGGGTTTCCGCGGCCGCCGCGGCAATGTCTTCCGCATCGCCAAAGAAGCGGTGATGAAGGCCGGGCAATATGCCTACCGTGACCGCCGCACCAAGAAGCGCGTCTTCCGTCAACTGTGGATCGCGCGTATCAACGCCGCGGCCCGCCAGTGCGGCCTGACGTACAGCCAATTCGCCAACGGCCTGAAGAAGGCCAACATCGAGATCGACCGCAAAGTGCTGTCCGATATCGCTGTGCATGACATGGCTGCTTTTGCAGGCATCGTGGAGCAAGTCAAGGCCAAGCTGGCTGCTGCTTGAATTCCGCGATGAGCCGCCGCCCCTAGGGGCAGCGGTTTGCAGCGTAAAGAAACAAGGGCTAAAGCTTGCAAAGGCTTTAGCCCTTTTTCGTCCCCATTTCCTACCTAGTTGATCCGCACCGCCATGAACGAGTTGGATGCCATTGTTGCCAGTGCCAAGACCGCCTTCGGCCAGGCCCCCACGCCCGCCGAGCTGGAAAACGCCAAGGCGCTGTTCCTGGGCAAGGCCGGCCGCATCACTGAGCTGATGAAGGGCATGGCCGCCTTGAGCGTTGACGAGAAAAAGTCGCGCGGCGCCGCCATCAACCTGGCCAAGCAAGCCATCGAGGCCGCATTGACCGAGCGCCGCCAGGCCCTGGCAGATGCCGAGATGAACCTGCAGTTGCAGGCCGAGGCGCTGGACGTCAGCCTGCCCGGCCGCCGCCGTGGCACCGGCGGGCTGCACCCCGTGTCCATCAGCACCGAGCGCATCGAGGCCATCTTCGGCTCCATGGGCTTCGAGGTGGCGCAAGGCCCCGAGATCGAGGCCGACTGGTACAACTTCACCGCGCTGAACACGCCGCAAGACCACCCGGCGCGCTCCATGCACGACACCTTCTATGTGGAAGGCGGCAGCGCCAACGCGCCCAACCTGCTGCGCACCCACACCAGCCCCATGCAGATACGCCACGCCATGGCGCACGTGCAGAAATACCGCAACCTGCTGGACGCCGGCCAGGCCATGCCCGAGATACGCGTCATCGCGCCCGGCCGCTGCTACCGCGTGGACAGCGACGCCACCCATTCCCCCATGTTTCACCAGGTCGAAGGCCTGTGGGTGGGCGAAAACATCAGCTTCAAGGACTTGAAGGTGGTGTACCTGAACTTTGTGCAGACCTTCTTCGAAACGACGGACCTGGACATCCGCTTTCGCCCCAGCTTCTTCCCGTTCACCGAGCCCAGTGCCGAAATCGATTTGATGTTCCGCACCGGCCCGCTGGCTGGCCGCTGGCTGGAAGTGTCTGGCTCGGGCCAGGTGCACCCCAACGTGATCCGCTACATGGGGCTGGACCCCGAGCACTACATCGGCTTTGCCTTCGGCTCCGGCATCGACCGGCTGACCATGCTGCGCTATGGCGTGAATGATTTGCGCCTGTTTTTTGAAGGGGACTTGCGATTTTTGTCGCAGTTCCAGTGACGCCCCAACGCCGTTGCCCCCTTCAACCCCTGAGCTAGAGCACCGAAATGCAATTCCCCGAATCCTGGTTGCGCGAATTCTGCAACCCCCCGCTGACCACCGCCCAGCTGGCCGACACGCTGACCATGGCCGGGCTGGAGGTGGAAGAGCTCAAGCCCGTGGCGCCGCCCTTCACCCACATCGTGGTGGGCGAGATCAAAGAGGCCGTGCAGCACCCCAACGCCGACCGCCTGCGCGTGTGTCAGGTGGACGTGGGGCAGGGCACCCTGCTGAACATCGTGTGTGGCGCGCCCAACGCCCGCGTGGGCATACGCGTGCCCACCGCGCTGGTGGGTGCCGAGCTGCCCCCGGGTGAAGACGGCAAGCCCTTCAGCATCAAGCTGGGCAAGCTGCGCGGGGTCGAGAGCCAAGGCATGCTGTGCTCCGCCCGCGAGCTGCAATTGTCTGAAGACCATGGCGGCCTGCTGGAGCTGGCCGCTGACGCCCCCCTGGGCCAAGACGTGCGCCAGACGCTGCAGCTGGACGACACCCTGTTCACGATCAAATTGACGCCGAACCTGGCGCACTGCCTCAGCGTCTATGGCGTGGCGCGCGAAGTGTCGGCGCTGACCCATACGCCGCTGAAGGCCGTGGCCTTCCCGCCCGTGGCCACTGGCAACAACGACAAGCTGGCGGTGAAGATTTCCGCGGCTGACCTGTGCGGCCGCTTCTCGGGCCGCATCGTGCGCAATGTCAACACCCAGGCCAAGACGCCGCAGTGGATGGTCGACCGCCTGGCCCGCTGCGGCCAGCGCAGCGTCACCGCGCTGGTGGACATCTCGAACTATGTGATGTTCGAGTTCGGCCGCCCGTCGCACATCTTTGACCTGGACAAGATCCACGGCGGGCTGGACGTGCGCTGGGGCAAGGCCGGCGAACAGCTGAAGCTGCTGAACGGCAACACCATCACCGTGGACGGCGAAGTGGGCGTCATCGCCGACGCCGCCCAGGTCGAGTCGCTGGCCGGCATCATGGGTGGCGACGCCACCGCCGTGTCTGACGACACCCGCAACATCTACATCGAAGCCGCCTTCTGGTGGCCCAAGGCTGTGGCCGGCCGCTCGCGCCGCTACAACTTCAGCACCGATGCCGGCCACCGCTTCGAGCGGGGTGTGGACCCGCAGCTGACCGTGGAGCACATCGAGCGCATCACCCAGCTGGTGCTGGACATCTGCGGCACGCCTGAGACCACCGTAGGCCCCATGGACGACCAGCAGGTCAACCTGCCCAAAAACCCGCCGGTGAAGCTGCGCGTGGCGCGCGCCGCCAAGGTCATCGGCATGCCGGTGACGCAGCCGCAGTGCGTGGAAGCGCTGGACCGCCTGGGCCTGCCCTATGCCGAAGGCGAAGGCACCGTGACGGTGATCGCCCCCAGCTACCGCTTTGACATCCAGATCGAAGAAGACCTGATCGAAGAAGTGGCCCGCATGCTGGGCTACAACAACCTGCCCAGCACCCCGCCGCTGGCCCCCACCACGCCCAAGCTGAAGCCCGAGGCCAGCCGCAGCCAGGCCGAGGTGCGCCACGCGCTGGCGGGGCTGGACTACCAAGAGACCATCAACTTCAGCTTTGTGGAAGAGCGGTGGGAACATGAGCTGGCCGGCAACGCCCAGCCCATCAAGCTGCTGAACCCCATTGCCAGCCAGATGAACGTGATGCGCTCCAGCTTGCTGGGATCGCTGCTGCAGGTGGTCAAGCACAACCTGGACCGCAAGGCCGAGCGCGTGCGCGTGTTTGAGCTGGGCCGCGTGTTTGTGCGCGACGCCTCGGTGCAAGACGGCCCCTTTGCCGTTGCCGGCGTGCACCAGCCCATGCGCGTGGCCGGCATGGCCTATGGCGCGGCAGACATGCCGCAGTGGAGCCGCAAAGAGCAGGGCGCTGATTTCTTTGACGTCAAGGGCGATGTGGAAGCCCTGCTGGCCCCGCTGCAAGCCAGCTTTGAGCCCGCCGAGCACCCCGCCATGCACCCCGGCCGCTGCGCCCGCGTGCTGGTGGGCGGCCAGGCGATTGGCTTTGTGGGCGAACTGCATCCGCGCTGGCGCCAGGCCTACGAGCTGCCACAGGCACCGGTGATGTTTGAGCTGGATTTGGATGCCGTGCTGGCCCGGCGCGTGCCCGTGTTCGCCCCGGTCTCCAAGCTGCAAGCCGTGCAGCGCGACATCGCCGTTGTGGTCAAAGAGGCCGTGACGCACGCCGCGCTGATGCATGCCGTGTGGGCCGCGCCCACCCAGGGCCTGCTGCGCGACGCGCTGCTGTTTGACGTTTACCGCGCCAAACCCGCCAAGCTTAGTGGTGACGGCGCCACGCCCACGGCCGGTGGACTGGCTGCGGACGAAAAGAGCCTGGCCGTGCGCTTGACGCTGCATGGGGGCGACGCTACCCTTACCGATGAGCAGATCGACGCGGCGGTGCAGGCGGTGCTGGCGCGCATCGTCAGCGACCTGGGCGGCCGTCAACGGGTTTGATGGAACAACGATGATGACAGAGTCCTACAACGCACAAGAAGTCGGGAAGACCATGGAATTTTCGGTAGAGAGCCTGGAAACCCCCGCGCTCACCAAAGCCCAGTTGGCGGAACTGCTGTTTGACCAGATCGGTCTGAACAAGCGCGAATCCAAAGACATGATCGACGCGTTTTT
Source organism: Hylemonella sp. P2_B10 (assembly GCF_056404875.1). NCBI lineage: Bacteria > Pseudomonadati > Pseudomonadota > Betaproteobacteria > Burkholderiales > Comamonadaceae > Hylemonella > Hylemonella sp. P2_B10. The sequence continues at coordinate 123,160 of NZ_JBFUDE010000001.1, forward strand.
TGACCTGATATCAGACAGCCTGGTGGACGGCAATGATGTGAAGATCAGCGGCTTTGGCAACTTTCAGATCCGCACCAAGGCACCGCGCCCCGGCCGCAACCCGCGCACCGGCGAGGCCATCCCCATCGAAGCGCGCCGCGTGGTGACCTTCCACGCCAGCCACAAGCTCAAAGAGCAGATCCAGCAAGTTAACGTCAATTCCTGAAAAGGCGCGTAAGGCCCTTTCAGCATTCACATTGGCCGCCCGGGAGGGCCCGCCAAGTGTGACAAATTCAGCATTTTGGCAACCGGGTTGGAAATATCCCCCTTTTGGGGGCCAAACTCCCTTTGCACGCAGCGGTAACTTAGAGTAACCTCGAAGCTTTCCGCCGTACTGCATTGATTTCAATGGAGAAAACTCTCCCCCCAATACCTGCCAAGCGCTATTTCACCATCGGTGAGGTCAGCGAACTGTGTGGCGTGAAGCCGCACGTGCTACGGTATTGGGAGCAAGAATTTACCCAGCTGCGCCCCATGAAACGGCGCGGCAACCGCCGCTATTACCAGCACCACGAGGTGCTGATGATCCGCCGCATCCGCGACCTGCTGTATGACCAGGGCTTTACCATCAGCGGCGCGCGCAACAAGATGCAAGAGATCTTGCAGACCGAGCGCGACAAGAAGCGCAACGGCGAAGTGATGCTGGACGGCGTGGAAGTCATCGAGGTGGAAGACAGCGAGATGCTGGAAGAGTTTGAAGACACCAACATGGTGGACAGCGAATTCCACAGCGTGCCGCCCGACCAGCTGATGCTGGTGCGACGCGAGCTGTTTGAGATTCGCGATCTATTGAGCACCACGCACTGAAGAGAGTGGGGCGCAAGAGCAAGTCTTTGTGCCCGCAGCCGAAAACAGGGCAAAGCCACGTTATAATTGAAGGCTAGATCGGTGTGTGGCGCAGCCTGGTAGCGCACTTGCATGGGGTGCAAGGGGTCGAAGGTTCGAATCCTTTCACACCGACCAATATTTACGAGGGTTAGCGGGTTAGTTCCTGCTAACCCTTTTGCATTTCTCGGGCGTGTTTGTTCATATTGTCCCCACCATTGCCCCCACTGCCGATATTGTTAGCGGTCAAACTCTCTGCCAGCATTGCCCGCATCGTGCATCGCCCAGTGCCACATGCCCAAGCCGCTTTGGTGGTGAGCTAACGGCAATCACTGCCAACTCTCCCCAAATCGATTCTGAGCCGCAAGGACCAGGGCGGCGCTTTGATCGACGTGGCAGAATTCGTGAACACAGGCGTGAAATATTTAGTCAAAATCGCCTGGCAGGAAGCGGGAGGCTAAGTGGAGCTTGTCAGCGTACAAACCAGCCGGATTCAAGTTGAGTTGCCCCTCGCGGGCTATTGGGGCGGCAATAAAGTTGATTTGTTGACCGGGCCAAATGGCTCGGGCAAGTCAGAGGCACTTACTGCCCTGGCAACCATGTTCCAGAAGAGCAAAGCTGCTCCGCCTACGGATGTTGTAGTTTGGCGTCGAGGTGGACGGAACTACACCTCGAACGCAACTGACTTTCATCTTGCTGGGCCGGAGCGCGTTGTTGCCCAAACCTTTAGCCCATTTACCCGGTTTGCTCAGCCGGCGGAAGTCGAATCCTCCCTTACGTCTATCTATTCCGAAGGGGTAGCTGCGCGCCAGAAGTACGTATGCATAGGCCTTCATAAGTCAACTCGTGTTGTTGGCGCTGGGTTGTCGAAACGCACTCTTGAACAGGCTCTCTATCGAATGAGCGAAACGCCGGAGAGCGTCGAAACTATTTTCGAGGTGATGAGAAATCTCGAACTCGAAGATTCGTTTGATCTCGTCTACGAAGTTAGGCCAGCACTAAAGCGCGTTCTGGTCTCCGGAGCTGTTGAGCAAGCTGTGGAGGCCTTACTCTCTGATTTGGAGCACCGAATATCTCCTGGGGCAACTCCAAGGACCGGTTTGAGTGCCGAGTTTAGACGTACTGATCGAGGGCAGTTAGCGGCATTGTTGAATGAGGCACTTGATGTGTTGGGTCCCAGAATTCGCGGCGGTTCCAAACTTCGGCAGCATTTCAGTGCTAAGTCCCGTATTGCCTCTCGGGACTTTGCCGAGCTTCAGTCGCTTGCATTGTTACGGAGGTTTGATCTATTGGGGCTCAAGTCCTGCGAGTTGACTTCACGTCTTGGACGCCGATTTGACGTCGCGAATGCGAGTTCTGGTGAGCAGCAGATGCTGTGCTCTCTAATTGGTCTCGCAACTGCACTTCGCAGGGAATCTTTGATTTTGATTGACGAGCCCGAGCTAAGTCTGCATCCACGCTGGCAGCTTGTGTATATAGACATGCTGCAAGCTGCGATGAGACCCTTTGAAGGTTGTCATGTGGTGATCGCAACGCATTCACCACTCATCGTGCAGCGTGGTCATAGTCTCGGAGCGGGCGTTGTTCAGCTCAGGGGTGAGCAGCCTTCCGGGCTATCTAGCGGTCCGACAAGTTCCGTTGAAGAAACTCTGCTTGATGTATTCGAGACACCAATTGCGGGAAGTGTCCACCTTGCGAATCAGATTTTCAATGCCATTACAGAAGCAGAAGACGGTGATCCAGTCGCTCGATCGCGGTCCCTCCGCGATCTTGAGCGGTTGAAGAGTATCTACTCTGATCCAAAAGGGGGTGATCCAAGATCACTGGGTCTAATTGAAGAGGCGGTTGACTTGCTGAACACAGACGAGGGTAACAATGCCTAACTTCCGACGTAAGGCTGAAGTTTTTGCAAATCTGACGAGTCTGACTGGTGAACAGTATCAAAGAATCCGTGCAGCTGGTGCAACTGATGGCACTTACTGGAATAGCCAGGGAGATGACGCAGACTTAATCAAGGGATTCCGCAACGAAGTAAAAACACATTACTACTATCGGCAGCTTCGCATGTGTTGTTATTGCAGCAAGGAATTCGATAAACATCAAGCGACCTACGATGCAGAGCATATTCTGGACAAGGATACGTATCCCCAATTCATGTTTGAGTTCACTAACTTGGCCAATTCGTGCAAAGCATGCAATGGCGCCAAAGGGGGGAAACCTGCTCTCATATCAGAGGATGTGCCGGCAGCAGTACCAGGGGAGTCGGGTGCTTACAGTATTGTTCATCCCCACTTGGACGAATGGGATGACCATCTGAAGTTTGACCCTGTGGGCCGGATTGTTGCAAAGGATGGCTCGACAAAAGGCGATCAAACGATACGCGTGTGCGGTATTCGCCATCTCAATAGCGCGCGACTGGCTGACCACTTTGCTCCGGGGGATAACCAGGCGGCAGAAAAAGCCCTTGAGGGCTACTTTCGCGTCACCAGTCCAACCTGGAAGCGCAAGTATCTTCAAATATTGCGCCGAATCGCAGATGACTATGACTTGGCAGCGGCAAAGACAATCGTTGACCTCTTGGACGCTGAAATCAACTAATGCATCGCTTCTCAGGTCGTAGTTGCCTCGGTATCGCGGCATCGCACTGCGCATCTGCCTGTCGAGTCACCGGAGCAATATCAGCTTTGGGATGGCGTCCGGTCCACACCACACAATGGCGTTTTGCTTCAGCTGTGTGCCAAGTGTCCTTGCGGCCTCCAACGATAGACCCAACACTAGGAAACTTGGTTCACCAGGCCACTCGTTGGCAGGGTGTTGTCCTATTCCGTTTAGGTAGCTGAGGCTGCGGCGCTTCAGCTCCACTTCAAATGCGCCCTGCAGATCGGCATTCTGTTGGTCGCTGTACATTGCGCCAAGAGGATTGCAGGCCGTAATGAATGCACAGCAGTCCCCCCCGGTTCTCTTGTACAGTGCCAGCAAAGCGGGGCTTTGCATGTCCACCAGGAGGGTGAACTGACTTTCACTTTCGACCCGATACGCGGTCTCTTGGTAAGCTTGAATTGTTTCTTCAGGGATCGCCGTTGATGACACGAATTAGTTCCAGGAAGGGGATTGGATCATTTTGCCGGATGTGGACCAACTGGCCACCTCAACACCTTGGTTTCCAATTGCGGGATCGGGTTTGTGTGGAAACAATGGTGGAAACACGCACTTTGTAATTGACAGTTCTGGTGAAGAATACGGTGGCTTGTACTTGGTGTTTGCGGTTGATTGGGAGTGGCGTGGATTCTTCCGCGACCAAGCTGCGGCGATGGAATATATTGCGGCAACCTACGCGTGAATTCAAATATCTGATAACTTATTGATTTTCAATGAGAAAAAATCAACTTCGAGGACCGTACTGGATTTTGCTGGAGTTGAGAGATATTGCATTGGGGTGCAAGGGGTCGAAGGGTCGAATCCTTTCACACCGACCAGAATATGAAAGCCTCCAAGGGTATCCTTGGGGGCTTTTTGTTTAGGGAGGACTGATCACATGCCCATCCGCACAGCTCTTTGGAAAGTTGCCACCCAGCCCATGCAGCTGGCTGAGGCCAGCTTGCCCAGCGAAAAACTGCTGGAGTCGATGATCGTCGCGCAGCCGCTGTTGCTGTCCGATGCTTGGATGCACATTGGTCGTCAGGAACGCACTGGCCAAGGCGGCGTAGTAGACCTGCTCGCCATCGCGCCGGACGGTTCATTGGTGCTGATCGAACTGAAGCGGGACCGCACACCGCGCGACGTGGTTGCACAGGCACTGGACTATGCAAGCTGGGTCGAATCGCTGCAGTCCGATGACATTGCCGCCATTTATGGCCGGTTTGCGGCAGGCCGCAATCTGTCAGATGACTTTCGAGCTCGTTTCGGCCAACCTTTGGACGAAGACACGCTCAACCAGACGCACCAGATTGTCATTGTTGCGGCCGAGTTAGACGACAGCACCGAACGCATTGTTGCCTACTTGAACAAACGCGACATTGCCATCAACGTGTTGTGCTTTCAGGTTTTCAATTCTGGCGCAGATCAATTGCTGAGCCGTTCATGGTTGCTGGACCCTGTGCATACGCAGGTCAGCGCCGCACCCGCCGGCGATGGGCCGGCTGAGCCGTGGAATGGGGAGTTTTACGTCTCTTTTGGCGACAGCCTCACCCGCAATTGGGATGAGGCCGTCCAGTACGGGTTCATCTGCGGTGGCGGCGGTGCTTGGTACAGCCGCACGCTCCAGCTTCTCAACATTGGTGACCGGGTGTGGGTTAATGTGCCACGCACAGGCTATGTGGGTGTGGGCAAGGTGACGGGGCGCGCGCAGCAGGCGCTGGACTTCAAGCTACCCACCCCAGATGGCAACGCCGCAGCATTGGATGTGCTTAAGAAGGGCAGCTACCACCGCGAGCTGGCCGGCGACCCCGAGCGTTGCGAGTGGTTTGTTCCTGTTGAATGGAGGACGACCGTGCCTCTGGCCAATGCTGTGCAAGAGATCGGCTACTTTGGCAATCAGAACACAGTGTGCAAGCCTACGACGCCGAAATGGCGGAGTACCGTGGAGAGACTGAAGGAAAAATTCGGTTTGTAGTTGGGTGGCCGCAAGCTAACATGCCTAGACTGCTTTTCTACATTGTTAGCGTAACAACACATTCCTCCCCCAGCATGTCAATGACCTTCACCGCAACTTTTGATCCAACAGCCGAACCACTAAGTTCGTAGCGGCCTGCAACAAAGTCTTGCTTGCGCTCGGGCACATCCGCCAAGGTCACATTGAATACCTCGCCGTTGTGATTGGCGTCTATCAAGACGCAATCGACAACAGCGCGCCAATCGGGTATCTGGGCCCGGAAAATTCCCTCTTGAAGATCAAGGCGCGCAATGATGCTGGGCGATATCACATCGTCAATCTTCACGACCAGCTCGTCACCATCGTGTTGAATGCTGGCTTGCACTGACATCGGCTCGTGTTTGATAAAGCCCCCAGCTTTGCGGTCCGTGCGCAACTCAATCAAATGGATTTTGTTGATAGGTCGATTGTGGTTGTAGTGCTCCACCCATTCGCGCGCTTTGTGCTCTTGTCCCAGGCTGACGACCAACAGTTCGCGCTCTTCGTCGGGCCGATTCTTGAGTTCTGTGCGCAGCGCCTCCAAGTCTAGCGGCGTGAGTGGATGATTGAGTGGAATGATTTTGACCAGCATCTTGCCGCGCGTACCGTCAAAGAACGGGTCGGTTCGGGTGCGCGTGACGCCCAGATGTTCGCAGGCCAGTTCGACGGCCTCATTGTGCTGGATGTGCAGGTCGTAATCGTTAACACGCCAAGTTGTGTACGAAAGTTGAACTGGCGTTGATGTAACTTTGTCCTGAGCCATAAGTTCACCTTGCTTGCCAATGCGCAAGCTCGTTGTTTGGTCACGCATCACGCCTTGAAGTCGCTTCGCCGTAGTTTGAATTGCGCCCTTGTTAATGTCGCAGCATATCCAGCGACGTCCAAGCTTTTGAGCAGCCACAACGGTTGTACCGGAGCCCACAAAGGCATCCAGAACAAGGTCACCAGGATTAGATAACGCGGTCACTATCCGCTCGATTAGTTCAACGGGCTTCTGAGTGGGATAGTCCGTATGCTCATGGCTACGGGTATGTTCGCGGCTAATCTCCCAAACATCGCGCATTGGTACGCCTAAAGATTCTTCTTCGGTTTCTCGCTTGATCTGCGTGCCATCTTCTGATGTCATTGTTGTCAAGCGTTTGCCTCCATAGTCACTCAATGTACGTTCTGATGCCGACTCGTACAGCTTGTTGAAGGTATGTGCGTTATTGTTACCTTTTGTGTACCAGAACAAGTTGTCATGCATGGACTGGAACGCTTTCGAGTTTGTCGGCCATCGGCGGTAGAACCAAATAATTTCGTTTTTGAACTGTTTGTCAGATCCAAACACCTCATCTAATAAGCATCGAAGATGGTGCGACCTGCCGCTATCACAATGCAGGACCAAACTACCATCTTCATGCAAGAGTTCACGCAACATCAAAATCCGTTCATACATGAATTGAAGATAGTTGTCGTTGCTCCATATGTCGGTGTACTGAACCTGCTCACCGAGAGCGTAATCCTCGCCGTCGATCTTTACAGTACCTTTTGGACCGCGCAACTTCACCGTGCGCACGTAGTCTGCCCCACTGTCAAACGGCGGGTCTATGTAAATCAGCTTGACCTGTCCGCGAAAGCCGTTTGCCAACAGGTGCGCCAATACCTCCTTGTTATCCCCGTGATACAGCAGGCCGCCGTGCGGCAGATCTTTGGGCCACACGGACCAATCAGCAGAGTCAGGGGGCAATGGACGTGCAGCATCGTCCGCACTGAACCGCTCAATATGTTGCGCTGGGAAAGCCGTAACACGGCCCAGCGGCTTCTTGCCTACCCAACTCAACATAGGCCGCCCTTTGGCACGGCCTACCGTCACATCTGTGGGTTTCTTCTTTGTCTTGGCTTGTTCGGTCATAGCGGTAGATCAAGTGGCCGCAGGCGCAGCGATTACTTTGGCCGTGATGAAGTCCAGCACGGTCTTTTTGCCAGCGTCATGCAAGGCAGTGTCGGCGAACATGACGTGGTAGCTGAGACGGTCTGGATTTAGCTGTTCCCAGCGTTTCAAAGCCACGGCCTTGCGGCCTTCAAGCGTTTGTGCCGCCGCCCCTACCGCGTGACGAGCCATATCCGCATCAATATCCGGGCTGAGCTTGTCATTTTTCACCTCAACCACGAGGTGCTTGCCATCTGCACGGCGCAGCACGAAGTCCGGCGTGTAGGTGTGCCACCGTCCATCGTCGCCCAAGTACTCAGCCCGTAGGTCGGTCTTTCCCGCATCGGTCAGCCCGCCCGTGAACCACACGCCCTCAATCTGATGGGAGTGCGTCTGCAGCAGGCCCAGCGTCCAGTTCAGGAACTCGGCTTCTGGGTTGGAGTCGAAGTTGTAGCCTTCATAGTGAAAGCTGCTTTGCAGGGCGTGCGCCGCATTAGCGGTTTCATTGGCCGTCCTGTAGAGGTGTTGGTTTTTCTTGTCAAAGCTGATGCGGGCTGTGTAGACCGGCTGGCCGTTTACTTCGGCACGATCGAAGCCATCGGCCTTGACCAGTGCCACGGCTACCTCGATTTCGTCCCATGCCTCTTCGTACTGGTTGCGCTGCGCCTCAATCTGTTCGCCGATTGCATCCATGTGGTGGTCGGGTACTTCCTGCGTCTCATAGACGCGGCGAATTGCGGCCAATAGTTCAATAGTTGGCAGGTGGTGGCTTGCGGCCAGCCGGGCGGCAGCGGTATAGCAATCAAGCATGGGGGTAAACGACTCCAGCAGAACGTTTGCGGCATCGAGTCGTTGCATGCGCGTATCACCGCTGGCGGTAAGCACCGGGCTCCACGTTTGGACCACCGGGCCAACGGGTGTAGGGACATCGGGCAAGGTGAATACCAATGGCGCGAAATCAGCGGGAACGGCCTTGCGTTGGATTCGGAGCACGCGTTTCTTGATCAGCAAAGCTGGCAAGTGCGGTTTGTGCAGGTGAATGGTCTTTTCGACCCGTTCTGCTTGCTGGGTGTCCAGCGCTCTGAGGCTGGTGCCGTAAGTCTCCGTCAACTGGTCTTCCAGCGTCTTTTTGTTGCTGGCCGTCAGGTAGACACGAGCAGGCTTGGTGTTGCCGGGAACTTGGCGTAGACAGCGGGTGGCAGCCTGCAGCACAAAATTGTTGCTGGTCGCCAGCTTTCGCACCAACGCACAGGCAAACAGGCTTGGGCAGTTCCACCCCTCGGTCCCCATGTTGACTAGCAGTAATACACGATGGGGTGCCCCAGGGTCGCGCGCCACGGCTTCAAAGGAACGCCGGGTTGCCTCGTTGGACTTGTTGTCCACTGACAGCAATGCGTCTGGACCGATGCCGTGGGCCAACAATGCGGACTCAATACTGGGTCGCAACTCGTCGCGGGTCTCAAGATTGGGAAAATACAAGGCAAGGCGTGCGGGGGCACCGTTCTCAAGAGCAACGGGCCAATAGTCTTTTACGAAATCATCGACCACGCTTTCCACCATTCGCTCTGAATCACCATCACCGAGTTCAAGCACCTTGATGCCGTTGGCAAGTTCTTTCAGAACGCCATCGCGAATACCCTCACCCAGACCATACCAGACCACCACATCACGTAGTGGTTGCCGCTCAAAGTATGGCGTTCCGGTGGCATTGATGGTGACAATAAGATTGGTTTCTTGCGCCAGGTAGTCGATGGTACGACGCACCTTCTTGATGCCATCCTCCTTGAATTCCAATTCGCCGGTGTCTCTGTTATTTTCCCATTTGCCTAGCAGCTTCTGGCCATAAGTGTGGTGCGCCTCGTCCGAAAAAACTGCTAAGTGCGGTAAGGATGCGATGGCTTGAAGGCGCAGATTCGCCATTGCCGTCGCTTCTTCTTCCTTGCTGCCCGTGAAAAGCCGACTTTGCGCGGCACTGCGCACCGTCGGTTTTTGGATACGAATCTTTTCGGTGTTTGTGACGATGACGTTAAAGCTGCTGCCCAAAGTGATCGGGATTTGTTTGTCCCCGTCGCGAGTGAACGTGAGCTTCAAGCTCGCCGCAAACGGCTTGTGCAGGCGGGCGGGCAACAAGCGTTCAAACGGTATATCAGCTAATTCCCGCAAGGCGCTGAGGATGGTCTTCCCTGGGGCAAAGACCAGCGCATTTTGCACAAACGGGCCGTCTGGATATTCGAGCGCCATGGCGAACTCAGTGGCGACGATGGACCCCATCAAAATGGTTTTGCCTGCTCCCATGGCGAGCGCCAAGATGTAGCTGGGGTAGTCCAGGGAAAACGTTTCGCGCAAACTCTCAAGCCCGTGTTTGCGAACAAATGCATTGTCGGTTTGCACACGATTGATCACTTCTTCCAGGCTGGTATCGGCGATCAACTCCGTTAGCTCATTGGAATTGAGGCCCATGGCGGCCCGGCGTTCGCTTTTCTTGGGGAACAGTGTTGCGTAGAGATCGGGGATGCGCGGTGTATTCAGCACCAGCCGCAGGTACCAATAAGTTTCCAACGCACGAAACTGCGCGCGACGCAAGTAGCGCAATTGGTCCGTGGTGGGATCTTCTAACGCGAAGTCCAGAATTTCGGCAATCGCGGGGAACTCAGGACAATCGTAACGAGCCTTGCGCCATTCATCCACGCGAACGGCTAAGGCTTGAAACAGGTGATTCATAGGTTGAGCGAGCGAAATTCGAATGTATTGCGGCAAGTATCGCACCTTGCCTGCCTCTCTCTGCTACACCGTTCAACTGGCTAGTGCCGCCTCAGGTAAAAACACCGCGCACAAACCTGCCGGTACCGGCTGTGCCCCCCAATCTCCACCTGCACCCCCTCGCGCTCGCGCTCGCCGTCAGCGACCACGCGTATGCTCATGGTGGTCTTGCGGTCGCAGCTGCAGATGTCCTTGATCTCTTCAATGTCCTCGGCCAGGGCCAGCAGTCAGGCGGCGCCCAACGCCAATATTGGATGGACGACAATACCCGCAAACGCTACCGCGATTGTGAAATTGACCCGCGCCCCGAGCTTGCAGCAAGAGACACCCCCCAAAGCCAAAAGGACCAGTTTGACGGCTATTTTGGCGATGGTGTTCACCTGCCTGTTGTTGCTGCTTTTTCCGCCGCAGCTCTGGGCGGCTGACGACAAGGTTTTGGATGTATCCGCCGAGTCCAACCAAGCCGCACTGCCGCTGACAGAATACTTCACCGTCCTGGAAGACCCAGGCCAGGCGTTGAGCCTGGCCGACGTGCGAAAGCCCGAGGCTGCCGGCCGCTTCCAGCCCGTGCCGCCTAATCGCCAGGCAGACCTGGCCTTTGGCTTTACCCGCTCTGCCTGGTGGCTGCGCCTGCATCTGCGCAACGGCAGCAGCCAGGCTGTGGAGCGCATGCTGCAGATAGACCACGCGCGCATCACCAGCGTGCAGTTTCACGAGCCGCTTGAAGCGGGGGGCTACCGCTCGGTCGTCACCGGCACTGCCGAGCCCTTTGCCACCCGGGCCTATGCCAACCGGGGCTTTGTCTTCCCCATCGCGGTGCCGGCGCAGGGTGACAAGGTGGTGTTTCTGCGGCTGCAGTCGGTGTCCACGCTGGTGGTGCCTGCGCGGCTGTGGGCGCCGCAGAGTTTTTATGCCCACGAGCGCGCTGACTACAGTGCCCAGGCCTGGTATTTCGGCATGGCCAGCGCGATGATCTTGTTCAACCTGCTGCTGTTCGTCGCGCTGCGCGACGTGATTTACCTGCTCTACGTGGGCCTGGTCACGTCCATGGCGCTGACCTTGGGCACGCAGAACGGGCTGACCAAAGAGTTTCTGTGGCCGGGCGCGCTGGGGTGGTCTGACATCTCCTTCATCGTTTTCAGCATGCTGGCCTTTGTGTCGGTGCTGCTGTTCATGCGCCTGATGTTGAACACGCGGCAGCTCATCCCCCGGCTGGAGCCGGTGCTGAAAGTGTTGGTGGTGGTGTTCTTGCTGATACCGGTGGGCATGGCGGTGGCGTTCCAGGCGCTGGTGCGGTGGTCCACGCTGCTGCAGTTCGCCACGTTGGTGTTGATTTTGGGCGTGGGGGTGTACTGTGCCTTCGTCAAGCGCCAGCGCAGCGCATATTTCTTTCTGGCGGCTTTTGCCGCGCCGCTGGTGGGCGCCTTTCTGATGGTGCTGCGCAACCTGGGGGCCTTGCCCACCAATGCGCTGACGGTCAACGCCTTGCAGATCGGCTCAGCCGCCGAGATGCTGCTGTTGGCCCTGGCGCTGGCAGACCGTTTCGAGCGCACCCTGCAGTTGCAAGCGCTGAACGACAAGCTGGAGGCGCTGAGCATCACCGATGCGCTGACCGGCATTGCCAACCGCCGCCGCTTCAACGACGTGTTGGCTGCGGAATGGAGCCGCGCCGCGCGCCTGGGCCAGCCCCTGGCGGTGGCGCTGATCGACGTGGATTGGTTCAAGCCCTACAACGACCACTATGGCCACCAGCGGGGCGACGAATGCCTGCACGCGGTGGCCCAGTGCATCGCCGCCACCGTGTGCCGCACCGGCGACCTGGTGGCGCGCTATGGCGGTGAGGAATTCGTCTTCATCGCGCCCAATACCGACAACGCCGCCGCGCTGAGCATGGCGACCAAGGTGTGCGAGGCTATCCAGGCGCTGGCCCTGCCCAACGAGCGCTCGGATTTTGGGCTTGTGACGGTGAGCATAGGTGTGGCGGCCGTGGTGCCGGGGGAGGGCGGCAGTGCCCAACTGCTCAAACGCGCGGACGATGCCTTGTACCGTGCCAAGCAGCAGGGGCGCAACCGGGTGGTGTTGGGCGTGTCTGGTTGACCACGCGCCTGAGCGGCAGGCGCTGCAGCCTCAGTGCTGCCCCAGGTAAAAGCAGCGCGCGCACACCTGCCGGTAGCGGCTGTTGCCGCCAATTTCCACCTGCACCCCTTCGCGCACGCGGTCGCCGTCGGCGTCCACGCGTATGTTCATGGTGGCCTTGCGGCCGCAGCTGCAGATGGTCTTGATCTCTTCAATGTCGTCGGCCAGGGCCATCAGCCAGGCGGCGCCGTCAAAAGGCTTGCCCTGAAAGTCGGTGCGCAGGCCAAAGCAGATGATGGGCAGGTTGCAGGCGTGGGCCACGCGGTGCAGCTGGCGCGCCTGCGCGGGGCTGAGAAACTGCGATTCATCAATCAGCGCGCAGGCAATGCCTTGCTGGGCGCGCAGCATCAGCAGCGCATAAAAGTCGGTGGCAGCGTCAAACACCTGGGCGTCGCGCGTCAGGCCCAGGCGTGAGGCGATCTTGCCCACGCCGGCGCGGTCGTCTATGCCGGCGGTGAACAGCAGCACCTGCTGGCCTTGTTCCTCATAGTTGTAGGCAATTTGCAGCAGCGATGTGGATTTGCCGGCGTTCATCGCCGAATAACGGAAAAACAGCTTGGCCATGGGTTCTCGTGGTCTTCTCTGACCATGATTATCGCCATGGCGGCGCCGGGCCCTGTGGCCCGGTTTGGCGGGTTTCCACTGTCAAGGCTGGGTCCTGTTTGTAACGCCCGGTAAGGGCTGTCCCACCGGCTGGAACGCGGCGCGTTGCAGGGGTGTCCAAACTGCATCACTACCCAAGTTGGGAGACACCTTATGAAACCCCTTATCTCTGGCGCGCTGGCCGCGAGCGCGGCGCTGCTGCTCAGCGGCTGCGTAGTGGCGCCTGCCGGCCCTTATTACCGGGGTGGTGGCGTGGCCTATGGCACGCCGGGCGCCTATGGCGCCACCTACACCAATGGCTATGGCGAGGTGGTGATGGTGGCGCCGCCCGCGCCTTACCAAGAGGTGGTGCCGGTGTCACCCGGCCTGGGCTATGTGTGGCTGGGTGGCTACTGGGGCTGGGCGGGTGGCCGGCACGTGTGGCACGGCGGCCGTTGGGAGCAGGGGCGGCCGGGCCATACCTGGGTGCCGCACAACTGGACGCGCTCGGGCAATGGCTGGCGGCTGGATGGGGGCCGCTGGCAGCGGCATTGATGCAGGGCGGCGCTGAGCGCTGAAGCCGTGCCTGCGCCTGTTCACTTGCCGGGGTAATACTGCGCCAGCAGCAGGGTGGCCTTTTTGGCGCCGTCCACGTCGTTGATACGCTCTTTCGAGTCCACCAACAGCTTCAGCAGCAGCTCGGGCGGCTTTTTGGAGGCGGCCACGCTGCGGTCGAGCTCGACGTCCAGCACCTTGGCGGTGTTGGCGTAGTCGTCGATGATGTAGTAGCTCTGCGCGCGCAGCATGCCGGTGTTGGGGTTGGTGCCACCGGCGGCGGCGTAGCGGTCGAACCAGGTGGCGGCCTTGGCGTATTCCTTCTTGTGGTAGTGCAGGCTGGCGATGACCTCCAGCTCGGCGATGCGGTCGGCGGGCTTCATCCAGTCGCCTTCGGCGGCGACCAGGTACTGCTTGCCGGCTTCGTCGGCGTCGTTCTTGCTCAGGGCCAGCTTGCCCTTCACGCGGGCGATCACGTGCAGCTCATAGGGGGACTTGCCTTGGGCGCTCTCTGCCTTGGCGATTTTCTCGGCCGCGCCGACGGGCTCCATGTTGGCGATCATGCGCTGGGCGTCTTGCAGGGGGATGGCCACTTCGGGGCGCAGCTTGCCTTCGGTGGCGGCGCGGTTGTTCATCTCGTAGTTCTGGTCGCGCGTGGCCATGGAGTTGACGGTCATGTCTGGCCGCTGGGCGTGAACGGGCAGGGCCAGTAGCGCGGTGGCGGCAGGCAGGCTGCAGATGGCCAGGTGGGCCAGCCGGGTGGTGAAATTGCGCATCTTGCTCCTCTTGGGTGTGTCGGTCGTCCGGCCCATTCTAGTGAAAGCAAAACACCCGCCGCGGCGGGTGTTTGCGTGGCGGGAAGGGCGCGCGGCGCTTACTTGCTGCCGGGGTAATGCTGTGCCAGCAGTTGCTGGGCTTTTTTGGCGCCTTCCATGTCGGCCACGCGTTCCTTGGAGTCCACCAACAGCTTGAGCATCAGCTCGGGCGGCTTGGCGGATGCGGCCAGCGTGCGGTTGAGCTCGGCGTCCAGCACCTTGGCTGTGTTGCCGAAGTCGTCCAGGATGTAGTAGCTCTGCGCGCGCAGCATGCCGGTGTTGGGGTTGCTGCCGCCGGCTTCGGCGTAGCGGTCGAACCAGTTGGCGGCCTTGGCGTATTCCTTCTTGTGGTAATACAGGCTGGCGATGACTTCCAGCTCGGCGGCGCGGTCGGCGGGCTTCATCCAGTCGCCCTGGGCCGCCGCCAGGTATTGGCGGCCGGCCTCGTCCGGGTCGAGCTTGGCCAGCGCCAGCTTGCCCTTCATGCGGGCGATCAAATGCAGCTCGTAGAGCGATTTGTTTTGTTCGCGCTCGGCCTTGGCGATCTTGTCGGCCGCGCCGGCGGTGTCGCCACTGGCGATCAGGCGTTGTGCATCCTGCAGGAAGCGGGCCGTCTCGGGGCGCAGCTTGCCTTCGGTGGCAGCACGGTTGTTCAGCTCGTAGTTCTGGTCGCGCGTGGCCATGCTGTTGACGGTCATGTTCGCACGGCCCTCATGAAAGGACATGGGCTGGGCTTGTGCGGCCAGTGGCAGCAGCATGGCCGCCGCCAGCCCCAGCACGGCCAGGCAATTCGTCATTCCGCTTGATATACGCATGTGGTAGCTCCTTTAAAAAACCCGATTGCCGCCTACCCAGGTTTGCAGCACCTGGGTGCGGTGAATGTCTTGCGCGGGGATGCCAAACAGGTCGCGGTCGATGACGATGAAGTCCGCCCATTTGCCGCGCTCCAGCGTGCCCAGCGTGTTTTCCTGGTGGGCGGCATAGGCGGCGTCCAGCGTGAAGCAGCGCAGGGCTTGCTCCAGCGTCATTTTCTGGGCGGGGAACCAGCCGCCGGGGGGCTTGCCTTGCGCGCTCTCGCGGGTGACGGCGGCATGCAGGCCCCAGAAGGGGTTGGGCGACTCCACCGGGAAGTCTGACCCACAGGCAATCTTCGAACCCTGCTTCAAAAAGGTCTGCCAGGCATAGGCGCCCTGGATGCGCCGCGCGCCCACGCGGTCTTCGGCCATGTTCATGTCAGACGTGGCGTGGGTGGGCTGCATGGAGGGGATGACGCCCAACTGCTTGAAGCGGGGAATGTCGGGCAGGGCCACCACCTGGGCGTGCTCCACGCGGTTGCGCAGCTTGGCGGTGTCAAAGCGCTGGGCCAGCTTCTCAAAGCCGTCCAGCACCTGGCGGTTGCCGGCGTCGCCGATGGCGTGCACGTTGACCTGGTAGCCCTTGCCCATGGCCTTTTCCATGCGGCGCTGCATCTCGGCGTCGCTGATGAACAGCAGGCCTTTGGCTTGCGGGCTGTCGTTATAAGGCGCCAGCAGCGCGGCGCCGCGGCTGCCCAGGGCGCCGTCGGCAAACAGCTTGACGGCGCGCAGCGTGTAGCGGTCGTTGCCATAGGCCAGCAGTGGGCCGGTGGCGGATGCCTGGTCGAAAAAGGCGTCAACGCCGCTGATCATGCCGTACACGCGCACGGTCAGCTTGCCTTTGTCGGCATAGTCGCGGAAGAGGGCGTCGGCCTCGGCGGACACGCCGGCGTCGTGCACGCTGGTCAAGCCCACGCTGGCCAATGTTTTCAGCGCGGCGTCCAGGGCGGCGCGGCGCTCAGCCGCGTTGGGGGCGGGCACCACCTTGTCGACCAGGCGGCTGGCGGCGTCCACCAGGATGCCGGTTGCGTTGCCTTGGGCGTCACGCTCGATCTTGCCGCCTTGGGGGTCGGGGGTGTCGCGGGTGATGCCGGCCAGTTTGAGGGCGGCGCTGTTGGCCCAGCCGGCGTGGCCGTCCACCCGCTCCAGCCACACGGGCTTGTCGGCCACCACGGCGTCGATCTCGGCGGCGGTGGGGAAGCGGCCCAGCTTCCAGTTGGCCTGGTTCCACTCGCCGCCCAGCAGCCAGGGGCTGGCGGGGTTGGCTTTGGCGTAGGCGGCGATGGCGGCTTGCGCCTCGGCCAGCGTGCGGGTGTCGCGCAGGGAGAGCTGCCGGGCGCTGTTGCCCAGGCTGAAGATGTGGCCGTGAGCGTCGATCAGCCCGGGCAGCAGCGTTTTGCCGCCCATGTCCTGGTGGCGGGCACCCGGCGCCTGGGCCGCCACGTTGGCGGCGCTGCCGGCGGCGATGACTTTGCCGGCGTCGGAGAAGGCCAGGGATTCGAAGCGCTGCAGCTTGCCGTCTTGGGTGAAGGTGTAGCCGCGCACGTTGTCCAACACGGTGTCGGCCTGAGCGGGCAGGATGGGGGCCAATGCGGCCAGCAGCACCAGGGAGCGCAATGCAGAGAGGGGCAGGATGTGCACGGTGTTGGGGGTGGGGTGGTTTTTGATGGCGGCGATTATGCGGCCATGCTGGGGTCAACGGATTTCCGCGCGAAACCCGGAAATCTTTGCGAGTGAAGATTAAAAATTAAAAAAAGTAACAATTATTTAAAAAATAAACGATGTTCAATTTTCTATTGCACTGAGTTTTATTTTGATTTCTGAAAGGTTTGTGCAGCGGCTGAACGGCACGCTGACACAGTTTCTTCATGCTTTTTTGCGGCCGAAGGCTCACCATTGCGGCTGGCCGAGGCGTTGTTGTTTTGAGGCGGCGAAAACCTGCCTAAACCGTCAATTCTTCGCTGCTACCCGCTGTTCGTCGCATGGTGGGTGCAAAATACCGAAGTACCCCTATATTCGCCTCATGATCTTTCGAATATTGCTGCGCGTTCTGCTGTTGGGCATGGCGCTGGTGTTTTTTGTCAGCTTGCTGACGGCCGCCCTGGTGGTGTTGGCCGTCTGGCTGGGCCGTGCCGCCTGGGCGAAAGCCATGGGGCAGCCGGTGGCACCCTGGCATTTCCGCTTTGACCCGAAAGCGCGTTGGCGCGGTTTTCAGGGCGCCACGGGGCCGGTGCGGGCTTCAGCGCGCCGGGCGGCCAGCCGCTCGGTGGGCGACATCAGCGACGTGGTGGCGAAAGACATCAAGCCGGACGGGGCTGCTCAGCACTGAGCAAACAGCTCCATGGCCGTCTTGGCCACCTGGCGGGTGTCGTAATACGCATAGGCACCCACGCCCACCGCGCCCACCACGGGCAGCAACCTTGAAGCCCCCTTGCCCAGCAAGCCCTGGCCGGCCTTGATGCCGAGCTGGCGCACCAGCCCTTGCAGGGCCGCCGCCGAGGCGCTGCGCACCAGCACCCGCTCACCTGCGCGCACCACCACATCGCGAAACAGCTGCGCCCCCAGGTGCTTGAACAGGCAATAGAGCATTTGCTCGCGCGACAACGTGGCGCTTTTGCCGTAGACGCCGGCAATGTCGGACACCATTTGGGCTTGGAGGCGCCACACGGCCAGCAGCTCGGGCAGCAGCGTCAGCCAGCCCAGCAGGCCGGGCGGCAGCGCCATGGAGCTGGCCACCACGCTGGCCCGGCGTGCGGCGGTGCGGGCGATGGCCTGGGCGCGCGCCTGTGGCTGTGCCTGGGCGGGTTCGTCCGTGGCCGGCACATGGGCCACCAGGCTCAAAATGGCCTCGCTGATGGGGTTGGGGGCCCCAGGGGGGAGTGGCACCAAGGCGCCTGCTGCTTCGCTCATAAGCCCTAGCCTACCCCAAAGTGCAGATACATGCCGGTGCTATGCTTGCCGCCATGCCTGCGAACGATACCTCTGCCCTGAACCAGGAATGGCTGGCGCTGTTTGCCCAGCACGAACAATACGAGAAGCACGCCATGCTGATCAAGCTGGCCACCACGGTGCTGTATGCCGTGGCGGTGGCCAGTTCGCAGGGCGACGCCATTCTGATCGCGCTGATGCTGCTGGTGCTGTGGCTGCAAGAGAGCATGCAGCGCACCATGCAGGCCCGCCTGAGCGCGCGCATCACGCTGGTGGAGCACTGGCTGGCGCACGGCCAGCCGGCGGACGGCCACGCTTTTCAGCTGCACACCCAGTGGCTGGCGGGGCGCAAGGGGCTGGTGGGGTTGCTGGGTGAGTATTTGATCAACGCCTGCCGGCCTACGGTGGCGTTTCCTTACGCCATCTTTTTGCTGCATTTGGCGACCAT
Source organism: Hylemonella sp. P2_B10 (assembly GCF_056404875.1). NCBI lineage: Bacteria > Pseudomonadati > Pseudomonadota > Betaproteobacteria > Burkholderiales > Comamonadaceae > Hylemonella > Hylemonella sp. P2_B10. The sequence continues at coordinate 141,644 of NZ_JBFUDE010000001.1, forward strand.
CGTCACGACGGCACCGGTCACCGGGGCATCTTGAAGTCGATGGAGTAGAGGAACCACAGGATCAATGTGGGGATGATGACCGGCAGCGCCAGGCCGACAAAGGTCAGCGCGGTCAGCACGAAGGTGGAAATGTCTATCCACCACCAACGCAGCAGCACGTGGAGGTCTACATTCCAAAACCGGTCTTTGGTGGCCATGCGCCTGTTATACCCCTGTGGCAGGGTTTGTACAGCGGGAAATAAGGCCTGGTTACAGTGTGTTTGTCACACGATGTCGATGACGCGCACCGGAAACACCTGGCTGGGCCGGTCGGCGAAGAAGTGCTCCAGCGTCTCTTTCACGGTGCGAAAGGCGATGTCGTCCCAGGGGATATCGGCCTCGTCGAACAGCCGGGCCTCCAGCGTCTCGGCGCCGGGGTTGAACTGGTCCGACAGCAGCCGGGCACGGTAGAACAGGTGCACCTGGCCCACGCGCGGCACGCTCATGACGGTGAACAGGCCCTCCATCTCGAACTGCGCGCCGGCTTCCTCGTCGGTCTCGCGCGCCGCGCCCTGGGCGGTGGTTTCGCCCAGCTCCATGAAGCCGGCCGGCAGCGTCCACTTGCCGTGGCGCGGCTCGATGGCGCGCTTGCACAGCAGCACCTTGTCGCCCAGGTAGGGCACGGTGCCGACCACGTTGAGCGGGTTTTCGTAATGCACGGTGGCGCAGGCCGGGCAGACGGCGCGCTCTTTGGTGTCGCCGTCGTCAGGCAGCCGGTACACCACGGCCTGGCCACAGTTGCGGCAGTGCTTGATGGGCGGGCGCAGCATGGGGTGCGTGGTGGGGGTGGCTGGTGGGCTCAGCCGCCCTGCATGTGCACGTGCAGCTCGCCCAGACCGCTGATGCCACCCACCAGGGTGTCGCCCACGCCCACGGCTGCCACGCCCTCAGGCGTGCCGGTGAAGATCAGGTCGCCGGGCTGCAGCTCCCAGGCGGCGGACAGGTGCTCTATGGTTTCGCCAATGTTCCAGATCAGCTTGGCCACGCTGCTGCGCTGGCGGTCAGCGGCGTTCACCTTGAGCCAGATCTCGGCATGGGCGACGTCGCCAGCGGCGCCGGCCGGCATGATGGGGCCGATGGGGGCGGAATGGTCAAAGCCCTTGCCTATGCACCAGGGGCGGCCCTGCTTTTTCATCTCGCCTTGCAGGTCGCGCCGGGTCATGTCCAGGCCGACGGCGTAGCCGAAGATGTGCTGGGCGGCGTCGGCGGCCTTGATGTTCTTGCCGCCCTTGCCGATGGCCACCACCAGCTCGATCTCGTGGTGCAGGTTGCTGGTCAGGCTGGGGTAGGGCATCTGGCCGGTCTGGCCGTGCGGCACCACCAGCACGGCGTCGGCCGGCTTCATGAAGAAGAACGGCGGTTCGCGGCCGGTGAAGCCCATCTCTTTGGCGTGCTCTTCGTAGTTGCGGCCGACGCAGTAGATGCGGTGCACGGGGAAGCGCTCGTCCTTGCCCACCACGGGGACGGACGGCTGGGCGGGGGGCGTGAAGACGTAACTCATGGCGTTGACTTGAGGGTTGACGAAAAAATCAGTGGGCCGGGACTAAACGGCCAGCGCGAAATGCTCCACCACCGGCGGCTGCGCAAAGAACGGGCCGACGATGGCGCGCCAGGCGGCAAAGGCGGGCGACTGGCGAAAGCCCACGGTGTGGTCTTCCAGCGTGTCCCAGGTGATCTGCAGGATGTAGCGCTCGGCCGACTCGATGCCCCGGTGCACGCTGGGGTTGTGCGCGCCCTTGACGCTGGTGAACACCTCGCGCAGGCCGCGCGCGATGGCTTCCTCGAAGGCGGCGTTCTGGCCGGGGTGGATGCGGATGTCGGCGAGCTCAAGGATCATGGCTGGAATTTCCGGGAAAAAAACAAAACGGCTGCACGATGTTAACTGCTGGCCGACGGGCTTGCTGGCAGGGTGGGCCACCATGGTTGCCGGGCGGGTTTGGCGCTATCCTTGCGGCATGAAGCTGTACAACTACTTCCGCTCTTCGGCGTCGTTTCGCGTGCGCATTGCCCTGCAGCTCAAGGGCCTGGCTTATGACTACCTGCCGGTGCACCTGGCGCGCGGCGACCACAAGCTGGCGGCCTACACGGCGCTGAGCCCCGATGGGCTGGTGCCGTTGCTGGAGGCGGAGGGCGGCGAGCTGCTGTCGCAGTCCATGGCCATCATCGAGTACCTGGAAGAGACGTATCCGGCGGCGCCGCTGTTGCCCATCACCCCGCTGGGGCGCGCCCGGGTGCGGGCGCTGGCGCAGTCCATCGCCTGCGAAATCCACCCGCTGAACAACCTGCGGGTGCTGAAGTATTTGACGAAGATCCTGAAGCTGGAAGAAGAGGCCAAGAACCGCTGGTACCGCCATTGGGTGCGGGACGGGCTGGAGTCGTTCGAGCGCCAACTGGTGGCGGTGGACAAGGCGCGCGCCGCCGAGGGCCTGACGGCGTCGGTCTATTGCTATGGCGACACGCCCACCATGGCCGACTGCTGCCTGGTGCCGCAGATTTTCAACGGCAAGCGCTTTGACGTCAATTTCGACGGCCTGACGCGCACCATGGCGGCGTTTGATGCCTGCATGGCGCTGCCGGCGTTTCAGCAGGCGCAGCCGAGCCAGTGTCCGGACAATGAATAGATGTTGGCAGACTGGCTGATCCCCCGCTGGCCGGCGCCCAGCAATGTGCGCGCGGTGTGCACCAGCCGCATTGGCGGGCGTTCGCGCGGGCCTTACGACAGCATGAACCTGGGCGACCATGTCGGCGACCACGTGCTGGACGTGGGGGCGAACCGGGCCATCCTGCACAACGCCACGCTGGCCAAGCCGGTGTTTCTGGCCCAGGTGCACGGCACCGAGGTGGTGACGCTGGACAGCCACACCGCCCACGGCACCCGGGGCGACGGCTGCGTCACCCATCTGCAGGGCCTGGCCTGCACCATGCTGGTGGCGGACTGCTTGCCGGTGCTGTTCAGCAATGACGAGGGCAGCATCGTGGGCGCCGCGCATGCGGGCTGGCGCGGCCTGGCCGGACGTGGTGGCACCGGCATTCTGGAGACGGTGGTGCACCAGCTGGTGAAGCAGGCGCCGCATGACCAGAAGGTGAGCCGGCTGATGGCCTGGCTGGGGCCGTGCATAGGGCCGGTGCAGTTTGAGGTGGGGGACGATGTGCACCATGCCTTTGTCAGCGCGCTGCCGGCCGCGCACGCCATGTTCAAACCCCAGCCCACCGGCAATTGGCTGGCCGATCTGTCTGGCCTGGCGCGCCAGCGGCTGGCGCGGCTGGGCATCACCCAAATCTATGGCAACGACGGCAGCCAGCCGTGGTGCACGGTCAGCAACCCGTCACGGTTCTTTTCGCACCGGCGTGACCGGGGCGTCAGCGGCCGCATGGCTGCCTGCATCTGGTTGAAGTGACGGCTGCGCGGGCCCGGCGGCCGCTTTTGCCAATTCTGTCGCTTCTGCCACTTCTGTTGTTTCTGCTTCTGCCATCCTGGCCATTTCGGTGGCCTCGCGCGCTTTGACGCGTTGGCGCCGCGCCGGCGTGTTCAGCAGGTAAAGCACCAGCGCCACGGGCCCCAGCCCGTACAGCAGGAAAGTGATGATGGCGCCCAGCACCGTGCCGGTGGAATTGGTGGCCTCGGCCACCGCCATCATCAGCGCAACATACAACCAGCCAATGGCGACAATGTACATGGGGTGATTTTTGATCGGCGTCAGTTCGACGTCACTTAAAACTGAGATACTGATTACACACAGAAAACCGCAGCAAGAGCTACGGCGCGAGCTACAGCGATGAGCGAGGAGCGACAGTGACACAGGATTCTCCCCAAATTTGGGCCGAGGCGGCACAGCAGTTCCAACAAGCCCTGGTGCAGAACTGGACACAGGCCATGCATTCCTTCCAGGGCCTGGGCGCTGCGGCGGTGCCGGGCCAGGGCGCTGATGCGGCCAGCATGCCAGCGCTGAACTTCGCCCCCGACAAGCTGCAGCAGTTGCAGCAGCAGTACCTGGCCGATGCCACGTCACTGTGGACCGAGCACCTGCAGGCGCCGTTGCAAACCCCCGGGCTGGGCAGCGACAAGCGCTTTGCCGACCCGTCCTGGGCCGGCAACCCGATGGCGGCGTTTTCCGCCGCCACCTACCTGCTGAACGCGCGCACGCTGATGGGCCTGGCCGATGCGGTGCAGAGCGATGCCAAGACCAAGGCACGCATACGCTTTGCGGTGGAGCAGTGGATGGCGGCCGCCGCGCCCAGCAACTTCATCGCCTTCAACGCCGAGGCGCAGAAAAAGGCCATCGACAGCAAGGGCGAGAGCATTGCCAAGGGCGTGCAGAACCTGATGCACGACATCCAGCAGGGCCATGTGTCGATGACGGACGAGAGCGTGTTCGAGGTCGGCAAGAACGTGGCCACCACCGAAGGCGCGGTGGTGTACGAGAACGAGCTGTTCCAGTTGATCGAGTACAAGCCACTCACCCCCAAGGTGTTCGAGAAGCCCTTTTTGCTGGTGCCGCCGTGCATCAACAAGTTCTACATCCTGGACCTGCAGCCCGATAACTCGCTGATCCGCTACGCCGTGGCCCAGGGCCACCGCACCTTTGTGGTCAGCTGGCGCAACCCCGATGCCAGCTTGGCCACCAAGACCTGGGACGACTACATCGAGCATGCCGCCATCCAGGCCATTGCCACGGTGCGCGAGCTGACCGGCGCCAAGCGCATCAACGCGCTGGGTTTCTGCGTTGGCGGCACCATCCTGGCCACGGCGCTGGCGGTGCTGGCCGCGCGCGGCGAGAAGCCGGTGGACAGCGCCACCTTCCTGACCACGCTGCTGGACTTCAGCGACACCGGCGTGCTGGACCTGTTCATCGACGAGGCCTTCGTCAAGTACCGCGAGATGGAAATGGGGCAGGGCGGCATGATGAAGGGGGGCGACCTGGCCTCCACCTTCTCCTTCCTGCGGCCCAATGACCTGGTGTGGAACTACGTGGTGGGCAACTACCTGAAGGGCGAGACGCCGCCGCCGTTTGACCTGCTGTATTGGAACAGCGACTCCACCAACCTGCCCGGCCCCTTCTATGCCTGGTACCTGCGCAACACTTACCTTGAAAACAACCTGGTCAAGCCCGGCAAACTGACCGTGTGCGGCCAGAAGGTGGACCTGCGCAAGGTGGACATCCCGGTGTACATCTACGGCTCGCGCGAGGACCACATCGTGCCCATAGGCGCGTCGTACGCCTCCACCCAATGGCTGCCCGGCCCCAAGCGCTTTGTGATGGGGGCCTCGGGCCACATTGCCGGCGTCATCAACCCGCCGGCCAAGAACAAGCGCAGCCACTGGATACGCAAGGACGGCAAGCTGCCCAAGACGCAGGCCGAATGGCTGTCCGGCGCCACCGAGCATGCCGGCAGCTGGTGGACCGACTGGTCGCACTGGCTGAAAGGCCACGCCGGCAAGCTGGTGCCGGCGCCAAAGACCTATGCCAAGGCCGCCGGCAAAAAGCTGGAGCCGGCGCCGGGCCGCTATGTGAAGGCCAGGGCCTAGGCCCTGCCAGCGCCACCCCATTCCCCAACCCCTTATTTCCCGTTCAATTGGAGCCCACCATGGAAGACATCGTCATCGTTTCAGCCACCCGCACCGCCGTCGGCAAGTTTGGCGGCACCCTGGCCAAGGTGCCGGCCACCGAGCTGGGCGCCGCCGTCATCAAGAGCCTGCTGGAGCGCACCGGCGTGGCCGCTGAGCAGGTGGGCGAGGTCATCATGGGCCAGGTGCTGGCGGCTGGCGTGGGCCAGAACCCGGCGCGTCAGGCGCTGCTGAAGGGTGGCGTGCCCAAGGAGGTGCCGGGCCTGACCATCAACGCCGTCTGCGGCTCTGGCCTGAAGGCGGTGATGCTGGCGGCCCAGTCTGTGGCCTGGGGCGACAGCGAGATCGTCATCGCCGGTGGCCAGGAAAGCATGAGCATGGCGCCGCACGTGCTGCCCAACTCGCGCGACGGCCAGCGCATGGGCGACTGGAAACTGGTGGACACCATGATCGTCGACGGCCTGTGGGACGTCTACAACCAGTACCACATGGGCATCACGGCCGAGAACGTGGCCAAGCAATACAGCATCAGCCGCGAGGCGCAGGACGCGCTGGCACTGGCCAGCCAGCAAAAGGCCGCTGCGGCGCAGGACGCCGGCAAGTTCAAGGACGAAATCACCCCTTTCAGCATTGCGCAGAAGAAGGGCGACCCGGTGGTGTTTGCCGCTGACGAGTTCATCAACCGCAAGACCAATGCCGAGGCGCTGGCCGGGCTGAGGCCGGCATTTGACAAGGCCGGCGGTGTGACGGCCGGCAATGCCTCGGGCCTGAACGACGGCGCCGCTGCCGTGATGGTGATGACGGCCAAGAAGGCCGCCGCGCTGGGACTGAAACCCCTGGCGCGCATTGCCAGCTTTGCCACCGCCGGGCTGGACCCGTCCATCATGGGCATGGGGCCGGTGCCGGCTTCCACCAAGGCGCTGGCGCGCGCCGGCTGGAAGGCGGCCGATCTGGACCTGCTGGAGATCAACGAGGCGTTTGCGGCCCAGGCCTGCGCGGTCAACAACGCCATGGGCTGGGACACCAGCAAGGTCAACGTCAACGGTGGCGCCATTGCCATTGGGCACCCTATCGGTGCATCGGGTTGCCGCATCCTGGTGACGCTGCTGCACGAGATGCAGCGGCGCGACGCCAAGAAGGGCATTGCCAGCCTGTGCATAGGCGGCGGCATGGGGGTTGCCCTAACTGTGGAGCGCTGAATTCGGCCCACAATGGGATGAGGGTGCGCTAGCCGCGGCGCGCCCGCAATTGTTTGGACAAGAAGGAGAACATCATGAGTCAGAAAGTAGCTTACGTGACCGGCGGCATGGGCGGCATCGGCACCGCCATCTGCCAGCGCCTGCACAAGGAAGGCTTCAAGGTCATCGCCGGCTGTGGCCCCACGCGCGACCACGCGAAGTGGATCGCCGAGCAGGCCGCCCTGGGCTACACCTTTTACGCCTCGGTGGGCAATGTGGGCAGCTGGGATTCCACGGTGGAAGCCTTCAGCAAGACCAAGGCCGAACATGGCGCCATCGACGTGCTGGTGAACAACGCCGGCATCACCAAGGACCGCATGTTCCTGAAGATGACGCGCGAGGACTGGGACGCGGTGATCGAGACCAACCTGAACAGCATGTTCAACGTCACCAAGCAGGTGGTGGGTGACATGGTGGAAAAGGGCTGGGGCCGCATCATCAACATCTCGTCGGTCAACGGCGAGAAGGGCCAGGCCGGCCAGACCAACTATTCGGCCGCCAAGGCCGGCATGCACGGCTTCACGATGGCGCTGGCGCAGGAAATGGCCAGCAAGGGCGTGACGGTGAACACCGTGAGCCCTGGCTACATCGGCACCGACATGGTGAAGGCGATACGCGAGGACGTACTGGGCAAGATTGTTGCCACCATCCCCGTCAAGCGCCTGGGTGAGCCCAGCGAGATCGCCTCAATCATCGCCTGGCTCGCGTCGGAAGATGGTGGCTACTCCACCGGGGCTGATTTCTCGGTCAACGGCGGTTTGCACATGGGCTGAGGCGATTCGCCGTAGCAAAAAGCCCGCTGATGCGGGCTTTTTTTGTGCCTGGCGTTGCCTGCGGCCTCAACGCAGCAGAAACTTCAGCAGGCGCTGGGCCAATGGCCCATAGGGCGGCATCAACAGCTTCAGCGTCGACCAGCGCGACTGGTAGAACACCGGGCGCAGCTTGCTGAAGGTGTTGAAGCCTTCCACGCCGTGGTAGTGGCCCATGCCGGACTCACCCACGCCGCCAAAGGGCAGGTCGTCCTGGCCGACGTGCAGCAGCGCGTCGTTGACCGACACGCCGCCGGACATCACGCGGTCGATCAGCGTCTGCACCTGCGCGCCTTGGTTGCTGAAGGGGTAGATGGCCAGCGGGCGGGGGCCGGCGTTGATCTTGGCCATCACCTCGTCCAGCGTGCGGTAGGGGATGATGGGCAGCACGGGGCCGAAGATTTCGCGCGTCATCAGCTGGCTGTCGGGCGCGGCGTCCAGCACCAGGTGCGGGGCGATGCGGTGGCGGGCGTCGTCAAAGGCGGCGCCGGGCAGCAGCGGCAGCAGCTGCGCGCCGCCGGCCTGGGCGTCGGCCATGGCCTCGCGCAGGCGGCCGTAGGCGCGGGTGTCGATGATGGAGCTGTAGTCCACCGAATCCAGGTTGGCATAGCGCTGCGGCACGAAGGCCTTGGCCGCCTGCACGAAGTCGGCCACCTTGTTTTGCGGCACGAACACGTGGTCCACCGTGGTGCAGATCTGCCCGGCGTTCAGGCACTTGATGAACAGGATGCGCTCGGCCGCCAGGGAGATGTCGAAGTCGTCGCAGACGATGGCCGGCGCCTTGCCGCCCAGCTCCAGCGTCACCGGGGTCAGGTTTTGCGCGGCGGCGGCCATCACGGCGCGGCCGGTCTTGCCCGAGCCGGTGAACAGCAGATGGTCGAACGGCAGCTTGGAAAACTCCACGCCGACGCCACCGGTCTCGTCGAAGAACTGCAGCTTGTCCGCCGGGAAATAGGCCGGCATCTTGGCGATCAGCAGCGCGGCCAGGTGGCGCGAGTTCTCGCTCATCTTGACCATGGCGCGGTTGCCGGCGGCGAAGATGTAGATCAGCGGCAGCAGGCTGAGGTTGATGGGGAAATTCCACGGCACGATGACGCCCACCACGCCCAGCGGCTGCGGGATCACGCGGTTGCTTGCCAGGCCGAAGGCCATGCGGTCCACATGCCGGCTTTGCGGGCGCATCCAGCGGCGCAGGTTTTTGGTGGCGTGGCGTATGCCGGCCAGCACCGGCCCGATTTCGGTGATCTGCGTCTCGTGCGCGCTGCGGTGGCCGTAGTCGGCGCTGACGGCTTCTTCGAGTGCGGCCTGGTTCTCGCGCACGAAGCGACCCAGCGTGTGCAGGTCTTGCCGGCGCTGCGCCAGGTCTGGCGCGGGTATGCGCAGGTAGGCCTGGCGTTGCAGGGCGAGCGCGGCTTGCAGTTGGGTTGCCGTGTCCATGGGGGCCTCCTTGAGTTTGGCGTAATGTAACTTAAAACATAGTTCTAACTATCGTCAACGCGACAGGCTGTGCGCAGCCGGCTATCATCGGCCGCCATGAAGGTGTCCACACGCGAGGTGCAGGCGGCTCTGTCGGCCCTGGCCGACCCACAGAAGGCGGCGTTTTTCCCGCGCTACTTCAAGGCCGGCAAGGGCCAGTATGGCGAGGGTGACCGCTTCCTGGGCGTCACGGTGCCGGCCGTGCGGGAACTGGTGCGGCAGTACCGGACGCTGGACTTGCAAGCCTGCGAGCAACTGCTGGCCTCGCCCTACAACGAGGCGCGCCTTCTGGCGCTGCTGATCCTGGTGGCGAAGTACGGCAAGGCCGGCAGAGGCCGCCAAGCGGATGAGATGGCGCAGCAGCAGATCTGCCAGCTGTTCCTGGCCAACAAGCACCGCGTCAACAATTGGAATCTGGTGGACAGCTCGGCGCCTTATATCCTGGGCGCACACCTGCTGACGCGCGACCGTGCGCTGTTGTACGAGCTGGTGCGCTCGGATGTGCTGTGGGACCGCCGCATTGCGGTGCTGGCGACGTTCGCCTTCATCCGCGCCGGTGACTTTGCCGACACGCTGAAACTGGTGGAACTGCTGTTGGCCGATGAGCAGGACCTGATGCACAAGGCCTGCGGCTGGATGCTGCGCGAGGTTGGCAAGCGTGATGTGGCGGTGCTGGAAAAGTTCTTGCAGCGCCACCACGCCCGCATGCCGCGCACCATGCTGCGCTACGCGATCGAGAAGTTCGCGCCGGACAGGCGCCTGGCCTATCTGTCCGGCGATCTGGATTAAACCGGCAGCATCCCCGCTGGCTTATGCGTCACGCTTTGTTGCCGCAGTCCGACGGCGGCGCCATGGCCATCATTGCCGCCATGGCTTCTTCCGGTGTGGTGTCCTTGATGTGGGTGGCGACCGACCACTTGTGGCCAAACGGGTCTTCCAGCTGGCCATAGCGGTCGCCCCAGAACATGTCGGCCACCGGCATGGTGAGCTTGGCGCCGGCCGCCACGGCCTGGGCCACCTGGGCGTCCACGTCGGTCACATACAGGTGGATGGTTACCGGCGAGCCCTTCAGGTAGTGCGGGCCGAAGCCGCCGAAATCACGGAACTCGTCGTTCAGCATGAAGTGGGAGTCGCCGATTTTCAGCATGGCGTGCATCAACTTGCCTTCGGGGCCGGGCATGCGCGCCAGCTCCTGCGCGTTGAAGGCCTTCTTGTAGAACTCGATGGCGGCGGCAGCGCCGTCGCAGACCAGGTGGGGCGTCAGCGAATGCATGCCGTCGGGGATGGGTTTGGCTTGGGTCATGGGTGCTCCTTGGTGGTTTGGGTCAGGGGGAATGGAAGCTTGGCTCAGGCAGCGGTCTGCTGGCTCGCCGTGAAAACCGCAAGTTGCGCGTCAAACGCGCGCTGGAAGGCCGGCCGCGCCTCGCCGCGGGCGACGTAGGCGTCCAGGTTGGGGTAGTCTTTCAGCACGCCCGTGGGCTTGGAGCGGAACAGCACGCCGATCATCATCAGGTCGCCAGCGCTGAATGCACCGTCAAGCCACTCGGCGTCACCGAGGTGCCTGGAAAGCTGGCCGAGCCGGGCATGTGCCTGTTTGTCAAGCATGGGCTGTCGTTGCTCGAACCAGGGCTTGTCGCGTTCGAACACCATCGCCATGCTGCGTTCCACCAGCGGGGGCTCCATGGTGCTGACGGCGGCAAACATCCAACTGACGGCACGCGCGCGTGCGTTGGCGTCCGCCGGCAGCAGGCCCGCATGCTGCTGCGCAAGGTGGAGCACGATGGCGCCCGATTCGAACAATGCCAAACCGCCTTCCTCAAAGGCGGGAATCTGGCCGAACGGCTGGCGCGCCAGGTGCTCGGGCTCCTTCATCTGGGCGAAAGACACCAGGCGCACGTCATAGGGCTGGCCCACTTCCTCCAGCGCCCAACGTACGCGCATGTCGCGCGCCAGGCCTCGGCCGCGGTCGGGCGACTGTGCGAAGCAGGTGAGGGTGGCGGTCATGGGAGATCTCCTTCAGGGTGATTCGCCGGGGGCGTTTCGCTTGCCGGACGAGAACAGCAGTTCGAGGTAGCGGCTGAGGTGGTCGACGCTGTCGGCCGCGATGGCGGCGCCACCCGTTGCCTTGGCCAGGATGAACGCGCCCTGCAACACGGCCTGGGTGTGCAGCGCCAGCGACTTGGCGCTCCAGTCGGGAGACAGTCCTCGCTCCCGCATGGCCGCCTCGATGTCGGCCTCCAGGTGCTGCGCATGGCCGGTGATGCTGCGCGCGCAAGCATCGCGGATGGTGGGGCTGGTCTCATAGGTCTCCTGCACCATGGTGCCGACCAGGCAAGTGAATTCGGGAACGCCACCTGCCAGCAGTTCCTTGCGCAAGGCCACATAGCCGAGCACGCGGTCCAGCGGGTTGGCATGGCCGTGGTAGGGCGCCTGCGCAAACATCGCGTCAGTCGTCTCTGACCAATAGTCCGCAGCGGCGACGCCAAAGGCGTCCTTGCTCTTGAAGTGGTGGAAGAACGCGCCCTTGGTGACACCGGCAGCGGCGCAGAGCTCGTCCACGGTGGTGGCGCTGTAGCCCTTGGTGCGGATCACCGACAGCGCGGCGTCCAACAGCTTTTGCCGCGAGGGGGAGGCAGATTCGGTGCTTGCTTGCATAACATACCAACTGGTTGGTGTGTACTATGCCGTGCATTTGCCGGGCTGTCAAGCGGGCCACTACCAACAGGGGAAAAGGCGTTAAACCAAGCGCTAGACCAACTGGTCTTCAAAGGCGAAGCCGACGCCGTACACCGAACGTATCCACTCGTGCTGGCTGTCCAGCGCAGCCATCTTGCGGCGCAGGTTCTTCACGTGGCTGTCCACTGCCCGTTCGGTGACCGACAGGTCATCGGCATAGGCCAGTTCCAGCAGCTTGGCGCGCGGGTAGATGCGCCCTGGGTGGGCCGACAGCACGCGCAGCAGCTCGAATTCCTTGCGCGTCAGCGCCAGCGGCTGGCCGTGCAGGCGGGCCTGCCACTGCTCTTCGTCCAGCACCAGTGCCGAGCTGGGCGCGGCGGGCTGCTGGCTGCGGCGCAGCACTGCCTTCACGCGCGCCACCACCTCGCGCGGCGAGAAGGGTTTGCAGATGTAGTCGTCGGCGCCCAGAGCCAGGCCCAGCAGGCGGTCAACTTCTTCCACCCGTGCCGTCAGCATGATCACCGGCACGCGGGACTGGCGCCGGGTCAGCTCCAGCACGCTGGTGCCATCGCGCCCGGGCAGCATCACGTCCAGCAGCACCAGGTCGGGCGGTGCGCGCAGTATGCCTTCCAGCGCCCGTTGGCCATCGGCCTGGTGCTCGACGATGTAGCTTTCACGGCGCAGGTAGTCCACCACCACCGAGGCGATGTCGGGCTCGTCTTCGACCACAAGGATGCGGGTTGTCATGGCTTGGTCCAACAGCATGTTACGCCTCGGCAGTGTCGGGTGCATCGGCCAGCGGCAAGGTCAGCGCGATGCGCAGCCCGCCCAGCGCCGAAGGCGCGGCAGTGATACTGCCGCCGTGCGCTTCCACAATGCGCTTGCAGATGGCCAGCCCCAGGCCCGAGCCGCCCAGTTCGCGGCTGCGCGAGGCCTCAGCCCGGTAGAAACGCTCAAACAAGTGCTCCAGGTCGGCCGCCGCGGGGCCGGGCGCGGTGTCGTCCAGCAGGATCACCAACCGGCGGCCCCCATGGTCATGGTTCCGGCTCTCTTCCACCCCGGCGCACACTTGCAGCCGGCCGCCGGCATGGGTGTAGCGCAGGCTGTTTTCCAGCAGGTTGATGAACACCTGGTGCAGCCGCCGCTCGTCGGCCAGCACCACGGCGCTGCCGCGCTGGGCCAGCGGCTTCAGGTAGCCGATGTCCAGCGCAATGCCGGCCTGGGTGAAGCGTTCGCGCATCAACTCCAGGGCGTCCAGCAGCAGCAGCAGCGGTTGCTGGGGGGTCAGTTGCAGCGGTGGCGCGGCCCCGTCAGCCGGATCCAGGCTGGCCCGCAGGTCGTCCACCAACTGGCCCAGGCGCATCACCTGGCGGTGCAGGCGCTGGGCGGCGTCGGCGCCGAAGGGGCGTACACCGTCCTGCAGCGCCTCGATCTCGGCACGTATGGCGGTCAGCGGCGTGCGCAGCTCGTGCGCCACGTCGGACAGCCACTGGCTGCGCGAACTCTCCAGCGCCGCCAACTGCGCCGTCATGCGGTTGAAGGTCTGGGCCAGCGTGGCCAGCTCGTCGTGGCCGTGGATGGGCACCTGGGTGTCCAGCCGGCCCCGGGCCACGGCTTGCGCGGCTTCGGCCAGGCCGTGGATGGGCGCCAACCAGCGCCGGCCCAGCCAGGAGGAAATCAGCAGCGCCAGTAGCAGCCCGGCCAGCGCGGTGGCCAGGATGAACTCCAGCTGCTGCGCCACGAAGGCGCGGTCGGCATCGGTTTGTATGCCTTGCAGCGGCAGCAGGGCCAGGTAGGCCACGGTGCGGCCGTCCTGGCGCAGCGGCTGGCGCAACGCATCGGCCAGATCCGCCTCGCTGCCGGCCAGGCGCCGGCCATCGGCATCCAGCAGAGCCAACCGGTTGTACACGTTGTCGGCGCGGCCACGCGGGTCGCCCGGTGTGTTGGGCGGGGCCGGTGGCATGAAGCGGTGCGGCAGCACGTCGACCTGCGGTATGCCAGGCCCCCCAGGACCACCGGGTCCTTTGGGACCACCCGGACCACCCGGTCCGCCATGGCGCTCGCCAAATGGCGGCGGGCCTATGCCCATGGGCGGGCCGTGGTCGCCCGGCTGCTTGGGCGCGGAGGCACCCTCCAGGCGCGCAGGCAGGTCGCGTGGCGGTCTGTCCAGGCGGCCCGGCCCGCCCTTGGACGATCCCGGCTCACCCTGGCCGCGCCAGCCGCTGGCGGACATCAAGGCACTGAACCAGGCGCTGCGCTCGTCTTTCAGGTATTGCCAGCTGTTGCCGTGGCTGGCGTAGTCGTCCAGCAGGCGCTTGGACAGCCAGTCCATGCGCGACAGCTCGATCTCGGCCACGTACTGGCCCAGGCCGCGCTGCAGGCCCAGCCTGGACAGGCCGATGAACACCGTCAACAGCGCCAGCAGCAGCAGCACCAGCGCGATGAAGAATTTGCGTTGCAGCGTCAGGCGGGGCATGCTGGATTATCTGCAGCGTATGCGCTGAAGTTCAAACCGCGATCGCCACTTGCAGGCTGGCATCGAACCCCTGCGCCAGGCTGCCTTGCAGCTTGACCATCTGCAGGGCCACACCATCGGCAAACACCATGTCGCTGGCAAAGCTCATCTGCGCCAGGTGGCGCGCGCTGGCCTGGTAGCCCGCCGCCCTGGCATAGACCTGCGCCATGGTGTCGGTGGGAAACGCCAGCTGTGAGGTGGCCAGCGCGTTGCGCCCATTCACCGTCTGAGCCAGGCCGGCGTAGACCTCGAAGTGGATGTGCGGCATGCGCCCCATGTAGCAGCCCGGCACGATGGTGCTGAAGCGCACCTGGCCCTGCGCGTCGGTCACCTGCACGCCGCGCAAGCGGTTGTCCCGGATGTCGCCGCTGCCGTAGACCGAATAGTCGCCCTCGCGCGTGCAGTGCCACACGTAGATGGCATGGCCGGCCAGCGGGCTGCACGCCGCCCCATGGTTGACCAGGTGGATGCGCAAGCTCAAAGGCACGCCGCCCACCTCGCCGCTGCCGTCCAGGTTGCGACGCAGGTCGCTGCGGACGACGCCAGGCAGCGTCAGCACGTTGAAGGCCTGCGCTTGGGTGCCAGGCGTACCCAAGCCTGGCGGCGCATGCCCTGGCCCACCCATGGGCGCAGCGCCGGGCGGTGGCATGCCAGTGTAGGCAGCGCCTGGCATCCCGTTCGGCGGCTGCATCGTGGTGCCGTCGGCGGGGAAGGGGCCCTCGGTCTCCTGCGGCACCACCGGGCAATTGCTGGTCGCGGGGGCGGCCGACGCGTGGCGGGCACCCAGCCAGCCCAGCCCGCCCCAGGTTCCCAGGGCGCCCAGGCGCAACAGGGCGCGGCGGCGTTGTTCTTGTGTCATGCGGTACAGGAGCTCTCGTGCAGCCTTAGAGTGTGGCGCACCAATTGGGAGGAAATGCGGAGATGCCGGGCGCGTTTGCCGCATCGGTGGCCTGCGCTACCATGCCGCCATGTGTACGGACTGTGAACCTGTACGAACCTGACAGGGGAGGAACAACAGACATGGCAAAACAGGCATTGCTGGTGATCGATGTGCAACGCGGGCTGTTTGACGCCGCGCCACGCCCTGGAGACGCCGACGCTGTGCTGGCGCGCATCAACGCCTTGGCCCGCACGGCCCGCGCGGCCGGCGCGCCGGTGATCTTCATCCAGCACGAAACCGTCTACCAGGAACTGCGCCACGGCAGCACCGCCTGGGAGCTGGAACGCACGCTGGACGTGCTGTCGCAGGACCATCTGGTGCGCAAAACCACGCCAGACGCCTTCATGCGCACGCCGTTGGCCGAGTTGCTGGACCGCGCGGGTGTCAAGGAAGTGGTGATCTGCGGCTACGCCACCGAGTTCTGCGTCGACACCACCACCCGGCGCGCTGCCGCCCTGGGCTACCCGGTGACATTGGTGGCCGATGCCCACACCACCCACGACAAGCCACACGCCAGCGCGGACCAGATACGCACCCACCACAACGCCACGCTGTCCAACATCCGCAGCTTTGGCCCCAGGATCGTGGCCGTGCCGGCGGCCGAGGTGGTGTTCAGCGCGTGAATCAGCGCCGTGTGGGTGGAATCAGCGCCTTGACCTGAGCACCGCCTGGCGCAACACTTCCAGCCGGTCGTTGCCGAAGTACATGTCGTCGCCGACGAACATCGTCGGCGAGCCGAAGCCGCCGCGGCGTACCAGCTCGTCGGTGTTGGCGCGCAGTTGGTCCTTGATGGCGCTCTGGCCTATGCCGTCGAAAAACTCAGCCGGCACCACGCCGACATGCTCGCACAGCGGCGCCAGCACGGCGTCTTGCGAGATGTCTTCCTCGCGCGACCAGTAGGCTTCGAACACCACGCGGGCAAAGGCCAGCATGCTGGCGGTGTCGCGTTGCGCCAACCAGATGCAGCCGCGCATGGCCTTGACGCTGTTGACCGGGAACACGCGCGGCGGGAACACGATGGTCAGGCCCGCCAGCCGGGCCCAGTCCTGCAGGTCTTTCAGCATGTAGTCGCGCTTGGCCGGTACCGGGTTTTCGCGCTGGGCGTAGATGCTGGGGTTGGCGGCATTGAACACGCCGCCCACCAGGATGGGCCGCCACTGGACTGGCTCGTTCAATTCTGCCGCCATGGGCTGCAGGTTGTGGAAGGCCAGGTAGGTCCAGGGGCTGGAGCAGTCGAAGAAGCATTCGATCATGCGGGTTTCCTTCAGGTGGGCTGCTGTTGCTGCTGCTGTTCCTGCGCGTGGCGCACGCTTTGCGCGGTCTGGCCGAACAGGTTCTTGCGCGCCTCGTCGGTCAGGGCCGGCGCGCGCAGCTCCTTGCCCAGGTCCAGCCCGCGTTTGACGGCAGGGCGCAGGAACAGCGCGTTGTACCAGGCCTGCACGTGCGGGAATTTGCCCAGGTCCACCTGCTGCGCCTTGTGCGTGCGCACCCAGGGGAAGATGGCCATGTCGGCAATCGAGTAGTCGGCGCCGGCCACGAAGGCACCGGTGCGTGCCAGCTGGGCGTCCAGCACACCGTACAGGCGGTCCACTTCCTGGCCATAGCGGGCGATGGCGTAGGGGATTTTGTCGGGTGAGTACAACAAAAAATGCCCGTTTTGCCCGGCCATGGGGCCCAGGCCGCCCATCTGCCACATCAGCCATTGCAGCACCGCGAAGCGCTCGCGCACGCCGGTGGGCAGGAAGCGCCCGGCTTTTTCCGCCAGGTACTGCAGGATGGCGCCGCTCTCGAACACCGCCAGTGGCTCGCCACCGCCAATGGGGGCGTGGTCGACGATGGCCGGCATGCGGTTGTTGGGGCTGATGGCCATGAAGCCCGGCGCGAACTGCTCACCCCGGCCGATGTTCACCGGCACCAGCCGGTAGGGCAGCGCRCATTCCTCCAGCATGATGGAAATCTTCCAGCCGTTGGGCGTGGGCCAGTAATGCAGGTCTATCATGCGCGCGCCTTGCTATCTTGTTGATAGTGCCATGATATGCTCATTGTGCTGAGGCAAACGCTTGCATGCCGGGGCCACATGGCCATAATGGCAAGGCGGCGTTCAGGGGGCAGGGAGCCGAAACGATCACGGTATGAAAGACATGAACTTCGAACTGGTCGATGTCTCGCAGCTGAAAACCGGCATGTATGTCGAGCTGGAGCTTGGCTGGATGGCGCACCCTTTTCCCACCAGCAGCTTCAAGATCAGTTCCGACAAGCAGATCGAGACCATACGCAGCCTGGGCCTGCAGCGCGTCAAGTTCGTGCCGTCCAAGAGCGACCCGGAATTTGACGCCAAGGCCATCGCCGCCGCTGCCGAGGCCGCCGCTGCCAAGGCGGCGCGCGAGGCTGCCGCTGCCGCTGAGCGCAACAAGCGCAAGCTGACCACCGATTTGCTCAGCGCCCAGCAGCGCGGTCTGGCGGTGTGCGAGAAACGCTTCGGCGAGGCCATACGCCAGTACAAGCAGGTGGCCGACCAGGTGGCCGCCCGGCCCAAGGATGCCGCAGAAAAATGCCTCAGCATGGTCAGTGGCCTGGTGGACGAGATGCTGGTGGAGGGCGAGTCCGCCATACGCCTTCTGTCCGAGGGCATGGGCGACCGCGCCGCCATGCACCCGGTCAACGTCACCGTGATCTCGTTGTTGCTGGGCAAGGCGCTGAACCTGCCGCAGGCCGACATGGTGGACCTGGGCATGGCCGCCTTCCTGCACGACATGGGCAAGCTGCAACTGCCCGACCGCGTGCGCTGGCTGGAGGAAAACTTCTCCACCGCCGAATACAAGCTGTATCAGGAGCATGTGGCGCAAAGCGTGCTGCTGGGCAAGCGCATGGAGCTCAGCCCTGGCGCCTTGCTGGCCATTGCCCAGCACCACGAGATGATCGACGGCAGCGGCTTCCCGGCCAAGCTCAAGGGCGACAAGATGAGCCTGCCGGCCAAGATCCTGGCGCTGATCAACCGCTACGAAAACCTGTGCAACCCCAGCCGGCCAGCGGCCGCGATGACGCCGCATGAGGCCTTGTCGCTGATCTTCGCGCAGTTGAAGACCCGTTTTGATCCGGTGGTGTTGGGCGCCTTCATCCGCATGATGGGCGTTTACCCGCCCGGCTCGGTGGTGCAACTGGTGGACGAGCGCTTCGCCATCGTGGTGTCGGTCAATTCCAGCCGGCCGCTGAAGCCCCGCGTCGTCGTGCACGACCCGGCCGTCGCGCGGCACGAGGCGCTGATCCTTGATCTGGAAACCACGCCCAATGTGGGCATACGCCGCAGCCTCAAACCCGGGGCACTGCCGCGCGAGTCGCTGGACTACTTGTCGCCGCGCCAGCGCATAGGCTATTTCTTCGAGCAGGCCAACCCGCCGATGGCGGAGGCTGCTCCGTGACCACCGCCACCCATGGCCCTTTGATCGAAGGGCTGCTGGAGGCGGTGTGGTTGGTGGATGGGGTCAGCCTGCGCATCGTGGCCGCCAACCCGGCCGCCGCCGCGCTCACAGGGGTGCCCGAGGCCGACGTGCTGGAGCGGCCGGTGGTGGAACTCAGTGCCACCCCGCAGGACCAGTTCTTCTGGGAAGACGTGGCCGCCGGGCTGGAGACGGCCATCCACTCCGAAACCCTGGTGCGTGGCACCGATGGCACGCCGATACCTGTGGAGCGGCGCGTCAGCCCGTTGACGCTGGATGACGGCCGCAAGGCCTACCTGGTGGCATTGCGCGACCTGCGCCCGCAGCAACGCGCCGAGCGCGAGATGGAGCGCATCGTGGCCGAGTTGCGCGCCACGCTGGAGTCCACCGCCGATGGCATCCTGGTAGTGGACATGGACGGCGGCGTGCGCAGCTACAACCGCCACTTTGCCGAGTTGTGGGGCGTGCCCGAGGACTTGCTGCTGCGCCCGCAGGACCAGGCGCTGCACGCCCACCTGGCCAGCCGCGTGGCCGACGCCGCCGCCTATGCGCAGCAACTGGCTGGCATTGCCAACGACCCGCTGGGGCAGTTCAGCGATGTGGTGACGCTGGACAGCGGCCGCCTGCTGGAGCGCGTGACCATGCCGCAGTTCAGCCGCGGCGAGCCCACCGGGCGGGTCTACTCGTTTCGCGACATCACGCAGCGGGTCGACTTCGAGACCCGCATGCGCCTGGCCGCCAAGGTGTTCGAGTCCAGCCTGGACGCGGTGTTCATCACCAGCGCGGGCTTTTCCATCCTGGCCGTCAACCCGCAGTGCGAGCGCCTGACCGGCAGCGCCCAGGCCCAGATGCTGGGCAGCGACGCCAGCATGCTGTTCCATGACCCGCATGACCTGAGCTTCTTCGTGCGCGTGCAGGACGCGCTGGCCAAGGACGGCAGTTGGGAAGGCCAGCTGTGGCACCGCAGCCCCGGCCGGCCCGAGTGCGCGGTGCAGGTGGCCTGGGTGGCGCTGCGCGATGAGCAGGGGCATCTGCAACACACGGTGGCGTTCTGCAAGGACCTGACCGAGCGGCTCGCGGCCCAGCGCCGCATCGAGCAACTGGCCTACAGCGACGTGCTGACCGGCCTGCCCAACCGGTTGATGCTGGCCCAGCGGGTGGAATACGCGCTGCGCGTGGCCATGCGCGAGGGCGGACAGTTTGCCATCATGTTCCTGGACCTGGACCGCTTCAAGAACATCAACGACTCCATGGGCCACGCCTTTGGCGACTGCGTGCTGCTGGAGGTGGCGCAGCGCCTGAAGCTGTGCCTGCGCGACGTCGACACGCTGTGCCGCATCGGCGGCGACGAGTTCGTCATCTTCCTGCAGCACTCCGACGCCATTGGCTCCGAAGTGGTGGCCAAGCGCATCCTGGAGATGCTGGCCAACCCCTTCGTGCTCAACGACATGCGTTTCTCGATTGGCTGCAGCATCGGCCTGTCGCTGTTCCCGCAGGATGGCCGCACGCTGGACGACCTGATCAAGTGCGCCGACACCGCCATGTACCGCGTCAAGGAGCGCGGGCGCGGCAACTACCGCTACTACCAGCCGCAGATGAACGTGGACCTGCTGTCGCGCATCAAGATGGACCACGCCATGCGCCTGGCCATGGAAAGCAAGCAGTTCCGCCTGCACTACCAGCCGCAGATCTCGCTGGGCAGCGGCCGGCTGCTGGGTGCCGAGGCGCTGATACGCTGGCACGACGCTGAGTTGGGCAATGTGTCGCCGGCCATCTTCATTGGTTTGGCCGAAGAGTCGGGCTTCATCGTCAGCATAGGCAACTGGGTGCTGCAGGAGGCGGTGCAGCAGGCGGCGGCCTGGCAGCGCGCCGGCCGCGAGGTGACGGTGGCTGTCAACGTGTCGGCGCTGCAGTTCCAGCAGGCCGATTTCGTGCAGCGCGTGGCCAAGGCCATCCAGAGCCACAATCTGAACCCGCGCCTGCTGGAGCTGGAGCTGACCGAATCCATCCTGGTGCGCGACGCCGACGAGGCGCTGGCCCGGCTGCATGCGCTGGCCGGCCTGGGCGTGGCACTGTCCATCGACGACTTCGGCACCGGTTACTCCAGCCTGTCGTACCTGAAGAAATTCCCGATCTCCAAGCTGAAGATAGATCGCTCCTTCGTCATGGGCCTGCCGGCCGACGAGAGCGACCGCGCCATCGTCAGCGCCACCATCGGCATGGCGCGGGCGCTGAAGATGAAGGTGGTGGCCGAGGGTGTGGAAACCATAGGCCAGCGCGACTACCTGGCCGGGCTGAACTGCGATTCGTTTCAGGGTTACCTGTGCGCGCCAGGCTTGAGCGCGACAGATTTCGAGAAGCTGTGGGACAGCCTGCGGGAGACGGCGCCAGCCTGAGCCCCGGCAGACCTGCTTGCCGCGCTGCGCCGGTTCACAGGCTGCTGATGCCCTTGTACAGCATGTACGAACCCAGCCCCAGCAACAAACCGGCAAAGATTTTTTTCAGCTTGTCCACTGGCATGGTGTGCGCGGCCTTGGCGCCCAGCGGTGCCGTCAGCACGCTGCACGACGCGATCACCACCAATGCAGGCAGCCAGATGTAGCCCAAGGAGAGCGGCGGCAGCGCGTGCGACGACAACAGGCCGCTGGCCACATAACCTGTGGCGTTGGCCAGCGCGATGGGGAAGCCCAGCGCCGCGCTGGTGGCCACCGCACGGGCCATGGCCACGTTGTGCGCCAGCATGTAGGGCACGCTGATGAAGCCGCCGCCGGCACCCACCAGGCCCGACACGAAACCGATCACCGTGCCGGCACCGAACTGCTTGGCCGCACCCGGCAACTGCTGGGTCGGCAGCGGCTTCTTGTCGCGCAGCATCTTGACGGCCGAAAACCCGGTGAACAGTGCAAACACCATGGCCAGGTAGGCGCCCTTGAGCAGCGCGAACACGCCCAGGCTGGCCAGCGCCGCGCCCAGCACGATGCCCGGCGCCAGGTTGCGCACGATGTCCCAGCGCACGCCGCCGCGCTGGTGGTGGGCGCGCACGCTGGAGATGGAGGTGAACACGATGGTGGCCATGGAGGTGGCAATCGCCATTTTCACCGCCAGGTCAGGCGCCACGCCGCGCTTGGTCAGGATGAAGGTGATGAAGGGCGTCATCAGCATGCCGCCGCCTATGCCCAGCAGGCCGGCCAGGTAGCCCGTGGCCAGGCCGAGCAGGCACAACTCCAATATCACCTGGATGTCTATGCCTGCCATGGGGTGGCGAACCGTGTGGGTTCGCGATGAAGGGTGGGGAAGGTTTGGTGCGTCCGCGCTGCGCGCGTCCGTTGAAAAAGGTGTCTGCAAATGCCACCAGACCGGCATCCTGAACCGGGGTTCAGGTGGGCGAGGTCAGCGTTGGCTTCGGGTTCATCTGACGCGAGATGATCGCACCTGCCAGGCGATTTTCCAAGCCCGGGCTCAATGAGCATTGGTTCAAGGAAATATAAAGCCTGATGAGCACTGCAGACAAGGACCATTGTAGGCGCTGGCACATGCCCTTGCATGTGTCGCCGGCGTAATAAATAGTTTCTTGCTGTCTGCGCTTGATTCACAAAAGCTATGCCAGCCGACTGTTAGATCAGCCGGCCGTCATCGCTCAGCGCTTCATCCAGCTTGTGCAGCAGGGCGGTCAGCGCCGGGTCCTGCGCACTGGGCGCAGAGGCCACGGCCGCAGGCGCGGCCACCGCGGTGATGGGTGTAGCCACGGCGACCTCGCCGCGGTCGGCCAGGTCAAAGGCCAGGTTCAACGCCGCCAGCACGGCAATGCGGTCGCGCGCGCGCACCTTGCCGCCATCGCGAATCTTGCACATGGCGGTGTCCACGCGCTCCACGGCATCCAGCAGGCGCGACTCGCCGCCTTCGGGGCAACCCAGCAGGTAGCTTTGCCCCATGATTTGTACTTCTAATTGCTTCATGACGAATGTTTGGCCGAGCCGGCGGCTTCGGGCAGGCGGTCCAGCAGCGCGTCCACGCGGGCGCGGGCCGCGTTCAGGCGCGACTTCAACGAATCGCGCTCCTGCGTCAGGTGCTCCACCTGTTCGCTCAGCAGCTCGTTGGTGCGTTGCAACTCGGCGTAGCGCACCAGCAGGCGTTCCACGCGCTCGTTGATCTGGTCGATTTGGTGGGTATTCGACGACATACAACGGGTATTGTAGGGTTTACTTTAAGTTCCACCGTAAAATGCATGATTGTTGGTGCTCGCGGTGTGGTTCACATGCCGCAGTTCAACGGGAAGCAGGAGGGTTTGCCGGCCACAGCTGGCGACTTAACCTGCGCTGCCCCCGCAACGGTCAAGCGGACGGGAGCCCGGTTCCACCGGGTTTCCAACTTTCGTCATCCAGCCACTGAGTGCTCTGAACAGGCATTTGGGAAGGCGACGAGAGTCGTTCCGCCAGCCCGGATACCGGCCAACAAGGTGGCCGTGCGCCCAAAAGCGCGCGTGCCGTGAACGCCCTCATGCGGTCGGGGAAGACCGCGCGGGCTTGACCATTGTTTCTCTGACCATGACAAATCGTGTTTCCTTCGCGCGTCTCGCCGCGCTGCCGCTGGCCCTGGCCGCTGCTTTTCCCGCTTTTTCTGCCTTTGCCGAAACCTTGCCGAGTACCGCGTTGACAGACGTTGTCGTCACCGGCAGCCGCGTGCCCACACCACTCAATGAGGTGCTGGCCGACGTCACCGTGATCGACCGCGCCACGCTGGATCTGTCGGGCCAGACCTCGCTGCGCGAACTGCTGGGCCAGCAACCCGGCGTGCAGTTCTCCACCACCGGCGGCTACCGTTCCACCACCAGCCTGTTCCTGCGTGGTGCCGGCAACTCGCAGACGCTGATCCTGGTGGACGGCGTACGCGTTGGCTCGGCCACCTCCGGCGGCGCCGCGCTGGAAAACCTGCCGCTGGAGCGCATAGAGCGCATCGAGATCCTGCGCGGCGCGGCCTCCGCCTTGTATGGCCCCGACGCCGTTGGCGGCGTGGTGCAGATCTTCACCCGCGAGCCGGGCAAGGGCGCGCCGCAGTTCACCGCCAATGCCGGTTTCGGCTCCGCCGGCCAGCGCCAGGCTGGCGCCTCGGTGCGCGGCACCAGCGGCATCTGGGGCTACAGCTTGGGCGTGTCCACCGAGCGTGCGGATGGCGTCAGCGTCACCTACAACCCGCTGGCCTTCGGCTACAACCCCGACACCGACAGCTTCACCTCGCGCAGCCTGGACGCCAAGCTGGTGGCCAGGCTGTCCAAAGAGCACGCGCTGACCTTCAGCCTGCTGGACAGCCACACCGAATACCAGTTCGACGCCACGCCGTCGCCCAACCCGCTGAGCCTGACGGCGCTGACCTCTGACGCCGTGGCCAAGCCCAACCTGCGCAACGTCAACCTGAAGTGGGAAGCGCAGTGGCTGCCGCAGTGGCGCTCCACGCTGCTGGTGGGCAACAGCCGGGACGATTCCGTCAGCGACTACTACCGCGCCAGCGACCATGCCTTTGCTGGCAACGGTCGCTTCAACACCCAGCGCGACCAGGTGACGTGGCAGAACGACATCGCCTTTGACAAGGACGTGCTGTCCTTCATGCTGGAAAGCCGTTCGGAATCGGTGGACTCCAGCACCGCCTACACCGTGGGCTCGCGCGACATCCGCAGCGTGCTGGCCTCCTACGCCTTCAACCGCCCGCAGTGGAACGCGCTGGTGGTGGTGCGCAATGACGACAACTCGCAGTTCGGCAGTGTCAACAACTGGTCACTGTCGGGTGGTTACCGCATCACGCCCAGCCTGCGCGCCATTGCCAGCGCGGGCACCAGCTTCCAGGCGCCCAGCTTCAACCAGCTGTACTTTCCCGGCTTCGGCACGCCCACGCTGACGCCGCAGCGCAACCGCAGCAACGAGCTGGGCCTGAAATACGACCAGGACGCGCTGTCGCTCAGCGCGACGGCCTACCGCAACGACATCGAAGGCTTCATCGTGCCCAGCACCAATGTGCAGAGCGCGCTGGCCAAGCTGCAAGGCGTCACGCTGGCGGCCAGCTACCAGCAGGGCGACACCAGCTACAACGCCTCCTTCGACTACACCGATGCGCGCACCCTGCCCAACGACCTGCGCCTGGTGCGCATCGCGCGCGACGTGCTGAACCTGCGCGTGACGCAGCGCCTGGGCGAGTTCAACGTCTTCGGCGAATTCAAGCTGTCCAGCGACCGCGAGGACAACAAGGTGGGCGCCACCGGCCGCGAGAACCTGGCCGGCTACGGGCTGCTGAACCTGGGCCTGAACTGGAAGCTGCAGCCCAACCTGTCGCTGCTGGCGCGCATCAACAACCTGAACGACGCGCACTATGTGCTGGCCAACGGCTACACCATGCCGGGGCGCAACGCCTACGTGTCGCTGACCTGGAGCAACTGAGGCGCGCACAAGGGCTTGACTTTGAGGCATGCTCCGTGGCCATGAACACACCACCACTCGACCCCTCCCGCTTCGCTTTCGACGCCGCGCCGCGGCGCATCGTCTGCCTGACGGAAGAGACCACCGAGTGGTTGTACCTGCTGGGCCAGGAGCACCGCATTGCCGGTATTTCCGGCTACACGGTGCGCCCGCGCCGCGCGCGCGAGGAGAAGCCCAAGGTCAGCGCCTTCATCAACGCCAAGATCGACAAGATCCTGGCGCTGCAGCCGGACTGCGTGTTCGGCTTTTCCGACATGCAGGCCGACATTGCCAGCGCACTGATACGCGCCGGCGTGATGGTGACGGTGTTCAACCAGCGCAGCGTGGCCGAGATCTTCGCCATGCTGGCGCAGGTGGCTGCCATCGTGGACCAGCGTGAGCAGGGCATGACCCTGATTGCCGGCATGCAGCGCAAGCTGGCTGAGATTGAGGATGCGGCCAAGGCCTTGCCGCGTCGCCCCAGCATCTATTTCGAGGAGTGGGACGAGCCGCACATCAGCGCCATACGCTGGGTGTCGGAGCTGATGGGCATTGCCGGCGGCGACGACTGCTTTCCCGAGCTGGCTGGCCAGTCCCTGGGCAAGAACCGCATCATCGCCAGTGGCGACGAGATTGTGCGTCGCAATCCCGACATCATCATCGGCTCCTGGTGCGGCAAGAAGTTCCGCGCCGAGAAGGTGGCGGCGCGCCCGGGTTGGCAGGAGGTTGGCGCGGTGAAGAACGGCCAGCTGTTCGAGATCAAGTCCGCCGACATCCTGCAGCCCGGCCCGGCGGCGCTGACCGACGGCGTGGCACACCTGCACCGCATCGTGCTGGACTGGAGCGCGCGCCATGGCTGACGCCATCGATCTGCCAACGCCCGTGCGCAGCGAGCTGATCCTGGGCGGGCAGAAGAGCGGCAAATCGCGCCGCGCCGAGTTGCTGGCGCGGGCCTGGCTGGCCGGTGCGCCCACCCACCACGCGGTGCTGGTGGCCACCGCCCAGGCGCATGACGACGAAATGCGCGCGCGCATCGCCCGCCACCTGGCAGACCGTGCGCAGCGCGTGCCGGGCCTGCGCACGGTGGAAGAGCCACGGGCATTGGCGCAAGCCATTGCGCAGCACAGCCGGGCGGACACGCTGCTGGTGGTGGACTGCCTGACGCTGTGGCTGACCAACTGGTTGATGCCGGCCGAGCCCGCCGCTGCCGCTGAGCCGCCGGTCGCTGAACTGCTGCAAGCGTTGGCCGCCGCGCCCGGCCCGGTGGTGCTGGTGGGTAACGAAATCGGCTTGGGCGTGATTCCGCTGGGCCGCCAGGTGCGCGCCTTTGTGGACGCGCTGGGCAACTTGAACCAACAAGTGGCCAGGCAATGCCAGCGCGTCACGCTGATGGCGGCCGGCCTGCCTCTGACCCTGAAAAACGAACCTGCAACATGACACAACAACAGTCGATCCTGCGCAGCCAAAGCGCACCCTGGCGCGCACTGGCGCATCTGGCACTGGCTGCCGCAACGCTGTGCACTGGCTTGGCCGCCCATGCGCTGGAGGTGGTGGACGACCGGGGCGTCAGCGTCAGCTTTGCCAAAAGCCCGCAGCGCATCGTCAGCGTGCTGCCGTCGCTGACCGAAACCGTGTGCGAGCTGGGCGAGTGCCAGCGCCTGGTGGGTGTGGACCGCTATTCCAACTTCCCCGAGATGGTGCGCAAGCTGCCGCAGGTGGGCGGTGGCCTGGACCCCAGCATAGAAGCCATCGTGGCGCTGCGGCCCGATGTGGTGCTGATGGCCACCTCGGCCCGCGCAGCGGACCGCCTGCAGGCGCTGGGCATCAAGGTGATTGCGCTGGAGCCCAGGAGCGCAGCCGACGTGCAGCGCGTGATGGGCAAGCTCGGCCAGTTGCTGGAAGTGCCGGATGCACAGCGCATCTGGCGCGTCATCGATGCCGGTGTGGCCGCTGCCGCGCAGTCGCTGCCGCCCAGGGTGAAGAACGTCAAGGTGTATTTCGAGGTCAGCCGCGGCCCCTATGGGGCGGGTGAGACCTCGTTCATGGGCGAAACGCTGAAGCGCCTGGGGGTGAAGAACATCATTCCCGCCAGCCTGGGCCCGTTCCCCAAGCTGAACCCCGAGTTCGTGGTGCGCGCCAACCCCGACCTGATCATGATTGGCGACCGCAACGGCCAGGGGCTGGACCAGCGGCCGGGCTGGGACGGCATTGCCGCCCTGCGTGCCAAGCGCATCTGCCAGTTCACGCCCGAGCAGGGCGACGTGCTGGTGCGGCCCGGGCCGCGCATGGCGGAGGCGGCGCGGATCATGGCTTCTTGCATTGCGCGGTTCTATCCATGAGTTTTTGCCTGCGTGTCTGTTTTCTCCGGCTGGGCGCACTAGGTATGCGGCGCGGTGCTGTCGACCCTGGTGTGAAGGTCCGCTGCGCGGACTTCCTTGTGGTGCTCGCGGCATGCGGGAAGCACGCAAACTCGCCTTCGGCTCAAACATGCGTGCTTCTTGATCCGCATGCCGCTGCGCTCCTCAGCTTCACACAAGGGCCACAGGGCAGTCCGCGCAGCGGACCTGCTCACCGGGGAAGGGCCAATTTCCCGCTGCCGCGCTGCGGAGCCACGTCGACGTCAAAGTTGCAGCGAGCGAAAGCATGACGAGCACCACAAGAACCGCAAGCTTGCTGGCCATCGGCCTGCTGCTCGTCAGCGCCGCCCTGATGCTGGTGGGCGCAGGCGTGGGCAGCACCGGCTTCGAGAGCGTGCTGCGCGCGCACGATGACCCGGTGGCCTGGCAGATCGTGTGGCAGATACGCTTGCCGCGAACCTTGGGCGCCTGGACGGCCGGTGCCTTGCTGGGCCTGGCCGGTGCGGTGGCGCAGGGCTTGTTCCGCAATCCGCTGGCAGACCCGTTTTTGCTGGGCAGCGCCTCTGGTTCGGCACTGGGTGTGGCGGTGGCGCTGGCGCTGTTTGGCGTCTCGCCATTCGCCACGCAGTGGCTGGTGCGTCTGGGGTTGACCGGCGCCGCCTTCCTGGGCGCGGTGGGTGGCGTGGTGCTGACGCTGGCATTGGCCAAGGGCGTGCAACACACGCTGCGGCTGCTGCTGGCTGGCGTCATCGTGGGTGTGGTGCTGGGCGCGGCGCGGGATTTGATCACGCTGTCGGTGCCCGAGATCTTGCAGGCCATGCAGTCCTTCCTGCTGGGCAGCACCGGCTTTGTGGGCTGGACGTCGGCCTGGCTGATGGCCGGTGCTTGGGCTTTGTGCGTCTCCGTGGCCTGGATGCTCAGCCACGCGCTGGATGGGCTAATGCTGGGCGAGGCCACCGCGCACAGCCTGGGCCTGCCGCTGGCGCCCATGCGGGTGGCGCTGGTGGGCGTGCTGGCGCTGGCCAGCGGCACGGCGGTGGCGCAAACCGGGCTGATCGCCTTTGTCGGCCTGGCCGCGCCGCACCTGGTGCGCTCGGTGGTCAAGACCACCCATGGGCGCCTGATCGTGCTGGCCAGCCTGATGGGCGGCCTGCTGCTGATGGCGGCCGACGTGGCGGCGCGCTGGATCCTGGCGCCGCAAGAGCTGCCGGTGGGCGTGCTCACCGCCGTGCTGGGCGGCAGCTACCTGCTGTGGCTGATGCACCGGCGCCGTTCCACCAGCGGGAGCAGCGTGCTGTGAGCGCCGCGCTGCACGCCAAAGGAATCAGCGCCCGGCTGGGGCAGGCTGAGGTGCTGCACGGCATTGACCTGAGCATTGCGCAAGGGCAGTGGACCAGCATCGTTGGCCCCAACGGCGCCGGCAAGTCCACGCTGCTGAAAGCGTTGGCGCATCTGTTGCCGCACACGGGCCAGGTCAGCCTGCTGGGGCAACCGATGGCGGCGCTGCCGGGGCGCCAGCGGGCGCTGCAGATGTCGTGGCTGGGGCAGAACGAATCCAGCGCCGACGACCTCAGCGCCTATGACGTGGCCATGCTGGGCCGCCTGCCGCACCAGCCCTGGTTGGCGCCACCCAGCGAGGCCGACCGCCAGGCCGTGGAACAGGCTTTGCGCGCCACCCAGGCGTGGGAGTGGCGTGAGCGGCCGCTGGGCCAGCTCTCCGGTGGCGAGCGCCAGCGCGTCTTGCTGGCCCGCGCGCTGGCCGTGCAGGCGCAGGTGCTGCTGATGGACGAGCCGCTGGCCAATCTGGACCCGCCGCACCAGGCCGACTGGCTGGCGCTGGTGCGCGCGCTGGTGGCGCAAGGGCGCACGGTGGTCAGCGTGCTGCATGAGATTTCGTTCGCACTGCATGCCGACCAGATGGTGGTGATGGCGCAGGGGCGCATCTCGCACCAAGGTGCGTGCAGTGACACGGCCACGCACCGCGCGCTGGAGCAGGTGTTCGAGCACCGCATCGCCATCCACACGGTCGCTGGCCAGAGTGTCGCGTTACCGGTGGTGAATTGACCTCGAACAAATTCGACTCTGACCCCAATATGCACATCGAAACACCACCTTCCGCCAAGCCGTATGAGAAGCCCGAGGGCGAGCGGCGCGGCATCGTGATCGTCAACACGGGGGACGGCAAGGGCAAGAGCACGGCGGCGTTTGGGCTGGCGTTGCGGGCGCATGGGCGGGGCAAGGCGGTGAAGATTTTCCAGTTCATGAAGGTGCCCAGCGCGCGTTTTGGCGAACACCGCATGTTCGAGCAGATCGGCATTCCCATCGAGGGCCTGGGCGACGGCTTCAGTTGGAAGAGCCAGGACCTGGAGCATTCGGCCCAGCTGGCGCGCGATGGCTGGCAAAAAGCCAGTGCGGCCATCCTGAGTGGTGACTACTTCATGGTCACGCTGGACGAGCTGACCTACCCGCTGATCTACGGCTGGCTGCCGCTGGAGGGCGTGCTGGAGACCCTGCGCACGCGGCCCAGCCATGTGCACGTGGTCATCACCGGACGGCGTTGCCCGCCCGAGATCATGGCGCTGGCCGACACGGTGACCGAGATGGCCATGGTCAAGCACGCCTTCAAGGCCGGCATACCGGCCCAGCGCGGCATCGAGGACTGAGGTACCACATTGAGCGGCATCTGCCTGGCCTTGGCCCTTGCGCTGGCGCTGTGGCTGGACCTGCGCCTGGGCGAGCCGCGCCCCCGCTGGCACCCCGTGGTGTGGATGGGAGCCTACCTGGGTTGGATGGGTCGCCACATTGCGCCACAACAGGTCACGGGGCGCGACCTGGTCGCGTTTGCCAAGGGCACGCTGGCCTGGCTGCTGGGCGCCGCCGTGGTGACTGGCCTGGCGTGGTGTATGCAGTCGGCAGGGTTGGCGCTGGTGGCTGCTGCTGCGCTGGCCCCGGCCCGCATCCACCTGGGCGACCTGCTGCTGTGGGTGGGTGCCACCTTGGCCATGGCACTGCTGCTGGGCGGCCTGCTGAAGACGCTGCTGGCCTGGGCCATGCTGCGCGACGAGGTGCTGGCGGTGGAGGCGGCACTGGCGCAGTCGCTGGAGGCCGGGCGCGAGCGCCTGGGTTGGCTGGTCAGCCGCGACGTCACGCAGTTGGGCGCAGCCCAAGTGCGCGAAAGCGCCATCGAGTCGCTGGCCGAAAACCTGAACGACTCGGTGGTGGCCCCGATCTTCTGGTTTGTGCTGGCCGGCCTGCCCGGCGCCGCGCTGTACCGCTTTGCCAACACGGCAGACGCCATGTGGGGCTACCCCGGCCTGTACAACGGCCGCCATTGGGCTTGGGCCGGCAAGTGGGCGGCGCGGGCTGACGATGTGCTGTCCTGGCTGCCGGCACGCCTCACCGGCGCTTTGCTGGCGCTGCTCAGTGGCCGCCAGGTGTTGGGCGCGCTGCGCCGTGAAGCCACCCGTACACCGTCACCCAACAGCGGCTGGCCCATGGCTGCGATGGCCTTGGCGCTGAACGTGCGGCTGGAAAAGCCCGGTGTGTACGCCTTGCACGCGGCGGGCCAACCGCCGCTGGCGGCGCACACCCACCAGGCGGTGGCCCTGTGCGCGCGGGCGGTGGCGGTGGTGGTGCTGACCGCCGTGCTGCTGTTGCTGGCCATCGCCTACATTCGTGGCTGAGGACTTTTCTGACATGTGCACAGCCACCCCCGATTTGACGCAGCACGGCGGCCCGGACGCCCAGGGCATCCCGCGCTTTGACTTTTCCACCAACGCCAATGCCTGCGGGCCTTGCCCCACCGCGTTGCACGCGGTGCAGCAGGCCGATGCGCTGCGCTACCCGGACGGCAGCTACAGCGCCCTGCGCGCCCAATTGGCCGATGTCCACCAGGTGGCGCCGTGGCGGGTGCTGCTGGCCGGCAGCGCCAGCGAGTTCATCCACCGCATCACCGCCTGGGCCGCGCAGCAGGGGGTACGCCAGGTGGGCCTGCCGGCGCATGCCTATGGCGACTACGCGCATGCGGCGCGCGCCTGGGGGTTGGCGCTGGCGCCACGCGGTGCCAATACAGACACTACGGCCCAGCCCATGCTGAACTGGTATTGTGACCCCGGCAACCCGCAGGGCACGCCGGACGCACCGGCCGGTGATCCGGGCATGTCGGTGCTGGACCTGGCCTATGCACCCCTGCGCCTCAGTGGCGAATCGCCCTGGTCTGCCGCGCAGCGCGACCAGGCCTGGCAACTGTGGACACCCAACAAGGCGCTGGGCCTGACGGGTGTGCGCGCCGCTTACGCCATCGCCCCGCTGGGCGCAGAAGCTGCCGCACAGCAGGTGCAGCAGCTGTGCCCCTCGTGGCCGGTGGGGGCGCATGGCGTGGCGCTGCTGCAGGCCTGGGCGCAGCCGCAGGTGCAGACCTGGGTGCGCAACACGCTGGACACGCTGCGCCAGTGGAAGGCGCGCCAAGCCAAGCTGTTGACGGGCCTGGGCTGGGCCTGCGCGGACAGCGAGACCAATTTCTTCTGCGCCCGGCCGCATGGCGATGCCGATGCGGCGCCGCAGCGCCTGGCGGCCGACTTGCAGCGCCTGCGCGCCAGCGGCATCAAGCTGCGCGACGCCACGTCGTTCGGCTTGCCCGGCCAGGTGCGTGTCAGCGTCCAGCCGCCCGCCGTGCAGGACGCGCTGGCCATGGCCTGGCAGTCCTTGGGCACAAGGCCCGAGGAGGGCGCCGCATGAGCGCGCGCTGCGTGATGGTGCTGGGCACCACCAGCGGTGCTGGCAAAAGCTGGCTGACCACCGCGCTGTGCCGCCACTATGCGCGCCAGGGCCTGAAGGTGGCGCCCTTCAAGGCGCAGAACATGAGCAACAACGCCCGCGTGGTGGCCGGCGGCGAGATCGGCAGCGCGCAATACTTCCAGGCGCTGGCCGCGCGTGCGGTGCCCGACGTGCGCATGAACCCGCTGCTGCTCAAGCCCGAGCGCGACACCCACAGCCAGGTGGTGCTGCTGGGCCAGGTGGACGAGGCTTTGTCGCGCATGCCCTGGCGCGGCCGCAGCGCCACGGTGTGGCCGCAACTGGCCGGCGCGCTGGATGCGCTGCGGGCAGAGAACGACGTGGTGGTGATAGAAGGCGCCGGTTCGCCGGCCGAGATCAACCTGCATGCCAGCGACGTGGTCAACATGCGCGTGGCGCTGCATGCCGACGCCGCCTGCCTGCTGGTCACCGACATCGACCGTGGCGGCGCCTTTGCGCACCTGTACGGCACCTGGGCGCTGCTGCCCGAGCACGAGCGGGCGCTCATACGCGGCTTTGTGCTGAACAAGTTCCGTGGCGATGCCACGCTGCTGGCGCCGGCCCCCGAAATGCTGCAGCAGCGCACCGGCATCCCCACCGTGGCCACGCTGCCCATGTGGTGGCAGCACGGCTTGCCGGAGGAAGACGGTGTGTTCGATGACAGCAGCCGCGCCACCGGCACCGTCACCACCACCATTGCCGTCATCGCCTACCCGCGCATCAGCAACCTGGACGAATTCCAGCCATTGAAGAACGTGCCCGGTGTGCGCCTGCTGTGGGTGCGCAGCCCGGCGCAGTTGGCAGGTTTGAAGCCGTCTGACTGGGTGGTGCTGCCCGGCTCCAAGCACACCAGCGGCGACCTGGCCTGGCTGCGCCAGCACAAGCTCGACCAGGCCATTGCCCGACATTCCGAGCAGGGCGGGGCGGTGCTGGGCATTTGTGGCGGCCTGCAGATGCTGGGCGAAGCCTTGATCGACCCGCACGGCATAGACGGCAACGGCCCGGGCCTGGGCCTGCTGCCGCTGGTGACGCAGTTCGAGCCCGGCAAGACCGTGCAGCACACGCACACCCGCTTTGATGCCACCATGGCCGCGCAAGCGCCCGATTCACCCTGGCGCGCACTGGCCGGCGTGGCCGCCAGCGGTTATGAAATCCACCACGGGCAGACCCAGCAGCACAGCGCCATGGCGCGTGCCGGTGACACCGCCCAAGCCGTGTTGCCCGATGGCCTGGGCTGGCTGAATGGGCGCGGCAATGTGCTGGGCCTGTACCTGCACGGGCTGCTGGAAGACCCCGCGGTATTGCGGGCCCTGTTCGGTGCCACCGTGCCCACGCTGGACAGCGTGTTCGACGGCCTGGCGGATTTCATTGAACTGCACTTTGAGGCAGGCGTGCTGCAAGGCCTGCTGCAAGCCCGGGCCTGATTCTCTTTTTCAGTTTTCCCTTTTTCTTCATGCAACCCACCCTCGCTGACATCCACGCCCCCGCCCTGACCCAGGCCTTGCAGCTCGCGTTGGACAACAAGACCAAGCCCTTGGGCTCGCTGGGCCGGCTGGAGGCGCTGGCCTTGCAACTGGGCCAGATCCTGGGCAGCACCCAGCCCACGCTGGCGCAGCCGCAACTGGTGGTGTTCGCCGCCGACCATGGCATCACGGCCCAGGGCGTGTCCGCCTTCCCCAGCGAGGTGACCTGGCAGATGGTGGAAAATTTTCTCTCCGGTGGCGCAGCGGTCAGTGTGCTGGCGCGCCAGCATGGCATCGCGCTGACGGTGGTGGACTGTGGCGTTCAGCATGATTTTCTGGCCGGGCAGGGTGCGGGGGCGCAACGCCCTGGGCTGCTGGTGCGCAAGGTGGGTTGGGGCACGGCGGATGCCTCGCAGCAGCCGGCCATGACCACCGAGCAATGCCAGCAGGCCTTGGCCCATGGCCGTGAACTGGTGGTGGGCTTGCCCGGCAATGCGCTGCTGCTGGGCGAAATGGGGATTGGCAATACGTCGGCTGCCGCATTGCTGCTCGCGCGGCTGGCCGGGCTGGACATTGCCCAATGTACCGGCGCCGGCACCGGGCTGGACGGCACCGGCGTGGCGCGCAAAACAGCCGTGTTGCGTGCCACGCTGGCGCTTCATGCACACGCCACCGCACCGCTGGCCGCACTGGCCGCTTTGGGTGGGTTCGAGATCGCCACCATGGTCGGCGCCGTGCTGCAAGCAGCCCAAGAACGTCGCGTGATCGTCGTGGACGGCTTCATCGCCAGCGCCGCCGTGCTGGTGGCCCAGGCGTTGGACCCGTTGGTGTTGCAACGCTGCGTGTTCGCGCACCGCTCGGGTGAGCGCGGCCATGCGCTGATGCTGGCACACCTGGGCGTGCAGCCGCTGCTGGACCTGGGCCTGCGCCTGGGCGAGGGCTCGGGCGCGGCGCTGGCCTGGCCGCTGCTGCAATCGGCCTGCGCCATCCTGCGCGACATGGCCAGTTTTGAGTCCGCCGGTGTTGCCAACAAGAGCGGCGGCAAGAGCGACGGCGATGCCTGACATGCTGGCCCAGGCACTGCGCCACTACCTGCTGGCTGTGCAGTTCTTCACCCGCGTGCCCGTCACCGGGCGGCTGGCAGGCTGGGTGGGCTACAGCCCGGCCGCGCTGCGCGCCAGCGCCGGGCACTTTCCCGGTGTGGGCTGGCTGGTGGGCGCTGCCACGGCGGCGGTGGCGGTTGGCTTGCTGAGCGCCTTGCCGCCTGGCGTCTATGCGCCGCTGGTGGCAGCAGTGCTGAGCACCGCCTTCAGCGCGCTGGTGACCGGCGCCTTCCATGAGGACGGCCTGGCCGATGTGGCCGACGGCCTGGGCGGCAGCCCCGATCGCGAGCGCGCGCTGGTCATCATGAAGGACTCGCGCATCGGCGCCTTCGGCGCCATCGCTCTGGTGCTGGCGCTGCTGGCCAAGGTGGCGTTGCTGGCGCTGCTGGCCAGCCAGGGCGCCATGCTGCTGGCGGTGGCGCTGTTCCTGGCGCATGTGGTGTCGCGCGGCTGGCCGCTCTTGCTGATACGCCTGCTGCCGCATGTGGGCGACGCGGCCGGTTCCAAGTCCAAGCCGCTGGCCGACCAGATCAGCACCGCTGCGCTGGCCTGCGCGGGTGTATGGTGTGGCCTGGCTTTTTGGGGGGTGGCGGCGTGGGACGTGGCGTGGGCGTGGATACCGGTGGCGCAACTGGCGCACCTGCTGGCCTTCGCCGTGCTGGCCTCGGCAGTGGCCTTCTGCCTGATGTGGCGCTGGTTTGCGCGCCGCCTGCAGGGCTTCACCGGCGACTGCCTGGGCGCCACGCAGCAGGTTTGCGAGCTGGCCTTCTACCTCGGGCTGGCGTTGTCATGGCGTTGATGGCATTCAAGGCACTGGCGGAGGGCACCGCATGAAGCTGTGGCTGGTGCGCCATGCGCAGCCGCTGGTGGCCCAAGGCGTCTGCTATGGCGCCAGCGACGTCGCCGCCCATGCCCAGGCCACCTGGGAGGCGGCCCAGGCCTTGTCCGGCATGCTGCCACGGG
This sequence comes from Hylemonella sp. P2_B10, assembly GCF_056404875.1. NCBI lineage: Bacteria > Pseudomonadati > Pseudomonadota > Betaproteobacteria > Burkholderiales > Comamonadaceae > Hylemonella > Hylemonella sp. P2_B10. Next base: position 177,463 of record NZ_JBFUDE010000001.1, read on the forward strand.
GCCTGCCGGTGTTCGCGTCGCCCCTGCAACGCTGCACGCAGCTGGCCGACACACTGCTGGAGTTGCGGCCCGACCTGCCCTTCACGCAAGACGAACGCCTGGTGGAGCTGGACTTCGGCCTGTGGGAAAACCAGCGCTGGGACGCCATTCCGCAAAACGCCTGGGACGACTGGATGGCCGACTTCGGCAACCACCGCTTCGGCGGCAAGGAGAGTGTCAACGCGCTGATGGCCCGCGTGGCCGCCGCCTGGGACGCCTGGCGCGCCCAGGGCCATGATGCGGTGTGGATCACCCATGCCGGCGTGGTGCGTGCCGTCAGCCTGCTGGTGCAGGGGCAGCGCACGGTGGAGCGTTCCGAGCAGTGGCCCAGCAAGCCGCTGCCGTTTGGGGAGTGGGTGGAGTTGGAGGTCTGACGGAACAGCCTACAAAGTGTTGAGGACAGAGCTTGTCCGCTGCGCGGCCGGCGGTCTGTCCCGCAAAGTCTCAGGATGCCGCTGTTTTGGGCTCAAAGTCGCAATACTGCACCACCCCGCACTGCCAGCACAGCGGTTTGCGCGCCTGGCAGATGTAGCGGCCGTGCAGGATCAGCCAGTGGTGCGCGTCCACCAGGTACTCGGCCGGTATGCGTTTGAGCAGGCCCATCTCCACCGCCAGCACGTCTTTGCCCGGCGCCAAGCCGGTGCGGTTGCCGACGCGGAAGATGTGCGTGTCCACCGCCATCGTCGGCTCGCCAAAGGCCATGTTCAGCACCACGTTGGCGGTCTTGCGGCCGACGCCGGGCAGGGCTTCCAGCGCCTCGCGCGTGCGTGGCACCTTGCCGCCGTGCTGCTCGATCAGGATGCGGCAGGTCTGCAGCAGGTTCTTGGCCTTGTTGCGGTACAGGCCTATGGTCTTCAAGTAGCCCTCCAGCCCGTCCTGCCCCAACGCCAGGATGGCTTGCGGCGTGTTGGCCACCGGGAACAGCCTGCGCGTGGCCTTGTTGACGCCAACATCCGTCGCCTGGGCCGACAGCAGCACGGCCGCCAGCAGCTCGAACACGCTGGTGTATTCCAGCTCGCTGGCCGGCCGCGGGTTGGCGGCTTTCAGCGCGGCGAAGAAGCGGGGTACGTCAGCGTCTTTCATAGTCTCTACAGTCCGGTGGCGTCCATGAATTTTTTCGGGTCGGGCAGGCGGCTGTGCAGCCACTCCGGGCTCAGGCCCAGGCGCTGCACCACATCCTGCGGCAGCGCCTCCAGCTCGGCCGGCCCGGCGTTGGGTGATTCTGCCAACAAAGCCGCCAGGTGCACCACGCTGCCCAGTTCGTTGAAGGGCATGGCCTTCATCGGGTAGGCGGCGTTCAGCAGCGCGTCCACGATGGCGACCGGAAAGCCCCAGTGCCGCGCCAGCTCGGCCGTCATGTGCCCTTCGGTGAAGCCCAGCATGTGGTGCTCGCGCGCCCAGCGCTCACCGGGCGCGCAGGGCATGGCCTGCACGCGCATCATCAGCTCGGGGGCGCGCTGGCCCATCAGCAGCTCACCCAGGCGCAGCATCAGCCCGGTCAGCCAGGCTTGCTGGCGGTCGGCACCCACGCCACCAGCCAGCCACTGCGCATAGCCGGCACTGGCCAGGCTGTAGCGCCAGAACTCGGTGCGGTTCAGCCCCGGCGCCACCGGAAAGGCAGCGGCCAGCCCGGTGGAGATGGCCAGCATGCGCACCTGCGCCATGCCGGCCATGGCGATCGCCTCGTCCAGCGAATAGACGGTGTTGCGCAGCCCGAACATGGCGCTGTTGGCCAGCTTCAGCAGGCTGGCCGTCAGCGCCGGGTCGCGGGCGATGATGTGACGCACATCCAGCACGGTGCTGGTCTCGTCGCTCAGCGTGCGCACCAGCGCGTGCGCCACTTCCGACATCACCGGCAGCTGCGTGGACTGAAAAAACTCCGCAAGATCGGGCATGTTGTGCTTGTTATGGTGGAAACTCTTCCCTGAAGAACCAGTATAGAAACCGCATTTCCCCCGCCGCCGCAAGTTGGCGACAATGGGGGTCTGACTCTAATCCACCTGTTGCCTGAGCCTTTTTCTGTTATGTCCTCCACGCCTTCCTTGCCCTTTGCCGATCGCCTGAACAACGTCGAGACCTCGGCCATACGCGAACTCTTCAAGCTGCTGGGCAAGCCCGGCATCATCAGCTTTGCCGGCGGCTTCCCCGACAGCGCCATGTTTGACGTGGCCGGCATCCAGGAGGCCGCCAACGCCGCGCTGACCGAAGAACCCGGCGGTGCGCTGCAGTATGGCGCCACCGAGGGCTATGAGCCGCTGCGCACACAGCTGGCCGCCTTCATGGGCACCAAGGGCGTGACGGTGGAGCCCAGTGGCCTGATCGTCACCACCGGCAGCCAGCAGGCGCTGGACCTGCTGGGCAAGACGCTGATCAACCCTGGCGACAAGGTGATCGTGGAAGGCCCCACCTTCCTGGCCACCATCCAGTGCTTTCGCTTGTATGGCGCCGACCTGGTCAGCGCACCCATCGATGCCGACGGCGTGCAGACCGATGCGCTGGAAGCGCTGATCAAAGAGCACAAGCCCAAGTTCATTTACCTGATTCCCACCTTCGGCAACCCCAGCGGCGCCATGCTGAGCCTGGAACGCCGCAAGCGCGTGCTGGAGCTGGCCGTGCAGTACAACACGCTGGTGGTGGAGGACGACCCCTATGGCGACCTGTATTTCGGCGGCAAAGCACCGCCGCCCAGCATCATGGCGCTGAGCAGCGAAGTGCCCGGCAGCCGCGCGCTGCTTGCTCACTGCGGCAGCATGAGCAAGGTGCTGAGCCCCGGCCTGCGCGTGGGCTGGATGATCGCCCCGCCCGAGCTGCTGGCCAAGGCGACGATGTGCAAGCAGTTCAGCGACGCCCACACCAGCACCTTTGCCCAGGCCACCGCCGCGCAGTACCTGAAGGCCGGCCGCATGCCCGCCACGCTGGCCCGCGTGCGCGAGGTCTACGCCCAGCGCGCCCAGACCATGGGCGACAGCCTCAAACGCGAGCTGGGCGACGCTATCAGCTTCGTGCAGCCCGGCGGCGGCCTGTTCTTCTGGGCCAAGCTGACCGGCGCCAACGGCAAGCTGAAGGATGCCGCCGAGTTCGCCAAACGGGCGATAGAGCAGGGCGTGGCCTTTGTGCCGGGCGTGCCGTTTTATGCCAACAACCCGGACACGAGCACGCTGCGGCTAAGCTTTGCGACTGCGGATGTGGGGAAGATTCAGGAAGGCATTGCGCGGCTGGGCAAGGCGCTGTGACGGTTCAGCCTTCATGAGCTACGCGCTAAGGCTTTTTGATTCGGACGACACCCCCGAACCCCAACGCCGCCAGGCCGAGCAGCGCTTTCGCCGCGCGCTGGAATCCACGCTGGGTGACGCCGATCTGGTGCTGCCGGTGCATGCCGCTTACAAACGCATCGTTGCCACCTATGGCGAGTCGCCCGACCCGGATGCGCTGACCGACGCCGAGCGCGCCGTTTTCGAGCAGTGGCAGCAGGCCGAGACGGCGGCTGTGGCCGCTGCCTTTGGCACGCACCGCTACATGGGCGATGCGATGTTCGAGATTTCTGCGGCTGCTCCTGACGACCGTCGCTGAGGCCAAACGCCGCCGGCGGTGACAGGTCTGCAAGCTGCCGACGCCGCTGGTGCGCGTGGCTACGGGAATGTCCCCCGGCCCTGCGGGCCTCCTCCTTGATTTCCCTCCGCCACGCGCCCCAGCGACATCGGGTCAATTGGCAGGCGCGACGCTTGAATGCGGGAATACCGCACTCAAACCACGCTGGCAGGATCAGGTCGATGCGGCATTCGGCGCAGCGGCATCAAGGAGGAGGCCGCAGGCCGGGGGACAGCCGCGGAGCCGAGTGCCGTGTCGGCCTGATCTCGCAAACTATGCAGCGCGAACTGCCTCGCTGCAACGCAGCAACGAAAAGAGCCTGCGCCCGTGGTTTGCCCTAGGGTAGCCAACGGGTCAGGGCTCGCACAATGCCTGGCATACCCACAGGAGACGTGCTGATGATGCCCAAGTCGATGTTCGCTGTTTCGCGCCGCGCTGCCATGTGCGCCCTGGTATGTGGCGGCGCCATGCTGTCGCTGCTGCCTCAGGTCGCCCAAGCCCAGCCCGCCGTCTGGCCCACCAAGCCGGTGCGCATCGTCGTCACCTTCACCCCCGGTGGCGCGCCGGACACGCTGGCACGCATCCTGGCGGCCAAGTGGGGCGACGCGCTCGGCCAGACCTTCACGGTGGACAACAAGCCCGGCGCCGGTGGCAACATCGGCACTGATTTCGTGGCCAAGAGCGCGCCGGATGGCCACACGCTGATCATCGGCACCGTGGGCACGCACGCCATCAACCAGGCGCTGTACAGCAACCTGCCTTACAACAACATCAAGGACTTCACGCCCATCAGCTTCCTGGCTTCCACGCCCAACCTGCTGGTGGTCAACAATACCGTGCCGGCGCACAACATCAAGGAGTTGGTGGCGCTGGCCAAGAGCAGCCCGCTGACGTTTGGCTCCTCGGGCAGCGGCACCTCCATCCACCTGTCGGGCGAGTTGTTCAACACGCTGGCCGGTGTGAAGATGACGCACATCCCCTACAAGGGCCGGGCGGCGGCCATCCCCGACCTGCTGGGCGGGCGCATCACGATGATCTTTGACAACATGCCGTCGGCCTTGCCGCTGGTGAAGGCGGGCGAGCTGCGCGCCATCGCCGTCACCAGCGCCAGCCGCTCAGCGGCCGCGCCGAACATCCCCACCATTGCCGAGTCCGGCCTGCCGGGCTTCGAGGCCACCTCGTGGTTTGCACTGCTGGCGCCGGCCGGTGTGCCCAAGGACGTGCAGGCCAAGATCAACGCCGAGACGCTGCGCGTGCTGGCCATGCCCGATGTGAAGGAAAAACTCGCCACGCTGGGCCTGGAGCTGAACCCCGGCACGCCCGAGGCATTGGCCAGCCTGATCCAGACCGAGACGGTGAAGTGGGCGAAGGTGGTGAAGGAGTCGGGCGCCAAGCCGGACTGAGCGCCTGGGGTCAGGCCACCGCGCTCTCCACCACCTCGCGCAACACCTGCGCATCCACCGGCTTGAACAGCAGCCGCAGGCCGCTGGCTTGCGCATCGCGTATGCGCTCGGGTGAGGTGTCGCCGGTGGTGATGACGGCTGCCACCGGGCGCCCCAGCCGGGCCGCCACGGCGCGTATGGCGTCGGTGCCGGTCACCTGCTGGGCCAGCCGGTAGTCGGCCACCACCAGGTCGATGTCGGGGTGTTGCTGCGCGGCCGCCTCGGCCTGAGCCAGCGTGGCGGCGGTGATGACGGTGTGCCCCCATTCCTGCAGCAGCTGCTGCATGGATTCACGCACCTCGGCGTTGTCGTCCACCACCAGCACGGTGCGCGCGGCTGCCGCCTCGGTGGCCTGCGGCGCGGCGGCCAGCTGCGCCGGTGGCGCGGTGTGCGGCAGCAGCACCGAAAACACCGAACCGCGCCCCGGCGTGGAGCAGAGCTTCACTTGCCCACCCAGCAGCGTCACTGAGCGCTGCACGATGGCCAGGCCCAGGCCCAGGCCTTTCTCGCGGTCGCGCGCCACATTGCCCACCTGGTAGAAGTCCTCGAAGATGCGGGCGCGCTGACCCTCGTCAATGCCAATGCCCGTGTCCAGCACCTGGATCTCCACCAGCCCACCGGCGCGGCGCCGGCACCCCAGCAGAATGCGTCCCTGTGGCGTGTAGCGCACCGCGTTGGCCACCAGGTTGGACAGCACGCGCGTCAGCACCACCGGGTCGCTGTTGACCCACAGGCGGCTGTGTGCGGTTTTCAGGTACAGGCCTTTTTCCTTGGCCGGGCCTGAAAAGGCGTTGTGCACCTCGGCCAGCAGGCCCTGCAGCGCAATCGGTTGGCGCTGCACCTCCACCGCGCCGGCGTCTAGCTGCGACACGTCCAGCAGGCCATTGAGCAGCCGGCCCAGGCCGTCCAGCGCCATCTGCTGGCGTGAGGCGATGTGGCTCACATCGGTGCCCGCCACCTGCGGGCGCCGCGCCATCGAGCGCAGCGTGGCGATGAACAGGCTCAACGCATGGGTGGGTTGGCGCAGGTCATGGCTGGCGGCGGCCAGGAAGTGCGATTTGGCGCGGTTGGCCGCCTCGGCCTGGTCGCGTGCCTTGCCCAGCTCTTCGGCGTTGCGCAGCAGCTCCATGCGCCGGCGCAGCGCCACCCAGGTGGCCACGGCCAGCAGCACGCTGGCGGCGCCACCCACGCCGGCCACCAGCCGCAGCTTGCTGATGGCAATCGGGGTGGTGAAGTTGGGCAGCGAGCGGGCCGTCACCGTCCACGAATAGCCGCCCATCTCCACCTGCTTGGCGGCAAAGAACAGCTTGACGGAGGATTCGCCGCCCACGCGGTCCAGCGCGCTGTCGGTGAACTGGCTCACGTCCACGTCACCGCCGTCAAACACCTCCAGCGCGATGTTGGCGCGTTCGCCCAGGATGTTGCCCAGCAGGCCGTCCATGCTGAAGGCGGCAAAGATCCAGCCCGTCAGCGCGGCGCGGCGCTGCGCCACGCTGGCCATCGGTGCGCCATTGCGGTACACCGGCCACAGCATGCGAAAGCCGGGCTGCATCTGCTCGGCCGCCTCATCCGGCAGCTTGATCTTGTTGGACACGGCCACGCTGGCGCTGTCGCGCGCCAGCTCCATGGCCGGGCGGCGCGAGCGTTCGGCAAAGTAATCGGCACCGGGCTTGTTCAGCGCGCTGCCGGCATCTGCCGGGTAAAAGTAGGCGGCACTGGTGCGCGGGTTATCAGGCGTGCCCAGAGCCGTGTTCGGAAGCACCGCCGCAAAGCCCACGCCCTGCAGGCCGGGGTGGCTGGTGATGCGCAGGTTGCCCACAAAGGCGCGAAACTCTTCGGCCTGCACGCCGGTGGAGGACGCGTACAAGCCATTGATGGCGTGCAGCACCTGCTCGATGGCCAGCATGCGTTCGCGAAACAGTGCCACCGCCTCGCGCGCCCGGGTGTCGAAATCGCGCTGCATCTCCTGCTGGATGTCGCGCCGCTCCTTGTCCCAGAAATACCAGGACACGCCGCTGGAGACCGCCAGCACCAGCAGCGGTAGCAGGTAGGTCAGCACCTGCAGGCGCCATGGCACCGTGGGTTGGCCCGTCTTGCTCATCGCTGGTAGGGCAGCAGGATGCGCTCTGCCGCCTGCTGCGCCTCGCGCAGCGCCTGCTGCGGCGTCTTGGCGCCGGTCAGCGCGGCGGCCAGGCCTACGTTCAGCGCGTGGGTCACGCGCTGGTTTTCATGCGTCGACAGCTCGGCCACCGCGTACTGCAGCTGGTCGCGCGCCACGCTGGCGGCGGCAAAGCCGGCGGTGTGCTGCTGCAGCGCCGGCGTGGCCCAGGCCGCCGGGCTGACGGCGATGTAGCCGGACTCCATGCCCCAGCGCGCGGTGCGCTCCGGCGCGCTCAGCCATTGCACAAAGGTCAGCGCCGCCTGGCGCTGCGCTGGCGGGCTTTTCTTGAAGATGTACAGGTTGCCGCCACCGGTGGGCGAGCCGCGCCGTTTGGCTGCAGGCAGCATGGCCGCGCCGAAATCGAAGCCGGCGGAGTTCTTGATGTTGCCCAGGTTGCCGCTGGTGGTCCAGATCATCGCGGCGCGGCGGTTCAAAAAGTCGTCTGGCGTGGTGCCCCATTCCACCACGCCGGGCGGGTGCACCTTGTGCACGCGCGCCAGGTCCACCCAGTACTGCAGCGCGTTGACGGCGGCCGGCTGGTCGAAATAGGTTTCGGTGCCGGCGGCGTTCATCAGCTCGGCGCTGTTGGCGGTGGTGAAGCCCTGAAACAACCAATACGGAAAGCCGGAGGAGGGGATCTGTATGCCCCAGCGGGTGGTCTTGCCGCTGCTGTCGCGCGCGGTCAGCTTGGTGGCGTAGGCCACCAGCTCGTCCCAGTTGGCGGGCGGGTGGTTCGGGTCCAGCCCGGCTTCGCGGAACAAATCCTTGTTCCAGTACAGCAAGATGGTGGAGCGCTGGAAGGGGATGCCCCAGGTTTTGCCGGCCACCCGGCTGTTGGCCATCAGCGCCGGGTAGAAGCCGGCCAGCCAGGCCTGGCCACGCGCGCTGGCGCCGGTGAGCTCGTCGTACGGGGCGATGGCGTCGGCATCGATCAGCGTGTACACATCGGCGGCAAACAGCACCGCCAGGTCGGGCGGGTTGCCGCTCTTGTGCGCGGTCAGCGCCTTGGCCAGGGTTTCCTTGTACGTGCCGGCGTAGATGGGTTTGACGGTGATGCTCGGGTGCTCACGCTCGAAATCCTGCACCAGCTGGCCGACCTGCTTGGCCACGGTGCCGCCCACGGCCACCGGGAAGTAGAACGAAATCTCCACCGCCCGGGCAAGCGGGCTGGCCAGCAGGCCGAGCAACAGAACAACAAAGAGGGCAGCGCGTGCTGCGGTCGGCCAGGGGCGCATGGCGAAAGTGATTGGCGGGGTAATGACTGAAAGGTTCAGCTGTGTGATGTCTTGGCCGATACTATCGCGAAACACAGAGCACACAAGCACATGGCGGCCCCTCACACCCTTGTCATCGCCGATGACCACGCGCTGGTGCGCGAGGGTCTGAAGCTGCTGCTGGGCACCGAGCCGGGCCTGCAGGTGGTGGCGCAAACCGGCGACGGCGCTGCGGTGGAGGCCCTGGTGCGCCAGCTGCGCCCCGACCTGCTGGTGCTGGACCTGGACATGCCCCAGCGCAACGGCCTGGACATTGCCGCCGCCATCAAGGGCGATGCCGCCTTGACCACGCGCGTGCTGGTGCTGACCGGCAACCTGAAGCCGGCGGTGGTGGCGCGCGCGCTGGCCGTGGGCGCCGACGGCTACCTGCTGAAGAACGAAGACTCCGACGAGCTGCTGCGCGCCGTGCACGCCGTGCTGGCCGGTGGCCAGTATGTGAGCCAGGCGATTGCCGGCGCCTTCCAGCCCCAGGGCGGTGCCGGCGAACCGGCGCCGTCAGGCGGCAAGCCGGTGGCAGATGCAGCCATCACCCCGCGCGAGCGCGAAATCCTGTCGCTGGTGGCGCGGGGCCTGAGCAACAACGACATCGCCGGCCTGTTGGCCATCAGCGTGCTGACGGTGCGCACGCACCGCCAGCGGCTGATGGAAAAGTTGCAATTGCGCAACGCGGCCGAGATCACCGCCTACGCGGTGAAGCAGGGCTTCTACGACCCTTCGTAGGGGGTGGTTCAGGGGTTTTGCCGAAGGGCCTGCCTCAGGGCAAACGTGGCCCCTTCGGGGCCCTACTGCATATGCAGTATTGCTGCCATGCGCAGTGAAACCTAACCTGCATACCTATGAAAGCGGCTACCACCAATGTCCACGACCTGCGCAGCGGCGCGGCGCTGACGCCTGAAGCGCTGCCCAAGAGCGCCAGCGCCGGCAGCAGCTCGATGGAGCAACAACTCGCTGACACCGGCAAGCTGCTGGAGCTTGCCAGCAAGCGGCTGGTGGAGCAGCAGCGGCAGTTTGAAGACATCATCCAGTCGCTGCAGCAGCAGGCCGAACGCGATGGGCTGACCGGCCTGTACAACCGGCGCAAGTTCAACGCTGTGTGCGGCAACGAGATTCTGCGCGGCCGGCGCTACGACCTGCCCTTGTCGCTGATCATGGTGGACATCGACCGCTTCAAGTGCATCAACGACACCTTCGGCCACCTGGTGGGCGACCAGGTGCTGGTGGAGGTGGCGCACCTGCTGGCGGACCGCATGCGCGAGTCGGACACGTTGGCGCGCTGGGGCGGCGAGGAGTTCATGATCCTGGCCCCGCACACCGGGCTGTCCCAGGCCCTGGTGCTGGCCGAACAGATACGCGGCGTGGTGGAGGGCAACCGCTTTTCCACCGCCGGCAAGCTGACCTGCTGCCTGGGCGTGACGCAGCAGTGCGACAACGACACCGTGGACTGGTTGATCCACCGCGCTGACACCGCGCTCTACCACGCCAAGAACAACGGCCGCAACCGGGTGGAGGTGTTTTCCGCCAGCCTGGGCCGGCCGGACAACGGCTGCGTTTAGGGCCTGAACAGGCCCTAGACCACTGCCCCGGTGCGGTTGCCCGAGTTTGCACCCCTTGGCGCGTTACCATCGCGCATGAGAAAAACATTTCAACTGCGCCCCGAGGGCAAGCACCCCGACCGTGTGCTGGAAGCCGTCAAGCACGAGGTGCGCAAGTACATCACCCGCGAACGCCGCCGCGCATTGCCCGAGGGCATGGACTACTGGGATTTCGACTGCAGGTTTGGCACCTCGCAAGATGTGGCAGAGGTGGCCCACCTGTCGGCGCTGACCGGCTTGATGGACCTGGTGGCCCAGTCGCAGGGCAGCCAGTTTTACGTCGAGATCCTGGCCCGTGCGGCCAAGCGCAGGGCCAAGCCAGCAGGCTTGGAAGACGAAACCCCCAGCCCGGAGTAAATCGCGCGGTCATCGCGCGGCATTGAAGAGCATGGTTGACATGCAGGTATTTGCCTGCATATAATTCTCTCACGCACACACACCACAGATGGACGCTGACAAGGTTTTCAAGGCACTGGGCGACCCAACCCGCAGAAAGCTGCTCGACCTGCTGTACGAGACGAACGGACAGACGCTGGGCCAGCTCTGCGAGCACCTGGACATGGCCCGGCAATCGGCCACGCAGCACATCGCGATCCTGGAGGCGGCCAATCTGGTGAGCACGGTATGGCGTGGCCGGGAGAAGCTGCATTTCATCAATCCGGTGCCGCTGCACGAGGTCTATGAGCGGTGGGTGCGCAAATTCGAACGGCAGCGGCTCAGCCTGCTGCACGACCTGAAGAAGGAACTTGAAGGAGAGTAATGGTGAGCAAAGAGAAGACCAGCTTCGTCTACGTGACCTACATCCGCGCCACGCCGGAAAAGGTGTTCGAGGCCATCACCCAGCCGGAGGTCACCCGGCGCTACTGGGGCCATGAGAACGTGTCCGATTGGCAGCCCGGCTCCCCCTGGCAGCACGTGCGCGCCAATGAGCAGCGCGCGGTCAACATCGTCGGCAAGGTGGTGGAGGCCACGCCGCCCAAGCGCCTGGTCATCAGCTGGGCCAGCCCCGCGCAAGCGGACGACGCAGACGCCTACAGCCGCGTGGCCTTTGACATCGAGGTGTACGAGGGCATGGTGCGGCTGACCGTCACGCACGACGAGCTCGAGGCCGGCAGCGGCATGGCCAAGGGTATCCAGCAAGGCTGGCCCATCGTCTTGTCCAGCCTGAAGTCGCTGCTGGAAACGGGACAGGGCATCGACGTCTTCGCCAAGCCCACAGCGGCCTGAACCAGGAGCTTGTTCACCATGACCCACCCCTACACCGGCGGCTGCGCGTGCGGCGCGGTCCGCTACGCCACCCCGCATGCGCCCATCTTCCAGAACCATTGCCAGTGCCGCGACTGCCAGCGGCGCAGCGGCACCGGGCACGGCTCTTACCTGACCTTTCCCGCGCGCGCAGAAATGGCGATCACCGGCGAGGCGACGGAGTGGCAGGTCGCGGGCGACAGCGGCAATGTGAAGGTGCACGCCTTCGGCCCGGTCTGCGGCACGCCGGTCTACCTGCGCTTTGCGGCCATGCCGGACATGATCGCGGTGCCGGCAACCAGCCTGGACGAGCCTGACCGCTTCGCACCGCAGGTGCTCACCTACAGCGTGCGCGGCCTGCCGTGGGACGTCATCGATCCTGCGTTGCCGGCATTCGAGCGCATGCCCGGCTAGGCCGGGCAGGGTTCACTTCTTGGCCGCGGCCGCGCGCAATTTGTCTTTTTTGCTGGGCCGCTTGCCCTTGATGCCGCCGGTGCCCGGCACCGCCGCCAGGTCTGGCGTGGCATCGGTCTCAGTGGGCTCAAAGCCTGCCACCTGCTCGCGCGGCAGCGTGAGGCCCTGGCGTTTTTCGATCAAGCGGAAATGCGCCTCGGTGGCGGCGCTGACAAAGCTGACCGCCAGCCCGCTTCCACCGGCGCGACCCGTGCGGCCGATGCGGTGCACGTAGTCGGTGGGCGAGCGCGGCAGGTCATAGTTGACCACCACCGGCAGCTCGGCAATGTCCAGGCCGCGCGCGGCCAGGTCGGTGGTGACCACCACGTCCCAGCGCTCGTCCTTGAACTCCTGCAGCACCTTCTTGCGCGCGCCCTGGCTCAAGGCGCCATGGAAGGGCGTGGCGAAGATGCCCTTCTGGTGCAGCTTCCAGGCCACGTGCTCGGTGGCGTACTGCGTGGCGACGAACACCAGCACGCGTTCCCACTTGTTCTCTGTCAGCAGGTGGCGCAGCAGCTCGGTGCGCCTGGGCGCATCCACCTGGATCACGCGCTGGGTGATGGCCGGCGCCGTGGCCGGTGTGCTGGTCACCTCGATACGCACCGGCTGCTTCAGCAGGCTGCTGGCCAGCGTTTGCACGGCGGCGGGAAAGGTGGCGGAAAACAGCAGCGTTTGCCGCTTGGCCGGCAGGAGCGCCAGCACGCGGTTCAATTCTTCGGCAAAGCCCAGGTCCAGCAGGCGGTCGGCCTCGTCCAGCACCAGCAGGCTCGCGTTGCCCAGTGTCAGGGCATTGTGGTCCACCAGGTCCAGCAGGCGGCCGGGCGTGGCCACCACCACGTCGGCACCGCCGCGCAGGCCCATCATTTGCGGGTTGATGGAGACGCCACCAAACACCACGGCCACCTTCGGCGCTTGCGGCAGGTGCTGTGCCAGGCTGCGCAGCACCTCGCCCACCTGCGCCGCCAGCTCGCGCGTGGGCACCAGCACCAGCGCGCGCACGCGCCGGGGCGAGTGGGATGCGCCGGCTAGTTGCAGCAGTTGCAGCAGTGGCAAGGCAAACGCCGCCGTCTTGCCCGAGCCGGTTTGCGCGCAGCCTTGCAGATCTGCGCCTGTCAATATGGCCGGGATGGCCTGGGCTTGTATGGGGGTGGGCGCGGCAAAGCCCAGTTCGCTGACAGCGCGGGCAAGCGGGGGAATGAGGCCAAGGGTGGAGAAGGGCATGAGGGCGGCCAGTGTACGCCGATCGCGTGGCTTGGTTCGCTGGCTGCCGACGCCGCTGGTGCGCGTGGCTCCGCGAATGTCCCCCGGGCCTGCGGCCCTCCTCCTTGATTTCGCTCCGCCACACGCCCCAGCGACATCGGGTCAATGGGCACTCGCAACGCTGGAATGCCGGAATGCACGCACGCCAGCCAAGTTCGCAGGATCATGTCGATGCGGCATTCGGCGCAGCGGCATCAAGGAGGAGGCCCGAAGGGCCGGGGGACAGCCGCGGAGCCGAGTGCCGCGTCGGCATGATCCTTGCCAACCGACTGCCCTAGCGGCCGGCCTCCGCCACCAGCACCGGCTTGTCGCGGTAGACGTCGGGCATCATGGCCTTCAGGTTGGCGATCTTGGGGCGGTCGAACATGGCGATGTAGGGCTGGTTGGGGTGCAGCGTTGCGTAGTCCTGGTGGTAGGCCTCGGCGGCGTAGAAGCCGCTGTTCAACGGCGTCAGCTGGGTGACGATCTTGTCGGGGAAGGCGCGGGCGGCATCGAGTTGGGCAATGTAGCGCTCGGCCACCTGTTTTTGCTGGTCGTTGGCGTAGAAGATGGCCGAGCGGTATTGTGGGCCTGAGTCCGGCCCCTGGCGGTTCAGCTGCGTGGGGTCGTGCGCCACCGAGAAATAAATCTGCAGCAGCTTGCCGAAACTGACCACGCGCGGGTCGTAGGTGATCTGCACCGCCTCTGCGTGGCCGGTGCGGCCGGAGCCCACGTCTTCGTAGCGCGCTGTCTCCTTGGCCCCGCCGGCGTAGCCGGAGACGGCGTTCAGCACGCCATTGGTGTGCTGGAACACCGCCTGCACGCCCCAGAAACAGCCGCCAGCGAAGACGGCGGTTTCGCGCAGGGCGGGCGCGGCAGTGCCGCTGGCCGCAGGCGCATCCACAGTGGGCGCGGGCAGCTTGACGGCCTTTTCGGCCGAGGCGCTGCCGCCCATGAAGCTCCAGGCGACCACGGCCGCCAGGGCGGCGCTCAGCGCCAGTTGCGTGGTCTTGCTGTTCATGGCCATGGTCAGGATGCCTCGGGTTTGAAAGTCAGCGCCACGCCGTTCATGCAGTAGCGCAGGCCGGTGGGGCGGGGGCCATCGTCAAACACATGGCCCAGGTGACCGCCACAGCGGTGGCACAGCACCTCGGTGCGCTTCATGCCCAGCGTGTAGTCGTTGTCCTCGATCACCGCGCCGGGCAGGGCCTGCCAGAAGCTGGGCCAGCCGGTGCCGCTGTCGAACTTGGTCCTGGACGAGAACAGCGGCAGCGCGCAGCCGGCGCAGCTGAAGCCGCCGGCACGCTTTTCGCGGTTCAGCGGGCTGCTGCCGGGGAATTCGGTGTCGGCATGGCGCAGCACGCGGTATTGCTCACGCGTCAGCAGCTTGCGCCATTCCTCATCGCTGTGCGTGACCTCATAGGTGCGCGCGGCGTGCGCCGGCGCGGGCGACAGCCAGCCGCGCACACTGGCCACCAGGGCTGCCACGGCGCCCAGGCCCAGCAGGGTGTTGCGGCGGGTGTGGGGTGAGCCAGCTGGCGAGCTGGGTGGCAAGCGGGGCTGCGAATCGGGGTTTTCGTCAATGGGTGGCATGGTGACCTCTGTGGTCTGTCGCTTGGAGACGGGTGTTTCTTACAAGGTTCCCGCTCAAGGCGTCAGCAGCCCGTCCAGTTTGTCGCGCCAAAAGGCGGGTGGCGGCAGCTCGCCGTGGCCGGCCAGCGCGTTGTCACGCATGTGGGCGGGGTTGGCGGTGCCGGGGATGGCGCAGGTCACCGCCGGGTGCGCCAGCACGAATTTCAGCAGAACCTGGCTCCAGCTGGTGCAGCCCAGCTCGGTCGCCCAGCCGGGCAAGGGCTTGCGCTGCAGGTTCTTCAGCAACTTACCGGAATCCAGCGGCAGATTGGCCAGCACGGCGATGCCACGTTCCTGCGCCAGTGGCAGCAGGCGACGCTCGGCGGCGCGGTGGGCCAGCGAGTAGTTGAGTTGCACGAAGTCCCAGGCTTCGGCCTGCATCACCTGCGCCAGCTCGCCATGGGCCGACTCGGTGTAGTGGGTCAGCCCCAAGTAGCGGATGCGGCCCTGCGCTTTCCACTGCCGCATCGTCGGCAGGTGCGTCTGCCAGTCCACCAGGTTGTGCACCTGCATCAGATCGATGACCGGGGTTTGCAGCAGCTCGAACGAGCGTTCCATCTGCTGCACGCCGGCCTTGGCGCCGCTGGTCCACACCTTGGTGGCGATGAAGGCCTGGTCGCGCGTGCCGGCCTGCGCCAGCAAACGGCCAGCCACCTGCTCGGCCGAGCCGTACATGGGTGAGCTGTCCACCACGCTGCCGCCTTGGGCAAACAGCTCTGCCAGCACCTGGCCGCGCTGCGGCTGCTGGTCTGATTGGCCACCGACATCAAAGCCCAGCCAGGTGCCGCAGCCGATGACGGGCAGCGCTTCGCCGCTGGCGGGGATGGGGCGGGTCTGCATGGCGCACATGGCGGGGGTGGGGGGGTGTCGCCTGTATGCTATCGCCATCCGACCCGCAGCGCCTAGACTGCCGGCTTTTCCCTGGCTACCCCTATTTCCTGGAGACAACACCATGAGCATCACCCTGTGCGGGTTTTCCATCTCGAACTACTACAACAAGGTCAAGCTGGCGCTGCTGGAAAAGGGCATTCCCTTCGAAGAGCAATACGCCGGCACGCACACGCATGAAGAGGCCATCCTGGCCGCTTCGCCGCTGGGCAAGATCCCGTTCTTGCGCACCGAAGAGGGCACGTTGTGCGAAAGCCAGGCCATCCTGGACTACATCGAGGCCAAGTACCCGAACCCGCCGCTGATCCCGGCCGACCCATTTGCCGCCGCCAAGGTGCGCGAGATCATCACCTTTGTCGACTGGCACCTGGAGATCGTCGCCCGCCAGCTCTACGGCCCGTTCTTCTTCGGTGGTAAGCCGCTGAGCGAGGGCAATCTGGCACGCATTCGCAAGGAGTTGACCGACAACATCGCTGCCTTCAAGCGCCTGGCCAAGTTTTCGCCCTATGTCGCCGGCGACACCTTCACCATGGCCGACTGCGCCGCCTTTGCCAGCCTGCCGCTGGTCAGCCTGGCCAGCAAGACCGCTTTTGGCGAAGACCTGCTGCTGGCCGCCGGCATAGACCACAAGGCCTACACCAAACTGATTGGCGAGCGCCCGACGGCGCAGAAGGTGGTGGCCGACCGCAAGGCGGCGCAGGCCAAGGCAGCGGCCTGAGGCCGGGGCATCACCGACGGCAAGACCCACCAAGCGAAGGCCATGGACTACCAGACGCTGCTGGACGACATTGCCGCGCAGATCCAGCCGCTGCTGGGCCAGGCCGGCGGCAAGGTGGCCAGCTACATCCCGGCGCTGGCGCGGGTGTCGCCATTGCACTTTGGCATCGCGCTGCGCACCTGTGACGGGCAGGAGGCGGCGGCCGGTGACTGCGACGCGCCGTTTTCCATCCAGAGCATGTCCAAGGTGTTCTCGCTCACCTTGGCCATGCGCGGCCTGGGTGACGCGCTGTGGGAACGCATAGGGCGTGAACCCTCGGGCAGCCCCTTCAATTCGCTGGTGCAGCTGGAGACCGAGCGCGGCATCCCGCGCAACCCGTTCATCAACGCCGGCGCCATTGCCGTGGCCGACCGGATGCTCAGCCTGGGCGACGCCAAGGCGCAACTGCTGGCGCTGCTGAGCAGCCTGTGCGGCGAGCCCGTGCACATGGACGATGAGGTGGCCGGCTCCGAGGCCGACACCGGTTTTCGCAACGCAGCGCTGGCCAATTTCATGAAGGGCTTCGGCACGCTGGACAACGACGTGGCCCAGGTGCTGGACGTGTACTTCCACCAATGCGCCATTGCCATGAGCTGCCGTCAGGTGGCGCGCGCCGCCGGCTACCTGTGCCGCGATGGCGCCCACCCCTACGGTGGCCCGCAGGTGGTGGGTGAGTCGCACGCACGGCGCATCAACGCGCTGATGCTGACCTGCGGCACTTATGACGCGGCGGGTGAGTTCGCCTTCCGCATCGGCCTGCCGTGCAAGAGCGGGGTGGGCGGCGGCATCATGGCGGTGGTGCCGGACAAGTTGAGTTTGTGCGTGTGGTCGCCCGCGCTGGACGCCACCGGCAACTCGCTGCTGGGCCGCAAGGCGCTGGAGTTGTTCGTGGGAGCCACTGGCCTGTCGGTTTTTTAGGGTGTTCTGGCGGCTGTCTGCCGCGCATGAGCCGGTTTTGCTGCATTTCCCGCATGTGGCAAGCAGAGGGGGATTTTTGCTCCTCGACTGGTTTATCCGCAGACTTCCAAGGAACTCCCCATGCCCATCCTCACCTTGATGCTTTCCGGCGCCGCGCGGCGCCTTGTCCTTGCCACAGCCCTGCTGGGCCTTGGCGCCTTGTCCAACGCCGGCTGGGCCGCTTCGGCGGCGCCTGGCGTGCCGGTGGACGCCAATTTCAAGCCGGCCGAGCGCGCCGCCACGCTGATGACGCTGGCTGACCCCACGGCTTCCGGCCTGAAGGGCCTCAAGCGCGTGGCCATTAGCTCGTTCCAGGTGGAATTTGTCACCAAGGGTGCGGCCAGCGCCAGCTCTTACGAGATCGGCCGGCAGGGCCGCGCCAGCACCAGCGTCTACATCACGCTGGTGGGCTTGAACGCGTCGGACTTCCAGGCCATCACCGACCAGCTGTACAACGATTTCGGCCGCGACCTGCAGGCCTCCGGCCTGGAGGTGGTGCCGGTGGACAAGGTGCTGGCGGCGGCGGCTTACCGCAAGATGGCTGCCAGCGGCAAGCCATCCCCGGCAGAAACCCGCACCAAGGACACCTGGTCCACCGTGTACGCGCCGGCTGGCCTGGGCGTTTACGGCATAGGGTCCAGCAGCTCGGCCATTGCATTGCTGGCGGGGTTCTCGGCCATGAGTGATGTGTCGACCACGATGTTTGGCAACATGGAATTGGCCAAGGAATTGGACGCATCGCTGCTGGTGGTGCGCCTGGTGGTCAATTTCGTCGACATGAAAAGCAGCGATTCCAGCTGGTTCAGCCGCAGTTCAGGTACGGCCACCGTGTCGTGGAAGTTTGGTCCTTCCGTGGCCGCCGGCAGCTCATCCGTCATGGTGGCGAGCGCCAACAACAATGCCATGCTGACCTTGGGGGCACCGCTGCTGATCGACGGCGCCGCGTTCACCGAGGTGAAGGACACCACGTCGGTGGCGGGCAATGTGGGCCTGGCGCTGTTGAGCGCGGCCATCGGCAAGGGCGGCAGCGCCACCGCCGAGGAAAAGGAAGCGGTGGCCGACCCGCAGCGCTACCGCGCACTGGTTGGGGCCGGTGTGGGCGCGGTGCGCGAGATGTTCATGCAGCGCCTGCGCGCGGTGCAATGATGCGCTGGGCGTCCAGCAGCCAGTCCTGCGCCGGTTTGCGCTGGAAAGGCGCCGGCTGCCGCTTGGAGAACTCCAGCAGGCCCGTGGCGAAGCGCCTGGCCTGCACGCTGTCGTTCAAGCGCGCGTAGGTGGTGCTGGCGCGCCATTGCGCCTCGGCCTGTTGCTGGTAGGCGTAGGCCGGCAGGTCCTTGTCGGCCAGCTTGGCGTAGTGTTCCACGGCGGTGGCAAACGCCGTGGCGGCGGCCGCCGGCGCGTTGCGCATCAGTTCGGCCTTGCCGGTCTGGGTATGGATGCGGGCCAGCCGCAGGCCGGTGTTGACGTTGCCGCCGTCCTTGGCCAGCACTTGCTGGGCGATGTCGCGTGCTTGCGCCAACGCCTGCAGCGCGTCGTCCGGACGCTGGGTCTCCAGGTACACATGGCCCTTGGTGGCCCAGGCGGCGTGCAGGTCGCCGCGCAGCACATAGTCCTCCCGATTGGCCTCTCGCGCCAGCAGCTTGCCCAGGCTGGCAATTTCCATCTCCAGGTAGCGCAAGGCGGTGGGAAAGTCCTTGGCGGCAATGGCCTGCCGGTATTTGACGCGCGTCAGCAGCGTGGTCATCTCCAGCACGTCCGGCCCGTCCTCCCGCCCGGCGGTCCAGCGCTTGAAAGCGGCCTCGCCTTTGGCCACCAGCTCGTCGGTGGGCAGGCGCGCGTTCATGGCGGTGTTGGCCATGCTCAGGTAGGTGAGGGCCACGTCGTGGGCGGCCTTGGGGTCCGCAGGCTGCTGCGCCAGCAGTTTGTCATAGCGGTCGGCGGCGCGCTGCGTCAACACGAGGGCGGCCTTGGGGTCTTCCTGCACCAGGATGGCACCCGCTTCCAGATCGAGTTCGGCCATTTCGCGGTTGGCGGCAGGCTGGTCGGGTTGCCTGGCCAGCACCGGCTCCAGCAACGCATACGCTTTTTCGGATGTCGCCTGGGCACCGGCCTTGTCGCCCAGGTGGGGGAGGCCGTTGCCGTTGAACAGCACGATCATCAGCTTGCGGTAGCCGCTGGCGATTTCCACCGCCAGCGCGGGGTCGCTGCCGGCCTCGCTGGCCAGGCTGTCCAGAAAGGCAATGCCGTCGGCTGCCAGTTCCTTGCGCACCGGGGTGGAACCACCCAGCGGCGCAATGCGGTCGTAGTATTTGAAGATCAGGTTGTTGGCCAGTTGGCGTACCTGTGCGTAGCGCTCTTGCGCCTTGCGCATCTGCACCACGGTGCTCGCGCCTCCCACAGCGATCGCCAGCACGGCCACGGTTGCCAAGGCCGTGGCGGCACGGTGGCGGGCGACAAACCGGCGCAGCACGTAGGCAGCGGAGGGCGGCTGGGCCTGTATCGGTCGGCGCTGCAGCCAGCGCTGCAAGTCGTCGTCCAGCTGGGCCACGGTGGCGTAGCGGTCTTGCGGCGCCTTGGCACAGGCCTTGAGCAGGATCACATCCAGATCGCCTTGCAGCGCTGCCGCGGTCATCGGGCTGGCGCTGGCGGCCACCTCGCTGGCCTTGCGCGGCGCGTCTTCCATCACGGCTTGCATGGCGGCGGCGGCGCTGTTGGCGGTATTGGAGGCAATGCGCGCGTAAGGGCTGGCGCCGGCCAGCAATTCATACAGCAGCAGGCCCAGCCCATAGACGTCGGTGGCCACGGTCACGGCCTGGCCGCGCACCTGCTCTGGGCTGGCGTAGCGCGGCGTAAACAGCAGGGCGGCATCTTGCGTGGCTTGGCCGGTGCCACCGTCCGCGCTGAGCATGCGGGCAATGCCAAAATCCAGCAACTTGGGCGTGCCATCCAGCGTCACCAGGATGTTGGATGGCTTGATGTCGCGGTGGATCAGCAGTTGCTGGTGTGCGCTTTGCACTGCGGCGCACACCGCGCGCACGATCTGCACGCGTTGTGCCACGCCTAATGAATGCCGATTGCAATAGGTGTCCACCGGCTCACCGTTCACCAGTTCCATCACCAGGTAAGGCGAGCCGTCTGCGCTGGTGCCGCCATCGATCAGGTGGGCAATGTTGGGGTGGTTCAACTCCGCCAGCGCCTGGCGCTCGCGCTGCATGCGCCGGGCATCGGCCTCGTTGTGGGCGCCGCCGCGCAACAGCTTGACGGCCACGCGCTGCTGGTAGGCGCCGTCGGCCCGGAGTGCCGCATGCACCACGCCCATGCCGCCGCGGCCGATTTCCTCTTCCAACGCATAGGCGCCGATGCGGCTGCCCGCCATGGTGCGCTTGGGGGGCGGATCCTGCGGCACGTCCAGCACGGCTGCCTGCGCCATGAAGCCGCTGGCGGTTGCGTCCTGTGCGTGCCGCAACAGCGACAGCGCCTCGTCGCGCAGGCGTGCATCGCCACCGCAACGCTTGTGCACAAAGGACCCGCGCTGTTCTGGCGGCAGCACCAGCGCGTCGGCCACCAGGTCCTTGGCGAGCCGCCACAGGTCTGCATCAGTTGTCATGGAGTGCGCGCTTCAAAAAAAGCCGGGCGGTGGACCATTCCCGTTTGATGGTGGCGCTGGAGAGTTGCATGGCGTCGGCGGTTTCTTCCACTGTCAGGCCGCCAAAGTAACGCAGTTCCACAATCCGGGCCTGCCGTTCGTCCAGCGCCTCGAGCTGCTTCAGCGCGGCGTCAAGTCCGAGGATGTCGATGGCGTTCTGCGCCTGAGAGTCAATTTCCGGTGTGGCCGAGGTCAAAGTCAGCCGCACCCAATCGCCGCCGCGTTTCTGCGTGCGGTGCGCCAACGCGTGGTCGATCAGAATCTGCCGCATCGCGTTGGCGGCAATGCCAAAAAAATGCGCGCGGTTTTCCCACTGCGGATTGGACTTGGCCAAGCGCAGATAGGCCTCATGCACCAGCGCCGTGGCGGACAGCGTGTGGTCGGTGCGCTCCTTGCGCATCTGGGATGCCGCAAGCCGCCGCAGTTCAAGGTACACCGCATCAATCTGTAAATCGGCCATGTTGTTGGAATGCGGCATCACGTGGCCATGGAGCGTCAAGGTTGGAAGGGGGATAACCCACTATGCCAGAAGCTGGAAACCGCCCGCACAACCCATCATTGTTGCAATACAGCAACACATCGTTAGAGGCATGTTGGCTTTTGGATACGTATTCAGGCGAAACCAAGCCAGGATTTCCGGCTCAAACCGGAAACCCCGGAGTGCATCGTGTCCACCCTCGCTGATTTGTCCAAGCCGCCCCATCGCCTGCAATCTCCACCAACCAGACCCCGTACCGCCAGGGCCAAGACCATGGAAGAAGCACCTCTGCAGGGTATCAGTCTGCAGGAGGCCTTTGACCAGACCACCGAATACCCGTTTGGCGTGCAGATCGGCCCGCACCGCTTGCGCGTGCTAGCCGTGCCCAACCAGCTTCTGTTGCGCAACAGGCGCTCCAAGCTCTGCCTGGAGACCGGCACGTTGTCGCTGGACAACGCCTTGAGCGGGCAGGACCTGGCGGCCGAGTTCGTGCGCGCCGTCATCACCGGCTCCCACTACTGCCATGGCGTCACCGAGCGTGACATTTCCGAGGAGACCTTCACCCACTCGGCTTCCAGCGCCTTCATCACCTTCGCACAGGCCAACCCGCTGGCGCTGGTGTGGTGGCTGTCCGAGCTGGACCCCGACGGCAGCAAAGGCTTCCTGCGCGCCATGCTGGGCCAGGGCCGCGCGCCGGCCGCGCCACAGCGGGTGGTGGTGAGAAAGCACGGCGTGCGCATAGAGCCGTTGCGGCCCGAAGTGGCCAAGAAGCACAACCGCTACGGCGAATACGAGTACCCCAGCCGCACCATACGTTACCTGACCACGCTGCAGGGGCCGACGCTGGCCACCATCTTGCTGCACGAGCTGCTGCACGCCATGCACGACCTGGGCGGCATCGCCCACAGCACCGACTGGCGGGTGTTCTGCCGCCACCAGCCACGGCTGCTGGTGGAGTTCGCCACGCAGAACCCCAGCGCTTGGCGCTTTGTGCTGTGGCACGCGTTCCACCATCTGGCGTTGCGAAGTGATACACCAGAAACCGGGGTGAAACACTACACTAGCGCCCTGAAACGATGGACCCTGGAACCGTTTTCTTCAAAACCGACAAGGGACGCGCAGAAGTGGCTGAACGCAGCGGCCACCTCTCGCCGGTCCAGCGCCGCCTATTGATCGTCATTGACGGCAGGAAGACCGTCACAGATCTGGGCGCGCTGGTGCGCATCGATGAGCTGTTGCCGGCGCTGGATCACCTGCTGGGCCTGGGCCTGACCGAAGCCGAGGGCGTGCCCGTGCCCATGGTGGATCCCGTGGCCACCGGTTTTGCCGCCTCCCGCCCTGGCGATCTGCCCCGCCCGGCCACCAGCGTGCCGCATTTCACCGAGGTGCGCCAGCAGGCCAGCGACTTCGTGCGCGAACGCCTGGGCAAGGCCGGCGAGCCCATCTGCGCCGCCATAGACCGCTGCACCAGCCCGGATGAGCTGCGCAAGATGCTGCGCGGCGTGGAGATCTTCATCGGCCAACGGCTGGACGCCGAGACCACGCAGGCCTTTGCGCGGCACTTTGGGCAGTTGCTGTTGTGAGCCAGGTTCCCGCCGGGGTCACCGTCGAGTTCGCCGCCAGCTTGCGCCGGCATGTGGATTGCCCGCCGCAGGACGTGGCCCCGGGCAGCTTGCGCGAGGTGCTGGAAACCGCCTTGCGCGCGCAGCCCGAATTGGCACACTACGTGTTTGACGACCAGCGCGCGGTGCGCAAGCATGTGGCCGTGTTCGTCAACCGCCAGATGGTGCAGGACCGCGTGAAGCTTGACCAGGTGCTGGCCGGCGGCGACAAGGTGCTGGTGATACAGGCGCTGACCGGCGGCTGAACACAGCCTGGGCGACGCTGGGCTGATGCAAACAAAGGAGACTTGCCATGTACACATTGCTGGCCGGCAGCCGCAAGGGCTTGTTCGCGCTGCGCGGCGCGGGTGAGCGTTGGGAAGTCGCTGCCCACCACTTCGCCGGTGAGCCGGTGACCCAGGTGCTGCACGACCCGCGCGACGGTGCCTGGTACGCCGCGCTGCGCATGGGGCACTTCGGCGTCAAGCTGCGCAAGAGCACCGATCAAGGCGCCAGTTGGCGCGAGATCGCCGCGCCAGCATTTCCGAAGAAGCCCGAACAGGGGCCGTTGGCCGATGACCCCACGCCCTGGTCGGTGGACCTGATTTGGTCGTTGGCGGCCGGCGGTGCGGACGAGCCGGGTGTGCTGTGGGCCGGATGCATCCCGGCTGGCCTGTTCCAGTCCACCGATGGCGGCGACAGCTGGACGCTGAACACCGCGCTGTGGGAAGACCCGCGCCGCAAGGGCTGGTTCGGAGGCGGCTACGATCATGCCGGTGTCCACGGCATCCTTGTGGACCCGCGCGATGCCCGGCACATCACGCTGGGGATTTCCTGCGGCGGTGTGTGGCAGAGTTTCGATGGCGGCGCCAGTTGGACGCTGACGGCCAAGGGCATGAAGGCGGACTACCTGCCCGCGGAGTCGGACGAGGACGAAAACACCCAGGACCCG
Organism: Hylemonella sp. P2_B10; assembly: GCF_056404875.1. Classification (NCBI taxonomy): domain Bacteria; kingdom Pseudomonadati; phylum Pseudomonadota; class Betaproteobacteria; order Burkholderiales; family Comamonadaceae; genus Hylemonella; species Hylemonella sp. P2_B10. Next base: position 201,407 of record NZ_JBFUDE010000001.1, read on the forward strand.
CATTGCCTGGTGCAGTGTGCGGCCCAGCCCGATGCGCTATGGGTGCAACACCACTGCGGCATCTACCGCTCCACCGATGGCGGTCGCCAATGGCGGGCAATCGCCGCGCCGCAGCCTTCAGGGTTCGGCTTCGCCGTGGCGTGCGATCCGCGCAACCCCGAGCGTGCCTGGTTCGTGCCCGCGCAGGCCGACAGCTGCCGCATCCCGGTGGATGGCCGCATGGTGGTCACGCGCACTGACGATGGTGGCACCAGCTTCAAGGCTTTCGGCACCGGCTTGCCGGGCAGCAACGCTTACCACCTGGTGTACCGCCATGGCCTGGCTATTTCAACCGATGGCGAATTGCTGGCCATGGCCTCCACCACCGGCGGCTTGTGGGTCAGCGCCAGCGAGGGTGAACGCTGGCACTGCGTGTCGCGTGACCTGCCACCGCTGGCGGCGCTGCGGTTTTGTTAGCACCCTGCGGGTCTGTCACTGCGGGTCGCGCAGTTCCATGATGCGCTGGTACAGCGACTTGCTGGCCAGCGCCTGCTCCAGCAGCGCCAGTGCGCGCGTCACCTCTCCGGCCTCAAGGTCCAGCTGTTGCGCGGCTTGCTCAAAAGTGTCCCACAAAGGCCGCAGCCGCACCACCAGCGCCTTGCCGGAAGCGGAGAGCGCCAGCACTCGGCGGCGTGAATCACCGGGGTCTGTCTTGGCCGTGATCAGGCCGGCCCTTTGCAGCGACTTCCGGGTCTCGCTGACCGAGGCGTGCGAGATGCCCAGCGCCGTGGCCAGGTCACGCACACTCAGGGGGCCGGTCAGTGCCAGCTGGTTGATGACGCCGTACCAGCGCTGTTCAAACGGGATGCCGGCCGCCGCGTAGGCGCGCGCGGCATCCGCGTCTATCGCTGCGCTCAGGCGGCGCAGGCGGGCGCCCAGCGCCGCGCCGCCTTGGTTGGCAACGTAGTCTTTCAATGCAACGTCCTGCGGGTGAGGCGCGGTTTTTTTCAGGCGCATCTTTGACAATGGGTAGGTGCCTACGTAAAATTCTAGCATGACGATCTGCCAGAATTTTCCGGCGCACCTGTCGCGCCGTCGTGCGCTGGGTCTGGTGCTGGCGCTGCCCGCCCTGCCTCTGAAAAGCTGGGGCGCATCTGCGGTGACCCCCTCAGAATGGCTGCAGCGTTGGCTGGCCGCCTTCAATGACCCACACGACGCGGCCTACGAAGACTTCGTCAAGGCGCATCTTCCAGATGCGGTGCCTTATCTGAACGACGACCTGGCCTTGCGCGAAGCCACTGGCGGTTTCGAGTTGCTGCGCAGCGAGCAGACCCAACCCGGGGAGATCACTGCCTGGGTGCGCGACCGCAACTGGGACCGCTTCTCCAAGGTGGTGCTGTCGTTGAAAGCCGGGCTGCTGGAAGACATTGCATTTGCCGGGGCGCCGACGCCCGCAGGCTTCGCCGTGCACCGAGCCGACGAAGTCGCGGCCCTCGATGCATTGCGGCAAAAGTTGCAGACCGAGACCCGTGCCGGTCGCTTTTCGGGCGCGGTACTGGTGGCCAGGGGTGCTCGCGTGCTGCTGCGTGAGGCTTATGGCACGCGGGATGCGGGCAGCGTTCAGGCCGCAACAGCTGCCACGCGCTTTTGCATAGGTTCCATGGGCAAGATGTTCACCGCGGTGGCCATTCTTCAACAGGCGCAGACTGGAAAACTGCGGCTGACGGACACGCTGGTCACGCTGTTGCCGGACTATCCGGACACGCCATTGGCGCGCTCGGTGACGGTGCGCCACCTGCTGACCCATACCGGCGGCACGGGCGACTTCTTCGGTCCCGATTACGAGCGCCAGGCGGCCCAATTGCGCACGCCATCAGACTTCCTCCGCGCCTTCGGTCAGCGTGAGGTCTTGTTTGCGCCAGGCTCGCGCTGGGGTTACAGCAACTTCGGCTTCATGCTGTTGGGCGCCATCCTGGAACGTGTGTGCGGCCAGCCTTGGGGCCTGTGCCTTCAGAGTCAGGTTTTCAAGCCGGCCGGCATGTTGGTGACGTCTGCCGTGGCGGCGGCGGGTGATACGGCGCAACCGCTGACCGGTGCGGCGCAATCCGGCCTGAAGCCGTTGCCGTACTACCTGGGCCAGCCGGCCGGCGGCGGCTACTCGACGGTGGACGACCTGCACCGATTTGCGCTGGCCTTGCAGCAAGGCCAACTGCTTGACGCCGAACACCTGGCCTTGCTGACCAAGCCAGTGGTGCCCGCAGGCAGCCGGCAGTGGTCGCTGGGCTTGAGTATCGCCATGCGCAATGGCGCTTCCTGCTACGGGCACGGCGGCAGCGCGCCGGGGGTGAATGCGGATTTCGCCGTCTACCCGGCTTCCGGTTACACCGTGGTGGTGCTGTGCAACCGCGGCCACCCGCATGCAGCGAACGTGGCGGAATTCATTGGCAGCAGGCTGCCAGTGGCCTGAGCACTGGACGTACTCAGCGCTGGCCTATGCGCACCTCACCAAACACCTTGCTGGCCTCGCGCGGCAGGCTGCGCCAATACTGCGGGCTGGCCGCCACCTGGCCGCCCAATGCGGCGGCGGCTTCCCAGGGCCAGCGCGGCTTGTACAGCATGGCGCGGGCCAGCGCGATCAGGTCGGCGTCGCCGGCCTGCAGGATGTCTTCGGCCTGCTGCGGCTCGGTGATCAGGCCGACGGTGAAGGTGGTCAAGCCCGAACGCTGCTTGATCTGCCGCGCGAACGGCACCTGGTAGGCCGGGCCCAGCGCGATCTTCTGCTGCGGCGACACGCCGCCGGAGGACACGTGGATGAAGTCGCAACCCAGGGCTTTGAGCCGGCTGGCCAGCGCGCTGGACTGCTCCACGTCCCAGCCGCCATCCACCCAGTCGGTGGCTGATATGCGCATGCCCAGCACACCGCTGAAGGCGGCACGTACGGCGGCAAACACTTCCAGCGGGAAGCGCACACGGTTGTCGAAGCTGCCGCCATAGGCGTCAAGGCGCTGGTTCGCCAGTGGTGACAAAAATTGGTGCAGCAGGTAGCCGTGCGCCCCGTGCAGTTCCACCGCCTCGATGCCCATGGCAGCCGCACGCCGGGCGGCGGCCACGAAGGCATCGCGCACCCGGGCCAAGCCGGCCTCATCCAGCGCTTCGGGCACGGCTTCGTCGGGCTTGATGGGCAGGGCCGATGGTGCTTGCGCCAGCCACCCGCCTTGCGCGGCGGACAACTGCTGGCCGCCCTCCCATGGCACCGCGCTGGAGGCCTTGCGCCCGGCATGGCCCAGCTGTATGCACACCGGCATGGCAGGGGCCAGGCGGCGTGCACGCGCCAGTTTGTCGGCCAACGCGGCTTCGGTGTGCGCGTCCCACAGGCCCAGGCAGCCGGGGGTGATGCGGCCTTCGGCGGTGACGGCGGTGGCCTCCAGGGTCAGCATGCCGGCACCGCTGTTGAGCAGGCTGGCCCAGTGCATCAAATGCCAGTCGTTGGCCTCGCCGTGGGTGGACGAGTATTGGCACATCGGTGCGATGACGATGCGGTTGGCCAAGGTGATGCCGCCGCGCGGGGAGGACAGGTGCAGGGGTGAAAACAGCAGGCTCATGGTGGGCCGGATTCTGTCATGCACCGGTAAAGCCTGCTCGCGCATGGGGAACAACCCTGATGCTGCGGACGGTGCAAAGCCTAGAATGGTCTGGCCCCTTTGGCGTTTCAGGAGGTCAGCCATGAGCCGCAACGAAACCGAGAAACTCCGCACGGTGGCCCTGGTGGGCCATGGCGCCGTGGGCAAGACCACGCTGGCCGAAGCGTTGCTGGCGGCCAGCGGCGCCATCACCAGCCGGGGCGCGGTGGAGAAGGGCAACACCGTGTGCGACTTCGACCCGCAGGAAAAAGAGCTGGGCCATTCGTTGAACGCCTCGCTGGTCAGCTTCAAGACCGGCCAGGCCACTGTGCACCTGATAGACACCCCCGGTTATCCGGACTTTTCCGGCCAGGCCCTGGGTGCGCTGGCGGCGGTGGACTGCGCGCTGGTGGTCATCAGCGCACAGACCGGCATCGAGCTGTCCACCGAGCGCATGATGCGCATGGCCGCCGCGCGCAACCTGTGCCGCATGATCGTCATCAACAAGATAGACGCCGACAACCTGGACCTGCCCGGCCTGGTGGCCCAGGTGCGCGAGCGCTTCGGCCGCGAATGCATGTTGCTGGACCTGCCCGCGCACCACAGCCACGACGTGGTGGAACTGCTGGGGCACGACAGCGGCGACAGTGACTTCGAATCGGTGGCGGCGGCGCACCGCGCGCTGATCGACCAGATCGTGGAAGAAGACGAAGACCTGCTGGCACGCTACCTGGATGACGGCGCCGACCCCAGCCCGCAGGAGCTGCATGCCCCTTTTGAGAAGGCCTTGCGCGCCGGCCACCTGGTGCCCATCCTGTTCGTGTCGGCGCGCACAGGCGCTGGCATCCCGCAACTGCTGGAGGTGCTGGACAAGCTGGCGCCCAACCCGATGGAGGGCAACCCGCCCCCTTTTTACCGCGGCGAGCCTGGTGCGGCGGACGCCCAGGCGTTCCAGGCCCAACCCGATGCGTCCAAGCACGTGCTGGCCCATGTGTTCAAGGTCATCAGCGACCCCTTCATCGGCAAGATGGGGGTGTTTCGCGTGCACCAGGGCACCGTCACGCGGGATTCGCAACTGTTCGTGGGTGACGGGCGCAAGCCCTTCAAGGTGGGTCACCTGTACCGCCTGCAGGGCAAGGACTATGTGGAGGTGGACGCGCTGGTGCCCGGTGACCTGGGCGCGGTGGCCAAGGTGGAAGAGATCGATTTCGACTGCGTGCTGCACGATTCGCACGACGAGGACCACATCCACTTGAAACCGCTGGAGTTCCCGCTGCCCATGCAGGGCCTGGCGGTGCAGACCAAGCGCAAGAACGACGAGCAGCGGCTCTATGACGTGCTGCGCAAGTTCGAGGTGGAAGACCCGTGCTTCAAGGTCGAGCGCCACCCAGGCACCAACGAGACGGTGATCAAGGGCCTGGGCGAGATGCACCTGCGCGCCAAGCTGGCGCGCATGGCCCAGCAGTACAAGCTGGAGCTGGCCACCAAGCCGCCGCAGATCGCCTACCGCGAGACCATCACCGCGCGCGCCGAAGGCCACTGCCGCCATAAGAAGCAAAGCGGTGGCGCCGGTCAGTTTGGCGAGGTGATGCTGCGCATCGAGCCGCTGGAGCGCGGCGCCGGTTTCGAGTTTGTGGACATCGTCAAAGGTGGCGCGATACCCGGCGTCTTCATGCCGGCGGTGGAGAAGGGCGTGCGCCAGGCCCTGGCCGACGGCGTGATCGCCGGCTACCCGGTGCAGGACCTGCGGGTGACGGTGCATGACGGCAAGTCACACTCGGTGGACAGCAAGGAGATCGCCTTCGTCTCGGCCGGTCGCAAGGCCACCATCGAGGCGATACGCGCGGCCACCCCCATCGTGCTGGAGCCGCTGGTGGACATCGAGGTGGTGGCGCCTGAATACGCGGTGGGAGACCTCACCGGTGACCTGGCCGGCAAGCGCGGCCACGTCACCGGCACCCAACCGCGCGGCCTGGGCGCCGTGGCCATCACCGGCCAGGTGCCGCTGGTGGAGGTGGTGGACTACCAGTCGCGCCTGAAGTCACTGACAGGCGGGCAGGGGGCCTACACCATCGCCTTCTCCCACTACGCCCAGGTGCCTCCTGTCACGCAGAGCCACCTGGCGCTGGCGTACAAGGAGCGGGCTGCGAAGCTGGACGAGGATTGAGCTGATCAGGCTTGCCACACCCCATACCCCGCCTCGCGTAGCGCGATGCCCAGTTCCACCTCCATATCGCGCGCGGCCTCGTAGGGCATGGGGTTGTACATCTGATAGAGCTGGGGCAGCAGGCGCAGGCCGTGATCGCGCACGAACACATTGCTCTGGATGCCGGCCTTGTGCTTGTCAAAGCGCACATCGGGGTCCAGCCCGGTCATGCCCACATAGACGAACGGCTTGCCGAATAGGTAGTCGGGGTTGGCAGCGCGAAAGCGCCCTACGTTCCATACCTGGTCAGCCAGTTCAACCACATACACGTGGTAGTGATGGCTGCGCGGCTTCTTGCTCATGCGCCGCATTATCGCGGCTGGTAATTTCGCTCAGGCGGCGCAGGTTACGCGGTCGCGTCCGGCTTCCTTGGACTTGTAAAGCGCCGCGTCGGCGCGGGCGATCAGCCGCTGCGCGTCATCGCCCTGCTTCAGCGCCGCAACGCCACCGGAGACACTGACGGTCAGCACCACCTCTTGCGTACGGCGGTCGCGCACCTTCATCGCGCGCACACGCTGGCGCAGCGCATCGGCCAGTTGCACGCTGTGTTCCAGCGTGCTGTCGGGCAACAGCACAGCGAATTCCTCACCACCGTAGCGCGCCGCCACCGCTTCCGTCTTGCCGGGGGGCAGGCTGGCGCGCAGCACGTCGCCCAACGCCTGGATCACGCGGTCGCCCATCACGTGGCCGTGGGTATCGTTGACCTTTTTGAAATGGTCGATGTCCAGCATGATCAGGCAGTGCGCGTGGTGTTGCGTCGGCGGCTGGCCCAGCATGGAGGCCATACGCTCGTCGAAGCCCTTGCGGTTGAGCACGCGCGTCAGCGGGTCCAGCACGGCCTCGTCGCGCACGCGGTTCAGCTCCACCTGCAGCCGCTCGATTTCTCGCCGGCTGGCGATCACCTGCTGCTCCAGCGCCTGGGCGGTGTCGCGCATCTGCTGGCTACCGGCCAGCGCTTCGTGCACCAGCGGTGTCATGGCGTCGGTGTCGTTGGCGTTGAGTGCCTCGGTCAGGCCGCGCAGCTTCAGATCGAAGGCGCCAGCATGGTCGCCAGTGCGCGTTACGCTGTCCAGCATGCCGTTCATCATCAGCTGGAACTCACTGCTGATGCGCTGCATGGCGACCGGGTCCACATCGGCCACAAACTGCTGGTACAGGCGCACCACATCGACATCACTCAGCTTGGGCTTGGCTTGCACCGCCTGCTCAATGCCCTGTTTTAGCCGGTGGTTGGTGCCGGCGGCAAACTCGTACCAGACGGCGAACGACACCGGGTTGTACGCGGCCTCGTGCTGGCCCATCAGGGCAATGGTCTGGCGCAACAATTCAGCGCTCTGCTCTCGGGACTCTTGATACCGCATTGCCATTCTCCAACGAATTTCTTGTACCCACCGGTCGATGCAGACCGCCAGCGTTGGGAGGGATATTAGGGCGTACTTGTACTTCTGCACAGGGCTGGCGAGCAGTTGTGCCCTGGCAGCGCCGATATACGTTGCGTTCTCGCATCAATTGGCTATGGAGTCATCAGTTTTGGACATGTCCATGTGGTGATCAACGGGCTTTACACACCGACGACTGACGAGGTGGCAGTTTTACAACTATCGGGGCCCTCAGAGAGGGAGAAATGCGCACAATCCGCTAAGCTACGCAACTGGCTTAAAAACATAATTCGGGATTGGCAATGGCAACTGCGACCACCAACAAGGACTTGACCGCAACACGCGGCCCCGCGGCATGCGGGGGGCGGTCTTGAGCCCGGTAGCCAACCCACCCCAACGGCAACCCCAATCGCGTGGCACAGACCGCCGCGCAGACGCCCACAACGCGGCTGCCCAGGCGCTGCAGGCCAGCGAAGAAAAGTACCGTGGCGTGCTGGAGGGCATGGAAGATGCCTACTACGAGGTGGACCTGAAGGGCCACCACACCCACTTCAACAGCGCCATGCTGCGCCTGACCGGCTACAGCGCCGAAGAGTTGTACGCGCACAGCAACCGCGACTTCCAAACCCCCGAGATGGCGCGCGTCACCGGCGAAATCTTCAAGCAGGTGTTTCGCAGCGGCCAGCCGGTCAAGAGCCAGTATTGGGAATACCTTCACAAGGACGGCAGCCTGGTGTGCGTGGAGGGCTCAGTGCACCTGCTGACCGGGGCCAACGGCAAGGCCTGCGGCTTTCACGGCATCCTGCGCGACGTCACGCTGCGGCGCAAGACCGAGCAGGCGCTGCGTGACAGCGAGGCACGCTTTCGCGCACTGACCAACCTGTCGTCCGACTGGTACTGGGAGCTGGACGCAGAGCTCCGCTACTCGCGCATGGAAGGCCGGCGCAACGCGCACGCGATCCAGAGCGCCTTCCTGGGCCGCTACATCTGGGACACCGAGTTTGATCTGCAGGCCGCCGGCGGCTGGGAGGCACACCGCGCGCTGATGGCCGCGCAACAGCCATTTCGCGACGTCACCATGTACCGCATGCTGGCCAACGGCAGCCCCTACTACATCAGCACCAGCGCCGAGCCCATGCTGGATGGCGACGGCAACTTCGCCGGCTACCGCGGCGTGTCGCGCGAGATCACGCACCAGAAGATCGCCGAACAGCGCATTGAGTACCTGGCCACGCACGACGCGCTGACCGGCCTGCCCAATCGCGTGATGTTCAGCCAGTTGCTGAACCAGGCCATCCTGACCGCGCGGCGCTACGACCGGCGCTTTGCCGTGATGTTCGTGGACCTGGACCGCTTCAAGTTCGTCAACGACTCGCTCGGCCACGGCGTGGGCGACAAGCTGCTGCAGGAACTGGCGGGGCGCTTCCGCCGCGTGCTGCGCGCCAGTGATGTGCTGGCGCGCATCAGCGGCGACGAGTTCGTGCTGATGATCCACGAGGCCAAGGACAGCGCGCAGACGGCTGCCGCCGCGCGCAAGATCCTGTCGTCCGCCATCAAGCCCTTCCTGCTCAACGGCCAGGAATGCCGCGTCACCGCCAGCATCGGCATCGCCATGTTCCCCGGCGACGGCGAGGACGAGCAGTCGCTGATGAAGAACTCCGACAGCGCGATGTACTACGCCAAGGAGCAGGGCAAGAACAACTTCCAGTTCTACTCGCAGGACATCAAGTCCAGCTCGCTGGAGCGGCTGTCACTCGAAACGCACCTGCGCCACGCGCTGCAGCGCAACGAGTTCTCGCTGCATTACCAGGCCAAGCTGGATTTGCGCAGCGGCGCCATCACCGGCGTGGAAGCGCTGCTGCGCTGGGACAACCCGGTGCTGGGCTCGGTGTCGCCCAACCACTTCATCCCGGTGGCGGAAGAGACCGGCATCATCGTGCCCATCGGCAAATGGGTGATGCGCACCGCCTGCGCGCAGATCGTGGCCTGGAAGAAGGCCGGCCTGCCGCCGATCTGCGTCGCGGTGAACCTGTCACCGCGCCAGTTCGCCAACGAAAAGCTGCTGGGCGAGATCGCCGAGGTGCTGAAGGAAACCGGCATCCCGCCGCACTTGCTGGAACTGGAGATCACCGAGGGCATGGTGATCGGCGACACCGCCGCCGCTGTGCACTTGCTGACCGCCATCAAGCACCTTGGCGTGCGCCTGGCCATCGACGACTTCGGAACCGGTTATTCGTCCTTGGGACAGTTGAAGAACTTCCCCATCGACACGCTGAAGGTGGACCGCTCCTTCATCCGCGACATCGTCAGCAACGCCGAGGACAAGGCCATCACCGAGGCCATCATCGCCATCGGCAAGACGCTCTCCATGACGGTGGTGGCCGAAGGCGTGGAAACCGGCGACCAGGAAGCCTTCCTGCGCGAACACGCCTGCGACGAGATCCAGGGCTACTACTTCAGCAAGCCGTTGCCGGCCGAGGCGTTTGCGCAGCTGATGCGCACGCATGCGCCTGTGGAGAGCTGAGCGACAGACCTCAGCCTGCCAGCGTAGCTGTCAACTCACCCTCCGCCCGCAGCCACTGCACCAGGTCCAGCGCATCAGGGTTGCCGGCGGCGCGCGGTGACAGCTCGACGAAGTAGGCGCGTTGCGAGGCCGCACGCCCCTTGAACGGCGTCACCAGCCGGCCGTCCTCCACGTGGCCGCTGAGCAGCGGAAAGCGCCCTATGGCCACGCCATGGCCGGCCACGGCGGCGGCAATGGCGTCGGAATACTGGCTGAAACGCATGGTGTTCTTCACCCGCAGCTCGGTCAGGCCCATGATGTTGAACCACGGCGCCCAGTCCGCCGTCAGCGACTTGCCGGGCTGCATGTCCATGGCCAGCAGCGTGTGATGTTCCAGGTCGGCCGGCTCCTGCAACGGGGCAGCGGCAGTTTTCAGCAGGGTGGGCGCGCACACCGGCACCACGCTTTCCTCGAACAGCGGCTTGCCCACGCCTTCGCCGGTGGGGCAAAAGCGCACCGCCACATCGATGCCGGTGCGCTCCAGGTCCAGCACATCCAGCGTGGCGGACACGCGCACGTCCACATGCGGGTGGCTGGCGGTGAACTTGGCCAGCCGGGGAATCAGCCACAGCGAGGCAAAGCCCGGCGTGGTGGTGACCGACACCTGGCGCAGCGCGTGGATGGCGCGCACGCTGGTGGTGGCGTCGCGCAGGCGCTGCAAGCAGTCCAGCACGGCGCGCTGCATGATCTGGCCCGCCTCGGTCAGCGCCAGCGCGCGGTGGCGCCGTTCAAACAATGGCACCCCCAGGCTTTCTTCAATGCTCTGAATCTGCCGGCTCACCGCCGACTGGGTCAGGAACAGTTCCTTGGCCGCCAGCGTGAAGCTCAGCGTGCGCGCCGCCGCTTCGAAGCTGCGCAGCAGGTCCAGCCGCGGCAACTCGGTGCGGCGTATGCCCGCCAGACCTGCAGGCGCCGGAGCGGTGGTGGGCAGAATGACATGCTTGACGGGCATTTGAGCGAGTATCTTTTTTGAGCGGCGGCTTCTGGCAGCTGCCAGTATAGGCATTCCACCGGCGCATGCACAGGCGCCATCGCGTCAACGGCGCGGCAGCACGCTCAGGCCAGGTCCTCATGCAGGCACAGGATATTGCCTTCGGTGTCTTCAAACCAGGCAGCCTTTTCCGAACCGAGTTCACAGACGTGGTCGGTGGTCTTCAGGCCGGGGAAGTCGTAATCGGCGAAGCGCACGCCTTGCGCCTTCAACTGGGCGATGGCCTCGGCGATGTTGTCCACGCGAAAACTCAAGGCGGTGTGCTGTGCCTGGGTGCCTTCTGGCTTGGGGAACAGTGCAACCTCGGTGCCGCCGCAGCGGTAGACGAATTTGCCATCCGGCTTGCCGCCCACCGCTTGCAAGCCCAGGCACTGGTCGTAAAACTGGCGCGCCCGCACCATGTCCTTGACCGGCAGCATGCAGGTGGCCTCTGTGCTGGGAAAACTGTTCATGGCAGAACTCCTTCTGGCGTGTCACGCCAAGCCTCAGCATGCTAGGCCTGCCTGGCGCGATTTGCAACCGGCTAGATCGCCGAGACGCCTCGCCGCAGATGCCGGGTTTGCTGGCTTGGTTTTATCAGCAAGGCATCCTCTATCGGGCCGATAGTGTAAATAAGTAAGCGAATGTGTTTACAAAAAGACCGGTGGCCGCGTATATTTGTAAGCAAATTAGTTTATAAATATCAAGCCGCCATGAAAACCCGCCTGCTGATACTCGCCGCCTGTTTGGTCGCCTTCTTCTCCACCGTGGGCGCCGCGCTGCCTTACCCGATCTTGCCGCCGCTGTTCGCCGCCGACGCCGCCAACGACTTCAACCATTTCTGGGGCCTGCCGCCCAAGCTGCTGTTTGGCCTGGCGCTGACCATCAACCCCATAGGGCTGTTGATAGGCTCGGCTTTGCTGGGGCCGTTGTCGGACCGCTATGGCCGCCGACCCATGCTGCTGGGCACCTCGCTGGGCGCGGCGCTGGGGCATGCGGTGACGGCCGTGGCGCTGCTGATGCAGTCTTACCCGCTGTTCATCCTGGCACGCTTCGCCACCGGGCTGATGGAGGGCAATGGAAGTGTGGCGCGCGCCTTGCTGGCGGACCACCTCGAAGGCGATCTGCGCGTGCGTGCCTTTTCCTGGCTGAACGGTGCTTTCTACATGGGTTGGCTGGCCGGCCCTTTGCTGGCGGGTCTGACACTGGCCTGGGGGGTGACGGCGCCATTCTGGGTCGCGGTGGTGGCGATGGGGGTCACCGGCGTGGTGACGGCCATCGCCGTGCCGGCGAAGATCGCGAAGGGCGGTGCCAGCGCCACCACCTCGTGGTGGCAGGTGGCACGCCACCAGCATGCATTGAAGCTATTGGCGCACGCCGAGTTGCGCACGCTGTTTGTCGTGCAGCTGGCGCTGACCTGCGGCGTGACGGCGTTTTATGAGTTCTACCCGCTGTGGCTGGTGGAGGTGACGCATTTCGATGCCCGTGGCATCGCCTGGGCCACGGCGGCGCTGTGCGGCACCATGACGGCGGCCTCGCTGTTTGCCGGCCGGGCCAGCAAGGCCGAGCCGCTGCAGCGTGCCAGCCTTTTTGCGCTGCTCACCGCGGCCTGCATCGCACTGGTGGCGCTGGGCGGCCCCATGTTGGGCCTGGCGGCGATCGTGCTGTTTGGCGTGCCCAATGCGTATTACAACGCCGTCATGCCGGCCTGGTGCGCCGAGCGCTTCGGCCACCACGGCCAGGGCGCGGTGATGGGCCTGCTGTCCACCATCTTCTGTCTGGCCAACATCCTGATGGCGGCCATAGGCGCCGGGCTGACGCTGCTGGACACCTCTTACATCCTGCTGCTGGGCGCGGGCACCGCCGCCTGGGCGGCCTGGCGGCTGCAGCGCTGGCGCCAGGTGCCGGGCATGGCGGTGCCGGTGGTTGTCAAGGTCACGTCACCATGAGCACAGGCGAACGCATCCTGTTCCTGCTGAAGACCCGTGGTCCGCAGACGGCCCAGCAACTGGCGCAGCACCTGCAACTCACCTCGATGGGCGTGCGCCGCCACCTGGAGGCGTGGGCTGCGCAGGGCCTGGTACAGGCCGAGGACCGTGCCGACAAGGTGGGCCGCCCGGCGCGCCACTGGCTGCTGACCGAGGCCGGCCATGCGCGCTTTCCGGACCGCCACAGCGATTTGACGGTGCAGCTGATCGAGCAGGTGCGCCAGCTGTTCGGCCAGGAAGGGCTGGACAAGCTGATCAGCGCGCGCGAGCAGGCCAGTGAGGTGGCGTATGGCGCCGCGCTGCGCAAGGCCCGCACGCTGGCGCAACGGGTGGCCGCGCTGGCGCAGGCGCGCGAGCAGGAGGGCTACATGGCTGAAGTGCAGCCACAAAGCGACGGCAGCCTGCTGCTGGTGGAGAACCATTGCCCCATCTGCGCCGCTGCCACCGCCTGCCAGGGCTTCTGCCGCTCTGAGCTGGCGCTGTTCCAGCGCGCATTGGGCGAAGGCAGCCGGGTGGAGCGTGCCGAGCACCTGTTGGCCGGGGGGCGGCGCTGCGTCTATAAAATCACGCCTGTATGAACCCGCGCCGGGTTCGCCGGCGTCAATAATGGGTGCCGGCCCGGCCTTTGCACCCATCCATGCCCATTCACTTTTACGACACCTGGACGCGCTCGGTGCGCGAATTCCAACCCCAGCAGCCCGGTGAGGTCAGCCTGTACACCTGCGGCCCCACGGTGTACGACTACCAGCACATCGGCAACTACCGCACCTTCCTGTTCGAGGACGGCCTGAAACGCGTGCTCAAGCTCAACGGCCTGAAGGTCAACCACGTGATGAACATCACCGATGTGGGCCACCTGGTGTCCGACGGTGACGAGGGCGAGGACAAGATGGAAAAGGGCTCGCGCCGTACCGGCCAGAGCGCCTGGGACATCGCCCAGCTGTACACCGAAGCCTTTGTGCAGGACCTGGGCGCCTTGGGCATGCCCATGCCCAGCACGCTGTGCAAGGCCACCGACCACATCCCCGAGCAGATTGCCTTCATCGAGCGCATCGAAAAAGCCGGCTTCACCTACACCACCTCCGACGGCGTCTACTTCGACACCGGCAAACAGCCCGATTACGGCTACCTGGGCCGGCTGGACAAAGAAGGCCTGCAGGCCGGCGCCCGCGTGGAGCAGGGCGAGAAGCGCCATGTGACCGACTACGCGCTGTGGAAATTCTCCAAGCCCGAGGACAAGCGCCAGATGGAATGGGATGCGCCCTGGGGCCGGGGCTTTCCGGGCTGGCACATCGAATGCTCGGCGATGGCGCACAAGTACCTGGGCGCATTCTTCGACATCCACTGCGGCGGCGAAGACCACATCACCGTGCACCACCCGAACGAGATTTCGCAGACCGAGGCTGCCTACGGCACCCGGCTGGCGAACTTCTGGATGCACGGGCACTTCCTGCTGACGCAGGATGCGGCGAAGATGAGCAAGTCGGCCGGCGAGTTCCTGCGCGTGCAGTTGCTGGTGGACAAGGGCTACGACCCGCTGGCCTACCGCTACCTGTGCCTGACGGCACACTACCGCTCGCAGCTGAATTTCAGCTGGGACGCGCTGGACGCCGCCAGCACCGCGCTGGAGCGCCTGCGCAACGCCGTCTATGCGCTGCGCGATGCGGGCGAGGGCACGCCGGATGCTGCGCGCAGCGGCGCCTTCCTGGCCCGGCTGAACGAAGACCTGAACTTCCCACAGGCGCTGGCGGTGATGTGGGAAACGCTGAAGGCCGATCTGGCCCCCGCTATCAAACGTGCCACGCTGCTTTGGTTTGACCAGGCGCTGGGCCTGCAACTGGCCGACTGGCAGCCCAAGGCGCAGGCGGTGCCGGCGGACGTGCAGGCGCTGGCCGATGCGCGCTGGGCCGCCAAGCAGGCCAAGGACTGGACCCAGGCCGACCAGCTGCGCCAGCAGTTGCTGGCCAGCGGCTGGGAGATGAAAGACGGCAAGGACGGCTTCACGCTGAACGCGGTGGCCGCTGCCCGGGGAGGCTGAGCCATGAAGAAGCTGTTGCTGGGCGGGCTGCTGCTGATCGTGCTGGCCGTGGGCGGCGGCATCTGGTGGGCCTACCGCTCCATGGACAGCCTGGTGGCTTCGGCCATACGCAGCTTTGGGCCTGACATCACCGGCGTGAACGTCAAATTGGGCGGCGTGAAGATTGTGCCGGCCGAGGGCAGGGCGACGCTGCAGGGCCTGAAGCTGGGCAGCCCCAAGGGTTTCAAGGCCGACCACGTGCTGGTGCTGGACGACGTCAAGGCCACGCTGGATGTGGCCTCGTTGACGTCTGACGTGGTGGTGATCAAGGAGCTGGTCATCACCAAGCCCGACATCATTTACGAAAAAGGCCCGGGTGGCTCGAACTTCGACGCGCTGCTGCTCAATGTGAACAGCTACGTGGCGGCCCACCTGGCCGGCACCAAGGAGCCCGGCGGCGGCAAACCGCCGAGCCGCAAATTCGTCATCGACCATGTGCTGCTGCGCGAGTGCAAGGCCAGCCTCAGCCACCCGCTGTTGGGCGGCAGCACCGTGAGCGTGGCGCTGCCCGACCTGCATCTGAACGGCATAGGCCGCAAATCCAACGGCGCCACCATGGACGAAGCCACCCGCCAGATCCTCACCGCCCTGTCGCAAAGCCTGGGCCGCGCGGCAGGCGGCGTGAACCTGGGCGGCGCGGTGGACGGCTTGAAGGGTGGCGCCCAATCGGCCGGCGACAAGCTCAAGGGCTTGTTCGGCAAGTGAACACCTGAATTCAAAGGAGAGTGCAGATGGCCAGGCAATTGATCAGTTCCGGCTCCAGCTTCGAGGCCGAGATTGGCTACTCGCGCGCGGTGGTGGACGGCGACTGGGTGTTCGTCTCCGGCACCACCGGCTTTGACTACAGCCGCATGACCATCTCGGACGACCTTGTCGAGCAGACCGAGCAGTGCCTGAAGAACATCGAAGCCGCGCTGGCCCAGGCCCAGGCCAGCCTGGCCGACGTGGTGCGGGTGCGCTACATCCTGCCCCATGGCGGTGATTTCAGCCAGTGCTGGCCAACGCTGCGCAAGTACTTCGGCGAGGTGCGGCCGGCCGCCACCATGATCTCGGCCGGCCTGGCCGACCCGCGCATGCTGATCGAGATCGAGGTCACCGCCAGGCGTTCCACGCTCTCAAATACGTAGCGCGACAGGCCCCCTGCACGTAATTAACCGCTCAAAGCGGTACTATTTCACTGGCTTGCGCGTCGGCCTGCCTCACATAATGGTCCCGGGTCCCTCCGGAAGGGGTGTTGGCCCACCATGTGCCATTTCGTGACGCCAGGCAATGACCCCAGACAACGAAGTTTCCAGCGCCGGCTTGTTCCGCGCCGACAACGGTGCCACCCACCGGCGGCGCGTCAAGCGCATGCTGTTGTGTGGCAGCGTGGGGCTGATGCTGCTGGGCGCTGGCTGGGCCATCGTGTTCGGCGCCCGCAGCGATTGGCTGACCATGGCACTGGACGCCGCGCTGGTGGTCACTGGCCTGGTCGGCCTGCAACTGACACGGCGGCACCATACCCGGGCCGCTTCGCTGTTGCTGCTGGGCAGCCTGTTCGTGGTGCTGGGGGCCATTTCGGCGCTGTTGGACGTGCCCAGCGCCGCCGCGCCGCGCTCCATGCACCATTTCTTCTTGGTGCTGGCGGTGTCGTCCTTTCTGTTGTTTCGTGACGACCGCCCGCTGCTGCGCCACGGTGTTCCGGTGCTGTTCCTGCTGGCTTTCTTTTACTTCGCCAGCAGTGGCGTCATCGGTGCGGCCAGTGGCTACGGCCTGCCCGACAGCGTGCGGGTGCCAGGCACCTGGTTCAACAACCTGTCGGCCTTGGCCATCCTGTACCTGTTGCTGCACATCATGCGGGCCGATGTCAACGAGCGCAGCGTGCTGGAGGTGGACTTGCGCAAGGCCGTGGGCAGCCGGCAGTTCCAGCTGCATTACCAGCCACAGGTGACCGAGACCGGGGCCATCACCGGCGCCGAGGCGCTGTTGCGCTGGCAGCACCCCACGCGCGGCATGGTGCCACCGGACCATTTCATCGGCCTGGCCGAATCCACCGGCCTGATCTTGCCGCTGGGCCGCCAGGTGCTGGACATGGCCTGCACGCAATTGGCTGCCTGGGCACGCCAGCCGGAGATGGCGCACCTGACGGTGTCGGTCAACGTCAGCGCGCAGCAGTTCGGCCAGTCCGAGTTCGTTGCCCAGACGCTGGCCGTCCTGGAGCGCAGCGGCGCGCCGCGCCACAAGCTGAAGCTGGAGCTGACCGAGAGCATGCTGGTCAACGACATCGAAGACATCATCGGCAAGATGAGCACGCTCAAGGGCCATGGCGTGGGCTTCTCGCTGGACGACTTCGGCACCGGCTACTCGTCGCTGAGTTACCTGAAACGCCTGCCGCTGGACCAGTTGAAGATCGACAAGGCCTTTGTGCGCGACGTGCTGACCAACCCGCACGACGCCGCCATCGCCCGCACCGTGGTGTCGCTGGGGCAGAACCTGGGCTTCGCCGTGATCGCCGAAGGCGTGGAGACCGAGGGGCAGAAGGCTTTCCTGGCCGACAACGGCTGCCACAGCTTCCAGGGTGACCTGTTCAGCAAGCCCCTGCCTGCCACAGAACTGCAAGCCTATGTGCAGAGCCGGGTCAAACCGAATGTGGTTTACTTGGCGGCTTCGCACGTCGCCTGATCCCTCGGTGTGAGGGGCGCTTGAAAGCGCAGGGTGGCGGACCCATCTGCCAGCCACCATGACCACTGCCCTGAAAATCGATTTCGTTTCCGACGTCTCCTGCCCCTGGTGCGCCATCGGCCTGAAGTCCCTGGACCAGGCCTTGGGCCGCGTGGCCGGCGACATCGAGGCCAACATCCATTTTCAGCCCTTCGAGCTGAACCCCGGCATGGCCCCGGGCGGTGAGGACATCGACGAGCATTTGCACAAAAAGTACGGTTCCACCCCCACCCAGGCCGCCGGCGCCCGCGAGAACATCCGCGCGCGCGGCGCGGCGGTGGGCTTTGACTTCCGCATGGAAAAGCGCAGCCGTATCTACAACACCTTCGACGCCCATCGCCTGCTGCACTGGGCCGAGCTGGAGGGCGCCGACAAGCAACGTGCCTTGAAGGAAGCCCTGCTCAGTGCCTACTTCACTGAGGGCCTCAGCCCCGAGTCGCACGAGGTGCTGCTGGGCGCGGTCGGCAAAGCTGGCCTGGACAAGACCCGCGCCGCGGCCATCCTGGCCAGCGACGAGTACGCCGCCGAGGTGCGCGAGCGCGAGCAGTTCTACCTGAACAACGGCATCCACGCCGTGCCCGCCGTCATCATCAATGACCGCCACCTGATCTCAGGCGGCCAGCCGCCTGAGGTGTTTGAGCAGGCGCTGCGGCAGATTGCGGCTGCTGAGCCACTGGGGCAATAGGTCTGTAGCTGCCGACGCCGCTGGGGCGCGTGGCTACGCGGATGTCCTCCGGCCTTCGGCCTCCCCCTTGATTCCGCTCCGCCACGCGCCCCAGCGACATCGGGTCAATTGGTACGCGCAACGCTTGAATGCGGGAACACCGCACTCAGACGACGTTCGCAGGATCAGGTCGTCGTGGCGTTCAGCGCAGCGGCATCAAGGAGGAGGCCGCAGGCCGGGGGACAGCCGCGGAGCTGAGCGGCGCGGCGGCCTGATCACCAAACCAACATCGCGGTTCCAGCGCAAATCTAGCGGCTTCGACAGGTTCAGCCCGAACGGAGTTGGACACTCAGCTAGAGCGGTCAGGCCTTGCGCATCCGCTTCTCGCTCTTCTTCTCGGCCACCTGCTCCACCTTGCCGGTGTGGTCCTGGCGCTCCATGCGCACGGTGAAGCCCCACAGATAGGCCATGTGGCCCATCACGGTGTCCAGGGTGTCGCCCAGCGGACGGCGCTTGTGGGCAAAGTGGCGCAGCGTCAGCGAGCGGTCGCCGCGCAGGTCCACGTTCCAGACCTGGATGTTGGGCTCGCGGCTGCCCAGGTCGTATTGCTCGGACAACTGTTGGCGCAGCGCGCGGTAACCGGTGTCGTCATGGATGGCCTGCACCTGCAGCTTGTCGCGGCTGTCGTCGTCCAGCACCGAGAACAGGCGGAATTCGCGCATCAGCTTGGGCGACAGGTACTGGGCGATGAAACTTTCGTCCTTGAAGTTCTGCATCGCGAAATCGAAGGTGGCGCGCCAGTTGCTGCCGGCGATGTCGGGGAACCAGGCGCGGTCTTCGTCGTCCGGGTGCTCGCAGATGCGGCGTATGTCGCGCCACATCGCAAAGCCCAGCGCATAGGGGTTGATGCCCGAATAGTATTTGCTGTTGTACGGCGGCTGGTACACCACATTGGTGTGCGACTGCAAGAACTCCATCATGAAGCCGTCTGACAGGCCACCGGCATCGTACAAGGTGTTCAGCAGCGTGTAATGCCAGTAGGTGGCCCAACCCTCGTTCATCACCTGGGTCTGGCGCTGCGGGTAGAAGTATTGGCCGATCTTGCGCACGATGCGCACCACCTCGCGCTGCCAGGGCTCCAGCAGCGGCGCGTGCTTCTCGACGAAATACAGCAGGTTTTCCTCCGCCTCCCTGGGAAAGCGCTGCTCCTCCTCGGGCTTTTCCTGCTCCAGGCGTGGCGGCAGCGTGCGCCACAGGTCGTTCACCTGCTGCTGCTGGTAGGCTTCGCGGTCGCGCTGGCGCAGCTTTTCCTTCTCCAGCGACAGCTTGCCGGCGCGCTTGTAGCGGTCCACCCCCAGGTTGACCAGCGCGTGGCAGGCATCCAGCAGCCGCTCCACCGGTTCGGCGCCGTACTGCTCTTCGAACTGGGCGATCTGGTGGCGCGCGAACACCAGGTAGTCGATGATGGCGTCGGCACTGGTCCACTGCTTGAACAGGTGGTTGCCCTTGAAGAACGAGTTGTGCCCGTAGGCCGCGTGGGCGATCACTAGCGCCTGCATGGGCAGCGTGTTCTCGTCCATCAGGTAGGCGATGCAGGGGTCCGAATTGATGACGATCTCATACGCCAGACCCATCTGGCCGCGCCGGTAGCGGCTCTCGGTGGCCAGGAAATGCTTGCCGAACGACCAGTGGTGGTAATACACCGGCATGCCTATCGATGCATACGCGTCCATCATCTGCTCGGCGCTGATCACCTCCACCTGGTGGCGGTAGCAGTCCAGCCCGTAGTCCTGCGCGATCAGGCCTATGGCCTCGTCGTAGGCGGCAATGGCCTCAAAGGTCCACTCCGAGCCGGTGGGCAGCGGCGCGATGCGCCGTGTGGTGCTGGGGACGAAGTCGGACGGGGCGTTCATGGCCAGAAATCTCAGGCGCGGCGCTTGAACAGCTCGCGAAACACCGGGTAGATGTCCGTCACCTGGGCGATGCGCTGCATGGCGAAGTGGCCCGGGTGGGTGCTTTGCAGCTTCTCGTACTCGGTCCACAGGTTTTGCGGCGGGCCGTCGGTGATCTCGATGTAAGCGAAATATTGCACCAGCGAGAGCAGGCTGTTTTCCAGCAGTTCACGGCACAGTGGTGAGTCGTCATGCCAGTTGTCGCCGTCCGAGGCCTGGGCGCCATAGATGTTCCACAGGCCGCTGGGGTAGCGCGCGGCGATGATGTCTTTCATCAGCACCAGCGCGCTGGAAACCACCGTGCCGCCGCTTTCGCGCGAGGTGAAAAAATCGTCCTCGTCCACCTCGGTGGCCACCGTGTGGTGGCGGATGAAGACGACGTCAATGCGCTCGTAGTTGCGGTTCAGGAACAGGTACAACAGCATGAAGAAGCGCTTGGCCACGTTCTTGCGGCCCTCGTCCATGGAGCCGGAAACGTCCAGCAGGCAGAACATCACCGCCTGTGTGGTGGGGCGGGGCACCTTGATGCGGTTGTTGTAGCGCAGATCAAACGTGTCGATGAAGGGCATGGCCTCCAGCTTGGCGCGCAGCGTGGCGATCTCGCGCCGCAGGCGCTTGATCTCGGGGTCGGCGGACACGTCGCTCTCGGGCAGCGCCTTCAGCCGATCCACCAGCTCTTTCTCCAGCGTGCGCAGCTTCGCGCTGTAGGGCCCGCCTATGGCAATGCGCCGCTGCGCCGCGCCGCGCATGGTGCGGCCCAGGTTGATGTTGGTGGGCACGCCGCTTTGGGTGTAGCCGGCGCGCTGGCTCTTGTACTGCTCTATGCGCGCCAGCTGGTGCTTGACCATGTTGGGCAGTGCCAGTTCGTCGAAGAAGATGTCCATGAACTCATCGCGCGTCAGCGTGAAGACGAAGTCGTCCAGCCCTTCGCCGTCCTTGCTGGCCTGGCCCGAGCCCATGCCACCCCCGCCGCCACCCTGGGGGCGGTCCATGGTGTCGCCGCTGTTGTAGCGGTCGTTGCCGGGGTTGACGATTTCCCACACACCGCCTTCGCCGTGCTCGAACATGGGCTCAGCGATGTCCTTGGCCGGTATGCCTATCTTGTCGCCCTCGGCCAGGTCGCGCACGCCGCGCTTGTTGATGGCGTCCGTCACCGCCTTGCGGATCTGGCCCTTGAAGCGCTTGATGAAGCGGCCGCGGTTGACCGAGCTCTTGTTCTTGCTGTCGTAGCGGCGGTCAACAATGCGTACCGTCATGCAGCCTCCGGGTTGGACTCACGAGGACTTGCGTACCCGCAGATACCATTCGCAAAGTAGGCGCACCTGTTTTTCTGTGTAGCCCTTGGCCGTCATGCGGTCGACGAAGTCCTTGTGCTTCTTCTGCTCGTCTGCGCTGGCCTTGGCGTTGAAGGAGATCACCGGCAGCAGTTCCTCGGTGTTGGAGAACATCTTCTTTTCGATCACCGTGCGCAGCTTCTCGTAAGACGTCCAGCTCGGGTTGTGGCCGTCGTTCTTGGCGCGCGCGCGCAGCACGAAGTTGACCACCTCGTTGCGGAAATCTTTCGGGTTGGAGATGCCGGCGGGCTTTTCTATCTTCTCCAGCTCGTCGTTCAGCGCCGCGCGGTCCAGCATCTCGCCGGTGTTGGTGTCGCGGTATTCCTGGTCCTGAATCCAGAAGTCGGCATAGGTGACGTAGCGGTCGAAGATGTTCTGGCCGTATTCGGAATAGCTCTCCAGGTAGGCGGTCTGAATCTCTTTGCCGATGAACTCGGCGTAGCGTGGTGACAGATACTCTTTGATGTAGCGCAGGTATTTCTCTTCCACCTCGGGCGGGTACTGCTCCTGCTCGATCTGCTGCTCCAGCACATACATCAGGTGCACCGGGTTGGCTGCCACCTCGCGATGGTCGAAGTTGAACACGCGCGACAGGATCTTGAACGCAAAGCGGGTGGACAGGCCGGTCATGCCCTCGTCCACACCGGCGAAGTCGCGGTATTCCTGGTAGCTCTTGGCCTTCGGGTCGGTGTCTTTCAGGTTGTCGCCGTCATAGACGCGCATCTTGGCGAATATGCTGGAGTTCTCCGGCTCCTTCAGGCGTGACAGCACCGAGAACTGCGACAGCATGCGCAGCGTGTCGGGCGCGCAGGGCGCTTGTGTCAGCGACGAATGCTCGACCAGCTTTTCGTAGATCTGAATCTCGTCAGACACGCGCAGCGAATACGGCACCTTGACGATGTAGATGCGGTCCAGGAAGGCCTCGTTGTTGCGGTTGTTCTTGAACGACAGCCACTCGGCCTCGTTCGAGTGCGCCAGCACCAGGCCGTCAAACGGTATCGCGCCAAAGCCCTCGGTGCCCTTGTAGTTGCCCTCCTGCGTGGCGGTGAGCAGCGGGTGCAGCACCTTGATGGGTGCCTTGAACATCTCGACGAACTCCAGCACACCGCGGTTGGCCAGGCACAGGCCACCGGAATACGAGTAGGCGTCGGGGTCGTCCTGCGAGTAGTTCTCGAGCTTGCGGATGTCGATCTTGCCCACCAGCGAGGAGATGTCCTGGTTGTTCTCGTCGCCTGGCTCGGTCTTGGCCACCGCCAGTTGCGACAGCACGCTGGGGCGCTGCTTGACGACGCGGAACTTGGTGATGTCGCCGCCAAACTCCTGCAGCCGCTTCACCGCCCACGGGCTCATGATGGTGTTCAGGTAGCGGCGCGGGATGCCGTAGTCTTCTTCCAGCAGGTCGCCGTCTTCCAGCGGGTTGAACAGGCCCAGCGGCGACTCGTGCACCGGCGAGCCCTTGATGGCGTAGAACGGCACGCGCTCTATCAGGTACTTCAGCTTCTCCGCCAGCGTGGACTTGCCGCCGCCCACCGGGCCCAGCAGGTAGAGGATCTGCTTCTTTTCCTCCAGGCCTTGGGCGGCATGGCGGAAGTACGAGACGATGTTCTCGATCACGTCCTCCATGCCATACAGGTCTTTGAAGGCCGGGTAGCGGCGCAGCATCTTGTTGGCGAAGATGCGCGACAGGCGGGTGTCGGTGCGGGTGTCGATCAGCTCGGGTTCGCCAATGGCCATCAGCATGCGCTCGGCCACGCTGGCGTAAGCGGTGCGGTCCCGCTTGCACAGGTCCAGGTACTCCTGGATGGACATTTCCTCTTCCTTGGACGCATCAAAGCGGCCTTGGTAGCGGGCGAAGATGGACATGCTTGTTTCTCCTGTTGAGAGTGAACGACGCTGTTGTCTCGGTCCCGGTGATCAGGGACTCTTCTTCAGTGCACTTTCATCATAGACCTTTCCGCCGGAAAAAGGTTCTCCACCACAAGTTTTGGGGGCGATGCAACAGCGGTTGCAGGCTTGCAAACCCTGGTACACAATAGAACGGCAGACCATGCCCGGGCGTTGACCGCGCGAGCCAGGCAGGGTGGGGGATTTACTTTTCGTTGCGGCGCCGTCAGCGCACCACTTCCAGCAGCCTGTCCAGGCCGCCGGTGTTGATGGCCAGCATGGCCTGCTCGCGCACCTTGGGTTTGGCGTGGTAGGCCACCGACAGGCCGGCCACCGCCATCATCGGCAGGTCGTTGGCACCGTCGCCCACCGCAATGGCCTGGCTGGGCGTGGCCTGCAGCTGGTCGCACACTTGCAGCAGCATGCGGCGCTTCTCAATGCCATCGCAAATCTCGCCCCAGGCCTGCGGCACCAGCCGGCCCGTCAACTGGCCGCCCACGATCTCCAACTGGTTGGAGCGCGTGTAGTCTATGCCCAGCAGGTCGCGCACACGGTCGGTGAAGAAGGTGAAGCCGCCGCTGACCAGCAGCACCTTCATGCCGGCGCGTTTGCAGGCCTGCACCAGCTCGGTGGCGCCCGGGTTCAGCTGAAGCCGCTGCTCATACACCTGCAGCAGATCGGCTTCGGTGACGCCGGCCAGCAGCGCCAGGCGGCGGCGCAGGCTGTCCTTGAAGTCGGTGATCTCGCCGCGCATGGCCGCCTCGGTGATGGCGGCCACCTGCGCCTTGCGGCCCACGGCGGCAGCGATCTCGTCAATGCATTCGATGTTGATCAGCGTCGAGTCCATGTCAAACGCGATCAGCTTGAAATCCGCCAGCCGCAACGGGGGTGTGAAGCGCTGGATGGACAAGCCCAGCGGGATGGCGTTGGGTGCGTTGCTCATGCCGTGGCCACCTCCGCCAGTGGCTGGCCCAGGGATTTGAGCACGTCGCGCACCATCTGCGCGCGGTCGCGCGCCTGCGGCAGTTCGCGCTCTATGCGCAGCTTTTCGTTGCCCGCCAGCTTGATGTGGCGGTTCTTCTGTATCAGGGAGATGATGCGCATGGAATCCACGGGCGGGTTTTTCTTGAAAGTGATGGTGATCAGCGCCGGTGAGGCATCCACCTTCACCACGCCATACGCCTTGGCGATGACGCGCAGGCGGTGCACGTCCACCAGCGTCTGCGCCTGTGGTGGCAGCTTGCCAAAGCGGTCGACGATTTCTTCCAGCAGCGCGTCCACCTGGTCGGTGGTCTTGGCGGTGGCCAGCTTCTTGTAAAAGCTCAGGCGCAGGTGCACGTCGCCGCAGTAGTCGTTGGGCAGCAGGGCGGGGGCGTGCAGGTTGATGTCGGTCACCACGCTCAAGGGCGACAGCAGGTCTGGCTCCTTGCCGGCCTTCAGGCTGCGCACCGCTTCGGCCAGCATCTCGTTGTACAGCTGGAAACCCACCTCCAGCATGTTGCCGCTCTGGTTCTCGCCCAGCACCTCGCCTGCACCGCGGATTTCCAGGTCGTGCATGGCGAGGTAAAAGCCCGAGCCCAGCTCTTCCATCTGCTGGATGGCTTCCAGCCGCTGGCCGGCCTGTTTGGTCAGGCCCTGCGTGTCGGGCACCATCAGGTAGGCGTAGGCCTGGTGGTGGCTGCGGCCCACGCGGCCGCGCAGCTGGTGCAGCTGCGCCAGGCCGAACTTGTCGGCCCGACTGATGACGATGGTGTTGGCGGTGGGCACGTCGATGCCGGTCTCGATGATGGTGGAGCACAGCAGCAGGTTGTAGCGCTGGGCCACAAAGTCGCGCATCACCCGCTCCAGCTCGCGCTCGGGCATCTGGCCGTGGGCCACGGCGATGCGCGCCTCGGGCAACAGCTCTTCCAGCTTGGCGCGGCGGTTTTCTATCGTCTCCACCTCGTTGTGCAGGAAGTACACCTGGCCGCCGCGTTTCAGTTCGCGCAAGACAGCTTCTCTGATAACGCCATTTCCTTCATTGCGCACAAAGGTCTTGATGGCCAGCCGCCGCTGTGGCGCGGTGGCGATCACGCTCAAGTCCCGCAGGCCCTCGAGCGCCATCCCCAACGTCCGCGGAATAGGCGTGGCGGTAAGAGTCAGCACATCCACCTCGGCGCGCAGCGCCTTCATGGCCTCCTTGTGGCGCACACCGAAGCGGTGCTCCTCGTCGATGATCAGCAGGCCCAGGTTCTTGAACTTCGTGTCCTGGCTCAGCAGCTTGTGCGTGCCCACCACGATGTCCACGCTGCCGTCGGCAATGCCCTTCATGGCCGTGGTGATTTCCTTGGCCGAGCGGAAGCGGCTCATCTCCGCCACCTTCACCGGCCATTTGCCGAAGCGGTCCACCAGTGTCTGGTAGTGCTGCTCGGCCAGCAGCGTGGTGGGCGCCAGAAAGGCCACCTGCTTGCCGCCGGTGATGGCGATGAAGGCGGCGCGCAGCGCCACCTCGGTCTTGCCAAAGCCGACGTCGCCGCACACCAGGCGGTCCATGGGGCGCGGGCTGATCATGTCCTGGATGACGGCGTGGATGGCGGCGCGCTGGTCGGCGGTTTCGTCAAAGCCGAAGTCGTTGGCAAAGGTCTCGTAGTCCGCCGCCGAGTAGCGGAAGGCGTGGCCTTCGCGGGCGGCGCGGCGGGCATAAATGTTCAGCAGCTCGGCGGCCGAGTCCCGCACCTGCTCGGCGGCCTTGCGCTTGGCCTTTTCCCACTGGCCCGAACCCAGCTTGTGCAGCGGCGCCTCGTCGGCGCTGACACCGGTGTAGCGGCTGATCAAGTGCAGCTGGCTCACCGGCACGTACAGCGTGGCCTTGTCGGCGTACTCCAGGTGCAGGAACTCTTGCAAGGCCGGTTCACCGTCGGCCTGCAGATTGCCAATGTCCAGGTTGATCAGGCCCCGGTAGCGGCCAATGCCATGGGCCGAGTGCACCACCGGGTCGCCGACGTTGAGTTCGCTCAGGTCCTTGATCAGCGCCTCCACGTCGCTGACCTGCTCCTGCTTCTTGCGCCGGCGCGCGGTGGGCGCGGTGGCGAACAGTTCGGTCTCGGTGACGAAGTCCACCCCTTGCTCCAGCCAGCTGAAGCCGGTGTTCAGCGTGGAGGTGGCAATGCCCAGTGGCTCGTTGCTGGCCAGGAATTCCTGCAGCGAATCAAACGCCGGCGGGTTCAGCTGGCTGGCGCGCAAGAAGTCCAGCAGGCTTTCGCGCCGCCCTTCGCTCTCGGCCAGCACCAGGATGCGGTGCTGGGTGTTGCGGGCATGAGCCTTCAGGCTGGCCAGCGGGTCGTCGGCGCCGCGCACCACGGCCATGGGCGGCAGGGCGTCAAATTCGGCATACGGGGTGCCTTCTTCAGCCTCTGCCTTCAGCGCCAGCTGCGCATGCTGGTTGGCGCGGGCGTAGAACTGCTCCGTACCCAAAAACAGCGCCTCGGGCGGCAGCGCCGGGCGCTCCTTGTCGCCCTGCACCAGGCGGTAACGGTCCTTGGTGTCCTGCCAGAAGCGCTGGAAGGCCGGCTCCAGGTTGCCGTGCAGCACCACGGTGGCATCCAGCCCCAGGTAGTCGAACACCGTTGCCGTCTCCTCGAAGAACAGCGGCAGGTAGTACTCGATGCCGGCCGTGGCCACGCCAGCACCCATGTCCTTGTAGATGCGGCTCTTGGTTGGGTCACCTTCCAGCAGCTCGCGCCAGCGATTGCGAAAACGCGCGCGCGCCTCGTCGTCCATCGGGAATTCGCGGCCCGGCAGCAGCCGCACCTCGGGCACCGGGTACAGGCTGCGCTGGCTGTCGGGGTCGAAGGTGCGGATGGAGTCGATCTCGTCGTCAAACAGGTCCACCCGGTAGGGCACCGGCGAGCCCATGGGGAACAGGTCGATCAGGCCGCCGCGCACCGCGTATTCGCCCGGACTCACCACCTGCGTCACGTGGCTGTAGCCGGCCAGCGTCAGCTGTGCCTTCAGCTTGGCCTCGTTGAGCTTCTGCTTGGCCTTGAACTGGAAGGTGTAGCCGGCCAGGAAGCTGGGCGGCGCCAGCCGGTACAGCGCCGTGGTGGCGGGGATGATGACCACGTCCGCCCCGGTGTCCTTGTCGCGCTGGTTGATGCGCCACAGCGTGGCCAGCCGCTCGCTGATCAGGTCCTGGTGCGGCGAGAAGCTATCGTAGGGCAGGGTTTCCCAGTCCGGGAACAGGGCAGTGCGCAGATCCGGTGCGAACAGCGCCATCTCGTCCAGCAGGCGCTGGGCGTCGCTGGCGTTCGCGGTGACGATGGCGGTCAGCCTGCCTGCCGCCTTTTCGCGCTCGCCCAGGCGCGCCAGCAGCAGCGCATCGGCCGAGCCGGGCGGGCGTGGCAGCGTGAAGCGCTTGCCCGGTTGCAGTTTGGGTAAATCCATGGGTCCAACGAACTCTCAAGATGTGTGCCAACAACACGGCGGAAGCGGCGCACCAATGGCAAACACCCCTCGCTTCACAAAGCGGGGGGTGCACAGGTTGTCTGCCTGGGATTTTAGCCAGCCCTTAAAACCCTCGTATGACAACCGTGCTATCTAGAATAGCGAACCACCCATGACGTTCACCCAACCTGTTTCCAGCACACCGCGCCTGTGGGCCCTGATCCCGTGCGCCGGCTCCGGCAGCCGGGCGCTGTCGCCGGGCCAACCGCCCGCACTCGCCAAGCAATACCAGATCGTGGCTGGAGAGCCGCTGGTGCTGCACACGCTGGCCGCCTTTGCAGCCGTGTCGCGCCTGGCCGGCACGCTGGTGGTGGTGGCGCCGGGCGACGACTTTTTCAACGGCTTTTTCGCCGCGCCCGACACGCCCACCTTCCAGGTGGCGGCCGTGGGCGGTGCCAGCCGGGCCCACAGCGTGGCCAATGGCCTGGTCCATTTGCGTACGCTGGGCGCGGGTGAGGGCGACTGGGTGCTGGTGCATGACGCCGCCCGCTGCCTGGTGACACCGGCGCAAATCGACGCGCTGATCGACGCCTGCCTGGACGACCCGGTGGGCGGCCTGCTGGCCCTCAAACTGCCCGACACGCTGAAGAGCGAACGCGATGGCCGCGTGGCCGCCACATTGGACCGCGCGGACAAGTGGCTGGCGCAGACGCCGCAGATGTTCCGCCTGGCACAGCTGGCGCAGGCGCTGACCGAAGCGCAGGAATTCAGCGGCGCCCAGGTGACGGATGAAGCCAGCGCCATCGAAGCCATGGGCCTGAACCCCAAGCTGGTGGCCGGCAGCGCGCAGAATTTCAAGGTCACCTACCCCGAGGACTTCGCGCTGGCCCAGGCCGTGCTGACAGCCCGCCAGGCCCCCAAGGAGCAACAAGCATGAATTTCAGGATAGGCGAGGGCTGGGACGTGCACCAACTGGTGGCCGGCCGCAAGCTCATCATTGGCGGGGTGGAGATCCCCTACCACCTGGGCCTGCTGGGCCATTCCGATGCCGACGTGCTGCTGCACGCCATCACTGATGCGTTGCTGGGTGCAGCCGCTTTGGGTGACATTGGCAAGCACTTTCCTGATACCGACCCGCAGTTCAAAGGCGCGGATTCCAAAGTGCTGTTGGCAGAGGCCGCCCGTCGCGTGCGCGCGCAGGGCTACCAGATCGGCAACATCGACAGCACCGTCATCGCCCAGGCGCCGCGCCTGGCGCCGCACATTGCCGGCATGCGCGAATGCATTGCCGCCGCGCTGGGCCTGGAGCTGGGTCAGGTCAACGTCAAGGCCAAGACGGCCGAAAAGCTGGGGCCCATAGGGCAGGGCGAGGGCATAGAGGCGCGCGCCGTGGTGCTGCTCTGCTGACGGCGTTGACGTGACAGTGGCCGCCAGGCCGCACGCTCACTGCGGCTGGTGGCAAACGGCTTCAATGTTGTAGCCGTCGGGGTCGCGCACAAATGCGCCGTAGTACGACGGGTGGTAGTGCGCTCGCAGGCCCGGCGGGCCGTTGTCCGTCGCGCCGGCGGCAATGGCCGCGTGGTAGAACGCATCGACCGCTGCCCGGTCGGCACTGGCAAATGCGATATGGATGCCCGGGCTGGGTTCGCCTGGCTTGATCCAGAAGTCCGGGATGAATTCCTTGCGAAAGCCGGCGCCCGAAGCGCTTTCCATCAGCAGCGTGTAGCCCAAAGGCGCCAGCGCCTGCGCATAAAAGCGTTTGCTCTTGTCGTAGTCCGCCACGCGGATGCTGATGTGGTCAATCATGCCGTTGCTCCTTGCCGTTCAAAGCTTCGTCGCCCGCTGCAGCTTGATGTGCGCCGCCAGCCCGCCCGAGCGGCTGTTGGCCAGCGCGAAGGTGCCGCCCATGCGGCTGATGGTCTTGTCCACGATGGCCAGGCCCAGGCCGGCGCCGTTGGCGGCGGTGCGGGCGGCCTCGCCGCGGTAAAACGGCTGTGTCAGGTTGGCCAGCTGGTCCGGGCTCACGCCCAGGCCGTGGTCACGCAGCTTGATCAACACCCATTTGTCGCGCGCAATGGCCGCAATGCTGACCTCGGCCACGCCGGTGTCGGCCGTCTTGCCGTACCTGCGGGCGTTTTCCAGCAGGTTGGAGATCACCCGGCGCAGCTCCACCGGGTCGGCCCGCACCATCAGGTTTTCGTGCATGCTGAGCTTGATGCGGATGTCCGCATGGTCGCGCACCGCGTACACGCAGGCGTCCACGATCTCGCGCAACGGCACGCTGTGTAGCTCGATGTGGTCGGGCCGCGCATAGTCCAGGAACTTGTCGATGATGGCGTCCAGCTGCGTGATGTCGGCCGACATGTGGTCGCGCGCGTCCACGTCGGCCACGCTCAGCTCGGTCTCCAGCCGCAGGCGCGCCAGCGGCGTGCGCAGGTCGTGCGAGATGCCGGCCAGCATCAGCGCGCGGTCCTGCTCTATCTTGGCCAGCTTTTGCGCCATGCGGTTGAAGCCGATGTTGACCTCGCGTATCTCGCTGGTGCTGACCGTCTCGTCCAGCCGGCTGGCGTTGAAGTCGCCGTCGCGCACCCGGCTGGCGGCAAACGACAGTTCTTTCAGCGGCCGGTTGATCAGCCCGGCGATCAGCGCCGAGCCGGCCAGCGACAGGGCGGCCGCCACCAGCAGCCAGGCCATCCAGGTCTTGCTGCCGGCCGGGTTGAAGCGCTCGCGGTCGGTCAGGAACCAATAGGCGTCACCATCAATGACAAAGCCCACCCACAGGCCTTCTTGCTTGTTGACGCTGGCCGCCACCACGGTTTCCGGCCCCAGGCGGGCGGTCAGCTCCTGCGTCACGCGGCGCGCCAGCGCGTCCTCGTTGTGCGGCTGAAACACGTCGGTGGGCTCGCGCGGCATGATGCGCACGCTCTCCTGCTCGCTCATGGTCTTGATCAGCGACACCCGGGCGATGGCGTCGGCGTGCACCAGCGCTGCGCGCGAGAGGTTGACCAGCGAGGCGATCTGCTGTGCCGTCTGGATGGCGCGCGGCTCGAATTCCAGCGAGCGCAACGTTTGCAGCCAGGCCAGGATGCTGCCAATCAGCAGCAGCCCGAGCAGGAAGAAGGTGCGCCAGAACAGGCTCAGGCCCGCGCCGCGGCGTCTCCCCAGCACGGCCGCAGGCCCTTCCAGCGGCGCGGGGGCGCTGCTGTCAAAGGGTAAGACGCTGTCTTTGGCCAAGAAGGGGGTCAGCTGGCGGCGTCGGGCACGAACACGTAGCCCACGCCCCACACCGTCTGTATATAGCGTGGCGAGGCGGCGTCGGCCTCCACCAGCTTGCGCAGGCGTGACACCTGCACGTCCAGGCTGCGGTCAAACGGCTCAAACTCGCGGCCGCGCGCCAGCTGGGCCAGCTTTTCGCGCGACAGCGGCTGGCGCGGGTGGCGCACCAGCACCTTCAGCATGGAAAACTCGCCCGTGGTCAGCGGCAGTTCGACGTCGTTCTTGCGCAGTGTGCGCGCGCCCAAGTCAAAACTGAAGGGGCCAAAGCTCACCACCTCGTTGTCGCTGGACGGCGCTCCCGGCGCCTCCTGGGCCGGGCGGCGGCGCAGCACGGCGTGGATGCGAGCCAGCAGCTCGCGTGGGTTGAAGGGCTTGCCCAGGTAGTCGTCGGCACCCACCTCCAGGCCGACGATGCGGTCGATCTCCTCGCCCTTGGCCGTCAGCATGATGATGGGGGTGGTGTCGTTGGCCGCGCGCAGGCGGCGGCAGATCGACAGGCCGTCTTCGCCCGGCATCATCAGGTCCAGCACGATCAGGTCGGCGGTTTCGCGCAGCATCAGGCGGTTCATGGATTTGCCGTCCTCCGCCAGGATGACTTCAAACCCTTCCTGGGTCAGGTAGCGGCGCAGCAGGTCGCGGATGCGGGCGTCGTCATCAACCACCAGGATCTTGTCGGTCTTGCTTGTATTTGTGGTCATGGTTCAGGGAGGGGTGAATTTGTAACAGAACCATTTTGACGCGCGGATGCATCACCTGAGACGCTTTTTGCGTCTGTTTTTCATAATGTTACAAATGTTGCGCAGACTGTTGCCTGGTTAAATCCCACAATGTGCACCGGGGCCTGTGGGCTGCCGTTGGGGTGACAAGATGAAGAACATGGTGATCGCTTTCTCGCTGCTGTTGCTGCTGCCCGGTGTCTGGGCGCAGGGTAATCCCGCGCACCCGGAAAAAACCCAACGCCAGGCCGCCCGCCGTGAGATGCTGAAAGAGCAAAAGCCGGTGGAACCCTCGGTGCGTGAGCAGCAGGCCCAGCGCCGTGCCGACCTGCGCGCCGCCTTGCTGTCCAAGCGAGCGCCCGAGCAACAGCAGGGCGAAAACAACAAACACCTGACACCCAGCGAACGCATGGAGCTGCGCCAGCAACTGCGCCAGCAGCAGATGGAACGCCAGGGCAAGGGCGGCTGATTTTTTTGAATGTTGAAAGGCTTGTTTTGATTTCTGTTTCCCGGCGATTCGCCGTACCGGCATCTGTTGTCTCAGTCGCTCTGGCCACGCTGGCCTCGCTTTCCGCTCCCCCCGCACTGGCCCAGGACCGCACCCGTTCGCAGGAACGCAACCAGGTGCAACTGTCCGCCACCGCCGCGCAAGACGTGGCGCAAGACTGGCTGAGCCTGAGCCTGAACACCAGCCGCGACGGTGCCGACGCCAACCTGATCCAGACCCAGCTGAAAACCGCCATGGACGCTGCGCTGGCAGAGGCCAGGAAAGCCGCCCAGCCCGGCCAGCTGGAGGTGCGCACCGGCAACTTCAGCCTGGCGCCGCGCTACGGGCGCGACGGCAAGATCAGTGGCTGGTCCGGCACCATCGAGTTGGTGATGGAGGGGCGGGACTTCGCCCGCATCAGCGCCACCGCCGGCAAGATCACCACCCTGACCATGGGCAACATCGCCTTCAGCCTGAGCCGCGAGCAGCGCGCCAAGGTGGAGACCGAGACGCAGGCTGCTGCGATCGAGCGTTTCAAGGCCAAGGCGGACGACATCGCCAAGAGCTTCGGCTTTGCCGGCTACACGCTGGGACAGGTGGCCGTGAGTGCCAGCGACCAGACCATGCCGGTGCCACGCCCGCGCCTCTTGACCATGAAGGCCGACATCTCCATGTCCGAATCGGCCATTCCGGTGGAAGCCGGCAAGGCCACCGTCAGCACCACCGTCAGCGGCAGCGTGCTGCTGAAATAACACCCCTGCCTGTTCTGGCCCCGCGTTGCGCGGGGCGCGGAACTGTGGCCGGATTGTGGCGGCAGGCCAACCTTGCTGCGCCGCGGCATTGGAAAGCGCAGTGCGCGGCACTACACTGCACCCAAAGTCGTTGGTTGATACATGTCCCAGTTTTCTCCCCTGTCTACCTTGCAGCGCCTGACCACGGGCGCGTCCCCCGTTGCGCCAACCTCCCTCGGCCGGTTTGAGCTGAAGCTGATCCTGGGCAAAGGGGCCCAGTCCGTGGTGTGGCGGGCCTTTGACCCGCGCCTGGAGCGCGACGTCGCCATCAAGGTGATGCGCGCTGATGAGACCACCGATCTGGCCGCCGTCACCCGCTGGCTGAAAGAGGCGCGCAGTGTCAGCCGCCTGACGCACCCCAAC
This sequence comes from Hylemonella sp. P2_B10, assembly GCF_056404875.1. Classification (NCBI taxonomy): domain Bacteria; kingdom Pseudomonadati; phylum Pseudomonadota; class Betaproteobacteria; order Burkholderiales; family Comamonadaceae; genus Hylemonella; species Hylemonella sp. P2_B10. The sequence continues at coordinate 234,778 of NZ_JBFUDE010000001.1, forward strand.
ATCGTGCCCGTGTTCGAGGCCGACGTGCACGAGCACCAGCCCTACCTGGTGTTCGAATACGTGCCCGGCGAGACCATGGCCGAGCAGCTGAGCCGCCAGGGCGCCATGGCGCCGTTGGAAGCCGCCACCGTGATGCTGGACGTGCTGGACGCGCTGGGCGCGGCGCATGCCGCCGGCGTGATCCACCGCGACTTGAAGCCGTCCAACGTGCTGATGGAAAAAGGCGGCCGCGCCCGCGTGATGGACTTCGGCATTGCCGCCAGCGTCACACAGCCCACCGACACCGGCGCCAACCGCTACGCCGGCACGCCCGGCTACATGTCGCCCGAGGCGGTCACCGGGGCCGCGCCGGCCGCCAGCATGGACGTGTTCTCTGCCGGCGTGGTGCTGGCCGAGCTGCTGCTGGGCCACCCGCTGGTGAACGAGCGCGACCCCATGCGTGCCATCTACCGGGTCACCCACGAGGCGCTGGAACTGCCCGACACCCTGAGTGGCGCGGTGGACGACAAGCTGCGCGCCATCATCCTGCGTGCCATTGCCCGCGATCCGGCAAAACGCTATCCGGATGCCCAGGCCTTCGCCAACGAGTTGCGCGCCTGGCTGACCCCGGCCGCGCCGGACGGCAGCCCGGCCGCCGAACCCGGCAAGACCGGCGGCAGCGGCACGTTGGACTTCTTGCTGCGCCGCATGCGCCACAAGAGCGACTTCCCCGCGCTGTCGGATTCCGTCAGCCGCATCCAAGGTATCGCCAGCTCCGAGAAGGAGAGCGTGGCCAGCCTGACCAACGAGATCTTGAAGGACGTGGCGCTGACCAACAAGCTGCTGCGCCTGGTCAACAGCGCCCACTTTTCGCAGGGCGGCACCATCAGCACGGTGTCGCGCGCCGTGCAGTTGGTGGGCTTCAACGGCATACGCAACATGGCCTTGAGCCTGGTGCTGCTGGACCATATGCAGGACAAGGCGCACGCCCACATTCTGAAAGAGGAGTTCTTGCGCTCGCTGATGGCTGGCTCCATAGGCGGCCAGCTGTGCCCGCAGGCGCGCGACGCCGAAGAGGCCTTCCTGTGCGCGCTGTTTCAGAACCTGGGGCGCATGCTGGCCGAGTTCTACTTCCCCGAAGAAGCGCACACCGTGCGCGCGCTGGTGGCGGCGAAGAAAAAGCCGCTGAGCGAGGCGGCGGCGGCCACCCAGGTGCTGGGCCTGAATTACACCGAGCTGGGCATGGGCGTGTCCCAGGCCTGGGGCCTGCCCGTGGGCCTGCAACGTTGCATGAACAAGGCGCCCGATACGCCGCCGTCCAGCCCACCCAGCGACCCCGGCGAGCGCATGCGCTGGATCGCCTCGGTGGCCAACAACATCGCCGACCTGCTGCTGCAAACCGACCCCAAAGAGGTTGAGGCCAAGCTGCTGACCCTGGCCAACCGCTATGCCCGCACCCTGGGCCTGAGCAGCGAGGAAGTGCAGGGCGCCACCCGGCGCGCCCGCGAACGGCTGATCGACCTGTCGCAGATCATGGAGCTGAAGGTGCAGCCCGGTTCCAGCGCCGCGCGGCTGCTGGCGCCGCCGCCCACCGACCTGGACGGCAAGATGGTGGCCTTTGAGACCAACGACACGCTGACGCCGCACGAGCTGCACGCCACGCAAACCGGCACGCTGACTGACAGCCCGGCCGACACCGTGCGCGACAGCCGGCGCGTGGGCGAGATACTGGCCGCCGGCATACAGGACATCACCAACGCCATGGTGGAAGACTTCAAGCTCAGCGATGTGCTGCGCATGATCCTGGAAACCATGTACCGCGCCATGGGCTTCCAACGCGTGATCTTCTGCATGCGCGACGCCAAGACCGACACGCTGACCGCACGCTTCGGCCTGGGCGAGGAGGTGAGCAGCCTCATCAAGCCCTTCAACGTGCCGCTGAAGGGCAACACGGCCGACCTGTTTGCCGCTGTGTGCCTGAAGGGGGTGGACACCATGATCAGCGACGCCTCGGAAGCCAAGATCGCCGAGCGCCTGCCGGCCTGGTACCGCAAGGCCATCAACGCGCCGACCTTCCTGCTGTTGCCGCTGCAGATCAAAGGGGCGCCGTTTGGGTTGATCTATGCAGACATGGGGCGGCCTGGCGGGCTGGTGCTGGACGACAAGGAGCTGGCTTTGCTGCGGACCTTGCGCAACCAGGCGGTGATGGCTTTCCGTCAATCGAACTAGGCTCTCACGACCGCCACTTCGGGATCAGGCCGACACGGCACTCGGCTCCGCGGCTGTCCCCCGGCCCTTCGGGCCTCCTCCTTGATGCCGCTGCGCCGAATGTCGCATCGACCTGATCTTGCCAGCGTGGTGGGCGTGCGACCGTCATGCAAGCCAAAACAGCTGCAAGCTGTCTGCAGGAACTGCGCTTCGTCGCATCTTGCTTCCGTTTGACTGTTGGGCCGTCTAGGATTTGCGGTCGCGTCCAGCCAGGGCGCCGTCTCACATCATTCAGGCTATCCCCATGCACAAACTCTTCGCTGTCATTCCCCTCGTCTGCTCACTGGCCGCAATGGCTCAGACTGCGCCGAATCCGCCGTCGGAGGCGGCGGCTGCGGTCGACATCGCGGACCAGGCCGCGCGCCAGCGCGGTGGACGGACTCAGGTCGCGGTGCTGGGTACCGCCCACTTGCGAGGCACGCCTGCGGCCATCACGCGGCTGGCCTTTGATCCGCTGCTGGCGCGGCTGGCTGCCTTCAAGCCTGACCTGGTGGCGGTGGAGACCCTGTCAGGCGCGCAATGCGATTACCTGCGCGCCTACGTGTTCGCCTACGAGGACACGGCCAAGACCTATTGCTTTGACAGCAGCGCGGCCCGGGGCCATTTGAAACTGGACAATGCCGCTGCCGAGCGTGACATCGAACACCTGCTGTCCTCCGGCCGCGAGCTGGCGCCTGCGCAACGCCGCCGCCTGGTGGCGCTGTTCCTGGCCGTGGGCGAGCCGCTGTCAGCCGGCTTGCAGTGGTTGCGCCTGGCGCCCGTGGAGCGGGTGGCGGATGCGGCGTTGCCTGCCGAATTGATCGCCCAGGTCGACAAGAAGCTGGCGCAACGCTCCGAGGACACATGGATCGCCGTCCCGTTGGCGTTGAAGCTCGGGCTGGAGCGGATTTACCCCGTGGATGACCACACCGGTGACCGCGCCACCGGTCCCTTCGACGACGCCACCTATGAAGCGAACATGAAGCGCATCTGGGCCAACCCGCATGTCGAGACCCGCCACAAGCTGGACACCCAGGCGCAAGACAAGGCGGCTGCCGACGGCGACGTGCTGGGCTGGTACCGCTGGATGAATTCAGCCCAGGCGGCCCGCCTGGCGGTGGCCAGCGACTTTGGCGCTGCAGCCGGCGACGCCGGTGAAGCGCGCGTCGGTCGCGCCTACCTGGCCTATTGGGAAACTCGCAACCTGCGCATGGCCGCCAATATTCGGGAAGTTGTCGGTCGCTCCAAGGCCAATCGGGTGGTGGCCATCGTGGGCGCGTCGCACAAGCCGTACTACGAGCGCTACCTGGGGATGATGAGCGACGTTGACGTATTCAACGTTGACGCGTTGTTGAAATAACCGTCGATGGCAACCACAGACCGGTCACCCCCTCAGCACTTCTGGTATTTCCAGTTCCGCTGCTTGCCCTCGGCAATCCACTCCAGCGCCTGCAGCATGCGGCGCTCGCGCGTGGCCTCGGTCTTGGCCTCTTCCAGCCAGTCGGTGTACTCGCGCTTGGCGCTGGGCGAGAAGGCTTCGAAGTGCTTGGCGGCGGCTGGCTGGGTGCGCAGCGCCTTGGCAAAGTCGTCTGGCACCACCACCGGGCGCGGCGCTGTCTTGGGCTTGGCGCGGTTGGGGGCCTGCACGCCCTCGTCATTCAGCGCCATCGCCTTCTTCACGTAGCCGGCCAGCACCTTCTTGGGCGGCAGGTCCTTCACCGTGGTCAGGCGGCCGAACTGGCCCATGCCTTCGTCGTTCTTGTTGTCGGCGCCGGGTACGATCAGCTGGCCCTTCCAGAAGCCCAGGGCGCAATGCTCCTTGAAGTAGGACATGCCGCACATCATGCCCTTGTAGTCAAAATGCGGGCGGCTCCATTTCATGGTCTCCACCACCTCGGGGCAGGCGGCGTGCACCACGTCGCGTACCTGCTGCAGGATGGGTTGGGCAAAGGCGGGCGCGCCGGCAATGTAGGCGGTGACGCGCGGGTCTAGCGTGGGCATTGGGCGGCTCCTCTTGTTGTTTGGCCTGGCCGGCATATTAGCAGTGGTGGAACAAAACACGGTCTATAGAATCGCAGGTTCAGGGAAAGAGAGAGGGAGCGTTTCATATGGTTTTCGGCATCGGCCTGCACGTCATCGTCGCCATCTTCTTCGCCATCCACGCCATGCGCAGCGGGCAGCAAATGTATTGGCTGATGATCCTGTTCGCCTTCCCGCTGCTGGGCTCCATCGTCTACTTCTTCGCCATCTACCTGCCTGATTCGCGGTTGCAGCACGGCGCCCGCAAGGCGGTGGCCGCCGTGGGCCGTGCGCTGGACCCCACGCGCGAGCTGCGCGAGGCGCGCGAGGCCTTCAACTTCACCCCCACGGCGCAAAACCAGATGCGCCTGGCCGCAGCGCTGCTGGAAGCGGGAGACGCCAAAGAGGCCGCCGCCAACTACGAGGCCTGCCTGAAGGGCCCGTTTGCCAGCGACGCCGAAATCAAGTTTGCTGCCTCGCGTGCCTTTGTCGAAAGCGGCCAGCCGGTGCGCGCCATTCACTACCTGCGCGAGGTGCGGGCAGACAACGCCAACTTTCGCGCCGAGCAACTCAGCCTGTTGTTGGCCCGCGCGCTGGCGGCTGATGGCCAGCAGCCCCAGGCGGGTGCCGAGTTTGCCGCCGCCGAGGCGCGCTTTGGCAGCTTTGAGGCCAAGGCCGAATACGCCATGTGGGCCTTGGCCCAGGGCGACAAGCCGCTGGCCGAGCGCCTGCTGGCCGAGTTGGACGACACCATGCGGCGCTGGAGCGGCGCCACGCGCGAGTTGCAGTTGCCTCTGGTGAAACGCTTGCAGGCGGCGCGGGCATGAACCCCATCGACCGCCTTCGGGCCGCCGAACTGGCCACAGAGCAGGGCCGCCATGCCGAGGCCCTGGAAGGCTTTCTGTGGTTCCACCACCATGCCCTGGCCGAGCGGCCGTCGCTCAGCGGCGTGCGCCTGTCCTTCGCGCTCGCCTCCTGGCTGGACCTGGCACACGACTACCCGCCCGCGATGGCCGCCTTTCAGCAACTGCGTGACGACAACACGGCCCGCATCCGCGCCGGCGCGCTGGACTGGGACCTGTTCCATGAGGTTGTCGCATTCAACGAGGCACTCGGTGAGGAAGACCTGACGCACCGCCTGTTCTGCGACATCGCGGCGCAAAACCCCGAATTCGCCGCCCGTTGTGCACGCGTGGCCACGCCGGCCATGGTGAAAGCGCGCGACTTCGCCCGCGCACGCAGTTACATTGCCGATCCCGAGGCGGCCGTCGGCAGGCTGGCCACGACGCTGGCCGAAGATGCGACTGCCGCGCGGACGGCTGCCACGCCCGAGCTTCAGCAGGCCAGGCTGGAAGCGCACATCCACATCTACGCCGACACCGTGGGCATGCTGGCCAAGATCGTCCGGGGCACCGGCGAGCCCGACAGGGCCACCGGGTTGCTGGCGCTGGCCTTGGAGCGCGTCGATGACCCGGAAGTCCGCTCTGCCGTTCGTGACAAGATCAACGGCCAGGCCTTGAACGGCAGCCCGATGGCCTGACCACTCTGCATGCGCTGTTTTTTTCTCTGTTTCGCTATGGTGTTGGCCGCTGCGGCAGGTGCCCCTGCCGCCGCGCAAACGCTGGTCTTTCATGACGTCAACATCGTCGATGGTCGTGGTTCACTCGTGCAGCCCGGCATGGACCTCACCGTGGCAGACGGCCGCATCGTCGCCATCGCACCCGCACCCGCATCCGGGCGTAGCGCGGTCGTCAAACCAGGTGTGCAGGTCATCGAAGGCCACGGCAAGTACCTGATGCCCGGCATCATCGATGCACACGTGCACCTGCGCGGCGCCGACCTCAAGGCGGTGCTGGCCGGCTATCTGTACCACGGTGTCACCACCATTGCGGACCTGGGCAACGCCCCTGCCACCATCCTGCCGCTGCGCGAGGCTGAGCGGGCAGGGCGCATTGCCGCGCCGCGCATCTTCGCGGCTGGCAACCTGGTTACTGCGCCGGGCGGCAAGAGCGCGGAGATGGGCCTGCTGGTCAGTGACTTTGCGCGTGATCGGCCGCTGCTGGCGCAGCACCTGGCCACCCAGCAGCCGGACTTTGCCAAGCTGGTTTACGACGAGGGCGGCTGGCCCGGCACCGCGCCGGTGGCGCTGCTGCCGCTGTCGCTGCTGCGCCAGGTGGACGGCTTTTACAAGCAGCAGGGCCTGCGCACCATCGTGCACGTGGTCAATGAACAGCGCGCCATGGAGGCGTTGGATGCCGGTGCCGACGCGCTGGCCCATGCGCTGATCGAGGCGCCCGTCAATGACGCCTTTGTGCGCCGCATGGCGGCCAGCAAGACCCCGTTTGCCAGCACGCTGGCCGTGGGCGACATGCCGGAGCGGCTGACTCGCCACCCCGAATTCCTGGACCAACCCGCATACGCTGCCGTCACCAGCCCGCAAGAACGCGAAACGCTGCGCACCACCGTGCGCAACAGCTACCTGAGCGGCCCGCGCAAGGCCTTTGCCGACTGGCGCACCCGCATGCTGCCGGTGTGCATGGACAACATACGCCGCATCGTGCAGGCCGGCGGCATGGCGGCCTTGGGCACGGACCAGAGCAACGGCGCCGCCACGCACCGCGAGATGGCGCTGCTGGTCCAGGCCGGCCTGACGCCGGCGCAGGTCATCCCCATCGCCACCCACAACGCGGCGGTGTTCCTGGGCAAGGCGGAGGAGCTGGGCGCGGTGGAAGTGGGCAAGCGGGCTGACCTGCTGCTGCTCCATGCGGATCCCACGCAGGATGTGACCCACATCGCCGCCATCGCATTGGTGATGAAGAACGGTCGAATCGTGGATGAGTCACTGTTGCCGCTGGCCGGTGGGCCACAGAAGGCGCGTTGGGCGCCTTGAGCGCTGTGGCGGCTTCATACGCGCCAGTGTGTTCGCCGTTAAAAGCGCTGCGCTGCCGCCGTGCGAATCTGCCGAAACGTCAAATTCACGCGCGGCCCCAGCGGCCGGTTTTCTTTCTCGATGGCGTGCATCCAGTTGCGCTGGGTGTCGCCGCGCATCAGCAACAGGCAGCCAGAGGGCAGTTCTATGCGCACCGGCTTCAGCGCCTTGTTGTGCTTGTGTTTCATCACAAAGGTGCGCGTTTCACCCAGGCTCAGCGACGCGATGGGCGGCTTGGGGCCCAGCTCGGGCTCGTCATCGCTGTGCATGGCCACGCTGTCGTGCTGGTCGCGGTAGTAGTTCAGCAGCACGCTGTTGAACTGCTCGCCGGTCACCGCCTCCACCCGCGCTTTCAGGTCCAGCAGCAGCGGCGTCCACGGGTTGACCTTCAGCGCATGGTCATAGCGGTAGAAGACGTCGCTGTGCCAGGCGTTCAGGCGCGGCTGGGCCACCAGCTTGCCCCACATCACGCGGTCCTTGGCTTCCCAATGGCCGGTGGCAACCAGTTCGCGCAGGATGCCGTCTGCCGGTGCGGGCAAATCCAGCGTGCGCAGGAACTGTATGTCTGCGCCGGGCAGCGGCAGGCGCTGGAACTGCTCTTCGGCAGAAAAAAGATCGGTGCCCATGGGCTGCGTCACTGGCTTGATATGACTGTCTAAAAATACAGTATACGTGACCGACTGGCCCAACCGCCCGCTTTACCTGCTGGACGAGCGGGTACGGGTAGTGTATTTTTCGCCGTAAGGGTATTCCTAGAACAAGAAGTGGCACGCCCGTCCCCCTATTTCAACAAGAAGACCCGTCTCTCGTGCAGCCAGCGGCGGCTGCATGCGGGGCGGTTTAAACCGCCACCAAGGAGCCCGCGCCATGTCAAACCCCCTGGACTTCGTGCAAAAACCAACAGTCCTGATCGTGGACGACACGTTGGACAACCTGACGTTGATGTCCGGCCTGCTCAAGGGCTTGTACCGGGTCAAGATCGCCACCGGAGGCGCCAGGGCGCTAGACATCGTGCGCGGTGAATCGCCGCCGGACCTGATCCTGCTGGACATCATGATGCCGGAGATGTCCGGCTACGAGGTGTGCAAGCTGCTGAAGGACGACCCGGCCACCCGGCACATCCCCATCATCTTCCTGACCGCGTTGACCTCCACTGAGGAAGAGAAAAAGGGCCTGGAGCTGGGCGCGGTGGACTTCATCACCAAGCCGGTGAACCCGCCCATCGTGCTGGCGCGCGTGGCCACGCAGTTGCAGGTGAAGGTGGCGGCCGATTTCCTGCGTGACCAGAACGACTTCCTGGAGACCGAGGTGCAGCGGCGCGGGCGCGAACTGTCCGCCATCCAGGACGTCACCATCCTGGCCATGGCCTCGCTGGCTGAAACGCGGGACAACGACACCGGCAACCATATCCGTCGCACCCAGCACTACATACGCCTGCTGGCCGATCAGTTGCGCGAGCACCCGCGCTTCTCGCGCTACCTGAACGACCGTACGATAGACATGCTGTACAAGTCGGCGCCGCTGCACGACATCGGCAAGGTGGGCATCCCGGACCGCATCCTGCTCAAGCCGGGTCGCTTCGAGCCGCACGAGTTCGAGATCATGAAGACCCATTGCAAGCTGGGCCGCGACGCCATCCAGAGCGCCGAAGACCGCTTAGGCACGGAGGTGGAGTTCCTCAAGTACGCGAAGGAAATCGCCTACGGCCACCAGGAGAAGTGGGACGGCACCGGCTACCCCGAAGGCCTGGCCGGCGACGACATCCCCATCTCCGCCCGCCTGATGGCGGTGGCCGACGTCTACGACGCGCTGATCAGCCGGCGCGTCTACAAGGAGGGCATGCCGCATGAGAAGGCGGTGGCCATCATCACCGAGGGCCGCGGCAGGCATTTCGACCCCGACATGGTGGACGCCTTTATCGCCGTGGCCGAACAGTTTCAGGGTATTGCGCTCACCTTTGCCGACAGCGACGACGAGCTGGCGGAAAAGGCCGAGGCGCTGAAGGTCATACGTGGATAGCCCGGCGTGAAGCGGCTGACCAGCTTGGTTCTGGAGCGCCCCCCGGCCGGGTGGGCGCTCGCGGTGGCTGCGGCCGCGCTGGTGGCTGGGTTGCTGCTGTGGGGCGACCAGCAATTTCGCGCCCACCAACGGCTGGCGTTGCTGCAAACCGAGTCAGAGCGCAGCAGCGTGGAGATCATGTCGGCCACGCTGAATGGTGACTTGATGGGCGCGGTGTCGCTGCTGGGTCTGATGGACGCCAACATCAAGGCCGAGGCCGACAAGTGGGTGTCGGGTTGGGACGCCGCCGTGGTGCCGGTGCTGGCCCTGGTGGGCGAAGCCTTCGGGGCCGATGGCGTCTTCGTCGTCGGGCGCGATGGCGTGGTGGCATCCTCCTGGGACAAGGCCGGCAAGTCCTCCACCGGCGTGGACGTGCGCTTCCGACCCTATTACCAAATGGCCATGAAGGGGCAGACCAATATCTACGCCGCTGTCAGCATGGCGCGCGGCGACCGTTCGCTGTACTTCACCGCCCCGGTGTTTGCCCAGCAGGCGCGCGAGCCCACCGGCATGGGCGCCGTGGTGGCCCGCACCGCGCTGGACCGGGTGGACAAACTGCTGGCGCGCAAGGCCGACGGTGCGCTGCTGTTGTCGCCGCAAGGCATTGTGTTTGCCGCCAGCCGCGCAGACTGGGTGGGGCGATTGGCGGGTGAGGCCACACCACAGCGCCTGGCTGCGATACGCGCGCTGAAGCAATTCGGCGCCCAGTTTGAAACCCAGGCGCCGACGCCGCTGCCGCTGGACTTGGCCGGCGGCTTCAAGCAGCTGGATGGCAAGCCCTTCGCGCTCGCCACAGCCCCGGTGGACTGGCATGACCCGTCAGGCGACTGGACGCTGGTGCTGCTGGAAGACCTCTCGCGCACCGTCCCCTGGCAAGATGGCATCCTGCGCGCGGCCCTGGCCGGCCTGCTAACGCTGCTGCTGGCCCGCATGCTGTTGCAGATCGCGCGCAGCCGGCAGGTGCAGCAGCTGGCTGCGGAACAACTGCAGGCTTACGCCGACCAGCAGCAGCGCCAGGTCGATTTCCGAAAACGCCTGGGCGAGCTGTCGCAACAGATGCAGGCAGCGGGCGATTTGGAGCAACTGGCATTGGCGTTCTTTCGCCATGCCCGCGAGATGGTGGGCGCGGTGCAGGGCGCGCTGTACGTTGCCCGGGCGACCGGCGGCGGCTCCACACTGCACCTGGCCGGCTGCAGCGCCTGTGCCGAGCCACCACCGCGGGAGCTGGCCCTGGGCGAAGGCCTGCTGGGCCAATGCGCGCTGGACGGGCGTGCGCAATTGATAGAGACCCCGTCCGAAGGCATCTGGAACCTGCGATCGGGCCTGGGCGGCACACGTGCCGCTGCATTGCTGATATTGCCGCTTTCCAGCGCCAACGGGCTGATTGGCGTGTTGGAGCTGGGGCTGCTGCGACTACCAGGTACCGAAGCGCGGCAAGAGATGGATGACTTGGCGCAGTTGCTGACCAGCCACCTGGATAGCGCGCGGCGCCATGCGCTAAGACAGGAGCCGCAGGCTGCTGCGCAATTCACTGAGAAGGCACAGGCATGAAGTTCTTCACCGGCGCGCTGGAACGGCGCAACCTGCGCACCAAGTTGGCCATGGGCTCGGTCGTCCTGCTGGCGTTCACCGTGCTGATTGGCCTGATGGGTCTGTCGGCCCAGAGCAAGCTGACGGACGAAATCAGGGTGCTCTATGAAAACCAGCTGATGGGGGTCTCCAGCGCGAAGGACGCGCAGATCCAGTACCAGCGCATAGGTCGGGAGATCCGCCAGGCCGCGTTGGCCGGTCCGGGCCCGGCACGTGACGACGCCCTCAAGGCGGTGCGGGAGGCCGATGCACAATTGAGCAAGGAAATTGGGGAACTGCGCAGGCGCATCTTGACGGATGAGAACCGCAAGCGGCTGGCCGGCTTCGAGGCCGAATACACCGGCTACATGGCCAATGTGAACACCGTGGTGGGCATGCTGACACGTGGCGAGGAGGCGGCAGCGGCGGCCTCCCTGTCGTCACAGCAATTCCGCGCGCCGGGTCAGGCCGCCAACACCGCCATAGGACGCGTGGCCGAGGGCATGGAGGCCAATGCCAAGGCCTGGGCAGAGAATTCCGCCGCTGCCACCGCCGAATCCATGCGCCAGGCGGTGTGGCTGCTGGTGCTGGGCCTGGTGCTCAGCGTGGTGGTCAGCCTGTCGATTGCCCGCTCCATACGCCGGCCCTTTGCGGCCGTGCAACATGCGGTGCGCCAGCTGGCCGGTGGCGACCTGACCGTGCCGGTGCCTCATACCGACTATGCCAACGAAATCGGCGACATGGCGCAGGCCGTCAAGGTACTGCAGGGCGGGGCCGCGGCCACCGAAAGCCTGAGCTGGGTCAAGAGCCACCTGGCTGACATTGCCAACGAATTGCAAGCCGCACAGAGTTTTGCCGAGTTGTCGCAAATCCTGTTCAGCAAGCTGGCGCCGCTGGCCCATATCGGCCACGGCGCCTTCTACATCTACGACGAGGACGAGCGCCAGTTGCGCCTGCTGGGCGCTTACGCCATGCGCGAGCGCAAGGACCTGAACCAGTATTTCAAGCTCGGCCAGGGCCTGGTGGGCCAGTGCGCGCTGGAGCGCAGCCCCATCGTGCTGACCAGCCCGCCGCCGGATTATGTGCGCATCAACTCCAGCCTGGGCGATGCCGCACCGGCCATGATCACCGTGCTGCCACTGTTGCGCAGCGGGCGGCTGCTGGGGGTGCTGGAGCTGGCTTCGTTTGCCGCCATGAGCGAGCGCGAGCAGTCGCTGCTGGACGGCGTGCTGCCCACGGTGGCGATGAACCTGGAGATCCTGGAGCGCAGCGTGCGTACCAACCGGCTGCTGGAGGAAACCCGCATCCAGGCCAAGGCCATGCAGGAACAGGCCGCCACGCTGGAGCAGCAGGCCGAGGAACTGGAGGCGCAGAAGAGCGCCATCCAGGCCACCGAGGCCTGGTACCGCGCCATCATCGAGTTGGCGCCCGACGGGCTGCTGGTGGCCAACCGGCAGGGCATCATCACCATGGTCAACCCGCGCCTGGCCGAGATCTTTGGCTACGAGGAGCGGGAGCTCGTAGGCCAGGCGATAGAGATGCTGGTGCCGATGGACCGGCGCCCCGGACATTCAGCCCTGCGTGACGGTTTCATGGCCGTGGGCGGGCGACGCGACATGGGTGGTGCGCAAAGCTCGCTCAGAGGTCGGCGCAAAGACGGCGGTGAATTCCCGATCGAGGTGGGCCTGTCGCTGTTGCCCGCCGTGGGCGACCGCGAATCCAGCGTCTGCGCCTCAGTGCGCGATGTCACTGAGCGCAAAAAGCAGGAAGAGGAAATCGCCAAGCTGCTGAGCGAGCAGGAAACCATCTTCCGCAACGCGCCTTACGGCATTGTGTACACCGGCGAGGGCGTCATCATCCGTGCCAACCAGCGGGTGGCGGAACATCTGGGGTACCCGCTGGACGAACTGGTGGGTCAGCCCGCCGCCATCATGTACGCCTCGCCGGACGATTACCGGCAGTTCGGCCAACTGGCTGGCCCCGTGTTGGGCGATGGCAAAGTGTTCACCACCGAATGGAACTTTGCACGCAAAGGTGGCGCACCGTTCATGGCATCGATATCGGGGCAGTCAGCCAACGTGGCCGGCTACCAGCGCGCGGCCATCTGGATGATGGAGGACATCTCCGAGCGAAAAGCGGCGGAGCGCGCATTGGCCGAGGAGCGCGGGCGGCTGCAGCGCATCCTGGAGAACAGCCCGGTGGGTGTTTCCATCAATTCCGAAGATGGGTTGGCCGTGTTTGCCAACCACCAGATGTCGCAGCTGTTGGGCCTGAGCGTGGAGGACCTGCTCAAGCGCAACACCGCCTCGCTGTGGAAGAGCCCGCAAAGCCGCGAGCAGTTTGTCGAATTGTTGCGGCGCGATGGCATCGTCAAGGACTACGAGACTGAACTGGTTCGCGCCGATGGCGAGGTGCGCTCCGTGCTGATCAGCGCCAATCGAATGGCGCAGGGCGACGACAGCCAGTTGGTCAGCTGGATTTATGACGTCACCGAGCGCCAGAAGGACCAGGAGGCCATGCGCACGGCCAATGCCGAGCAGACTGCCATGTTCGAGGCCACCACGCTGGGCATTGCCTTCATCCGGGGGCGCGTCATCGTGCGCAGCAACCGCCAGCTTGACGCGTTGTTTGGCACCCCTGATGGCACCCAGATCGGCCAAACCACCCGGCCCTGGTATGCCAGCGACGAAGAATATGCGCTGGGTGGCGGTACCGTTTACGAGCAGTTGGCGCGTGGCGAGATGCACCAGCGCGAGCAGGAGCTGGTGCGCACCGATGGCACGCGCTTCTGGTGTCAGCTCAGCGGGGCGGCCATCGACCCCGACGACCTGGACAAAGGCACGGTGTGGATGCTGCAGGACATCACCCAGCGCAAGCGCATGGAGGAAGAAATCAAGCGCACCAACTTCCTGACCGATATTGCGCTTGATTTGACGGGCAGCGGTTACTGGTACATTGACTACAGCGACCCGGACTATTTCGTTCAGCCCGAGCGTTCCGCGCGCATCTTCGGTGAAGCCGTCAAGCCCGATGGCCGCTACCGACTGGACACTGAATGGTTGACGCGCATACAGGCCGTAGACCTTGAAGTGGCACGGCAAACGGCGGATTGCTATCAGGGTGCCGTTGAAGGCAGGTACGACAGGTACGACGTCATCTACCCTTACAAGCGCCCGCTGGACGGCCATGTGGCCTGGTTGCATGCCGTTGGCAGGCCGGTGCGCGATGAAGCCACCCAAAAGCTCTTGTTCATGTATGGCGTTGTGCAAGACATCACGCAGCAGAAGCAGACCGAGGATGAAATCCGCCAGGCTCGTGAGGCTGCATTGGAGGCCACCAAGGCCAAGAGCGACTTCCTGGCCAACATGAGCCATGAGATACGCACGCCCATGAACGCCATCATCGGCATGAGCCACCTGGCACTGCAAAACCCGCTGGACAAGAAGCAGCGCAACTACATCGAGAAAGTGCACCGCTCGGGCGAGAATCTGCTGGGCATCATCAACGACATCCTGGACTTCTCCAAAATAGAAGCCGGCAAGATGAACATGGAGACCATAGACTTCCACCTGGAAGATGTGATGGACAACCTGGCCAACCTGGTGGGCCTGAAAGCGGAAGACAAGGGCCTGGAGCTGCTGTTCAGCACCGCGCCGGACCTGCCCACCGCGCTGCGAGGCGACCCGCTGCGCCTGGGCCAGGTGCTGATCAACCTGGGCAACAACGCCGTCAAGTTCACCGACAAGGGCGAGATCATCGTCGGCATAGAAAAAGCTGGTGAGGACGCAGACGGCGTGGAACTGCACTTCTGGGTCAAGGACACCGGCATCGGCATGAGCGCCGAGCAGTGCGGCAAGATGTTCCAGAGCTTCAGCCAGGCTGATGCCTCCACCACCCGCAAATATGGTGGCACCGGGCTGGGGCTGGCGATTTCCAAGAACCTGGTGGAGATGATGCATGGGCGCATCTGGGTGGAAAGCGAGCCTGGCAAAGGCTCCAGCTTCCACTTCCACGCCAAGTTCGGTGTGCAGGACAACCCGCGCGCGCGGCGCATGTTCCGCGCCGACGAACTGCTGGGCGTGCGCGCGCTGGTGGTGGACGACAACGCCGCGGCGCGCGAAATCCTCTCTACCATGGCGAAGACCTTCGGCCTGGAGGTGGACACCGCCTGGGATGGCGAGGAAGCGCTGCGCATGTTGCGCGAGGCCGACAAGAAGCAACTGGCCTACGACCTGGTGCTGATGGACTGGAAGATGCCCAAGATGGACGGCGTGGCCACGCTGCAGCAGTTGCGCAGCGAACAGCTGGCGCACATGCCCACGGTGATCATGGTCACAGCCTACGGCCGCGAGGAAGCACTGGGCGCCGCTGCCCAGCGCGATGTGGTGCTGTCCACGGTGCTGACCAAGCCGGTGACCTCGTCCACGCTGCTGGAAGCCATTGGCGAGTCGCTGGGCAAGGGCGTCGTGGTGGAGACACGCGCCGAAAGCCGGGCGGACTCGAAGACCGAGGCCATGGGCAAGCTGGCCGGTGCCCGCGTGCTGTTGGTGGAAGACAACGAGATGAACCAGGAGCTGGCGATGGACCTGCTGGGCAATGCCGGGGTGCAGGTGGTGCTGGCCAACAACGGCCAGGAGGCGCTGGACACGCTGGCCGCCGACGCCACCGGCTTTGACGGCGTGTTGATGGATTGCCAGATGCCGGTGATGGACGGCTACACCGCCACCCGCGCGATACGCCAGCAGGCCAAGTACAAGGACCTGCCCATCGTCGCCATGACCGCCAATGCCATGGCCGGCGACCGCGAGAAGGTATTGGAAGCCGGCATGTGGGACCACATTGCCAAGCCGCTGAATGTGGAGCAGATGTTTGGCACGCTGGCCAAGTGGATCAAGCCTGGTGGCGCCGGGGCGGCAAGTACCAGCCAGCAGGGCGGCTCAGGTCAACCGGTGCAAACCGGCGCCAGCCACGGCCTGCCCGTCTTGCCCGGCATTGATGTGCAGGCCGGCATGAACACCACCATGGACAATGACAAACTGTACCGGCGGATGTTGGTCAAGTTCCGCGACAGCCAGGGCGGCTTTGCCGGCCTGTTCGCCGCAGCGCGCGCCGATGCGGACGCCACGGCTCCCGCGCGCGCCGCGCACACCCTCAAGGGCACTGCCGGCAGCATAGGCGCCAAGGCGGTGGAGGCCACCGCTGCCGCGCTGGAGCAGGCCTGCCTGGCCGGTGCCGATGGTGCGCAGCTGGATGCCTTGCTGGCCAAGGTGCTCGAACAGTTGGCGCCGGTGGTGGCCGGGCTGCGGCAATTGGACGCCGCGCCCGCCGCGCAAACCGCTGCGCCGCCTGCAGCCGCTGCCAAGCCTGCCGACACCGCTGCCCTGCAGCAAGGCGTGGCACGCCTGGCCAAGCTGCTGAAAGAGGGCGACGTGGAAGCCGCCACTGCCGTGGACGAGCTGGAAGAACTGGCCGCCGGCACGCCGCTGGCAAGGCCGCTCAAACGCGTGGCCAACCTGGTGGCCGACTGCGACTTTGACGCGGCGCTGGCCGCACTGAACGAAGGGAGCGCCTGATGGTGGCCATCTACAACCAACCGCACGTGCCCACGCTGGACAAGGCGCTGGTCTTCCTGGTGGTGGATGACTTCGAGACCATGCGCCGGGTGACCGTCAATCAATTGCGCCAACTCGGCGCCGAGAACATCCTCACCGCGAAAGACGGCAAGGAGGCACTGAAGATCCTGCGTTTTCAGCGCGTGGACATCGTGCTGTCAGACTGGAACATGCCGGTCATGTCAGGACTGGACCTGCTCAAGGCCATACGCGCGGACGACAAGCTGTTCAAGCTGCCTTTCATCATGATCACCGCCGAGGCGGAGCGCCAGCGCATTGAAGATGCCATTGCCAATGGCGTCACCTCCATGATTCTCAAACCCTATTCACCCGGCCAATTGATGCTGCGGGTGGAAAAGGCGCTGGCCTGGAAGCCCCGGGAGGCCCCCGCCGCAGCGGCCGCCAAGGCGCCCGTGCGAGCCAAGGCGGCCGCCACGGCCGACAAGGACGCACCCAAGGAGCCGGCCAAGCCATCGGTGCTGATCGTGGACGACACGCCGGACAACCTGATGCTGCTGTCGGGTCTGCTGAAGGAAGACTACCGCGTGCGCCTGGCGCAAACCGGCGCCAAGGCACTGGACATCTGCACCGGCGAGGAGCCGCCGGACCTGGTGCTGCTGGACATCATGATGCCCGAGATGGACGGCTTCGAGGTCGCCAAGCGCATGCGCGAGCACCCGACGTCAGAGAGCATCCCGGTGATCTTTGTCACTGCCATGACTGGCGAGGACGCCCATATGAAGGGACTGGACCTGGGCGCCGTGGACTTCATCACCAAACCCATCGACCCGCAAGCGCTGAAACATCGGGTGCGCAACTTCATGCGCTACGTCAATATGCGCAAGGACCTGCAAGCCGACTACGACAACATGGTCGAGATGGCGCGCTTGAAGGAGGATGTGGAGCGCATCACCCGCCATGACATGAAGGGCCCGCTGGCCGGCATCCTGGGCCTGCTGCAAAGCCTGATCGACGACGACGCGCTGGGGCGCAGGCAGCTGGAGAGCGTGAAGCTGGCCGAGGAGACGGCGCTGCAGGTGCTGGGCATGATCAACCTGTCGGCCGAGCTGTTCAAGATCGAGACCGGGCGTTTCGAGCTCAAGGCCGTGCCAGTGAAGGTGGGCGACATCCTGCGCCGCATCACCGAAATCTGCCGTGCCGCATTCTCCAGCAAGGAGTTGACGATCTCCGTCGATGCCGACGTGCCGGTGGGGGAGGAGCTGCCGCAGTCCTCCGGTGACGCCATGCTGTGCTACTCGCTGTTCCAGAACCTGCTGAAAAATGCCTGCGAGGCCGCGCCGGCCGGCTCCAAGGTTTCCATCACGCTGCAGGACCAGACGCCGCTGCGCATCACCATCGAAAACAAGGGCGCCGTGCCGGCCGACATGCGCGACCGCTTCTTTGACAAGTACGCCACCAGTGGTAAGCAGGGCGGCACCGGCCTGGGCACCTATTCGGCCAGGCTGCTGACCGAGGCGCAAAAGGGCAGCATAGAGCTGGCCGTGTCGGACGAAGCGAACACCACGGCCATCACCGTGGTGCTGCCCAGGCACGCCTGAAGCCTTGGCCGCTGTGGGCCTCAGCGCCCATACAGCGCCTTGAGGTCGGCGGTGAAAGCGTTGCGCGACCCCGCCGCCCGGGTGTCACTGTTCTTCCGCTTGAAGCACACGTGAGGCGATTGCCGCCACCAGCGACAACACCGACGACGCCAGCATCGCGCCCAACACCGCCACGCCCGCGTTGGCGGGCTGAACGAGCAACCCGGCGAGGAACGCGATGGCCCCGGCGCCTGCCACCGTCAGGGCCGCCGCAAGCCCCAGCGCAGTGCCGGACAGCTCGGGCCGCAGCGACAGCACGCTGGCGTTGGCCGCCGGCATGGTCAAGCCATTACCCAGGCCGACGCAGATGCAGGGCCCAAAAAACGCCCAGGGGTGCGCCACGCCGTGCAGGCACAACGCCAGCCCGACCAGCAGCCCCGCGCATGTCAGCAGGCGACCGGTGAGCATGAAGTGGATCGGTCTGTGCCGTGCGCCCAGGCGGCCCACCAGCGTGCTTCCGACGATGAACCCCGCAGGCACCAGGCCCATGTAGACCCCCAATGTGGCGCCCGACACGTCGCCCAACTGCTGCGCCACCAGCGGCGCGCCGCCGAGAAACACGTAGAGGGTGCCGATGGAAAACGCCATGCACAGCCCGTAGGCCCAGAACAGGGGCGAGCAGCCCAGCTCGCCATAGCCCTTGATCTGGCGCGCCATCGAGCGCGATGGGGACAGGTTGGTCTCGCCAAACTGCAGCGCCGCGAAGCACAGCGCCGCGGCACCCAGCGCGGCAAAGGCGACGAAGTTGGCACGCCAGCCGAACCAGGCGTCGAGCAAGCCACCCAGGGTGGGCCCGACCATGGGCGCCACGGCCCAGGCGGAGGACACCGAGCCTATCCGGCCCGCGACCGAACGGTCGTCCGAGGTTTCGCGGATGGCCGCCATGCAGGCGGTGTAGACGGCAATGACGGCGGCCTGGAAAAACCGGCACAGCAGGAACGTCTGCACACTGGTGGCCAGGCTGCAGCCGATCGAGGCCACGGTGAAGATCGCCAAGGCGCCCAGGATGACCGGGCGGCGCCCCAGCCGGTCAGACAGGGCGCCCGCGCCCAGGTGAATGAAGGCGCTGGCCACCGCATAACCGGCCACCGCGAGGTTGACGACGGCGAAGTCGGCCGCCAGGTCGCTGGCGATGCCCGGCAGCGAGGGCATGAACATGTTGATGGGCAGCACGGACAGTGCCGACAGGGCGATCAGCAGCCGAAGGCTGGGTGTGTGGGGTGCGCGCATGACGTCAAGCTCCGTGAAGGAACCTGGCCGAACCGCTTCGGCCAGGGGGCAGGTTGGGCTTGTCCGGGCCATGCGGTCGCACGGCCTCATCTGCTCATGCCGGATCAACGGGAGTCAACGCGTCGCCAGTTTTGTGAAGCTGCACGACCACTTGAGAGCGTGCACCACTATAGCAAAGCTGCCATCAGGTGGTTGTCAGTAGGCCGTCAACGCCTTGTCCAACTTGATCAGCCAAATACGGCTCGGCCGCTCACGGTCCTCGCCGCGAGCCACGCGTATGCTGTTCGCCGCGTCGCAGCCGGGGTTGGCGGCGGCGGTGATGATGCTGCCGTTGGCGTCGATGTTGCATTTGGTCACGTCGGCGTCGGCCACCACGGTGCCGGCGGGGGTGAAGATGCGGGTCTTCATGCCGAAGTCGTTGTCGTTGGCCAGCGCCAGGGTGTTGGCGTCCACCAGTGTCAGGCCTTCGGCTTTTTCGGCCAGCCAGCCTATGGCGTTCAGGTCACGGGGCGGGGGCGGCTAGGCGGGCTACCGCCGCTCTTCAATGTACTTGGGATTCTCCAGGAGTGAATGGGAAGTTAAAGAGATGACCACCTTGCCTTTGGCGCGGCCGCTCTCCACATAGGCGATGGCCTCATTGGTGGCTGCAAACGGAAATACCTTGTCCAACACCGGGCGAATGGCGCCCGATTCGATCAGTGGCGTGATCTGTCTCAGTTGCGGCCCGCTGGCCTTCATGAAGAGGAAGGTGTAGTCGACACGGCGGCTTGCCGCCTTGCGCCGGGTGCCCCAGCTCAGCACGCGCATGACCTGTTTCACAAACCAGGGGGCCTTGATCTCGTCGGCAAATTCCGGGTCGGGTGGCCCGGAGATGGAGATCAGCTTGCCACCGGGCTTGAGCACGTTCAGGGATTTCTGCAGCGTTTTGCCGTCCTGGCTGTTCAGCACCACGTCGTAACCGCTCAGCACGTTTTCAAAGTCGTCCTTTTTGTAGTCGATCACCACATCCGCGCCCAGGCCCTTCACCCAGGCGACATTGGCCGTGCTGGTGGTGGTGGCCACGGTTGCACCCAGTTGCTTGGCCAACTGGATGGCAAACGTGCCCACGCCGCCGGAGCCGGCCTGGATGAACACCTTTTGGCCCTTCTTCAGCTTGGCCCGTTCAACCAGTGCCTGCCACGCCGTCAGGCCCACCAGCGGGATGGAGGCGGCCTCTTCCATGCTGATGTTGCGAGGCTTGATGGCCAGCGAGGCTTCCTTCACCGCAACAAACTCGGCGAAGCTGCCGATGCGGAAGTCATCCGGGCGGGCGTAGACTTCGTCGCCAACCTTGAACTGCCGCACACGCGGGCCAACCCTGGTCACCACGCCGGCCACGTCATGGCCAAGCACGAAGGGGGCGCGGTACGGCAAGATCAGCTTGAATTCGCCGTTGCGTATCTTGGCGTCCAGCAGGTTCACGGCCGTGGCGTGCACCTGGACCAGCACCTCGTCCTCGCGCAGCTGCGGTTCAGGCACGTCGCCTTGCCGCAGGGTTTGCTCTTTGCCATAGCGGTCAACGATGAATGCTTTCATGTCATTTCCTTTTTTCTGGCGCGCTTGTGCGCGGCTTTCCTGGCCTGCACTGCGCGCAAGACGAGGCGACTAGACAGTGGGCGCGTCGAGCCGCAGTTGCTTTCGAACAGCAGCGTCCATCATGGCGGACGGCGCGAATCGGCGGAGAAACTGCAGGGTTGCGGCGAGCCCACCGGCTGTGTATCGGAGCTTTGGACGGGCAGCAAGTGCCGCTTTCAGCACGACTTCCGCAACCACCGAGGGCTCATCGCCCCTTGTCATCGACTCCTTGAGCACCTTCTCCGCTTGCGCTGTGGAGCATCGATACTCGTCGAGCTTGGCATCGGTGGCCAGCAAATTCGCGTCAAATGGCGTCTTCGTGAAAGCGGGTTCTATCACCGTGACGCGGATACCCCTCGTGCGCAACTCGTGATCCAGCGATTCTGAATACCCCGCAACCGCATGCTTGGTCGAAGCATAGAGCGCGGCATAGGGCCCTGGAAGGAAACCAAGTACTGAGCCGATGTTGATGATGCGACCACTTCCTTGGCGCCGCATGTGGGGAACGACAGCACGAGTCATGCGAACGAGGCCGAAGAAATTGGTGTCGAAGATCATCCTGGCTTGGTCCATTGAGCTTTCCTCCGCGCCACCGGGTGCTACGCCGAAGCCGGCATTGTTCACCAGCAGGTCGATGCGACCGTGCAAGCGCAGCACTTCCTTGACAGCGGCGTCCACCGAGGCGTCGTCGGTCACGTCGAGCGGCAGCATCTTGAACGAGCGCTGGTCCGCTTGATCACCGCGCCTGCTGGTACCGTAGACCTGATAGCCGGCCTGCGCGAGCCGCAGCGCCGTGGCTTGGCCGATGCCTGACGAGGCGCCTGTGACGAGAGCAATAGCTTCTTTGGTTTTCATGGACAACTCCTGTTCGAGTGGTGTTGGACGCTCATGCGCCGAAGCTGATGGACAACGACGGTTGGGCAGATGAAATGAATCGGCGCCGGGGAATTTGGCATGATAGTTATCATATGAATTGGCAAAAAAAAGCGGATGCGGTTCAAACGCTGCCCGGGACCAAGCGCTTCAGCGCGGTATTGCACAGCGCGCCAGACAGCGCCGGCTCGTCGACCGCGCGGGCCAATACCAGGGTGCCCACCATCGTGGCCACAGTGACCATCGCGCGTTCGTGCGCGCCGGGTTGTCCCCAGTCGGGCGACTGGCGGGCGACCAGGTCGATCATCTCCTTGATGCGGCGCGTGACGACACGGCGCACTTCAGGTGACTGGCGCGGCATCTCGGAGCCCAGCGCCGATGTCGGGCAACCCGTCTCGATAGCCTGCAGATGTTCGTTGGAGAGGTAGGCCCGAATCATCGCCTCCAATGCCTTTTCCGGTGGCACGGCCGCGATGACGCCGATTGCAGCGGCGTTGGCTTCTGCTCCGGCACGGTCTGCCGCCTCGGCCAGCATGGCTTCGCGGGACGCGAAATGGGCATAGAAGGCACCGTGCGTCAGGCCCGCTTCTTTCATGATGTCGGCGACACCCGTGCCGTCATAGCCGCTGCGCCGGATGGCACGCGCCGCAGCTTCGACAATGCGCGCGTGTGAAGCTTCCTTGGCGGCGCTTCGGGTATGGGCAGATGACTTTCGCATGACATGCATCATACCAAATTAGAATCCATATCTTGATTGTGGATATGAGCCCGCAGCGCGGGGTGCTCAGGCGACGCCGCGCTGCGTCATGCCCAGCCGGTCCCAGGCATCGCGCGTGGCCAGCCGGGCGTCGTCCCACTCCAGCGTGGAGCTGCCGCGCGCCTGCGGCCAACCATGCCGCAACTCCGCTTCGATGTCGTCAAAGCCGCGCCCCGGATACTGCGACCAGGCGCTGGCGCCATAGGCATAGGCCGGCCCGTAGTCGGCATAGTCCGAGCCGCGGCCCACGTAAGGGCGGTGGACATGGTGCTCGCGCCAGTAGACGTCTTCCAACGTCGGGTCGGCCACTTCAGCCACGGCCTTGCCCATCAGCCCACCGGCCAGCGCACCGACAGCGGCACCCGCAATGGCACCCACGGGGCCTGCCATGCCACCCGCCACGGCGCCGGCCACGGCTGCACCCAACACGGCACCTGCGCCGGTGCCCACCGGGTGTGCCAGGGTGTGTTCGGTGGCGTCTTTCTCTTGTTGCAGGGTGGGGGCGGAATGGCTCATGGGGTTGCTCCTGTGTGTGGCATGCGCTCAAGGCATGTGCTGCCAAGGTAACGCAGGCAAGGGCACCCATCAGTGCGCTGTTGCACAGACCGGGACTTGCAAGCCGACGATGCTTGCGTCATTGATGGCCGTCAATGCAACCCTCTCAACCTGACACACAAGGAAGCTTCACCATGAACTACCAAGAGCAAGACAACTACGGCATGTACCGCGACCATACGGGCCCCGGCCCGCGCCTGATGGGCGCCAACACGCTGGACGGCAACGACGTCTACAACAAGGCCGACGAGGACCTGGGCGATATCAAGGAAATCATGCTCGACGTGCCCAGTGGCAAGATCGCCTATGCGGTGCTGTCGTTCGGCGGTTTTCTGGGCATGGGCGACAAGCTGTTTGCCGTGCCCTGGGGCGCGCTGCAGCTGGACACCGAGAACAAGCGCTTCGTGCTCGACATGGACAAGGAGAAGCTGAAGGACGCCCCCGGCTTTGACCAGGATGCCTGGCCCGACATGGCCGACGCCGCCTTCGCCAAGAAGGTGCACACCTACTACGGTGTGACGCCCTATTCAGACGGCTTGATGTAAGCGCAACTCCGCCGCGAAGACCATGCAGACCATGATTCGAGGGTTTGCAGACTTTTCAACCTCGATGGCGATTGCCGCGTCCATCTGGTGGCTGCGCAAGAAGAAACGCTGGAGCCGCCTGCGCATGGCCTTGGGCCAGCGCTGGCTGGCGGGGCCGGCACCGGCGGCAGTTGCCGCCGAGCCTGCGCCGCTGGCTCCCCAGCGCATCGCACGGCCAATCCCAACGCCGCTAGACCACATTGAAGTGGTGGAAGACTCGGATTGGCAGGTGTGGGAGACCGCAGTGTCCAGCCAGGGCTGCCGAGAAAAGGACCGTGCAACATCATGAGCAGCGTCATCACCGATGCACGCCAGCAGGACGTGCATGCGCTGTTTCTGCTGCAGTTGCGTGACCTGCCGGTCTTGCTGGAGCAACATGGCGAACATACCGTGGACGAGCTCGACCGCCAGCTGCTGGCCCTGGTCAACCGCAACGTGCACAAGCGCGACCCGGTGGCCTTCATCAACCTGCATGTGATCAGCTTCGTGTCGCGGCTGGAAAAATCCGCGCACGCACTGCGCATTGCCAACCGGCTGCTGCGCGTAGCCGGCGGGCCGGTGTTCCTGCTGGACCAGCGGCCATTGCGCCTGGGCATCTCATTGCGTCTGGCGCTGCAAGCCCCGGGCGAAGAGCCCCTGGCCTGGGTGCAACGGGCCTACCACGCCAAGGCGCTGCGGCCGGAGATGCGAGGTTCGCAGCAGCTGGCCTGAGTCAGTGGCGCGGCTTGCAGGGCCAGCAGTGGAAGCGCTGCTTGATGATTTCGAGCTTTTCTTCCAGCGTTGCTTTGGTGAACGGCTTGACCATGAAACCGTCAGCCCCTTGCTGAGCCGCATGTACCACGTCGCGAGCCTGAGCACCGGCACCCACCAGCAGCACCGGGGTGTCTTGCATCGGCGTTTGGCTTCGCCGCATCTTCGACACCAGTTGGGTGCCGTCCATGTCAGGTAGTGCGTTGTCGCTGATGACGAAATCGAACTTCCCGTTCCTCAGCTTTGTGAGGGCGGCCTCGCCGTCGTTCGCCTCGTCGGTGTCGTTGAACCCCATTTCCTGCAGCATGCCGCGGATGATGCGCCGCATGCCCGAAACGTCGTCGACGATCAGGAAGCGCGGTGTGGATGCTGTGGTGGGTTGGGACGCGGTTGACATGGTGTTCACTTGTAGCGGGATTGATGCCCCAGCATACCGGGGCGGTCCGCGCGGCAACATCAGCCGTGAAGCCAGTCGCTTGTCAGCGGACAGGCAGGTACGTGAAGGCTTGAGGGCGCCGGTTGCCCGCTATTGACCGTCGGGCGGCTGCCAAAGCTCGACCTTGTTGCCCTCGGGGTCGATGACCCAGCCGAACTTGCCATATTCGGAGTCGTCGGTCTTGTCCAGCACATTGCAACCTTCGCTGCGCAGGGATTGCAGCAGGCCAGCCAGGTCATCGACCCGGTAGTTGATCATGAACGGCGCCGTGCTGGGCGCGAAGTGGTCGCTTTCGGCACTGCCGATGCTCCAGGCCGTGGTTCCCGCAACCGGTTGGCCCGCCGCGTCTGACCAGCGAAACGCGGCGCCACCCCATGACTGCACGTCAATGCCCAGGTGTTTCTTGTACCAGACTCCCAGAGCCGAGGGGTCAGTGGCTTTGAAGAAGACTCCGCCAATGCCGGTGACGCGCGCCATAAAGCAACTCCCAGAAGTGATGGGGACCAGAGCTGAAAAAGGCACAACCTGTTGCCATCAACAGGTTGTGCCTTTTCATTCTAGCGCTGGCACATCTGCCAGCCCTGCAGTCGCCTACTTCTGGAAGCGCGTCTTGGCGGCGGTCACGCAGGTGTCCTTGGCGGCGCCAGACAGGGCGTCGCACTTGGCCTTTTCCAGCGCATAGTCTGCATCGCGCTTGTCCTGGGCGGCGTCGTGCTTGGCGTCGGCAATCTTGGCGGCGGCCTTCTGGTTGGCGTCGGTGGATTTCTCGGCGGCCTTCTGGTTGGCGGTAATCGTGGTGTCGGTGGCCTTCATCTGCGCCTTGTCGGTCTTCATCTGCGCTTTGGCGTCGGCCTTGGCGTGCACCTGGGCGTCCTTGGCGGCCTTGCTGCACACCTTCTTGTCGTTGCCCTTCAGGTCATCGCACTTCTCGTTGGCCACCTTGTAGTCGGCATCGGCCTTGGCTGCCTTGGCGTTGTAGCTGTTCTTTTCGCTCGGCTTGTAGGTCATTTCCAGCTCAGCCTTGGCGACGTCTTCCTTGCCCTTGGCTTCGGCTTTGCAGATGTCCTTGGCGTTGTCCTTCATGCCGTCACAGGCCGCCTTGGCGGCTTTGTAATCGGCGCTGATCTTGTCTTTCTGTGCCGAGTATTGGTCCTTGGTCATGGGTTGCGCAATGGCGTAGCCGCAAAAGGCCACGGCAAGGGAAAAGCCGAGGGCGCGGGCGAGTATGGTCTTGTTCATGCTGTCTTTCTGTGATGAATGGATGGAAAGTGCATGGACGATAAAGAGCTTCAGTGATGCTGTCCGTGCGGTGCACCACAAAAGAGCGCTGCGGAACCGTAAAGCGTGGGACGGCGGGCGGGCCTTGCAACGGGCGTACTGGGTGCCTGCTACAAAAGGGCCAGCCCTTGCGCGATGTCCTGGGCGCTGCGTGGCCGCACCACGCGGGAAACCTCCATGCCGTTCTTCAGAAACACCAGCGTTGGCCACAGCTTGACCTGGAACGAGCGGCCCAGTGGCCGGCCGGGGCCGTCTTCGATCTTCAGGTGGGCCACATCGGGTCGGTTGCCCAGCGTGGCGTGGATCAGGTTTTGTGCCCCCAGGCAGATGCCGCACCACGAGGCGCCAAACTCCAGCACGGCCAGGCCGTGCAGGGCGTCCACTTCGGCCCGGGTGGGTTCAACAACACTTTTCGGGACGGCGCTCATGGGTTCCTCCATGGGTGGGGTCTGTGGTCAGATGATGCCCGCACTGCCAACAGCAGTCTGTCGGCCGCCGCACGCAGGCGCCGTCTTACAACGGATCGCGGCCATTTCCGACGCCCGCGACCCGCGCAAGGCGCAATCATCACACACCGTTACCAGGAGAACCCCATGGCCAAGATCACCGTGTATGCCTTTCAGGGCCACGAACCCGCCCGCGATGGCCACCAGGTTTCCAGCGTGAAGGCTACGCGGGAGAAAATCCAGGCCCTGGGTTACACGGTGGTGAATGATTCGGCGCAGGTCATCGAGGAGTCCGCGCTCAATGATGAAGAGTTCTTCGAGCCGGACGGTGATTCGACCAGCCAGTAGCGACGCCGCCCGCCGGTTTGCCGTTCAGCTCCGCGCCCGCCCAATCAACGCCGACAGGGCCATGGGGTCGAACGGCTTGGTCAGGTGCACGTCAAAGCCAGCTTCCATCGCCAGCAGCCGGTCGCTTTCCTGCCCCCAGCCGGTGGCGGCAATCAGCACCGGGCGTGGCTGCCAGGCCTCGGCCCGCAACTGCCTGGCCACCTCGTAGCCGTTCAGGCCAGGCATGCCAATGTCGAGCACCAGCACATCGGGCTTCAGGTCCTTTGCCAAGCGCAGGGCCTGCAGGCCATCGCGGGCGGTGTGCACGGCATGGCCCTCCAGGCGCAGCAACTCGGCCAGCACATCGGTGGCGTCGTGGTTGTCGTCGGCCAGCAGCACCGTTTTGCGGATCACGGCGGTGGGCGGCGCAGCAGCGGCGCTGTTGACCGGGGCGATCGTGTTGCTGAGGCAGGGCAGGCGCACCTCAAAGCGGCTGCCTTGGCCGAGTCCTGCGCTGTAGGCGGACACACTGCCGCCGTGCAATTCCACCAGGCCCTTGACCAACGCCAGGCCGATGCCCAGGCCGCCTTCGGAGCGCTCCAGCACTGATTGTTCCTGCGCAAACATGTTGAACACGCTGCCTATGGCCTGGGCTGTCAGGCCCACGCCGTTGTCGCTGACGGCAAAGGCCACGATGTCGCCATCCAGTTCCACGTCCAGGGTGATGGTGCCGCCGCTGTCGGTGTATTTGGAGGCGTTGTTCAGCAGGTTGGCCAGGATTTGCGTCAGGCGCACGGGGTCGGCCATCAGTTGCGCGCCCAGCGTCAGGGTGCGCACGGTGAGGGTGTGTCGCTTGGCCTCGGCCAGCGGACGTGCCACTTCCAGCGCGGCTTCCACGGCAGCTTCCACGGCGATCCATTCGCGCTTGAGCACCAGCTTGCGCTGCGTCATGCGGGCAATGTCCAGCAGGTCGTCCAGCAGGCGCGCCATGTGGCCTACCTGCCGGCCGATCACGTCGGTGGCGCGGCTTTTCAGTTCGGGGGTGACCTTGGGCGTTGCCAGCAGTTGCACGGCCATGCGCATGGGGGCCAGCGGGTTGCGCAGCTCGTGCGCCAGCGTGGCCAGAAACTCGTCCTTCTGTCGTGCGGCGTCGCGCAGCGCCTGCGCGGCGCGGCGCATGTCCTCGATGTCGGTGGTGGTGCCAAACCAGCGCAGTACCCGGCCGTCGGCGCCC
This sequence comes from Hylemonella sp. P2_B10, assembly GCF_056404875.1. Classification (NCBI taxonomy): domain Bacteria; kingdom Pseudomonadati; phylum Pseudomonadota; class Betaproteobacteria; order Burkholderiales; family Comamonadaceae; genus Hylemonella; species Hylemonella sp. P2_B10. The sequence continues at coordinate 262,873 of NZ_JBFUDE010000001.1, forward strand.
AGTTGCGGCACAGCGTGCGCCTTGAACCAGCGCCAGGTGCCGTTGGCGGCGCGCAGGCGGTATTCGACCTGCCACTCCGCGTTGCCATGGCGCGCCGCCCTCCATGCCGCGCCGGCCAGCGGCAGGTCGTCGGGGTGGATGAACTGCGCCCACCCCCGGCCCAGGGACTGTTCTGCCGCCTGGCCGGTGTAGGCCTGCCACTGGTTGTTGAAGCGCTCCAGCATGCCATCGGCGCCAGCCACCCAGGCGATGGCAGGAATGCTGTCGGTGAAGGCCTGCAATGCGTCCTGCGCAGCGCGCTGGTCGGTGATGTCGAACCCTGCGCAGAAGATGCCGGTCACGCGGCCGTCGTCTTCGCTGATGGGGGCATAGACAAAGTTCAGCAGGCGCAGTTGGGGCGGCGCATCGGGTTTGAGCCGGTAGCGTGCCAGCGAGGCCTCGGCCACGTAGCGTTCGCCGCTTTGGTAGACCTGGTCCAGGATCTCGAAATAGCCCTGGCCATAGAGGTCGGGGATGGCCTCTCGCACGGGTTTGCCCACCCAGTCGCCGCTGTTGAAAAGCTGGCGGTGCGGCTCGTTGATGAAGCTGAACACATGTTGCGGCCCCTCCATGATGCAGATGAAGCCGGGTGCCTGGTCAAACTGGCGGCGCTGGCGTTGGGTGGCCGCCGCCGTGCGCTGCTGTGCCAGCACGCGTTCGGTGGTCTCTATGCAGGCGCCAAACAGGCCCTGTACGCTGCCATCCGCCACGCGGGCGGGGGTGTAGGAAAAATCGAAATATGCATCTTCCACCCGGCCATTGCGGTCCAGGCCGACAGAGAAGCCCTGCATGTACACCGGCTCGCCGCCAAACACCTGGGCAAACAGCGGCTGCAGGTCGCCCCAGGCCTCGGCCCACACCATGCGGCTGGGCTGGCCCAGCGCCTGCGGGTGCTTGTGGCCAAGGATGGGGGCGAAGGCGTCGTTGTAAAGCCAGATGGTGTCGGGCCCCCAGGCGATGAACATGGGTTGTTTGGACGACAGCGCCAGACTGGTCAATGTCTGCAAGGCCGGCGGCCACTGGGCAGGGGAGCCTAGCGGGGTGGCCGTCCAGTTGAACGCACGCAGGCGTTCGCCCATGTCCCCGCCACCTTGGAGGAAGGCGGATAGGGGGGTGGTGTCGGTGTCGGCAGATGGGGTAACAGCCAAGGCAGCAAATCCTGTGCTGCCAGTCAAGGGTTTGCAGCGTCTGCATTGTGCAAGAGGTTGGACGCCGGTGGCGCTTTCTGTGGGCAGTCCTACAGCGGAATGCGGCAATGTCCGACAGGAACAGGCGATGGAAGGCACAATCATCACCCACAACGCCAAAACCATGACCGCACCCACCGCTTCAGCCGCCAGCGAACCCTTGCGCATTGCCATCGTGGACGATGCCACTGACCTTGCCAACATGCTTGCCATGGTGCTGGACGGCGAGGGCATGGACACCCGCACCGCGTGCAACGGTGCCGAAGCCCTCGTCCTGGTGCAGAGCTTCAAGCCGCATTGCGTGCTGTTTGACATCTGCATGCCCGGCATGGATGGCCTGGCACTGGCCCGGCACATGCGCGCCAGCGTTGGCGACGATGTGGTGCTGCTGGCCATGACCGCGCTGGACCCCAGTGAGCTGCGCGTGGCCGACACCTTTGAGCTGGTGGATCACTACTTTCGCAAGCCGTTTGAGATGAGTGAGTTGCTCAAGGTGCTCAAGCCCGGCAGGCGCTGAGCCCGCGCGGCCAGACCAGGCGCGGCCAACCGGCGACAATACCCGTGCAGCAGCCATTCGGCCCTGCTGACACAGGGAGCTTTGCACATGCAATGGATGGACGCGTTCGGTTACTTGGGTGCGCTGCTGACGCTGGCCACCTTTTCCATGAAGACCATGCTGCGCCTGCGCATGGTGGGCATCGTTTCCAATTTTGCCTTCATCAGCTATGGCGCGCTGGGCCACGTCTACCCGGTGCTGCTGCTGCACCTGGCGTTGCTGCCGCTGAACATCTGGCGCCTGCACCAGTTGCTGCGACTATCGCGGCAGATCAACGAGGCCTCCGCCGGCGCCCCCAGCAGCTTTTCGCTGGAGTGGCTGAAACCGTTTTCACGCCGCAAGACACTGCTGGCCGGGCAAATCCTGTTTCACCAGGGCGACGCCGCCACCGAACTGTTGGTGGTGCTGAGCGGCAGGTTCCACGCGGTCGAGGCGGACGTGGCCATTGGCAAGGGCGAGGTGATTGGCGAGCTGGGCCTGGTGACCCAGGCGCAGGTGCGCACCCAGACCGTTGTCTGCGAGGAAGACGGCACGCTGCTGTTGCTGACCTATGACGAGGTGCGGCAGATGTATTTCCAGAACCCCAAGTTTGGCTTCTTCCTGCTGCAACTGGTGGCCGAGCGGCTGACGCGCGACGTCAGGGCGGCGGCGCAGACCTGAGCCTATGGCCGGCATTTTTACGGCGCTGGAGCCGGCAGTGGATTGGGTTGAGGCACCTTGCGGAAAGCCGCCGAGTCGAATCCCAGCGCTTGTGCCCGCTGCAGCAGCGCGCTGACGCGCGCTTCTGGCAGAACTGGTTGCCGGGCCAGTATCCATGCGTAGCGACGACTGGGCGTGCCCACCAGCACCTCGCTGTAAGCGTCATCCAGGGCGAGAATCCAATAGTCGCCGTAGAAGGGCCAGAAGAAAGTGACACGCAGCTTGGCATTGCCGCTGTCGGGGACGACCTTGGCCCGTCCCTTGGCCGTGTCGATGCGGCCATCGGCCGTGCGGCACCGGTTGAGCACCTGGATGACGCCATCCTCTGATGTGTAGTGGGCCTGCGTGTCTGATGCACATTGCCGCTCGAACCGGTTGGGCAGCAGCGCAATCTCGTACCAGGTGCCGGTGTAACGGTTCAGGTCGACTTTGGTTATTGTGGGCAGCGGCGCATCAGCAGCAACTGCCAGACAGGTCAAGCCGACCAGGGCCAGCGCAGTTGCCGATCTGCCCAGCGCGCGCATGATCCGCCCGGGACGGATCTGTCGACGGTTACGAATTACCTGGGGTGGAATGATCTGACTCACCTTGTTTGTACGTATGGAGGACTTGACTGGATCACTGGCCCCGCGCCGCGCATGCAATGAACTATTTGAGCAGAGACGGTTGGCTGCTGGCTGTCAAGTTGCTGGGTTTCCAGGTCGCCTGGTTTGCCTGTGTCCTGGGTGCCGCCCATGGCGTGCCCAGCATCGGCGTGGCTGCCGTTGCCGCTTTTGCGGCGTGGCAACTCAGGGTGAGCAGCGCGCGCAGCCATGACGCCGCGCTGATCGCCTTGGCGCTTGTGATGGGTCTTGCCTGGGATACCGCCATGGCGCGCATGGGCATCGTCATCTACGCGTCGCCCGGGCCGCTGCCGGCTTGGGCACCTGCATGGATACTTGCCTTGTGGGTGTTGTTGGCAGTCACGTTGCAGGACTTGCTGAGCTGGCTTCATGGGCGCTGGCTGGTGGCTGCCGTGGTCGGCGGCGTGGGCGGTGCCCTGTCTTACGCCGGTGCGGTGAAGTTGGGCGCTGGCCGTTTTCCCGATGAGGCGTTGGCGATGGCGGTCTTGTGCCTGGGTTGGGCTTTGATCATGCCTTGCCTGACAGAGACGGCGCGGTGGTTGCGCCAGCGCAGGTAAACCCTCGTGTCGACCCAGACCGTCGGTGCCATACTGGGTTGACCTAAGTGCTTGGGCACTGCGTTGCACCGGGGCACACATGAAAATTTCACGCGCGCAACTACTCGCCTTGCTGTTGCTGTTGGGGTGGGTGGGTGTGGCTGACGCACAGATCAAGCTGGCCCGCAGCCCCGGCAGAGGGGCGGACATGGGCGCCATGGTGCTGGCCAGGATTTACAAGATGGCCGGCGTGGACGTTCAGTTCATCACCATGCCGCCCAACCGCGCCAGCGTGGAGGCCGACGCCGGCCATGTGGACGGCGAATCCGCGCGCATCATGGACTACGCCGCCAGCCACCCGGCACTGCTGCGGGTGGAGCCTGCCTACACCTACGTGGCCATGGGTGCGTTTTACCTGCAGGCTTCTGGCGTGGAGGTTGCAGGCCCCGCGGATCTGCAGAAATATTCGCTTGGCTACGTCAAGGGGCTCAAGGTGTTTGACGACCTGACCGAGGGCAATGCCGACGTGCATTTGCCGCCCAGCCGGGAAAGCCTGTTCAAGATGCTGAAGGCGCGGCGCTTTGCCGTGGCGTTGGACACGCTGAGCAGTGGCCAGGCCGAAATCCGCAAGCAAGGCCATGCCGGCGTCGCAGAGGTCGAAATCAGCCGGCAAAACCTTTACCACTACCTGAACGTCCGGCATGCAGCGCTGGCGGGCAGGATTGGCGCGATCACCAGGAAGCTGGCTGACTCGGGGCAGCTGGCCCGCATGATGGCCGAAGCCGACAAGGAACTGACGGCCAACGGGCTGCCGCCTTGAGGATGCCCGCAACCCGCAGCCCTAGTAGAACCAGCGCGCCGGCACCATCACCAGCTTGGGGAACAGCACCATGGCAAACATGATGATGAACTCGGCAATCATGAACGGTATGACGCCGCGCGTGACGGCGTCCATGCTGATCTTGCCCACACCGGCCACGGTGTTCAGCACCACGCCCACCGGCGGCGTGATCAGGCCGATGGCGTTGTTGATCATGAACAGCACGCCAAAATAGACCGGGTCGATGCCGGCGGCGTTGACCAGCGGCATCAGCACCGGCGTCAGGATCAGGATGGTGGGCGTCATGTCCATGGCGGTGCCGACGATCATCACCAGCACCATGATGGCGATCATCAGCAGCGTGGGGCTGCTCAGCAGCGGTTGCAGCAGTGTCACCACCTGGCCGGGGATGTTGGCCACGGTGATCAGCCAGGCGCTGACCGCCGCCGTGGCCACCAGGAACATCACCACCGCGCTGGTGCGCGAAGCGGCGACGATGACGCGGTACAACTGGCTGGGCTTCAGTTCCTGGTACACCACCGTGGAGACGAACAGCGCATACACCGCCGCCACCACGCCGGCTTCGGTGGGGGTGAACACACCCATCTTCAGGCCAACGATGATGATGAAAGGCAGCACCAGCGCCCATGCGGCATCGCGCACCGCCCGCAGCACCTCGCGCAGCGGTTTGCGGGGGGGCGTGGGAATGGATTCGCCGCGCGCCAGCCACCACCAGGTGACCCACAGCGTGGCGGCCAGCATCAACCCCGGGAAGATGCCGGCAAAGAACAGCTTGGAGATGGACACATTGGCGGCCACGCCAAACACCACAAAGCCGATGCTGGGTGGCACCACCGGTGCGATGATGCCGGCTGAAGCGATCAACCCGGCCGAGCGCGCCTTGTCGTGCCCGGCGGCCACCATCATCGGCAGCAGCAGCGTGGACAGTGCGGCGGCATCGGCAATCGCCGAACCCGACAGCGCCGCCAGCAGACAGGCTGCCACGATGGTGACGTAGCCCAATCCGCCCTTGACATGGCCCACCAGCACCAGCGCCACGTGGACGATGCGCTTGGACAGGCCGCCAACGTTCATCACCTCGCCGGCCAGCAGGAAGAAGGGCACCGCCAGCAGCGGGTAGCTGTCGGCACCGTTGATGACGTTTTGCGCCAGGATCTGGGCGTCGAACATGTCCAGGTGCAGCATCAGCGCGGCGCCGCAGACCAGCAACGCGAACGAGATCGGAATGCCCAGCGCCATGGCGGCCAGCAATGAGCCCACGAAGACAAGGATGGTCATGCCTGGTCTTCCGACTCTTTGATGATGATCAGGTCGGCATCCGTCACGCGCCCGGTCAACAGCTTGTACAGGTCGTTGAGCAGGATGGCCGCGCCAGAGACGCTGAACACCAGGCCCACCGCGTAAAACCACGCCATGGATGCGCCGCTGGAGGGTGCTGCCACCTCCCAGTTGATCTTGGTTTGCTCCAGCGCGCCGCGAAACAGCAGCCAGCACACCACCAGCATCAGTCCGTAGCCCACCACCAGGCAAACCTTCTTGCCCAGCGTGCCGAGCCGCGCCACCAGCACCTCGGTGCCCAGGTGGCCATGCTCGCGCAGCGCCACGATGGCGCCCAGGAAAGTGAGCCACACAAACAGCCAGCGCGACACCTCTTCGGACACGGTGATGCCGGAGTTGAACGCATAGCGCAGCACCACGTTGCCGAACACCAGCGTCACCATGCTCACCATGCAGGCTGCCATCAGCGCCTCCAGGCCCCTGCAGTAGAGTTTCAGCAGCTTGTCCACGTCAGGCTGGCAGGTCGGCCACGGTTTCCACCAGCGCGCGCAGGCCGGCAGTGTAAGAGCGCCAGCCCAGGCCCTGGATGGTGGCCTTCACTGCCGGTGAGATGATGGAGTGGCTGCGCCACGCTTCACGCGCGGCGATGTTGCTCATGTGGATTTCCAGCACCGGAAAGGGCATGGCCTTGATGGCGTCGTGCAGCGGCACGCCGTGCTGCGTCAACCCGGCGGGGTTCAGCAGCGCGCCTTGCACGCTGTCGATGTTGTCGTGCATCTTGTCGATCAGTGCGCCTTCGTGGTTGGACTGGAAGATGTCCAGTTCCACCCCCAGCTCAGCGGCCAGCTTGGTGAGCCGCTGGTTGATCTCGGCCAGCGTGGTGGTGCCGTAGATGTGCGGCTCGCGGCGGCCAAACAGGTTCAGGTTGGGGCCGTGCAGGATCAGGATTTTCATGAAGGTGCGCGCCGGTCACTTGTGGATGTGCGCCATCTCGTCGGTGTACAGCTTGGCGATGGCGGGGTCGTAGGTGGCCAGAAACTTGTCAGTCACCGGCTTGGCGATCTGGCGCATGCGCGCCTGCTCGGCGGGCGACACCTCGTTGTAGGCCATACCTTTGGCCTGCAGCTCGGCCACGGCTTTTTGGGCCGCCACGCGGCTGGTCTGGCGCTGGTAGCCGCGGGCTTCGTCGGCGGCGTCATTGAGTATCTTTTTCTCGGTGGCCGAGAGCTTGTCCCAGAAGCGCTTGCTGACCAGCACGATGTTGGCCGCGTACACATGGTTGGTGGCGCTGACGAACTTCTGCACCTCGAAGAATTTGTTGGACAGGATGACGGCAAACGGGTTTTCCTGCCCATCTACCGCCTTCGATTCCAGCGCGCCATACAGCTCGGCAAACGGCATCGGCACCGGATTGGCCTTGAAGGCCTTGAAGGTGTCCAGGAACACCGGGTTGGGGATGACGCGTATTTTCAGGCCGTCCAGGTCTTCGGCGCGGGTGATGGGGCGCTTGCTGTTGGTCACGTTGCGAAAGCCCAGGTCCCAGTAGCCCAGTGCCACCAGGCCCTTTTCGGGCAGTTTGGCGATCAGCGCCCGGCCCAGCGGGCCGTCCAGCAGCGCATCGGCCTGGGCGAAGCTGCCCATGGAGAAGGGGAAGTCCACCAGGCCAAACTCCTTGACGATGCCGGCCAGCGAGGTGGTGGCCGGGGCCGACATCTCCTGCACACCGCCTTGCAAAGCCGATTGCTGCTGCAGCTCGTTGCCCAGCGTGGAGGCGGGGAACTCCTGCACCTTCAGCTTGCCGCCGCTCTTGGCGGCCACCAGTTCGGCGAATTTCTTCACGCCCAGGCTGACCGGGTGGTCGGCATTGTTGAGGTGGCCGAACTTGATGGTGCGCTCCTGGATGTCCTGCGCCAGCGCGGGCAGGGCGCTGCCCAGCAACACGGCAGCAACGGCCAGGCAATGACGGTAGGTAGGCATGGAAAGTCTCCTGTGTGGCAAGGTCGATAGGTCCTATTTTATTGAATGTGGAAAGTCTTTCCATAATGGAATACACTTAGCTTTTTTTGGAAACCTCACTTGAAAAGGTCGCCGCGGACGTGGCCCAATACGGGCATGGTTTTTACATTCCCACAGGCCCGCGCAGCATGAGCAGTCTCCTGGAACGCAGTTTCAAGGTGCTGGAGCAGTTGGCTGCCAGCCCGCAGGGGCAAACCGTCTCCCACATCGCCAGCACATTGGATATGCCGCTGAGCGCCACGCACCGGCTGTTGGCCGAGTTGTGCCGCTGCGGTTATGTCAGGCAGGTGCGCGAGCAGGGCGAATACGTGCTGACCATCAAGCTGGTGTCGCTGGGCCTGGGGTTCTTGAGCGCTTCCGGTGTCATTGACGTGGCGCAGCCGTCACTGGACCAGTTGGCCAATGAATCGGGCGAACTGGTGCGCCTGGCGGTGGTGGACGGCGACGACCTGACCTTCGTCGCCAAGGCCCAGGGCGCGCGGCGTGGCCTGCGCTATGACCCGGACATGGGCCTGTCGGTGCGGCTGTCGTGCAGCGCCGCCGGCCACGCCTGGCTGTCCACGCTGAGCGACGAAGCGGCGCTGGCCTTGGTGACGAAACAGGGCTTTGGCAAACCCGAGGACTACGGCCCCAACGCCCCCACCACGGTGAAGGCGCTGATGGGTTTGGTGAACACCGCGCGCAAGCGCGGCTTTGCCACCATCACCGAGGTGTTCGCGCCGTCCATGGCGGCGATGGCGGCGCCGGTGCGCGCTGGCGGCGAAACCATTGGCGTGGTCACCATCGCCGGGCCCATGGTGCGGCTGACGGCGGCACGCATGGAAGCGCTGGCAGATGCCTTGCTGCAGACCGCCGAGGACATACAGGCCGCCAGCGGCGCCTCGGTGTTGTTCAAGAAGCGGGCTTGACGCCGACCAACCGACGGCGTCCGTGTCGGTGGGCGGTAGGTGCGGCGGCTGAATGCGCCTTTGCGACGCGGCTCTAAGCCAACAAGCCTCGCCAGACTTCCAGCTTCTGCTCAAACGACCGCCCGGCGTGCGCAGGCGAGGAAGAGGGCAACACCAGCGTCTGGTACCCCGCGTTGGCGAACACCGGCGCGAATTTGCCCGAGGTCAGCCCATTGAAGCCGACGCGCTGCAATGCGGGGCACAGGCGGTGCAGCAGCGCAAAGTCATTGGCTTCGGCGTTGCGGATGGCGCTGTCCAGGCTGCCTTGGCGTTCGCAGGCGGCAATCACGTCCCACAGGCCGATGTGGTGAGCTTGCAGACGTGCCAGGCGCTGCTCGTAGGGCAGGGCCACCAGGTCCTCGTTGACCAGTTCCCCCAGCAGGCGCCAGAACTGGTTGCGCGGGTGGGCGTAGTACTGGCCGGCTGCCAGCGAGGCCTCGCCGGGCATGCTGCCCAGGATCAGCACCCGCGTACGCGCGTTGACGACGGGCGGAAAACTGCGCAGCAGCGGCGCTGGGGATGGCGCCGCTGCCGGGGTGCGCTTACTGCGCAGCCCAGCCGCCATCCATGTTCCAGGCCACGCCGCGCACGTTGTTGCCGGCGGGGGAGCAGAAGAACACCGCCAGTTCGCCCAGTTCTTCCGGCGTGGTGAACTGCAGCGAGGGTTCTTTTTCACCCAGCAATTGCTTGGTGGCCTCGGCATTGCTGATGCCCTGGGCGGCCGCCTTGGCGTCCACCTGCTTTTGCACCAGCGGGGTCAGCACCCAGCCGGGGCAGATGGCGTTGCAGGTCACGCCGGTGGTGGCGGTTTCCAGCGCCACCACCTTGGTCATGCCCACGATGCCGTGCTTGGCGGCCACATAGGCCACCTTTTCGGCCGAGCCCACCAGGCCGTGGACCGAGGCGACGTTGATGATGCGGCCCCAGTTGCGCGCCTTCATGCCGGGCAGCGCCAGGCGGGTGGCGTGGAAGGCGCTGGAGAGGTTGATGGCGATCACCGCGTCCCAGCGCTCGATGGGGAAGTCTTCCGTCTTCGCGACGTGCTGGATGCCGGCGTTGTTGACCAGGATGTCCAGCGTGCCAAAGGTCTCGTTAGCGTGGGCCACCATGGCGGCGATCTCGTCGGGCTTGCTCATGTCGGCGCCGTGGTAGCTCACCTGCACCCCCAAGGCGGCGATTTCGGCCTTGGGGCCGTCGACATCGCCAAAGCCGTTGAGCACGATGTTGGCGCCCTGGCGCGCCAGTGACTTGGCAATGCCAAGGCCAATGCCGCTGGTGGATCCGGTGACGATGGCGGTTTTGCCTTTCAACATGGTCTTAGCTCCAGTAGGTTTGTTGCGATTGAATTAGGATGCGGAGAAGCGGTTTGCCCCGAGAATATCAATTCCGATTTCACCATGCTTGAACCTACGCTCAATTACGTACCCTGCCCGGACAATGCCGGCGGCCACCGCATGGCCTATTGGCAATGGGGCCAGGCCGAGGCCCCGCATGTGGTGGTGTGCGCCCATGGCCTGTCGCGCCAGGGGCGTGACTTTGACGTGTTGGCCCAGGCCATGGTGCAGCGCGCCCCTGGCGCCGTGCGGGTGGTGTGCCCGGATGTGGTGGGCCGGGGCCAGAGCGACTGGCTGAAAGACCCGATGGGCTACCAGATTCCCAGCTACGCGGCGGACATGCTGGCCTTGCTGGCCCAATTGAGGCCCGCCACGCTGGACTGGGTGGGTACCAGCATGGGCGGGCTGATCGGCATGGTGATGGCCGGCCAGCCCGGGCTGCCTTTGCCGGTGCCTGTGCGCCGCCTGGTGCTGAATGACGTCGGCCCAGCCATCCAGTGGCAGGCGCTGCAGCGCATTGGCGAATACCTGGGCAAATCCGGCAGCTTTGCCGATGTGCAGCAGGCCGCAGCCGCCATGTGGGCCGTTTCCACCAGCTTCGGTCCGCACACGTCCGAGCAATGGCTGGCCCTGAGCCAGCACATGGTGAAACCCGCTGCAGATGGCTCGGGTCGTGTGGAGCTGCACTATGACCCGGCCATTGCGGTGCCCTTTGGCGGCCTGACAGAAGAAAGTGCCAAGCAGGGCGAAGCGACGCTGTGGGCCGTGTACGACGCCATCACGGCGCGCACCTTGCTGGTGCGCGGGGCCGATTCCGACCTGCTGACGCCCGCCACCGCCCTGGCGATGACGCAACGCGGCCCCCGGGCCAGGTTGGTGGAGTTTGCCGGCGTGGGCCATGCGCCGACCTTCGTGGCGCCGGACCAGGTGCGCGTGGTGCTGGATTTCCTGTTTGAATGAATGGCTGTGTGAGCGTCAGCAAGGCGCTGTGAGACCAACGTGAAAAGCCTGACTGCCGAGCAACCGCGCCCGGCCCATTTACCCGAGTTGGTGGCCGCCACCGCCGATGCACTGCCCGAGCAGGAGCACGCCATTGCACGCGCGCGTGCCTTTGCCGAGCCGCTGATCGCCACCGAAGCCTTGGACACCGGTGAGAACACGCTGGCCCACGCCGACGGCGTGGCTGCCATTCTGCGCCTGATAGGCGGCTCCGAGGCCATGCAGGCGGCCAGCTACCTGGTGTATGCCTGCGAGCACCTGAACAAACCGATGGAGGCGATTGCCAAGGCGTTTGGCGACACCTATGCCACCTTGGCGGTGGAGACCACCAAGCTGGTGCGGGTGCAGCGCCAGGCGCGCGCCAGCCAGCGCGAGGACAAGGCGCCCTTGCTGACCGCCGGCGCGCAGAGCAGCGGCGCCCAGGTGGAAAACGTGCGCAAGATGCTGCTGGCCTTCTCCAAGGACCTGCGGGTGGTGATGCTGCGGCTGGCGTCCAGGCTGCAGACGCTGCGCTACTTTGCCGCCTGCAAGCAGCCGGTGCCGCCCAGCCTGGCCAAGGAGTCGCTGCACGTGTTCGCGCCGCTGGCCAACCGGCTGGGCATCTGGGAGATCAAGTGGGAGATGGAAGACCTGGCCTTCCGTTTCCTGGAGCCAGACGTGTACAAGCAGGTGGCCGGCCTGCTGGACGAGAAGCGCACAGAGCGCGAAACCTATGTGGAGCATCTGCGCGGCAAGCTGCAAGCAGAACTGAAGGAGCAAGGCATAGAGGCCACCGTGCAGGGCCGGCCCAAGCACATCTACAGCATCGTGAAGAAGATGCGCGGCAAGTCGCTGGGCTTCGAGCAGGTGTACGACATACGCGCGCTGCGCATCGTGGTGCCCAGCGTGCCAGATTGCTATGCGGCCTTGAGTTGGGTGCACAGCCAATTCAGCCCGGTGACTGAGGAGTTTGACGACTACATCGCCAAGCCCAAGGTGAACGGCTACCAGTCGTTGCACACCATCGTGCGCGATGCGGCAGGCCGCGCCATCGAAATCCAGATCCGCACCCGGCAGATGCACGAGCATGCCGAACACGGCGTGGCCGCGCACTGGGTCTACAAGGAGGCCGGCGCCAAGGGCTATGCCGGGGTATCGGCCAGCGGCGACTACGACGCCAAGATCGCGGTGCTGCGCCAGTTGCTGGCGTGGGAGCGTGACCTGTCGGGCGCCGAGCAGGCCCAGGGCTTCTTTGATGACCGCATCTACGTGCTGACGCCCGACGCTGCCATCGTCGATCTGCCGCAGGGCGCCACGCCGGTGGATTTTGCCTACAGTGTGCACACCACACTGGGCCACCGCTGCCGCGGCGCCAAGGTGGACGGCCACATGGTGCCGTTGAACACGCAGTTGAAGAACGGCCAGACGGTGGACATCATCACCACCAAGGAGGGCGGCCCCTCGCGCGACTGGCTGAACGCCGAGCTGGGCTTCCTGGCCAGCCACCGCGCGCGCGCCAAGGTGCGTGCCTGGTTCAACGCGCTGGCCACGCACGAAACCATCGCCAAGGGCCGCGAGGCGGTGGAAAAGCTGTTGCAGCGCGAGGGCAAGACAGCGCTCAAACTCGACGACCTGGCGGCGCAGTTGGGCTTCAACGCCGCCGACGACCTGTTCGAGGTGGTGGGCAAGGACGAGTACTCGCTGCGCAACATCGAGCTGCTGCTGCATCCGCCCGAGCCGCTGGTGTCGCAGGATGAGTTCTTGCTGAAAAAGCCGCGCGCGCCGGAAAAGTCGCCCAAGGGTGGCGTGCTGGTGGTGGGCATCGACTCGCTGCTGACGCAGTTGGCCAAATGCTGCAAGCCGGCACCGCCGGACGCCATACGCGGCTTTGTCACCCGGGGCAAGGGCGTCAGCATTCACCGGGCGGACTGCAGCAGCTTTCGCGAGTTGCTGGCGCGCGATGGCGAGCGCGTCATCGATGTGGAGTGGGGCAGCTCGCCGGCCGCGCGCGGGGCCGTCTACCCGGTGGACGTGGCCGTGGAGGCGGCGGACCGCCAGGGCCTGCTGCGCGACATCTCCGAGGTGTTTGCCAAGGAAAAGATGAATGTGGTGCGCGTGCAGACCCAAAGCGTGAAGGGCACGGCGTGGATGACCTTCACGGTGGAAATCTCGGATTCAGCCAAGCTGACCCGGGTGTTGGGCCAGGTGGATGAGTTGAACGGCGTGCGCTCGGCCAGGCGGCGTTGAATTTGCAGCTTGCGCAGTCGGGCTGGGCGATGGCAAGATGGGCACCTCGCTGAACAACATCCAAAAAAATTCGCATGACCGTTCCCAGCCCTGCCGCCGGCTACATGGTGCTGCACGACCTGCACGCCACGCATGCGCGGCGGGTGCGGGTGATGGTGTTGCTGACCAGCCTGCTGCTGATGGCGCTGGGGGTGGGCTGGACCGTTTTTTTCGCCTGGCGCGGGGCCTGGCTGGTGGCGGCCTGCGAGGCCACGCTGTTCGCGGTGGGCGCTGCCGCCTGGGTGCTGATGCAACGCCAACGCGTGCGGGCGGCCGTGGTGCTGATGAGCCTGGGCCTGCTGGCCGTGTTCCTGGGCATGGCCATCTTCCTGGATGTGCCCAGCGCTGACGTGCCACGCGCCGCGCACCACTTCTTGATCCCGCTGGCGGTGGCCTCCTACCTGCTGCTGAAGGAAGAAGACACCTGGTTGCGCCACGCCATTCCACTGGCCTGTCTGGCCAGCGTGGCCTGGCTGGCTGGTAGCGGCTTTGCCGTCGTCACGTCCTACGCCGTACCCGACGAGGTGAGGCGCAGTGGCACCTGGGTCAACAACGCCTGCGCCATGGGCATCCTGTACCTGCTGGTGCATGTGTTCATGGGTGACATCACCCGCATGGAAAACTACCTGCACGGCGCCAACAACCGCTTTGTGGGCCTGGTGCGCGGCATGTTTCCCGGCGTCATTGCCGAGCGCCTGCTGGCCCAGGGTCAGACCTTCGCCGAGCGGCATGCGGACTGTTCGGTGCTGTTTGCCGACATTGTGGGCTTCACCGGCATCACCGAACGCATGGCGCCCGAGGCGCTGGTGGGCATGCTGTCACGGATCTTCTCGCGTTTTGACCAATGCGTGGAGCAGGCCGGCCTGACCAAGATCAAGACCATTGGCGACGCCTACATGGTGGCCGCCGGCGTGCCCCAGCCCGACCCCCGCCATGCGCAGGCCCTGGTGGCGCTGGCCCAGGCCATGCAGGAGCAGGTGCGCGACATACCGGGCTTGGAGCTGCGCATAGGCATCGCCTCGGGCGAGCTGGTGGCCGGGGTGATAGGGCAGACGCGCCAGGTGTTTGACGTGTGGGGTGATGTGGTCAACGTGGCCTCGCGCATGGAGTCGCACGGCCTGGCGGGCAGGGTGCAGGTGTCACGCTCGTGTTACGAGCTGGTGAAGCACGCGTTCGATTTCGAGCCGCGCCTGGGCATTGCCATCAAGGGCAAGGCGGGCCTGCACGACGTCTACCTGCTGCGCCCGGGCGCTGCCACTGCAGGGGCGGCGGCATGAGCAACCCGGTCGCCGCAGGCGCTGCACACCCCGAGCAACCCCGCTTCCTGGTGGAGCAGGACCTGGGCGCCACCCACGCACGCCGGGTGCGGGTGATGGTGCAGTTGGTCAGCGCACTGCTGGTTGGCTCGGGCCTGGCCTTCGGCTTGTTCTTCGGCCTGCAGGCGCTGTGGGGCATGGTGGGCATTGACGTGCTGATGGTGGCCCTGGGCGTTGTGCTGGCCCTGCTGGTGCGCCGTGACCACATGCGACTGGCCACGCTGGTGCTGTTTTGCAGCTTGTTTGCCGTGTTCAGCTTCATGGCCGTCATCGTCGATGTCCCGGTGGGGGCTCTGCCGCGCTCGCTGCACTACTTCTTCCCGGCCCTTGCACTGGCGGCCTACTTCATGCTGCGGCGTGAGCCGGCCTGGCTGCGCCATGGGGCGCCGCTGCTGTGCCTGGCCGTGTTCGTCTGGCTGGCCAGCGGCCGGGGCGGCTGGGTCACGCCGTATGCGATGCCGGACGCCGGCCGCCCGCCGGTGTTGGTGGTTGCCGGCATGGCCCTGGCCATCCTCTACCTGCTGGTGCACGTGTTCATGGGCGACATCAACCGCATGGAGAACTACCTGCACGGCGCCAACAACCGCTTTGTGGGCCTGGTGCGCGGCATGTTCCCCGCCGCCGTGGCCGAGCGGCTGCTGGCCACCGGCCAGACCTTTGCCGAGCGCCATGCGGACTGCTCCATCCTGTTTGCCGACATCGTGGGCTTCACCGAGCTGACCGGGCGCATGGCGCCGGAAGACCTGGTGCGCATGCTGTCGCAAATTTTCTCGCGCTTTGACCACTGTGTGGAGCAGGCCGGCCTGACCAAGATCAAGACCATTGGCGACGCCTACATGGTGGCCGCCGGCGTGCCAGAGCCGCACCCGGGCCATGCCCGCGCGCTGGTGACACTGGCCCAGGACATGCAGCGCGAGATTGCCGGTTTTGACGGTGTCGCGCTGCGCATAGGCATTGCCTCGGGCGAGCTGGTGGCCGGGGTGATCGGGCAGTCGCGCCAGGTGTTTGACGTGTGGGGCGATGTGGTCAACCTGGCCTCGCGCATGGAGTCGCACGGGCTCCCCGGGCGCATCCAGGTGTCCGCATCCTGCTACCTGTTGGTGAAGGACCAGTTTGCCTTCGAGCAGCGCCCGCCCATCGCCATCAAGGGCAAGCAGGGCGTGCATGACGTGTACATGCTGCAGCCTGCGGCTTGAGCTCCATGAGCTTGCTGGGGCGTCTGCGCGCATGGGCAACAGGCATCAAGCGGGAGGGCGTGGCCCTGTGGTTCGCCGCTGCGGACCCCCGCACGCCCTGGCTACCCAAGCTGCTGTGTGGCTTTGTGGTGGCCTACGCGCTGAGCCCGATCGATCTGATCCCGGATTTCATACCCGTCCTGGGCCTTGTCGACGACCTGTTGCTGCTGCCGGGCTTGATGTGGCTGGCTGCGCGCCTGATCCCGCCGGCGCTGATGAGCGAGTGCCGGCTGCGGGCTGACGAATTTCTGCGCCAAGGCGGCGCCAAGCCGCGCAGCCTGGTGGGCGCCGCGGCCATCCTGGTGTTGTGGGTGGCCCTGGCCTGGCTGGCCTGGCGCTGGTGGCAGGCCAGCTAGCTTTGTCAACCCGCCGGCACGGTGCGCATGATCTGCGTCGGTGTGGGTGCCGGCCAGCCGGCCTCTGCCGCCACGCGCAGGATGGCGGCGTTGGTGTCGAAGTAGACCTGCCAGTAGTGGTCGTTGTGGCAGTAGGGGCGGATGGCGATCACCGGTCCCAGCAGGTTCATGTCCAGCACCGAGATTTCGGGCGCGGGCGAGGCTGCCACGTTGGGGATCTGCACCACAGCGGCGCGAAAGCGCGCCATCGCGTCGTTCACGTCCACACCGCCGGCCAGTTGCGCGGTGCGCTCCACCCGGCGCGCTGGACGGGCCGAGAAGTTCATCACCGTGTCGCCGAACACCTTGCTGTTGCCCACCAGCGTCAGCACATTGTCGGGCGTGACAATGGTGGTGCCGAACAGGCCCAGCTCGCTCACCGTGCCGACGATGCCGCCGATCTGCACGAAGTCACCCACCTTGAAGGGCCGCAGCACCAGCATGAAGGCACCGGCGGCAAAGTTGCCCAGCATGCCGCTCCAGGCCGCGCCTATGGCCACGCCGGCGCCGGCCAGCATGGCGGCAAACGAGGTGGTCTGGATGCCGAAGTAGCCCAGGATGCCCAGCACCAGCGCGATGTTCAGCGCGATGGCCACGATGGAGCCCAGGTACTTGGTCAGCGTGGGGTCGATGTGGTTGCGGTTCATGGCCCCTTGCATCAGCTGTATCACTTTGCCGATCAGCCAGCGGCCGACGATCCAGAAGGCAATGGCGGCCAGGATCTTGATGGCCAAGTCGGTGAGGGTGGTGCTGACGAACAGCTGGATGCTTTGCATGTCCATGTGCTTGGACTCCTTGTGGTGCGGGTGGCGAGAGGTCAACAGCTTATCACCGGCAAGCGACCACTGTAGGACAATGGCGGCCTATGACCCCTGCCACCCCCGTCGCCACCCACACCTTCCTGTGGCACGACTACGAAACCTTCGGCGTCAACCCCCGGCGTGACCGTCCGGCCCAGTTCGCCGCCATCCGCACCGACGCCGAGCTGAAGGAGATCGGCGATCCGATGATGCTGTATTGCCGGCCGGCCAACGACTTCCTGCCCGACCCGCAGTCCTGCCTGATCACTGGCATCACGCCGCAACTGTGCCTGGAGCGCGGCCTGCCGGAGCATGAGTTCGCGCGGCAAATCGAGCAGGCGCTGGCCCAGCCCGGCACCATAGGCGTGGGCTACAACACCATACGCTTTGACGACGAGATCACCCGCTTCATGCTGTGGCGCAACCTGATGGACCCGTATGCGCGCGAATGGCAGAACAACTGCGGCCGCTGGGACCTGCTGGACGTGGTGCGCACCGCCCGCGCGCTGCGGCCCGAAGGCATCAACTGGCCCGAACGCGCCGAGGGCGGCGGCAGCAGCTTCAAGCTGACTGACTTGACGGCCGCCAATGGCCTGGCGCACGAGGCCGCGCACGATGCCTTGAGCGACGTGCGCGCCACCATCGCGCTGGCGCGGCTGCTGCGCGACAAGCAGCCCAAGCTGTTCGACTTCTGCCTGGCCCTGCACAAGAAAGACCGGGTGGCGCAGGAGCTGGGCCTGCCCACCACGCTGGCCACGGCACGGCCCTTCATCCACATCTCGGGCATGTTCGGCGTCGAGCGCGGCTGCCTGGCGGTGATGTGGCCGTTGGCCACCCATCCGGTGAACAAGAACGAACTGATCGCCTGGGACCTGAGCGCCGACCCGCGCGAATTGGCCCCGCTGAACGCGGCCGACATCCGCCTGCGCATGTTCAGCCGCGCCGCTGACCTGCCCGAGGGCATGACGCGGCTGCCCATCAAGACCGTGCACCTGAACAAGTCACCCATGGTGATGGGCAACCTCAAGGTGCTGAGCGACCCCATGGCCCAGCGTTGGGGCGTGCAGTGGGAGCAGGTGCGTGCGCATGCCGGTTACGCGGCAGCCTTGCCGGACATGAGCGCCATCTGGCCCCAGGTGTTCCACCGCGAGGCGGAGGCGCCACCGGACGTGGACGAGGATCTGTATGGTGGCTTCATCGGCAATGCCGACCGCCGCCGCCTGAACGACCTGCGCGCGCTGCCCCCGGCCAAGCTGGCCAGCGCCCGGCCGGCGTTTGACGACGAGCGGTTGGGCGAGTTGCTGTTCCGCTACCGCGCGCGTAATTTCGCCGACACGCTGGACGAAGCCGAGCAGGCGCGCTGGGAGGAACACCGTGCCGCCAAGCTGTTTGGCGGCGAGGGTGGGGCGTTGACGCTGGAGCAGTTTGCCGAGCGCATCGACACGCTGTCTGAGACCGTGGACGAGCGCGGCGAGGAGATTTTGGGCGCGCTGTATGACTATGCGGAGCTGGTGGCGCCGGAGCAGTGAGGCCGCTCAGCCGGACATGAACGATGTCTGATCCGGCCGCCCATCCAGGTGCAGCCGACTCGTGGTCGCTGGCGTCTCGGCCAGCAGCTTGCCACGCCGGTACACCTTCAGTCGCGTAGCCCGCAGACGAATTGCTTCGATGGGGTCACGGGCTTGCAACAGCACGAAGTCGGCATGGCAGCCCGCTTCCAGCCCGTAGCCGTCCAGCTGCAGGATGCGCGCCGGGTTCGCGGTGACGGCCTCGAAGCACTGCCGCATCGCCGCCTGACTGGTCATCTGCGCCACGTGCAGGCCCATGCTGGCCACTTCCAGCATGTCGCCGCTGCCCAGGCTGTACCAGGGGTCCATCACGCAGTCGTGGCCGAAGGCCACTGTCAAACCGTGCGCCAGTTGCTCGGGCACACGGGTCATGCCGCGCCGCTTGGGGTAGGTGTCGTGCCGGCCCTGCAGCGTGATGTTGATCAGCGGATTGGCCACCACGTTCAATCGCGCCTCGGCCATCAGCGGCAGCAGCTTGGAGACGTAGTAGTTGTCCATGGAGTGCATGGACGTCAAATGCGAGCCGGTGACGCGGCCGTGCAGGCCCAGGCGCTGGGTCTCGAAGGCCAGCGTTTCCACGTGGCGTGACAGCGGGTCGTCGGACTCGTCGCAATGCATGTCCACAAGCCGACCCTGCTCGGCAGCCAGTTCGCACAACAACTTGACGCTGAGCGCGCCATCGGCCATGGTGCGCTCGAAGTGCGGGATGCCACCCACCACGTCTACACCCATGGCCAGTGCGCGTTTCAGCAGGTCCATGCCGCCGGGGGTGCGCAGCACACCGTCTTGCGGAAAGGCGACCAGCTGCAAGTCCAGGTAGGGCGCCACCTTGCGCTTCACCTCCAGCAGCGCCTCCACCGCCAGCAGGCTGGGGTCGCTGGTGTCCACGTGCGAGCGTATCGCCATCAGGCCCTTGGCCAAGGCCCAGTCGCAGTAGGCCAGGGCGCGGTTCACCACCGCTTCGTGCGTCAGCTGGGGTTTCAGTTCGCCCCACACCTGTATGCCCTCCAGCAGCGTGCCACTCTGGTTGACGCGTGGCAGGCCGTAGCTCAGCGTGGCGTCCATGTGGAAATGGGCGTCAACGAAGGGCGGGCTCAGCAGTTGACCGCCCGCATCAAAGGTTTCGGCGGCCGGGGCGGTTAGCCTGGCAGTGACCTCGGTGATGCGGCCGTTGTGCACGGCCACGGACATGCCGGTGCGCCCATCGGGCAGCGTGGCATTGCGCACCAGCAGGTCGAGCATCGTGCGCTGTTCAGGTTTATTGGGTGCCGAAAATGCGATCGCCGGCGTCACCCAGGCCCGGCAGGATGTAGCCGTGGTCGTTCAGCTGGCGGTCGATGGCGGCGGTGTAGATGGCCACGTCAGGGTGGGCCTTGTGCAGTGCGGCTACGCCCTCGGGGCAGGTCAACAGGCACACGAATTTGATGGACTTCGGTGACAGCGCCTTCATGCGGTCGATGGCGGAGATGGCCGAGTTGCCGGTGGCCAACATGGGGTCCACCACCACCACGTCGCGCTCGTGCATGTCTTTGGGCATCTTGAAGTAGTACTCCACCGCCTGCAGCGTCTTGGGGTCCCGGTACAGGCCGATGTGGCCCACGCGGGCGCCGGGGATGACGCTGAGCATGCCCTCCAGCAAACCATTGCCGGCACGCAGGATGGAGGCCAGCACCAGTTTTTTGCCGTCAATCATGTGCGCGGTCATTTTTTCCAGTGGGGTTTCGATCTCCACTTCCTGGGTGGGCATGTCGCGGGTGATCTCGTAAGCCATCAGGCTGGCCAACTCGGCCAGCAGGCGGCGGAAGGAGTTGGTGGAGGCGTCTTTCCTGCGCATCAGCGTCAGCTTGTGCTGCACCAGCGGGTGGTTGATGACGAACACATTGGCGGGGAGGGGGGCGGCTGGGCTCATGGCGGTGCGAAGGGTTCTTTGCTGTGTTGGATCGGTTTGTTCGATTTTATGGGTATCGCCCAGCCAGAAGCCGACCTAGCGCCCCTTTTTGCCGAAGATGCCGCCCAGCACGCCGCGAATGATCTCGCGCCCCACGCTGGAGCCTATGGTGCGCACAGCCGACTTGGCCAAGGTCTGCGCCAGGCCGTCATGCTGGCCGCCGCGTGGCCCGGTGCTGCCAAACAGCACGTCTTTCAGGCCACCCATGATGGAGCCTTCGCTGCCTGCGGCGGGCGTTGCGCCGGCCGGCGTGACGGTCCCTGCGCCGCCAGCCTGGCCGACCGGGCCCGCACCGGCGGGTGCAGCCGTTGCGGCGCGGCCCTTCAGCGCCTCGTAGGCCGATGCGCGATCCACGGCCTTTTCGTAGACGCCGGCCACCAGAGAGCCTTGCCGCAGCGCCTGGCGTTGCGCCGGGGTGATGGGGCCGATCTGGCTGCCCGGCGGCAACACGTAGACCCGTTCCGTGACGCTGGGGCGGCCCTTGTCGTCCAGCAAACTGACCAGGGCTTCGCCCACGGCCAACTCGGTGATGGCGGTTTCTATGTCCAGACCGGGTTTCTGCCGCATGGTCTCGGCCACGGCTTTCACCGCCTTCTGGTCGCGCGGCGTGAAGGCGCGCAGCGCGTGCTGCACCCGGTTGCCCAGCTGGGCCAGCACGGAATCGGGGATGTCCAGCGGGTTCTGGGTGACGAAATACACGCCCACGCCCTTGGAGCGCACCAGCCTCACCACCAGCTCTATGCGTTCTATCAGCGCCTTGGGCGCCTCGTTGAACAGCAGGTGGGCCTCGTCGAAGAAAAACACCAACTTGGGCTGGTCCAGATCACCCACTTCGGGCAATTGCTCGAACAGCTCAGACAGCATCCACAACAGGAAGGTGGCGTACAGCCGGGGCGCGTTCATCAGCTTGTCCGCCGCCAGGATGTTGACCAGTCCATGGCCATTGCTGTCAGTCTGCATGAAGTCGGCAATGTTCAGCATGGGCTCGCCGAAGAACTGGTCGGCGCCCTGGCTTTCGATCTGCAGCAGCCCGCGCTGGATGGCGCCCACGCTGGCCGGGCTGATGTTGCCGTACTGGGTGGTGAAGTCGCTCGCGTTGTCGCCCACATGCTGCAGCATGGCGCGCAGGTCTTTCAGGTCCAGCAACAACAGGCCGTTGTCGTCCGCCACCTTGAAAACCAGGTTGAGCACACCGGCCTGGGTGTCATTGAGGTTCAGCATGCGCCCCAACAACAACGGCCCCAGGTCGCTGATGGTGGCGCGCACTGGGTGGCCTTGTTCGCCAAACACGTCCCACAGCGTCACCGGTGCGGCGGCGAAAGCCGGCTCGGGCATTTCACGCTCTTTCAGGATCTTGCCCAGGCGCTCGCTCATCACACCGGCCTGGGACAGGCCAGTCAGGTCGCCCTTGACGTCGGCCATGAACACCGGCACACCGAGCCGGGAAAAGCCCTCTGCCATGGTCTGCAGCGTGATGGTCTTGCCGGTGCCGGTGGCGCCGGTGATCAAGCCATGGCGGTTGGCCTTGTCCGGCAGCAGGTGGCAGCGGACGTCGAGGTGCTGCGCAATCAGGATGGGTTCGGCCATGGAGTCACCAAAAGTACAATCTAACCCGTAGCGTAACGAATTTTTGAAGGACTGCGACGTGGCTGGACACAGTAAGTGGGCGAATATTCAACACCGCAAAGGTCGGCAGGATGAAAAGCGGGGCAAGATCTGGACCCGCATCATCCGCGAAATCACGGTGGCTGCCCGTGCTGGCGGCGGCGACCTGAGCGCCAACCCGCGCCTGCGCCTGGCGGTGGACAAGGCCAAGGCGGCCAATATGCCGGCCGACCGCATCAAGTACAACATCGACAAGGCCACCGGCAACCAGGAAGGCGTCAACTACGAGGAAATCCGCTACGAGGGTTACGGCATTTCCGGCGCGGCCATCATCGTAGACACCATGACCGACAACCACGTGCGCACCGTGGCTGACGTGCGCCACGCCTTCAGCAAGTACGGCGGCAACATGGGCACCAACGGTTCGGTGGCGTTCCAGTTCAAGCATTGCGGCCAGCTCATCTTCGCCCCCGGCACCAATGAGGACAAGCTGATGGAAGCGGCGCTGGAAGCCGGCGCCGAGGACGTCATCACCGACGACGACGGCGCCATCGAGGTGCTGACCGCCTACCCCGATTTCGAAGCGGTGAAGAACGCGCTGGAGGCCGCCGGCCTGAAGCCCGAGGTGGCCGGCGTGATCATGCGCCCGGACGTCACCATCGAGTTGACCGGCGACGATGCCGCCCGCATGCAAAAACTGTTGGACGTGCTGGAAGACCTGGACGACGTGCAAGAGGTCTACCACAACGCCGCGCTATGAAAGTACTGGTCGTAGGCGGCGGCGGCCGCGAGCATGCGCTGGCCTGGAAACTGGCGCAGTCGCCCCGGGTGCAGATGGTCTATGTGGCGCCGGGCAACGGCGGCACTGCCCGCGACGTGCGGCTGGTCAACGTGCCCATCACCGACGTCAAGGCGCTGCGTACCTGGGCCGAGGCGGAAAAAATTGGCTTGACGGTGGTTGGCCCCGAGGCGCCGCTGGCTGCGGGCATCGTGGACGAGTTCCGCGCCCATGGGCTGCGCATCTTCGGCCCCACGCAGGCGGCCGCGCAGCTGGAGAGCTCCAAGGCGTTTTCCAAAGCCTTCATGGCGCGCCACGGCATCCCCACGGCGGCGTTTGACACGTTTACCGATGCGGTGGCGGCGCATGCCTACATCGACAAGATAGGCGCCCCCATCGTCGTCAAGGCCGACGGCCTGGCGGCCGGCAAGGGGGTGGTGGTGGCCACAACGCTGGCCGAAGCCCATGCGGCGGTGGATTTCATGCTGTTGGACAACGCTTTGGGCGTGGCGCACAACGCCGGTGGCGCCCGCGTCGTCATTGAAGAGTTTCTCGAAGGCGAAGAGGCCAGTTTCATCGTCATCTGCGACGGCAAGGGGGCGTTGGCGTTGGCCACCAGCCAGGACCACAAACGCCTGCAGGACGACGACCAGGGCCCCAACACCGGTGGCATGGGCGCTTATTCACCAGCGCCGGTGGTCACGCCGCAGGTGCATGCGCGCGCCATGCGCGAGGTGATCCTGCCCACGCTGCGCGGTATGGAGGCCGACGGCATTCCCTACACCGGCTTCCTGTACGCCGGGCTGATGATCAGCCCGTCGGGCCAGGTGAAGACGCTGGAGTTCAACTGCCGCATGGGCGACCCGGAAACCCAGCCCATCCTGATGCGGCTGAAGACCGACCTGTTGGAGGTGATGCTCGCCGCCACTGAGACTGACCCCGATACCAAGCTGGAAGACCTGGAGCTGCAGTGGGACCGCCGCTGCGCCTTGGGTGTGGTGCTGGCTGCGCACGGCTACCCCTTGCACCCCCGCAAGGGTGACAGCATCACTGGCCTGCCGGCCGACCAGGATGACGCCATGGTGTTCCATGCCGCCACGTTGGGGCAAGGCGACAAGCTGCTGGCCACCGGTGGGCGCGTGCTGTGTGTGACGGCGCTGGCCGATAACGTGCGCCAGGCGCAGCAACGCGTCTACGACATGGTGCAGGGCATCCATTTCGACGGCATGCAGTACCGCCGCGACATTGGCCACCGCGCCGTCAAGGCCTGAAACAGACAAGGCAACACGGCGCATGCCCAGGGATTTCATGGACGACAAAGGGGCGCGGCAGCCGGCCGGGGGCGATTTCAGCCCG
The DNA here is from genome assembly GCF_056404875.1 of Hylemonella sp. P2_B10. Classification (NCBI taxonomy): domain Bacteria; kingdom Pseudomonadati; phylum Pseudomonadota; class Betaproteobacteria; order Burkholderiales; family Comamonadaceae; genus Hylemonella; species Hylemonella sp. P2_B10. The sequence continues at coordinate 287,194 of NZ_JBFUDE010000001.1, forward strand.
CCCTATGCGGTGCAATTCAAGGGCAGCCGGTTTGCGCGCTGGCTGATGCGTTGTGCGGGCTGGCGCGTGGTGTTTGATGGGCTGCCTGCCCTGCAAGGCGTGCTGGTGGCCTACCCCCATACCAGCAACTGGGATTTCGTGGTGGCGATGATGGCCAAGTGGAGCATTGGCGTGCCGGTGCATTTCTGGGCCAAGGATTCGCTGTTCCGCATCCCGCTGTTCGGGCGCTGGCTGGCCTGGCTGGGTGGCGTGGCGGTGCAGCGCACGGCGTCGGCCGGTGTGGTGGGGCAGGCGGTGGCGCTGCTTGAGCAGCAGCGCCGCGATGGGCAATTTTTCTGGCTGGGTCTGGCGCCCGAGGGCACGCGCAAGGCCATCCCGGGGTGGCGCAGCGGTTTTTACCGCACCGCCTTGCGCGCCGGCGTGCCTCTCGGGCTGGCGCAGCTGGACTATGGCAACAAGCAGGTGGTGGTGTCGTCCTTCATCATGCTCAGCGGGGATGAGGCGGCCGACATGGCGCGCATCGCCGCGTCCTACCAGGGCGTGCGCGGTTGTGTGCCGGCCAACGCGGCGCCTGTGGTGTTGCTGGACGCCTCCGTGCCGCGTTCGCAAACCGTAGTCAAATGACAACCATGGACACTCCCAACTCCCGCGTGGCGGTGGTCAAACCCTATTTGCTGGGTTTGCAGCAGCGCATCACCACGGCCATTGCTGCGTTGGACGGCAGCGCGGCTTTCCGGGTCGACGGCTGGCACAAGGCGCCGGGCGAGCCCTTGCAGGGCCATGGCATCACGCAGATCCTGGAGGGCGGCGCGGTGTTCGAGCGCGCCGGCTGTGGGTTTTCGCATGTCAAAGGCCCCAGGCTGCCGCCTTCGGCCACCCAGCACCGGCCCGAGCTGGCCGGCGCGCCGTTCGAGGCCATGGGCGTGTCGCTGGTGTTCCACCCGCGCAACCCGTACGCGCCCACGGTGCACATGAATGTGCGCATGCTGGCGGCCAACAACCCGCAGGGCGAAGAAGTTTGCTGGTTTGGTGGCGGCATGGATCTGACGCCGATCTACGGCTTTGAGGAAGATGCGGTGCACTTCCACCGCGCTTGCCGCGACGCTTTGGCCCCCTTTGGCGCCGACAAATACCCGCGCTTCAAGGCCTGGTGCGACGACTATTTCTACCTGAAGCACCGTGACGAGCAGCGCGGCATTGGCGGCATCTTCTTCGACGACTTTTCCGAAGGCGGCTTCGACAACAGCTTTGCCATGCTGTGTGCTGTGGCCGACGCCTTTCTGGGCGCCTACCTGCCGATCGCTGAAAGGCGCCACACCACGCCCTACGGCGAGCGCGAGCGCGCTTTCCAGCTGTACCGGCGCGGCCGCTATGTGGAATTCAACCTGGTGTGGGACCGTGGCACGCATTTTGGCCTGCAGTCGGGCGGGCGCACCGAGTCCATCCTGCTGTCCATGCCGCCGCTGGCCAGTTGGTCCTACCAGCACCAGCCAGAGCCGGGTTCGCCCGAGGCTGAGCTGTACACGCGCTTTCTGCCACGGCGGGACTGGCTTTGAGCATTCCCCTGCAGCGCCTGGGCGTGTTTGGGGGGGCTTTTGACCCGCCGCATTTGGCCCATGTGGCGTTGGCGCAACTGGCGCTGCGGCAATTGCGGCTGGATGCGTTGCGCATCTTCCCCACAGGCCATGCCTGGCACAAAAACCGGCCGCTGACCGCCGCCGAGCACCGGGTGGCCATGACCCGGCTGGCCTTTGCTGACCTGCCCCAGGTGGTGGTGGACGAGCGCGAAACCCACCGCGCCGGCCCCACCTACACGGTGGATACGCTGCGCGAACTGACCGCCGAGCACCCTGGTACGCAACTGTTCCTGCTGATGGGCGAGGACCAGGCGCTGGCGCTTCAAAGCTGGCACGAATGGCGGGAAGTGGTGCGGCTTGCTATAATTTGCGTAGCTGAACGGGAAGATGCCGTCAAAAGCCCCGCCGCTGTAAGCCTCCGGTTTTCCCCACCGGCCGGGCTGGAAGCGCGGTTCAGCCGGCTGTTGTTGCCGGCCATGCCGGTCAGCGCCACCGAAATACGCTCCCATATCGCGCACGACAGCGGTTCCGCCCCTATGGTGGCCGAGCCCGTTGCGCGCTATATTGCGCTTCATCACCTCTACCAAACCGCCGCTTGATGACTACTGAAACCGCCGCCAAAAAAGACATCCAAAAACTTCAGCGCGCCATTGTGGATGGCCTGGAAGACGTGAAAGCCCAGGACATCCAGGTTTTCAACACCGAGCACCTGACCGCCTTGTTTGAGCGCGTCATCGTCGCCTCCGGCACGTCCAACCGCCAGACCAAGGCGCTGGCCGCCAGCGTGCGCGACGCAGTGCGCGACAGCGGCTTTGCCAAGCCACGGGTGGAGGGTGAGGAAAACGGCGAGTGGATCATCGTGGACTGTGGCCAGGCGGTGGTGCACATCATGCAACCCGGCATTCGCCAGTATTACCACCTGGAAGAGCTGTGGGGCGAAAAGCCGGTGCGCATCAAATTCGGCGCCGACAAGCCCCTGCCCAAGGCCGAGAGCGCCAAGGCCCCGGCGACGCCGGCCAAGAAGCCGGTGGGCGAGAGTCTGCGCCGCACCAGTGCTGCCAAGAAGGGCGTGGAAGAGGCTTACCCCTCCAAGGCCGCATTGAAGAAGGCGGCCGCCAAGGCCGCGCCCGCCAAAGCCGCGGCCAAGAAGACCGCCGCCAGGAAGGCGCCGGCCAAATCGGCAGCCAGGCCGGCCGGCAAAACGGCGGCCAAGCCAGCCGTCAAAACAGCCGCAAAGGCCCCCGCCAAGAAGACTGCGGCAAGGTAATTTGCCTCCCGTGTGAAGCTGCTGATTGTCGCCGTAGGCCTGCGTGTACCCGACTGGGCGCAGACCGCCTGGGACGACTACGCCAAACGCTTTCCACCTGAACTGAAGGTGGAGCTGAAGGCGGTGAAGACTGAGCCGCGCGGCTCCAAATCTCTGGAAACCCTGTACGCCGCCGAGCGCGAGCGCATTGAGGGCGCTATTCCCAAGGGCTGCCGCATCGTGGCGCTCGACGAGCGCGGCACGGCCGTCACCACCAAGGCGCTGGCCACCCGGCTGACCGACTGGCAGTTGAGCGGTGACGACGTCGCGCTGGTGATCGGCGGGCCGGACGGGCTGGACCCGGCGTTCAAGCAAGCCGCGCATGAGCGGATCCGCCTGTCGGACCTGACACTGCCGCACGCCTTTGCCAGGGTGTTGCTGATTGAGCAGTTGTACCGCGCCTGGTCGGTCAACGCCCACCATCCCTACCATCGTGAATGACACCCCGTGAGTGATTTCATCTACCTCGCTTCGCAAAGTCCGCGCCGCCGCCAGTTGCTGGAGCAATTGGGCGTGCGCTTCGAGCTGTTGCTGCCTGACGCGGGCGAAGACACCGAAAGCCTGGAGGCCGTGCGCCCCGGCGAGGCACCGTCCACCTATGTGGCCCGCGTCACCGGCCTGAAGCTGGACGCCGCCTTGCAGCGCCTGAAGCGGCGCGGCCTGCCGCCGGCGCCCGTGCTGTGTTCGGACACCACGGTGGCGCTGGGCCGGCGCATCTATGGCAAGCCGCAGGATGCGATGGATGCCAGGCGCATGCTGGGCGAACTGGCCGGCATCACCCACAGCGTGCTGACCGCCGTGGCACTGGGCAGTGCACGAAAGCGCGTGGCCGGCTTGAGCCGCTCGCGCGTGCGCTTCGCCCCCATGACGGCCAAACAGATAGCGACCTACGTGGCCAGTGGCGAGCCATTGGGCAAGGCTGGCGCCTACGCCATCCAGGGGCGTGCCGCCGCGTATATTTCACACATCAGCGGCTCATACACTGGCATCATGGGCCTGCCGGTGTATGAGACGGTGCAGTTGCTGCAACAGTTCGGCTACAAGGTTTGAGCAAGGCCCCACACGCTATGCAAGAAGACATCTTGATCAACTGGTCCCCGCAGGAGACGCGCGTGGCCGTGGTGGAAAACGGCGCCTTGCAGGAGCTGCACGTGGAGCGCACGCTGGAGCGCGGCCTGGTGGGCAACGTCTACCTGGGCAAGGTGGCGCGGGTGCTGCCGGGCATGCAGTCGGCCTTCATCGACATTGGGCTGGAGCGCGCCGCCTTCCTGCACGTGGCCGATGTGTGGCACCGCCAGCCCGATGGCGAGGCCCCCGGCATGGTGCGCGGCAGCCAGCCCGCGGTGCCGATAGAAAAACAGATCTTCGAGGGCCAGGCGCTGATGGTGCAGGTCATCAAGGACCCGATAGGCACCAAGGGCGCGCGCCTGTCCACGCAGATGAGCATTGCGGGGCGCCTGCTGGTGTTCCTGCCGCAGGACGACCATGTGGGCGTGTCGCAAAAGATCCCGTCCGACCAGCGCGACGAGCTGCGCGCTCGCCTGCAGCGCCTGGTGGGCGAGCAGGGCGGAGGATTCATCCTGCGCACCAACGGCGAAGACGCCAGCGACGAGGAGCTGGCCGACGACATCGCCTACCTGCGCAAGGCCTGGGCCCGCATCAAGGAGGCGTCCACCCGGCTGCCGGCGATGTCGCTGCTGCACCAGGACTTGAACCTGTTGCAGCGCGTGTTGCGCGATCTGGCTGGCGACAGCACGCAGAGCATACGGGTCGATTCGCGCGAGCAGCACGACTTGCTGGCGGCCTTTGGGCAAGAGTTCATGCCGGCCACCGCCGCCAAGCTGCAACTCTACAAAGGCGAGCGGCCTATTTTTGATTTGTTCAGCATCGACGAGGAGCTGGCCAAGGCGCTGGCGCGCCGGGTGGAGCTGAAATCCGGCGGCTACCTGATTGTTGACCAGACCGAGGCGCTGACCACGGTGGACGTCAACACCGGCGGCTTCGTCGGCGCGCGCAATTTCGACGACACCATTTTCAAGACCAACCTGGAGGCGGCGCAGGCCATTGCCCGCCAGCTGCGCTTGCGCAACCTGGGCGGCATCATCATCGTCGACTTCATCGACATGGCGCGCGAGGACCACCGCGACGCCGTGCTGGCCGAATTCCGCAAGCAGCTGGCGCGCGACCGCGTGAAGACCATGGCGGCCGGCTTCTCGCAGCTGGGCCTGGTGGAGATGACGCGCAAGCGCACCCGCGAGTCGCTGGCCCACATGCTGTGCGAGCCCTGCGCGTCGTGCCAGGGGCGCGGCATCGTCAAGACCGCGCGCACGGTGGCCTATGACATCCTGCGCGAGATCTTGCGCGAGGCGCGCCAATTCAACCCGCGCGAGTTCCGCATCATCGCCTCGCCCAAGGTCATCGAGCTGTTCCTGGACGAGGAAAGCCAGCACCTGGCGGGCCTCTCCGAATTCATCGGCAAGCCGGTCTCATTGCAAAGCGAGGGCGCGATGGCGCAGGAGCAGTACGATATCGTCCTGCTGTGACAATACACTCATAACGTCGTTGCCCCGCGGCTTCTGAGCCGCTGCCCGCATGCCCAGCCCTCGCACCGCCAACCCATCGCCGATACCGATACTGACTTACCACCAGATCGACCTGGCACCACCCAAGGGCGCACCGTTTCGCAGCCTGTATGTGGCGCCGGCCGCCTTTGCGCGGCAAATGGCCTGGTTGAAGCTGCTGGGCTACACCGGCCTGTCCATGTCGGCTTTGCAGCCCTACCTGAGCGGCGAGCGCCGGGGCAGGGTGGTGGGCCTGACATTTGACGACGGCTATGTGAACAACCTGACGCATGCGCTGCCGGTGCTGCGCCGCCACGGCTTTTCCGCCACCTGCTACGGCGTCAGCCAGTTGCTGGGGCAGACCAATGTGTGGGACCGCGACGTCGGCATTCCCCCCGCAGCGCTGATGACGGCCGAGCAATTGCGCGCCTGGGTGGCCGGCGGCCAGGAACTGGGCGCCCATACCCGCTACCATGCGCACCTGAACCAGTGCGACGCGGCGCAGAGTGAAGCAGAGATTGCCGGGTGCAAGGCCGAGCTGGAAGCGGCCGTGGACGCGCCGGTGACGCAGTTCTGCTACCCCTATGGTGAATTCAGCGCGGCCCACACCAGCCAGGTGCAGGCGGCCGGCTACCAGGCCGCCACCACCACGGTGCGCGGGCGTTGCCATGCCGGCGCCGACCCGCTGCGCCTGCCGCGTGTGCCGGTACTGCGCTCCACCACCTTGGCCACGCTGTGGCTGAAGCTGGCCACCGCCTACGAGGACCGGCGCAGCCAGCCATGATGAACAGCCCTGGCAGCGGTGACACCGGTGAGGCCCCGCAGGCCCCTCGCGGGCCGCGCCTGCGCATCGCGGTGCTGAACCGGGTGTTTTCCAACACCGGCGGCGGTGCCGAGCGCTATTCCATCGCGCTGGTGGAACAGCTGGCGCAGCGCCACGACATCCACGTGTTCGCCCAGCGCATCGACCACCACTGGCCCGGCGTCACCTACCACAGCGTGTCCAACCCCATGACCAAATCGGGCTGGATCAACCAGCTGTGGTACGCCACGCTGACCTGGTGGATGACGCGCAAGGGCTTTGACATCGTGCACTCGCACGAGAACACCTGGCATGGCCAGGTGCAGACCGCGCATGTGCTGCCGGTCAAGTACAACCTGCTGCAAGGGCGCGCCGGCTTGCGCCTGGTGCTGGGCTGGCTGAAGGTGCTGGCCAGCCCGCGCCTGACGGCTTATGTGTGGCTGGAACACCTGCGCTTTGCGCCGCACAAGCAGCGCGCGGTGATCGCCGCCTCGCCCAGCCTGGCCGACATGATCGCCCAGGCCTTCCCCAATGCAGTGTCGCTGATCAATGTGCTGACCCCCGGGGTGGACAAGGTCAGCGGCCCGCCCAGCCGCAACGAGCAGTTGGCCGCCCGCGTGCGCCTGGGCCTGCCGCCCAGCGGCCGCTGCATCCTGCTGGTGGGGAACGATTACCGAAAGAAGGGCCTGGGCACGTTGATCGACGCGCTGCCGGACCTGACGGGCAGCACCTTCGTGGCGGTGGTGGGCAACCCGTCGCAAAAATACACCTTCCGCGAGCAGGCCAAGGCGCTGGGCGTGGAGTCGCGCGTGTACTTCCTGGGCTCGCGCAAGGACCTGGGCGAGTCCTACCGCGCCGCCGACTGCCTGGCCCACCCGACGCAGGAGGACACCTTCGCCATGGTGGTGCTGGAGGCGATGGCGCACGGCATCCCCGTGGTGGTGAGCCAGGAGCGCTATTGCGGCATCGCCGGCCTGCTGGATGACGGCCAGAACGCGCTGATCCTGAACGACCCCACCGACCACCGTGAGCTGGGTGCCAAGCTGCGCCGTGTGCTGGAAGAGGTGTCGTTGCGCGAGCGCATGATCCTGCAGTCGCTGAGCTTTGCCCGTTCACACCAGTGGGCCGGCATTGCCGAGCGGCAGGAGGCCATCTACCAGGCGTTGCGGCCGCGTGCGTCGGTCTGAGCTGTCAGAACGACACTGAGCGACAGGCGGGCAGGCTAAGCCAGCATGGCCTGCGGCGCCGATTGGGATGCTGGGGGTGAGCTGTGCAACCCCAGCCGGTACAGCCGCGCATAGTGCCCGTCCTGCGCCAACAGGGCTTCGTGGGTGCCGATCTCCACGATGCGGCCGGCCTCCATCACCACGATGCGGTTGGCGTGCTGCACGGTGGACAGGCGGTGGGCGATCACCAGCGTGGTGCGGTTTTGCATCAGCGTGTGCAGCGCGTCCTGCACCGCGCGCTCGGATTCCGAGTCCAGTGCCGAGGTGGCCTCGTCCAAAATCAGCACCGGCGCGTCCTTGTACATGGCGCGGGCGATGGCCAGACGCTGGCGCTGGCCGCCTGACAATTCCATCGCGTTGTGCCCCAGCAGGCTGTCCATGCCCTGAGGCAGGTCGGCCACCATGCGCTCCAGGTGGGCCAGTTTCAGGCAATGCGCCACCCGCTCGCGGTCCAGCGGCTGGCCCAGCGCCACGTTGTCGGCCAGGCTGGCGTTGAGCATCACCACATGCTGGCTGACCAGCGCAAACTGTTTGCGCAGCGCGTCCACCTGCCAGTCGCGCAACTCGTGCCCATCCAGCGTCACAGAGCCGCTGGACAGCTCGATGAAGCGCGGCAGCAGGTTCACCAGCGTGGTCTTGCCGGCCCCCGAGGCGCCCACCAGGGCCACGGTTTCGCCGGGCTCTATGCTCAGGGTGATGTCGTGCAGCGCCGGCTCGGCATCCTGCTTGTAGGCCAGGCCGGCGTGGCTGAACACAATGCGGCCCTGCGCCCGATCCAGCGCCACCGTGCCGCCGGTTTCCTCCGGGGTGTGGTCGATCAGGTCAAAGCCGCGCTCCAGCGCCGCCAGGCCGCGCGTGATGGGGCTGGCCACCTCGGACAGGTGCTTGATCGGTGCCACCAGCATCAGCATGGCGGTGACGAAGGACACAAAAGCACCCACCGAGTTGGAGCCGGTCTCGCTCTGCACCAGTGCCACCGAGATCACCGCCGACAGGGCCACCGCCGCCAGCATCTGTGTCATCGGCGTCATGGCCGCCGACGCGGTGGTGGACTTGACCGACAGCCGGCGCAGCGACTCGCTCAGGCGGCCGAAGCGGCCGATCTGCGCTGCCTGGGCGGCATGCAGGCGGATGTCGCGGTGCGCCAGCACGTTTTCTTCCACCACGTAGGCCAACTCGTCGGTGGCGTCCTGGCTTTGCTTGGTGATGCGGTACAGCCGGCGCGACAGCACCTGCATGACAAAGGCCACGGCCGGGAACAGGCAGGCCACGATCAGCGTCAGCTTCCAGTTCAGGAACAGCAGGTAGCCCACCAGCGCGGCCAGTGTCAGGCTGTCGCGCGCCAGCGTCATCAGTGAATTCATCAGCAGCGTGGCACCGTTCTGGATCTCGTACACCACGGTGTTGGCCAACGAGCTGGCATTGGTGCTGGTGTACAGCGGCAGGTGGGCCGACAGCATCTTGCGAAACAGCGCCTGGCGCAGGTTCATCAGACCGTTGTTGGTGATCTTGGCCAGCGCCAGTTGGGCCACGAAGCCGGCGAAGCCGCGCACACCAAACAGCAGCAACAGGCTGGCCGGGATCAGCCACAGGTCGATGTCGCCCTTCTGGAAGCCGTGATCCAGCAGCGGCTTGAGCAGGCCCGGGATCATGGGCTCGGTGGCGGCGGCAATCACCGTGGCGGTGATGCCGAACACCAGGAAGCGGCGCGACTGGCGGAAATACGGCCAGGCGCGCAACAGGCGGCTCAGCAGGCTGGCGTTGGGCGGCTGGACTGGCTTGGCTTCGGGCGGCACGGCGCTCATGAGGGCTGGGGAGAGTTCACGCCCCCACTGTAGCCGGATTCCGCCGTGCCTCCGCGCAAGCCCAAAACCAGCAAAACCCCCAGGGTGACGCAGAAAAAGTCGCCAATCAGCGCGTCAAACAGCGTGGAGTTCAGCATGCAGGCGGCCAGCAGCGCCACCGCCACCGACAGCAGCGCACGCTGGTGGGCGGGCGCCATGCGTCGCCCATCGCGCCACAGGCCCAGCATCAGGGCCGCGAAGGCGGCCATGCCCAGCACGCCCAGCTCCACCCCCCACAGCAGCAACTCCTGGTGCGGGTTGCGCACGCTGCGCTGGTCTTCCAGGCCAAAACCCGCGTCCAGCCGCAGGTATTGGCGGTTCCAGCTGCCAACGCCAAAGCCGGCCAAAGGGCGCTCGGCGATGGCTTGAACCGAGCGGCGCCAGAAGTTCAGCCGCTCGCCTGAGGACGAGCGCTCCACCATCTTGTGCTGGGGCGAATACGCGTGCAGTTCCTGCGCGGCGGCAGCGAAGCGTTCCCGTGCGCCGTCCGAAGCCGCCAGCACGCCGCAAAACGCCACGCCAGCCAGCACCAGCGCCGGCAGGCGCCAGCGACCGGGCGCCTCCCACAGCAAGGCCAGGCCGATCAGCAGGCCCATCACCAGGTAGCCGGTGCCGCCGTCCATCAGGACCAGCACATTGACCACCGCCAGCAGGCAGCCGGCCAGCGACAGCCAAAAGGCCGGGCGGCTACCCCACAGGGTACGGAAATGCCAGCACAGGGCGGCGAACACGGCGGTCATGATGGGTTGGTCCAGCCGGGTGGAAAACACCACGTCGGCATTCAGTGGACTGCGCGCCACCGCCCAGGGTAGCGGCACATGGGCGGCCAGCAGCCAGGAACTTGTCAGCAGAAAGGCTTGTCCCAGCATCCAGGCCACCAGGGCGACGCGGGCCTCGCGCGCGCTCCTGACCAGCCACAGCAACAGGGGGATCAAGATCAGTTTGCCGTGTTTTTCCAGCGCCAGCATGGCCTCGGGGATGGAAGCCGTGGTCCAGAAAAGGCTGAGCGCGAACAGCGCCAGCGCCCCAAAGGCGGCGCGCGCCGTATGGCTGGCCTCTGGCACCGCATCGGCGGGGCGCCGGCCGGGCCAGGCCGCCACCACCAGGGCAACGGCGAACAGCAGCAGCTTGGCCAGGGTGATCAGGGCAATCGGCAGGGCAACCGCGGCGGCCAGCAGGGCGATGCTGGCAAGCCGCAAACGGGGGGCAAATGTGGGCATGAATACAGGGCAGTGGCGCGCCATTATCCAGCCTGTGTGTGTACGCTCTGTCGCCGTTGCGGGATGGGATATGCTTGGAGCCCCCATGCCCCTACCCACCGCCCGGCTCAGCGTCGTCGTCATCACCCGCAACGAGGCGGCCAACATCGCCGAATGTCTGCGCTCGGTGGCTTTTGCCGACGAGCTGGTGGTGGTGGACAGCGGCAGCACCGACGACACCCGGACCATTGCCGCCAGCCTGGGCGCCCGGGTGGTGGAAACCACCGATTGGCCCGGTTTCGGGCCGCAGAAAAACCGTGCGCTGGATGAGGCCGGCGGCGACTGGGTGCTGTCGCTGGACGCCGACGAGCGCGTGCCGGCCGAGCTGGCCGAGCAGATCCGCCAGGCCATGGCCAGCGGCGCGCATGCCGCCTACGACATGCCGCGCCTGACGCAGTTTTGCGGCCAGTGGATACACCATTGCGGTTGGACGCCCGACCGCGTGCTGCGCCTGTTTCGCCGCGAGGCCGCCCGCTTCAGCGACGACCTGGTGCACGAGCGCGTGGTGACGCGCGCCGGCATCAGCCAGGGGCAACTTTCGGTTGCACTTTTACACTACAGTTACCCCACGCCGACGCACTACTGGCGCAAGCTGGAGCAGTATAGTCAGGCCTGGGCGCAGCAACGCCATGCCCGGGGCCAGACCACCTCGATGTCGCGCGCCGCTGCGGCGGCCGTGGTGGCCTTTGTACGCAGTTACATTTTCCGCCTGGGTTTTCTGGACGGCGCCATGGGCTTTGCCGTGTGCACCATGCAGGCGCAAGCCGCGTTTGGTAAATATTTCGCTTTGTATTGCTTGAACCGACACCATGATCAGCCTGAGTAATTGTTTGATGAACCGCGCCGGCCGCTGGCTGGCCGCCGCCGCATTGGGCCTGGCCCTGCTGCCCGCACAAGCCCAGTTCCGCGTCGAAGTGACCGGCGTGGGCACCACCCAAATGCCGATCGCCGTCGCCGCTTTCAAGGGCGAAGAGGGCGTGCCGCAGAAGATCGCCGCCATCATCCAGGCCGACCTGGAGCGCAGCGGCCAGTTCCGCAACATTGACACCAGCGGCGCGGCGTTGGACGAAACCAGCCGGCCCGATGTGTCGCCCTGGCGGCAAAAGGGCGCGGATTCGCTGGTGGTGGGCAGCGTCACCCGCCTGGCCGACGGCAGCTTCGACGTCCGTTTTCGCCTGTGGGACGTGGTGCGCATGCAAGACCTGGGCGGCCACAACTACCCCGTCACGCAGGGCGACCTGCGGCTGTCGGCGCACCGAATCGCCGACTACATTTACGAAAAGCTGACCGGCGACAAGGGCGTGTTTGCCACCCGCATCACCTACGTCACCAAGGCCGGCAACCGCTACAACCTGTGGATTGCCGACGCCGACGGCGAAAACGCGCAGTCGGCACTGAGCAGCGCCGAGCCCATCATCTCGCCGGCCTGGGCGCCCAACGGCACCCAGGTGGCTTACGTGTCCTTTGAGTCGCGCAAGCCGGTGGTGTATGTGCATGACGTGTTTGCCGGCAAGCGCCGGCTGGTGGCCAATTTCCGCGGCTCCAACAGCGCGCCGTCATGGTCGCCTGACGGCCGCACGCTGGCCATGACACTGAGCCGCGACGGCGGCTCGCAGCTGTACACGTTGGACGCCAGCGGGGGGGGCGAGCCGCGCCGGCTGTCGCAATCGGCCAGCATTGACACCGAGCCGCGCTTCTCGCCCGATGGCAAGAGCCTCTATTTCGTCAGCGACCGCAGCGGCGGCCCGCAGATCTACCGCATGCCGGCCGGCGGCGGCAACGCCGAGCGCGTGACCTTCGGCGGCGACTACAACGTGGATCCCGCCATCAGCCCGGACGGCCGTTGGCTGGCCTATGTGTCGCGCATACGCGGCGCCTTCAAGCTGCAGGTGATGGAACTGGCCAGTGGCACCGTGACCAGCCTGACCGACACCACTGCCGACGAGAGCCCCAGCTTCTCCCCCAACGGCCGGTTGATCGTCTACGCCACCCATGTGCAGGGCCGCGAGGCGCTGATGACCACCACGCTGGACGGCAAGCTGAAGGTGCGCCTGAGTGGCCAGAACGGCGACCTGCGTGAGCCGCACTGGGGCCCGTTCCGCGTGTTCGACAAGTGATCGGTACAAGATTTTTCTGTTCAAGGAGTGATGTGATGAAACCATGGATGCTCGCGCTCGGTCTGGCGGTGCTGCTGTCGGCCTGCAGTTCCACCAAGCTGGACAACCCACCGCCGGTGGAAGACAAGAAGGGCACGGCGGTGCAGCCCAACACCGGCAACCAGGCTGGCGCCAACACGGTGACCGGGGTCACGGTGGGCAACCCCAACGACGCGGCCATTGGCCCCAAGGGCGCGCGCATTGTGTATTTCGACTTTGACAGCTACGTGGTCAGGCCCGACGCCCAGCCGGTGATTGAGGGCCAGGCCCGCTACCTGAAGGCCAACAAGGCCAGCAAGGTGCAGCTGGAAGGCCATACCGACGAGCAGGGTGGCCGCGAATACAACCTGGCCCTGGGCCAGCGCCGCGCCGAGGCGGTGCGCAAGGCGCTGGTGCTGCTGGGCGTGAACGATGCGCAGATGGAGGCGGTCAGCTTCGGCAAGGAAAAGCCGGCCGACACCGGCCACGGCGAGGCCGCCTTCGCCAAGAACAGGCGTGTTGAAGTCACCTACCGTTGATGGCCTGCTGATGACCTCTGCCATGACCACCCAAACCACCGTGCGCCGCTTGTGCCTGGGCCTGGCCGCCGGCCTGAGCCTGTCGCTGTGGCTGGGCACCGCCAGCGCCGGCCTGTTTGACGACGACGAGGCCCGCAAGGCCATCCTGGACCTGCGCCAGCGCGTGGAAACGCTGCGCCAGGAAACCCAGAAGGCCGCCGCCGAAGAGGCGCGCAAGCACGGCGAGGAGCTGGAGCAGCTGCGCCGCAGCATGCTGGACCTGCAAAACCAGATCGAGGCGCTGCGCACCGATGTGGCCCGCCTGCGCGGCACGAACGAGCAACTGGCGCGCGACGTGGCTGAGATGCAGCGCCGCCAGAAGGACCTGGCCCAGGGCGTGGACGAGCGGCTGCGCAAGGTGGAGCCGGAAAAGGTCAGCCTGGATGGCCGCGACTTCATGGCTGACCCGGCCGAAAAGCGCGACTACGAGGCCGCCTTGGCCATTTTCCGGCGTGGCGAGTTTGGGCCGGCGCAGGGTGCCTTTGTCGATTTCGTCAAACGTTACCCGCAAAGCGGCTTCACGCCGTCGGCACTGTTCTGGCTGGGCAACGCCCAGTACGCCACGCGTGACTACAAGGAAGCCATCACCAATTTCCGCTCGCTGATTTCGGTGGCCCCCACGCACGCCAAGGTGCCCGAGGCCATGCTGCAGATTGCCAGCTGCCAGATTGAGCTGAAAGACGCCAAGGCGGCCCGCAACACCTTGAACGATCTGGTGAAGAAATACCCCGAATCCGAGGCCGGCGCCGCCGCCAAGGAAAGGCTTGCGCGCCTGAAGTAAGGCATAAGGCCCGACATGGACACGCTGGAAAGCGACACCCTGGTGGAGCGCCGCTTTGCCGGCCTGGAGCGGCTGTATGGCGTGGCCGGTGCAGCGCGTGTGCGTGCCGCCCATGTGGCGGTGGTGGGCGTGGGTGGTGTCGGCTCCTGGGCAGCAGAGTGCCTGGCGCGCAGCGGGGTGGGGCGCATCACGCTGGTGGACCTGGACCACGTGGCCGAATCCAACATCAACCGCCAGGTGCACGCGCTGGAAAGCACCGTGGGGCAAGCCAAGGTGTTGGCCATGGCCGAGCGCATCGCGCAGATCAACCCGGCGGCCCAGGTGACCTGCGTGGACGACTTTGCCACCGTGGACAACTGGCCAGCCATCCTGCCCGAAGGGGTGGACGCGGTGGTGGACGCCTGCGACGACGCGCGTGTGAAGACCGCCATGGCGGCCTGGGCGCGCCAGCACAAGCCAACCCTGTTCATCACCGTGGGCGCGGCCGGCGGCAAGCGCCAGGCGCACCTGGTGGACATCGACGACCTTTCCAAAACCACCCACGACCCACTGCTGGCGCAACTGCGCTACCGCCTGCGCAAGGAACACAATGCGCCGCGCGACGGCAAGAAGATGGGGGTGACCTGTGTCTTCAGCCGCGAAGCGGTGCGCGGGCCTGATCCCAGCTGCGCGGTGGACGGCGACGGCTCGCTGAACTGCCACGGCTACGGCTCGGTGGTCAGCGTCACCGCCACCTTCGGCCAGTGCGCCGCCGGGTGGGTGCTGGACCAGCTGGCGGGCTAGGTCCAGCGGTTAAACCACGTTATAATCTAAGGCTTTGCTGGGCGGCGTTGGCTGTTTGGCAGAAGGCTTTGCAGGTAGGGGACGTTAGCTCAGTTGGTAGAGCAGCGGACTTTTAATCCGTTGGTCACTGGTTCGAATCCAGTACGTCCTACCAAGAAAACCAAAGGCTTAGCTGCAAAGCCAGGCTTTTTTGGCAAACGGGCGATGCTCTGTCGCTCTATTTTCACTACCTGACTAACTCAAAGCATTTGCCAGTCAATGCTTTGCGAGTGCGTTCAACCCATTTCGCCTTGCTGCGCAGGGCGGGTTTTTCAATGGTATGCCAAGACAGGGCGGCCATGAGGAGTGCGCAAATAGCGGACAAAATTGCCAGGGGCAAAACGCTGACTCCAATTTTCAAAGCTAGGATCGATTGCTGTATCGGGAATGCGTAGATATAGACACCGTACGAGTAATCTCCAAAATTGTTGAATTTGCGGACAAACCCGTTAGGTACATAGGCCAAGTAAAAGACCACATACGCTATCGACAAGGCGTAGGTCGCATGGAAAACCTGACTGCTTATCAGTGACGACAATCCAATCGCAGCGACAGCTGCCCAAAAACAGGTCCGCAACAAGGGGATCAATTGACGAAGAATCCAGAATGCCGCCCCGGTTGTGAACATACAAAAAAAGTTCAGAAAACCGTTTGGATCCGGGTGTGCCATACCGAAAATGTGTGAGCCGAGTGCAGCAATCAGGATGGACATCTCGATGGAGGACAGGTTCATCGATCTGGTCGTTCCCGCAACCAGGCATGCCGCAATCAAGGTACAGATCGATCCGTTCATCCCAAATTCTCCATAGGCGGAAAATGTGAGGAATACGACGATCGGTATTGCACGCATGATGTCTTTCAAGGCAACGCTCTTGATGCTATTTGTCGATGCTGCTGAAAAGCAGGCAGCCAATATGGCAAAAAGAACCATCCCAAGCCCCTGCCAGTAAGCAGTCCTCCAGACACATGCAAGGATGCAAAGTATTGCCGGTGCAACTTTCTCCCTTGCCGCGGTCGCCTCGATGACGCGCGACAACGCCCAGTAAACAATCAGCAACCCGTACATTTGAAGCTCGATCGGCAACGTCCAGAGCGATCCGTTGACCGAGTGGGATCCTGGATTTGACAAAAAAACCCCAGGCAAATTGAAATCGGCACCCTCGAGCACAGAAGCGCAGCGCCACAAATAATTCATGGTTTTTGCGCTGTTCAGATAGGTCACGGACGGCAGTGACGTGAACAGCAGGCCCAATCCGAAAACAGTGAGAACGACCGCGGTGATCAATGCCGGATAGATCCTCAAAGCCCTTGCCCACGCATACTCCACCAGACTTTGTTTGGTGAGCAAACTGGACGTGACAAGGAACCCGCTGATAAGGAAGAACACATCAACAGCAATGCTGCCAATGCTCAGTCCAATGACACCCTCGAGTGGATCCCTGCGCCCTCCAGCTAAGTCGAAGCTATGGGAAAACAGAACGGCAAATGCGGCGAGGATACGAATGAAGTTGAAATTGTTTTCGCGGTCACTTGCAAAGTCAGAAATTTTCATTTGGCTCGTCACGGTATAACCACGGTATTCGTGCTATCAGCTGGTGAGTCCGAAGAGGTCAAAAGGAGAGAATTTAGGCTGATTCAGCCTGGCACTGTTCGCGCTGCCCAGGTGTGAAGAAAGTCGTGACCCCCCAAATCTCTGATTCCAGCTGCTTTCAACGCCGCATACCAAGTTCAACGCCGGTTGCCGGAACATTTGCCGGGGAAACAGGAAAAATGTTGCCGTACCGTTCCGCGATTTTCGATGCGAGGTACTGTGAACCTGGCAGGCTCAGGTGGCCATAGTCGACATAAATCGCCTTGTTGTCTGGTGTGAAAAGTCGGCAGTGGCCCTCGCACATGAGGGCTTGAACGTCGACGTACCCATCAACGGTGGAGGGCAATCTCTGACGCATCAGTTCGTTCACGCGGGCATTGGCAATGTGCGACTCGGCGTCTTTCTCGACCGCGACCTTAGTCAGGTACTTCGACTGAAATATGAGTCGTGACGCGCTGCCTCTGAAGGTCACACCAGGGCCTATCAGCACAATTCGCGGCACCTGACCTCGAAGGGCCGCAATCGTATGTTCCAACGGAGTGGGATCGTATCCCCAAGCGGCCGAAAGCACGACGCCGTTAAGCTTGGTGGATGGAATGAACTGCTCAAACACCATCTTGAGCATGGCGTCACAAACGGGCTCTGTGTTTCGCTCAATCACCGGATAGCAACTGCCGGCTGTGGCCTGCAGAAAATTCACATTCGGAAAAGCTCTGGACAGATAGACATAAGCGTCTGCCGCAAAGCTGTCGCCCACGATCAAGTAGTTTGGTTTTCCAGGATCGGGTTTGAGGCAGACATCCTCATCAATATCATTGCGTGTTTGTGAAAAAATGAAGCAACTCCCGACGCGTGCAGCGGGGTTGCGCTCAGCCCACATTGCATTCGCACTGGGGATGCTGGGTAGGTCGGAGGAGACTCGGAACGTCCAGCCATCGGTGTACCACGCATGGGCCCCGGCCGCCAAGCCCGACAGCGAAACGACCATCAGTGCGAGGAAGGCCCTGCGCGTTCTTGACGACATGTTGTCTATCCTGCCACTGCGAAACGGCAACTCCACCGCCCAGTACAGAAGAGCTGCAACGACAAAGCACAGCAGCAGCAGCAACCATTGGTCACGATCCGGGATGGCGGTGCCGACAAAGTACCTGTGGAAAACGATGATTGGCCAGTGCACCAGATACAGTGAGTATGAGATGGTTCCCACTGCATTGACCGCCCGGTTGGACAGCAGTTTCCCGGTGTATTTGGCGTTGCCGGAAAGAATCACGAGGGCCGTACCGATACATGGCAAAAACAGCAGAAATGGGCTACGCAATGTTGAAGCGTCAAAATAAACCGCCGAATACGTGATCGCCAAAACCCCCAAGGCCGTGCCAATTTCAGCCTGCCATGGGTTCAAGCTCCGCCTTCGGATAAGCGCCAGAACAGCACCAGCGCAGAGTTCATACATGCGAAAGGGCATGAGGTAGAAAACAGCGTCGGGAGAGAAGGGGCGAAGCAGCTCTGCTGAAATGGAAGAAACAACTCCGATGGCGATGACCAAGGCCATGGCGCCACGCTGTCGATTCACCTTTGAGGCGACGACGAGCATGACCGGCCATACCAGATAAAACTGCTCTTCGACGGACAGCGACCAACTGTGCAGCAATGGATTCAGCGTGGCTGCCTGGTCGAAATAGCCGGTTTCGCGCCAGAACTGCAAATTCGACAACGACAAGACCGAGAGCAATGCTGTGCGGCCCAGCCGCGCCATGTCATCCGGCGCGAGCAGTGCACTCCCTGCGGCCAAAGTCAACAACAGAACAGCGCAGAGCGCTGGAAATAGTCGGTAGAACCGCCGTGTGTAGAACCGCTTGAAGGAGAAAACCCCCGACTCTTGATCCTTCAGGATGTTCCTCGTGATGAGGAAGCCGGAGATGACAAAAAATACATCGACACCGACGTAGCCGCCCGGCAACGCCAGTCCAACGTGAAACGTGATGACAGACAGAACTGCAATTGCGCGCAGACCTTCAATCTCCAATCGATACTGGCTGGGTTCGCCGGTATCCACTCGAGCGTGCGCGGGGCTGCCGAACGTGGCTATGCCTGATAGCACTTGGATTCCTCCCTGTTCCGCCGCATCCGTCTTTGGACTGCGTGGCTCTTTTCGAAATTTGCACGGAGTCTAACCTTGATTTCCGGCGTAACGAAGGGGCGGGCAGGGCGGGTATGCTAGGTACGCCATCGAACAGACGGCCACCAAGCGCTGGCCTGACCATCAGGCACCACCGCGCCCCGTGCGCCTCAGGAGCCTTCAATGAACTTTCACCTCTCCCTCACCCCCCTGCTGTCGCTGCTGGCCGGCATTCTGATACTCGTCGTTCCCCGGCTGCTGAACTTCATCGTCGCGATCTACCTGATCGTCGTCGGCATACTGGGCCTGGTCGGCACCGGCAATTTGCGGCTGTAACGCATCGCGCTGAATTTCGCAAGCCCAGGCGCTGAAGCCTGGGGCTTTTTCCAATGGGGCGGCGCGGATTGTGGCCGCCCTTCACAATGATGTCACAACCGGAGATGGGGATGGCCTTAAGCTCGTGGTTCAGTGGCGTTGTTCAGCAAGATTTCGGGCGCGGTCAGCGCCAGGCATGGTCAGAGGTTGTGGCAGGTGAGCAAGGAAAACGAACAAGATTTGGAAACAATGCAGATGGCATTGTTCAAGCCGGGTGCGGTGGTGTACCGCAACGGCACCGCCGACACGGTGGAGCATGTGGTGGTGCGCGGCGGCCGGCTGCTGGTGCGCCTGGCGCGCACTAAAGAACTGGTGGATGATTACCGCCTGGGCGTGGAGCCAACCACCCTGTTGCTCAAGCGCAGTAGCAACCGCTGATTCTCAGGCAACGCCTTGACGCTCAGCTTCAGGGCTGAAGGTCAATCCGCGTTCGCCACCTCAATCTGGGTGGACAGCTCCAGCCACTGCTCTTCCAGCCGCGCCAGTTCCTCGTTGACAGCCTTCAGCCGCTGGCCCAGTTCGGCCATCTCATGCGCCGGCGGGTTGGCGGCAAACTGGGCTTCCAGCGCCGTGCCTTCGCCGTTCAGCACCGCCATGCGCGCTTCCGCCGTTTCCAGCTTGCGGCGCAAAGGCTTCAAGTCCGCACGCGGGCGGTGCGCCGGCGTGGGTGGGGCTGCCGGGGCGGGGGCCGGCGCCGGCTGCGCCTGCGCGGCCTTCAAGGCCTCGCGCTGACGCTTGGCCTCTTCCAGCAGGTACTTCTGGTAATCGTCCAGGTCGCCGTCAAACGGCTCCACGCCGCCGCGGGAGACCAGCCAGAATTCGTCGCACACGGTGCGCAACAGCGCGCGGTCGTGGCTGACCAGCATCACCGTGCCCTCGAACTCGTTCAGCGCGACGCTCAGCGCCTCGCGGGTGGCCAGGTCCAGGTGGTTGGTGGGCTCGTCCAGCAGCAGCAGGTTGGGCCGCTGCCACACCAGCATGCACAGCACCAGGCGGGCTTTTTCGCCGCCGCTCATGCTGCCGACCGACTGCTTGACCATGTCGCCGCCGAAATTGAAGCCGCCCAAAAAGCTGCGCAGGTCCTGCTCGCGGGTGGCCTGGTTCGTCAGCTGGCCTTTGACCGCCAACTCCTTGGCCAGGCGGATCATGTGCTCCAGCGGCGTATCCTGCGGTCGCAGCACATCAAGCTCTTGCTGCGCAAAATAGCCGATGCTCAGGCCCTTGCCTTCGGTCAGCTCGCCGGCAATCGGCGCCAGGTCGCGCGCCACGGTCTTCACCAGCGTGGACTTGCCCTGGCCGTTGGCGCCCAAAATGCCTATGCGCTGCCCAGCCAGCACCGAGCGGCTGATGGAGCGCACGATCACTGTCGGCGGCGTGCCGGCCGGCGCGTCGTCCAGCGCGGGGTAGCCCACCGCCACGTCCTGCATGGCCAGCATGGGGTTGGGCAGGTTGGCCGGTTCCTTGAACTCGAAGCTGAAGTCAGCCTCGGCCAGCAGCGGCGCAATGCGTTCCATGCGGTCCAGCGCCTTGACCCGGCTTTGCGCCTGCTTGGCCTTGCTGGCCTTGGCCTTGAAGCGGTCGATGAACTTCTGCAGGTGGGCGATTTTCTCTTGCTGGCGTGAAAACTGCGCTTGCCGCTGCTCCATCTGCTCGGCCCGCATGTCCTCAAACTTGCTGTAGTTGCCGC
The DNA here is from genome assembly GCF_056404875.1 of Hylemonella sp. P2_B10. Taxonomy (NCBI): domain Bacteria; kingdom Pseudomonadati; phylum Pseudomonadota; class Betaproteobacteria; order Burkholderiales; family Comamonadaceae; genus Hylemonella; species Hylemonella sp. P2_B10. Next base: position 307,857 of record NZ_JBFUDE010000001.1, read on the forward strand.
CGTAGCGGACCAGCTTGGCGGTCTCGATGTGCAGTGTGACATCGGTCACCGCGTCCAGGAACTCGCGGTCGTGGCTGATCACCAGCATGGTGCCGGTGTAGCGCTTCAGCCAGGCTTCCAGCCACACCAGCGCGTCCAGGTCCAGGTGGTTGGTGGGCTCGTCCAGCAGCAGCAGGTCAGACGGGCACATCAGCGCGCGTGCCAGCTGCAGGCGCATGCGCCAGCCGCCCGAGAAGCTGTTGACCGGGTTGTCCAGCTCGGTAGTGCGAAAACCCAGGCCCAGAATCAACGCCTGCGCGCGCGCCGGGGCGTCATGGGCGCCGGCATCGTGCAGCGCCATGTAGGCGTTGGCCATGCGCTCGCCATCGTCGCTGGCCTCGGCGGCCGCCACCTCGCGCTGCGCCGCCACCAGCGCCACGTCGCCTTCGATGACGAATTCGGTGGCGCTTTGCTCGGTCTCAGGCATGTCCTGGGCCACCTGGGCCATGCGCCATTGGGTGGGGATGAAAAAGTCGCCCGCGTCCTCATGCAGCGTGCCGTTCAGCAGGGCGAACAGCGTCGATTTGCCGGCACCATTGCGCCCCACCAGGCCCACTTTTTCGCCCGGGTTCAGGGTGACAGAGGCGCCATCCAGCAACACCTTGGCGCTGCGGCGCAAGGTGACATTCTTCAGAGTGATCATTATTTCTTGCTTAAAGCTTCGCGGGTCAGCAGCAGCACCTGGTCTTCGCCGGCGCTGGTTTCCAGCCACACCGGCTCCAGGTCGGGGAAGGCGGCTTCAAAGTGCGCGCGTTCGTTGCCAATTTCCAGCACCAGCACACCGCGCTGCGCCAGCCGGGCCGGTGCGTCGCGCAGCAGGCTGCGGATGAAGTCCATGCCGTCGGCACCACCGGCCAGCGCCAGCGCCGGCTCACAGCGGTATTCGGGCGGCAGCGCGGCCATGCTGGCGGCATTCACATAGGGGGGGTTGCACAGGATGAGGTCGTAGCGTTCGGTCAGCGCCGCCAGCCCATCGGATTGCACCAGGCGCACGCGCCCTTGCAGGCCGTGCTTGGCGACGTTGATCTTGGCCACGGCCAACGCGTCGTCCGAGATGTCGCTGGCGTCCACCGTGATGTCGGGGTAGGTCATGGCGGCCAGGATGGCCAGGCTGCCATTGCCGGTGCACAGGTCCAGTGCCTGCTGGGTGGCGTCAGACAGCCAGTAGTCGATGCCGCCATCGGCCAGCAGCTCGGCAATGAAGGAGCGCGGCACGATGACGCGCTCGTCCACATGAAACGGCACGCCGGCCAGCCAGGCTTCCTGCGTCAGGTAGGCGGCGGGCTTGCGGCTGACTATGCGCTCGGTCAGCAGGGTCTCCACCTGGGCCTGTTTGGCGGCGTCCACGGGCAAATCCTGCACGGTGTCGAGGTCGTGCAGCGGGTGGCCCAGCTTCCACAGCACCAGCCAGGCGGCCTCATCGAAGGCATTGGCGGTGCCGTGGCCGAACGACACCTGGGCGTCGTCCAGGCGGCGCGCGCCGGCCTCGATCAGCTCAATGACGGTCATCCGTGCTTCACGTCCAGCGTGATCTCGGTGAACGAGGGTTCGTCGTCGGGCTCTTCCTGGGCCTGCGGCGCAGCCTTGGTGGCGAAGTCGTTTTGCAGCCGCCACATCAGGTTGGTGGGCGAGTCGGAATAGGCCAGGCCTTCCTTGCGGTCGACGATGCCTTCGACAATCAGGCGCGCAATATCGGCCTCGAACGACTGCGAGCCTTCGGCCATGGATTTTTCCATCGCCTCCTTGACGCCGGAGAAGTCGCCTTTTTCAATCAGTTCGGAAATCAGCTTGGTGTTCAGCAGCACCTCCACCGCCGGCGTGCGGCTGCCGCTGGTGGTGCGCAGTAGGCGCTGCGAGACCACGGCCTTCAGCGCCGCGCCGAGGTCGCCCAGCATGGTCTGGCGCACTTCCACCGGGTAGAAGCTCAAGATGCGGTTCAGCGCCTGGTAGCTGTTGTTGGCGTGCATGGTGGCCAGGCACAGGTGGCCGGACTGCGCGTAGGCAATGGCTGCCGACATGGTCTCGCGGTCGCGGATTTCACCGATCAGGATGACGTCGGGTGCCTGGCGCAGCGCGTTCTTCAGCGCCACCTGCAGGTTTTGCGTGTCGGTGCCGATCTCGCGCTGGTTGACGATGGATTTCTTGTTCTTGAACAAGAACTCCACCGGATCCTCGATGGTCAGGATGTGGCCCGACACGCTCTCGTTGCGGTGGTCCATCATGGCCGCCAGCGTGGTGCTCTTGCCGGCACCGGTGGCGCCCACCATCAACAGCAGGCCGCGCTTTTCCATGATCAGGTCGCCCAGCACGGCGGGCACGCCCAGACCGGACAGCGACGGGATGTCAATGGAGATGAAACGTATCACCGCCGCGAACGAGCCGCGCTGGCGCATGGCGCTGACGCGAAAACGCCCCACGCCGGGCAGCGGGAAGCCCATGTTCAGCTCCCCCTCACGCTCCAACTCCTCGATGCGCTCGGGCGCCAGCACCTCGGCCAGCAGGTTGCGCGGCGCATCCGGCGGCAGCGACTGGTTGTTGATGGGCACGCACTGGCCGTTGATCTTGATCAGCGCCGGCGCGTGTGCCGACAGGTAGACATCAGACGCCTTCTTTTCGCCCATCAGGCGCAGGATGCGCTCCATCGTTCCGGAAGAGGGCAGTGCAGCGGTGGCCATGGTTCTATCTCCCAGAGTGCTTGTGTGAGGCGTGCTTGGTGAAGCGGCGAGAAGGCGGTGTCGGTCTGCGGTGTCAGTCGCGCAGCAGGTCGTTCAAGCTCGTTTTTGCGCGGGTGTTGGCATCCACGCGCTTGACGATGATGGCGGCATACAGGTTGTACTTGCCGCCATCCTTGGGCAGGCTGCCGCTGATCACCACCGAGCCGGCCGGCACGCGGCCATAGCTGATCTCGCCGGTGGCACGGTCGTAGATGGGGGTGCTCTGGCCGATGTAGACGCCCATGGAGATGACCGAGTTCTCTTCCACGATGACGCCTTCGACGATCTCGGAGCGGGCGCCGATGAAGCAGTTGTCTTCAATGATGGTCGGGCCGGCCTGCATGGGCTCCAGCACGCCGCCAATGCCCACGCCGCCGGAGAGGTGGACGTGCTTGCCGATCTGCGCGCACGAGCCCACAGTGGCCCAGGTGTCCACCATGGTGCCTTCGTCCACATAGGCGCCGATGTTCACGTAAGAGGGCATCATGATCACGCCCTTGGCCAGGTAGCTGCCGCGACGCGCCACGGCCGGTGGCACCACGCGCACGCCGGTGGCCTTCATCTGGTCAGCGTCCAGGTGGGCGAACTTGGTTTGCACCTTGTCGTAAAAGCCCAGGTCGCCGGCGCGGATCACCTCGTTGTCCTTCAGGCGAAAGCTCAGCAGCACGGCTTTTTTCAGCCACTGGTGGGTGGTCCACTGGCCCACGCCTTCGCGGGTGGCAATGCGCAGCTCACCCCGGTTCAGCGCGGCAATCACCTGGTCCACCGCTTCCACCACTTGCGGGCTGTTGGCGGGCGTGATGCTGGTGCGGCTCTCCCAAGCCATTTCGATGACAGGTTGCAGTTCTTGGCTCATTTGGCTCATGGATGTGATGTTGTTCAGGTTGCTCGGTCAGGTTGCACGGTAACTTTGGGTGAATTGCACGATGCGCTGCGCCGCCTCCAGGCACTCGGCCTGGTCGGCCACCAGGGCCATGCGTATGCGCCCGGCGCCGGGGTTGGCGCCGTCCACCGAGCGCGCCAGGTAGCTGCCCGGCAGCACGGTGACATTGTATTGAGCGAACAGCGCGCGGGCGAACTCCGCATCGCCGCCGCGCACGCCGGCCCACAAATAAAAACCGGCATCGGGCAGGCGCACGGCCATCACCTCGGCCAGCAGCGGCGTCACCTGGGCGAACTTTTGCCGGTACAGCGCCCGGTTGGCCTGCACGTGTGCTTCGTCACCCCAGGCGGCGGCGCTGGCGGCCTGGAACACCGGGCTCATGGCGTTGCCGTGGTAGGTGCGGTAGGTGAGGAACTGCCTGATGAGGCCGGCGTCCCCGGCCACAAAGCCGCTGCGCATGCCCGGCACATTGCTGCGCTTGGACAGGCTGGTGAAGGCGATCAGGCGGCGAAAGTCAGAGCGGCCCAGCTTGGCGGCGGCTTCCAGGCCGCCCAGCGGCGGCTCGTCGCGGAAGTAGATTTCGCTGTAGCACTCGTCGGAGGCGATGACAAAGCCGTGCTGGTCGCTGAGCTCAAACAGCTTTTGCCATTCGGACAGCGGCATCACGGCGCCGGTGGGATTGCCGGGCGAGCAGACGAACAGCAGCTGGGTCTTGGCCCACACGCTGGCCGGCACGGCGTCCCAGTCGACGGCGAAATTGCGCGCCGGGTCGCTGGGCGCGTAGTGGGCCTGGGCGCCAGCCAGCAGTGCCGCGCCTTCATAGATCTGATAGAACGGATTCGGGCAGACCACGGTGGCGCCGTTCTGGCTGCCGTCCACCACCGTCTGCACCAGGGCAAACAAGGCCTCGCGCGAGCCGTTGACCGGCAGCACCTGGGTGGCGGGGTCCAGCGCCAGGCCGTAGCGGCGCTGCAGCCAGCCGGTCATGGCCTGGCGCAGCGACAACTCGCCGGCGGTGGCCGGGTAGCTGGCCAGGCCGCCGTTGGCCATGCTGCTGGCCATGGCGTCCAGCACCAGCTGTGGCGTGGCGTGGCGCGGCTCGCCAATGCCCAGGCTGATGTGTTTGTAAGCGGGGTTGGGCGTGACGCCGGCAAACAATTCTTTCAGCCGTTCGAACGGGTACGGGTGCAGGCGCGACAGGTTGGGATTCATGGCCGACCATTATCGTCGGTGGGCGGTTACGAAATCTTGCCGGGAATCTGTGGTGGAGCTGGGCGGACACGGTATCATTGGTGCCAGCCGAAAGCCCGCTCTTGCGGCAAAACCCCAGCATAATCAATAAGTTAGCGTCAGTCTAGGTTTCTTCCGTGCGCCTCAATTCCATCAAGCTTTCGGGCTTCAAGTCATTTGCCGAGCCCACCAATTTCATGCTGCCTGGGCAACTGGTGGGTGTGGTGGGGCCCAATGGCTGCGGCAAGTCCAACATCATGGACGCGGTGCGCTGGGTGCTGGGCGAGAGCCGCGCCAGCGAATTGCGCGGCGAATCCATGCAGGACGTGATCTTCAACGGCACCAACACCCGCAAGCCGGCCAGCCGCGCCAGCGTGGAGCTGGTGTTTGACAACGCCGACCACCGCGCCGGCGGCCAGTGGGCGCAGTTCACCGAGATCGCCGTCAAGCGCGTGCTGACGCGCGACGGCACCTCCAGTTACTACATCAACAACCAGCCGGTGCGCCGCCGCGACGTGCAAGACGTGTTCCTGGGCACCGGCCTGGGGCCGCGCGCCTACGCCATCATCGGCCAGGGCACCATCAGCCGCATCATCGAGAGCAAGCCGGAAGAACTGCGCCTGTTCCTGGAAGAAGCCGCTGGCGTCTCCAAATACAAGGAGCGCCGCCGCGAGACGGAAAACCGCCTGTCTGACACGCGCGAAAACCTGACGCGGGTGGAAGACATCCTGCGCGAGCTGAACGCCAACCTGGAAAAGCTGGAAAAGCAGGCCGAGGTGGCGCAGAAGTACAACGCGCTGCATGCCGAGGTGACGCTGAAGCAGCAGCAGCAGTGGTTCCTGAAGCGCGCCGAGAGCGAGGCCGACCAGGCGCGCATCAAGACGGAGGCGGACAAGGCCGTCAACGACCTGGAAGCCCGCGTGGCCGACCTGCGCCACATCGAGGCCGACCTGGAAACGGTGCGCCAGGCGCACTATGCCGCCGGCGACCAGGTCAACAAGGCGCAGGGCGCGCTGTACGAGGCCAGCGCCGAGGTAGGCCGGCTGGAAGCCGAGATCAAGTTCGTGGTGGAAGGCCGCCAGCGCGCCGAGCAGCGCCTGGTGCAGCTGAAGGAGCAGGCCGCCCAGTGGCACACCCGCAAAGACGACGCGCAGGCCGAGATCGAATCGCTGGCCGAGCTGGCTGAGCTGGGCGAGGAAAAAACCGAGCTCCTGGCCGCCCAGCTGGAAGAGCAGGCGCAGGCCCTGCCGGACCTGGAAGACGCCTTGCGTGTGGCACAAGGCGGCGCCAACGAGCAGCGAACGGCCGTGGGTCAGGTGCAACAGCAGATTCAGGTGCTGGCGGCCGAGCAGCGCATCATTGAAGAGCAATCGCGCCAGATTGGCCAGCGCCGCGAGCGCCTGACGGCCGACCGCAACGCACTGGCCGCGCCGGATGAGGCAAGGCTGCAAAACTCGCAAGCCCAGCTGGCGCAGGCGACGGAAGCCGCAGCGATTGCCGAAGCCCGCCTGCACGAGCTGCAAGAGCAGGTGCCGCAGCTGGATGAAACCCGCCGCACCCAGCAGCAGACCGTCAACACCGAATCGGGCAAGCAGGCCGACCTGTCGGCGCGCATGGACGCGCTCAAAGCTCTGCAGGAAAAGGTCAAGACCGACGGCAAGCTGCAACCCTGGCTGGCCAAGCATGGGTTGGAGCACCTGCAAGGCATCTGGAGCCGCATCCACATCGAGCAGGGTTGGGAAAACGCGCTGGAAGCCGCCTTGCGTGAGCGCATGGGTGCGCTGGAAGTCAGCCGACTGGAGATGGTGCGTGCCTTTGCCAACGACGCGCCGCCGGCCAAGCTGTCGTTCTTCAGCCCGCCGCCGGCCGCCATCAGCGAGCCGCCTTCCAGCCTGCCCCATCTGCTGGACCTGCTGCGGTTGAACGACGCCGGCCAGCGCGCCGTGTTCGCCGAGTGGCTGCACGGCTGCTACACCGCCAACAGTTTCGAGGAGGCGCTGGCCCAGCGCGACAAGCTGCAGGTGGGTGAAACCATCTTCACCCGCGAAGGCCATGCGGTGGCCGCGCACAGCGTGGCCTTCTACGCGCCTGATTCCGAGCAGGCCGGCCTGTTGGCCCGCGCGCAGGAAATCGAGAACCTGGAAAAGCAGCTGCGTGCGCAGACCTTGATCGGCGAGGAAGCCCGCAGCGCGCTGGTGCGCGCCGAGGCCAGCTATGCCGACGCCAGCCAGCGCCTGGTGAGCGCGCGCCGCGAGGCCAGCGAAACCCAGAGCCGCGCTCATGAGCTGCAGGTGGAAACCTTGCGCCTGACGCAATTGGCCGAGCAAACCCGCGCCCGCAGCGACCAGATTGCCGCCGACCTGGCCGAGATTGACGCCCAGCTGGGCGACCTGCAGGAGCGCCGCGTCACCGCCGAGGCGCGCTTCGAAGAGCTGGACATGCAGCTGGCCGACACCCAGGAGCGCCACGCCCAGCTGGAAGAGCGGGTGATTGCCGCCGAGCGCAAACTGACGGAGAGCCGCGAGCAACACCGCGCGCTGGAACGCCAGGCGCAAGAGGCCACCTTCTCGCAGCGCAGCCTGGACGCCCGCAAGGCCGAGTTGTCGCGCACCATCGAGACGGCGCTGCAGCAGGTGAGCACCATCGCCCTGGAGGAGCAGCGCGCGCACGACGAACTGGCGCGGCTGACCGATGCCGCCGCCCAGGCTGGGCTGCAAAACGCACTGGCGCTGAAAGTTGAACGCGAGCAGGCCTTGGGCGCCAAGCGCAGCGAATACGATGACCTGACCTCCAAGCTGCGTGCCAGTGACGAGCGCCGCCTGCAGCTGGAGCGCGAGCTGGACCCGCTGCGCCAGCGCATCACCGACTTCCAGCTGAAGGAGCAGGCCGCGCGGCTGGGTTTCGAGCAGTACGAGCAGTTGCTGGCCGATGCCCAGGCCGACCTGGAGGCCGTGGCGGCGTCGATTGCCGCCGGCAATGTGCGACTCTCTGGCATGCAGGGCGACATCGACCGCATCAACCGCGATATCGCGGCGCTGGGCGCCGTCAACATGGCGGCGCTGGACGAGCTGGCCACCGCACGCGAGCGCAAGCAGTTCCTGGACGCCCAGTCGGCCGATTTGAACGAGGCCATGGCGACGCTGGAAGATGCCATCAAGAAGATCGACGGCGAAACCCGCGAGCTGCTGTCGGGCACCTTCAACATCGTTAACCAGCACTTCGGCAAGATGTTCCCCGAGCTGTTCGGCGGTGGCAACGCCAAGCTGGTGATGACCGGCGACGAGATCCTGGATTCGGGGGTGCAGGTGCTGGCCCAGCCGCCAGGCAAGAAGAACCAGACCATCCACCTGCTGTCGGGCGGCGAGAAGGCGCTGACGGCTATTGCGCTGGTGTTTGCCATCTTCCAGCTGAACCCGGCGCCGTTCTGCTTGCTGGACGAGGTGGACGCGCCGCTGGACGACGCCAACACCGAGCGCTATGCCAAGCTGGTGTCCAGCATGAGCAAGGAAACGCAATTCCTGTTCATCAGCCACAACAAGATCGCCATGGAAATGGCCTTGCAGCTGATTGGCGTGACCATGCAGGAGCAGGGCGTGTCGCGCATCGTGGCGGTCGATATGGAGGCTGCGGTATCCATGGCAGAAGCCGTCTGAACGCATGAGCACATTGCAGATCGGCTTGGCAGTGGCGGGTGGCCTGGTATTGGCCGCTGTGGTGGCGCATGGCGCCTGGACGTCGCGCAAGAACGCGCCCCGCCAGGCTGACCCTGATGGCCCCGACACCGTGCCGGCCGGTCCCGTGGAGCCCAGCATGCAGGGCGCAGGGTTGGGCGACGAACCGCCAGGTTTGCACATTCCCGCGCCGAAGAAAGAGCTGGCGCTGGACGCGTTGATCGACTCCATCGCCCCGGTGGCGCTGGAGACGCCGGTGTCCGGTGACGCCGCGCTGGCCGCCTTGCCGCCGACGCGGCGCGCCGGCAGCAAGCCGTTCCTGATCGAGGGCCTGAACCTGAAGACTTCGCAGTGGGAGCCGCCCGTCGCCGGCCAGCGCTACAGCGCCTTCCAAGCCGGCGTGCAGTTGGCCAACCGGGCTGGCGCGCTCAACGAGATCGAGTTTTCCGAGTTCGTGATGAAGGCGCAGGCGTTTTGCGACGCCGTCAACGGCGCCCCCGAGTTTCCCGAGATGCTGGACGAGGTGGCGCGCGCGCGCGAACTGGACCAGTTTGCCGGCGCGCACGACGCCCAACTCAGCTTCACGCTGCGTGCCCGCAATGCCGCCTGGAGCCCCGGCTATGTGCAGCAAAATGCCGCACGCCTGGGCTTTGTGGCCGGCGTGATCCCTGGGCGCATGGTGCTGCCGGCCAGTGTGGCCGGTGCGCCGCCGGTGCTGGGCCTGGCGTTTGATTCGTCGGCCGCGCTGGCCGAGGACCCGGCACAGTCGGCCATACGCGAGGTCAACCTCAGCCTGGACGTGCCCCAGGTCGGCCGTGAGGAGCAGCCTTTCGTGCGCATGCGCGAAGCCGCACTGGCGCTGGCCGCCACCATGGACGGCATCATCAGCGACGACAACGGCAGCCAGCTGATGGCCGACACGCTGGACCAGATAGGTGCCGAGCTGGAAACCCTGTACGACACGCTGCAAGACCGCGAGCTGGCCGTGGGCTCGCCGTTGGCGCGGCGGCTGTTCTCCTGAGGAGGCCGCATGGCCGACAACCAACAAGCTGATCCGAAGGCGGTGGCGGAACTGCACCGCCTGCTGCACCGCTACGCCCACGCCTACTACACGCTCGATGCGCCCGAGGTGCCGGACGCCGAGTACGACCGGCTGTTCCGTCAACTGCAAGCCATTGAAGAGGCCCACCCCGAACTGCGCACCCCAGACTCGCCCACGCTGCGGGTGGGCGGCAAACCCCTGGACCAGTTTGCCCCGGTGCGCCATGCGGTGCCCATGCTGAGCATTCGCACCGAGACCGACACCGAGGCCAGCGGCGCCCACAATTTCGATGCGCGCGTGCGCCGTGAGTTGAAACTGGCGGAGGACCAGCCGCCAGTGGCCTACGTGGCAGAACTGAAGTTTGACGGCCTGGCCATGAGCCTGCGCTACCTGGACGGCGTGCTGGTGCAGGCCGCCACCCGCGGCGACGGCGAGACCGGCGAGGACGTGACGCAGAACATACGCACCATCAACCAGATTCCACTGAAACTGACCGGCGACGCACCCGCCGTGCTGGAAGTGCGCGGCGAGGTCTACATGCGGCGTGACGCCTTCGAGGCCATGAACGACAAGCAGCGCGAGAAGGGCGACAAGACTTTCGTCAACCCGCGCAACGCTGCTGCCGGTGCGGTGCGCCAGCTGGACCCGGCCATCACCGCCAGCCGGCCGCTGAGCTTCTTCGCCTACGCCCTGGGCGACCTGTCCGCACCGACCGATGGCAAGCCGCTGTTCGACACCCAATGGGACATGCTGCAACAGTTCCGCGCCTGGGGTTTCCCGGTGTCCTCATTGGCCGAAGTGGTGCAGGGCGGCGATGGGTTGGTGGCCTACCACCAGCGCATAGGCCAGCAGCGCGACCAGTTGCCGTTCGACATCGACGGCGTGGTCTACAAGGTCAACAGTCTGGCGCTGCAAAAACAGCTGGGCTTCGTCACCCGCGAGCCGCGCTGGGCGGTGGCGCACAAGTACCCGGCGCAGGAGCAGTTGACCACGGTGCACGCCATCGAAATCCAGGTTGGCCGCACCGGCAAGCTGACGCCGGTGGCCAAGCTGGCACCGGTGTTTGTCGGCGGCGTCACGGTGACCAACGCCACGCTGCACAACGAGGACGAGGCCCGCCGCAAGGACGTGCGCGTGGGCGACACGGTGATCGTGCGCCGTGCCGGCGACGTGATCCCCGAGGTGGTGGGGGTGTTGTTGGACAAGCGCCAGGGCGACCCGCCTGTCTTCACCATGCCCACGCACTGCCCGGTATGCGGTTCGGAAGCCGTGCGCGAGGAGGGCGAGGTCGATCACCGCTGCTCTGGCGGGCTGTTTTGCAGTGCGCAGCGCAAGCAGGCCATGCTGCACTTCGCACAGCGTCGCGCGGTGGAGGTCGAGGGCCTGGGCGACAAGCTGGTGGAGCAGTTGGTGGACAGCGGCGTGGTCCGCACGCTGCCGGACTTGTACAAGCTGGGCCTGACCAGCCTGGCCGCGCTGGACCGCATGGCCGAGAAATCGGCACAAAACATTGTCGATGCGCTGGAAAAATCCAAGAGCACCACGCTGCCGCGCTTCCTGTTCGGCTTGGGCGTTCGCCACGTCGGCGAAGCCACGGCGAAGGAATTTGCCCGGCATTTCGGTGGCCTGGACGCCATCATGACGGCCTCGGTCGACCAACTGTTGCAGGTGCCCGACGTCGGCCCGGTGGTGGCGCAAAGCGTGCACACCTTCTTCCAGCAGCCACACAACCTCGAGGTGGTGGAGCAATTGCGCGCCTGCGGCGTGCACTGGCAGGAAGGCGCACCCGCCATCAGCACACCGCAACCGCTGCTGGGCAAGACGCTGGTGGTGACCGGCACGCTGCCCACTTTGAGCCGCGACGAGGCCAAGGACCTGATAGAAGCCGCTGGCGGCAAGGTGGCCGGCTCGGTCAGCAAGAAGACCCACTATGTGGTGGCCGGTGCCGAGGCGGGCAGCAAGCTGGACAAGGCGCAGGAGTTGGGGATTACGGTGCTGGATGAGGCAGGCCTGCGGGCGCTGATCGAGGCAGGCGGGTAACGCCTCGCCGGGCCCGCCATGCCCGGCTTTCATCGAAGCCAGGGTTGGCACCAATGGCCGCTGGCTGTGCGGCCGAATACATTCGGTGCGCAGAACCTAACAAAGCGAGCATCTGCAGCCGTTGCTGCTCAGGGAGGAGAGATCAAATTGGCAAACACCGACAAAGTCACCATCGCGGCGCTGACATCACCGCCCATCTGGAACCCCAACGCCGCCGCAAACTGGTGCCTTCTCTTCACGCCAGCGTTCGGGGCCTACCTGCATGCACTCAATTGGCGCGCCTTGGATGAGCCTGAAAAGGCCGCGGCGTCGCTGCGGTGGTTCTATGCCGGCATCGGACTGTTGGTGTTTTATGTCGCTGCGGCGGTCGTGTTCAACGATAAGTTGTCCGATGTGCTCACGCGCCTGGTTGGCTTCGTTTTCCTGCTCACTTGGTATTTCACAAGCGCCCGCACGCAAGCTAAATACGTCAAACAGAAATTCGGTTCCGAATACAACCGCAGACCTTGGGGCAAGGCGCTGGGCTTGGCCGTGGCCAGTCTCCTGGCTTACTTTGCCTTCGCCATTGTCGTCGGGGTGGCGGCGGCGCTGGTGGCCTGAATCCACCCGGCCATGGCCCGTTTCCTGGGCTAGACTCCTGCTCCCCCCTGGCATCCTGCACCGCACCGAATGACACGCAAATTCCGCTTGGCTGTCGGCCCGTTTCTGGCGGGGTTGGTGGCTTGCGCAGGGCCCGCCGCGGCCGCATCGCCAACCTGCCCGTCCGCTCCCATCAAGGTGGCGCTCTATGAGGTTGGGCTGTATTACAAGAAGGGGGTCGGCCTGGACAAAGATCTGGTCGACGAGTTGCAGCGCCGCAGTAAATGCGTCTTCACTGTGGTTGTCATGCCACGCGCACGGATATTCAAGGAGATGGAAGCCGGGCGGATCGACGTCGCAACATCGGTGCTGGAAACGCCTGAGCGCACCAGGGTCATGTGGATTACCCCCTACATTCAGCTCCGTTACTACGCCATTGTGGGCGCGGGTGTCCCCCAGGACGTGCATTCCATGGATGACTTCTTGAAGTCCCCCACCAAGCTGCAATGGAGTACGGTGCGCAGTTTTTCCTATGGGCCTTATTTCGACCCGTTGCTGAAGTCTCTGGCCGACGCGCGGCGGGTGCATGAGGTGACCGACTCGGGCATCAGTTACAAGATGCTGGCGGCACAGCGTGTTGCGGGCACGCTGGCCACGCCCATGGTCTACCACGCCGATCTGGCTGAGCACGGATTGACCGACAAGGTTCGGGTTGAAGTGTGGGACCCGCACATGAAGCCCATCCCCCGGGGCCTGGGTTTTTCGCGGCAGACTTTCTCGGAGGCGCAAGCCGGCGAATGGACCAAGTTGGTCGACATGATGAACCGGGACGGTACGATGAAGCGGCTGATCGGCAAATACTTGCCGCCGCAAGAAGCCGCCGACGCGGTTTTCAAACCCTGAACGCCAGCGCTTCAGCTGGCTGACCAGGGCTGGTGGTGAAAGGCGTAGCGCCCCAGTTCGCGCGTGCCGCCGGGTTCCACCGCCAACAGCGTCACCCGCATGGTCACCGCCGGGAACTGCCGCACCTGGGTCAACCTGGAAAAATACAGCACCTCCCCCGTGGCGGGGTCAAAAGGCACATCTTCCATGGTGTGGTGAACACCGGGCTGCAGCGACAATTCAGCGCGCACGTCCAGCCGGCTCACGCCTTGCAGCGGCGCCTGCAGGCGTGAGAGCAGCAGTTGGTCATCCGGCGTCACGGTGCAGTTGACGCTGCCGTTGTGCGGCAGGCTGTATTCCCGTATGCGCAGGCCCATGCCGGCCAGGCGCCGCACGAAGTCGCTGCTGGTGACCATGGCCACCTCACCGGACTGCAAGGCCGCACGCATGCCCTCACCCAGCGCAAGCACCTCGTCCAGCAACTGGCCGCAGGCGTCGCACTGCATCAGGTGTTCATCCACCGCATCGGTGGTGGCCGGGTCGGTCTCGTGCAGCCAGTAGGCCAGCAGCGCATCCAGCGGCAAATGGCTCTGCGCGGCGCTCATGCGGCCCTCCGGCCTGGCTCCACGCAGCGGCGCAGCTTGTCAATGCCCCGGTGGCGTATCACCCGCACGTTGCCCGCCGTCAGGCCTAGCTGCGTGGCCACCGCGTCGGCGGTCTGGTCGTCGTAGAAGCTCATCACCAGCACCGCGCGTTCGCGCTCGGGTAGGCGTTCCAGGCAGTCCGCCACGCGCTGGTGGTCCAGCCGGGGCGCCAGCGCGGCGTGGTCGGCCAGGTACAGTACTTCGCCATAGCGCTGCAGCAGGTCCTCGCGCCGGTAGGCGGTGCGGCGCAGGTCCAGCACCGTCATGCGGCAGGCGCCCAGCACGAAGGACATCACGCGCTCGGGCTCGCGCAGCTGGCCGGCGCGCAACTGTTCTATGGTCAGCGTCATCACCTGCTGCATCAGGTCGGCGGCAGCGTCGGCGTCGCGCAGATGCCGCAGGCCGTAGCGTCGCGCGCGCGGGGCCAGCAGACGGTACAGCTCGGCCTCGGCCTCCCTGGCTTGGCCCGGTTGCGCGGCCGCAATGCAGCGGGCGGCCCGCACTTCGGGGCCTTCTTCCACCGGGAAGCTGGCTGGCGCATCCATGCGGCAAGGATACAACAGCGGCCTGCAAAAAAATACCTGTAACGCACCGCGTGTTGGTGCCACTACCTGCGGCTAGTCACTTGTCCTGGCATTTGTTTTGTCACTTTCAATCAAGGAGAAAGCGTGATCACCAATTCCGAAACCGGCACCAATATTCAGGAGATCGCCAATGGCATCTACCGCATCAACACACCCGTCAGCCTGCCGGACGGCCTGGCGTTCAGCTTCAACCAGTACCTGCTGGTGGACGACGAGCCGCTGCTGTTCCACACCGGGCCGCGCCAGCTGTTTCCGCTGGTCAGCCAGGCCATGGTCGCCGTGATGCCGTTGGCGCGGCTGCGCTACGTGGGCCTGTCGCACACCGAGGCCGACGAATGCGGTTCCATGAACCAGTTTCTGGCCCTGGCGCCACAGGCTGTGCCGCTGTGCAGCCAGATCGCTGCCATGGTGTCCATCAACGACCTGGCGGACCGGCCGGCGCGCGCGCTGGCCGACGGCGAGCGCCTGTCTTTGGGCCAGCACACGGTGCAGTGGTTTGACACGCCGCACGTGCCCCACGGCTGGGACTGCGGCCTGCTGATGGATACCTCCACCGGCACCTTCTTTTGCGGCGACCTGTTCACCCAGCCGGGTTTTGGCGAGCAGGCGCTGGTGGAAAGCGACATCCTGGGCCCCAGCGAGGCCTTCCGCCAGCCCATGGACTACTTCGCGCATGCGCCGCAGACGGCAGCCATCCTGCAGCGGCTGGCGGCCCAGAAGCCCGGCACGCTGGCCTGCATGCACGGCAGCGCCTGGCGCGGTGACGGCGCGATGCTGCTGCGCCACCTGGGCGAGGTGGTTGCCACAGGCGGGTGATGCCACCAACCCCTAGAATTGGCGCATGACCGTTCGTGACATCCTGAAAATGGGCGACCCGCGCCTGCTGCGCGTGGCCCAGCCGGTAACGCAATTCGATACGCCCGAACTGCACCACCTGATTGGCGACATGGTGGACACCATGGTGGCCGCTAATGGCGCCGGGCTGGCGGCGCCGCAGATCGGCGTGGACCTGCAACTGGTGATCTTTGGCACCGACGCACCCAACCCGCGCTACCCCGACGCACCGGTGGTGCCGCGCACCATCCTGCTGAACCCGGTGATCACGCCGCTGAAGCTGGATGACAGCCAGAACGGTTTCCCCGAAGAGGAAGACTGGGAAGGCTGCCTGTCGGTGCCCGGCATGCGCGGTGTGGTGCCGCGCTGGGCGCGCATACGCTACAGCGGCTTCGACCCCTATGGCGACCCGCTGGAGCGCACGGTGGAGGGTTTCCACGCCCGTGTGGTGCAGCACGAGTGCGACCACCTGATGGGCAAGCTGTACCCGATGCGCGTGCGCGATTTCAGCAAGTTTGGCTTCACCGAGGTGCTGTTTCCAGGCCTGGACCCGGCGCAGGATGACTGACATGCGCCGTGTGTTTCTGGTGCCTGCATTGTTGGCAGGCTTGGCGCTGGCAGGCTGCGCCGGTGTGGCCAACAGCCAGCCTCAACGGCCTCAAGTGGCTGCGCCGTTGCGTGCCGAGCCGCTGGCCGAGGTGGACAGTGCCATCCAGACCATCATTGCCGAGCACAAGATGCCCGGCGCTGTGTTCCGCATGGGCCACGGTGGCCAGAGCTACGAAAAGGCCTATGGCCGCTTCACCTATGAGGCGGACGGCACCGTTGACACGCCCGACACGCTGTTCGACGCCGCTTCGCTGACCAAGGTGCTGGCGACCGCGCCGTCGGTCTTGATCCTGGCGCAAGAGGGCAAGCTGGATGTGGACGCACCCCTGGTGCGCTACTTCCCTGACTGCGCCAACGGCGGCAAGGAAACCATCACGCTGCGTCACCTGCTGACGCACACCTCCGGCCTGCCAGCCAGCCTGCCGGCCAAGCCGGCCTGGCAGGGTGCTGCCATGGCCCGCACCCTGGCCTGTCAACAGGTGGTGACGAACCCACCGGGCACGCTGTTCCGTTACTCGGATATCAACTATGTGCTGCTGGGCCTGCTGGTGCAGCAGGTCTCCGGCCTGCCGCTGAATGAGTTCGCGCAGCAGCGCATCTTCACGCCGCTGAAGATGGCGGACACCGGCTTTCTGCCGCTGCGCCGCTTTCCAGCCGCACGCATCGCGCCGACGCAGAAGGCACCGGATGGCGCCAACAAGACGCTGCACGACGACCTGGCCCCCGGCCAGGCGCTGCAAGGCGTGGTGCACGACCCGACAGCCCGCCGCATGGACGGCGTGGGCGGCTCAGCGGGGGTGTTCACCACCGTGCGTGACCTGGCGCGCTATGCGCAGATGCTGGTCAACGGCGGCGAGCTGGACGGCGTGCGGGTGCTGAGCGCCGACAGCATGAAGCTGTTCACCACCGTGCAGTCACCCGCCATCGTGCCAGCCCGTCGTGGCATGGGCATGGACATCGACACCGCGTATTCGCGCCCGCGCGGCACCGTGTTCCCGCTGGGCAGCTATGGCCACACCGGCTTCACCGGCTGCATCCTGTGGGTGGACCCGTTCTCGAAGACCTACTACGTCTTCCTGTCCAACCGTGTGTATCCGCAGGACGGCACCAACATCCTGCCGCTGTATGTCAAGCTGGGCACGCTGACGGCACAAGCGGTCAGCGACTTTGACTTCCGCAAGGTGGAGGGCGCGCTGGCGCCTTTGCCACCGCCCGTGCCACCGGCCAAATAGCCTTTGCGTCGGTCAAAACCGGGGCCAAGCGTATAGTCGGGCCACCGATCACCAACGCGTGCAGCACGCAGGAGTTTTCCGCATGCCGCACCGCGCCCCGGCCCCGTCGCCGGGCTACCTGACCAAGACCGAGACCATTGCCACGCTGGGTGCCGACCTGCAGGTGCGTTCGCTGCTGGACCGCCAGCAGTTCCATGACCCCTTGAACGTGGCCGAGCGTGCCGGCATTTTCGAGGCCCAATGGCCCCTGTTCGGCCTGGTATGGCCATCCGGCCTGGTGCTGGCGGACAGCATGCTGACGCACGCGTTGGCTGGCAAGCGCATCCTGGAGTTGGGCTGCGGTCTCGCGCTGGCCAGCCTGGTGGTGCAGCGGCGCGGTGGCGACATCACCGCCAGCGACCGCCACCCGCTGACAGAGGCCTTCCTGCTGGAAAACCTGCGGCTCAACCGCATGGGCCCGTTGAAGTACGAAACCGGCGACTGGGCCTGCACCACCGATCTGCTGGGCAAGTTCGACCTGATCATTGGCAGCGACGTGCTGTATGACCGCAGCCTTCCTGGCCTGTTGTCCGGTTTCATCGACCGGCACTCATGTGACGTGGTGGAGGTGCTGATCGTGGACCCGAACCGGGGCAACCGCGCCAGCTTCAACCGAAAGATGGACGTGCTGGGCTATTCACGCAGCCACGTCAGCCTGAGCGAGCTGCCACAGAGCGGCGAACCCTACAAGGGCCGGCTGCTGAGCTACCGGCGGGACAGTCGGTCGGATTGATCGCTCGTTGCCGGCACAGAATGACTGCTTTGCGGTCTGCCGATGCCGCTGGTGCGCGTGACTCCGCGAATGTCCCCCGGCCCTGCGGGCCTCCTCCTTGATTTCGCTGCGTCACGCGCCCCAGCGACATCGGGTYAATTGGCACGCGCTGTGCTGGAATGCCCGCACGCCAGCCACGTTCGCAAGATCAAGACGTCATGGCACTCTGCGCAGCGGCATCAAGGAGGAGGCCCGTAGGGCCGGGGGACAGCCGCGGAGCGGAGTGCCGTGGCGGCCTGATCAACGCCAACCGACGGCGAGCGCAGCAACTCAAACAGCCAGCGCTTCGAGCAGTTCCGTCTCGATCTCGATCTGCGCCCGGTTGTGCTGCAGTTCGGGCCCGTGGATCAGGAAGGTGTCGTCCACCCGCTCGCCCAGCGTCGCCACCTTGGCCAGTTGCAGCGTGACCTTGTGGCGCGCCAGCACCAGCGCCACGCGGTACAGCAGGCCCACGCGGTCGCTGGCCGAGATGTTCAGCAGCCAGCGCTGTGCCTTTTCGTCGGGCCGCAGGATGATGCGCGGCGCGATGGGGAAGCTCTTGACCCGGCGCGACACCCGGCCCCGGCTGGGCGGCGGCAACGGACCGGCGGTCTCTATCACCCGGCTCAACTCGGACTCCACCATGCTGGTGAATTCGCGGTAATGGTCGGGCAGGGCGCTGGTGGTGATCTGGAAAGTGTCCAGCGCGTAGCCGTTGCTGGCGGTGTGGATCTTGGCGTCCTGGATGCTGAAGCCGCACTGGTCGAAATAGCCGCAGATACGGGCAAACAGGTCACTCTGGTCCGGCGTGTACACCAGCACCTGCAGGCCGTCGCCCACTGGCGACAGGCGGGCACGCACAATGGTCTTGCCGGCGCCCACGTGGCGTGACAGCTGCTTGGCGTGCCAGGCGATGTCG
Source organism: Hylemonella sp. P2_B10 (assembly GCF_056404875.1). Lineage (NCBI taxonomy): Bacteria > Pseudomonadati > Pseudomonadota > Betaproteobacteria > Burkholderiales > Comamonadaceae > Hylemonella > Hylemonella sp. P2_B10. Next base: position 326,549 of record NZ_JBFUDE010000001.1, read on the forward strand.
GCGGCATCGTGGCGCATGAAGTAGCCCACATCCAGCGTGTCCCACAGCGTCTTGTGGGCCTCAAAAGGCATGGCGTACAGCGCCATCAGCACCAGCGCTTCGCGCTTGCGCGCCTCCACCTCAGCGTCCGGGTCCGGGGCGCCGCCGCCCAGGGCACGGCGCGCCAGCCGGTACAGGTCTTCCAGCAGCTTGCCCTTCCAGGCATTCCACACCTTGGGCGAGGTGCCGCGTATGTCGGCCACCGTCAGCAGGTACAAGGCCGTCAGGTTGCGCTCATTGCCCACCTTGTCGGCAAACGCCTTGATGGTGGCTGGATCGCTCAGGTCGGCCTTTTGCGCCACCCGGCTCATGGTCAAGTGCTCGCTCACCAGGAACTCGATCACCTGCTCATCTTCGCGGTCCAGCCCGTGCTGGCGGCAAAAGCGCCGCACATCGCGCGCGCCCAACTCGGAATGGTCGCCGCCACGGCCCTTGGCGATGTCGTGGAACAGCGCGGCCACATACAGCACATAGGGCTTGTCCCAACCGGCGGCCAGTTGCGAGCAGAACGGGTACTCGTGCGCATGCTCGACGATGAAGAAGCGCCGGATGTTGCGCAACACCATCAGGATGTGCTGGTCCACTGTGTAGACGTGGAACAGGTCGTGCTGCATCTGCCCGACGATGCGGCGGAACACCCACAGGTAGCGGCCCAGCACCGAGGTCTGGTTCATCAGCCGCAGCGCATGGGTGATGCCCTCGCGCTCCATCAGCATCTGGCGGAAGGTGGCGTGGTTGACCGGGTCGTTGCGGAACTTGGCGTCCATCAGGTGGCGTGCGTTGTACAGCGCCCGCAAGGTGCGCGCCGACAAGCCCTTGACGCCCACCGTGGTCTGGTAGATCAGGAAGGTTTCCAGGATGGCGTGCGGGTGCTGGCGGTACAGGTCGTCGCTGGCCACCTCGATCATGCCGGCCTTGTTGCTGAAACGCTCGTTGATGGGCTGCGGCGCGTGGGTGGAGGGGTTGAGCTTTTCCTCGATGTTCAGCAGCAGGATCTGGTTGAGCTGCGTCACCGCCTTGGCGGCCCAGTAGTAGCGGCGCATCAGCGCCTCGCTGGCGCGGATCAGGCCGCGCTTGGCGCCGGGTGTGGCACCGTCGGCGGCGCGTTTGGAGGCGCCGCCAACCCCCGAGGTGACGTAGCCGAAGGACTCGGCCACCGCCGTCTGCAGGTCGAACACCAGCCGGTCCTCGCGCCGCTGCGCGATCAGGTGCAGCCGCGCACGAATGAGGCGCAGCAGCGCTTCGTTGGCCTTGATCTGCTTGACCTCGAACGGCGTCGCCAGGCCATTGGCCGCCAGCTCGTCCCAATTGCGGCCGAAACCCGCCGCGCGCGCCACCCACAGGATGACCTGCAGGTCGCGCAGGCCGCCGGGCGACTCCTTGCAGTTGGGCTCCAGCGAGTAGGGCGTGTCTTCGAACTTGTTGTGGCGCTGGCGCAGCTCCAGCGTCTTGGCGACGAAGAACGCCTGGGCGTCCATGTGGGCCTCGTACTGCTCGTGAAAGCTGGCGAACAATTTGGCGTTGCCGGTGACCAGCCGCGACTCCAGCAGCGAGGTCTGCACCGTCACGTCCTTGTCGGACTCGCTCAGGCACTCCGACACCGTGCGCACGCTGGAGCCGATTTCCAGCCCGGCGTCCCAGCAACTGCCGATGAAGGATTCGATGCGCGCCGTCAGCACCGCGTCCTGGTCGGGCGATTCGCCGTCGGGCAGCAACAGCAACACGTCAACGTCGGAGTAGGGGAACAGCTCTTCGCGGCCGAAGCCGCCCACCGCCAGCAGCGCGTAGGACTTGCCGAAACCGGCCTGCGCCCACAGCGTGCGCAGCGTGTCGTCAGCCAGGCGCGACAGCTTGTGCAGCGCCTGCAGCACCCCGCGCGTGGAGGCGCCACTGTTGGCAATGTGGCCCAGCAGGTCGGCCTTGGCTGCGCGATACTGGCCGCGCAAGACCTGTAAATCTTTCATCACCGCGCTCAGGGCCGCGCTCCCGTTGTCAGGCGCCAGCCGTGACGAAGGCCGGCACCGGCGGGCTGCCGGCTGACAGCGTCAGCACCTCGTAGCCGGTCTCGGTGACCAGCACGGTGTGCTCCCACTGGGCGGACAGCGAGTGGTCCTTGGTGACGATGGTCCAGCCATCGCCCATTTCCTTGATGTCGCGCTTGCCGGCGTTGATCATGGGTTCGATGGTGAAGGTCATGCCCACCTTCAGCTCGTCCAGCGTGCCGGGCTTGCCGTAGTGCAGCACCTGGGGCTCCTCGTGGAAAACCTGGCCGATGCCATGGCCGCAGAACTCGCGCACGATGGAAAAGCCGTTGCTTTCGGCAAACTTTTGGATCGCCCAGCCAATGTCGCCCAGGTGCAGGCCAGGTTTGACCACCTTGATGCCGTGCCACATGGCCTCGTAGGTGAGGTTGCACAGGCGCTTGGCGGCGATGGAAGCGTCGCCGACGATGAACATGCGGCTGGTGTCGCCGTGCCAGCCGTCCTTGATGACGGTGACGTCGATGTTGACGATGTCGCCCTTCTTCAGCGCCTTGTCATTGGGGATGCCGTGGCACACCTGGTGGTTGATGGAGGTGCAGATGGACTTGGGGTAGGGCCGGTAGCCGGCCGGCGCGTAGTTCAGCGGCGCCGGCACGGCGCCTTGCACCTGCGTGATGTAGTCGTGCGCCAGCTTGTCCAGCTCGTTGGTGGTGACACCGGGTTTCACGTGCGGCGTCAGGTAGTCCAGCACTTCCGAGGCCAGCCGGCCGGCAATCCGCATGCCCGCCACGCCTTGCTCGTCTTTGTAGGTAATCGTCATGGCCGCAATTATCCCATCGCGGCCTAGGGCCTTGCAGCCGGGTGGTTTTGGCGCGGGGTGCGAATACCTGCTGGCCACATGGGTTGGCTGAGATCAGGCCGCCACGGCACTCCGCTCCGCGGCTGTCCCCCGGCCTGCGGCCTCCTCCTTGATGCCGCTGCGCAGAGCGCCATGACGACCTGATCTTGCGAACCTGGCTGGCGTGCGGTCTTCCGGCGTAGCGCGTGCCAATGGACCCGATGTCGCTGGGGCGCGTGGCGGAGCGGAATCAAGGAGGAGGGCCGCAGGCCCGGGGGACATCCGCGTAGCCACGCGCACCAGCGGCGTCGGCAGCGACAGACATGCCACCCCAGCGGGGTCGGCTACCGCAGACCTGCCTGGCGAATTGGCGCCTTGTAAAATCACTGTTTTCCCTGGGCATCACCCGAGCCCGTCACCTTAGGCCACCACCGTGACCACGCACATCAGCCACTTTGAGGGCGGCAATGCCCTCAGCAGCTTTCGCGCCCAGCAGCTGTTGCCCCGCCTGCAAGCCATCCACGACAAGATCAACGGCATTTCCGCCCGCTTTGTGCACCTGGTGGCCACCGATACGCCGCCGAATCCCGAATTGAACGAGCGGCTGGCCGCGCTGCTGACCTATGGCGAGCCTTACGGGGGGCCGGCTCAGGGTCCCGCCATCATCGTGCTGCCGCGCTTTGGCACCGTGTCGCCCTGGGCTTCCAAGGCCACGGACATTGCCCACAGCTGCGGCTTGGCGGTGCGCCGGGTGGAGCGTGTCACCGAATACCGCCTGACGCTGAAAACCGGCCTGCTGGGCGGCAAGAACGAGCTCAGCGAGACGCAGCGCGCCCTGGCAGCGGCCCTGTTGCATGACCGCATGACGGAAAGCGTGCTGTTCGAACGCGCCCAGGCCAATGCCTTGTTCACCGAACTGCAGGCCGCCCCGCTGGCCAGCGTGGATGTGCTGGGCGGCGGCCGCGCGGCGTTGGAGCAGGCCAACACCCAGTGGGGCCTGGCGCTGGCCGACGACGAGATCGACTACCTGGTGCAGGCCTTTGCGGTGCAGCTCAAGCGCAACCCCAGCGACGTCGAGCTGATGATGTTCGCTCAGGCCAACAGCGAGCACTGCCGGCACAAGATTTTCAACGCCCAGTTCACCGTGGACGGCCAGGCGCAGGACAAGAGCCTGTTCGGCATGATCCGCCATACGCACCAGACGCACCCCCAGCACATGCTGGTGGCGTATTCGGACAACGCCTCGGTGATGGAAGGTTCCCAGGTGGAGCGCTTCCTGCCTGCCGGCAACGACCAGGCTTACCGGAAAGCGACCGCGACGAATCACGTGCTGATGAAGGTGGAGACGCACAACCACCCGACGGCCATTTCGCCGTTTCCGGGCGCCTCCACCGGCGCTGGCGGCGAAATTCGCGACGAGGGCGCCACCGGGCGCGGCTCCAAGCCCAAGGCGGGGTTGACCGGTTTCACCGTTTCCAAGCTGTGGCCGGACGCCCCGGTTGCGTCTCAACGGGAAGTCAAGCCCGCCCACATCGCCAGCGCCTTGCAGATCATGGTGGAAGGCCCCCTGGGCGGCGCCGCCTTCAACAACGAGTTCGGCCGGCCCAATCTGCTGGGCTATTTCCGCGAGTATGAGCAAGACGTGGCCGGTGTGCGCCGGGGTTACCACAAGCCCATCATGATCGCTGGCGGCCTGGGCGTCATTGATTCGGCGTTGACGCACAAGGAGCGCTTTGGCCCCGGTGCGCTGCTGGTGCAACTGGGCGGGCCTGGCATGCGTATCGGCATGGGCGGCAGCGCCGCCAGCTCCATGGCCACCGGCGCCAACGCCGCCGAGTTGGATTTTGATTCGGTGCAGCGTGGCAACCCCGAAATCCAGCGCCGCGCGCAAGAGGTCATCAACCAATGCTGGGCGCTGGGCACGGTCAACCCCATCCTGGCCATCCACGACGTTGGCGCGGGCGGCCTGAGCAATGCCTTCCCCGAGCTGGTCAACGACGCCGGGCGCGGCGCCCGCTTTGATTTGCGCAAGGTGCCGCTGGAAGAAAGTGGTATGGCACCGAAGGAAATCTGGTGCAACGAGAGCCAGGAGCGCTACGTGCTGGCCATTGCGCCGGCCTCGCTGCCGCAGTTCCAGGCCTTTTGCGAGCGCGAGCGCTGCCCCTTTGCCGTGGTGGGCGTGACCACCGAGCACAAGCAGCTGGTGCTGGCTGACGAAGGCGTGGCCCTGCCTGTGGACATGCCCATGGACGTGCTGCTGGGCAAGCCGCCCAAGATGCACCGCGATGTGGCCAGCGTGCAGCGTGAAGCGCCGCCGCTGGACCTGACCGGCGTGGAGTTGCAGCAGGCCGTGATTGAGGTGTTGGCCAATCCCACGGTGGCCTCCAAGCGCTTTCTGGTGACGATTGGCGACCGCACGGTGGGTGGCTTGTCGCACCGCGACCAGATGGTGGGCCCCTGGCAGGTGCCGGTGGCCGATTGTGCCGTCACACTGGCCGACTACGCCGGTTTTGCCGGCGAAGCCATGGCCATGGGCGAACGCACGCCGCTGGCGGCGCTGAACGCGCCGGCATCAGGCCGCATGGCGGTGGCCGAAGCCATCACCAACCTGCTGGCCGCGCCCATCGAGCTGCCGCGCGTCAAGCTGTCGGCCAACTGGATGGCCGCCTGCGGCGAACCGGGCGAGGACGCCGCGCTGTACGCCACCGTCAAGGCCGTGGGGATGGAGCTGTGCCCGGCGCTGGGCATTTCTATCCCGGTGGGCAAGGATTCCCTGTCCATGCGCACCCAGTGGCGTGCCGAAGACGGCACCCCGCAGAAGGTGACGTCGCCAGTGTCGCTGGTCATCAGCGCGTTTGCCACGCTGGCTGACGTGCGCGGCACGTTGACGCCGCAGTTGGACGCCAGCGAGCCCGACACCACGCTGGTGCTGGTTGATCTGGGCAAGGGCCAGCACCGCATGGGCGGCAGCATGCTGGCCCAGGTGCTGGGTCAGCCTGGCGGCGCCGTGCCCGATCTGGACGACCCGCAGGACCTGGTGAACCTGGTTAACGCCGTCAACGCCTTGCGCGCCGAAGGCCAATTGCTGGCCTACCACGACCGCAGCGATGGCGGCCTGCTGGCCTGCGTGGCCGAGATGGCCTTTGCCGGCCAGGTCGGCGTGGCACTGAATGTGGACCTGTTGACATTGGAAGGCGACGGCATTGCCGACAGCCGCATGGATGTGGGCGACAGCAAGAACTGGGCTGGCCAGGTCGGCGCGCGCCGGCTGGAGCAGACGCTGAAGGCCTTGTTCACCGAGGAACTGGGCGTGGTGCTGCAGGTGAAGACCAGCGAGCGCAACGCGGTGATGCAGACGCTGCGCGCGCATGGCCTGAGCCGTTTCAGCCACTTCATCGGCAAGACCCGGCCGGCGCACGCCGAGGGGCCGGCTGGCGGTCAGGGCGAATTGCAGGTGTGGCGCGACGCCCAGCAGGTGTTTGGCGCCCGGCTGCAAGACCTGCACCAGGTGTGGGACGCGGTGAGCTGGAAGATCTGCCAGCAGCGCGACAACCCGGCCTGCGCCGACGCCGAACACGCCAGCGTGGGCGACCCCCAAGACCCCGGGCTGCACGTGCACCTGCCGGCCGGCGCTGCCGACAACGTGGCCGCACCCTTCCTGAACCTGGCCAAGCCCAGGGTGGCGGTGCTGCGCGAGCAGGGCGTCAACTCGCACATCGAGATGGCCTATGCCTTCACCGAGGCCGGCTTCCAGGCCCATGACGTGCACATGACGGACCTGCAAAGCGGCCGTGCCAGCCTGGCCGACTTCAAAGGCGTGGTGGCCTGTGGCGGCTTCAGCTACGGCGACACGCTGGGCGCCGGCATTGGCTGGGCGCGTTCGGTCACCTTCAACCCGGAATTGGCCCAGCAGTTCCAGGCCTTCTTTGCCCGCACTGACACGTTCGGTCTGGGCGTGTGCAATGGCTGCCAGATGTTTGCCGAATTGGCCGACATCATCCCCGGCGCACAAGACTGGCCGCGCTTCACCACCAACCAGAGCGAGCGCTTTGAGGCCCGCCTGTCCTTGGTGGAGGTGCTGGAATCGCCCAGCATCTTCCTGCAAGGCCTGGCGGGCTTGCGTGCACCCATCGCGGTGGCGCATGGCGAGGGCTATGCCAACTTCAGCCAGCGCGGCAATGCGGCCAAGGCCATCGCCGCCATGCGTTTTGTCGACAACCGTGGCCGCGCCACCGAGGCCTACCCGGCCAACCCCAACGGCAGCCCGGGTGGGTTGACCGCTGTGACCACGGCCGACGGCCGCTTCACCGCGCTGATGCCGCACCCGGAGCGGGTGTTCCGCAATGTGCAGATGAGCTGGACTTCGGGGGACAACAGCGCGCACAGCCCGTGGATACGGCTGTGGCAGAACGCGCGGCGCTGGGTAGGCTGAACGTCTATTTCCGGTCCGCGCGGGCCTGCTTCAGCGTCTGCGCCAGCAAAAACGCCAGCTCAATGCTCTGCGAGCCGTTCAAGCGCGGATCGCAGGCGGTCTCGTAGCGCTGCGCCAGTTGCTGGTCCGTCAGGCCCTGGGCGCCGCCAGTGCATTCGGTGACGTTTTCGGACGTCATCTCGATGTGGATGCCGCCCGGGTGCTGGCCCTCGGCCTGCAACACTTCGAAGAAGCTGCGCGTCTCGGCCAGCACGGTGTCAAACGAGCGGGTCTTGTACCCACCCTCGCTGCGCACGGTGTTGCCGTGCATGGGGTCGCAGGCCCAGACCACCTGGCGGCCGGCGGCGCGGGTGGCGCGCACCAGCGCGGGCAGCGCCTGCGCGACCTTGTCGGCGCCCATGCGGGCGATCAGCGTCAGGCGGCCGGGCTGGTTGGCGGGGTCCAGCCGGTCGATCAGGCGCAGCAGCTCATCGGGCTGCAGCGTGGGGCCTACCTTCATGCCCAGCGGATTGTGGATACCGCGGCAAAACTCCACGTGCGCGCCATCCAGCTGGCGGGTGCGCTCGCCTATCCACACCATGTGGGCCGAGCAGTCATACCAGTCGCCGCTCAGCGGGTCCTGGCGGGTCAGCGCTTCCTCGTAGGGCAGCAACAGCGCCTCGTGTGAGGTGAACACGCTGGTTTCGCGGATCTGCGGTGTGCTGTCGGCGGTCAGGCCGCAGGCTTCCATGAAGTCCAGCGCTTCGGTGATGCGGTTGGCCAGTTCGCGGTAGCGTGAGCCTTGCGGGCTGGAGTCGACAAAGTTCAGCGTCCAGCGGTGCACCTGGTGCAGGTCGGCAAAGCCGCCATGGGCATAGGCGCGCAGCAGGTTCAGCGTGGCGGCGCAGTGGGCGTAGGCGCGCAGCATGCGCTGCGGGTCGGGCGTGCGGGCGTCCAGCGTGAATTCCGGGCCATTGATGATGTCGCCCCGGTAGGCCGGCAGCTCCACATCGCCCAGCTTCTCGGTCGGCGCCGAGCGCGGTTTGGCAAACTGGCCGGCGATGCGCCCCACCTTGACCACCGGGCAGGCGGCCGCATAGGTCAGCACCACCGCCATCTGCAGCAGCAGGCCAAACATGTCGCGGGCGTCGCCACTGGCCATCAAATCAAAACTTTCGGCGCAGTCGCCGCCCTGCACCATGAAAGCCTTGCCCTGGGCCACGCTGGCCAGGTGCTGGCGCAGCTGGCGCGCCTCGCCGCCAAACACCAGCGGTGGGCGGGTGGCCAGCTCGGCCGTCACCCGTGCCAGGGCCTGGGCGTCTGGGTAGGCCGGCATTTGCGCCGCCGGCATGTCACGCCAGCTGCGGGGTGTCCAGTTCGTCATCGTCAAGGGGTGGGTGGCCGGGTAACCAGGCGCGGCGCTGCTCAGGCCGCTTCGCCAAAGCCGCTGACAATCTGGTTGAAGCCGCCGTCCACGTAGGTGATCTCGGCCGACACGCCGCTGGCCAGGTCGCTGAGCAGGAAAGCCGCCACATTGCCCACTTCGTCGATGGTGACGTTGCGGCGGATCGGCGCGGCGGCCGCCACAGCGCCCAGGATCTTGCCGAAATCCTTGATGCCGCTGGCCGCCAGCGTCTTGATCGGGCCGGCGCTGATGCCGTTGACGCGCATGCCCTTGGGGCCGAGCGACTCGGCCAGGTAACGCACGCTGGCCTCCAGCGAGGCCTTGGCCAGGCCCATGGTGTTGTAGTTGGGCAGCGCGCGCTCGGCGCCCAGGTAGGTCAGCGTCAGCAGCGCCGATTTGGGGTTCAGGTAGGGCAGGGCGGCCTTGGCCATGGCCGGAAAGCTGTAGGCGCTGATGTCGTGCGCGATGCGAAAGCCCTCGCGGCTCAGGCCGTCCAGGAAGTCACCGGCAATCGCCTCGCGTGGCGCGAAGCCTATGCTGTGCACGAAGCCGTCAAAGGTGGGCCAGTGCGCCGACAGGTCGGTGAACAGCTGCGCGATCTGCTCGTCGCTGCCGACATCGCAGTCGAAGATCAGCTTGGAGTTGAAGTCGGCCGCGAATTCGGTGATGCGGTCCTTGAAGCGCTCGCCCACGTAGCTGAAAGCCAGCTCGGCCCCTTGCGCGTGGCAGGCCTTGGCGATGCCGTAGGCGATGGAGCGGTTGCTCAGCACGCCGGTGATCAACAGCTTCTTGCCGGTAAGAAATCCCATGTGTTGTCTCGCTTGGAAATCGGTTGTAGCCAGGTGGGCGGAATTGTCGCATGGGGCCGCCCGGTGCCGGCAAGCCGCCAATTGGCGCGCCAGCCGTTCCGCTTCATCCCTGAAAACGGCCCGATCCTCGCACCGGGGTGCATTCCGTCGCCTGGAGGCAGCGCACGGCGCCGGCTTTGCCTAGAGTGCAGTCTGTCGGGCCCGCTGGGCCTGGATACAGGAGAGGAAAACCACCATGTCAAATTCGCTGATTTCCGCCAGAAAGCTGGTCGCCTTCGCGCTGGCTGTGGGCGTGACCGCCATCGTCCACCTGGGCGTGTGGGAATGCGCCGCCGCCAATGCGTCGCAGGTGGCCCGCGACAGCCAGGCCGGGCGTGTCCAGCCGGCACCAGCGGTTACCATTACCGCGCTGGGTTCCCCCGCACAGCCGCACACCCTGATCACCTGACGGCGCGGCCTTTGCAGGCCGGCACGCCCAGACCCTTGCCCCCGATGACTCAACGCCCCGACCTCGCCCTTCACCTGGACCGCTTCCTGAGCTGGTCGCACCGGCTGCATGTGCAGTTGTCGGCCTGGACCCGCACCATCTCCTGGAAGCGCTTGTTGGCATTGGCCGTGCTGGTGCTGATCGCCACACAGGCCATCATGGGCATGCTGCATGTGGGGCGCGACTTCACCTCCGGCTTCGTGATGGCGTTTTTCGCCTACCTGGCGGCCACCAAGATCATCGACCAGAAGACCGCCGACGCTGACGCCGCGGTGCGCAGCGCCACCGACCTGGCCGAGCAGGAAACCATGAAGCGCCAACTGGTGCAGGCGCGGCTGAAGCTGCTGCAGGCGCAGATCGAGCCGCATTTCCTGTTCAACACGTTGGCGGCGGTGGACTACCTGATCGAGACCGACCCGCCACGCGCCTCGGTGATGCAAAAGACGCTGATCGCCTACCTGCGCGCGGCGCTGCCGCAGATGCGCGAGGGCTCTTCGCTGCTGGGGCGCGAGTTCAACCTGATCAAGCCCTACCTGGAGTTGCTGAAGATGCGCATCGAGGAGCGGCTGGAGTTCGGTTTTGATGTGCCGGTGGGCCTGCATTCGGCGGTGTTCCCGCCCATGATGCTGCAGTCGCTGGTGGAAAACGCCATCCAGCACGGCATAGAGCCCAAGCCCGAGGGGGGCCGCATCACCGTCTCGGCCCGCATCCACGACGGCCAGCTGTGGGTGGAGGTGGAAGATTCAGGCATCGGCCTGCCCGACCCCAACGCGCCGCGCGCCTCCACCGCCGGCACCGGCCTGGGCCTGAACAACATCCGCGATCGCCTGGCCATGCTGTACCCCGGTAGCGGCCGGCTGGATGTGCTGAGTGCCGCCAGTGGCGGCACGCTGGCACGCATCGTCATCCCTTATCAGGTGGATTTGTCCACCCCAGCGCCCGGAGCCCGCCCATGAACACCGCCACCCCCCCTTTGCGCGCCCTGATCGCCGACGACGAACGCCTGATGCGCGAGCAGTTGCAGGCCCGTTTACAGCAGGTCTGGCCCGAGCTGCAGATCTGCGGCACGGCGCAAAACGGCAACGAGGCGGTGGACCAGGCCGATGCGCTGCGCCCCGACATCGTGTTCCTGGACATCCGCATGCCTGGGTTGACCGGCATCGAGGCGGCGCGCGAGATCGTGGCGCTGGACGGTTGGCGCGGGCACATCGTGTTCGTCACCGCCTACGACGAGTACGCGGTGACGGCCTTCGAGCAGGGCGCGCTGGACTACTTGTTGAAGCCGGTGGAGCCGGAACGCCTGGGCTTGACGGTGCAGCGCATCAAGGACAGGCTGGCATTGCAGCCGGCGGCCACGCCCAGCGACGAGGCCGTGGACGGTTTGCTGGACAAGCTGCTGCTGTTGCAGCGCGGCCTGCACGCCAGCCCCAAACCGGCTGAAAGCCTGCGCTGGATACATTGCAGCTTTGGCAGCACGCTGAAGCTGGTGGCGGTGGACGAGGTGCTGTTCTTCCGCTCCGACGAAAAGTACACCCGGGTGCAGACCCGCACGCAGGAGGCGCTGATACGCACCCCCATACGCGAGCTGGTGCCGCAGCTGGATGCCGACCAGTTCTGGCAGATCCACCGCTCCACCATCGTCAACCTGGGCGCCATCGCCAGTGTGCAGCGAGATGAAGCCGGACGCCAGAAGGTGCACCTGAAGGACCATCCTGAGCAGCTGGAAGTCAGCCGCAGCTTCGGCCACCTGTTTCGACAGAACTGAATCGCCGCCGGGCCGCCTGTGGGGCCCAACAGTCAATCGAATAAAGCGCGCACGTCCTTCACAAAGCGTTCGCTGACCGGCACGGTGTCGCCCGAGCGCAGCCGCGCCTCGTAGGTGCTGTCGCCGGTCACCGCCAACGCGGCCAGCGCGGTGATGCGGACCAGGATGGTGCGGTGCACGCGCATGAACTGGCCGGGCGGCAGCCGCTCTTCGATGGTGCTCATGGTGGAGCGGTGCAGCGACACCTTGGGTCCCAGGTGCAGCTCCACATAGTTGCCGGCGGCGCCAATCCATTCGATGTCGGACACGGCCACGCGCTCCACCACGCCCACTGAGCGGATCACCAGGAAGTCCAGCGGCGGCGGCGGCTCGCCGGCGGCGCGCGCCTGCTGCTCACGCAGGAAACCCTCCATGGCGTCGGCCCGGGCCGCGTTGTGCTTGACGTTCAGCGCCTGCTCGGCATGCTGCAGCATCTTGCCGAAGCGGTGGTCGTCAAAGGGCTTCAGCAGGAAGTCGATGGCGAACACCTCGAAGGCACTGATGGCGTGGGCGTCATAGGCGGTGACAAACACCACCAGCGGCGGGTTGGGCTGGGCGCACAGCTCGTTGGCGAAGTTCAGGCCGTTTTGCGTTGGCATCTGGATGTCCAGCAGCAACAGGTCTATCTTCTGCTCGGCCATCACGGCGCGCGCCTCGGCCACGCTGGGACAGGCCGCCACGCAATGCCAGGGCGGGTGGTCGGCCAGGGCCAGTTGCAGGTTGCTGCGGGCCAGGGCCTCGTCATCGACGATCAGCACATTCCATTTATTCATTGAACTCCCTCGCTGGAAATTGCAGGCGCACGGTGAACTGCGCGCCATCGCTGTGGGTTTGCACGCTGGCGCCGGGGCCAAACAGCGCCAGCAGCCGTTCGCGCGTGGCCATCAGGCCCAGGCCGTGGCCGGTGGCGGGCGGCGCCACGGTGGGCAGGTCGTTGCGGATGTTCAGCACCACGTTGCTGTCCACCAGGCGCAGCTCCAGGCTGACCTTGCCTTGACCGCCGCGCGCCTCGTGGCCGTGGCGCACAGCGTTTTCGGCCAGCGGCTGCAGCAGCAGCGGTGGGCAGGCGTAGGCGCTCCAGTCGGTCAGGTCATGCAGCCACTCCACTTCCAGCGCTGAGCCAAAGCGCAGGCGTTGCAGGTTCAGGTACTCGCGCACAAAGGCCACTTCCTCACGGATGCTGACCCAATCGCGCTTGCTGGCGCGCAGCGCATAGCGCAGCAGGTCGCTGACGCCCGACAGCGCGCTGAGCGCGGTGGCGCGATCGCTGGCGCGCACCAGGCTGGAGATGCTGTTGAGCGCATTGAACAGGAAGTGCGGCTCCAGCTGGCCTTGCAGCATGGTCAGGCGCAGCCGCAGGTTGTCGGCACGCGCGGTCTGCCAGGCGGATTCGCTGTCGCGCGCCTGGCGCCAGCTGGTCAACGCCACCAGGATGGCAAAGGTGGCGCTGGTGACCATGAAGTCGGTCCAGATGTTGGCCCCGCGCAGCATCTTCAGCGTGTAGCCGATATCTGACAAGTTGCCGCTGGATGTCAGCGTGTCGGTGACCGCATTGGACAGCGTCACCAGCGGCACGAAGATCAGCACGCACAGCAGCCAATTGCGCACCAGCAGCGCGGGCGAGGGCAGCCGCCCGGTCCCCCGGCCCAACAGGTGGTACAGCAGCAGGCTGAAGGGCACGTAGGGCAAGAAACCCAGCCAGACATTGAGCGCCAGCCAGTCCCAGTTGACGGGCACGCCACGTTTGGCCCGGTCGCTCATCAGGGCGGAAGAGTAGGTCAGGCTGACCAGCGCCCAGATGAACAGTGCCAGCGCGACGCGGCGCAGGTCGCTGAAACGGGAGGCCGACCCGTCGGGTGACGAGGTCGGCGCTGCGGCGGCTGGCGGGTTTGGTTCGGGCATTTTGGGGCGAGGCAGCGCAGCACGGGCGGTAGGCTGCCCCTGAACAAGGTGTCTACGAATATAGGGGATAGCCGGTGGGCCCATGCCGCCATTGACGGCTCGATTCCGGCGTTTCGTCACATGGGGCCACTCTGAGTGGCCTGTGGCGCCGGCAGTGGCGGCGATGGCGGCGGTTTTCGTCCCATGCCGGGGGCGCTGAAGGCCTTGCGCGTTGATCCCCGACGTTGACGTGCTTGTCCCTGCCCGGCGGGGGGCAGTCACACAGGGCTTTTTTGTGTTGGTTTGAGGTCGCACAACGGACCCATTGCCGCAATGCGCGTCATAGAGTTCTCCCCACAAAACAGGCAGCGCAGCGGAATGGGTCCGGTGCGCAAGGCGTCCTGTTTTCACAACTTTTTAGATGGAGTTTCGATGTACAAACCCTCAAGGCTTTGTTTGGGGCTGGCGCTGGCTTTTGGCGGCCTGTCCTCACTGACCGTGCCGGCGCTGGCGCAGACCGACGCGTCGCAGGCGCTGCAACGCGTGGAAATCACGGGCTCCAACATCCGGCGTGCCGAGTCGGAGACCGCCTCGGCCGTGCAGGTGGTGTCGCGCGAAGACATCGACCGTTCCGGCAAGACCAGCGTTGCACAACTGCTGCAGACGCTGTCCATCGACAACCAGGGCTCGGTTCCCACCACCTTCGGCGCCGGCTTTGCCTCGGGCGCGTCGGGCATCTCGCTGCGCGGGCTGGGTTCGGCTTCCACACTGGTGCTGATCAACGGCCGCCGCGTAGCGCCCTACGGTCTGGCTGACGACGGCCAGAAGATCTTCGCCGACCTGAACGTGATCCCGCTGGAGGCGGTGGAGCGGGTGGAAATCCTGAAGGACGGTGCCTCGTCCATCTACGGCTCCGACGCCATTGCCGGCGTCGTCAACATCATCCTGCGCAAGGACTACCAGGGTGGCGCCATCAAGCTCAGCGCCGGCCGCAGCGGCTATGGGGATGGTGCCGACAACCGGGCGGCGATATCCGGCGGCATCGGCGACCTGGCCAAGGACCGCTACAACTTCTTCTTCAACCTGGAACTGGGCAAGAAAGACGCCATTTTCACCAGCCAGCGTGCTGGCCGCGACCACATAGGCCGCTCCGACCTGCGCGACATGGGGCTGGATGCCAACCAGGCCTTTGGCGGCTCAGGCGCCATCACCGCCGCCGGTGCGGGCTCCAGCGCCACCTCCATCAACGGCAATGTGCGCAACCCCACCACCTTGCTGTACTACAACCGCGGCAACACCAACACCGCGCAGACCGGCTTCACGCGCAACTTCGCCGGCGCCAACTGCGCCAATTTCACCACCCATGCCCAGGGCGACCCCGGCGGCGGCTGCCTGGTGGATGCCCCGCAGCTCTACCAGCAGATCCAGCCCTCGGAGCAGACCAAGAACTTCTTTGGCCGCGGCACCTTCCAGTTGTCGCCCAGCATGACGGGCTTTGTCGAACTGAACCTGTACAAGGACGATTCGCGGGCGCAGACCTTCCCGACCACGGTCAGCGCATCCACCGGCTTCCCCGGCGGCCCGGTGGCCAACACCGGCATCGCCCTGGGCGCCACCCACCCCGACAACCCGTACTTCGGCACCACTGCGCGGCTGCGTTACATGACGGCCGACATCGGGCCGCGTGTCAGCAACGTCAGCTCCACCTTCACCCGTTTCCTGGGCGGCCTGCAGGGCACGGTGGCGGACTGGGACTACGACACCGCCTTCCTGTACTCGGAAAGCAAGGTCAGCAACAGCCGAACCGGCTACGTGGCGCGCGACGCCTTGTTCGCGCTGCTGAACCCCAACGGGCGTGACTTATCGCCCGCCATGACCAATGCAGCCTTTGCAGCAGCCAACAACCCGGCTTATGCGGCGCTGCCGGCCGGCAGCTTCTACCGCATTGCCGAGAACGCCAACCTGAACTCGGCCGCGCTGTATGCGGCGCTGTCGCCCACCATCTCCAACGACGCGCTGTCCAAGAGCACGCAGATCGACTTCAAGGCCTCGCGCGAGTTGATGCAGCTCGGTGGCGGCGCGCTGGGGCTGGCGCTGGGAGGCGAGGTGCGCCGCGAGTCGGTGCGGCTGGCCCCCACCAGCGGCACCGAGCGCGGCAACATCATCGGCCTGGGGTACTCCGCCTACGACGGCGCGCGCACCGTCAGCGCGGTGTACGCCGAAATCCTGGCGCCGGTGACCAAGGAGATCGAGCTGTCGGGCGCGCTGCGTGCCGACCACTACTCGGACGTCGGTAATTCCTTCACGCCCAAGGTGGGCTTCAAGTGGACGCCGTCGAAGGAATTTGCGCTGCGCGGCACCTTCGCCGAAGGCTTCCGTGCGCCCAGTGTGGCCGAAAACGGCAAGGGTGGCCTGGCGGCGTTCTCCACCGCCGCGGACCCGGTGCGCTGCAACCTGGGCATCACGGCCGCGTGCTCGGCCGCCAACGTGGCCATCATCACCTCGCCCAACCCGGATCTGGTGCCGGAGAAGTCCAAGACCGTGAACCTGGGCGCCGTGTGGGACCTGGTGCCGGGCTCCTCCAACATGTCGCTGGACTTGTGGCAGATCAAGCGCAGCAACGAAATCAATCAGGAAGAAACGGCGGCCGCCATTGCCGCCGGCCACGTCTCGCGCGACCCCAGCTCGGCACTGGCAGGCTTCCCTGGCGACCCGGGCCCCATCACGGCGGTGCTGGCCAAGTACGTCAACTCGGCACAGACCACGGTGCGCGGGCTGGACTTCGACTTCAACCAGAAATTCAACCTGGGCGCGGCCGGCAAGCTGTCCTTTGACGCCAAATGGACGCACATCTTCACCTTCCTGCGGGTGGAGAAGGATGGCTCGTTCAAGGACTACGCTGGCACCCACGGCAACTGCGATGCCACCAACTGCATGGGCACGCCGGCTGACCGCATCAACTTCGGCACCACCTGGGAGCGTGGCAACCTGAAGCTGTCCTCTGTGATCAACTACCGCGCCAGCATTGAAGACAAGAACTTCAAGAACGATCCGGCTGGCTGCGCGGTGACCACCACGGCGGGCTTCCCGGTGCCGGCCAACTGCCGCATCGACTCGTTCACCACGGTGGATGTGAGCTTCCGCTGGAAGGCGGCCAAGAACCTGGAGGTGACCGGGGCCATCCAGAACCTGCTGGACGCGGTGGCGCCGTTCGACCCGTTGACCTATGGCGCCGTCTCGTACAACCCACTGGATTACAGCGGCGCGGTGGGCCGCTACTTCAGCCTGGGAATGCGCTACAAGTTCTGAAGCTTGCAAGGGCGGGTGGCCGAAGTGCGGCCACCCGTCTTTTTTGCCGCGCAAGTGGTTTCTAGTTAATTGATATCAATTAACTAGAGATTTACCTTTGATTGACATGTTGTTTGCTACAAATTGACCAAAAATTTACACAGAGGTTGGCCGTAAAGCTAAGTAAATTTACTTTACAAATCAACGTAAACAGCTTGAAAACGTGCGATGCTTTTTGGCAACGCAGGGGCTGCTTTACATCTGTTTTCTACGCCTCCTAATTCAAAGCGAGGCATTGCTAATTTAAAGTTCCTTCACGAAGCAGAAGTCGGGCCGGAAATGATTCCGCTCCGGTTGTCAATCGTGGCGCAGGCGAACCCAGCCTGATCTGCTTTCCATTGTTTGAAGGAAACCCCATGGACAACAAAAGACAAGGCAACGCATTGGTGTTGCGCAAGACGGTGGTCGCGCGTGCGCTGGCCGTCGCGTTCGGCTCTGCCGTGCTGGCAGCAGCCATGCCCGGCACCGCGTTTGCACAGTCCAACGCCGCCGGCACCGTGTTCGGCACCGTGGCGCCCGGTTCCACCGTGGTGCTGGAAAACACCGGCACGGGCTTGAAACGCAGCGTCGTGCCCGACGCGGCCGGCCGCTTCCAGGCCACCGCACTGCCGGCGGGCACCTACAAGGCGCAATTGCTCAGTGGCGGCAATGTCACCAGCACCGTCACCGTCGACGTGCTGGCGGGCAATGGTTCCGAGTTGAAGTTCGAGGCCGGCGGCACCGCGCTGGCCACGGTGCAGGTGGTGGGCCGGCGTCAGTCCATTGACATCTCCAGCTCGCAAAACGGCACCAGCTTCACCGCCAAACAGCTCGATGCGCTGCCTGTGGCGCGCGACGTCGCGGCCATCGTGCAGCTGGCCCCCAACACCACGCGCGGCGATTCGCGCTATGGCAATGTGGCCAGTTTCGGCGGTGGCGCCGTGTCCGAAAACGCCTATTACATCAACGGCTTCCCGGTCACCAACCCGCTGAACCAGCTGGGTTCGTCGCAACTGCCGTTTGGCGCCATCCAGCAGGCCCAGGTGCTGACCGGCGGCTTCGGCGCCGAGTTCGGCCGCGCCATCGGTGGCGTGGTCAACATCACCACCAAGAGCGGCACCAACGAGTGGGAGGCCGGCGCCAGCTACAGCATCACGCCGTCAGCCTTCCGCTCCAGCTACAAGGACCTGTACTACGCCAACACCGGCGACCCGGCCAACAAGGCCACCGACGGCACGCTGTACCGCCGCCGCGCGCAGAACACGCAGACCGAGACTACGGTGGGCGGCTACATCGGCGGCCCCCTGATCAAGGACAAGCTGTTCATGTTCTTTGCCGCCGAAGAGTTGAGCAGCAACTTTGCCGGCACCAATTCCGGCCTGTCCACCGCCGGCATCGCCACCGGCGACGTCGGCAAATGGGGCTGGAACAACCAGACCAACACCGCCGACCGCTGGATGGGCAAGTTCGACTGGAACCTGACGGACAACCACCGCCTGGAGCTGACCATGATCGGCGACCAGACCAAGACGGTGCAGAAGTTCTCACCTTACGACTACACCACCGGCGCGCACACCGGCCAGGTCAACTTCACCGGCGACTACAAGAACGTGTTCCAGGTGACGCCGGACGTGGGCATGAACGACCAGATCCTGCGCTACACCGGCAACATCACTGACGACCTGACCATCACCGCGCTGTACGGCAAGTCGCAGTCGCCGCACACCGAAAACTTCACCAGCTCGGCCGGCGCCGGCGGCAGCCTGTACACGGTGTCGCTGCTGACGCCCACCGCGGCCGCGCCCGGGCTGACGTACAACAACCCTCAGGCGCTGACCACCAACCAGATCGCGCCCGGCGCCGAAGACGATGTGACGTCCAAGCGGCTGGACATCGAATGGCACCTGGGCAACCACACGCTGCGCGCCGGTGTGGACAACAACCAGCTGGCCTCACACAACGCCGGCGATTTCTTCCCCGGCGGCGGCACCTACAGCTACCGCTACACCGCCACGCCTGCCACCTTCTCGCCGGCTTCGGGCAACCTGACGGTGGCCGGCGGCGGCGGCCTGGGCGCGCAGGGCTACTACGGCCGCGTGCGGACCTTCACCGACGTTGCCGACGCCTATTCCGACCAGCAGGCCACCTACATCGAGGACCGCTGGCAGATCACCAAGAACCTGCTGCTGTCCCTGGGCCTGCGCAGCGAGTCGTTCCAGAACAAGAACAACGTCGGCGAGACCTTCCTGCAGCAGAACAATGTGCTGTCGCCGCGCGTGGGCGCCGCCTGGGACGTCAATGGCGACGCCTCGTTCAAGGTGTTCGGCAGCGCCGGCCGTTACTCGGTGCAGATCCCCACGCACCTGGCGATACGCGGCGCCGGGCCGTCCACCTACCTGCAGCAGTACTTCACCTACACCGGCATCGCCGCCGACGGCTCGCCGATAGGCCGTGTCAACCTGGGTCCGTCCGTATCGCCCGATGGCGAAATCGGCACACCCAAGGATCCCAACGTGCTGGCGTCCACCAACCTGAAGCCCAACCAGCAGGATGAGATCACGCTGGGCTTCGAGCGGGCGTTCTCGCCGTCGCTGAACTGGGGCGCCAAGGTGACCTACCGCCGGCTGGTCAACACCATCGACGATTTCTGCGACCAAACGCCGATCGACAACTATGCGGCGGCCCACAACATCGACGAATCCAACTACGGCGGCTTCAATTGCGCGTCGGTCAACCCCGGCCAGACCAACACCTTGCTGGTGGACTACAGCGGCACCGGCAAGAACTACACGCTGGTGACGCTGACGCCCAAGGACATGGGGTTTGACCCGTCACTGACCGGCCAGCCCGGCCCGGCCAAGCGCACCTACTTCGCGCTCGACCTGTTCGCCGAGCACCCGTACCGCGACGGCTGGTACGGCCGGGTGAACTACACCTACGCGCGCAGCCGCGGCAACACCGAGGGCCAGACGCTGTCCGACATCGCCCAGACCGACGTCTCGGCCACTCAGGCCTGGGATTTCGGCAACCTGATGGAGTACGCCTACGGCCCATTGCCCAATGACCGCAAGCACCAGATCAAGGCCTACGGTTATGTGGACGTGACGCCGCAATGGACGGTGGGCGCCAACCTGCTGCTGGCCTCGGGGGCGCCGTTGAGCTGCATTGGCTCCTACCCTGACCCGAATGCCGCCGTGCAGGCCTACGGTTCGGCCACCCACTACTGCAACGGCGTGCCGTCACCGCGCGGCTCGGTCGGCAACCTGCCTTGGGACAACCGGCTGGACGTGAACTTCACCTTCAAGCCGGAAATGGTCAAGGGCCTGGCCTTCAAGATGGACATGTTCAACGTCTTCAACAGCCAGACGGCGCAAAACGTGGACGAGACCTACAACACCGGCGGCGCCGGCACCCCAGTCATCTCCACCTATGGCCGGGTGGTCAGCTACACGGCGCCGCGCAGCGTGAAGTTCACGGCGACTTACGACTACAAGTTCTGAGGTCCCTGGCCCCGGCGGACACCGTCCGGTAGGGGCCAGTTTCAGGGCCAGAAAGGCCAAGCCCGCCCGGGTGATCGGGCGGGCTTTTTTTCGTGGCCGGGGAGGGAAGGTGGGACGAATCTTTGTAAAGCTGGTACGAATTCACCTGTATGGGTGATGGATTTTGACAACAGTCGGCGCTTTTTTGGCCTCTTGAAGTGGGGCCAACGGGCAGATTTCCCGTCAAACGATTTACAGTTAGTTCACCAAACAGACATGTTTACGGGAATGATTCCCGTAAACGTGGCCGATCGTGGCGCAACTTTTGCTTTGCTCTCGTTTGAAACTTTCAAGTTTGAAGGAAAACCCCATGGAAAATAACAGGCATAGCAATGTGCTGCGGAAGACAGTGGTGGCGCGCGCGCTGGCCGTTGCATTCGGCAGCATGGTGCTGGCCGGTGGTGTGAGCACCACGGCATTTGCGCAATCCAATGCGACCGGTACCCTGTACGGCAAGGTTGACGCCCCCGCCGGCTCGACCGTGGTTCTGACGAACACCGACACGGGCTCAAAGCGTACCCTGACCGTCGACAGCACCGGCCGTTTCAACGGCCAATCCCTGACCACCGGCCCCTACAAGGTTGAACTGGTTGTCGGCGGCAAGGTCACCAAGACCGAAAACGCTGAAGTTCGCGTGGGCCAAGGCACCGAAGTGGCCTTCGCCGGCGGCACGACCCTGACCACGGTGCAAGTGGTCGGCCAGCGCTCCAAGATCGACGTGGCTTCCGTGGGTTCCACCACCGTGTTCACCGCCAGCGACCTGGCCAAGGTGCCGGTGGCTTCCAACGTGGGCGCCGTGATCCAGCTGGCCCCCAACACCACCCGTGGTGACTCGCGTTACGGCGGCGGCAACGCCCCGTCCTTCGGCGGCTCCTCGGCCTCTGAAAACGCCTATTACATCAACGGCTTCCCCGTCACCTCCATGCTGACGCAGGTGGGCTTCTCGCAACTGCCGTTCAACTCCATCGCCCAGGCGCAGGTGCTGACCGGCGGCTACGGCGCTGAATTCGGCCGTTCCACCGGTGGCGTGGTCAACATCGTGACCAAGTCCGGCGGCAACAGCTGGGTGGCCGGCGCCTCCGTGTCGGTCGAGCCCAACAGCCTGCGCTCCAAAGAACGCAGCATCTACTATGAAAACGTCGGCACCACGCTGGACGGCAAGATCCGTTTTGACAACTCGTTGAACCAGCAAAGCCGCACGCAGGAAAACCTGTATGTCGGCGGTCCCATCATCCAGGACAAGCTGTTCATCTACGCCGCGCTGGAAAACACCCGCCTGAACCGCGATTCCACCCGCATTGCCAACACGGCCGTGGCCGGTAGCGTGAACGCGGCTGCCTTCCAAGAGCGTGACGTGTCGACGCCGCGCGGCTTGTTGAAGTTGGACTGGAACATCACCGATGCGCACCACCTCGAGTACACGCACATCTTTGATGAAAACCGCGACAACCGCCGCTACTACGGCTACAGCTACGCCACCGGCCAGCGCGACAACGTCCGCAACGGCGGTGTTGACGTGGTCAACTGGGGTGCCACGGCTGCTGACGCCCTGGTGCAGCCCAAGGGCGCCAAGGTCGACATCATCAAGTACACCGGCTACTTCACCGATGACCTGACCTTCACCGCGTTGGCTGGCCGCACCCGCTCCGACCACAAGGTGACCCCGAACGGCTACAACCCCGCTCTGGCCCAAACCGTGTCCACCGCGGCTGACCAGATCCCCGGCTTCGCCTACCCCAACCCGCAAGGTGTGGTCGGCACGCTGCTGACGCCCAATGCCTTTGACGAGAACAAGGGCTTCCGCCTGGACGTCGAGTACAAGTTCGGCGCGCACAACTTCCGCCTGGGCCTGGACAAGAACACCATCAACTCCAAGGCAGGTGCTTCCACCGCCGGCGGCGTGCAATGGGTTTACGGCAAGACCGCTCCGGGTACCGCAGTGCAGCGTGGCGAAGTCGCCCCGAACACCGTGGCCGGCAACCCCTACGCTCAGCAGGGTTACATTGTCCAGCGCGTGATCAGCTCCACCGGCTCCACGCCGCAGGTTGACCAGTCCGCCTGGTACATTGAAGACAAGTGGAAGGTCACCGACAACGTTCTGCTGTCGCTGGGCCTGCGTAACGAAGGCTTCAACAACAAGAACGGCGACGGCCTGTCCTACATCGACCTGCCGACCCAGCTGGCCCCGCGTATTGGCGCGTCCTGGGACATCAATGGCGATGCTTCCATGAAGCTGTTCGCCAACATGGGCCGCTACCACGTGCCGCTGCCCACCAACGTGGCAGTGCGCGGTGCCGGTTCTTCGCTGAACACGACGCAAACCTTCGTCTACACCGGCGTGGACGCCAATGGCGCGCCCACCGGCCTGACGCAGCTTGGCCCGCCGATTTCCGCCAACAACGAATTGGGCCAGGCCAAGAATCCCAAGGAAGTGGCTGCTGAAGGCATGTCCGGCAACTTCCAGGACGAATTCGCCGTCGGTTTCGAGAAGGCCCTGTCCAAGGACTGGAACGTTGGCGCCAAGCTGACCTACCGCAGCCTGAAGACGGCCATTGACGACCATTGCGACGACCGTCCGTTCATCGCCTGGGCCGCCCGCAACAACGTGGATGCCAGCCACTTCGGCTACAACTGCGCGCTGTTCAACCCCGGCCAAGGCAACACCTTCAACATCGACATCAACGGCGACGGCAAGCTGGAGCGCATCGTCCTGTCGGCGGCTGACCTGGGCATCGCTCCGGTTGACCGCAAGTACGTGGCGCTGGACCTGTGGGCCGAGCACCCGTTCGATGGCAAGTGGTGGGGCAAGGCGACCTACACCTGGTCGCGCAACTCCGGCAACACCGAAGGTCAGCTGCTGTCCGACATCGGCCAGGGCGACGTGTCGACCACGCAGGCTTACGACTTCCCGGAATTCTCGATCAATTCCAGTGGTCTGCTGCCCAACAACCGCACGCACCAGTTGAAGCTGTTCGGCTACGCTCAGGTCACGCCTGAGTGGGGCGTCGGCGGCAACCTGCTGGCCGCTACCGGTCGTCCGAAGAACTGTATCGGCAATGCGCCTGATCCGGTGCTCGCCGCCACGCCTCCGTTCGTTCCCGGCGGCCCGGTGACGAATTACTCCGGCTACGGCTCGGCCTACTTCTACTGCGATGGCAAGCCTGCCCCCCGCGGTTCGTATGGCACCCTGCCGCCGGACGTGCGTGTGGACATCAACTTCCAGTACAAGCCGGAAATGTTCAAGAACTTCACGTTCAAGATGGACATCTTCAACCTGTTCAACCAACAGCCTGCTGAAGCCATCGAAGAGCGCAAGTACAACCGCAACTTGACCACCATCCTGACGACGTACCAGATCGTGCAGAGCTACGCAGCTCCGCGCTCGGTCAAGTTCACGGCGTCCTACGACTACAAGTTCTAAACCACTTGTAGATCAAGAGCTAAGCCATTTGAAGCCCGCAGGCGAAAGTCTGCGGGCTTTTTTTGTCTCAGCACTTGCCTGAGACGTGCCAACTCTCTGCGGCATGCCAATTGCTATTGGAATTGTCTGTACCCTGTTTCCGTTTCCGCAGCCCCCATCACCATGACCGCCAAGCCCAGCAGCCGTGTGCAGCAGCAGTATGAAATGCTGCCTTACCCGCCGGTGGACCCGCAGGACGAGCAGCACCGGCTGATGCACACCTGGCTGGAGCACCTGCCCATGCTCAACCACTATTGCTTCGCCGGCAGGCAGACCTTCGAGCAGGATTTCAGAGTGCTGGTGGCCGGTGGCGGCACCGGCAGCGCCACCATCTTCCTGGCTGAGCAGTTGAAGTCGACCCATGCACGCGTCGTGCACCTGGACTTCAGCGGCGCCAGCATGGACATCGCCAGGCAGCGCGCCGAGATCCGCGGCCTGACCAACATCGAGTGGGTGCAGGATTCGCTGCTGAACCTGCCGCACCTGGGCTTGGCCCCATTCGACTACATCAACTGCAGCGGCGTGCTGCACCACCTGGAAGAGCCGGACGCCGGCCTGCGCGCGCTGATGGCCGTGCTGAAGGACGGCGGAGCCATGGGCCTGATGGTCTATGGCCAGGTGGGCCGTACCGGCATCTACCAGATGCAGGAGTTGATGCGTGCCGTCAACCAGGGGGAGGGCAGCATTGCCGGCCAGCTGGCCAATGCCCGGCAACTGCTGGCCATGCTGCCGCCCACCAACTGGTTTGCCCGCTGTGAGGACCTGTGGCGCGCCGACATGGTCACCGACGCCGACCTGTACGACGTCGTGCTGCACTCGCAGGACCGCGCCTACACCGTGGAGCAGCTGTATGCCTGGCTGGCCGATGGCCACGGCCTGTCGCTGGCCTTCAGCGCCGTGGGCCGGGGGCGCTCGGCCTACGAGCCGCGCCTGGCGCTGCGCGGCGCGCCGGCGTCTCCACTGCTGGCCGGCCTGGAGGCGATGCCCGCGCGCCAGCGCCATGCCGCCGCCGAACTGCTCAGCGGCAACCTGATGACCCACGTGTTCTACGCCACGCGTTCGCCAGCCTGTCAGGCCAGCTACGGCGACGCCGACATGGTGCCCTTCTTCTACAACGAGCCGCTCACCGGCCCCCAGGTGGCGGCCATCTTCAGCCAGAATGGCGGGCGCGGCTTCTGGCTGGACCACAAGCACCTGGGCCTCACCGTCGCCGTGCAGCCAGGGCGCCACGCCGCGCAGGTGCTGCAGCACATCGATGGCCAGCGCAGCTTTGGGCAGATTTTTGAGCGCGTGCGTGCCGAGCCGACCAACCGGCACTTGAAATTAAGCAACCAGCAACTATTTGCCGATTTCAGCAGCAGTTTCGACATCCTGAACACCATCGAGCGCCTGCTGCTTCGCCACAAGTCGGTGCCTGGTTGACCCCGGCCGCATAGCCGGTTTTTCGCAAAAAATGCGCGCAATTTGGCGCCGGTTGCGCTATAATTCATGCTTCACGACCAAACGGGCGGGTATCTACCGCCCGTTTTTTTTGGTCGATCGTTTTTGCAGGTCTGGCGCCACATGGTATCGCCAGCCTGGTTTCGCAACCCGACAAAGCAGGTATCAGGTTCATCGCGTGGCATTGCAGGATATTGTTGAGCAGACCGTCAGTGGTCTGGGTTACCAGTTGGTGGACATCGAGCGTTCCGCCGGGGGGCTGCTGCGCATCACGATAGACCTGCCCTGGACGCCGCCGGCCGAAGGTGCAGCGCCCGCGCTGGAGCAGTTCGTCAACGTCGAGGATTGCGAGAAGGTGACGCGCCAGTTGCAGTTCGCCCTGGAGGTGGACGGCGCGGAGTACAAGCGGCTGGAGGTGTCCTCGCCGGGCATAGACAGGCCGTTGAAGACCGAGAACGATTTCCTGCGCTTCACCGGCCAGGTGGTGGACCTGACGCTGAAGGCGCCGATAGGCGAGGCGGCGGCTGGACAAGTGGCGGTGAATCGGAAAAAATTTCGCGGCACCCTGGAGCGTGTGCGGGATGCTGAAGGCCAGAGCGGCTGGCAGATTGTGTGGCGGGACGAGCCCGTGGTGAAGCCCGGGCAACGCGTGAGCAAGAAGCGCACGCAGGCCCCGTTGCAAGCCCTGGGATTCAAACTGGATGAATTGCGTGACGCGCGCCTGGCTCCGTTGGTGAGCTTCAAGGGGCGCGGCGGTGCCGTTGACGGCGCTTGAAATGAAGGAGAGTAGTGGCATGAATCGAGAACTGTTGATGCTGGTGGAAGCGATCTCGCGCGAAAAGAGCGTGGAGCGCGACGTGGTGCTGGGCGCCGTTGAGGCTGCGCTGGCGCAGGCCACCAAGAAGCTGTACCCCGGCGACGTGGACATCCGCGTGGCGTTGGACCGTGAGACCGGCAACTACGAAACCTTCCGCCGCTGGCACGTGGTGCCGGATGAGGCCGGCCTGCAACTGCCCGACCAGGAAATCCTGCTGTTTGAAGCCAAGGAGCAGATTGCCGACATCGAGGTGGACGAATACATCGAGGAATCGGTGGATTCCGTGCCCATAGGCCGCATTGGCGCGATGGCCGCCAAGCAGGTGATCCTGCAGAAAATCCGCGACGCCGAGCGGGAGATGTTGCTCAACGACTTCATGTCGCGCGGCGACAAGATCTTCGTCGGCACCGTCAAGCGCATGGACAAGGGCGACATGATCATCGAAAGCGGCCGCGTCGAAGGCCGGCTGCGCCGCAGCGAGATGATCGCCAAGGAAAACCTGCGCACCGGCGACCGCGTGCGCGCCATGATCATGGAGGTGGACCTGACGCTGCGCGGTGCGCCCATCATCCTGTCGCGCTCGGCGCCCGAATTCATGATCGAGCTGTTCCGCCAGGAAGTGCCCGAGATCGAGCAGGGCCTGCTGGAAATCAAATCCTGCGCCCGTGACTCCGGCTCGCGCGCCAAGATCGCCGTGCTGTCGCATGACAAGCGGGTCGACCCGATTGGCACCTGCGTGGGCGTGCGCGGCACGCGCGTCAACAGCGTCACCAATGAGCTGGCCGGCGAGCGCGTGGACATCGTGCTGTGGAGCGAAGACCCGGCGCAGTTCGTGATCGGCGCGCTGGCGCCGGCCAATGTCTCCAGCATCGTGGTGGACGAAGAGCGGCACGCCATGGATGTGGTGGTGGACGAGGAAAACCTGGCCATCGCCATCGGCCGCGGCGGCCAGAACGTGCGCCTGGCCTCCGACCTGACCGGCTGGAAGATCAATATCATGGACGCCGCCGAATCGGCGCAAAAGCAGGCCAACGAGACCAGCTCGGTGCGTGGCCTGTTCATGGAGAAGCTGGATGTGGACGAGGAAATCGCCGACATCCTGATCTCCGAGGGCTTCACCAGCCTGGAAGAAGTGGCCTACGTGCCGATCCAGGAAATGCTGGAGATCGAGTCCTTCGACGAGGACACCGTCAACGAGCTGCGTGCGCGAGCCAAGGACGCCATGCTGACCATGGAAATCGCCCGCGAAGAGAGCGTGGAAGAGGTTTCGCAGAATCTGCGCGACCTCGAAGGCGTCACCCCCGAACTGGTGGCCAAGCTGGCCGAAGCCGGCATCCACACCCGCGACGACCTGGCCGATCTGGCCGTGGACGAGCTCACCGAGATTACCGGCCAGTCTGCGGACGAAGCCAAGACCCTGATCATGAAAGCACGCGAGCATTGGTTTGCCAATGACACGGCTTCTCACGAGTAACGGTCATGAAAGGATCCACCACATATGTCCAGCACGACCGTTTCCGAATTCGCAGTCGAACTCAAGAAGTCCAACGACACGCTGCTTGAGCAGCTGAAGTCCGCCGGCGTGGCCAAGGCCTCCGCCAACGACATCCTGACCGACACCGACAAGCACAAGCTGCTCAGCCACTTGCAGGCCAGCCACGGCACTGTCACGCAGGAGCGCAAGAAGATCACGCTGGTCAAGAAGCAGACCACCGAGATCAAGCAGGCCGACTCCAGTGGCAAGGCGCGCACCATCCAGGTGGAAGTGCGCAAGAAGCGCACTTTTGTGCGCCGCGATGACGGCAGCGACAGCGTGCCCGAAGCCGCGCCCGCCAGCGCGCAGGAAACTGAGGCCGCCAACGCGCCGGTGATCGACAACGCCGAGCTGGCACGCCGCGAGGAAGAAGCGCGCCGCCAGGCCGAACTGATACGCCGCCAGGAAGAAGAGCTGGCGCAACGCCGCCGCGAGCGCGAAGAGCAGGAGGCGCGCGAACGCGTCGCCGCCGAGCAACAGGCGGTTGCCGACAAGGCCGCCGCCGAGGCTGCCCAGGCGCAGTCCCAAGCCGCTGGTGGCGTTCCGCAAGCGGTGCGCGACGAGGCTGCTGAAGCCATGGAAAAGGCCGCTGCCAAGGCACGCCAGGAGGCAGCCGACAAGGCCGCCACCGAGGCCAAGGCGCGCGCCGCCGACGAGGCCGCCCGCGCCGCCGATCTGGGCGACCGCCGCCGCAAGGCCGAGGCCGAAGCCGCGGCCATTCGCCAGATGATGGCCGCGCCGGCCAAGAAGCCGGTGGTGGTCAAGAAGGAAGAACCCAAGCCCGACGCCAAGGCCGCCACCGATGCCAAGGGCCTCAAGGGCACCCTGCACAAGCCGGCTGCCGGCAGCACCCAGCCGCCCAGGCCGGGCACCGGTGCACCTGCGCCGGCCGGTGCTGGCAAGGAAGTGAAGTCGGCCAAGCTGTCATCCAGCTGGGCGGGCGATCCGGCCAAGAAGAAGGAAATCAAGACCCGCGGTGACTCCAGCGGCGGCGTTGGCCGCAGCAACTGGCGGGGCGGCCCGCGTGGCAAGCGCGGCGGCAGCCACGACCGCGACGACCACCAGATGCAGGCGGCGCCGACGGAAGCGCGCGTGATCGAAGTGCACGTGCCCGAAACCATCACCGTGTCCGAACTGGCGCACAAGATGGCGGTCAAGGCCTCCGAGGTCATCAAGCACCTGATGAAGCTGGGCCAGATGGTCACCATCAACCAGTCGCTGGACCAGGACACGGCCATGATCGTGGTCGAGGAAATGGGCCACAAAGCGATGGTGGCCGCACTGGACGACCCCGAAGCCTTCACCGACGACGAAGTGGCACAACAGGACGCACCGTCCTTGCCGCGCGCCCCGGTGGTCACCGTCATGGGCCACGTGGACCATGGCAAGACCTCGCTGCTGGACTACATCCGCCGCGCCAAGGTGGCCTCGGGTGAGGCCGGCGGCATCACGCAGCACATTGGTGCCTACCATGTGGAGACGCCGCGCGGCATGGTCTCCTTCCTGGATACGCCAGGCCACGAGGCCTTCACGGCCATGCGTGCGCGCGGCGCCAAGGCAACCGACATCGTCATCCTGGTGGTGGCGGCCGACGACGGCGTGATGCCGCAAACCAAGGAAGCCATCAAGCACGCCAAGGCGGCGGGTGTGCCCATCGTGGTTGCCATCAACAAGATCGACAAGCCCGATGCCAACGCCGAGCGCGTGAAGAACGAGCTGGTGACGGAAGAGGTGATACCGGAAGAGTTCGGCGGCAACTCGCCGTTCGTGTCGGTGTCGGCCAAAACCGGGCAGGGCGTGGATGAACTGCTGGAACAGGTGCTGCTGCAAGCCGAGGTGCTCGAGCTGCGCGCACCGGTGGACGCCATGGCCAAGGGCCTGGTGATCGAGGCCCAGTTGGACAAGGGCCGCGGCCCGGTGGCCACGGTGCTGATTCAGTCCGGCACGTTGAAAACCGGCGATGTGGTGCTGGCCGGCTCGACCTATGGCCGCGTGCGCGCCATGCTGGACGAGAACGGCAAGCCCATCAAGACGGCAGGCCCCTCCATTCCGGTGGAGATCCAGGGCTTGACCGAGGTGCCGCAGGCGGGCGACGAGTTCATGGTGATGAGCGACGAGCGCCGCGCGCGCGAAATCGCCACCTACCGCGCCGGCAAGTTCCGCAACACCAAGCTGGCCAAGCAGCAGGCTGCGAAGCTGGAGAACATGTTCAGCGACATGACGGCGGGCGAGGTCAAGTTCCTGCCCATCATCGTCAAGGCCGACGTGCAGGGCTCGCAGGAAGCGCTGGCACAGTCGCTGCTCAAGCTCTCCACCGACGAGGTCAAGGTGCAGCTGGTGTATGCCGCCGTGGGTGGCATCAGCGAGTCCGACGTCAACCTGGCGATCGCCTCCAAGGCGGTCATCATCGGCTTCAACACGCGCGCCGATGCCGGTGCGCGCAAGCTGGCCGAAGGCAACGGCGTGGACATCCGCTACTACAACATCATCTACGACGCTGTGGATGAGTTGAAGGCCGCCATGTCGGGCATGCTGACGCCGGACAAGAAGGAAGAAGTCATCGGCACCGCCGAGATCCGCCAGGTGTTCAAGGTCTCCAAGATCGGCTCCATCGCCGGCTGTATGGTCACCGCAGGTGTGGTGCGCCGCACCGCGCGGTTGCGCCTGCTGCGCGATAACGTGGTCATCTTCACCGGCGAGCTGGAGTCGCTCAAGCGCTTCAAGGACGACGCACGCGAAGTCAAGGAAAGCTTCGAGTGCGGCTTGAACATCAAGAACTACAACGACATCCAAGAGGGTGACGTGCTGGAGTTCTTCGAAATCCGCGAAGTGGCCCGTACGCTGTAAGAACCCGCCATGCCCGCACGCAAGAAAGTCCCCAACCGCAGCTTCAAGGTTGCCGATCAGATCCAGCGCGATCTGACGGAGCTGATCGCGCGCGAGTTGAAGGACCCCCGCGTGGGCATGGTGACGGTACAGGCGGTCGAGGTGACGCCGGATTACGCCCACGCCAAGGTCTTCTTCAGTGTGCTGGTGGGCGACCCGGTGGAATGCGAAACGGCGCTGAACCAGGCTGCGGGCTTCCTGCGCAACGGCCTGTTCAAGCGCTTGCACATCCACACCGTGCCTACGCTGCACTTCCTGTTCGACCGCACCACCGAACGCGCCTCCGACATGAACGCGCTGATCGCGCGCGCCGTGTCCTCTCGCGCAAAAGACTAAAGAATCGGGGTCAGATTCCAATTTCCATTGGGAGCTGGCCTTGGCCAAACCCCATGGAAGCCACTGTCGCACCCACCACGCCCGCCCGCAAGCCGCGCATCACGCGCCGGCCGGTGCATGGCGTGCTGCTGCTGGACAAGCCGCTGGGCCTGTCCAGCAACGACGCCTTGCAAAAGGCCAAGTGGCTGCTGCGGGCCGAAAAGGCCGGCCACACCGGCACTCTGGACCCGCTGGCCACCGGCGTGCTGCCGCTGTGCTTTGGCGCCGCCACCAAGTTCAGCCAGCTGCACCTGGACGCCAACAAGAGCTACTCCACCATTGTGCGCCTGGGTGTGAAAACCAGCACCGGAGACGGCGAGGGCGAGGTGGTGCAGGTGCGTGACGTCAACGTCACGGCTGCCGCTGTCGCCCAGGCCGCCCTGGCCTTCATGGGGCCGATACAGCAGGTGCCGCCGATGTACAGCGCGCTGAAGAAAGACGGCAAGGCCTTGTACGAATATGCGCGTGCCGGCATTGAGGTCGATCGCGCACCGCGCAACGTCACCATTTACTCGCTGAGCGTCTGGCCGCAGCTGGACGATCCGGCGCAGCCGGTGCTGTCCATCGATGTGGAATGCAGCAAGGGCACCTACATCCGTACGCTGGGCGAAGACCTGGGCGAGGCGCTGGGCTGCGGCGGCCACCTGACGATGCTGCGCCGCACCGCCACCGGTCCGTTCGACCTGTCGCGTTGCGTTACCCTGGAGCAGCTGGAAGCCATGAGCGAAGACCAACGGCTGGCCTGCCTGCTGCCGGTGGAAAGCCTGCTGGCGGATCACACCGTCGTCACGCTGGACAGCGAGAATGCGGGGCGCTACCTGAGCGGCGTGCGCCGCCGTGGCGCCTGGCCCGATGCGCCGCAAGTGGCAGTGTTCGGCGAGCAGCCGCACGCGCTGCTGGGCAGCGGCCGCATCTTGGCCGGCGAGCTGATCCCCGGACGGTTGCTGAGCCCGATGGAAATTGAACAAACCCTGGCGGCCCAGGCCGCCAGCCCGCAGGCCCAGTCCGCTTGAGCCTGGCCCGGGATATGCAAGACAGATTACAGAGAAAGTGAACCATGAGCCACAAACAAATCCGCAATATCGCGATCATCGCCCACGTTGACCACGGAAAGACCACCATGGTCGATCAGTTGTTGCGCCAGTCCGGCACCTTTGCCGAGCACGAGAAAATTGTCGACACCGTGATGGACAACAACGCGATTGAAAAAGAGCGCGGCATCACGATCCTGGCCAAGAATTGCGCTGTGACCTGGGAAGGCACGCACATCAACATCGTCGACACCCCCGGCCACGCCGACTTTGGCGGCGAGGTGGAGCGTGCACTGAGCATGGTCGACGGCGTGGTGCTGTTGATCGACGCGCAAGAAGGCCCGATGCCCCAGACCCGCTTTGTGACCAAGAAGGCCCTGGCCCTGGGCCTGAAGCCCATTCTGGTGGTGAACAAGGTGGACAAGCCCGGCGCACGCCCGGACCACGTGGTCAACGCCGCCTTCGATCTGTTCGACAAGCTGGGTGCCACCGACGAGCAACTGGACTTCCCCGTGGTCTACGCCTCGGGCATCAACGGCTGGTCGTCGATGGAAGAGGGCGCCCCGGGTGAGCAGTGGGGCCCGGACATGTCCGCCCTGTTCAACACCGTGCTGAAGCACGTGCCGGCGCATGCGGGCGACCCGGCCGCACCGCTGCAGCTGCAGATTTCCGCGCTGGACTTTTCGACCTTCGTGGGGCGCATCGGTGTCGGGCGTGTCAACGCCGGAACCGTCCGGCCCATGATGGACGTGGTGGTGATGGAGGGGCCGGACGGCAGCCAGGTCAAGGGCCGCGTCAACCAGGTGTTGACCTTCCAGGGCTTGGAGCGGGTGCAAACAACAGACGCGGGCCCAGGCGAGATCGTGCTGATCAACGGCCTTGCCGACATCGGTATTGGCGTCACCATCACCGACCCGCTCAACCCGGCTCCGTTGCCGATGCTGAAGGTGGATGAGCCGACGCTGACCATGAATTTCTGCGTCAACACCAGTCCGTTGGCGGGCCGGGAAGGCAAATACGTCACCAGCCGCCAGATTTGGGACCGGCTGCAAAAGGAATTGCAGCACAACGTCGCCCTGCGCGTGAACGAAACCGACGAAGAAGGTGTTTTCGAGGTGATGGGGCGCGGCGAGCTGCACCTGACCATCCTGCTGGAAAACATGCGCCGTGAAGGGTATGAGATGGCGGTCTCCAAGCCGCGCGTGGTCATGAAGACCGTGAATGGCGAAAAGCACGAGCCCATCGAATTGGTCACGGTCGATATTGAAGACCAGCACCAGGGCGGCGTGATGCAGGCCTTGGGCGAGCGCAAGGGTGACCTGGTCAACATGGAACCCGATGGCCGCGGTCGCGTGCGCCTGGAGTACCGCATACCGGCGCGCGGCCTGATCGGCTTCACCAACGAATTTTTGAACCTGACGCGCGGCTCGGGCCTGATCTCGAACATCTTCGATTGCTATGAGCCGCACAAGGGCGACATTGGTGGCCGCAAGAACGGCGTGCTGATCTCCATGGACGATGGTGAAATCTTCACCTACGCCCTGGGCAAGCTCGATGACCGGGGCCGCATGTTCGTGCGACCCAACGACCCGGTGTACGAAGGCATGATTGTCGGCATCCACAACCGCGACAACGACCTGGTCGTCAACGCCACGCGGACCAAACAGCTGACCAATTTCCGCGTCAGCGGCAAGGAAGACGCGATCAAGATCACGCCCCCCATCATGTTGACCTTGGAGTACGGCGTGGAGTTCATCGACGACGACGAGCTGGTCGAAATCACGCCCAAATCGGTGCGTTTGCGCAAGCGCTACCTGAAAGAGCACGAGCGCAAGAAGGCCAGCCGCGAATCTGCTTGACCGTGCCCCCACGCTCCGCACTGCGTGTCGTCGCTGCCCCCCGAGGGGGCAGCGTTTTGCCTTGGGGCGGCCCTGCGGCAAAACCTTAACCACCAAGCCGGGCTGTGGCCCGGCTTTTTAACGCCCGATGCCCTTGGAGATTTGAGATGAGCGCGACTGCTGCAAGCACTTCCCCCGACGTCCTGGCCGAAGTTCGCGGCCAGGTGGGCTTCATCACGCTGAACCGGCCCAAGGCGCTGAACGCCTTGTCGCTGGCCATGATTCGCGCCATCACCCGCTTGCTGCTGGCCTGGCGCGATGACCCGGCCGTGCAGGCGGTGGCCATTCGCGGCAGCGACAAGAACGGCGTGTTCGGCGGCTTTTGTGCCGGTGGCGATATCCGCTTTTTCCACCAGGCGGCGCTGGCCGGCAATCCGCAGCTGGAAGACTTCTTCACCGAAGAGTACACGCTGAACCACCTGATCCACAACTACCCCAAGCCTTACATCGCCTTCATGGACGGCATCGTCATGGGTGGTGGCATGGGCATCAGCCAGGGCGCGCGCCTGCGCCTGGTGACCGAGCGCAGCAAGCTGGCCATGCCCGAGACCAACATCGGCCTGTTCCCCGACGTCGGTGGCGGCTACTTCCTGGGCCGCTGCCCGGGCCGGGTGGGCGAGTGGCTGGCGTTGACGGGCGAGGTGATTGGCGCGGCCGACGCACTGGCTTTTGGCCTGGCCGATGCCTACCTGCCGTCGGCACAGCTGGCCACGGCCTGGGATGCGCTGGCGGCCGTGAACTTCACCCAGCCGGATGCGTTGGCCGCCTGGCGCCAGTCGCATGCGGGTGACGCCGGGCACGCCGGCTCGCCAGCCGTGACCATGCGCGCGCAGATCGACCAGTTCTTCGGTCTGGACAGCGTGCCGGCCCTGATCCAGGCGCTGGAGAGCATCGGCAGCACGTCCGAATGGGCCGCGCACACGGCAGCCACATTGCGCCGCCGCTCGCCGCTGATGCTGCATGTGGTGCTGGAGCAGGTGCGCCGCGCCAAACAAGGCCTGAGCCTGGCCGATGACCTGCGCATGGAGCGCGACATGGTGCGTCACTGCTTCCACCTGCGGCCCGGTGCGGCCAGCGAGACGGTGGAAGGCGTGCGGGCGCTGGCCGTGGACAAGGACCACGCGCCGAAATGGAATCCGCCGCGCATCGAGGACGTGACGCCCGAGATGGTGGCACCGTTCTTCGCCAGCCCGTGGCCTGCGCACGCGCATCCACTGTGTGCGCTGGGCTGAACTGCGAAGGAATGGCGGCCAGCTGCCTGGGCTATTTCTTGGCCGACTTCACCGCGGGTGGTGAGGCTGAGGCGCGCATCAGCACATAGTGCGCGTCATAGCTGTCGTCCGACTGCGGCCGGGTGAAGCAGTTTTCCACGCAGGCTGGCGCCTGCATGGCAGATGACAGCCGGGTCACGCCGCAGTCCTTGGTGCATACCCAGGCGGTGCCTTCGCGCACCGGCACATTCAGCGAGAAAGTCTTGCCCGTCGGGAAAAACATGGGCAAAGGTTTTCTGTCAGGTTGTGACGGCAACGGTTTTTTCATGGCGTGCACATTGCCCGACAGGCTGACCAGCCGGGCCCCCGGGCTGCGTGCCATGGCCTGCTGGATGATGCGCGCCGAATGCTCGTCGTTGCCAGTGGCGAAGGCCACCACCTTGGGGTAACCGTCGCGCTGCTGCTGGGCGATGGCCCGCAGTTCATGCAGCAATTGCAGCATGGCTTCGCTGCTGCGGCCATCGAAGTGGCCGTTGTAGCCCTTCCACCCACGCTCCTTCAGCAGGCGTTTTTCGGCCATCTGGGCGGATACCTTGCGATCGGTCAGGAAGCGGTTGATGGCCTCTTGCTCCACCGGATCGAGTTCCAGACCCACCACCAGACGAGGGTTGTCCTTCAGGTAGACCCGCACCAGTTGCATGAAGAAGGCCGGCGTCTCCACCGTGCCGTGCATTTCGCCGACGAACAGGTAGCGCGGCAATGGCTTCAGGTAGTCCGGCAAGTCCATGGTGGTGGACTGGGCGTGCACCGGGCGACAGGCGCAGACCAGCAGGTACAGCGTGGTGAACAGGACGGCGTGCAAGATTTTTCGCATGCCGGGCATTGTGACCAAAGCTGCCAAGACTTGCCAGCCCCTGACGGGGGAATCGCCACCCCGTCAACCCTTGCCGTCACAACTGTGGGTACACCACCTCGGCCAGCTTGAGCAAGCCCTCGCGCGGCAGCTTGCCGGCCAATGCATAACCAAAGCCCTGGTCCACCCAGTAGAAGCTGGACACGCCGACTTCACTGGTGAACTGAAAAGCTGTCTGCTTGTCTACCGCCATTGCACCTGCCTGCCCAGAAGACGGAGAGCCGGGCTGACCGGCCAGGGGGGTGACGGCCCCCAGGTACAGCGTCACCCGCTCACCCTGGCTGTTCTGGAACATGAACTGCGCGCGCGCGCCGCCGTCACCCGGCAGCAGTCGCCCGCCCACCAACTCATAGCCCTGGGCCGACAGATTGGGCACCTTCAAGGGCCGGCCCACGCGCTTGGACAGCCACTGCACCAGGTGCTCCTGCTGGGCAGCGGCCACCTCCACCGGGTGGCGCACCTCGGGCGAATACACGCTGTAGGCCAATGCGGCCTGGCGAATGAATTCCTGCTGACCGTGGGTGGCCTGCTGGTAGCCGCTGTCGCCCGTGCCAGGGTGCAACGCGCTGTGCGACAACCAACCCAGGCCGAACACCAGCACCAAGCTGGCGGCCATGCCGGCCCAACGCCAGGCGCGCTGTGCCGCATCCCGCCGGGTTTGCAGGCCGGCGGCGGTGTTCAGCAGCGCGGCAGGCACGGGCTCGTTCAACAGCGGTCGGTGCAGGGTGCGCAGTTGTTCACGTTGCCTCTGCCACGCCGCCACCGTGGCGGCATTTTCGGGGTCTTGGGCCAGGGCCGCAGCAATGGCGGCACGCTCGGTCTCGCCCAGCCGGCCGTCCACATAGGCGTGCAGGACATCTTCCGTCAGAACCGGCGAGGGGGTGGGGGGCAGGGTGTTCATTTCATCCTCACCAAGGTGGGACCGGCGGCAGTGGCGGGTTTGCGCGCGGTGGCGGGCGCGCCGTCCATCAGCTCGCGCAGGCGTGAGCGCGCGCGCGACAGCCGCGACATCACCGTGCCCACCGGCACGCCGGTGATGCGGGCCACCTCCACGTAAGACAAGTCCTCCATGCTCACCAGCAACAACACCTCGCGCTGGTCTTGCGGCAACAGCAGCAGGCAGCGCTGCAGATCCAGCCCGGTAGCGGTGCCAGACTCGGGCGCCGCCAACTCGTCAGCCAGCTCGGCCACGTCCACCAGGTGCGCCGGTGCTGGCCGACGTGCAGCGGCGCGCAACTGGTTCACGAACAGGTTGTGCATCAGCGTGAACAGCCAGGCCCGCAGGTCGCTGCCGGCCAGCCACAGCCGCCATTTGCTGCAGGCGCGCTCCAGCGTGTCCTGCACCAGGTCGTCAGCCGCCCAGGCGTCCCCGGTCAGCGCGCGCGCATAACGGCGCAGGCTGGGGATGTGTTGGGTGATGGCTTGGCGGCTCATTAAAAAAGGGCAGGGCAGCAGCAAAGCTGCTGCCCGCTTCTCAGCCTAGTTTATGGCTTGGCGACCGACCACACCTTGTTGAAACCGTCACCGGTCTTGTCGCCGGGCTTGGCGTCCTTGACCCAGTAGTACAGGGGCTTGCCCTTGACCGCCCACTGCTTCTTGCCGTCATCACGGGTGATGATGGTGAAATTGCCCTCGGCCTTGTCGCTGTCCGCGGCCATCAGCGCCGGCCAGTTGGCCAGGCAAGGGCCATTGCACACGGATTTGCCACTGTTGGCTTCATCCTTGTCAAAGGTGTACAGCGTCATGCCGTTGGGGCCGACCAGCACGCCGTCTTTTTCCGTGGCAGGTGCGGCGAAGGCAGAAAAGGCCAGCGCGGACAAGGCGGCCAGCAGTGCGGCGCGCAGAAAAACTTGCTTCTTCATGGGTATCTCCAGGTTGAGTGAACAAGCCTTGGTGGCCTGCAAACCCATGAACACCTGGTACGCGCGGTTTATTCCCTGGCCACGTGAATATTTCCTTCCGCCCGAACGAATGGATCAGCGTTCGATTGAGGAATGTCAGCGGCTACGGCTCTTCATCGCACGCTCGACCTCGCGCTTGCCTTCCCGGTCCTTGATGGTGTCGCGCTTGTCGTGCTCGGCCTTGCCCTTGGCCAGGGCGATGTCGCATTTGACCTTGCCGGCCTTCCAGTGCAGGTTCAGCGGCACCAGCGTGTAGCCCTTTTGCTCCACCTTGGTGATCAGGCGCTTGATCTCTTCCTTGTGCAGCAACAGTTTCTTGGTCCGCACCGAATCCGGGTTGACGTGGGTGGAGGCGCTTTTCAGCGGGTTGATCTGGCAGCCCAGCACATACAACTCGCCATTGCGCACCACCACATAGCCGTCGGTCAGCTGCACCTTGCCCTCGCGCAGCGCCTTCACCTCCCAGCCTTCCAGCACCATGCCGGCTTCGAAGCGTTCCTCGAAGAAATAGTTGTAGGCCGCCTTCTTGTTGTCAGCGATACGGGCAGTGGGGTCGGGTTTCTTGGTGGCCATAGCCTGGTTATATGGGGATGGTGCGTAAGGGCTGCAAGGCGCCCACTACAATCCCCGCGCAAACCCGTATTCTATGAAAACCGTGCAGAAGTCCGTACTGATCTGGTACACCCCCCAGGAGATGTACAACCTGGTGACCGCTGTGGCGGACTATCCGAAGTTCCTCCCCTGGTGTGACCACACCCAGGTGCTGGCGCAGGACGAGCAGGGCATGACGGCTGAAATCGGCATCCTTTTCAGCGGCATACGCCAGACGTTTTCCACCCACAACACCCATGTGCCGGGCCGCCAGGTGCGCATGCAACTGCTCTCCGGCCCGTTCTCGCAGCTCGACGGCACCTGGAACTTCCTGCCCGTGGGCGATGGCAGCCAGCGCGCCTGCAAGGTGGAACTGGCGCTGACCTATGGCTTTGACAACGCCACGCTGGCCACGCTGGTCGGGCCGGTGTTCGACAAGATCGCCGCCAGCATGGTGGACGCCTTCGTCAAACGCGCGGAGCAGGTGTATGGCGGCTGACACGGCAGGCGCTGCGGCCGGCGACATCCAGGTGCTGGTGGTGTACTCACCGGCACCGCGCCAGGTGGTGGAGTTGCCAGTGCAGGTGCCCACAGGTACCACGGTGGCCCTGGCACTGGAAGCCAGCGGGCTGCTGCAGCGCTTTCCCGAACTGGTGCTGGCAGATGTGTTGCTGGGCATCTGGGGCCGCAAGACCAGCCTGGCGCAACCGCTGCGCGCGCAAGACAGGGTGGAAATCTACCGCCTGCTGACGGTGGACCCGAAGGTGGCGCGGCGCGAACGCTTCGTCAAGCAGGGGGCGCGGGCCGCTGGGCTGTTTGCCCGCCGCCGAGCGGGTGCCAAGCCGGGGTATTGAGGCGTAATTTGGTTACTTGCAGTTCGAGTTGATGATGTCTTGCATGCGCTTGGTCTCGGCAGCGCGGGCAGCGTCGTCAAGCACTTCACGCTCGCCAGCGGCGTTGACCCGTGCCACGCGCTGGCCGCTGTCGTAGGTCGCCTTGCCCGACTTGGCGCGGGCGCAGTTGTCTGCCTTTTGCGCCGCTTGCTTGTCGTCCTCGGCCTTCTTCTTGGCGGCTTCGGCGGCTTCGGCCTGCTTCTTCTTGGCTTCCAGTTCCTTGTCCGTGCCGCTGACGCGCAGGCCGCTGCTGGCCGCCGCGCGTGGGGCGGAAGCCGCCGCCGCCTGGGCCTCAGCCTCGGTCACGGGCACTACGGCGAGTTTGCCAGGCTGCTTCAGGATGTTCTTGGCCGGGATATCGGCCGGCGGCGGCCGGTCGCTGAAGACCTTGCGGCCATCCTTGTCCAGCCATTGCCACTGTGCCATGGCCGGCATGGCGGCCAGGCCCAACAGCGCGGCGGTCAGCAGTAGGCGGGCGGGAACGCGAAAAAAGGCGCGAATCAAGTTCATGGGCCGAGTTTACCGGCTGGCGGCTTGTAAAGCCATGGGCTGGGTGCCGCCGGGCGCCTGAAGCTTGCCGTCCGTCGTCCCAAGCTTGCGGTATCCCCCGTCACCAGACGGCCATGGCGACCCGAGTACAATCTGTTTTTTGGAGCTTTGACATGCGCCTCTTAGGAAAAGCGCTGACCTTCGACGATGTGTTGTTGGTGCCAGCGTACTCCCAGGTCCTGCCCAAGGACACCTCCCTCGCGACCCGCTTCTCCCGCAATATCTCACTGAACCTGCCGCTGGTGTCCGCCGCCATGGACACCGTCACCGAGGCGCGGCTGGCCATCGCCATCGCGCAAGAGGGTGGCATGGGCATCGTGCACAAGAACCTGACGCCCAAACAGCAGGCCGCCGAGGTGGCCAAGGTCAAGCGCTACGAGTCGGGCGTGCTGCGCGACCCGGTGGTCATCACCCCCACATTCACCGTGCGCCAGGTCATCGACCTGTCGGAACAGCTGGGCGTGTCGGGTTTTCCGGTGTGCGACGGCGGCAAGGTGGTGGGCATCGTCACCGGGCGAGATTTGCGCTTCGAGACGCGCTACGACATCCCGGTCAGCCAGATCATGACGCCGCGCGACAAGCTGGTCACCGTGTCCGAAGCCACTACGCTGGCCGAGGCCAAGGCGCTGCTGAACAAGAGCAAGCTGGAGCGCCTGCTGGTGGTCAACAGCGCGTTTGAGCTCAAGGGCCTGATCACCGTCAAGGACATCACCAAGCAGACCAGCTTTCCGAACGCCGCGCGCGACCAGCATGGCAAGCTGCGCGTGGGCGCCGCCGTGGGTGTGGGCGAGGGCACCGAGGAGCGGGTGGAAGCGCTGGTCAAGGCCGGTGTGGACGCCATCGTGGTGGACACCGCGCACGGCCACAGCAAGGGCGTGATCGAGCGGGTGCGCTGGGTCAAGCAGAACTACCCGCACGTGGACGTGGTGGGCGGCAACATCGCCACCGGCGCCGCCGCACGGGCGCTGGTGGAAGCCGGCGCCGACGCGGTGAAGGTGGGCATTGGCCCGGGCTCCATCTGCACCACCCGTATCGTGGCAGGCGTGGGCGTGCCGCAGATCATGGCCATAGACAGTGTGGCCACGGCGCTGAAGGGCAGCGGCGTGCCGCTGATCGGCGACGGTGGCATCCGCTACAGCGGCGACATCGCCAAGGCCATCGCCGCTGGCGCCAGCACGGTGATGATGGGCGGCATGTTCGCCGGCACCGAAGAGTCGCCGGGCGAGATCGTGCTGTTCCAGGGCCGCAGCTACAAAAGCTACCGCGGCATGGGCTCGATAGGCGCCATGCAGCAGGGCAGCGCCGACCGCTACTTCCAGGAATCCACCAGCGGCAACCCGAATGCCGACAAGCTAGTGCCCGAAGGCATTGAAGGCCGCGTGCCCTACAAGGGCTCGATGGTGTCCATCGTGTTCCAGATGGCCGGCGGCGTGCGCGCCGCCATGGGCTACTGCGGTTGTGCCACCATCGCCGAGATGGCGGAGAAGGCCGAGTTCGTCGAGATCACCACAGCCGGTATCCGTGAAAGCCACGTTCATGACGTGCAGATCACTAAAGAAGCCCCGAATTACCGCGCTGAATGATGCATCAAAAAATACTGATCCTCGATTTCGGCTCCCAGGTCACCCAGCTCATTGCCCGCCGCGTGCGGGAAGCCCATGTGTACTGCGAGGTGCATCCCTGCGACGTCTCCGACGCCTGGGTGCGCGAGTTCGCCGCCGACGGCCAACTCAAGGGCGTCATCCTGTCCGGCAGCCACGCCAGCCTGTGGGAAGACGACACCCTGCGTGCGCCGGCTGCTATCTTTCAGCTGGGTGCGCCCATCCTGGGCATCTGCTTTGGCATGTACGCCATTGCGGAAGCGCTGGGCGGCAAGGTGGAGGGCGGCCATGGCCGCGAGTTCGGCTACGCCGAGGTGCGCGCGCGCGGCCACACCAAACTGTTTGACGGCATACAGGACTACACCACCGCAGACGGCCACGGCATGCTGCACGTGTGGATGAGCCATGGCGACAACGTCACCGAGATGCCACCGGGCTTCAAGCTGATGGCCAGCACCGACAGCTGTCCGATCGCCGGCATGGCCGATGAGGAGCGCCGCATCTACGCCGTGCAGTTCCACCCCGAGGTGACGCACACCACGCAGGGCAAGGCGATACTGGAGCGTTTCGTGTTGCAGATCTGCGGTGCCCGACCGGACTGGATCATGGGCGACTACATCGCCGAGGCGGTAGCGCGCATACGCGCGCAGGTGGGGGACGAAGAGGTCATCCTGGGCCTGTCCGGCGGCGTGGACTCTTCCGTGGCCGCCGCGCTGATCCACCGCGCCATCGGCGATCAGCTGACCTGCGTGTTCGTCGACCACGGCCTGCTGCGCCTGAACGAAGGCGACATGGTGATGGACATGTTCGTCGGCAAGCTGCACGCCAAGGTGGTGCGGGTGGATGCCGAGGCGCAGTTCCTGGGCCACTTGACTGGTGTGGCCGAGCCCGAGGCCAAGCGCAAGATCATCGGCCGCGAGTTCGTCGAGGTGTTCAAGGCCGAGGCCGCCAAGCTGAAGGCCGACCAGTCCCGCCACGTGGCCTGGCTGGCCCAGGGCACCATCTACCCCGACGTGATCGAAAGCGGTGGCGCCAAGAGCAAGAAGGCCGTCACCATCAAGAGCCACCATAACGTCGGCGGCCTGCCCGAACAACTGGGCCTGAAGCTGCTGGAGCCGCTGCGCGAGCTGTTCAAAGACGAGGTGCGCGAGCTGGGCGTGGCGCTGGGCCTGCCGCACGACATGGTGTATCGCCACCCGTTCCCCGGCCCCGGCCTGGGCGTACGCATCCTGGGCGAGGTGAAGAAAGAGTTTGCCGACCTGCTGCGCCGGGCTGACGCCATCTTCATCGAAGAACTGCGCAACCACAAGGACGAAGCCAGCGGCAAGACCTGGTACGAGCTGACCAGCCAGGCCTTCACCGTTTTCTTGCCGGTGAAGAGCGTGGGCGTGATGGGCGACGGCCGCACCTACGACTACGTGGTGGCGCTGCGCGCCGTGCAGACCAGCGACTTCATGACCGCCGACTGGGCCGAGCTGCCCTACGCGCTGTTGAAGAAGGTGTCCGGCCGCATCATCAACGAGGTGCGCGGCATCAACCGCGTGACCTACGACGTCAGCAGCAAGCCGCCGGCCACCATCGAGTGGGAATGAGATAAGGCGGTGCGGGGTTGCCCAAGGCCCATGTCACGCACTTCATTCTTCTTTACCTGTTGGTTACCGGCCGGCAGCCCGCCCACCGTAGGATCCCAGATTGGCAGGGCTTTGAGCGCACTGTCACCATGGGAGGCATATGCAAAAGGCACTCGCAGCGGCGGTTCGCATTGGCGGGATTGCGGTTTTCGGTCTGCAGTTCTGCGTCGGCACATTCGCGGCACCGTTGGAGGCTGGCATTCAGCGCAAGGTCAGCGAGGCGACCTTTGAAGTCGTCATGCCCAAGCCGGCACACGAGTCCGTCACCTACGACAAGCCCTGGCAGGAGTTGATTCCTTACCAAGTGCGCTCCGACAAGTACGTGTCGACAGGCACAGCCTTCGCCATCGGTCCCAACCGGTACGTGACCGCGATGCACGTGCTGCTCGCTTCGTTCGGCGATTCGCGCGGCGAGCCGATGTTGCGCGATGCGGCCGGCAACCTCTACCCGATCGCGCAGATCATCAAGGGCTCCGTCGACCAGGACTTCGCGGTGTTCACGCTGGCGAAGCTCCCGGCGCACCCGGGCTTCTTGGAGCTGAACGACAAGCCGGAGCTCAATGAGACGGTCTACGCCGTTGGCAACGCGCTTGGCGAGGGCATCGTCATGCGTGAAGGGAACTACACGTCGGACACGCCCGAGGAGGAGAGTGGGCGCTGGAGGTGGATGCGGTTCTCCGCGCCAATCTCCGGCGGAAACAGTGGCGGACCGCTGATCGACGCCAAGGGCAGCGTGATCGGCATCGTTCGCGCCATGCGCGCCTCCGAGAACACGCTGAACTTCGCCGTTCCGTCCGCGCTGGTGAAGAACG
Organism: Hylemonella sp. P2_B10; assembly: GCF_056404875.1. NCBI lineage: Bacteria > Pseudomonadati > Pseudomonadota > Betaproteobacteria > Burkholderiales > Comamonadaceae > Hylemonella > Hylemonella sp. P2_B10. The sequence continues at coordinate 370,614 of NZ_JBFUDE010000001.1, forward strand.
GGCCGGAAGGCTTGGTGAGCGTCGATTCGCGTGTCACCACCGGCCTTGCCATTTTCGACAAGACGCGCGCAGGACGGTTGAAGGCCGACATTCCCACGCCAAAGAGCCTTGCCGAGCTCTCCGCGGCTTACATGAAGGCGGTGGACGGATTCAACTTGGCCCAGCTGGGTGGACTGCTCTCCGACAACAGGAACGAGATCTTCCCCCGCGGCAGCGGCAGCGAAAGGCTGCTGCACGGCATCTACGAGCGCAGCGCGCCCGGCATCGTGGTGCAGAACGGCAATGGCAACTGGATCATTTCCCAGCCAACCTACACGCGGCTCGATCTGGGCCACGAGGGCTGGCAGGACGCGGCCAACTTCAAGGGCTATCTCGTGTTCCACCGGCACAAGCCAGACGGCATCGACCAGGCGAAGTGGTATTCGGACGCCCAGATCGCCAGGGAGCTTGTGCTCAAGGCATCGCCGGCCACCATCCATATCAATGCCGAGAACGCCAAGGTCGTTTCACTGGGCGCGCCGGCCGAAGACACCCTCTTCAACGATACCTGGGGCCGGGTCTGGCAGGTGCGGGCCTGGCACGTCACCACCTGGTTTGGCAGCGACTGGCTGGTCGAATTCGATCTGCCCGTTCCCGACGGATCGGTCGGTTTCGAGAGCCGGGTGCCCTCGCTGGGGCGCAATGGTCATATCGAGCGGATGAAACTGCTGACTGGCTTCTTTGCAGCGTCCTACGAAGGCAAGCTCTCTCAATGGGAACGCTTCCTGTCGCAACGGTCGCTGATGCCCAAGCCGCTGACGGATTCGGTACTTCATGTCGACTATGGGCGCCGCTTCGCGTTCGACGATCGCCGCATGGCTTTCACGTTCGGGACCGAGTTGCAGAAGATCGATCCGGGCGGCCGTTTGAGGCTGGACTTCGCCTTCATCGGGCAACCCTCGGGCGCGCTGCTCGACATCGCAGGCGTCGTTGCCTATGACCCCGAAGCCAGGACTGAGGTCGACGTCTTCCGCCATGAAGCGCCTGCAGAGTCCGGGAGCGAAGCCGCGAAGACGGAATGGAGCAAGCGTATGCGCCACGTCCACCCCTACGATGCCGTTGCGATGACAGCAAACGACAGGCAAATGATCAGCACCATCTACGGTGCTCCGGATGCCAAGCCGGCCCCCGGCGTTTTGTACACCTTCCAGTACCGTGCCGAGACCGGCACGCCGCAGGACCAGATGAAAGCCAAGCTCGACCTGTTGATGCAACAGGTCAAGGTGAACGAGCGCTGAAAACCCGGTTTCACTCTCCTTTTCGGTCCCTTCGTCGGATTCACCTGCGCGGCCAAAGTGGCTTGCATACCATCCCCTCGCCAACATTCAGAGGGGAAAAGCAATGTCTGTCGCCAAAACCTCCGTCGCCTGCGCCGCGCTCTTCATGGCTTGCCTGAGCGCCCACGCCGCAGCCGACACCGATGTTAAAATCCGCCAGCTGCAGGACCTGGACGTCGCCCGCGCGGACTACGTCCTCGCCAGCAAGGCCTTTACGGACGAGGCCCGCGCTCGCGCGCTGGCGGCGCTGGAAGCCGCGCGTGCCCGTGCTGGCGCGATGAGCGACGCCGAATTCACGCTGGCGCTGTCCCGCCTGGCGGCGCTGGCGGACAACGCCCACGACGAGCTGGTGCCGAATGCCAAGCTGACCGGCCCCCGCCTGCCGCTGCGCCTGACCTGGTTTGGTCCCGAGCTGATGGTCGCGCTGAGCGCGCCCAACCTGCCCGAGCTGGCCGGCGCCCGTGTGCTCACGCTGGGCGGCAAGAAGGCAGAGGAATTGCCAGCCATCGCCCGCGAGTTCATCGGCGGTCCCGAGCAGCACGTGCGCCGGGATTCGACCTGGTTATGGGAGTCACCCGACCTGTTGTCGGCCTTGGGCTTCCAGGTCGACCAGGGCCGCGTCCGGGCCACTTTCCGCCTGCGTGATGGGCAAGTGGTCGAACGGACGTTGAGCCCGCTGGCCAGCACCGAAGTCCCGCCAGCCTCCGTGCCCGAGTTGCTGCGCGGCGCCCGTAGCGCACCCGCCGCCAGTGCGGCCTGGCACAGCGCACTGCTGGGCGCCCCCATTCCGCTGGCCATGCAAGAGCCGGCCAAGCGCTTCCGCGCTGTGCCGCTGCCCAACTACGACACGCTGTACGTGCAGTTCCGTTCGAACGTCGACCGCGACGGTGGCCGGGAGTTGGGCAAGTTCGCCGGTGACACCGCCGCGCTGGCGGTGCAGATGCGCCCGCGCTTCATCGTGATCGACCAGCGTTTCAACGGCGGCGGCAACACCGACCTGACGAAAGAGCTGATGAAGGTGCTGGCCGGCGCCGCGCGCGACAAGGTCTACATCTTCACCAGTGAATACACCTTCTCCGCCGGCATCGCCTCGGCCGCCATCGCCAAGCAGGCCGCGGGAACCAAGGCACGCCTGGTCGGCGCCCCGGTGGGTGACCGCCTGCGCTGGTGGTCCGAAAACCCGAAGCGCTGCCTGCCCAACTCCGGCCACTGCTTCATGCCGTCCTATGGCTTGTGGGATCTGCAAAAGGGTTGCGCGAAGGAGCAGGGCTGTTTTGGTGACGCCTACGACGTCAAGGTCACGACCCTGGAGCCTGACATCGCGGCCCCATTGACGTCAGCCGACTGGCTCGCCGGCTTCGATGCCGCCCTCGCGGCCGCAGCTGCCGATGCCGCGCAATCCGCTGCGCGCTGAAGCGGCTCGAACGCGCTCAAGCCGTCGGCCAGATATCGAAGCTGGCCAGCGGGGGCGAGGGCGCTTGCATGTCGCTGACCACGACGCTGCCCACACGGGCGGCGGGCGGTCCCCGGTGGGCCCAAGCCAGCAGGCGCTGCATCGCACCGGCTGGGCCTTGCACGCAGGCTTCCACGGTGCCATCGTTGCGATTGCGCACCCATCCTGTCAAGCCCAGCGCGGCCGCTTCGTCCCTCAGCGCATAGCGAAAACCCACGCCCTGAACGCGTCCCGACACCACCATCCTCGTCGCCGTGCTCACCGTCATGGCCCCTCCGCAGGTTTGCCTGCCATCCTACCGGGCTATCCGTTCACTGGCAAAATCATCCCACCATGACATTGACCACCCTTGCCATCTTCGCTGGCGCGCTGTTGCTGAACTCCGGCACGCCCGGCCCCAGCATTGCCGCGCTGGTGTCTCGCGTCATCACCAACGGCTGGCGCGACATCGTGCCCTTCGTCGCCGCGATGTGGGTGGGTGAGGTGCTGTGGCTCAGCCTGGCCATGATGGGCCTGAGCACGCTGGCCCAGACCTTCCAGGCCGGCTTTCAGGTGCTGAAGTGGCTGGGCGTGGCCTACCTGTGCTGGCTGGCCTGGAAAATGTGGCGCCAGCCGGCCAACCTGAATGGCGGCGAGCTGCCGCGCCGGGCCTCGGCGCTGTCCATGTTTGGCGCTGGCATGGCGCTGACGCTGGGCAACCCCAAGATCATGGTGTTTTACTTGGCGCTGCTGCCTTCGCTGGTGGACCTGTCGGCCACCGGCCTGCCGGACTGGGCGGTGCTGGCCGTCACCACGCTGGTCACGGTGGCCTCGGTGGACATGGCCTGGATGGCGCTGGCGCAGCGCGCGCGCCTGCTGTTGCAGACGCCCAGGGCGGCGAGAATCGCCAACCGCATGGGCGCGGCTGCGCTGGGCGGCGCTGCGGCGGTCATTGCCAGTCGCAACTGATGCGGCGGCAAGGGCAGGGCACGATGGACATGGGCGGGCAACAGTCGCTGCTGGACGGTGTGGACGACACGCCGCCGGTGTTGACCGACCGGCTGTTTTTCGCCTTGTTCCCGGCCCCGCAGGCGGTGCCGCAGATCAACGCGCTGGGCCAGCAGCTGCAGGCGCAGCACAGTCTGACCGGCAAACTGTTGCGGCCTGAGCGCTTTCACATCACGCTGCACCACGTGGGCGACTACCCGGGCCTGCCGCCAGGCGTGGTGGCCTCTGCCCGCCAGGCGGGAGAAGCACTGGCTGGGCATGCGGCCTTTGACGTTGCGTTCGACCGCGTCGGCAGCTTCCACGGCAGGGCGGGCAAGCACCCGTTCGTGCTGCGGGGCGATGAACAGCTAGCGGCCCTGAAGGCGTTCCACAAAGCCCTTGGGCACGCGCTGCTGCGCCAGGGATTGAAGATTGCGCCCAGCTTCACGCCCCACATCACCCTGTTGTATGGCGACAAGCTGGTGGCCGAGCAGGCGGTGGCGCCAATTGCCTGGGCCGCGCAGCGCTTCGTGCTGGTGCGCAGCCTGATAGGCCGCAGCATCTACGAAGAACTGGCCGCCTGGCCGCTTGTTTCGACACAACAGGACACGCATGAAATCAATCAACCTGGCTCAGAAGCTTGAAACCTTCACGGAACACTATCAACCGAGAACCGTCGGGCAGTTCAATGGCCACGACCTCATGGTCGTCAAGGTCAAGGGCCCGTTCAAATGGCACAAGCACGACGACACCGACGATTTCTTTCTCGTCCTCAAGGGCGAACTGACCATCCTGTTGCGCGACGGCAGCGTCACGCTGGGGCCGGGAGAGGTGTATGTGGTGCCCAAGGGTGTGGAGCACTGCCCGGTGGCGGAACAAGAGACCCACATCCTGCTCATCGAGCCGCAGGGCACGCCCAACACCGGCCATGCAGACACGGCCGCGGCTCGGGTTGTGATCTAACTCACCCGACAAGCGTCAGCCATGCGGAGGCCGGATTGGCATTTGACAAGCAATAACCATTTGGTTATTATTTTGACTCCCACCCAACCAACAGATGGAGCCAAGATGACAACAAACGCCACCACCACCCTGCGTGTGATCGCGCGCTGGATGCACCTTGTCATCAGCATCCCCATCATCGGCTACATCTACAGCCCGTTTGACCAGATACCCAACTACGCGCCGGCCGTGCGGTTTGTCTTCTTTCCGCTGATGTTGCTGACCGGGCTGTGGATGTGGAAGGGCCACGTGCTGTTGCGGCTGTTCAGCAAGTCGCCCCGCCAGCAGGTCAGTTGACAGCAGCCGCTGCCTTCTCCTTTTGCCGCGCCAGCTCTTCTTTGTACAGGCCAAACTCCTCCTTCAGCGCCCGTGCCACCTGCGGCCGCTGGCTGATGCGCTGGTGGTAGGCCGCCACGGCGGGCCAGGCTGACAGGTCCACGCCGGCGTAGGGCGCCCAGTTCAGGATGGTCACCAGGTAGGCGTCGGCGACGCTGAAGTCGTCTTGCAAAAACGCCTGGCCGGGCTGCTCGAAGTGCTTTTGCAACAGGCCCAGGCGCAGCGCCGCCTTGGCGCTGGCGTAGGCCTTCACGTCCGGCGCGGCTTTCGGGTCCAGCAAGGGCACGAACAGCGCCTTGTGCAGCTCGGTGCCGATGAAGCCCAGCCACTGGCGCAGCCTGGCGCGCTGATTTTTGTCTTCGGGCATCAGGCCGGATTCGGGGTAATGCTCGGCCACATACTGCAGCACGGCGGTGTTTTCGGTCAGCAGCGCGCCGTCGTCCATGCGCAGCACGGGCACCTGGCCCATGGGGGCCACTTGCCAGTAGTCGTCGCCGTCAAGCGTGCGCTTGGCCTTGGTGTCCACATTGGTGTAGTGGGCCTCGACGCCGGCTTCGTACAAGGCGATGCGGGTGGCCAGCGAGCAGGCCATGGGGGAAAAATACAGGGTCAACATGTCAAAAAACTCCTCGGGGTTGATTTATGTACTGTATTGAACAAAAATAGGTCTTGTCAAGGATTTTTATACATGTCAGTACAAAAAGAAGCCGCCTCTGGCTCCAAGCCAACCGGCAAGCCCGCGCCCAAGCGCGGTCGACCGCGCGCCTACCAACCCGCTGCGGCACTGCAACAAGCCACGCTGGCTTTCTGGCGCGATGGTTATGCAGGCACCTCGCTGGACACGCTGTCCACCGCCATGGGCATGAACCGACCCAGCCTGTACGCCGCCTTTGGCGACAAGCACGCGCTCTACAGCACGGTGGTGCATAACTACATTGCCGGTGGGCGCTCGGCCATGCAGGCGGCGCTGGCGCCCGACAGGCCGCTGCGCGAAGGGCTGATGGCGGTGTACGACACGGCGCTGGCGCTGTACTACCCCAAAGAGGGCCAGCCGCGCGGATGCCTGCTGGTGAGCACCACCGCCACCGAGGCGGTGCATGACGAGTTGCTGCGCGCGCAGTTGGGTGAGGGCCTGCGCAGTTTCGATGCCGAGTTCCAGCAGCGCTTCGCGTTGGCGATTGAGCGTGGCGAGCTGCCCCCGGGGGCGGATGCGGCCACGTTGGCGCGGCTGGCCTCGGCCGTGGTGCACACGCTGGCGTTGCGCTCGCGTGCCGGCGATGCGCGGGAGCAACTGCGCGCCACCGCGCAGGCCGCTGTGGCGCTGCTGTGCGGTGAGCCGCCAGCGGCCAAAAGCGTGCGTACTTCTCAAGGTGCGACAAAAACAGTGGCCGGACCAGCGCGTACACCCAAGGGCGGCGGCGCTTAGCCGCGGCGCGGCGTTCGCGCTTTTCGGCTCACGCGCTGACGCCGCCTATGGGGGAAACCCCCTGTGCGCTGGTTGGCCGCACCCGCGTTCAACCCTGTTGGCACGCCAAGCATTCATGTTAGAGTGGAAACAAAGACAGACACAGATCGGGGCGCGCAAGGGTGGCCGGAGCCGCCGTGTTGATGTTGCACAATTGCCAAAATGACAAATACGAATACGCTCGATGACGGTGCAGATTCCGATTTGCTTCATTTCGTCGACGATGAGGGGGACGACGCGCAGGGCCGGCACCTGACCTGGCGCGTGCTGGTGGTGGATGACGAGCCCGACGTGCACCGGGCCACCACGTTCGCGTTGGCCGGGGTCACCATCCTGGGCCGGCCGCTGGAATTTCTGCATGCGTATTCGGCCACGGAAGCCACCGCGCTGTTGATGCGCGAAAAAGAGATCGCCGTGATCCTGCTGGACGTGGTGATGGAGCGCGAGGACGCCGGCCTGGCGCTGGTCAAGACTATCCGCCATGACCTGAAGCTCAAGGAGGCCCGCATCATCCTGCGCACCGGCCAGCCCGGCTACGCGCCCGAGATCGAGACCATCCACGATTTCGACATCAACGACTACAAGACCAAGTCCGAACTGACGCGCACCAAGCTCTACGCCACGGTGACGGCAGCGCTGCGCGCCTATGAGCAGATCCGCGCGCTGGACCAGCTGGCCTTCTACGATCGGCTGTCACAGTTACCCAACCGCAACAAGTTCATCGACCTGATCGACGAGCAGCTGGCCTGCGGCGAATGCGAGCCCATGCTGATCGCCATTGTGGACATCGACGATTTCGCCGAGGTCAATGACGCGCTGGGCCACCAGCAGGGCGACCGGCTGCTGCAGGCGGTGGCCGAGCGGTTGAAAGCCATGGTCGGCCCCGGCAGCGTGGTGGCGCGCATAGGCAGCGACACCTTTGGCCTGATGGGCAACGGGCAGGACATCGACCCGGCGCGCATCCTGGGCAATTTCCGCGAACCTTTCAAGGTGCAGGACGACACCATGGTGGTCACCGCCACCATGGGCCTGGCGCGGCTGGCCGACGTCAGCGGCAACAGCGGGCGCGACGCGCTGAAAGACGCCAACATTGCTCTCAAGCGTGCCAAGAAGAGCCGGCGCGGCAGCTATGTGCTGTTTTCCAGCGACATGGGCTTTGACATCCGTGAACGCGTGCGCCTGCTGCAGGGCCTGCGCGCGGCGGTGGAGGCCGAGCGCCTGTTCATCGTCTACCAGCCGCAGATCAACCTGCGCACCGGCGCGGTGGTGGGGGTGGAGTCGCTGCTGCGCTGGCGCGACCTCGACGGCACCTTCATCTCGCCGGACCGCTTCATCCCACTGGCCGAGGCCTCGGGCCTGATCGTGGCCATTGGCGACTGGGTGCTGCGCACCGCCTGCAAGGAGCTGAGCCGCCTGCAGGCGCTGGGCTACCCAGAGCTGCGCATGTCGGTCAACGTGTCGCAAATCCAGTTTCGCCACCCCGAGTTCCTGGAGCGGCTGAACGCCGCCTTGAAGGACACCGGCACCCGGCCCGGCGCGCTGGAGCTGGAAATCACCGAATCCATCGCCATGGAAGACGCCGACTTCATGCTGGAGACGCTGTCGTTGATCAAGAAGATGGGCGTGTCCATCGCCATCGACGATTTCGGCACCGGCTACTCGTCGCTCAGCCACCTGCGCCAGTTGCCGGTGGACCGGCTGAAGATTGACCGCGCCTTCGTCAACGAGCTGGCCACCGAGGTGGCTGGCGGCGGCGGGCACATTGCCAACATGGTGATCGAACTGGGCCGCAACCTGAAGCTGACCATCATCGCCGAGGGCATCGAGACCGAGGCGCAGGCGCAGATACTGCGCGACATGGGCTGCCACGAAGGGCAGGGGTTCCTGTATTCGCGCGGCCTGCCAGCCGAAGAAATCGCCAGCTGGCTGCAACAGCACAAGAACAACGGCTCGCATTGACAGTGCCCATGCGGGCAAGCAGCTGCCATCGCGGGTCTTCGTGAGGCCACCAGCATGTACCTACCAGCTCACTTCAAATCCACCGACGCGCGCCAGGCCGAGGCCATTGTGCGCGGCCACCCGTTCGCCAGCCTGATCAGCAATGACGACGAGGGCCTGCCCTACGTCACCCACCTGCCGCTGCACCTGAAGGCGCAAGGAGAAGCCTGGACGTTGCGGGGTCACGTTGCCAAGCCCAACGCCCACTGGCGCTACCTGCAGGCTAGGCCGAAAGCGGTGGTGACCTTCCTCGGTCCGCATGCCTACCTGTCGCCCAGCGTCTACCCCGACAAGGCGCGCGTGCCGAGTTGGAACTATGTGGCGGTGCACTGCACCGTGCAGGCCACGCTGCTGGAGACGCCCGAGGCCAAGGATGCCTTGTTGAAGCGATTGATCGCCGACCACGAGCCGGCTTATGCCCAGCAGTGGATCGACTTGGGGCCTGAGTACCAGCACAAGATGCTGATGGGCATTGTCGGCTTCGAGCTGCGCGTGCTGGAGGTGCAGTGCAAGCTGAAGGTGAACCAGCACCGGCCCGAGGCGCTGGCCGGCATGTTGGCGCAGTACAAGGCCGGTGACGAACGGGCGCAGGCCCTCGCGGGATGGATAGAGCAACTGGCCGCTGCACGGCAGTCTTGAGCACAGGAGGAGACGCGATGAAAGGTGGCATGGGTTTGATAGGTCTGCTGGTGGTGTTGCTCATCATCGGCGTGCTGGTGAAAAAGCAGCTGGGCAGCACCGGCCAGTTGGCAGGCGCGCAGCCGGCCGCATCGGCAGCCGGCGTGGCGTTGCCCGCCACCACGCCGGGTGCCACGGTGAAAGAGCAAAGCCAGCAGATGCAGCAGCAGGTGAAGCAGCAGATGGAGGCAGCCTTGCAGCAGGGCGTGCAGCAGCGCAAGGAAGCCGATGACAAGGACCAGAAGTAAGGCCAGGTCATGGCCGCCTGGCCTCACCACCGCATGACCGCATGACCTCACTGCAGCACGACGACAGCCGCTACATGGCCATGGCGCTGCGTCAGGCCGAGCAGGCCTGGCGTGCCCGGGAGGTGCCGGTGGGCGCCGTGGTGGTCAGGGGCGGCCAGGTGATCGCCGTCGGCCACAACAGCCCGGTGGGCAGCCGCGACCCCAGTGCTCACGCCGAGATCGCTGCGCTGCGCGCCGCTGCCCAGGTGCTGGGCAACTACCGGCTGGAGGGCTGCACGCTGTACGTCACCTTGGAGCCCTGCGCCATGTGTGCCGGCGCCATGCTGCACGCCCGGTTGCAGCGGGTGGTGTATGGCGCACCCGACCCCAAGACCGGTGCCGCCGGCTCGGTGGTGGACTTGTTTGCCCAACCGCTGCTGAACCACCAGACGCAGGTGCAAGGTGGTGTGCTGGCCGCCGAATGCGCCGCGCAGTTGCAGGCGTTCTTCCAGGCCCGCCGCGAGGAGACCCGCATGACCACCACCCCGGTGCGCGAAGACGCGCTGCGCACGCCCGACGCCGCCTTTGCCGATCTGCCCGGCTACCCCTGGGCGCCGCGCTACATCAGCGACCTGCCAAGCCTGGCCGGGCTGCGCATGCACTACCTGGACGAGGGGCCTGACAATTCGGAGGCAGGGGCGCCCGTCACCTACCTGTGCCTGCACGGCAACCCGGCCTGGACCTACCTGTACCGCAAAATGATGCCCACGCTGTTGGCCAGCGGGGCGCGCGTGGTGGCGCCCGACCTGGTGGGTTTCGGCAAGAGCGACAAGCCCAAGAAGGACGGTTTTCACAGCTTCGGCTGGCACCGCCAGGTGCTGCTGGAGTTCGTCGAGCGGCTGGATCTGCGCAACATCGTGCTGGTGGTGCAGGACTGGGGTGGCCTGCTTGGCCTGACGCTGCCCATGGCCGCGCCGCAGCGCTACATCGGCCTGTTGGTGATGAACACCACCCTGGCTACCGGCGATGTGCCGCTGTCGCCCGGCTTCCTGGCCTGGCGAGAGATGTGCGCCAAAAACCCCGAATTCGACGTCGCCCGGCTGTTCGCCCGTGGCAACCCGCAGATGGCACCGGCCGAATGCGCCGCCTACAACGCGCCTTTCCCAGACCGCGGCCACCGCGCCGCGCTGCGCGCCTTCCCACCCATGGTGCCGGACGGCCAGGAGGCTGATGGCGCCGCCATCTCCCGCGAGGCCCGCAACTTCTGGCAACACCAATGGGCCGGCAAGAGCCTGATGGCCATAGGCGCGCAGGACCCGGTGCTGGGCGAGCCGGTGATGCGCGCGCTGCAGGCTCAGATTCGCGGCTGCCCCGAACCCCTGCTGCTGCCCCAGGCTGGCCACTTCGTGCAGGAGCACGGTGAGCGCATCGCCGAGGCGGCGGTACAACACTTTTCCACTCCCGCAGCATGAGTCCTTTGAGCAAACACATCTACATCTTTTCTCCCTCCGGTGCCGTGCTGGACAAGGCGGCGTTTCGCCGTGGCGTCAAACGCCTGGAACGCCTGGGCCACCAGGTCGAGGTGGACACGGACGCGCTGGCGCGCGACACCCGCTTTGCCGGCGACGACGCCACCCGGCTGGCCGCCATCCACCGCGCCGCCGCCAGCGGCGCCGATGTGGCGCTGATCAGCCGCGGCGGCTATGGGTTGACCCGGCTGCTGCCCGGCATCAAGTACAAGCAAGTGGCCAAGGCGGTGGACAAAGGCCTGCAATTCGTGGGTTTCAGCGATTTCACCGCCTTCCAGAGCGCCATGCTGGCGCAGACCGGCCGCACCACCTGGGCCGGTCCGGCGTTGTGCGAGGGCTTTGGCCGCGCCGAAGGCGTGGACGACATCATGGAAGCCTGTTTCGACGACCTGCTGTGCGGCCAGGGCGAAGGCACCGGCTGGCGCCAATTGGCGCTGTCGGACGGCGTGACGCTGCCCAAGGCACACACCACCTTCAGTCTGGAGGGGGCCACGCTGTGGGGTGGCAACCTGTCGGTGCTGGCCAGCTTGCTGGGAACGCCATATTTTCCGCAGGTGGAGGGCGGCGTGCTGTTCCTGGAAGACGTGGCCGAGCACCCGTACCGGCTGGAGCGCATGCTGACGCAGTTGCTGTATGCCGGCGTTTTGCCCAGGCAAAAGGCGGTGCTGCTGGGCCAGTTCAATGACTACACGCTGACAAGCGCCGACAAGGGTTTCAAGCTGGCCAGCGTGGTGGCCTGGTTGCGCCAGCGGCTGAAAGTGCCGGTGCTGACCAACCTGCCTTTCGGCCATGTGCCCACCAAGGTGCTGCTGCCCGTGGGCGCCAGGGTGGACATGGCGGTGGAGGGGCGCGACGCCATGCTGGTGTGGGGCCACCAGCACGCCGGCGACGCGCTGGGCTACGACCACGGTCACACCCACGGGCATGGCCATCCGGGGCATGGCCACTGAAGCCGGGCAGGGCGGGGAAAGCAACATGATTTCCAACACCCCGGCCAATGCCCTAAACTCTCGCCAGACAACCGCAAGGGAATGGGTTTGCAAACCACCGTCGTTTTTACGGATCTGATTGGCAGCACCGGCGCCTTCGAGGTGCTGGGCAACGCCAAGGCTACCCAGGCGGTCACCGAGATCACCACCTGGATAGCAGAGGTCTGCACGGCTTACAACGGCCGGGTGGTCAAAACACTGGGCGACGGCGTGCTGGCGGTGTTCCCCAAGAGCCCGGACGCCATCTCTGCCGTGGTGGAGATGCAACGCGTGCACCAGAAACGCATCGCCAAGCTGGCGCCCAGCCTGCGCATGCCGATACGCATAGGCGTGGCCACCGGTGATGTCGAAATCGTCAGCGGCGACTGCTATGGCGACGCCGTCAACGTGGCCTCGCGCCTGAGCGACCTCACCGGCGCCGACCAGATCTGGATCAACGACGCCGCCATCACCGGCGCCCACGAGAGCGACGGCGTGCGCTTTCGCCTGCTGGGGCCGATTGCCATACGCGGCCGGGCCGAGCCCTGCACCGTCTATCAGGTGGATTGGCGCGAGGACGAGGCCAGCTCCTTCCTGACCATGCAGGGCGAGGTGGATGCCACCGTGCACGCCGAGCTGATGGACGCCTTGGGCGGCCAGATCACGCTGGGCTTCGAGGGCGTCAACAAGACCTTCAAGTCGTTCGAGCTGCCGGTGCAGATCGGGCGGGTGCAGAAGGTGGAATTCAACGTCAACGACCCGCGCGTCTCGCGCACCCATGCGCGCATCGACTGGCGCAACGGCGGCTTCGTGCTGACCGACCTCAGCTCCTACGGCACCTGGGTGCGCTTTGCCGGCGCCGGCACCGAAATCTTCCTGCGCCGCGAGGAATGCGTGCTGCACGGGCGCGGCGAGTTGGCGTTGGGCGCGCCCTTCACCGACCCCAGCATGCCCCTGGTGAGCTTTTCCGTGCTGTGAGGCGGAGCGGGGCATGCGGCCAGGCTGCGCGCGGACTCCAACAACATTTCTCTTGAGGGCAGGGGGCGTATGCGCTGGTTGAAACGGGGCGTGGGGCTGCTGCTGGCCGTGTTGCTGGTGGCCTTGGCGGCATTGGGTATCTATGCGGCGCGCAGCTTTCCCAAACTGGACGGCAGCCTGCAGGTCAGCGGTCTGAAGGCGCCGGTGACGGTGCAGCGCGACGGCGCCGACGTCACCCACCTGCTGGCCCAGTCCGGGCACGACGCCTGGTTCGCGCTCGGCCATGTGCATGCGCAGGAACGCGGCTGGCAGCTGGAATTCAACCGCCGGGTGATGCATGGCCAGTTGTCCGAGCTGTTTGGCGAACCCACATTGGAGACCGACAAGCTGATGCGCACGCTGGGCATCATGGCCGCCGCGCGCCGCCAGTGGGCGCAGTTGAACCCGGCCACGCGCGAGGCGCTGCAGGCCTATGCCGACGGCGTCAACGCCTTCAACGCCGCGCCCAGCCAGGCGCTGGGGCCGGAGTTCCATGTGCTGGGCACCACGCCTGGCCGTTGGGAGGCGGTGGACAGCGTGGGCTGGGCCATCATGATGGCGCTCGACCTGGGCGGCAACTGGGGCAGCGAGTTTGCCCGCCTGTCGCTGACCAAGGTGTTGAGCACCGGGCGCATGTGGCAGGCGCTGCCGGCCTACCCCGGCGAGGCCCCGGCCACCGACGTGGACCTGGCCGCGCTCTATGCCCGGTTGGGTGTGTTCAAGTCGGACAACGGCATGGCCCAGGCTCCCACCGGGGAGGCCACCCAGGCCACGGCGATGGCTGCCTGGTCCGACGAGCTGTCCGGCAACCTGGGCAACGTGGAGGGCAAGGGCAGCAACAACTGGGTGGTGGCCGGTTCGCACAGCGTCAGCGGCAAGCCGCTGCTGGCCAACGACCCACACCTGTCTCTGGGGGCGCCGGCCATCTGGTACTTCGCCCACCTGCAGGCACCCGGCCTCAATGTGGTGGGGGCTACGCTGCCGGGCCTGCCCTTCGTGGTGCTGGGCCATACCGACAAAATCGCCTGGGGCTTCACCAACACTGGCCCGGACGTGCAGGACCTGTACCTGGAGCGCATCAACCCCGAGAACCCCAAGCAGTACCGCGCGCCCGATGTCAACGGCCAGGTCAGTTGGGCCGCCTTCACCGAGCGGCAGGAGGTGATCCGCGTCAAGGGCAAGCCTGACGTGGTGCAGACGGTGCGTGAGAGCCGCCATGGCCCGGTGCTGAGCGATGCGCAGAAGTCGCACACCGAGGTGCTGGACGCCACCAAGTTTGTGCTGGCGCTGCGCTGGAGCGCGCTGGATGCCGACAACCTCACCGTGCAGGCCGGGCTGGAGGGCAACCGCGCCAACTCGGTGGACGAACTGCTGGCCGCTTACGCCAGCTACCACTCGCCGATGCAAAACGTGGTGATGGCAGACACCGCCGGCCGCGTGGCCTACAAGGCCGTGGGCAAGGTGCCGCTGCGCAAGGCGGACAACGACATCAAGGGCATGGCTCCGGCCCCAGGCTGGGAGCCGCGCTACGACTGGGATGGTTGGCTGCCCTATGCGCAAACGCCCCAGGACCTGCAGGCCGCCAAAGGCTGGGTGGCCACCGCCAACCAGCGTGTGACGCCGCCGGACTACCCGTATTTCATCGGCCAGGACTGGGCCTTGCCCGAGCGCTTCATCCGTATCGAGCAGTTGCTGGCCGCCACGCCCAAGCACGACCTGGCCAGCCTGCAGAAGATCCAGGGTGACCAGATCTCGCTGGCGGCTCAGCGGCTGCTGCCCTACCTGCAAAAGGTCAAAGGGCAACACCCATTGGCCATGGCCGCACAGCAGCAACTGGCGGGGTTTGACAGCAATATGTTGGCCGACCGGGCGGCGCCCTTGATCCTGGCGGCGTGGGCCGACGAGCTGACACGCGCACTGCTCAGCCCGAAGCTGGGCGAGGCGCGCATGAAGGCCCTTTATGGCCGGCGCCATTTCCGCCTGCTGATGGAAGACATCCTGGCGCGCAACGACGGCTGGTGGTGCGCGCCCAAAAGCTGCGAGCAGCAGGCCGCCGACGCGCTGGACCGGGCGCTGGAGCGGCTGAGCGCCCAATACGGCAAGGATGTGGCCGCCTGGCAATGGGGGGCCGCGCATGCCGCGCGCAGCACCCACCAGCCGTTTGACAACGTGGCCCCGTTGGCGCCGTTCTTCAATGTCAGCGTGCCGGTGGGCGGCGACAGCTTCACGGTGGACGTGGGGCACTACTGGCTGAACGACGCCCGCCAGCCCTTCGCCACCCGCCACGCCGCCTCCATGCGCGCGCTGTACGACCTGGCGGACCTGGACAAGTCCCGCTTCATCTACCAGACCGGCCAGAGCGGCCTGGTGTTCTCCAGCCGCTACCGCGACATGCGTCAGCCCTGGGCCGACGTGCAATACCGGCCGCTGCAATTGAAGCCCGCCGAGGTGCGCCACACGCTGACGCTGACACCGTGACCCCCGCGCCCCTGCCGTCCCCCCACGCCCGGCGCGCGCCGTTGGGCCGGCGGCTGCTGCGCTCGGTGGCCGACTGGTGGGCCATCGTGCATTTCGGCGCCATCACGCTGGTGATCGCGCTGTCGCCGGCCACCTACCGGGGGCAGCGGCGCGGCCAGATCGCGCGCGACATCTACCTGACCAGCTGGCAGGTGCTGCCCTGGTTCACCGTGTTGTGCGCGCTGATCTGCCTGGTGCTGATACGCATCGTCGTGGTCACCGCGCAGAGCTATGGCCTGTCGCAGTACGCGCTGGAGGTGGTGGTGCGGGTGCTGGTGCTGGAGCTGATCCCCCTGAGCGCGGCGTTGTTCGTGGTGCTGCGCACCGGCATGGCCTCGCCCTGGCAGGCACCCGATGAAGGCGCCACGCCGCTGACCCGGGCCCAGCATGGCCAGCGGCTGGTTTCCAGCGCCATTGCCAGCGCCTTTTCGGTGCTGTTGCTGGCGGCGGTCAGCAGTGTGGTGGCGCTGGCGATCGCGTACATGGTGGTCTATGGCGTGTCGCCTTTCGGTTTCACCGCCTACACGCGCATGGTGGGCCGGGTGTTTGACGGCCCGGTGAGCCTGAGCTTTGTGCTGAAGACGCTGCTGTTCGCTTGCGCCGTGGCCGTGGTGCCGGCCGGTTCCAACCTGCACGCGCCGCCGCCGCCGGCCGCGCGCGGCGCCATCGCGGTATCGGCCGGCACGGTGCGCCTGTTCCTGGTGCTGGTGCTGATCGAAGCCTCATCGCTGGCCGTGAAGTACATTGGATAGCCATGCAAGACAGCAGCCCGCCCACGCCACCGCCCACGCCATTGTCTGACCTGCCGCCCCAAGTGCCGGCGCAAGCGCCGCCGATCGCCCACATCGAGCTCAAGGCCATGGTGCTGCTGGTGCTGATGCTGGCACTGATCGCCGGCTCGGTGGCCTACGTGATGTATGCGCGCGGCGTGTTCGAGAGCACGCAGGAACTGGTGCTGATCGCCGAAGACTCCGAAGGGGTGCAGGTGGGCATGGACCTGACGTTTTCCGGCTTCCCCATAGGCCGGGTGCGCCGCATTGACCTCGCGAACGACGGCAAGGCGCGCATCATGGTGGACGTGACGCGCAAGGACGCCAAATGGCTACGCAACAGCAGCATCTTCACCATGGAGCGTGGCCTGGTGGGTGACACCAAGCTGCGCGCCTTCAGCGGCTCACTGACCGATACGCCGCTGCCGGTGGGTGCGGTGCGCAATGTGCTGCGCGGCGACGCCACGGCCGAGATCCCGCGCCTGCTGGCCTCGGTGCACGCGCTGGTAGACAACCTGGAGGCCATGACCAAGGCCGACTCGACGTTGAACCAGACGCTGGAGCAGGTGCAGGGCGCCACCGAAGGGCTGAACAAGGGTTTCAAGGGCAAGTACGGCGCCTTGGGCTTCGCGTTGGGCGGTGACGCCAATGCGCAAAAGGTGGTCACGCTGCTGGACACCACCAACGCGCTGCTGGCACGGGCCGACCAGCGGGTGTTTGGCGACAAGGGTGTGCTGGCCGACACCCAGGCCACCGTGGTGGAGCTGCGCGCCCTGCTGGTCGATGCGCGCGCCAGCCTGAAGAAGGTGGACGCGGTGCTGGTGGAGGCCCAGGCCATAGGCGCCAACACCAAGAACGCCACGGCCGACCTGGGCGCGTTGCGGGCCCAGGTGGAAGCCAGCCTGCGCAAGGTGGACGCGCTGGTCAACGAGGTGAACCGCAAATGGCCATTCGCCCGTGACGCGGAGATCAAGCTGCCATGAACAAGCGCACCCTCTTCGCACCACTTGCCTGCCTGGCACTGCTGCTGGCGGCTTGCTCCAGCACCCCACCACCGCCGGACTGGCAGGTGTCCGCCCAGGGCTCGCTGAAGCTGGCCATCAACGCCTATTTCGCCGGTGAGACCAAGGTGGCCGACGTGGAGTTTGCCCGCGTGCGCAACGAAGTGGCCAGCACCGGCAGGCTGGACCTGGCCGCCCGGGCCGAGCTGGTGCGCTGCGCTGCACAGGCGGCGGCGCTGGATTTCGGCCCGTGTGACAACTACCAGAAGCTGGCGGCCGACGCTGCCGCGCCCGAGCGCGCCTATGCGGCCTTCCTGAGCGGCCAGTGGAGCGGGGTGGATGCCGCGCTGCTGCCCAAGCATTACCAACCGCTGTTGGCCGGCAACCCCAGCGTGGATGCGCTGAGAGCGGTGCCGGACCCGCTGGCCCGCCTGGTGGCCGCTGCCGTGTTGTTGCGCAAGGGCCAGCTCAGCCCCGAGGGCCTGCGGGTGGCCGGCGACACGGCCTCCGACCAGGGTTGGCGCCGCGCCGTGCTGGCCTGGCTGGGTGCGCAGGCCGAGCTGGCCGACAAGGCCGGCAACACGGCCGAGGCCCAGCGGCTGCGCCGGCGCATCGCGCTGGCTGCCGGCCAGCCTTTGCCCTGACGTTTCACTGACTGCAGCGTGGACTTCCGGGGTGCGGCAGGGCAGGGTATTTGACAATGCATAACTATTTGGTTATTATTTTTTCATGCCTACTGCAACCCCCAGCCACGCCGAGCCCACGGCAGTCTTCAAGTCACTCGCCGACCCGACGCGGCGCGCCATCTTCGAGCGTCTGAGCCGCGACGGTGAGCTGACTGTGCACGCGCTGACGCTGCCCAGCGGCGTGTCGCAGCCGGCCATCTCCAAGCACCTGAATGCGCTGAAAAGTGCCGGCCTGGTGAGCGGCCGGCGTGAMGGCCGCGAAACCTACTACAAGGCCGAGTCCAAGGCGTTGGCGCCACTGCTGGACTGGTTGACGTATTACTCCGCCTTCTGGCACGGCCGCTTCGACCGCCTCGAAGACCTGTTGAAACGCATGGACCAATGATGACCAAGACCAACACCGCCACTGAAACCGACGTTGACGGCGCCCTCACCCTGGTGATGGAGCGCGAACTGCCGCACCCGGCTGAAAAGGTATGGCGCGCGCTGACGCAAAGCGCCTTGATGGCCGACTGGCTGCTGCCCAACGACTTTGCCGCAGAGCAGGGCCGGCACTTTCAACTGCGCACCCAGCCGATGCCGCAATGGAACGGCATCGTGGACTGTCAGGTGCTGGAGATGCAGCCGCACCAGCGCCTCAGCTACAGCTGGAACGTGGGCGACGATGGCGCCGGCGCGCTGCGTACGGTGGTGACCTTCACGCTGACCCCCACCGCCAGCGGCGTGCGCCTGCGCATGGAGCAAAGCGGTTTCCGCGAAGACCAGCAGCGCAACCTGCATGGCGCGAAGTACGGCTGGACAGGCTTCCTGGAAGGCTTGCTGCGGGTGGTTGACCGTCTCTGAAAAACCACACCAGCGGCCTGTTAGTGGTATCTATCTGGTTTGTCACCGTTAACTGCGCGCTCACCGGCTTTTTTGCCTTCGTCATGAGCCTGTCACGAGGAGAGTCTAGTAATTACTAGTATTTTCAGTTCCTATCAAGCAATAACACGGAGGAATGACGAGTCGCCAAATACATATGGCCGTTCTCTGGTTTACCCCGTGTTTACATAAACGGCATCCGGTATGGTTGTGGTCTTTGGTCGGTATTGGCAATTCACCCCTAGGAGAGAACCACAACATGAAAGCTACACGCACTGAAATTGCATCCGCCGTTGCCCTTGTGCTGGCAGCCCTTGCACCGCAAGCCCAGGCGCAGACCAGCGCTCCCGCGACCCAGAACCTGGACACCGTGGTGATCACCGGCATACGCGCGTCCATCGCCAAGTCGATTGATACCAAACGCAATGCCGACACCAACCTCGAAGTGGTCTCGGCCGAAGACGTGGGCAAGATGCCCGACAAGAACATCGCCGACGCGCTGTCGCGCCTGGCAGGCGTCAACGTGCAGTACGGCGGCGCCGGCGCCATGGATGAGGCCGAGCGCGTGTCCATCCGCGGCACCAGCCCCAACCTGAACCTGGTCACCGTCAACGGCCATGCACTGTCCTCGGGCGACTGGCACGTGGGTGACCAAAGCTCCAGCGGCCGCTCAGTGGGCTTTGGCCTGATGCCATCGCAGTTGATCGGCCAGAGCATCGTTTACAAATCGGGCCGCGCCGACATCACCGAAGGCGGCATCTCCGGCTCGGTGGATGTCCTGATGCGCAAGCCGCTGGACTTCAAGAAGGGCGTCTCCGGCGAAGTCTCCCTGGGCGTGGTCAAGGCCACACTGCCCGGCAATACCGATCCGCAACTGTCCGGCCTGCTGAACTGGAAGAATGACGACGGCACGCTGGGCTTCCTGATCCAGGCCTACAAGGAAAACCGGCATCTGCGCCGCGACGGCCAGGAAGTGTTCAGCTACGCCGTGCTCACGCCGGCGCAGGCCACGGCCTCGGGTGACGCCTCGCTGGCCAACAAGCGCTATCCCGGTAGCCTGAACGTGGCCGAGTTCGACGGCGTTCGCGAGCGCAGCGGTGGCTACATCGGCGTGCAGGTCAAGCCGTCGCAGGCGCTGGACATCCACCTGTCGGCCTTCCGCACCACCCTGACCGCCGACAACTACAACAGCTCGGGCTTTGCCTTCCCGTCCAACCTGGTGGCCAACGGCTGGTTGCTGAAGAACACCAAGGTTGACGGCAACATCATCACCGGCGCCGACATCTATCGGCCAGCCTTCATCGCCGGCAACAGTGCGGCCGCGCAAGCCGACCTGAACAAGCGGGTGATCGGCTTCGAGTACGACAACATCGTGCGCCAGGGCGCGCAGTCGCTGAGCTCGTTCGCCGATCTGGACGTGACGTTCCGGCCAACCGACCGCTGGAGCCTGCGCGCGCGCCTGGGCTACACGGTGGGCAGCGGCATCACCGGCTCCGAGCCCATGCTGACCTACGGCCTGATCAACAACAACGTCAGCTTCAATGTCAATGGCTCGCGTCCCACCAACTACACGGTGACGGACTTGACGGGCAAGGCCATCGACATGTCCAAGATCTCCAACTTCTCGCAGATGAGCAACACCGCCGCTGCAGTCGAGTCGCTGGACCAGGAGCATTACCTCCACCTGGACGGCGAGTACAAGGCCGACTGGGGCGTCTTCAACAACATCAAGTTCGGCTACCGCAAGGCCACGCACGACCGCACCTACAACTCCTACGCCGGGCGCTGGAACGCGCAGGATAACGCGGCCGGGGTGATCACGCCGTCGCCGTTCATCAGCGTCACCGGCGGTTTGCTGGTCAACAAGGACACGCTGCCGGTCTACACCAATGGCACGATCAGCACGCAGCCGCCCACACAAGCCAACGTCGTGACCGGCCAGCTGACCCCGGCCACGCAGTACCCGGCCAACTGGGGCGAGGGCATACGCGACGGCATTCCGTACAACCTGTTCCGCTTCGACACGTCGCAGATCAACGCCTTTGCCGCCCAGTACATGAACTGGGACCCGGTGCTGAACAAGACCTGGACGGCCGGCTACTTCATCGAGGAAAGCAACAGCGCGGCCTATGCGATGGGCGAGTTCGAATCGGGCAAGCTGTCGGGCAACCTGGGCCTGCGCCTGGCGAAGACCGACTTGACGTCGATTTCCTACCAGGCACTGCCCACCAGCGGTGCCGGCTCCTGCGTGCCGCTGGCGCCTTGCAACATCCCCAACGCCATCGTCGGCGCGCGCTCGGCCAGCTACATCCCGCAGATCGTCACCACGCACCACAACATGGTGCTGCCCAGCCTGAACCTGCGCTGGGAAGCTGACAAGGACCTGATCGTGCGCGCCGCGCTGACCCGCACGCTGGGCCGGCCCAACTACAACGAACTGGCTGGTGCCGTGGCGCTGAACGGCACCACGCTGATCGGCTCGTCCGGCAACCCGCTGCTCAAGCCCATCACGTCCAACAACCTGGACCTGAACGCGGCCTGGTATTTCGCGCCGCGTGCCTACGTGTCGGGCGGCTTCTTCATGCAAAACCTGCAGAACTACGTGAAGGCCGGCACCTCGCAGGTGGAGTTCTTCAACACCGTGACCGGGGCGAACTCGATCTTCACCGTGTCATCCCGCCGCGGCGTGGGTGCGCAGCTGAAAGGCGTGGAAGGCGCGCTGGAAATGCCGATAGGTTCCGGCTTCGGCTTTGGCGTCAACGCCACCTACGTCGACTCCAAGGACGACGACGGCGTGGAGATGCTGGGCACCTCCAAGACGACCTACAACCTGCGCGGCTTCTACGAGGACGACAAGTTTTCCGCCAGCCTGGCCTGGAACTACCGCTCCGACTACTCCACCGGCTTCGCGGGCAACGGCACCAACGTGCCCACGTTTGACGCTGCCGGCGCGGCCACCTACAACGGCCTGACCAAGTACGCGGGCTATGGCGCGCTGTCACTGTCAATAGGCTACAAGCTGACCAAGGATCTCTCGATCAACTTTGACGGCACCAACATGAACGACCCGGTCCGCCATACCTACTCGATCACCGAAAACGCGCCGCTCAGCTGGTACCGCAGCGGCCGGCAGTACTTCCTGACGCTGCGCGGAAAGTTCTGAGCGCACAACCCAGCTCCCGTGAAGCGGTCAGCACCGCTTCACGGGCTGCTGCGGGGTAACAGAAACACAAACGGCGCCAACAGGCGCCGTTTCTTATTTCCGCGCAGCGGGCCTAGCGCCGGCTGGTCTTCTTGGCCGCTGAAGCGGCTGCTTTCTGGGCTGCGGCGGAGGTCCCCTTCTTCACTGCCGTCTCCATCGCCGAGGCGGCCGTCTTCATGCCTTTGGCCATGGGCGCCAGCGCCTCGCCCATGGGGTGGGCGCTTTGCATGGCGTCCACGCCGGCAGTGAACTGGGCCACGCTGAGTGCGGTGGCTTCCTGCATGTGCTTGGCAGTCATGGCCAGGGTGGTCTGGGCGCTGCTCTTCAGCGCCTCCATCGCGTCCTGCGGGTCCTTGATGTCCTTCAGCGCTGCCATGGCCTCCTGGGCAGCCGCTTGCGCCGCCTGCGCCTGGGTCTGCATCAACTCGCCCCAGGCCTTCACGTTGGCCATCAGCTGGGCGGTGCTGTCGCCCGAGCCGGGCGTCATGAACTTCTCGGCATTGGCCATCATGGCCTTGGTGGCGGCTTCAAACGGGTTGTTCTTGAACATGGGCGCTCCTGTAAGGGGATGGGTTTGGCCGGCTAACGCGACCGCTGTCGGGTCTTGGCAAGTATGCCGCGTTTGCCGCCTTGCAGGGAAGAATTTGAGGCCTCATCGGCCTGCTCCAAGCCGACGAGGCCCACCAGTTCGTTGACGCATGCTGGCGCTTCTGCCATATTCTGTTGAACTCAGGCGGAGTCGGGGAGCAAAAAACGGCGGTCCGGGCACATTGTTCGCAGGCCCCAAGCCAACACCGAGGAGCAACGCCATGAATTTCACCATCGCACAGCGGCTGTGGCTGCTGACGGTCAGCGCCCTGGTGGGCATTGTCATCCTGGTGGCGGTGGTGCTGTTCTCCGAGCGCACCTTGATCCTGGAAGAGCGCCAACTCGGCGTGCAACAGGCGGTGGAGGCGGCTCACGGTCTGGTGGTGTACTTTCACGACCAGGTGACCAAGAGCGGCATGCCGGAAGACGAGGGCAAGCGCCGCGCCATGGCGGCCATCAGGACGCTGCGCTACAGCGGCGTGGAGTATTTCTGGATCAACGACATGCAGCCCAAGATGCTGGCGCACCCGATACGCGCCGACCTGGAGGGCAAGGACCTGTCCGAAAACAAGGACCCCACCGGCAAGCGCCTGTTCATGGAGATGGTGGACGTTGTCAAGGCCAAGGGCGCAGGTTTCGTGCTCTACATGTGGCCCAAGCCGGGCAGCGAGCAGCCGGTGCAGAAAGTCTCCTACGTGAAGGGGTTTGCGCCCTGGGGTTGGCTGGTCGGCTCGGGCGTCTACGTGGACGATGTGAATGCCGCCATCTTCAAGCGCGTGGTCAGTTTTGGTCTGGGATCGCTGGCGCTGGCCCTGGCGCTGCTGGTGATCGCCACGCTCATCACCCGCAGCCTGCTGCGCCAGCTGGGCGGTGAGCCCGACGCGGCGGCGGAGGTGACGCGGCGCATCGCGCGCGGCGATCTGACCGTGCGCATTGCACTGAAGCCCAACGACAACTCCAGCCTGCTGCATGCCATCAAGGGTATGCGCGACAGCCTGTCATCTATCGTGCAGCAGGTGCGCACGGGCTCAGAGGGCGTGGCCACCGCCAGTTCGGAGATCGCGCAGGGCAACCACGACCTGTCCGGCCGCACCGAGAGCCAGGCCAGCGCGCTGGAGCAGACGGCCGCCTCCATGGAGCAGTTGGGCAGCACGGTGAAGCAGAACGCCGACAGCGCGCGCCAGGCCAACCAACTGGCCCAGAACGCATCCACCGTGGCGGTGCGTGGCGGCAGCACCGTGGGCGAGGTGGTGGAGACCATGAAGGGCATCAACGAGAGCTCGCGCAGAATCTCCGACATCATCAGCGTCATCGACGGCATTGCCTTCCAGACCAATATCCTGGCGCTGAATGCCGCGGTGGAAGCGGCACGGGCCGGAGAACAGGGACGCGGCTTTGCCGTCGTGGCCAGCGAGGTGCGCTCGCTGGCAGGCCGCAGTGCTGAGGCCGCCAAGGAGATCAAGACGCTGATCAACACCAGCGTGGAGCGGGTGGAGCAGGGCACCCGGCTGGTGGACCTGGCCGGCAGCACCATGGACGAGGTGGTTGCGGCGATACGCCGGGTGACCGACATCATGGGGGAAATCAGCGCCGCCAGTTCCGAACAAAGCACGGGCGTGGCCCAGGTGGGTGAGGCCGTGACACAGATGGACCAGGCCACCCAGCAGAATGCCGCGCTGGTGGAGCAAATGGCAGCGGCCGCCAGCAGCCTGAAATCACAGGCGCAGGAACTGGTCCAGGTGGTCTCCACCTTTCAGCTGGAGCAGGGCGATGCGGGCCATACCGGCCATCCTGACCGCCCTGTCGCCATGCTGGGCCAGCGCTGAGCCTGAAGACATTCGGGCCCCATCCCCTCAGGCCGCCAGGCTGTGCATTTCCTTGATCAGATCGGCCTTGCCCTCAAAGCCAATGCCGGGTAGTTCAGGCATGGTGATGTGGCCGTTGTCCACCCGCACGCCGTCGGGGAAGCCACCGTAGGGCTGGAACAGGTCGGGGTAGCTCTCGTTGCCACCCAGCCCTAAGCCGGCGGCAATGTTCAGCGACATCTGGTGGCCGCCGTGGGGAATGCAGCGGTCCCAACCCCAGCCATTCTCTTTCAGCATGTCCAGCGTGCGCAGGTACTCCACCAGGCCGTAGCTCAGGGCGCAGTCGAACTGCAGCCAGTCGCGGTCGCTGCGCATGCCGCCGTAGCGGATCAGGTTGCGCGCGTCCTGCATGGAGAACAGGTTTTCGCCAGTGGCCATGGGCTTGGCGTAGTGCTCGGCCAGGCGGGCCTGCAACGCGTAGTCCAGCGGGTCGCCGGCCTCTTCGTACCAGAACAGGTCGTAGGCGCTCAGCGCCTTGGCGTAGTCAATGGCCGTGGCGACGTCAAAGCGGCCATTGGCGTCCACCGCCAGGCGGCAGCCGCTGGGCAGCATCTTCAGCACTGCCTCGATGCGCTTTTGGTCTTCGGCCAGCGGCGCGCCGCCAATCTTCATCTTCACCACGTTGTAGCCGCGGTCCAGGTAGCCCTGCATCTCGGCCGTCAGGCCCTCCAGGCCCTTGCCGGGGTGGTAGTAGCCGCCGGCGGCGTAGACGAACACACGCGGGTTGGCCACCGTGCCCTGCTGTTCGGCCAGCAGGCGAAACAGCGGCTTGCCGGCGATCTTGGCCACCGCGTCCCACACCGCCATGTCGATGGTGCCCATGGCCACCGAGCGCTCACCGTGGCCGCCGGGCTTTTCGTTCTTGAACATCGTGGCCCAGACCTTGTGCGGGTCCAGGTTGTCGCCGGCCTCGTTCACCAGGCTGGCCGCGTCGGCCTCCAGCACGCGCGGGATGAAGCGTTCGCGCATCAGGCTGCCCTGGCCGTAGCGGCCGTTGGAGTTGAAGCCGTAGCCCACCACCGGCTTGCCGTCGCGGATCACGTCGGTAACCACGGCCACCAGGCTCAGCGTCATCTTGGAGAAGTCGATGAAGGCGTTGGCGATGGGGGAGGCGATGGGGGCGGTGCGTTCGCGGATGTCAACAATGCGCATGGTGGAGGGCTCTCAAACAGTGAATCGATGGCGTGATGGTGCCCCCAATCATGAAATCTCTGAAGTGGTAATATTTTGATTAAGCCATGCCCAATTGAGATGTCTAAAGCCACTGCTGCTCGCCACTTCGACCCGCTGACGCTGCGCCTGTTCATCGCCGTCTGCGAAGAGCGAAACATCGCCCAGGCAGCAGCGCGCGAGGCCATCGCGCCTTCAGCGGTGAGCAAGCGCATCAGCCAGCTGGAAGAGCAGACCGGCACCCAGTTGCTGGAGCGCGGCCGCCGTGGCGTGGCGGTGACGCCGGCCGGCGAGACGCTGTGGCGCTATGCACGCGAATCGCTGGCGCTGTTGGACCGCATGCAGGCCGAGCTGGGCGCCTTTGCCGAGGGCGTGCAGGGCCACGTGCGGGTGTTTGCCAGCATGTCGGCCATCGCGCAGTTCCTGCCCGAGGACGTTGGCTGTTTTGCCGCCCAATTTGGACAGGTGCGCGTCAGCCTGGAAGAGCGCGACATCTGGGAAGTGGTGCGTGGCGTGGAAGAGGGCAGGGCCGACCTGGGCGTGTGCTGGGATGCGGTGGATCTGCGCCAGTTGCAGACCTTCGCCTACCGCCAAGACCAATTGGCTGTGGTGCTGCACCCCGCCCACCCACTGGCCAGGCGGCGCGGCATCGCCTTTGAGGACACGCTGGACCACGAGCACGTGGACATCGTGGGTCGCAGCATCATGACGGCCACGCAACAGGGTCAGGCGGCGGCGGCCGGCAAGCGCATGCGCTACCGCATCCAGGTGTCGTCGGTGGATGCGGCTTGTCGCATCGTGGCGGCCAAGCTGGCGCTGGCCATTGTGCCCACCGAAGAAGCACGCGCCATGCGCACCCAACTGGGCTTGAAGGTGGTGCCGCTGACCAACCCCTGGGCCAAGCGGCGCTTTGTGGTGTCCATGCGCGACCGCAGCGCGCTCAGCGTGCCGGCTGGGCTGTTGGTGGACAGCCTGCTGGCTTCGCCGCGCAGGCCGCAACCGGCCTGACACTTTGGCCTCGTTGCCTCACACGCTGATCCGTCCAATCAGATCGCTGCGCGCATCGGCATCCGCTGCATCGCCCGCCAGCGTGACCTGACCGCGCTCCACCAGGTAGAAGCGGTGGCACAGTTCCAGCGCCGCGTGCACGCTTTGCTCCACCAGCACGATGGCAATGCCCTCCTGCGCCAGCACGCGCATCAGCTTGAGCAGTTCTTCCACGATCATGGGCGCCAGGCCTTCGGTGGGCTCGTCGATCAGCAGCAGCTTGGGCTCGCCGGTCAGCACGCGGGCGAAGGCCAGCATCTGCTGCTCGCCGCCGGACAGGGTGGTGCCCATTTGTTTTCTCCGCTCGGCCAGACGTGGAAAGCGCGTGTAGATGTCGTCGAGCTTGCGCTTTTGCGCCGCCCGGCCCCGGCTGGGCGCCTGCATGAAGCCCAGGCGCAAGTTTTCCTCCACCGTCAGGCCGGGGAAAATACGCCGGTCTTCCGGCACCAGGCCAATCCCTAAGCGGCTGATGCGCTCCGACGGCACGCTGTTCAACGCGCCGCCCTCGAATCGCACGTCGCCGCGCGAGGGCTTGACCCAACCCGCAATGGTCTTGACGATGGTGGTCTTGCCCACGCCGTTGCGGCCAAACAGGCCCACCACCTCGCCGGGACCCACGCGCAGGCTGACACCCTGCAGCACGTGGCTCAAGCCGTAATGGGTGTGCACGTCATCGAGTTCCAGCATGCTCACTCCTCATGTTGCTGGCCAAAGTAGGCCGCCTGCACGCTGGCGTTGGCGCGCACCTGGGCGGGCGGGCCTTCGGCCAGTTTCTGGCCCTGGTGCATCACCACCACATGGTCGGACAGGTTCATCACCAGATTCACGTCATGCTCCACAATCAAAATACTCAGGCCGTGCTGGGTGGCCAGGCCCCTGATCAAGGTTTCGGTCTCCTGCGTGTCGGCGTGGCTCATGCCCTGGGTAGGCTCGTCCAGCAGCAGCATGCGCGGGCGCACCGCCAGCGACACGGCAATCTCCAGCCGGCGCTGCTCACCATGTGACAGGTAACCCGCCAGCTCGTGCAGCTTGTCCTGCAGACCGAACTGTTCCACCAGCTGGTCCACGCGCTCGGTGGCGCGGATGCTGGCCGCCACGGGCCGGAACAAGCCGCGCCCCTGCTCCAGGAACTGCGCGGCCAGCCGCAGGTTCTCATGCACGCTGAGTTCAAAGAACAGGTTGGTGATCTGGAACGAACGCGCCAGCCCGGCGCGCAGCATCTGGTCGGGCGAATGGCCGGTCACGTCCTGGCCATCAAACTGCACCCGCCCGCTGGACGGCGCGATGTTGCCGCTGATCAGGTTGAACAGGCTGCTCTTGCCGGCGCCATTGGGGCCGATCACTGCGGTGATGTGGCCGCGCTGGGCGTCGAAGCTCACGTCGTGCACCGCCTTGAGCGCACCAAAACGCACGCCCAATGCGTGCACCGACAGGATAGGTGCCGTCGTCATGCGCGCTCCCCCTGTCTTGCAGCCTGCCGGGCATCCAGGCGGCGCTGCAGCAGCGGTTCCAGGTAGCCCAGCAGCCCGCGCGGGAACACGATCACCACCACCATGAAGAGGATGCCGATGACGATCTGGTGGTGCTCGGTGAACGAGCCCACGACGGATTTCAACCCCGTCAGCAGCACCGAGCCGTACAGCGGCCCGATCAGCGTGCCGGTGCCGCCGACGATGACGTTGATCAGCGCGTTGCCCGAGACCTGGAAGAACATCAGCTCCGGCGACACGAAGCCGCGCAGCATCGGGTACAGCGCACCGCTGATGCCCGCGATGCAGGCCGCGCCAACAAACGCAAGCAGCTTGTAGCGCCAGGGCTGAAAGCCCAGGAAGGGCACCCGGTGCTCGTTGGTGCGTATGGCAGACAGCTGACGCCCGAAAGGCGTGTCCATCAGGTAGCGCAGCCCCAGGTAGAGCGCGAAAATCAAGGACAGGGTGACCAGGAAGAAGCCCCCCGGGTCGGCGGAGCTCAAGCCCGGCAGCACCTGCGCGCCGGGCACGCCAATGATGCCGTCGGAGGCGCCCAGTTCGCGCGTGTTGAACACCACCTTGGAGATCACCTGTGCCATGCCGAAGCTGATCAGCGCGAAGTACACGCCCTTGGCGCGGATCGCAATCACCCCGCCCACCAGCCCGGCCAGCGCGCTGGCCAGCAACGCGGCGCCCAGGCCCAGCCAGAACGAGTTGTGCCATTCCTTCAGCACCAGTGCCGACACATACGCGCCCAGGCCGAAATACAACGCCTGGCCCAGCGGCAGCAGACCGACGCGGCCCAGCAACAGGTCCACCGACAGCGCCAGGCCGCCGAAGATCAACGCCTCGGTAGCCAGGCGCAGGAAAAACACGTCGCCCACCAACTTGGCCAACAGCGCAAACACCAGCGCGGCGGCAAAGAAGACCAGCGTGAACAAGCTTAGAGCGTCGCGCCCGCGCCCAGGTTTTACAGAGGTATCAGGCATGGCCCAGCTTTCCAAACAGGCCCTGGGGGCGCCACATCAGCACCAGCACCATGATGCCGAACAACAGCGGGTCGTTCCACACCGGCGAGATGAACAGGCTGGAGATGGACTGCACCTGCGTCAGCAGCAGCCCGGCCAGCACCGCGCCCTTGATGGAGCCCATGCCGCCGATGATGACGACGCTGAAAGCGATCAGCACAAAGTCGCGCCCCATGGTGGGGAACACCGAGTAGATCGGCGCCAGCAGCACGCCGGCCAGCCCGGCCAGCGCCACACCGAAGGCGAAGGTGCCCGCGTACACGCGCGACACCGGCACACCCAGCGAGGCGCTCATGTGGCGGTCAAAGGCGGCGGCACGCACCAGCGCACCCAGCGAGGTGCGGTACACCAGCAGCCAGACAGCGGCAATCAGCACACCGCCCAGCGCCATCACGAACAGGCGGTAGTTGGGGAAGAACAGGCCGGCCATCTCGGTGGCGCCGGTGATGGGCGCTTCCATGCGCATCGGGTTGGCGCCGAAGATGATCTTCAGCACATCCTCCAGCACCACCCCCAGGCCAAAGGTCAGCAGCAGCGTCAGCGTGTGCCGGTCCTTGCTGTGGAACACGCGCTGCACCAGGCCGCGCTCGGTGGCGTAGCCCAGCAGCGCCATCAGCGCGGGGGTGAGCAACAGCACCCACCAGAACGACATGCCCCAGCCCAGCAGCGCCACGCCCAGGTAGGCGCCCACGGCGTAGAACTCGCCGTGCGCCATGTTGATGACGTCCAGCAGCCCGAAGATGATGGTCAGGCCCAGCGCCATCAGCACCACGGCCACGCCTATCGACAAGCCGTTGATCATCTGCGGCGCCAGCACGAACTGCAGCCAGTCCAGGGTTTGGCCCATGGTCAGCCTCAGAACTTGGTGCAGGTGTCGGGTCCGATGGCGGCGGCTGCAGCCACCTTGCCAACGATCTCGAACTTGCCAGCGTTGACGCGCACCGCGTACATGTCCTGCATGGCCTGGTGGTCACCGGCGCGCAGCGTCTTGACGCCCTGCGGTGTGCTCCACTGGATGCCGCGCATGGCCTCGCGCACCTTGTCGGTGTCGGTGCTCTTGGCCTTTTCCACCGCCGCCTTGTAGAAGTACAGCACGCCGTACGAATCGGCACCGTACAGGTCTGGCTGCGCCTTGTTGGCAGCCTCGAACGCGGCGACGAACTTCTTGTTCTCCGGCGAGTCGATCGAGGCCGAGTAGCCCACGCCGGTGACGAAACCGTCGGCCGCCTTGCCGATGGCGGCCAGGTTCTGCGAGGTCACCGTGCCCGAGGCGCCGACGATCTGCACATTGCGGTTCAGGCCGAATTCGGCCATCTGGCTGAGCAGGCGCACGGTATCGTTGCCGGCCACCGAGGTGTAGATGACGGTGGGGCGGGCCGAGCGGATCTGGCCGAAGAAGGGCGAGTAGTCCTTGTTGTCCAGCGGCGCGAACACCTCGCCCACGGTTTTGGCGCCCTTGCCTTCGGCGGCCGACTTGAACGCCGCCACCGTGCTGCGGCCCATCTCGTAGTCAGGGCCGAGGTAGAACACGCTGGCGCTGGGCTTGGTGTTGGCCATCCAGTCGGCCAGCGCGGCCGACTGCATGCCGGCGCGGGCGTTGACGCGGAACACATTGGGCGAGCATTTGTCGGCGGTGATGGAGTCGGCAAACGACACCGTGGTGGCAATCAGCCGGTTGTTGCGTTCGGCCACCTGGCCCACCGCCAGCGTGGAGCCGGAGTTGACCGTGCCGGTCAAAAAGTCCACCTTGCTGACCTGGAACAGCTTTTCGGCCTTCTGCACCGCCACGGCGGGATTGGCTTCCTCGTCCTCGTAGATCAGCTCAATCTGCCGGCCCATCACGCCGCCGGCGGCGTTGATTTCCTTGGTCGCCAGGTCCAGGCCCCACTTCACCTGCTGGCCGATGCCGGCGTAGGTGCCCGACAGCGGCGTCACCACGCCGATGCGCAATGGCGTGCTCTGTGCCTGGGCGGCAGTGGCAAAGGCGGCGGTGATCAGGGCGCTCAGCAAAACGGGTGTCAGTTTGTTGTTCATGGTGTGTCTCCTCGGGTTGGTTGGGTGAATGTGCGGGAACGGCGGTGGCCTTACAGGCCGGTGAACTTGGGCGTGCGCTTGTCGTGGAAGGCCTCCACGCCTTCGCGGAAGTCGTCGGAGCTGCGCAGGCGCGAGTAGCAGTGGCCTTCCAGCTCGATGGCGATGGACAGCGGCGAGTCCTCGGTGTCGTTGAGCAGCTTCTTGGCGGTGCGCTGGGCCAGCGGCGAGAACGAGCGCAGCTCGTCCACCAGCTGGTCGGTGGCCTGCTCCAGTTCAGCGTCCGGCACAATGGCGGTGGCCACCCCCCAGTCAAAGGCTTGCTGGCCGGGGATGCGGCGCGAGCGCATCACGATGTCCTTGGTGCGGGTGATGCCCACCATCTTCTGCAGCCGCGCCGAACCGCCCGAGCCGGGGATCTGGCCCAGCTTCTGCTCGGGCAGCGCGTACAGCGTGGTTGGCGTGACCAGGCGGAAGTCGCAGGCCAGCGAGATTTCGAAGCCGACGCCGAAGCAGTAGCCCCGGTTGGCGGCAATCACCGGCTTACTGCAACGCGCCGGGGCGGCCACGTTCCAGGCCAGCTTGGACACGTGCTCGGGCGTGGCTTCCAGAAAGCCCTTGATGTTGCCGCCGCTGGAAAAATGCTCGCCCTCGGAGCGCAGCACGATCACGCGCACGGCGTCGTTGGCGTCCAGTGCCTCGAAGGTGATGCGCAACTGCTCGCGCTGCGTCATGGTGATGACGTTCAGCGGCGGGCGCTGCAGCACGATATCGGCTCGCTGGCGTGTGGCGTCGATCTCGACGCGGTAGCCGTCCAACTCGGTTTGCAGCGTCAGGGCAGGGTGTTGCAGGTCGTTCAGGTTCATGGTTTTCCTTTGCAATTGAGCGATGGGGCTATTGAGCGGTTGATCAGTTAATGGGGGCGGTCAGGCCGGCGCATCCGGTGGCGGCCCGGGCGGGTCCTGCTGCTCCGGCGCGTAATCGCCGGCCACCAGCTTGCGGCGCAGCACTTTTCCGACCGGCGACTTGGGGATTTCGGCGACGAACACATACTCACGCGGGCGCTTGAAATTCACCATGTCGGAGCTGCGGCAATGCTGGTCCAGTCCTTCGGCAGAGACGGTGTCCTTGCGCTTGACGAAGGCCACCACGCGCTGGCCCCAGCGCTCGTCCTGCAGGCCGGCCACTGCCACCTCGTCCACGGCCGGGTGCAGCGACAGCACCGATTCGATGTCCACCGGCGAGATGTTCTCGCCGCCGCTGATGATCATGTCGTCCACGCGGCCGGTAACGAACAGGTCACCGTCGGCGTCCACATAGCCGGTGTCGCCGGTGAAGTACCAGCCCTCGCGCAGGCTCTTGGCGTTGGCGTCGGGGCGGTTGTGGTAGCCCTCGAAGGCCTCGTCGCTGAGCAGGTCGGCAATGATCTGGCCTTCCTCCAGCGGCGCGGCCAATTTGTCCACCGACTTGCCGTCCAGCGCCACCACGCGCAGCCGCGTGTTGATGCCGGCGCGCCCGGCCGAGCCGGGCTTGCCCACCGCGTCCTGGTTGATGGCCACCGTGTAGATTTCGGAGCTGCCATAGTGGTTGACGAACAGCTCAGGTTGGAAGGCCTGCTGCAGCCGCAGCAGCAGCGCGTCGTGCATGGGGGCGCCGGCAAAGCCGAGTTTGCGCACGCTGGAGATGTCTGTGCCGGCAAACGCCGGGTGGGCCAGCAGGTCGTGGTACAGCGTGGGCACCAGGTACAGGTGGCTGATGCGTTCGGCCTGGATGGCGGCCAGCGCGGCGGCGGCGTCAAACCGGGGCATGCAGACGAAGCAGCCGTCCAACAGCGCCAGCGCCAGCAGCGAACGCACGCCCATGGTGTGGTACAGCGGCATCACGCCCAGCGTGCGCTCGGCGTAGCCATAACGGTTTTGCGCCACGTGGGCCAGCGCCGCCGCGCGCTCGGCGCGCTGGCGCCTGGGCACGCCCTTGGGCGCACCGGTGGTGCCCGATGTGTACAGCATCAAAGACAGGTCCTGCGCCTGTGCCAGCGGTTGCGGCGCGTGCTCGCCGGCAAAGCAGTCGGCATAGCGCGCGGCGCCAGGTTCGGCCCCACCCTCGCCGACATACACCCGCTGCACCTCTTGACCCAGCGTGGCCTCGCGCACCGCCGGAGCCGATACCTGCTCGTACACCACCACGCGGGCGGTCGAGTCATGCAGGCAGTGGGCCACTTCCTCGGGCTTGGCGCGCCAGTTCAGCGGCGTCATCACCACGCCGGCAAACTGGCAGGCCCAATGCAGCGTGGCCGCCTCCATGCGGTTATGCAGAACCGACAGCAGGTGGTCGCCATGGCGCAGGCCTAGAGCGTGCAGGCCGCGCTGCACGGCGCCGATCTTCAGCGCCCATTGCGCGTAGCTCAGGCGCAGGGGGCCGTCCACCAGCGCGGTGGCACCGGGCGCGCGCTCAGCGCTTTGCAACAGGGTGCGTCCCAGGTCAAGCATGGGCCACCTCCATCAGCGCCTGGACGATAGGGGTGTAGCCGGTACAGCGGCACAGGTGGCCCGACAGCATGTCGCGTACCTCCTGCTCGCTGGGCTGGCGCTGCTGCTGGCGCAGCCGGCGCAACCAGTCGGCGCTGGACATCAAAATGCCGGCGGTGCAAAAGCCGCACTGCAGCGCGTGGTGGCGCTTGAAGGCGGCCTGCAGTGCCGACAAGCTGCCGTCGGCGTCGGCCAGGCCTTCCACGGTGTCGACGCGGCGGCCGTCGGCCTGCACCGCCAGCGTCAGGCAGGCGCGGGCGGCCACGCCGTCCAGCTGCACCGTGCAGGCGCCGCACACACCGTGCTCACAGCCGACGTGGGTACCGGTCAGACCCAGCTCGTGACGCAGGTAGTCGCTCAGCAGCAGGCGCGGCGCGCAGTGCCCGCTGCGCGGGATGCCGTTGACGTGCAGGGTCAGCGGGTGCAACTGGTCGCGCGCCAGTATCGCGTGTGTCATGGGGATCTCCTTGCCTGTTCTTTTGCCTGGTCAATGGCCTGGCGGCCCAGCTGGCGCACCAGGTGGCGCCGCGCCGCCGCGCTCATGTGGCCGTCGTCGCGCGCATCCAGCGCCCAGGCGAATTCGTTGAGGGCGTCGTCCAACGCGCTGCCGTCCAGCAGCGGCCAGTCGCGCGCCTGGGGCCGGTCGGCCACGCCGCCCACGGCCACACGCAGACCTTGTGTATCAGCCACGACAGCCACCGCGCAGATGGCAAAGTCGCCGTGTCGGCGCGAAAACTCGCGAAAGCCAAAGCCCTGGCCGGGTTGCGCCAGCGGAAAGCGCACCGCCTCCAGCAGCTCGTCGGGGGCGCGCGCGGTGCTCAGCATGCCGGTGAAGAAGGCGTCGGCCGCCAGCACGCGCTGGCGTTTGGCGCTGCGCAGCACCACGCTGCCTTGCAGCGCCAGCAGGCACAGCGGCAGCTCGGCGGACGGGTCCGCATGCGCGATGGAGCCGCACACCGTGCCCCGGTTGCGGATCTGGAAATGCGAGATGTGCGGCAGCGCCAGTTGCAACAATGGCAGCTCGCGTGCCAACCCGTCGCGCCATTCCAGCGCGGCTTGCGTGGCGGCGGCGCCAACCTGCAATTGGCCGTCATGCAGCGCGATGTGCGCCAGCGCCGTGCTGCGCGAAATGTCCACCAGCAGGCCGGGCTGCGCCAGCCGCATGTTGAGCACCGCCATCAGCGACTGGCCACCGGCCAGCACACGGGCCTGCTCGCCATGCTGCGCCAGCAGCGCACAGGCTGCGTCAGCCGTGTCGGCGCGCACGTAGTCAAATGCGGCGGGCTTCATGCGCGCACCCCCAGTTGTTGCAACAGCCGGCGCCACCAGGAGGTGGCCACCGGTGCGCCGCTGGCCTGGCGGCCCAGCGACTCGAACAGCTGGGCCACGATGATGCGCGCGGCCCCTTCTAGCATGCGGCTACCCACCATGGCCACCTTGCCGCCGACCTGGGCGCGGTAGTCGTACTTCAGGCGGGTGCCAGTGGGGGTGGCCTCCAGCGTGACCAGGCCGTCCCCCGCGCCGGTGCCCAGCGACGAATGGCCCGCGCCGGCCAGGCGCAGGCTGTGCGGCGGGTTGATGTCGGACAGGATGATTTCGGCCTCGTAACGCGCCTTCACCAGGCCTACACCCACGGTGACGTCGGCGCGGTAGCGGTTGGGCCCGGTGGACGCCAGCGCGTGGCAGCCTGGAATGACCCGGGCCAGCGCCACCGGGTCCAGCAACACGGCAAACACCTTGTCTGGCGGCGCGGCGATCTCGACCTCGCCCTGCGCTTGCAGGCTCAGGCCGCCGCCCTGCGGGGCGGGCGGCACGCGGCGCTGAGGTTCTTTCGGCTGCTGATCAGGCACTTGCAGCAGGTCCAGCACACGTCCGGGCGTCAGCGGCAGGCGCACGTCATCCAGGTCCATGCGCGGGCGCAGCGCGTCCGCAAAGGCATTGGCAATGCACACCGGTGTGCTCATGTTGTTGCCTTCGCCCAGGCCCTTGGCGCCCAGTGGTGTGAAGGGCGATGGGGTTTGCTGGTGCACGACCAGCGGGTCCGGCACTTCGCAGGCGGTGGGCATGAGGTAGTCAGCCAGCGTGCCGGACTGGAAGCTGCCGTCTCCGCCGTAGCGGAACTCCTCCATCAATGCCGCGCCCAGGCCTTGCGCAAAGGCGCCATGGATTTGCCCGTCGGCCAGGGCAGGGTTCAGCAGCCGCCCGGCATCGTGCGCGGTAATGTAGCGGTCCACCCGCACGGCACCGGTGGCGGGGTCCACCTCCAGGCCGCAGATGTCGAACACAAAGCCGTAGCAGGCCGAGGTGTTGACGCGGTCGTCCGCATCGGGCGCGGCCAGCACCTCGGGCGTCCAGAAGGCGGTTTCGCGCAGGCCCGGGGCCATGCCCGCCGGCAGCAAGGCGGGCGCCCAATGCGGGCTGGCGGCCAGGCGCGTGAACGGCTGGCGCTGCGATGGTTCCGTGCTGTTGAAAATGTGGCCATCGGCAAAGGCCACATCGGCAGGCAAGCAGCCAAACTGCTGAGCGGCGATCAGCGCCAGCTTGTCGCGCAGCTTGCACGCGGCCAGGTGCACGGTGCCAGCCACAGCGCCGGCAAAGCGGCTGGAATAGTTGCCGGCGGCCACCGACCAGGCGTCCTTGGCGGTGTCAAATTCCACGTTCACCACCACTTGCGCGGGCTGCAGGCCCAGCGCATCGGCCACCACCTGGGCGCACACCGTCATGTGCCCCTGGCCGGCCGGGGCCGATGCGATGGTGACGTTGACGCCACCCAGCAGGTCGATGGCCACGGTGGCGCTGGCAATGGCGCCGTTCTTCGGGCCGGCCTTGGCGCGCTGCTCCGGCGTCAACACGGTGCTGATGTAGCCCATGTTGGACACCGAGGGCTCCACGATGGCGGCCACGCCTATGCCATACAGCCGCCCGGCGGCGCGCGCGGCGCGTTGGCGCTCCAGCAGGCCTTGCTCGGCGGCAGCGGCCTGGGCCAGTTCGGTCAGGCGCTGGTAGTCGCCCGAATCCAGCAGTGCACCTGCGGCGGCGCGGTAGGGGAACTGGTCGGCGCGCACGTAGTTGCGCAGCCG
This sequence comes from Hylemonella sp. P2_B10, assembly GCF_056404875.1. NCBI lineage: Bacteria > Pseudomonadati > Pseudomonadota > Betaproteobacteria > Burkholderiales > Comamonadaceae > Hylemonella > Hylemonella sp. P2_B10. The sequence continues at coordinate 407,412 of NZ_JBFUDE010000001.1, forward strand.
CAGCGCCACCGGGTCCATGCGCAGGGTGACGGCGATGCGGTCCAGCAGGCGCTCCAGCGCGTAATAGACCTGCGGGCCGCCGAAGCCGCGCACCAGGCCGGAGGGGGTCTTGTTGGTCAGCACCACGCGGTTGCGCACTTTCAGGTGGGCGATATCGTAGGCGCCGGTCAGGCAGCCGTGCATGCGGTAGAAGGTGGCGGGCTCGGGCGCACGCAGGTAGGCGCCGACCTCGTCCACCTGGTCCCAGTGCAGCGCCACAATTCGGCCATCCGCCGCCACATCGGCGGCGAGGGTGGTCTGGCGCGCTGTGGCCGAGGTGGCGGCGCTCAGGTGCTCCAGCCGGTCTTCGACCCATTTCACCGGGGCACCGGCCTTGCGCGCGGCCAGGCACATCAGCACCACATAGGGAAACACCGCCTGCTTGACGCCGAAGCTGCCGCCCGAATCGCGCGGCACGCGGTGGCGCAGCTTGTTGCCGGGCACCTTCAGTGCCAGCGCCATCACCGCGTGCAGCGAAAACGGACCCATGAAGTTGGACAGGGCGTCGTAGCCCTCGTCGGGCCCCAGGTATTCGGCAATCACTACGCCGCACTCGATCGGTGAGCAGCTGTTGCGCGGGTAGTGCACGGTGGTGCTGATGCGCTGCGTGCCAGGAAAGGCAGCGTCGGGCTCGCCATAGCTGAAGTGGCGTTCGGACACCACGTTGCTGCCCACCGCGTCGTGCAGCAGCGGCGCATCGGGAGCCAGCGCGGCGTCAATCTCCACCACGGCGGGCAAGGCCTGGTAGTCCACCCGCACCAGGTCCAGCGCATCTTCGGCGGTGTAGCGGTCTTCGGCCACCACCACCGCCACCGGTTCGCCCACGTGGCGCACCCGATCCACCGCCAGCACCCAGTGCTGCATGGGCTGCTTGACGCCCACCACGAAGGGCTGGGCCCAGCGCTGCACGTCGGCCCCGGTGAGCACGGCGCGCACGCCGGGCAGTTGCAGTGCGGCGCTGGCATCGATGGCGCGCAGCAGCGCATGGGCGTGTGGTGAGCGCAGCACGGCGGCGTGCAGGGTACCTGGCTTGACGCCCACGTCGTCCGCATAGGCGCCGCGCCCGCTCAGCAGGGCGGTGTCTTCCAGACGCTGTAGGCGCTGCCCGACAAAGGGCACGCCCGGCGCTGCGGGGGTGGCTTGCAAGTCTTGTCTCCTGTGGCCCGCTGGCGGGCTCGTTGTTGTGCCGCCCCAGTGTCGGCAAACAGGAGATGAGGGGTTACCGCGAGAGTCCGGGCATCAACCCCACAGTCAGAAAACTATCCAAATAGTCTGGCGATATTGTTCACAGCATGTCCGGGCCGCTGGCGGTGGCAGGTGGCTCGAACAGGTTGACGGCGCGCCGGTAGTCGCTGGGCGTGATGCCCAGGTGAGCGCGGAAGAAACGCGAAAAATGGCTGGGTGCGGAAAACCCCAGCTCGTGCGCAATGTCGCCCACCGACGCCGGGCTCTGGGCCAGGCGGGCAATGGCGGCCTCAAAKCGCAGCACATTGGCGTACACCAGCGGCGTGACCTGGGTGTCGCGCTGAAATAGTGTGAAGAAGTGCGCACGCGACAGGCCGGTCTGCGCCGCCAGGCCGTCAACGTCAAGCTCCCAGGCGGCGTCCTGCCGCATCAGCGCGATGGCGTGGCGGATGCGGGGGTCCATCGATGCCGGCGGGCGGCTACGCAACAGGCCGGCCAGATCACGCCACCCCGAGCTGCTGCCGATCACCTCGATGATCAGCTCGAACAGCAGGTTTTCCAGCCGGCTGGGCGACACCTCGTCGGCCCACCACAGCTCCAGCACAAACTCTTCCACGTTCTTGCGCGTGACAGCATTGAGTTGCACGGTGGGCTTTGGGAAAAAGCGCGGGTGCCCCGACAGCACCAGCGAGCGCTGGATCTCGGCCAGCCAGGCCGGCTCGATGTACAGAGCCAGTATCAGTGTGCGCTCTTCGGGCGGCGCCGAATGCTCATAGGCGTGGTGCTCCCAGGCGTTGACCAGCACCGCCAGTTCGTCGGTCAGCGGAGCGACTTCGCCGCGCACGCGAAAGGCACTGTCTGCACCACCCGCCTTGATCAGGATATGGCAGTGGTGGTGGGCATGGCCGACCAGCGACGTGTTCATGTCGAGCAGCGCGACGCGCCCGAAGCGTCCTTGAAAAATCTTGACGGCTGACGACACAGTGGAAGCGGGGGGAGGGAATGGGCGGGGAAACCCATAGAGCATACCCGCTGCGCAATTACCTCGGCAACCCGGCTAACCCGCAGTCTGCCGGGTCAGCCCGCCAGCGACCCCAAGTGGCCTGATGGCCAGACATGCGGCCAGCCAAGCTGGCCTCTGCGCCTTACGGCCGTGCCGGCGGTGGCGGTGGCGGCACCACGATCAGCGTGTCGCCCTCCTTGCCACGGCGGCCACGATCACCTTGCGGCCCCTGTTCGCCGGGCGCACCCTGCGGGCCTTGCGCACCCGGTGCACCCTGGTCACCCGGAGGGCCAGGCGGGCCAGGCACAGGCACCGGGACCGGGTTGTTCACCACGGTAGGCGCCGGCGCCGGGGTAGGCGCAGGGGTGGGCACGGCCACCACGGCCGGGCGGTCGCAGGCAGTCAATGCCACCGCGCTGAACAGGGCTGACAACGCCGTCAGCCGCAAAGAGTGCTTATCCATGTGGGATCCTCCTTCGGTGTGGACTAAAACGTCACGGGCACAGCTTAGGTGGGTGAGGCGGCGGTGTCCGTGCGCTGACCAACATGCGGCCGTGCGCCAACGCACAGAGCCTCATGGTGGCCAGCGTTAGGCTGTCTGGCATCGCAAGTTCGAGGACAGACGCCATGACACGCAGACACCGCATCCACCTCATCAGCGCCTTCGCGCTGGGCACCCTCATGCTGGCCGCCAGCGCGCAAGCCATGGACAAGGGCGTCACAGACAAGGGCATCGCCTACATCTCTGGGGGCGCGGGCGAGACCGAGCAGCAGGCGCTCAGTGAAGCCAAGGGTGCCTACACCTTCTGGCTGACCACGGCCGCCAAGGGCACCGGCGCCTTCATGGCCAGCGTGCAGGTGCGCATCATGGACGGCCGTGGCCAAACCCTGTTGGACCGCGCCACAGATGGCCCCTGGCTGCTGGTGGCGCTGCCGCCCGGCAGCTACAACGTGGAAGCCACCAGCCAGGCCAATGGCGGCAGTCCGGCGCAGACGAAAAAGGCGGCTTTCACCACGGCGGCAGGTACGCAGAAAAGGCTCACGCTGGCCTTCGACCAGCCGCAATGAAACGGCGCATGAAGAAGCGCCTGCAGGCGGCCGCCAGGCGTCAGTGCAGTCGTGACGCCACCGGTGGCTGCGTGACCGATGGCTCGGGCACGGGCACCGGGCTTTCCAGAGGCGGCGGCTCCATCGGGCCGATGCCGGGCAGCGGCAGTTCCGGCGGCAAGGGCGGCACCTCGGTTGGCGAAGGTGCCGGCTCGTGATGGGTGGAAATGCGGTTGCTGCGATTGACAGAGGGCTGTATGGTCATGCTGGCGCTCCAAAGGATACCTGTGCGTTCATTATTCGCGGCCCTGTGCCAGGCGTTGCCCGCCAAGGGCGCGTCTGCGTGTAGGACGGCAGCCCATGCAGAAGCAAACCTTCCCACTGATTGATGACAAAGGAGTTACCCAAGATGGCCAAGAACACAATCTGTCTGTGGTACGAGCGCGATGCCGAAGAAGCCGCACGCTTTTACGCCGAGACCTTTCCGCAAAGCAGCGTTGGCGCTGTCCACCGCGCGCCGGGCGACTACCCGGACGGCAAGGCGGGTGATGTGCTGACGGTCGAATTCACCGTCGCGGGCATTCCCTGCATAGGGCTCAACGGGGGGCCGCAGTTCAAGCACAGCGAGGCGTTTTCCTTCCAGATCGCGACCGAAGACCAGGCTGAAACCGACCGCCTTTGGAACGCCATCGTCGGCAACGGCGGGCAGGAAAGCTATTGCGGCTGGTGCAAGGACAAATGGGGCCTGAGCTGGCAGATCACCCCGCGCGTGCTGACCGATGCCATGGCCAAGGGCGGTGACGTTGCCAAGCGCGCGTTTGAGGCCATGATGAAGATGGGCAAGATCGACGTCGCCACCATCGAAGCCGCCGTGCGCGGCTGAGACTCTGGTAACGTGCAGCCTCCACAGTGGAGGTTGCAGCATGCGTATCGCACATCGCTTCGGGTTCGGGCTTTTCCTGCTGCTGGCCGCCTGGGCGGGCATCGCCAGCATGGCGCACGCGCAAACGCGCGGGCGTGATCTGGGCATTCCCTTCGCCGGCCAGACCGGCCCGCTGAACGCCATCACCGACGTGGCCGGCATCGCCGTCGGGCACGTCACCCTGATTGCCGGCGACGGGCCGCTGGTGGTGGGGCAGGGCCCGGTGCGCACCGGCGTCACCGCCATCCTGCCGCGGCCGCGCGGCAACTGGGACCCGGTGTTTGCCGCCACCTTCAACCTGAACGGCAACGGCGACATGACGGGCATCAACTGGATCAAGGAATCCGGTTTCATGGAAGGCCCCATCCTGTTGACCGGCACCCACAGCGTGGGCACCGTGCGCGACGCCGCGATCCAGTGGCAACTGAAAAACGGGCGCGACTTTGTCTTCACCTACCCCGTGGTGGCCGAGACTTTCGACTTTTTGAACGACGCCAACGGCGAGCACGTCAAGGCCCAGCACGCCATGCAGGCGCTGGACCGCGCCAGGCCCGGCGCGGTGGAGGAGGGCGCGGTGGGCGGCGGCACCGGCATGGGCTGCAATGGCTTCAAGGGCGGCATCGGCACGTCATCGCGCCTGTTGACGGCCGCGCAGGGCGGCTACACCGTGGGCGTGCTGGTGCAATGCAATTTTGGTGGCGACCTGCGGATATTGGGTGTGCCGATACGGCCGGAAATCACCGACCTGCGCACCTGCACCGTGCTGGCGCAGCCGCTGACGCGCGAATGGACGCGGCGCATGCCACCGTGTTCGCAAACCGTGGGCGCGTTGACCGATGTGGCCCCGGGCGAGCACGAAGGCCGCGGTTCCATCATCGTGGTCGTGGCCACCGATGCGCCCTTGCTGCCGCACCAGCTGGAGCGCATCACCCGCCGCGTGGGCATGGGCCTGGGACGGCTGGGCAGCTGGGCCAGCAACTTCTCGGGCGATCTCTTCCTGGCGTTTTCCACCGCCAACCCGGGCGCCGCCAAGGCCGACGGCACACCCGCGCTGACCATGCTGCCCAACGACAGGCTGGACCCGCTGTTCATCGCCACCATAGACGCCACCGAAGAGGCCGTGGTCAACGCCATGCTGGCGGCGAAAACCATGACCGGCGCGGACGGTATCCGCGTCTATGGGTTACCGGGTGACAGACTGGTTGCCGCGTTGCGCAAGTACAACCGGATGAAATAACACCTGCAGACCGCGGTTTGGGGGCAGCAACGGACCGGTATAGTACTTCCCATACATACCCACGCGCACAGTGGGCCACGGGTTACAGGGGGGAACAACGGCCATGACAACCGCCAGCACCGGCTACAGCTTCGTCAGCTTCACCGGCAACTACCGCATTGACGACCTGCTGGAGGGCACCCGCTGGGGCAAGGTGGGCGCTGTCACGCTGAGTTACAGCTTCCCCACCGCTGCCAGCAGTTTCGCCATCAGCTACGGCTCGGGCGAAGCCATCACCGGCTTTTCGGCATTGACAGCCACCCAGCAGGCCGCCGTGGCCAGCGCGCTGGCATCTTGGTCGGCGGTGGCGCAGGTGCAGTTCGTCAGCGTGGCCGACAACGCCAGCAGCGCCGGCGACCTGCGCTTTGCCTGGACGCGCGCCAGCAGCATCAAGAATTCGCAGGCCTATGCCTACATGCCCGGGCCCACCCCTGAAGCGGGAGACGTATGGCTGAACCCAGACGCCTCGTGGAACAGTTATGCGCCGGGCAGCTTCGGCTTCATGACCCTGCTGCACGAGATCGGCCACTCGCTGGGCCTGTCCCACCCCTTCGACGGTGGCCTGGGCGTGCTGCCAGCGGCGGAAGATTCGCTGAGCAACACGCTGATGAGCTACACCGCGCTGGCGGGGCAGAACGGCTCGTATGCCAACTTCAACCCGACCACGCCGATGTCCTACGACATCGCGGTGATGCAGTACCTGTATGGCGCCAACACCAGCTACCATGCTGGCAACGACACCTACACCTTCGTGCAGGGCAGCAGCTATTTCCAGACCATCTGGGACGCGGGCGGCATCGACACCATCGTCTGGCAAAGCTCCAACGCCACCTCGGGCAGCAACGCCGCGGAGTCCGCCACCGTCGACCTGCGGCCCGGCGCCTGGAGCGACCTGGGCAAGGCCCTGTCCTTCACTGACGCCAAGGGTGTTTTTGTTGGCCGCAGCGACAACACCGTGCAGATCTATGCCACGGTAACGATAGAGAACGCCACCGGTGGCATTGCCGCCGACAAGCTGATCGGCAACGATGCGGCCAATGTGCTGACCGGCTCCAGCGGCGACGACGTGCTGACCGGCAATGCCGGCAATGACAGCCTGCGCGGCGGCGCCGACTTCGACACCGCCGTCTATATCGGCAAGCGCGCGGACTACACACTGACGTTCAACGGCACCTACAGCAACAGCTACATGGTCACCGACCAGCGCGGCGGGGAAGGGCAGGACCAGCTGTCGGAAGTGGAGCGGCTGCAATTCTCCGATGGCAGCTACGCCGTCGACATGCGTATCGACGACGCTGGCGGCAAGACCGCGCTGTTGGTTGGCGCCCTGTTCGGCGCGGCGGGCCTGGCCGACCTGAAGGAAGTGGGGGTGGTGCTGAGCTACTTCTCCCTCAACCAACTACGCACATTCCCGACCCTGTCATACGGCCCCCATTCGCTGCGGGACGGCGCCAGTTTCGTGATGAATTTCCAGGACATGCCCGCCGCTCCCGGCAGCACCAGCAATGCGACTTTCGTCAACACCGTGTTCAAGAACGTCGTCGGCACGGCGCCGGACGAGGCCACATTGCAGGCCTTTGTCGGCCTGCTGGACGCCCACATCTTCAGCCAGCCGCAGCTGCTGGCCGCCGCCGCCACCACGCAAGCCAATATGGATCGGGTGGATCTGGTCGGCCTGGCCGCCAAAGGCATGCTTTTCCTGCCCTACTAAACTACGCCTCTAGCAAAGGAGCAGCTCATGGGCGCGCAGTGGAAAGCAAAAGGCAAGGAACTGGCGGCGAACGCCAGGGGAAAACTGTTTGGCCGACTGGCCAAGGACATCATGGTGGCGGCCCGCAATGGCGCCGACCCGGCCACCAATTCACGGCTGCGGCTGGTGCTGGAGCAGGCGCGCAAGGTCTCCATGCCCAAGGACACGTTGGATCGCGCCATTAAAAAGGGCGCCGGGCTGACCGGTGAGGCGGTGCATTTCGAACACGTGATCTACGAAGGCTTTGCGCCGCACCGCGTGGCTGTGATGGTGGAATGCCTGACCGACAACGTCAACCGCACCGCGCCCGAGATGCGCGTGCTGTTTCGCAAAGGCCAACTGGGCACGTCCGGCTCAGTGGCCTGGGACTTTGACCATGTGGGCATGATTGAAGCCGAGCCCGCCGCCGCGGGCGCCGATGCCGAGGTGGCCGCCATCGAGGCCGGCGCGCAGGATTTTGAGCCCGGCGAGGACGGCGCCACGCTGTTCATCACCGACGCCACCGACCTCGATCTGGTCAGCCGTGCGCTGCCGGCCCAGGGCTTCACCGTGCTGTCCGCCAAGCTGGGCTACAAGCCCAAAAACCCGATCGACCCGGCCAGTCTGGCCCCCGGCGACTTGGCTGAAGTGGAGGCCTTTCTGGCCGCCATTGATGCCAATGACGACGTCCAGAACGTATTTGTGGGCTTGGCCGGCTAGCCGCCAGTCGCCATCCAGATCAGGCTGGCTTCCAGAAAATGTAGTCCGCCTGGTATGTGACAGTCTGCTTTTGCCCCAGGTTGGCGGCAGCGCAGGCTGCACTGGGCGCCACGCCGCCCTGGGTCGCCACACGCTGGATGTAGCCCACGCCCTGCATGGCACCCATGCCCATGGCCGGGTTGGCCTTGACCAGTTGCAGCGGGATGTTGCCCGGGCCGGCCGGCGCCACGGCCACCTGGGTGGCGGTGACCTTGGAGCCGTCCATGTTCTCCCACGTGGCGGGCGGGCCGTAGTAACGGCCGATCTGCTTGCCGGCCCGGTCCATCAGCTTAGCGTCCGGCCCGACGAACACCCATTCAAACTGGTCGGCCATGTCTTTCTTGGCCCGGCATTCGTAGGTGATGTTGCCGGCGCCCACGGTCTCCATGGCCACCTTGTGGCCGGCTGGAACCATGACGGTGGCCGGCAGGCCGTCCTGGGTAAATGGCTTCATGGCCGGCGGGTTGCTGCCGCAAGCAGCCAGGACCATACCGGCCACGGCTGCGGCGAGGATTGTTGTGTGGGTACGCATGCTTGCTTCCTTTTTGGAGTGGTTGCTGATGGAGTGCAGCCGCGCAGGGCGGCTACAGCGGGTACGCAAGCAAGGCGCGATTGGATTCACGAAACGGCTGCGGTGACTTTGAACAACCTCACCCATTTATTAACATAATATACATCGTATAAAGTATAAGAATGACAGATTCCCAGGGCCAACCGCTCATTTCCCCAATGAAGCCCCTCACTTCTTGCCCTGGTGCCACAGCCGATGCGGCCCTGGCCCATTGACCGCCAGCGCATCATTCAGGTTGCGCAGCCGGCAGCGGTCAATCGACAGGCAGCCGCAGCCAATGCAATCGTCCAGCGTGCTGCGCAGTTTCTTCAGCTGTTCAATCTTCTCGTCCAGGTCGTGTCGCCAGCCTTCGGACAGCCTGGCCCAGTCTTCGCGGCCCGGGGCGCTCCCGGTGGGCAGGCTGTCCAGAGCGAGCTTGATCTCGGCCAGGCCAATGCCAACGCGCTGGGCGACGCGGACAAAGGCAATCCGGCGCAACGTCGCCCGCGCATAGCGCCTCTGGTTGCCTCCGGTGCGGGTGCTGGAAATCAATCCCTTGGACTCGTAAAAGTGCAAGGTTGACACGGCCACGCCACTGCGGCGCGCCACCTCACTGACGGACAGCGGCAGTGACCGGTCCACAACGATGTTGATATCTTTCATGAAAACACCCCTTGACCTCAAGTTTAGTTGAGGTTTTAGAGTGGCCACCACGTGCAATCCGCATGTGTCAAATCAGGAACTACCCACCATGAGCCATTCATCCCTCACCACACCCAACGGGCCGGTGTACCGTGTCGACAAGTTCACGGTGCCGGCGCAATCCGTGCCCGCTTTCATGGCGCGTGTCCAACTCATCAAGGGCATGCTCGACACCATGGCCGGCTGCAGGCAGAACCTGGTGCTTCAACAGGCCGGGGAATCGGGTGAGGTCAAGGTCGTCACCATCGCCGAATGGGAAAGCCGGCAGGCCATTACCGCAGCCATGGTGCAGGTTCAAGCGCGTTACGCGGCGCAGGGGTTTGACCCCGCCGCGTTCATGCAGGCGCTGGACGTCAAGGCGGACATGGGGGTGTACAGCCCGGCATGACCTACGCTGCACGGGGGTGACAGACACTGGCCGCGTCAAAGCTTTCCAGGCACCGCCTGCAGGTGCCTCTGCAGCTTGTCCTTGGCCGTGGTCAGGTTGCCCTCCAGATGCTGCAGCCAACGGTCCTCCTCTTGCGCGGATTCGGCAAAGGCCAGCTTGCGCTGGGCCGCCGCGACATCGCGCTCCAACTGTTTCAGCTCAACTTCCCATTGCTGTCTGGGCGTCGTCATCAGGGGGTCTCCCGAACTGGCGGTCCATGATACAGATGCCCTGCTTGTGCCGATGGTCACACGCGGGCTGGCGGGCGCGCCCTAGAATGAACCTGCTGTCACACCACCGGGGCCGTCAGAGCCCTGTCCAATTCATGCGCCTGCCTCATTTCATTCGCCAATGGCTTCCTGATGCCCAGGACGATGGCGTCCGCATTGACATCACCCGCGCCAGCCAGCCGCCGTTTTCGATACGGCCGCGCGCGTTTGAAGACTTCAAATTCCAGGATGGCGACGCGCTGGCGGTGCGGCAACCCGAGCTGGCCAGGCCGCTGCCAGTGGTCTGGGGCGACACCTGCGTGCCGGTAGCACCGGGCAAGGCGGTGCGCGTGCCGGCGGTCTACCGCTTTGCCGATTTCAAGGGCTTTCGCATACCGCACCACCTGATCACGCTGACCGGCGCCGGGCCGGAGACGCTGGAGCCGTTTGGCCTGGCCCACATCGAGAAGTACCAGAAGTACATGGGCCTGTTCCCCGAGATGACGCTGCTGGACCTGGGCTGCGGCATTGGCCGCGACGCCTTCCAGCTGCTGGACTATTTGAAGGGCCCCGGCAAGTACATGGGTGTGGACGTGACGCGCGACTCCATCGTCTGGTGCAGCAAGGCCATCACGCCCGGGCACCCGCGCTTCACCTTCCACCATTTCGACGCCTACAGCGAGCTGTACAACCCGTTTGGCAGCAAGACGTCGATGGACTTCCGGCTGCCGGCCGAGGACGGCACGGTAGACCGCATCGTGCTGGCCTCGGTGTTCACCCACCTGCTGGAGGATGAGGTGCTGCACTACATGCGCGAGTTCCGCCGTGTGCTGAAACCCGATGGGCGGGTGTATGCGTCCTTCTTCCTGTACACGGCCGAGGCCCTGGCGGCGGCTGTGGAAGGCGGCAACACGGCCTGGAAGGCCACGTTTGCATGCCCGTTGGGCGACGGCGTGTACGGCAACGACCCGGCCTACCCGCGCGGCGCCGTGGCCTACACCGACGCCGCCATGCAGCGCATGATGGCGGCGGCCGGGTTGCGGCTGGAGCGCCCCTATCTGAAGGGCTGGTGGTCCGGTCTGCACGGCGACCAGGCCGAGGACGGGCAGGACGCCGCGATTCTCGCGCCGGCTTGAGCGGGCGCGCCAGCGTTGCGCGCCCTTCCCCCGACCGCTGCCTGCTTTCCGGGCCTTTTCATCCCCGCTTTGTGATCCCGGTCATACGCGGGTTCACGTCCCCCCTTTTGGGGGATGGCGTAGCCTGTAGCGCCTGCTGACAATCCATTGCCATAGCCGCACAAAAAGTGCACATCAGGGAGGGGGAAGCGGCGCGACAGGCCGGGTCTGCGCGCCGCCTTCATCAGGATAGGGAGAAAGCGATGACAACCCGCATGGGTTCGCACGCCCGCCGCATGGCGCGCGTGGTCTGGCGCTGGATGGATCCGGTGCCCGCTGGCGTGTTTGAGGCGCCGGCTGCCGGCACAGTGGTCAGCCCGTTGAGCGCCCGGCCCCCTGTCCAGCCCATGGCGCAGGATGACACCCAAGCCACCGGCCAAGCGCCAGCTGACGAGGTCGGCGGTTTTTTCCGTCTGCCCTTCGTGGACCGGCGCGACAAACTGCTGCAAGGGCTGGATTTGCGCGCGCTGGCCGGCGCCGAAATCGGCCCGCTGGACCGCCCACTGGTGCGCAAGAGCGACGGCAGCGTGTACTACGTGGACCATGTGGCCACCGAGGCACTGCGCGCCAAGTGGTCTGCCGACCCCAACATCGACCTGTCCAAGCTGCATGTGGATGCGGTATGGGGCGCGCTGTCGCTGCGCGAAGGCATTGCCACAGCCGCCGGCCCCGGCTTTGCCGGGCTGGACTATGTGGTGGCCTCGCACGTGATCGAGCACGTGCCCGACGTCATCACCTGGCTGCAGGAGATCCAGGCCGTGCTCAAGCCCGGTGGCCAGTTGCGCCTGGCGGTGCCCGACAAGCGCTTCAGCTTCGACTACCTGCGCAGCACCTCCAGCCTGGCCGACATGCTGTACGCCTGGCAGTGCAAGGCGCGTGTGCCCAATGCCCCCTGTGTGCTGGATTTCTGCCTGAACGCCGCCGTGGTGGACCTGCATGCCGCTTGGCGTGCGCCGCTGGACCCGGCGACGCTGAAGCGCTACCACGAATTTGCGGGCGCATTGGCGCTGGCGCAAGATGCGCGGACCAGCGGCAATTACCACGACGTGCACTGCTGGGTGTTCACCCCCGCCTCCATGGCGCGCTGCTTTGCCGTGCTGGCACGCCAGGGCCTGCTGGGCTTTGCCTGCGAACGCTTCTACGACACCGAGGTGGACAACCTCGAGTTCATCCTGGCGCTCAGACAGGACGACGACACCGCGCGCTGCGCCGCCAGTTGGGAAGACATGGCCGCGCGGGCCAAGGTGCACCGCTACACCGAATGAGGGCGGCCCTCAGGCCAGACTGACCAGCGCCACCTGCCCCAGCAACCGCAGCACATCGGCCTGGTTGGCCAGGCTGGTGCCGGGGTTCAGCAACGCCGCGGCACCGCAGGCGGCGCCGTGGCGCAACGCCTCGCTGGGCTCATGGCCCTGGGCCAGCGCCGCCACCATGCCAGCGGCAAACGAGTCGCCCGCGCCCACCGAGCTCGCAACCTGGACCGCCAGTGCCGGGGCCAGCCAGGCGCCCCGCGGCGTGGCCAGCAAGGCACCCTGGTCGCCCAACGACACCGCCACCAGCTGCGCCTTGCCGGCCTGCACCCATTGCATGGCGGCCTGCTGCACGTCTGGCACCGCGCGCAAGGGCAACCCGGTCAGCTCACGCAGTTCCCGCCAGCTCGGCTTGACCATGTACACGCCCGCCTGCAGCGCCGCTTCCAGAGCCGGCCCTGACGTGTCCACCACCAGCCTGGCCCCGCTGGCCGCGCACAGCGCGCCCAGGCGGGCATAAAAGTCCGCCGCCACGCCAGGCGGCAGGCTGCCGCTGGCCACCACATAACGGGGTGTCGGCCGCCACTGCGTGATGCGCAGCAGGCAGTCTTCGACTTCCTGCGCCAGCAATTGCGGGCCCGGCAACACGAAGCGGTATTCCTGCCCGGTGTCGGCTGCGGCCACTGTGAAGCTCTCGCGCGTGATGCCGGCGATGGGCACCGCGACGCTGGCCACACCCTCCTGCTGCAGCAGCTCGATCAGCAATTGCCCCGTGGGGCCGCCCAGCGGATACAGCGCCGCACAATCCACCCCCAGCCTGTGCAGCACGCGGGCCACGTTGATGCCGCCCCCGCCCGGGTGTCGCAGCACGTCACCGCAACGTATCTTGCTGGTGGGCTGGACTTGCGGCGCGCGGGCCCAGATGTCCAGCGCCGGGTTCATGGTGACGGTGAGGATGTCGGTCATGGTCGGACAAGCCTAGCATGCGACCCCGGGGCCAGGTTACCTGGCTGAGAAGCCGCCCGCGCGGGTTTTCCCTGAACCCATATACTTCATTCATTGATAATATTCGCACTCAGTGATATTTGATCCTTGAGGAAGGCCAGTGAGTTTGGACGAACGCATGCCGGGCAGGCTGATCAAGGCCCCCGAGAATTTCCTCGACGCACAGGGTGTGCGCCAGGTGTTCGCTGAAAGCCGGCAAGGCCGGCGCGGCTTCCTGCGCAGCGCCTTCGCCGCCGCCAGCGCGGCCGCCGCCGCGCCGCTGGCCTTGGCGGCTGGCAACCCGGTGCCGCCCAAAGGAGACCCCAACATCCTGGAGCTGCCCGTGCACAGCAAGGGCCTGGGCCAGCCGGTGGCCAGCGATGGCTACGGCAAGCCCTCCAGGTTCGAGGCCAATGTGCAGCGGCGCCAGAGCCCGGGCCTGACGCAGACCAACCAGGCCTCGGTGTCGTTCGCGCCGCTGCAGTCACTGTTTGGCATCGTCACGCCCAGTGGCCTGCACTTCGAACGGCATCACCAGGGCTGGTGGGATGTGGACCCGTCCAAACACCGGCTGATGGTCAACGGCTCGGACGAGCGCATCGTCAAGACGCCCATGGTGTTCACCATGGACGAACTGATGCGCCTGCCGTCGGTGTCGCGCTTTCACTTCATCGAGTGCGGCGCCAACACCGGCATGGAATGGGGCAACGTGGCCGTGCCCACCTGCCAATACACCCACGGCATGCTGAGCTGCAGCGAGTTCACCGGCGTGCCGCTGCGCCTGCTGTTGGAGCGCTGCGGCGTCGATTTCAAGCGCGGCCGCTACGTGCTGGGCGAAGGGGCCGATGGCTCTTCCATGACCCGCACCCTCCCGATGGAGCTGGTGGAAAGCGGCGAGGTGCTGGTGGCCTATGGGCAAAACGGCGAAATGCTGCGCCCCGAGCAGGGCTACCCGTTGCGCCTGGTGGTGCCCGGTGTGCAGGGCGTCAGCTGGGTCAAGTACCTGCGGCGCATCGAGGTCGGCGACAAGCCCTACGGCACCAAGGACGAAACGGTGCACTACATCGACCTGATGCCCGACGGCCAGCACCGCCAGTACAGCAGCACACAGGAGTGCAAGAGCGTCATCACCACGCCCTCCGGCGGCCAGGTGCTGTTGGACAAGGGCTTCTACAACATCAGTGGCCTGGCCTGGTCGGGCCGCGGCAAGGTCAAGCGGGTGGACGTGTCGGTGGACGGCGGGCGCAACTGGCGCAGCGCGCGCCTCGAATCACCGGTGATGTCCAAATGCCTGACGCGCTTCAGCCTGGATTGGGTGTGGGACGGCCAGCCCACGCTGGTGCAAAGCCGCGCCATGGACGAGACCGGCTATGTGCAGCCCACCTACCAGCAACTGCGCGCCGTGCGCGGCAGCCGCTCGATCTACCACAACAACGCCATCCAGACCTGGCTGGTGCAGCCAAGCGGCGAGGTGAAGAATGTCCAGCTGTCGTAAGGCGCTGGCCGTGTCGGTCGTGCTGGGCGCGTGGCTGGCAGTGGGGATGGCCGCCCTGCCCGCTCAGGCACAACCCACCACCACGCAGACGGCCGCAAGGCAAGCCAACCCGGCAACGCCCCCCTACCCCTACCCCGGCCTGGGCCGGGCGGCCACGCCCAAGGAAGTCGCCGCCTGGGACATCGACGTGCGGCCGGATTTCAAGGGCCTGCCCAAGGGCGCCGGCAAGGTGGCCAAGGGGCAACAGGTGTGGGAAGCCCAATGCGCCTCCTGCCATGGCATCTTTGGTGAAAGCAACGAGGTGTTCAACCCCATCGTCGGCGGCACCACGCAAGCCGACATCGCCAGCGGCCATGTGGCCAACCTGAAGGGCGGCGGCTACCCCGGCCGCACCACGTTGATGAAGCTGTCCAGCGTCGCCACGCTGTGGGACTACATCAACCGCGCCATGCCATGGAACGCGCCCAAGTCGCTGAGCGTGGAAGAGGTCTACGCCGTCACCGCCTACCTGCTGAACCTGGGCGGCGTGGTGCCGGAAGACTTCACGCTGTCGGACCAGAACATTGCCGCAGTGCAGCAGCGCCTGCCCAACCGCCATGGCACCACCACCCAGCACGCACTGTGGCCGGGCAAGGGCATGGGCCAGCAAGCACCCGATGTGCGCGCCGTGGCCTGCATGAAAGACTGCGCGCCTGAGCCCAAACTGGCCTCTTACCTGCCCGAGCGTGCGCGCAATGTGCACGGCAACCTGGCCGAGCAGAACCGCCTGGTGGGCCCGCAGCGCGGCGCCGACACCTCCGTGGCCGCCCCCGCCCCCAAGGCCGACACGGCAGTGCCCGCGCTGGCACTTTTACAAAAGGCCGGTTGCGTGGCCTGCCACGGCATGGAGAACAAAGTCCTGGGCCCGTCGTTGCGCGAGGTGGCCAAGAAATATGCCGGCCGCGCCGACGCTGCCAACTACCTGGCCGGCAAGATCAAGACCGGTGGTGCCGGTGTGTGGGGTAGCATCCCCATGCCCGCGCAAACACTGACAGACGCCGACGGTGAGGTCATTGCACAATGGCTGGCCGCGGGGGCGAAGAAATGAAGCCGACCGGTGGGGGAACCCGGCCAGGAGCCGGGGCTCAGACACCCTGGTGATTCCCGTTTGTTGACAAAGGAAACCGA
The DNA here is from genome assembly GCF_056404875.1 of Hylemonella sp. P2_B10. Classification (NCBI taxonomy): domain Bacteria; kingdom Pseudomonadati; phylum Pseudomonadota; class Betaproteobacteria; order Burkholderiales; family Comamonadaceae; genus Hylemonella; species Hylemonella sp. P2_B10. The sequence continues at coordinate 423,331 of NZ_JBFUDE010000001.1, forward strand.
TATGCAGACCCGCAGAGACATGCTCTCCCATTCCGCCACCGTGGCGGCGCTGCTGGCAGCCGCCGGCGTGCTGCCAGCCACCGCCCTGGCACAGCCCGGCTGGAACGCCGCCGCCTTCGACGCCAAATCCATCCCCGAACTGATGAAAACGCTGGGCAGCGGCACACCGGTGGCCAGCAACGACGTCACCGTCACCGGCCCGGACATCGCCGAAAACGGCGCCGTGGTGCCTGTAGGCGCGGCCACCACGCTGGCCGGCGTCAAGCGCATGCTGGTGCTGGTGGAGAAGAACCCTGCGGTGCTGACCGCCATATTCGATGTCAGCGACGCGATCGAGCCCAATTTCTCCACCCGGGTGAAGATGGGCCAGTCGTCCAACGTCTACGCGGTGGCGATGATGAACGACGGCAAGGTGCTGTTCGCGCAGAAGGAGGTCAAGGTCACGCTGGGCGGCTGCGGCGGCTGAGCGGCAGCTTGTTCCCCAATTTTCAAATGAAACAGATTTACCCAGGAGTTCACCATGGCTGATCCCATGCGCATACGTGCCCAGGCCGCCGGCGACAAGGCCACTGTCCGCGTCCTGATGGCGCACGAAATGGAAACCGGCTTGCGCAAGGACAGCGCGGGCAAGACCATCCCCGCCTGGTTCATCCAGGAAGTCGCCGCGCAGCTCAACGGCAAGACCGTGATGACCGCCCACTGGGGCCCGGCGGTGGCGAAAAACCCGTTCCTGCAGTTCACGGTCAAGGGGGCCAAGGCCGGCGACAAGATCGCCATCACCTGGACCGACAACAAGGGCGACAAGCGCACCGATGAAGCCGTGGTGACCTGACGAAACGGCCTTTCCCGTCCGGGCAGGCGCTCTCGGGCCCGCCCGGCGCCATGGCAGCAGACAGACAACAAGAGGAGACCATGAAGAACACCATCAAGCATTTCCTGACCGCCGGCCTGGTGCTGGCGGCCGTGGCGGCAGCGGTAGGCGCCTTCGCCCAGCAGCGCTCGGCCGCCGACGGCATTGCCGAATACCGCAAGATGCTGGAAGACGGCAACCCGGCCGAGCTGTTCGAGGCCAAGGGCGAAAGCCTGTGGAAGCAAAAGCGCGGACCCAAGAACGCCTCGCTGGAGCAGTGCGACCTGGGCAAGGGCCCGGGCCAGGTCAAAGGTGTCTTTGTGGAACTGCCGCGCTACTTTGCCGACACGCAGAAGGTGCAAGACCTGGAGTCGCGCCTGCTGACCTGCATGGGCAGCTTGCAAGGGTTCAACACCGTCGAGGTGGCCGCCACGCCGTTTGGCCGCGGCGAGCAACTGACGCTGGAAGCGCTGGTGGCCTGGATCTCGGCCGAATCGCGCGGCCAGAAGATGAACCTGCCGCAGGGCCATGCGGAAGAAAAGAAGATGTACGAGCTGGGCAAGCGGGCCTTCTTCTACCGTGGCGGCACGCATGATTTTTCGTGCGCCAGCTGCCACGGCAGCGACGGCAAGCGCATCCGCCTGCAGGACCTGCCCAACCTAACCAAGAACCCGGGCGACGGTGTGGGCTTTGCCGCCTGGCCGGCCTACCGCGTCAGCAGCGGCGAGCTGTGGGGCATGCAGCGCCGGCTCAACGACTGCTTCCGCCAGCAGCGCTTCCCCTACCCCGGCTACGCGTCCGACGTGACCGTTGCCTTGGGCGTGTACATGGGCGTCAACGCCAAGGGCGCCGCGTCCATCGCACCGTCGCTGAAGCGCTGAAACGGGAGACACGACCATGAAGAAACAACACACCGTTCGCCTGCTGGCCGCTGCAACTGCTGCCATCGCGCTGCTGGCCGGCTGCGCCGCCATGGCGCCTGCGCCCGACTACGACGCGCTGACTGCGCAAATGATGCAGGCCTCGTTCCGCGACCAGGGCATCGCCAAGGTGGACCGGCTGCAGCAGGACGCCTCCAACCTGACCTGCTCCAAATCCCAGGGCGCCGACCTGCCTGCCGCTGCCGCCAAGGCCATAGAAGCCGAAGCTCTGAAGACCGTCCGGATGCCGGCCGACGGCAAATTCATCGGCGATTGGAAGGCCGGTGAGGCGCTGGCGCAAAACGGCCGTGGCATGACCTGGACCGACGCCTCCGCCGCGCCACGCGCCAACGGCGGCAACTGCTACAACTGCCACCAGATCAGCAAGGCCGAGATTTCCTTCGGCACGCTGGGGCCGTCGCTGTACAACTACGGCAAGATCCGAGGCATCACCGACCCGGCCAGCGCTGCGGCCAAGCCCATCGTGGAATACACCTGGGGCAAGCTGTACAACGCCAAGGCCTACAACGCCTGCTCCGGCATGCCGCGCTTCGGCCACGCCAAGCTGATGGACGAAGGCCAGCTGAAGGATCTGATGGCGCTGCTGCTGGACCCGAAGTCTCCGGTCAACCAATGACCATGCTGGGTGCCCGGGCCGTGGGGCGGCCTGGCGCTCTTTGACCACCCACCCATGAATCTTTCCAAACGCGAATTCCTGCAAGTGCTGGGCGCGGCCTCGGTGGCCGGCATGGCGCTGGGGCGGCATGCCGAGGCCGACGCGGCGGCAGCCCAAAAGGGCTTGTACGAGCTGCCGCGCTTCGGCAATGTGTCTTTCCTGCACATGACGGACTGCCATGCGCAGTTGAAGCCGATCTACTTCCGCGAGCCCAGTGTCAACCTGGGGCTTGCTGGCATGCAAGGCCAGTTGCCCCACCTGGTGGGCCGGCACCTGCTGAAGGCCGGCAACATCCCCGCCGGCACCAACCTGGCCCATGCCTTCACCTGTCTGGACTTCGAAAAGGCGGCGCGCCGCTACGGCAAGGTAGGCGGCTTTGCGCACCTGGCCACCTTGGTCAAACAGCTGAAGGCCAGCCGACCCGGTGCGCTGCTGCTCGACGGTGGCGACACCTGGCAAGGCTCGGCGACTTCTCTGTGGACGAATGCCCAGGACATGGTGGAGGCCGCCAAACTGCTGGGCGTGGACGTGATGACCGGCCACTGGGAATTCACCTACGGCATGGAGCGGGTGAAGGAGATCGTGGAGAAAGACTTCGCCGGCCGCATCGAATTCGTGGCCCAGAACGTCAAGACCAACGATTTTGGCGACCCGGTGTTCAAGCCCTATGTGCTGCGCGAAATCAACGGCGTGTCTTGCGCCATCATCGGCCAGGCATTCCCCTACACGCCCATCGCCAACCCGCGCTACCTGGTGGCGGACTGGACCTTCGGCATCCAGGACGACAACCTGCAAAAGCAGGTCGACGAGGTGCGCGCCAAAGGCGCCCAGGTGGTGGTGGTGCTGTCGCACAACGGCATGGACGTGGACCTGAAGATGGCCAGCCGGGTGCGCGGCGTGGACGCCATCCTGGGCGGCCACACGCACGACGGCGTGCCGGTGGCGGTGCCGGTGGCCAATGCCGGCGGCAAGACGCTGGTGACCAATGCGGGCTCGAACGGCAAGTTCCTGGGCGTGATGGACTTTGACGTCAAGGCCGGCCGCGTGGCCGATTTCCGCTACCGCCTGCTGCCGGTGTTTGCCAACCAGTTGCAGGCCGACCCGGCGATGGAGGCGCTGATCACCAAGGTGCGCGCGCCGTATGAGGCCAAACTGGCCGAGAAACTGGCCGTGACTGATGGCCTGCTGTACCGGCGCGGCAACTTCAATGGCAGTTGGGACCAGTTGATCTGCGACGCGCTGATGGAGGTGCAAGGCGCCGAAATCGCCTTCTCGCCCGGCTTCCGCTGGGGCACCACGCTGCTGCCGGGGGACACCATCACGCGTGAGCTGATGATGGACCAGCTGGCCATCACCTACCCCTATGCCACCGTCAACAACATGACCGGCGACACCATCAAGACGGTGCTGGAAGACGTGGCCGACAACCTGTTCAACCCCGACCCTTATTACCAGCAGGGTGGCGACATGGTGCGGGTGGGTGGCCTGCAGTACACCTGCGAGCCGGCGCAGAAGATGGGCGCGCGCATCAGCAACATGCGCCTGAACGGCAAGCCCGTGGAAGCCGGCAAAACCTACAAGGTGGCTGGCTGGGCGCCGGTGGCCGAGGAGGCGCGCAGTCAGCTCGGCAGCAAGCCGGTATGGGATGTGGTGGAATCGTGGTTCAAGGCGCGCAACGGCCGCGTGGGCCCGCGCAAGCTGAATTCGCCGCAACTGGTGGGCATGCAGGGCAACCCGGGCCAGATGACGTGAGTGCTTTTTTAAGTTCACAGGAGAAAACCATGAGATTCGCCAAATTCCTCGCCGGCCTGCTGCTGGCCATGGTCACCGTGCTGGCCCCCACCGCCTGGGCGCAAAGCACCGCCAACAACGTGATCTACCACATCGACAACAGCGAAGGCCAGGCGCTGAAGGGCCTGCGCAACATCAGGAACCACCTGGACACCGACCCCACGGCCAAGATCACCGTGGTCACGCATGCGGAGGGCGTGGACTTTTTGTTGACCGGCGCCAAGGACCGCACCGGCAACGAATACGCCGCCCCGGTGGCGGCGTTGAAGGCGCGCGGCGTGAAGTTCGAGGTGTGCGAGATCACGCTGCGCAACCGCAATATCAAGAAAGAGCAGTTCATCGAGGAGGCGGACTTCACCCCCTCCGGTGTGGTGCGCCTGGCCAAGCTGCAACAGCAAGGCTACGCCTACATCAAGCCCTGAGCGTACCTATCGGCTTGCCGAACCGCTGCTGAGAGCCTGTGCCCCGCTGTATCCGTTTCTGCGCCCGTTTGCTGCTCGCGGCCTGCTGGTTGCTGGCCCAGGCCGCCTGGGCCGCCACTGCCCCCGACTCTTACCTGAAGCCACGCGAAGTGGCCCCCGGCGTGTGGTTCGTGCAGGGCGAGCCGGCGCTGGGTTCGGCCAAGAACCGCAATTTCATCTCCAACGCCGGCTTCGTCGTCACCGACGGCGGCGTGGTGGTGGTGGATGCGCTGGGCTCGCCGGAGCTGGGCCGCGAGCTGATCCGGGTGATACGCGAGGTCACGCCGCAGCCCATACGCCACGTCATCGTCACGCACTACCACGCCGACCACATCTACGGCCTGCAGGCTTTCAAGGAGGCCGGCGCCAGCATCATCGCCCACGAGCAGGGGCGCGAATACCTGAATTCGGACACGGCCCGCTTGCGCCTGGAGGCCAGCCGCCAGGAACTGGCGCCGGCGATAGATGCCAACACCCGACTGGTGGCGGCAGACCGCTGGCTGACGGGCGAGGAAACCCGATTGACGCTGGGCGGCACCGACATCGTCATCCAGCACGTGGGGCCGGCCCATGCGCCGGAAGACATCGTGGTGTGGCTGCCGCAGCGCGGCGTGCTGTTTGCCGGCGACCTGGTGTTTCGCGGCCGCATCCCCTATGTGGGCCAGGCCGACAGCGCCAACTGGATCAAGTCGCTGGGCCGGCTGATTGCCTACCAGCCGAAAATCATGGTCACCGGCCACGGTGCGCCGTCCGAGGCGCCTGCCGCCGATCTGGCGCTGACGCGCGACTACCTGGTGTTCCTGCGCCAGGCCATGGGCAAGGCGGCGCAGGAGCTGGAGCCGTTTGACGACGCCTATGCACGCACCGACTGGTCCCGCTTCGAGGGCCTGCCGCTGTTCAAGGCCGCCAACCGCATGAACGCCTACAACACCTATTTGCTGATGGAGCAGGCCGGCGGCAAACCATGAGCCCGTGCAGCCAGGTCAGGCGCAAGCCCTGACTACTTGCAAGGCGGCACGTGGTCCAGCCGCCACATCTGGTAACGCAGCGCCAGCACCGCGCCGCCCACAAACCCGGCCGTGGCCAGCACACTGCCCAGCGACAGCGTGGACAGGCCCGATATGCCCTGCCCCACCGTGCAGCCCAGCGCTGTGACACCACCCACCCCCATCAACAACGCGCCCACCAGGTGGTTGGCGGTGTCTTCGGTGTTGCCAAAACCTTCCCAGCGGAACTTGCGGCTGGCCAGCGCCACCACGGCCGAGCCCAGCACCACGCCGACCACGCTGACGATGCCGATGGTCAGCACCTTGCTCTTGTCGCTGAAGAACAGCAGCCAGTCCAGCGTGTAGCCCACCGGTGCGGCCATGCTCAAGGCCTCCATGCGGCGCGAGTTGGTGGCGACGAAGCGCTCTTCCAGCGTCTGCGGGTCTTCGGCCAGGTAGCCCAGGTGGCCCGACACCCACCACAGCGCCACGATGACCAGGCCCACGCCCAGCCCGCCCAGCCAGACGTTGGCCGTGCGGCCTTCGGGCTTGTACAGCACCCACACCAGCAGGGCCACGGCCACCGCCCCGCCCAGCAACGGCGCCAGTGCGGCCACCTTCATGCCGAAACCACCGGCCAGCAGCGTGGGCAGATCCTGCCCGCCAGGCAGGCCGACGGCCAACTGATCCACTGTGGCCACGCGCACCACGGCAGTGATGCCCTTCAGCGTGGCAAAGGCCGCCACCCCCATGAACAGCAACACCACCAGCGATTTCAAATTGCCGCCACCCACGCGCACCAGGTTCTTGCTGCCGCAGCCCGATGCCAGCACCATGCCGAAACCAAACAGCAGCCCGCCCACCAGCGTGGACGCCCACAGCAGCCGCGGCTCGGCATAGATGCTTTTGGCCGCAACCACCCAGCCCAGGCCCACCATGCCGTTGAAGCCCAGCACTGCCACCGCTATGGCCAGCACCCACATGCGCACACGGCTCCAGTCCCCCATGGTCAACACGTCGGCAATGGCGCCCATGGTGCAGAACTGCGTGCGCTGCGCAATGGCGCCGAACACGGCGGCGAGCACGAAGGCGCACCACAAGACGAGGGAGGTGGGGTCGGAGGCGGGGGTCACGGGCATGCGGGGATTATCGGGGCATCCCCAACGGATACCGCCGCCTGTTGGGGAAAACACCGGGCGGCGAGCCCCAGGCAATATCACTGCTCCTGCATATAATGATTTTGAGCGGCAACAGGGTGATCCCCACAGAAAGCAGGCGCATGGCAAACAAGGAAGACACAAGCGACCAGGACCGGGTGTTCGAATCCGTGGCCGAGCTGTTCTCGGTGCTGTCCACGCCCATACGGCTGAAGATCATCAGCGCGGTGTGCAACGGCGAGAAGAACGTCTCTGAGTTGTTGGCTGAGATCGACACCACCCAGTCCAACATGTCGCAGCACCTGGCCATGCTGTACCGCAGCGGCGTGCTGTCCAAGCGGCGCGACGGCACGCAAATCTATTACCAGCTGCAAAGCGAACGCGTGGCCACGTTGTGCCGTGCGGTCTGCACCCAGGTGGCGATGGAGCTGGATCCGGACACCGAGGTGCACGCCTCCGAGCGGCTGGTACCCGCGCGCGCGATGTAACGCCTGGGGCCTTGGCCAGCGCTGTGCAGGCTCAAGGGGCCTGCAGGCAGCCCTGTATGCCGGCCGCGATGGCACTGGCCATGCGGGCAATGCGCTCCGGGTCTTTCAGGCCCGGCTCGTCGGCCGGGTTGACGATGACGCCCGCCTCCACCAGCACCGCCGGGCTGCGCGCCGTCTTCAGCACCGCCAGCTCGTCGCGCGCAAACACGCCACGCTCCAGGTCGATGATGGGCCGGTTTTCGCCGATCACCGGGTCGGCATGGTAGCTGGAGGGCGTGAAGCCCGCCGCGCGCAGGCTGTCGCCCAGCGTGCGGGCGCACTGGATGCTTTTGTCCGAAGCACGGTTCTTGCGCGACACCCAGACCGAAAAGCCGCTGTAGCGCGGATCCACCACCGGCAGGAATTTGCGCCGCACCGAGTCGTGGTGGATGGAGACAAACAGGCCGGCGTCGGCGGCGATCTCGGTGCGCTGGGTCAGGCTGTCCAATTGCCCCGCTTCGTTGACCAGTTGCACGCGCACCTGGTTCATGTCCAGCACCTGCACCAGGCGGCGCGCCAGGCGCTGGTTGAAAACGAATTCGGGGGTGCCGGCGGCGCTGATGGCGCCCGGGTTCTTCAGGTAATGGCCCACGTCCACCGCCACCAGGGGGGCGGCTGCCCGGCTGGCCATCGACAGCAACGCGAGCGCCAGGAACAAGGCCAGGCGGCTGACAGTGGTGGAAGGACTTCGGCGCGGGATCATCCACGCATTGTGCAACGGCCAGCCCGGCTTATTCGTCGTGCAGGTGCGGCGCGATCTCGCCTTCGGCCAGATCGTCGGTGCTCAAGTCAGCCCAATCAGGCAGGCCCATGTCGCGCTCCACGCTGGCCAGCGAAGCAGCCGAATCCTGCGCCATGTCATCCACGCTCTCGCCCTCGTCAATTGCGCGGCTCAGCTTGTCCACCTCCCAAGCCTTGCGCGGCTGAGGCAGGTGCGCGTGCGGCATGGCCGCGGCGCTGGTGTGAATGGTTCCCATGGTGCTCTACCTCCAAAATCGACGGGCCAGTGGCCCCTTGGACACAGCTTACCCATGCCGGCCTTCTCTGTGTTTGACATGACGCAATGGCATTGCTCGGGTCCATACATGCCGTCTAAGGACTAACATGGCCCCAAACGCCAGCTTTCACAGCCCAAGGAGCGCCATGCGCATACGCGATTGCAACTGGATGCAGGTCGAAGCCCTGCTGCAAGGCGGCGAAACCCGCGCCGTGCTGCCCTTGGGCAGCATAGAGCAGCACGCCTACCTGTCGCTGGCGGTGGATGCGCTGCTGGCCGAGCAGGTCAGCGTGGAGGCGGCCGAGCCGCTGGGCATCCCGGTGTTCCCGGCCCAGCCCTATGGCTACACGCCCACCTACATGGCCTACCCGGGCACGATGACGCTGAAGCTCAGCACGCTGCTGGCCGTGCTGGGCGACCTGGTGGGCTCGTTGCACCAGCACGGTTTCAGGCGCATCCTGATCGTCAATGGCCACGGCGGCAACAGCGGCGCGGCCAGCCTGCTGCAGGAGTTGACGGCGCAATACCCTGGGTTGCAGATCCGCTGGCACAACTGGTGGGCCGCGCCCAAGAGCATGGCCTTTGTGCGCGAACACGATCCGCAAGCCTCACATGCCTCCTGGATGGAAAACTTCGCGCTCACCCGCCTCCCCGGCGTCACCCTGCCCCAGCAGCCCAAGCCGCTGGTGGACTACGCCCGCATGGCGGTGATGGACCCGCCCGACAAGCGGGCCTACCTGGGCGACGGCTGCTATGGCGGGCACTACCAGCTGCCCGATGCCGTGACGGACGCGCTGTGGCGCATTGCGGTGGATGAAACGCGGGAGTTGCTGGGCAGCCTGTAGCCCCAGCTCCCAGGGGCGCTGCTCAGCCTTTCAGCGGCCAGGTCCCGACGATGTTGTGGATGTGGAAGCCTTGCAGGCTCTCGATCAGCAGGAACTCCTGCGCAGTCCATTGCACGGGCTCGATGCGCTGTTCCGCGTGCAACACACGGTCATACATCAGGGTGACATGGGGCACGGAAATCAACCGGGCCTTGAGGCCGGCCTTCGCCAGCTCCATGTGCAAGGCCAGCTGGAACTCCGTCAATTCGGCATTGGCGCCCGTGGTGGCCCGCAGCACCAGCGGGTTGTTGCGGCTGTTTTTGAAACCCGTCACCCGGTCGAAGCCGACCTCGAATGGCGGCAGCTTGACCTTCGTCGCCGCTTCGCAGGCCGAGGCCAGAAGCCCGCGCGGCGTGGAGGCATAGGCGCCCAGGTCCAGCAAGGTGACGTGCAACCGGTTCGCCGGCAGAGGCTTGGTGCGGACGTTCAGCGTGGCGTTGATGTCGGCCGCCATACCGGACAGCTGCTGAGCCACGGGCGGGGGCGGACGAAGCGCAAAGAACAGCTGGCGCACGACATACGTGGACTCGAACTCTGTCAGATGCATTTGGGAAGGCATGCGGGCTCCTTGAATAACTGTATAAATAAACAGTCATGCAGAATTTAGCACCTCTGTGCGCGCGCCGCAAGCCCCGCAACCAGGCCCAGGCCTGCCGTGAACCCGGCCGACCAGCCGCATCACCTGCGCCGCGCCAGCGCCTCCTCCACCTTGGTCAGCTGGCTGCTCATGCCGGCGGCGGCGCGGCCCGTCCACTCCGGATCGGTGTGCGGCTGCACGGTGATGACCATGCGCGCTACACCACCCGGCTGCTGCGAGAACTCGGCCACCATCTTGTTGTCGTACGCCGCCACACCGGGGATGAAGTCTATGGTGTGTGTCAATTCCAGCTGCTTCAATGGCTGCACAGCGGTGTAGATGCCCCGTGTGCCATGTGACAGCGGCATGTTGGACGCCTTCATGAACGCGATCTGCTCCGCCCCGTCGGCAATCATGTCGTACACCAGGGCGCCGCCCACGCGGAGGTCCAGCTCGCGCACCTCCACGCGGAAACCCTCCGGCCCCCACCAGGACTCGAAGCCCTCCTTGGTGGTCCATAGGAACCACAGGTCTTCCACCTTGGCGCTGTAGCTGCGGTCGAAAACGACGGGTTGCTGGTGCTGGCCGGCGGCGGAACTGGCGATGGTGTTCATGGCATTACTCCTGGTTGGGTTGAGGTTCGGGCGTGCTGGCCGGCGCGGCGGCCTCGAGCTCGCCGCGCTGCTTTTTTTTCAAGGCCTCGCCAAAGCGGTCCAGCCGCTGTTCCCACAACTGGCGGTAGCCGCCCACCCACTGGTCGAGTTGCTGGAACGGCTCGGGCTTCAGCGAGTACAGCCGCAACTGCCCTTGCGGTCGTACTTGCACGAAGCCGGCCCCCAGCAAGATGCGCAGGTGGCGCGACACGCCAGATTGGTGGATGCCCAGCAGCTGCACCAGGTCGTTGACCTGGCGCTCGCCACCCTGCAGCGTTTCCACGATTTGCTTGCGGGCCGGTTCAGCGAGGATCTGAAAAACATCCATATGCGCCATTATGCATATACATTTAAATGCATGCAAGTGGCGTATTGACACCCTGGGCATTTGGAGCGTGAACGGGCGCCCCGCGCGAAACTCTACTTGGCCGCAGAGGCGGCGGATGCAGAAGCCTTGGCCTGTGCCGCCTGGGTCACCGCCAACGCGCCCAGCAGCGCAATCGCATCCGGCCGGCTGCCACGCCTGGCATAGTCCAGCGCGGTCTGGCCCAGCCGGTTCTTCAGCGTGGCGTCGGCGCCGGCCTCCAGCAGCAGCTTGACCGAGGCGATGTTGCCGTATTCGGCCGCCATCATCAGCGGTGTGGCGCCATTGGGGGCGGGCGCGTCGATGTAGGCGTGGCCATCAAGCAGGATCTGGATGATGCCAGCATGGCCATTGGTGGCGGCATAGTGCAGCGGCGCCCAGCCGGGCTTGTTGATGTCGGCATCCATGGCGATCAAACGGCGCACCAGCGTGGTGTTGCCCATCAGCGCGGCCATCATCAGCGGGCTCTCGTCTGCCTTGTTGCGCACCTCGACCTTGATCTTGTCCCATGCCAGCAGAGCCGACACCGTCGCCGGCCTCTCTTCATGGATGGCCATGATCAAACCGTAGTCACCGTTGCTGTAAGGCGTGTTGGCGTCGAAGCCCTTTTGAATCACCCGGGTGACGGCTGCGCCATCGTCGCTCTTGATGGCACGGAAGAAATCGTCAAACCCCGTGCTGACAATCACTTGTGAATTTGCGATAGAAAAAACAATAAAAACATATAGATAAATAATTATCTTGATGTAATTTCTTAAATAAACCATGGTTCAATCTGGTTGGAACAGCGTGTCGAAATTGACGCTGGTGGCCTGCCCCACCTGCTCTGCTGTCAGGCCCTTGATGGCCGCCAGCTGGGCCGCCACATGCGGCACATACGACGGGTTGTTGGTCTTGCCCCGATAAGGCACCGGCGCCAGGTAAGGGCTGTCGGTCTCAATCAGCGTGCGCTCCAGCGGCACATAGGCTGCCACGTCACGCAGATCCTGCGCGGTCTTGAAGGTGACGATGCCGGAGAACGAGATGTAAAAACCCAGCTCCAGCGCCGCCTTGGCCACCGCCATGGTCTCGGTAAAGCAGTGGAACACGCCACCAGCCGCCCCGGCCGAGCCGTCTTCGCCCTCCTCCTTAAGGATGGCGATGGTGTCTTCTGAGGCGCTGCGGGTGTGGATGACCATGGGCTTGCCCAGCCGCCGCGCCGCGCGGATGTGGGTGCGAAAGCGCTCGCGCTGCCATTCCATGTCGGCCACCGAGCGGCCATTGAGCCGGTAGTAGTCCAGCCCGGTCTCGCCAATGCCCAGCACGCGCGGCAGGCTGCCCAGCTCCAGCAGCTTGTCCAGGCTGGGCTCGGTGACGCCCTCGTTGTCCGGGTGCACCCCGGCGGTGGCCCAGAAATTGTCATACGCCATGGCCAGGCCATGCACTTCGGGGAATTCTTCCAGTGTGGTGCAGATGCACATGGCGCGGGTGACATGGGCTTGTGCCATGGCCTCGCGGATGGGCCCCAGCTGTTCTTTCAGCTCGGGAAAACTCAGGTGGCAATGCGAATCGGTGAACATGCGGGCAAGTGTAGCGGGCGGGCCCCGCACACTCGGCTCACATGGTCTGCGTGGGACGGTCCGACGCCATGTTGGCGCCAAGGATTTCTTCGATTTTCAGCTTCAGCAGGCGCGACTTTTCGTCCTTCGGGAACAAAATGCCCACGCCCTGGGTGCGCGCGCCCGAAGCCTTGGCCGGTGTGACCCAGGCGACTTTACCGGCTACCGGGTAGCGCTGGGTGTCTTCTGGAAGCGACAACAGCACGTAAATATCATCGCCCAGCTTGTAATCCCGCGTGGTGGGGATGAAGATGCCGCCTTCCTGGAACAAGGGAATGTAAGCCGCATACAGCGCGGCCTTCTCCTTGATCGCGAGCTGGATCACACTGGGACGGGGTGGTGCGGGCGAATTGCTCATCAGGAAGTTGTTCTAACCCCTTGAGTTTAGGGCCTTTTTGGCCTCGCTCACAAGTGCCTCGGCCATCAGGCCGGGGTTGAACGGGTGTTCCACCGTGCGGCCGGCCTGGGCCAGCGCGCGCGACCAGCCGGTCAGGGCGGGCCAGGAACCCGGCTTGGGCAGGTCGGCCTCAGCAAAGAAACGCGGGCCTGCCCCGCTCTTCACTGCCAGCAGGTCATGGCACAGCTTGTGCAGCGCGTCCAAGCTTTGGGCCGGGCCCCAATCCTTCAAGGCGGCCACATCGCCACGCAGCATGGCCTGGGGGAAAGTAGCCCAGGCCTTGGCGTCGCGGCCGCTGGCGGCAAAGGCCAGTGCGTCCTGTGGGCGGCCGCCGGCAGCGCGCAGCAGTGTGGCGGCGTCCTGTGTTTTCAGGCCCTGCCGGGCCAGCCAGGCCAGCGCCTCGGACTCGGCCGGCCAGGCCATGGCATGGCCCAGGCAGCGGCTGCGTATGGTGGGCAGCAGCTGGTGGGCCGCTTCGCTGGCCAGCACAAAGCGCACGTCGCCGGGCGGCTCCTCCAGCGTCTTGAGCAGCGCGTTGGCGGTGATGTGGTTCATGCGCTCGGCCGGAAACACCAGCACCACCTTGCCACGCCCGCGCGCGCTGGTGCGCTGGCTGAACTCCACCGCATCGCGCATGGCCTCGACGCGGATCTCTTTGCTGGGTTTGCGTTTCTTGTCGTCGATGTCGGCCTGCGCCTTTTCCGACAGCGGCCAGCCCAGTTCCATCATCTGGGTCTCGGGCATCAGCATGCACAGGTCGGCATGGGTGCGCACGTCAATGGCATGGCAGCTGGTGCAGTGGCCGCAGGCTTGGCTGTCATTCAGCGGGGTTTCGCACAGCCAGGCGCGCGCCAGCGCCAGCGCCAGTTCGTACTGCCCCAGGCCCGAGGGCCCTTGTAACAGCCAGGCATGGCCGCGCTGCGCCAGCAGGTGACGGGCCTGGACGGTCAACCAAGGTGCCAGCGGTTCGCTGGCTGAGGCGGCAGTGGCGGTGTCGTCGGCGCTCATCGCGTTTCGGTCGCTCAAGCCAGCCAGCCGCGCTGACGCACGGCGGCCTGCACCTGTTGCCACACCGCATCACGCGGCTGGGCCGCATCCACGCGGGCGAAACGCAGCGGCGCCTGGGCGGCGCGGCTGGCATAGCCCTGGCTGACGCGGCGGAAAAAATCCACTTGCTGGGCCTCGAATTTGTCCGGCTCGCGGGCCCCGGCCAGGCGCTGGGCGGCCAGTTCGGGCGCCAGGTCAAACCACAGCGTCAGGTCCGGCTGGCGGGTGAAAACGGCCTGGCCGGCCAGGCCCGGCACACCGGCCGTGCCCTGCACCCATTGCTCCAACGTGGCCAGCATGGTCAGGTCGAATCCCCGGCCGGCCCCTTGGTAGGCATAGGACGAGTCAGTGAAGCGGTCACACAGCACCACGTCACCCCGGGCCAGCGCCGGCTCGATGACCTGGCGCAAATGGTCGCGCCGGCCGGCGAACACCAACAGCGTCTCGGTCAGCGCGTCCATGGGGTCGTTCAGCACCAGCGTGCGCAGCGCCTCGGCCAGCGGTGTGCCGCCGGGTTCGCGCGTCAACAGCACCTGGCGCCCGCCCGCGCGCAGCTGATCGGCCAGCGCATCGATGTGGGTGGACTTGCCGGCGCCGTCTATGCCTTCGAAGCTGATGAACAGACCGGTGCTCATGCCGTGGGGGTCTCCATGCGCCTATTGTCCACGCTGGAACTTGTTGACGGCGCGGTTGTGCTCGTCCAAGGTGTTGCTGAACTGGCTGCTGCCGTCACCCCGGGCGACGAAATACAGCGCCTTGCTGGTGGCCGGCTGCACCACGGCCAGCAGCGACGCCTTGCCGGGCATGGCGATGGGTGTGGGCGGCAGGCCGGCGCGGGTGTAGGTGTTCCACGGCGTGTCGGTCAGCAGGTCACGCTTGCGCAGGTTGCCGTCGAATTTTTCGCCCAGGCCGTAGATCACCGTGGGGTCGGTTTGCAGCAGCATGCCCACGCGCAGCCGGTTCAGGAACACGGCGGCGATCAGCGGCCTGTCCATCGGCCGGCCGGTCTCCTTTTCCACGATGCTGGCCAGCGTCAGCAGTTGCTCGGGCGTGGTCAGCACGGTGTCACTCGCGCGCGCGGCCCAGGCGGCCTCCAGCCGCTTGTCCATGGCCCGCTGGGCACGGCGCAGCAGCGCCAGGTCGCTGGAGCCCTTGGAGTAGGTGTAGGTGTCGGGGAAGAAATGGCCTTCGGCCGGCACGCCGGGCTTGCCCAGCTGCGTCATCAGGCTGGCCTCGCTCAAGCCCTGGGTGTCAGGCTTCAGGCTGTCGGCCTTGGCCAGGGCTTCGCGCACCTGGCGGAAGGTCCAGCCCTCCACCAGCGTGATGGCACGCAACGCCTCTTCGCCGCGCACCAGCTTGCGCAGCAGGCTGGCCGGCGTGGCGCCTTGCTCCAACTCGTAGCTGCCGGCCTTGATCTGGCGCGACTCGCCAGACAGGCGAAACCACCAATACAGCCAGGCGGGATTGACCTGCACGCCGGCATCGGCCACCGCCTGGGCCACCGCGCGTGCCGGCGTGCCGGGCTCCACGCTCAGGTCCAGCGACGGCGCCGTCATGGGCAGCGGCCGGTGCAGCCAACTGTACGCCCCGAACCCCGCCCCGCCAACCAGCAGGACCAGCACCACCAACACCACGGAAAAGACGCGCACAGCCCTACAAGCCCACTTGAAATAGAGCGCCGATGATAATTCACTGCATGAGCACGTCTTCTTATCCGCTCCAGGGCATGGCCGCGCTGCCGCACCTGGGGGTGATCCGCGCCGAGGGCGAGGACGCCGTCAAGTTCCTGCAAGGCCAGTTGACGCAGGACTTTGCCTTGCTGCGCACCAACGAGGCGCGGCTGGCAGCCTTCTGCTCCGCCAAGGGCCGCATGCAGGCCAGTTTCGTGGGCTTCAAGCTGGCGGAGGGCGACATCGTGCTGGTGTGCGCACGCGACCTGTTGCCGGCGACGCTGAAACGCCTGAGCATGTTCGTGCTGCGCAGCAAGGTCAAGCTGAGCGACGCCACGGCGGCGTTTGAGCTGCGAGGCCTGGCCGGCCAGGCCGCCACCACGCTGCTGGGCAGCCGAGCGGCCCCCTGGACGCTGGTGCAGGCCGGTGGGGCCAGCGTGGTGGCCCTGTACCCGGCCGACGACGTGGCCCGCGCGCTGTGGCTGGCCCCGCTGGGCACGCCACTGCCCGACGCGCCGCCGATCAGCAACGAGGCCTGGGCCTGGGGCGAAGTGCGCAGCGGCGTGGCTACGCTGACCACACCGGTGGCCGATGCCTTTGTGCCGCAGATGCTGAATTACGAATCCGTGGGCGGCGTCAACTTCAAGAAGGGCTGCTACCCTGGCCAGGAGGTGGTGGCGCGCAGCCAGTTCCGCGGCACGCTAAAGCGGCGCGGCTACATCATTCGCGCCGAGGCGCCACTGGCGGTGGGCGACGAAATCTTTCAGGCTGCGGACGCCGAGCAACCCTGCGGCAGCGTGGCCCAGGCGGCGCGCTCAGCCGATGGGGCTTACGAGGCCATCGCCTCGCTGCAGGTGGCGGCGGCCGAGGCGGGTGGCCTGCACCTTCATCGAGCTGATGGCGCGGTGCTCAGCCTGCTGTCGCTTCCTTACCCGCTGCTGGCTGATATCTAGGCAGCTGCGTCAACGCCTGGATTTGTACCAGCGCGCTTTGGATCAACCGGCTGCGGTTGTTGGCTTCTACCCAGACCAGTCGCTTCTCGCTGTTCCAGTGGTCGCTGGCGACCGCCATGAAGCTCGTCAATGCTGCGTGCAGGGCCGGCATATCAGTCACCCCCACGCACAAGCCAGCCTGGACGTTCAGCACGATGGCAGTCGCGCCGCCAGCCTCGCCATACACCAGGATGGGCCTGCCCGTGGCCATGTAGTCGTATGTTTTCTGCGGAATCACGCCATCGTAGACATGGTCATTGATCAGCAACAAGGCAGAAGCCATGCGCATCAGCGCCACAGCCTCACTGAGGCAAACTTGGGGTGAAACACGCACGCAGCCCGGCCAGGAGGCCTGGAAATCGGCCAACAGCCGACTGTTGGTTTCAGTCTGGTTGCCAACCAGCACCAATTGGAGACGATCCACCATCTCGGGATGCTGGCGCAACAGTGCATCAAAATTATCAATCAGCGGCTGCAGGCTGCCGTGCCAGCGACCGGCATACAACAAGGCAAACCGGTCCCGATCAATCAGCTTGTCAGCGGCATTCGCGGGCGGGATGGGTATGCTGTGAAAATGCGGGTCCCAGCCATTCATCATCACCGCAAGCTTGCCAGGCGCCACATCAGGGAAGGCCTTGCGGTAGGCGGTGAGCTTGGGCTGCGAGGCGAACAGCACCAAATCGGCGCGTTGCAGACAATCTCGCTCGACGTCTCTCTCAAATTCGCCGGGATGGACGAATTCGGGCGTGTTCACCGTCCATTCATCCCGGTAGTGCAGTACCAGCGGGCAATGGCACAAATCGGCCAGCCAGCGTGCAGCGACGAAATTGGAAAAGCGAGGCCCCGTTCCCACCACCACCGCCGGCATGCGCTGTCGCAACTCAGGAAGCGCGGCATTCAGCATGGCCCAGGCCGTCAAGTAATCGCCGTCCAGGCTGGGCACCATACCGGGCAGCGTGGTCAGGCGCGCGCCGTGGTCGTCCATGAACCGGCTGCGCACCCGCACAATGGTCACTGCCGGCCCCAGCCCTTGAAGCAATTCCAGCCCGGCTGCCGAAACATTGGCAGGCTCCGGCCCACAAACCACCCACACGCGCCAACCCTCGCGCGCAGCCTCCCGCGCCAGCGATGCAATCACGTGCACGCCCACGCTGGCCAATGGTGGGAACCCCCAAGCCACGATCAGCATGTCGCGGCTTGCCGGAGCGCGTCGCCGCACAGTCAGGCTGCGCAGCAACACCATGCCCATCCAGGCCCAGGCCAAGAACGTCTGCGGCAGACCTTTCAGTAACGTGAGAACACTGCGACTGCCCATGTGTGCAAGTGATGAGTTGGAGAAGCTATTGAGGCGATCATAACGACTGTCATGAGCCTGTCTGCCACGATTTAAAATACGGGCGGCTCAACGCCAACCTCGACCGGCCACCAGGAAGGAAGCCATGCATCCCAGCTTTTCCGTAATCATTGAATGGGAAAACGCACGTTTCGCCGAGTTGCAGCGTACACGGTTCATGCTGCAGGCATTGCTGGCCCAGATTCGCGCCTTGCCCCCAAACGGATCACCACCGCCCCAGGTGTTTTTTCTATACGACAAGCTGTCCATCGACGGCGACATGGTGAACCGGGTGTTGGGTGAGGACTTCGTCGCCGAGCCCACCGAGGCACGGGTCAGTGTCCTGCCCAGCGAAGGCCTGCGCTATTACCAGCAGAAGAACCAGGGGGCCCGCCTGTGCGATGGCGACATCGTCATTTTTCTCGACTGCGATGTCATCCCTGAGCCCGGCTGGCTGCAGGGCCTGCTGGACGCATTTGCCGATCCGCAGGTATGCGTGGTGGCGGGCGAAACCTATATCGAATACCACAACTTTTACAGTCGCGCCTTTGCGCTGTTCTGGTTTTTCCACCTCCGCAATCCCGCACAGGACCTGCGGCAGTCGAACTTCTTCCATGCCAACAACGTGGCGTTCCGTCGCGAGACCTTCAAGCGTTTTCCGTTTCCTGAAATTCCGGCCTACCGCGGGCAATGCTCGGTGTTGGGCCGCACCTTGCTGGCCAATGGCATCAAGATCTACATGCAAATGAGTTCGCGCGTCTCCCACCCCTGCCCACTTGGTGTGCGTTATTTCCTGGGTCGGGCGCTTAACAACGGGCGCGACCAAGTGATCGTCGCTGCCATGGACAGCGCCAATGGCCGCGTGCCCTGGCGTTCGGTCTACTGGAACTATGCCAGCAGCATGGGGCGGACCTGGCAGAAATTTCGGCAGAATGCGGGCACGGTGGGCCTGGGGCCGGCTGGCTGCGTGTTCGCCTTTGGCGTCGCCGTGCTGTATTTCACCTTGAAGGCGTTAGGCGAGATGATCACCCTGATCTGGCCAAATGCGGTGCAGCGCCTGTTCCCGATATGAGGGCCTGTGCTGCCTGCCTCAGTCACCGCCCAGACTGTCTATAGCCGTGCCCAGGCGCTGTTTCCACAGCCTGTGGTTGTCCACTGGCGTACCTGACAGCATACGGAAAGTCATGAGACGCGGCTCCTCCTTGGTCCAGTAGGCGTCACGCACGCCGATTTCCACGTCGGCACCCAGCAGCGTCACGCTGGCGCCTTTCAGGCTGCCGTAGAAGGTGCGCTGGCTGGCATGCAATATCGCCTGGCCGCCAGCGGCATCCAGGTCGATCAGCCAGGCGATGCGCCCCACCTCGTCCAGCCCATATTCGGTGAAGGTGCCGGTAAAGCCGGCGGCAGTGCGCCATTGCGCCAGTTGGGCCTCGGCTCGGGCCTTGGGGTCCACAGGCGCGGCTTCGGGGGGCGCCGCTGTTGCATCGCCCTGCGCATCCTCGCCCTCGGCGGCTGCCTGAGGTGTCGGCTGCTGCGCAGCAGCTTGCGCCAGCAACTGCTGCTCGACCTTGTCCACGGCAAAACGCACGCCACCGGCAAAGCGCTGGAATTCGGCCGCCACACGCTCGGGCACCCGATCCAGACGCAGTTCCGCTTTGGCGCCGGCGCTGCGGCCCTGCAAAGCGGCCAGGCGTTCGTCCGACGATCGCAGCAGGATGCGGCAAAAGCCCGTGGGCTGGGACTCTGCGCCCTCTTCCCTTGACTTCAAGGACAGCTTGGCGACATCAATGCTCAGACCCGCCAGCGGCAACGTGACATCCAGGGGTGCAGTCTTCTCGTCCTTGTCGCCCAGCATGGGGTGTTCGCGCTGGTAGCGGGCATTGCTGCTGGCACTGACCTTGAGTTCACGCGCCGTGGGCAGGGATTCCACACTGAATGCGTGCGCCACAAAACGCAGCCCGCCGGGCACCGGCACCACCCGGGTGCGCAGCTTGCGGGCACCGTACTCCATGTAGAGCAGAAAGGCGGCCACGAACAGCGCAACGCCGCCCAGGGCCCACCAGATCAGGGTGGAAAAATCGGTCATCGCTGTTTGCCCCCAACCTTATGGTTTGTCGTATGCAGTGTGATCCCACCTCTGCCAGGCACCGGTCCGGCCTACAGCCGTGTGCGGAACGATGGCGGTATATTGTCGCGCACCTTGTCGCGTTGCTCCGGCGTTGCCGCCTGCAAGGCTGCGCGGTAGGCCAACAACGCCTGGTCGTCATCGTGGAATGCGGTGGACTGGATGTCAGCGATGGTCATCCAACTCTCCACCGCCAGGTGCGGCCAACCCTGGGCGCGCCGCTTCAGCGCGTCGACAGCCAGTGGCCAGTCCCCCAGGCGCCTGCCCAGCAGAAAGCCGGTGTTGAGCAGGTCCAGGTCATAGCCACCGTCCTTCAGGTAGCGCCGCGCCAGTTCGGCGGCTTTGGCCTCCTGACCCGCGCGCGCCAGACTCACGACCTCGAACGAGCGCACCGTGGGGGCATTGGGCTGCATGGCCTTGGCGCGGTTCAGGTAGGCGCTGGCGCGGGCGTCGTCGCCCAGGTAGCTGTAGCCACGCGCGATGTTGCCCAGGATGGCCACCACGAAAGGCCGCGAATTGGCGATGGACTCCCACACCCAGACGGCGTTGCGCCAGTCGCCCCAGCGGGCCAGTTCGTCGGCGGCCATGGCGGTGAGTTTGCGATAGTGCGGATTGATGGCCACGCCGGCTTTCAGCAATGCCAGCATCTCGCGCCGGGGCTCGGCCAGCTGGGGGTGGTTGGGTTCGCCGGTCTGCGACACCCCCAGCGCGATGCGCACGGCACTGACCAGATCACGCTCGCATTGCACAGCCTGCCAGGTGATGTAGCCGGCCAGGCTGGTGGCGGCCAACGCCACGGCCACGGTGGCGCGTGCCAGACCGGTCGACCATTGCCATGGCGGTGCTTCAAACCGCCCCACCCAGCCCAGCCGCAGGTCGGACGCTGCCAACAGCGCCAGGCACAGCGCAAACACCGCATCGGTGCTGGCCATACGCCAGGGAAAGCCGGCGTTGCTGACGATCAGCAGCGCCAGCATGGCGGACAGCACCAGCGCGCGCAACGGCGCCTCAGCCTGCTGCCCAGGCGTGGCGGCATGCCAGGTGCGCCAGGCGGCGCGGCACAGATAGCCCAGCAACAGCAGCAAAAACAGCCAGCCGGCCAGCCCGTACTCGGCCAGCAATTGCAGGAACTCATTGTGCGCGTAGTAGTCGGTCTCCAGCTGGGCGCCATCCTCCTGGTACAGCGGGATGTACACCTCCCAGGCGCCAGCGCCCACGCCCATCAGCGGGTTGGCCTTCAGCATGCGGGCGGTGGCTTTCCACATCACGTAGCGAATGGAAAAGGAGCGTTCGGTGTATTCCTTCGTGTCGGCCATGGAGGCGGTGCGCAGGAAGGAGCGCTGCAAGGCGCTGTGCCCCATGTTGTCGGCCAACACCTGCGGATTGTTGCTGGGCACGGCCCCCAGGCCCAGCAGGCAAGCCAGCGCCACGCCCACCGCCAAGCCCTGCTGGCGCTGGCTCCACTGGGCAAAACCCAGTTGCGCCCGGTAGCGCCACAGGATGAAGGGCAGCACCAACAGCAACACCAGCATGGCCAGCAGCGCCGAGCGCGTGCCCGTCATCATGATGGCCACCACCACGAAGGCAGCCAGGAAGGCGCGCAACGCGATCTGTGCGCCGCCGCGCGCGCTGGCCACCAACCACAGCGAGAACGGCAGCGTGCAGACGGCAAATTCGGCGTAGAAATTGCGGTTGACGAAGGTGGAAGCGGGCGGCGCGCCCTGTGGAAACAGCTTGAAATCCAGCCAGAACTGCAGCGCCACCCAGAGCGAGGCCATCACCGCGCCCCAATGCATGCCCTGGGCCAGCCATTCGGCGCGACGCAGCGTCAGCACCTGCGCGCCAGTCCACAGCAGCACGGCGAAGATGAACCAGCGTATCGCCTCACCCCCCGCCAGGTAAGCGTGCGACCAGTACATGCTGCCCAGCGCATAGACCAGCAACAGCAAGGGCAGCAACACCAGGCCATGCCAGGCCACCGATTGCACCTGCCGCCGCATGGACCACCCCAGCAGGCCCAATGCCACCAACGCGCCAAAGGCGACGACGGCGGATTTCAGCGTGTCTTGCAGCATCAGCTCGCTGGGCACGCCCAGTGCAGGCGCCAGCATCACCGTCAACGCCAGTGCCCAGGCGGCCCATTGGCCAGCCCCATCGGCCAGGTCAGCGGTGGCCTGAGCCGGACGCTCAACCGTGGCTGCCGGGCGCTTATTGCCCATGAGTCAGCGGCATGACCATTTCGATGTGCTCTATGCCGGCCTCTTCAAAGGCCGGCCCGCGCGCCGTGAAGCCCTGTCGCTCGTAGAAGCCGCGTGCGCTGCGCTGGGCGTGCAGCATCACTTCACGGTCACCGCGCCGCTGGGCCGCTTGCAGCAGCGCCTTCAGCACGCCCTGCCCCACCCCTGCGCCGCGCAACACCCGGTGCACGGCCATGCGGCCTATGCGGCCCACGCCGGGTGCCGGCTGCGTCAGCCGGCCGGTGCCCACCACCTGGCCCAGCCGGTTGCGCGCCAGTGCGTGCACCGCCTGCGCGTCGGCGCCATCGCACACCAGCTCGGCGGGAATGGCCTGCTCATCCACAAACACCTGGGTACGCAACTGGCGCGCTGGCGCCTCCAATTCATCCCAATGTCCTGTGCCCACCGTGAACATGCCTTGCCTGGCCTCAAAGCCTTCCAGCACCTCCCGCAGCATCGCCGGCACGGGTTTGGAGGTCTGGGTGGCGGGGTCGGCAAACACATAGACCAGCTCGCCGGTGATCAGCAGTTGCTCACCGCGGTAGATGGCGCCCTGGAACTGCATGGACGAGTTGCCGATGCGCGCGCACTTGAGCCGCACGTCCAGCTGGTCGTCATAGCGCGCCGAAGCGTGGAATTCGATGCTGGCCTTCTTCACGTACAGGTCGCCGCCCAGCTGGTGCATGGCTTCTTCGTAGGGCAAGGCCAATGCGCGCCAATAGTCGGCCACTGCGGTGTCGAAGTACATCAGATAATGGGCGTTGAAGACGATCTTCTGCATGTCCACTTCGGCCCAGCGCACGCGCAAGGAGTGCGAGAATCGGAAATCCTGCGGTTTGGTCATGGGCATATTGTCACTTCACTGGCGCTGTCGCAGCCTTGAACGCAGCGCGCAAGGCTGCGGCGGCATCCGCATGCGCCAACCGCGCTTCGGGAATGGCGCGGCCCATCTTGATGAATTCATGCGTGACGCCTCGGTAGATCTCCAGGTCCACCGCCACGCCGGCGGCGCGCAGCCGGTCGACATACTGCAGGGCTTCGTCCACCACCGGGTCGCATTCGGCCAGGCCAAACCAGGCCGGGGCCAGGCCCTCCACCTGCGGCGCGTTCAGTGGCGCAAAGCGCCAATCCTCACGCGCCGGGCCGTCGGCGATGTAGTGGTTGAAGAACCAGGCGATCTGCTCCTGCTCCAGCACAAAGCCGTTGGCAAACATGCTGCGCGACGGCGTGTCAGGGAAAGCGGCGCAACCGGGGTAGAACAGCAGTTGCAATGCCAGCGGCAACCCGGCATCGCGCGCCTGCAAGGCACTGACCGAGGCCAGCGTACCGCCAGCGCTGTCGCCCCCCACCGCGAGCCGCGCGGCATCCAGCCCCAGGGTGGCGCCCTGGCGGTGCAGCCATTGCAGCGCGTCCCAGGCGTCGTTGACCGCGGTGGGAAAGCGGTGCTCGGGCGCCAGCCGGTAGTCCAGCGACACCACCGCGCAGTTGGCCAACCGCGCCAGTTCGCGGCACAGGATGTCGTGCGTCTCCACGCTGCCTATCGTGAAACCGCCGCCATGCAGGTACAGCAGCACCGGCAGCGCCGCGTGATTGGGCGCCACCAGCCGGGCCGGCAGGCGGTGGCCGTCGCGCGCCGAAATGGTGAAATCCTGCATCCGGGGCAGCGCCGCGCGCGGCACCTCCAGCACGCCGGCACCGGCCTCATAGGCCAGCCGCGCCGTGGCCACCGGCATGGCCTGCAAGGGCATGCGCTGCGCGCGTGCCATGCGCTCGAGCACGCCGCGCATGGCGGGCGTCAGCAGCGATTCAGGGTGTGTCTTCGGGCTTGTCCCCATGGTGATGGCAAGGGCAGGTGGGCCGGTAGTACAGTTGCAGGCTGATCGTACTACGCCCCCACACCACTCCTTCTACCACCATGTCCCTGATCTACTACATCACCCAGGTCCAGTTCGACTACGGCGCCATCAAGCTGCTGAAGCAGGAATGCCAGCGCGTGGGCATCACCCGGCCGCTGGTGGTCACCGACGCCGGCGTCAAGGCTGCCGGCGTGTTGCAAAAGGCGCTG
This sequence comes from Hylemonella sp. P2_B10, assembly GCF_056404875.1. Taxonomy (NCBI): domain Bacteria; kingdom Pseudomonadati; phylum Pseudomonadota; class Betaproteobacteria; order Burkholderiales; family Comamonadaceae; genus Hylemonella; species Hylemonella sp. P2_B10. The sequence goes on from NZ_JBFUDE010000001.1 coordinate 447,638, forward strand.
GACGCGATCGCCGGCATGGAGGTGGCGGTGTTTGACCAGACCCCCTCCAACCCCACCGAGGCCGCTGTGCGCGCCGCCAGCGCCATCTACAAGGCGCAGCGCTGCGACGGACTGATCGCCGTCGGCGGTGGCTCAGCCATCGACTGCGCCAAGGGCGTCGCGATTGCCGCCACCCACGATGGCCCGCTGACCACCTACGCCACCATTGAGGGGGGGTCACCGCGCATCACTGACAAGGTGGCGCCGCTGATCGCCGTGCCCACCACCAGCGGCACCGGCAGCGAGGTGGCGCGCGGCGCCATCATCATCGTCGATGACCACCGCAAACTGGGCTTCCATTCGTGGCACCTGGTGCCCAAGACCGCCATTTGCGACCCCGAGCTGACGCTGGGCCTGCCACCCAAGCTGACCGCCGCCACCGGCATGGACGCCATCGCCCACTGCATGGAAACCTTCATGGCGCCGCCGTTCAACCCGCCGGCTGACGGCATTGCGCTGGACGGCCTGGCGCGCGCCTGGGCCCACATTGCCCGCGCCACCCAGGACGGCAGTGACCGCGAGGCGCGCATGAACCTGATGAGCGCCAGCATGCAGGGCGCCATGGCTTTCCAGAAGGGCCTGGGCTGCGTGCACTCGCTCAGCCACAGCCTGGGCGGTGTCGACCCGCGGCTGCACCACGGCACCCTGAACGCCATGTTCCTGCCGGCGGTGATCCGCTTCAACAGCCGGGCCGAGTCCATGCGCACCGAGCACAAGCTGCAACGCCTGGCCCACGCCATGGGGCTGGCGGCCGGCGCCGACATTCCCGAGGCGATACGCGACATGAACGCCCGCCTGGGCCTGCCCACCGGGCTGAAAGCCATGGGCGTGGGCGAGGCACAGTTTGACGCCATCATCACCGGCGCACTGGCCGACCACTGCCACAAGACCAACCCGGTGGTGGCCACGACAGACGACTACCGCGAGATGCTTGCGCAGGCGATGTGAGGTTGGGAAGCTCAGAGCTTCCCTATGGCGCCGTCAGGTACACCCACTTGGCAAAGAAGCCATCCAGCTTGTTGCCATGGGCGGCCTCCATCGCCGCCTGAAAATCCGGCGTGGTGACGCTGCCGCCCCAGTGCTTGCGCGTGTAAGCCTGGATGCCGCGCCAAAAGGCGTCCTCACCCATTTCCAGGCGCAACAGGTGCACCACGTAGGCCCCCTTGTCGTAGACCAGCGAGCGGTCGGCGGCGCTGGGCTTGTCCCAGTGGGGGAAGACCAGCGGCTTGTCGTTGCCGGCGGCGCGAAGGGTTTCGTACTTCACGCGGGCGGCGGCTATGTGCTTCATGTACTCGTCGCGGCCGAAACGGTGCTCGATGTAGGCCGCTGTCATGAAGGTGGCGATACCCTCGTTCAGCCAGAAATGTGTCCAGGCGCGGTTTGTCACGCCGTTGCCCCACCAGGTGTGGGCCAGCTCGTGCGCGCCCAGCCAGACGTTTTTGTCATCGGCCAGCAGGCGCTGCCCGTAACGTTCACCCAGCAGCGACATGCCGGCCAGTTCCTGCGCTGCGTAGCCTTGCAGCAGCACCTCGGTGTAGCGTGCCAACGGGTACGGCACACCGGCCTTGGCCTGGAAGAAGGCCAGCATGTCCGGCGTGTCGCGGAAGATCTGGCCCATTTGCGCCTCGGTGAAGGCCAGGGTGGCCAGCTGGCGCAATTCTGGCCGACCGGCATCGGCAGGCACCACCACTTCGCGCATACGCCCGGCGGCAAAGCCATACAGGTAGCTGGGCATGGCCTGCTCCAGCCGCCAGGTGCTGGCCTGCAGCCCGCCGGCCCGCAGTTCATGCGCCACCGGGTCGCCGGTGGCGGCCACCTGCCAATCAGCCGGCAACACCAGCGTCAGCGCGAGTGTGGCGCGCACGTCTGGCGCATCCACGCAGGGCATCCACTGGCTGGTGGAAAAGTCGGTGTGGATTTGCGGCGCTTCGGGCAGAAAGCTCATGCCGTACTTCGGGCTGCCGTGGTAGGTCAACGCCAACGCTGTGCCTTGGTTCGCGGCCAGCGGTTGCAGCAGGCGTATGCGGGTGCGGTTGCCTTGCTGGGTAAAGGGTTGGGCCGAGCCGGCCAGTGTGACCTGCTCCACCACCAGCGCGCCACTGTCCAGCACGATCTCGGCCACGCCGTCCTGGCGTGCCCGCAGGCGCACCTGTTCGCGGCCCCGCACCGATTTGCCCGCCACATCGGGTGTGATTTCCAACGCGTAATGTTCTATGGCGTAGCCCGGTGCGCCCTGCGCCTGCACCCGGGCACATGCCAGCCACAGCAGGCTGGCTGCCAGCAGCGCCCTGACAACGAGGGTGAAGGAGCGGCCCACCAGCCTACTGGATGGGATGCAGGCTGGCCAGATTGATCAGCGCCGACATCACCTCAGGCTTGAAGCCCACCCGGCTGTTGCCTGAGCTGTCATACCCCTTGAGCACCAGGTTTTGCAGGTACTCCACGCAATCCTTGTGGCCCCAGAACCCCTGTATGGCGGTGGCGATGCGTGGGTGGTGCTGGTTGACGATGGCCATCTCACGATCGACGCGGAACTGCCGTGGCATTTCATGCAACGCCATCGGGCGCGTGGCCAGTTCTTTCTCCTCCCAGTCCAGCGGCGGAAAGCCAGCGGGCTCGGTGTCCTTGAACCTGGACTCTTTGGCGTCTTTGGGGTCATTCGGCATCGCAGCCAATGATAAGCCAATTGCCCCCTTCGGCCCGCCTGTCTTACAGCGGCAACACCTTGGCCATGTCGGGTTTGTGCAACCAGGCCTGGAACTCGTCGGCCAACTGGGCGCTGGCAGCGATGGCCGCGCGCCAGGCCTTGACGCGGCCGGCCAGATCCTGCCCATAGTGGGTGAAGTCCTGGCGGTCGGGCAGCTTGGCATTGGGCAACCCCTTGATCCACCGGGGGTCGGGCGCCAGCAACAGCATGTTGTCCAGGAAGTGCGTGGCCTTGTGGCGCCACTTCAGGCTCTTGTCCAGCCAACCGGGGACCACAGCCTTCTGAAAGTGCGGGTACAGCACCAGGCCGCCCGGAGTGCCGGTACCACCCGTGGGACGGTTGGCGTAGTTCAGGTGCAGGTGGTAGTCGGTGATGCCGCCGTCCCAATAGGCGCCGTGGGGGGCGCCGGCAATGTTGTGCACAGCAGTCAGCACAAAGGGGATGGAGCAGCTGGCCTGCAAGGCCTGGTAGAAATTGCCCTCGTCCAGCGCCACCTGGCGGGTGCGGTAGTCATTGGCGGCGAAAGGCAAAGGCGCCAGGCCGGCTTGCGGCCCGGGGGTGGAAAATACCACCCGCTCCAGCCAGGCACCCATGGCCCTGCGCGCCAGGGTGTTGGTGACGAAGGCGCCCAGGTAGCCCAGCGGCGTGCTGAACGCCTGCTCGCGCCGCAGAATATGCCGCCCGCGCGCGGTGACGACGTGCAACCGATAGCGTGGGTGATTCAACACCTGCTGCACCCGCCCGCCGTAGAAGGATTGCAGACTCTCGCCAAAGCGCTGGCTGACAAACTGGGCGCTGGGGCGCTTCTCGCCCGGCTTCAGCTCGTAATGTTGGTGGGTGTAGTCATGCTCCAGCCGGGCGAAGGCAGTTGCGGGGTCGTCCAGGCAGGCAGTGGCCATGCGCCAGGCACCGATCGAGGCCCCCACCAGGTGCACCTCGTGGGTGCTGGCGGCCAGCCACTGGCCAAACAGGAAGCGGTCCAGCGCGCCCAGGATCAGGCCCTTGGGGCCGCCGGCCGCACCCGGCACGGTGTCAACATGCTCAGGCGCCAGGCCATGCTGTTCCAGGTGTTTGCGGGCAGCCGGGCCGGCATAGATGCACAGGGCTGAAGGCATGGTCATTGCCGGGCTGCCCCAAGATGAGCAGCGTGGGAGCTGATCACGAATCCCCCTGCCCGCTCCAGTCAATCGGGTCTTGCTGCAGCGCCATGTCGATGTCCAGGCCCAGCACCACACCCACCGCACCAGGGAAGGTGACGGCCATCTCGCGCTGGTTCAGCCCGGCTTCCTTGCAACGGGCGCGCCAGGTCGCCAGGTGGATGACGCCGGCCAGCGGCTCGTAGACGTCGTTCTCGAACGGCGCGTATTGGTGCTCCAGCGCATCCTGCATGGCCTGCGGAAACAGCCACTTGCGCGCCACGCCCGCGCCCACCTCGGAATACGTGAAGCCAAAGGTCTTGTGCTCGGCACGCGCGCGCTTCAGGTCCAGCGGGGCCACTTCCTTGTCCAGCAGGGAGATCTCCACCGGCATGCCCATGTGCATGACCAACTCGCCAATGCCATGGATCAGCCCGCAGGTGAAAGCCGCCTGCTGGTTTTGCCGCACCACGCCGGCCAGCGAACGCGCCACCTTGGCCACGTTCAGGCTGTAGGCCCAGAACTGTTGCAGGTTGAGGCCCGGCACCGCCTTGAACGACGGCCCGGCAGCGGCACCGGTGACCATGGCGCGCACATGGCTCAGGCCCAGGATGGCCAGCGCCTCCGAGCAGCTGTTGACCTTGCCCGAGAGCTTGAAAAACGCCGAGTTGGCCAGTTGCAGCAAGCGCGTGGTCAGCGCCGGGTCGGTGCTGATCAGCTGGGTGATCTTCTTCAGGTCCGGCTCCGGACGGTCCAACTCGTTCATCAGCAAGGCAATCACCTTGGGGATGCTGGGCATGGCGATGGGCATCGCCAGAAGATCATTCAACGCCGTGGCCATGGTGTGGGGCTGCTCCGTTCTCTGATGGGAGGGTAATAAGTACGGTGAAGCTCATTATCTCAGGCGGCGCGCTCCGTGCCACCCAGCCTGCTGTTCAGCCGCGAATCGGCAGGCCCAGCTTGTCCAGCAGCACCCGGTCATCCTGTGCCTCCGGGTTGCCGGTGGTCAGCAGCTTGTCGCCGTAGAAGATGGAATTGGCGCCGGCCAGGAAGCACAGCGCCTGCACCGCCTGGCCCAGCTCGCGCCGGCCAGCCGACAGCCGCACCCGCGCCTGCGGCATGGTGATGCGGGCCACCGCGATGGTGCGCACGAATTCCAGCGGGTCCAGCGGCGGCAGGCCGTGCAGCGGCGTGCCGGCCACCTGCACCAGGTGGTTGATGGGCACCGACTCAGGGTACGGGTTCAGGTTGGCCAGCTGGGCGATCAGGCCGGCGCGCTGCTGGCGCGATTCACCCATGCCCACGATGCCGCCGCAGCACACCTTGAGCCCGGCGTTGCGCACCCGGCCCAGCGTGTCCAGCCGGTCCTGGTAGTGGCGGGTGGAGATCACCTGGCCATAGAACTCGGGCGCGCTGTCCAGGTTGTGGTTGTAGTAGTCCAGGCCGGCGTGCTTCAGCCGGTCGGCTTGCTGTTGCTCCAGCATGCCCAGCGTGGCGCAGGTTTCCAGGCCCAGCGCCTTGACCTCGCGCACCATGGCCTCCACCTTGTCCATGTCACGGTCCTTGGGCTCGCGCCAGGCAGCGCCCATGCAGAAACGGGTGGCGCCATTGGCTTTGGCCTGCGTGGCGGCCTGCAGCACCTCATCCAGATCCAGCAGCTTCTTGGCCTGCACGCCGGTGTCATACCGCGCAGCCTGCGGGCAGTAGCTGCAGTCTTCCTCGCAACCACCGGTCTTGATGGACAGCAGCGTGGCCAGTTCCACGTCGCCCGCGGGGAAGTGGGTGCGGTGCACTTGCTGCGCGCGAAAGACCAGGTCGTTGAACGGCAGCTCGAACAGCGCCAGCACATCGGCCAGGGGCCAGGTGGCCTCTGGCGCCAGGGAAGGCGCGCTCTTCCTCGTGGGATGCAGGGTCACTGTTTGCATGGCCGTCACTTTCTCAAGGGCAGGGGTTGTTCGGGTGCGGGGGAAAAGCCTCTCAGCGCTTCAACTTGGCAAACGCGCTGGCCATGGCCGAATTCACAGGTGCAGCAGGCGCGGATTGCCGGTAGCCCTGTCCCCTGCCCGCCGCCTGGAAGCGGTTGTCTCCCGCCGAATCCCGCTTGCCAGCCCCCGGCGCCGCATCCAGCTTCATGGTCAGCGAAATGCGCTTGCGCGCCACGTCCACCTCCAGCACCCGCACCTTGACGATGTCGCCGGTCTTCACCACTTCGCGGGCATCGTTGACGAACTTGTTGCTCAACTGGCTGACGTGCACCAGGCCGTCCTGGTGCACGCCCAGGTCCACGAAGGCGCCGAAGGCGGCCACGTTGCTGACCGTGCCCTCCAGCACCATGCCTTCCTTCAGGTCCTTGATGTCTTCCACACCGTCGCTGAAGCGCGCCACCTTGAAGTCCGGGCGCGGGTCGCGGCCGGGCTTTTCCAGCTCACCCAGGATGTCCTTGACGGTGATGACGCCGAACTGCTCATTGGCAAACAGCTCCGGGCGCAGTTTTTTCAGCATGTCGGCGCGGCCCATCAGCGCGTCCACTGGCTGCGCGGTGTGGCTGATGATGCGCTCCACCACCGCGTAGGTCTCGGGGTGCACGCCAGTCATGTCCAGCGGGTTGTCGCCGCCGCGTATGCGCAAAAAGCCGGCGCTTTGCTCAAAGGTCTTGGCCCCCAGGCCGCTGACCTGCAGCAACTGCTGGCGGCTCTTGAAGGCGCCATTGGTTTCGCGCCAGCGCACCACCGCCTTGGCCACGCTACCCGACAGGCCTGACACGCGCGACAGCAGCGGCACGCTGGCGGTGTTCAGGTCCACGCCGACGGCGTTCACGCAGTCTTCCACCACCGCGTCCAGCGTGCGCGCCAGCTCGCTCTGGTTGACGTCGTGCTGGTACTGGCCGACGCCAATGGATTTGGGGTCAATCTTCACCAGCTCGGCCAGCGGGTCCTGCAGGCGGCGGGCAATGCTGGCGGCGCCGCGCAGGCTGACGTCGACGTCCGGCATTTCCTGCGAGGCGAATTCGCTGGCGGAGTACACCGAAGCGCCAGCCTCGCTGACCACCACCTTGTCGATCACGCGATCGGCGCCCTTGGCGGCCAGCTTGATCAGCTCGCCGGCCAGCTTGTCGGTCTCGCGGCTGGCGGTGCCGTTGCCGATGGCAATCAGGTTGACGCCGTGCTTGTCGCACAGCTTGGCCAGCGTGTACAGCGAGCCGTCCCAGTCCTTGCGCGGCTCGTGCGGGAACACGGTGGCGGTGTCCACCAGCTTGCCGGTGGCATCCACCACCGCCACCTTGACGCCGGTGCGTATGCCGGGGTCCAGGCCCATCACCACTTTCTGGCCGGCCGGCGCGGCCAGCAGCAGGTCGCGCACGTTGTCGCCGAACACCTTGATGGCCACCTTCTCGGCCTCCTCCCGCAGGCGGGCGAACAGGTCGCGCTCGGTGGACAGACTGAGCTTGACGCGCCAGGTCCAGGACACGCACTTGCGCAGCAGGTCGTCGGCCGCGCGGCCCTGGTGGCGCCAGCCCACGTGCTGGGCGATGCGGCCCTCGGCCATGGACAGCTGGGCCTTGGCGGCGGGCGTGCCGGCAGCCGCGAGCGCCTCGGGCGACTCGGGCAACACCAGCTTGGCGTCCAGGATCTCCAGCGCGCGGCCGCGGAACACCGCCAGCGCGCGGTGCGAGGGCACGCGGCCAATGGGCTCGTCGTAGTCGAAGTAGTCGCGGAACTTGGCGTGCTCGGGGTTGTTCTCGTCCTTGCCGTCGGCCAGCTTGCTCTGGAACAGGCCCTCCTGCCACAGCCATTCGCGCAGCGCCTGCACCAGCGCGGCGTCTTCGGCCCAGCGCTCGCTGAGGATGTCGCGCACGCCGTCCAGCACGGCCGGCACGGTGGTGAAGTCGTCGCCCTGCTCGTTCTTCCCGGGCTTGACGAAAGCGGCCGCCTCGTCGGCCGGCACCAGCGTGGGGTCGGCCAGCAGCTTGTCGGCCAGCGGCTCGATGCCGTTTTCACGCGCGATCAGGCCCTTGGTGCGGCGCTTTTGCTTGTAGGGCAGGTACAGGTCTTCAAGCTCCTGTTTGGTGGGCGCGGCCTGGATGGCGGCCAGCAGCGCGGGCGTCATCTTGCCCTGCTCCTGGATGCTCTTGACGATGGCATCGCGCCGTTCGTGCAGTTCACGCAGGTAGGCCAGGCGGGCCTCCAGCTCGCGCAATTGGATGTCGTCCAGCCCGCCGGTGACTTCCTTGCGGTAACGGGCGATGAAGGGCACTGTGGCGCCGCCATCCAGCAAGGCAACAGCGGTTTCGACCTGGTGTGGGGTGACCCGGATTTCCTGCGCGATCTGCGCGATGATTGTCTGCATGAAACTGTAAGGAATTGTGGCCTGAGACCGACTCTTCAAATAACCGGAGGCCGCGAGTTTGCCACAGCTGAAAAGCGCTTCTGCTGCGCCATTCAGCAGCTTTTTCTGTTAGGCGTTTGGCCCCATTCAAAACGGAAAACAGCATGAATACCGTCGCTACAAAACTCATAGCATCCACCGCCTTGCTGGCCAGTTCCGCCACAGCCCTGGCCGCTCCAGGTCAGTGCGTGGCAGAGTCCGGCGCGCTGCGCACACCGGTGCTGGAGCTGTACACGTCAGAGGGCTGCAGCTCCTGCCCGCCGGCCGACAAGTGGCTGTCGTCGCTGAAAGGCCGCGAAGCCGGCGCGGTGGTGCAGGCCTTCCACGTCGGTTATTGGGACTACATAGGCTGGACGGACCGCTTTGCCACGCCGGCCTTCACCGCGCGGCAAAGGGACATTGCCGCGCACAATGGCCTGGGCAGCATCTACACGCCGCAAACCGTGCTGGATGGCCGCGACTGGCGTGGCTGGGGCCAAAGCGGCCTGTCGGCAGCGACTGAGCCAGCACGCGCCAGCATCACGCTGCGCCAGTTGGGCACGGATCAATTCGAAGCCCAGGTCAGCACGAAGGACGTGTCAACGCTGGCCTGGTCGGCATACTGGACGGTGACCGAGGACAGCCACAGTTCACGCGTCAAGAGCGGTGAAAACGCCGGGGAATACCTGCAGCACGACTATGTGGTGCGACAGTACGTGCCGGTGGGCGCGTACAAGACCTCACCTGGCACCACGCAGACCTTGAGCCTGCGCAGCATAGCCGCCAGCAGTGGTCACGCGCGGCGGGTCAACCTGGTGGTGTTTGACAGCAAGACGCTGAAAACCTTGCAGGCGGTGTCGGTGGGCTGCTGAGCTGACGGTGAAGCCGCCCCTGGATCAACGGCCAAGCATCTCCCCCAACCTGCCCAGCCGTTGCTCCAATGGGGGCTTGCGCTGATCCAGCCAGCGCTGCAACACCGCCATCCCCTGCGGCAGCAATTGGCAACTGCGCACCCGCCCCAGTTTCTCCGTCTTGACGATGCCCGCCTCCTCCAGCACCTGCAGATGCTGGCCCACCGCCGTCAAGCTGACGCCCAGCGGCTCTGCCAGCTGAGACACCGAGTGCGGCCGTTCGCTCAAACGCTCCACCAGTGCGCGGCGCGTGGGGTCGGCCAGTGCGTGCAACACGCGGGCAACAGCAGCGGCGGCTGTATCGCCGGCAATTGGAGGCATCACTGAATCCATTCGGCGGAAAAAATCAGCCCGCCAGCGTCTGCCCCAGCTTGTCCAGCAGCTTGCGCCAGCCGGCCTCGCGCATCTGCGGGCCGTCGGCATTTTCGAAATACGCGCCCTGGAAAGTGCAGATCAAGTCGGTGCCGGTGGGCGTGGCCAGCAGCTCGAAAGTGACCAGAGAGGACGAGATGTTGACGCCGCCCACAGCCATGGTGGCGGCAACGACGATGCGCCGGTTGGGCACGATGTCCTGGTAGACGGCTTCACTGGTCAACGGCACGCCAGGGAATGGGCTACCCGGCTTGAAACGCGACCGCATGCGCTCGACGCCGCCGACGCGGAAATCCAGGCTGTAATCTTCCAGCTCATGGTGTTCTCCCTCGCCGAACCACCGGCGCTTCTGCGCAGGATCGGCAAAGGCGGCGAACACGCGCTCGGCCGGTTTGGCGTAGCTGCGTTCGATGGCGAAGGTGCTGTGCACGGTGGTCGGGGTGGCAACAGTGGGCATTGGGGAGCTCCATATTGAATACTGAAGTATTGACTTCAGTATTGCACGAAGCCACTCCAACAGTCAAGCAACAACTTCAGTATTGGGGATACACCGTGGGCGTGGTCTGGCGTTTCCGCTGGGCGATGTAGGCGTTCAGTGCCGGGGTGAAGCGTTTAAGCGTCTCGGGCGTCATCCAGCGCTCCAACGGCTCGCGCAGCTCGCGCGCGTCGATATGACGGCTGATGATCTGGTCTATGCGCACCACCGCCTGGCGACCCCAGGCGCTGCGCGGGCAGGCGATGCCGGCCACTATGGGCTCGGTGTTGCCCTCAATGGGTATGCCCTGCAGGCCGGCGAAACTGGCGGGGTCGGTCTTCTGCTGGTAGGCCAGCGTCAGGTCGTGGTCCAACGTGTAATCGGCGCGGCCCAGGGCCACCATTTTCAGGATGCGGGCGCCAAGATCGCTGACGGTGAGCAGCTTGGCGCTGGAGCCGGCCGGTCGTTGGGCAATCAGCGCGTCCAGCTTGGGGCCGTAGCTGCGCTTGTCCACCAACAGGCCAGACACATCCATCTGCGTCAGCAACTCCTTCAGCCGCACCTCGCCATTGGCGTTCAGCGGCAGGCGGCCGGCCACGTCCTTGCGGGCCACCAGCTCCAGCGGCGGTAGCAGGTTGACGTCGGCAAACAACGCCACCTTGTCGCGGTCCGGAGTGTGGATGGCGGTGGGGTAGCAAGCCTCTTGCCCGTTGGCGATCATGGACCAGGCGCGGTTGGCATTGGCGGCAATGAAATGGTGCTCGACCTCGGGCCAGTGCTTGATGACAAACTTGACCACGCCATCGGTGGAACCCTGACCCGGCTTGCCGTCCACCGGCATCGACGCGGGGGGAAAGTCCACCAGGATCCAGTTCATCACCGGCCGCGCTGGCTTCTGCGCCTGCGCCGCTGCCTGCATGGCCAGCGCCAACAGGGTGCTGACGGCCAGGGGCAGCAGCCAGGCGCGCAGCTTCATGAGATTTCCGGCGCGGTGGCGGCATGCGCCGCTTCGCGCACACAGGGTATGCGCACCGTGAAACAGGTGCCTTGCCCAGCCTGGCTGCGCACCGCGATGCTGCCGCCATGGCACTCCACCGCCCGCTTGACGATGGCCAGGCCCAGCCCGGTGCCGGGGATGTTGCCCACGTTGGCGGCGCKGTGGAAGGTGTCAAACAACCGCGGCAGCTCGTCCTCGGGGATGCCAATGCCCTGGTCGGTGACCTCGAACACCAGCCACTCCCCCTCCTCGCGCACCCCCACCCGCACCACACCACCGCCAGGCGAGTACTTGATGGCGTTGGACATCAGATTGCCCAGAATGTGGCGCAACAGTTTTTCGTCAGCCACCACGCGAGCGTCGTCCAACGCCAGCGAGAGTTCCAGCTCCCGTTGCGGCTGGCCACCGGCGGGCATGGTGATGGCGTCGTCGCGCAGCTTGCGGCACAGCGCTGCCAGGTCCAGCGGCCGGGGGCGGAACTCCATCAGGTCGGCGTCGCCGCGGCCTATGGTGAGCACCTTGTCCAGCATCTCGGCCATGCGCCGCACAGCGGCCTCTATGCTGTTGAACAGCTCATCGCGCTCCTCCGCGCCCAGGCGCTCGCCGTAGTGGCGCAGCAACTCTTCGGACGACAGGATGGAGGCCAGCGGCGTGCGGAATTCGTGCGAGGTCATGGCCACGAAGCTGGACTTCAGCACATTGAGCTCGCGCTGCTTGTCCAACGCGGCCTGGATGTCCTGCTGCGCCTTGTAGCGCTCTGAAATGTCCAGCATGGTCCAGATCACGCCTTTTTCGGGCTGGCTGACGTCCAGGCAGGCCGCGGACATCTCCACCCACAGCAGGCTGCCATCCTTGCGCCGCATGCGCCGCTCGGTGCTGTAGGGCTGGCCGGCCAGCAGCAGCGCATAGGCCTGCTGGCCCAGTGACTGCCACTGGTCTTCATCCGGGTAGTGCTGGCGGCTGCTATGGCCTATCAGTTCTTCGGGTGTGAAGCCCAGCATGTCGGCAAAGCGCTGGTTGACCCACAGGTGCTTGCGGTCCACCCCGGTCAGGCTGATGCCCACCAGCGCCGAGTTGAGGATGGCCTCGCGCTCGGCGGTGGTGCGCGACAACGCATCTTCCAGTTCCTTGCGCCGGCTGATGTCCATGGCCACCCACACGGTGCCCTTGGACAGGTCGGCACGGTGCACCGCGCGGCCCGACAGGAAGACCCAGAACAACTCGCCGTCGGCCCGGCGCATCTGCAACTCGGCGGAATAGACCTTGCCGGCCAGCGCCGCGCGCGCCACGGCCGAGCCCACCTGCAGATACTCTTCGCGCGATGGGTAGAAAGGCTCCAGCGAGGCGCCGATCTGTTCCGACAGCGGCTGGCCGAACATGTCGGACATGGCCTGGTTGGCCCAGCTGATGCGGCCGTCCGGGCCGAGGAAGGCGATGCCGACGATGGAGTTCTGCAGGATGGTCTCGCGCTCGCTCAGCGTGTGCTGCAAGTCCTGCTCCAGCCGCTTGCGCGCACTGATGTCGGTGATGAAGGCCAACAGCGCCTGACGCCCCTCCCAGGACAGCGTCACCGCATTCATGCCCAGCCAGACCGCCGTGCCGTCCGGTTTGACAATGCGGAAATCCACCCGCGCGTCCACCGCCAAGCCCAATTGGCGGGCGCTGTGGCGTTGCGTCATCATGGCCAGGTCGTCAGGGTGAACGGCGTCGAGGAACTCGCGCCCGGCCAGCTCATGCGGCTCCAGCCCGCACAGGTGGGCGGCCTGCGGGTTGGCGAAAGCCACACGGCCATCGCGCAGCACCAGGATACCCTCGGTCACGTTCTCGATCACCTGGCGGTATTTCTCCTCGGACTCGCGCAGCGCCGTCAGGTCGGTGGCCTCGACAATCCACTCGGCCCCCGGGGCGATGCGCGCCATCGCCAGCAGCACCGGCGTGGGCCGCTGGCCGCCTGCGTGGTTGAACTCGATTTCCAGGTTGTGCAACGGCGTGCCCTGTGCGAAAGCACTGGCGATGAAGGGTGGCAGCACCTGGTTCACATGGCGCCCGGCCACTTCGCCAGCCTCCTCGCCGATCAGCACGCGGGCCGCATGGTTGGCCGAGACAATGCGGCCATCCGCCCCCACCACCAGCAGCGCATTGGCCAGGCTGGAGAGCACGCGGTCGAACTGGTCGCGCGACACGGTGGTGTCGCGCAGCTTGTCCAGCATGTCGTTGGCGGCCAGTGCAATGCGGCCAATCTCGTCGCGCCGCAGCACTGGGGCACGCTCATCCGTGGCCGCCGGGTCGCTGATGCCAGCCAGGAAGCCGCTCAGCGCCTGCAGCGGCTGCGTCAGGTGGAAGTGCACCAGGAACAGGTAAGAGCCCAAGGCCAGCGCGGCCAGGGCCACCACGGCGAGGCTGATCCAGCGGAAACGCTGCAGGGCGTCCAGCGCGTCCTGCAGCTGCTCGGCATTGCTGCCGCGCACGCCGTTGAGGTAGGCGTCAAAGGCGCTGTTGAGCTGGATGTTGTCCAGCCGCAGCTGGGACAGGTCTTCCGGGTCGGGCGAGATGCCATCGGCCAACTGGGCCAGCACGGCAAAGCTGCGCGGCGTGACCTCGCGGTACAGCGCCTCGGTGCTGTCCAGGAACGCCAGCAACTCCTTTTGCGCCTCGGCACCCTGGCGTATCTCGATGGCGCGCATGGTGTCGAACACCTCGTACAGCCGGGTGGCCTCGCCGGCAGCGTACAGCAGCAGCTTGCGGTCGCGCAGCATGCCGCCCTGGAAGGCATTGCGCTGCATGCCGCTCAGGTGCTCGCGCAAGTCCTGCAGGCGGTTTTGCACCTCGTTTTGCTGGTCGGCCAGCAACTGGATCTCGGAGCGGAAGCGCGACTCCTGCAAGAGCATGAACCCCGCCAGTCCTATCACCATCAGCGCCATCAGCGTAAAGCCCATCAGCATGCGGGCGCGCAGGCTCAAGGACCGCTGCATCACGGCGTGCCTCCCTTGGCTTCACCCCGGGTGGTGGAAACGCCGGCGTCCATCAGCAAGTCCTGCCCTTGCGGTCCGGTCAGGAACTCATGGAACAACCTGGCCGGCGGCGGTTTCAGCGCGCCGTACACCAGCTCCACGGGACGGCTCAGAGGGTAGCTGCCGTCGCGCACACTCTTGGGTGTGGGCGCCACGCCGTCGATGGCAAGGGCCCGCACCTTGCCGCCATCGGCCTGGTTGCGCCACACCGCCACGCTGCTGGCATAGCCAATGGCGTACTGGTCTATGGCCACATAAAGGATGGCTGGGAAATCGCCCGCGCGGGTCTGCCAGGCCGGCAGCTCGCCCGAGGCGGTGCCGCGAGCGCTGTCGTTGCTCAGCAGCACGGTGGGCTGCACATAGCTGTCAAACATCAGACCGGCGGTGTCGAACGCCGTGTGCGGTGCACGCACGACGGCCTGGGCGCGGCCGCCAAACTGCGCCCACGTGGGCTTGGCGTCGGTGAACAAGGCCTTCAGCTGCTGGCGGCTGAGTTCGCGCATCGGGTTGCGGCCATTGACAAAGACACTGAGTGCGGCGTCGCCCAGCCACTGGCGCGTCAGTGCCGGCCCGTCACCGGCGGGTGCGCCGAACACCACCGCCAGCGCCGCTTTGCCGGCGCGCACCTGGTTGACGGCTTGCTCGCTGGGCGCCACCACCACATCCACCGCCACGCCATGCAGGCTGGTGAAGCTACGGGCCACGCGGTTGAGCACCGGCTCGAAGACCGGGTCCGTGGCCACCGTGAGCATGGCCGGGGTGGCTGCCTGGGCCAGCGCGGCGCAGGCACCGGCCAGACCGCACAGCAGCCAGCGCACCCATACCCCAGCCGGCCTCATGCGTGGCGCGGACCGCGACGCCATGGGCGTGCGTGGTCGGGTGGACGGACGGCACAGTGCATGCTTGTTGCTCCGGATTGCGCGGATTGTAAGCGGCGGTGCCGTTTTTCCACCCATCCGTGTGGCGCCTCGGGTACCATGCGCCTACCCGGATCGCCGCCCCTGCCCTTTTTTGCGCACCGCCGTCCTTGCCCATGATGTCCCAACGCCGCCTGTTACTGGCCCTGCTGATCAGTCTGCAGGCCTGGGCCAGCGCCGCCCACGCCGCTGACCTGCGGCTGGCCACCGAAGGCAGCTACCCGCCGTTCAGCGACATGGCGCCGGATGGCGCGCTGCGCGGCTTCGACATCGATCTGGGCAATGCGCTGTGCGCCGAAATGAAGACCCGCTGCACCTGGGTACGCCAGGAATGGGATGGTTTGATCCCGGCGCTGCTGTCGCACAAGTTTGACGCCGTGGTGGCCTCCATGACCATCACCGAGGAACGGCGTGCCAAGGTGGCCTTCACCGACCGTTACTACGCCTCGCCGCTGGCGCTGGTGGGCAAGAGCGGTACCAAGCTGCAGGCCAGTGCCGACGGGCTGAAGAAACTGACCATAGGCGTGCAGCGCGGCACCGTGGCCGACCAGTACGCCACGCGCTTCTGGGCCGGCAAGGGGCCGCAGCAGATCGTGCGCTACGCCAAGCAGGACGAGGCCTTCCTGGACCTGGCAGCCGGCCGGGTGGACACGGTGCTGTCCGACTACTGGGAGGCTGTGGGCGGCTTCCTGTCCAAGCCCGAAGGCAAGGCCTTCGCCGTGGTCGGCGAGCGCCTGTATGGCAAGACGCCAGAGGAAAAAGCCGTCATCGGCGAAGGCATAGGCATCGCCGTGCGCAAGCGCGACGACGACCTGCGCCAGCAGTTGAACCGTGCCTTGGCCACCATCCGCGCCAATGGGGTGTACGACCAGATTCGCAAAAAGTACTTTGCGGTCGACATTTACGGGCAGTAGTTGCCCATAACGTCGATGTGATGGGTTTGTGCGCGGCCGACGCCGCTGGTGCGCGTGGCTACGCGGATGTCCCCCGGGCCTGCGGCCCTCCTCCTTGATTCCGCTCCGCCACACGCCCCAACGACATCGGGCTCATTGGCACGCGCAACACTGAAACGCCGAACGCCAATCATCTGGGCACGCAAGGGCTTCGACAGGCTCAGCCCGAACGGATACCGATACTCAGGCGGAGCGCAAAGCAGCGCGCAACTGCTGCCCCAGCTCCGGCTTGTCGGCGAACGGGTCGGTGGGGTTGCGGGCCTGCATCACGTCTTCCAGGCGCGTCTGCACCGAGGCCAGCGCCTTGGGATGGCTGTAGATGTAGAACTGGTTGGCGGCCACGGCGTCGAACACCTTTTGCGCCACGTCGGCAGCGGTGATCTTGCCGGAACCCACGGCCTTGTCGCTCATGGCCTGGCCTATCAGCTGACTCTTGGTGGGCTTGGCGCCATCCACCATGTCGGTGGGGCGGTTGCGGTGGCTCTGCGAGATGCCGGTGGCGACAAAGTACGGGCACAGCACCGAGGCGCCGACCTGCTGCGTCACCAGGGACAGGTCCTGGTACAGCGTCTCGCTCAAGGACACCACCGCATGCTTGCTGACGTTGTAGATGCCCATGTTGGGCGGGTTCAGCAGGCCAGCCATGCTGGCGGTGTTGACGATGTGGCCCTGGTAGGCCGGGTCCTTGGCGGCGGCAGCCAGCATCATGGGCGTGAACACGCGCACGCCATGGGCCACGCCCATCACGTTGACGCCCAGCACCCACTCCCAGTCCTTCACCGTGTTTTCCCAGATCAGCCCGCCGCAACCCACGCCGGCGTTGTTGAACACCAGGTGCGGCGCGCCAAAGCGCTCCAGCGTGGCACGGCCCATGGCTTCCACCTGGTCGGCGCTGGCCACATCCAGCTTGAAGGGCAGCACAGCCGCCCCGGCTGCCTGCAACTCGGCCACGGCCTTGTCCAACGCGTCCTGCTGCACGTCAGCCAGCACCAGGTTCATGCCCAGCCTGGCGCCTATGCGGGCCATCTCCAGGCCGAAGCCCGAGCCGGCGCCAGTGAGTACGGCAGTCTTGCCTTTGAAGTCAGTGATCATGGGTCAGTGGGGTAAAAAGTTAAAAAGTCATCCAGGCCCGGCCGCTCAGGCCTCAAGCTTCTTAGTTACGACATAACTTGGATACAAATTAGTCTTCACTGAAGCTGCGCTTTCAGCACATAGCCAATGCGCGGGAAATGCACGTGCACGGTGCCGGCCCGTTCATCGGTGCGACGCAGCGTGAAATGCATGCGGGTGGCGGCCACCAGTTCGCCCTCGGTGGGTTCCTGGCCAAAGGTCTCGGCGTTGATCGTCACGCGGCTTCCCAACGGGATGCCGTGGTCGTCCTGGAAGGTGTCGGTGTCTTCCGGTTGCGGCGTACCGGCCCGGGCGATGGCCATGGCGTCGGCGGCGCTCAGCTCGCTGCGCTGGCCGTGGCCCAGCGCGGCCATGCGATCCATCCAGGCCAGCACCACCGGCGTGGCGTCCAGGATAGGCGCCATCACCGGCACACGCACGCGCGAGAACCACAGTGGGTGGTAGGCGGCGAAGTCGGCCACGGTGGGGGCGTCATCCAGCAGAAAGGGGCCACCACTCTCCAGCATGTTGGCCAGGCGGCGCAGGTAGCTCTTGTAGGCGGCAGTGGCGTCAGCGGGCCTGAGGCGCGTCATGCCTGTGCTCATCTTGGCGCGGTCCTCGCCAAAGGCCTTGGCCACCTCCGGCGGGCCGGCGCCAAACATCTGCGCCGCACCCTTCGGACTGAAGTTGTAGGCCATGGAGGCCCAGAACAGCGTGGTGTCGGCCCACTGCGCGGTGATGCGCGCGGCGCCCTTCAAGCCCTCGGGGTACAGCGTGGGCGCAGGCTGCAGGTGCTCCAGCACATCGCAGATCAGCGCGCTGTCGCAATAGATATCAGCACCGATCTGCAGGAACGGTGTCTTGCGGTAGCCACCGGTCAACGCCAGCACGTCGGGCTTGGGCAGGATGGGCGGGATGATGACCGATTTCCAGGCCAGCTTCTTGTAGCCCAGCACCCCGCGTATCTTTTCGGAAAAGGGCGAGGTTTCGTAGTGGTGCAGGATGATGTCGGCCATGGTGTGCTCCTTGCGGCGTGCGAGGTCAGATCAACTTGACGAGTTGCTTGCCGAAGTTCTTGCCCTTCAGCAACCCCAAAAACGCCTCGGGTGCGCTTTCTATGCCCTGCGCGACAGACTCACGCGGGCGCAGCTTGCCGGTGCCCACCAGCGTGCCCAGCTCCTGCAACGCCTGCGGCCACACCTCCATGTGCTCGCTGACGATGAAGCCTTCCAGCTTCAGGCGGCTGACCAGAAACAGCGCGGGATTGGCCAACGGCAGCGGCTTGCCGTCGTAGCCGGCAATCATGCCGCACAGCGCGATGCGGCCGAAGGCGTTCATGCGCGGCAGCACGGCGTCCAGCACCATGCCGCCGACATTTTCGAAATAGCCGTCTATGCCCTTGGGGCAGGCTTCCTTCAATGCTTTGGACAGGGAGATGGCATCCGCATGCACCTTGTAGTCAATGCAGGCGTCAAAGCCCAGCTCGTCCACCACGTACTTGCATTTGTCCGGCCCGCCGGCAATGCCCACCACGCGGCAGCCGCGCGCCTTGGCCAGCGCACCAAAGGCACTGCCCACGGCACCGGCGGCGGCGCTGATGACCATGGTTTCGCCCTCCTTGGGCGCGCAGATCTTCACCAGGCCGTACCAGGCGGTGACACCGGGCATGCCCACGGCACCCAGGTAGTGCGACAGCGGCACATGGGTGGTGTCGACCTTGCGCAGCGCGCCGGGCTGTTCGACATTGACCACACTGAATTCCTGCCAGCCACCCATGCCGACCACCTTGTCGCCGACCTGGTACTTCGGGCTCTTGCTCTCCACCACCTCGCCCACGGTGCCCCCGCCCATGGTCTGGCCCAGCGGCTGCGGCTGGGCGTAGCTCTTGGCGTCGTTCATACGGCCGCGCATGTACGGGTCCAGGCTCAGGTAGTGGTGGCGCACCAGCACCTGGCCGTCTTGCAGCGCCGGCGTGTCGCCGACCACCAGCTTGAAGTTGCTTGCAACGGCTTCGCCCTGCGGACGGTTGTCCAGGTGGATTTGTTTGTTCGTGGGCATGCTTGCCTCCTTGTGTGTTGATTTCAATCTGTGGAAATGCCGCTGCCTTCATCAGGCGGGTTCAGCGGGTTGACGGTCTTGGCGCCGGTCGGCAGGCGCTTCACATACTTGAAGGTGCCGGTGGCGTGGGCGCAGGGCTTGCCCTCTTCGTCAAACAGCGTGGCTTCGGTGAAGGCCATGGTGGCGGTGCGGTGTATCAGGTGGCCTTTGCCGGTCAGCACCTGGCCCTGGCCGGCCTTGGCGGGTTGCATGAAGCTGGTCTTCATCTCGATGGTGACCACGCCCATGTCCTTCTGCACGCTGCGCGCGGCCACGGCCATGGACACGTCCATCAGCGTCATGGCGGCGCCGCCGTGGGTGACACCGAAGGAGTTCAAGTGCTCCGGCTTGGGGGCGTACTTCAGGATGGAGTGGCCGCCCTCGAACAGCACCAGCTCAAACCCGAGATGATGGACGAAGGGAATTTCGACCCCGAATTTCATGGGCTTGAGCTCGTACATGATGACTCCCAAATCCTGATCAGCCGCCAGTGATGATGCTGACGCCGCCGTCCACCGCCATCCACTGGCCGGTGACGTGTTTGCCAGCGTCAGACGCGAACAGCAGGCAGATGCCCTTCAGGTCCTCGTCGTCGCCCAGGCGGCGCAGCGGGGCGTGAGCTTTCAGGTTGTCCTCGCCCCAGGTCTTCAGCGTGGCGGCGGTCATCTTGCTGGGGAAGAAGCCCGGGCAGATGGCGTTGACGTTGATGTTGTACGGTCCCCATTCGGCACCCAGCGCGCGGGTGAAGTTGACCACCGCGCCCTTGGAGGTGTTGTAGGCAATGGTTTTCATCTCGCTGGGGTTGCCGCCCAGGCCGGCAATGGAGGCCACGTTGATGATGCGGCCGCTCTTGCGGGCGATCATGCTCTTCTTGGCGATGTCCTGGCTCAGGATGAAGTAGCCACGGATGTTCAGGTTCATCACCTTGTCCCAGGCTTCGACGGGGTGGTCTTCGGCCGGCGCGCCCCAGGCGGCACCGGCGTTGTTGACCAGGATGTCCACGTCACCCATGCGCTGCAGCGTCTCATCGGCCAGGCGGCGTATGTCTTCCTCCTTGGCACAGTCAGCGGCAATCCAGCGGGCGTCAATGCCGGCGGCCTGCAGCTCGGCGGCGGCCTCTTCCAGGTCTTCGGCCTTGCGCGAACTCAGCATGATGCGCGCGCCGGCCTCGCCCAGCGCATGGGCCAGTTGCAGGCCCAGGCCGCGTGAGCCGCCGGTGACCAGGGCGGTCTTGCCCTTCAAGTCAAACAGTTGTTGGATGGTGCGGGTCATGGTGCGTGTGTCCTCGGATGGAAGAGTGGGAATGGTTGCAAAGTCGGGTTCTATTTGGAAGCCTGGT
The DNA here is from genome assembly GCF_056404875.1 of Hylemonella sp. P2_B10. Taxonomy (NCBI): domain Bacteria; kingdom Pseudomonadati; phylum Pseudomonadota; class Betaproteobacteria; order Burkholderiales; family Comamonadaceae; genus Hylemonella; species Hylemonella sp. P2_B10. Next base: position 468,067 of record NZ_JBFUDE010000001.1, read on the forward strand.
CAGGCGGCGGCGCTGGCGGTGCCTTCATGCGCGCGCGCACGAAGATCAGCACGATGCCCACCACCACGGCGACCATGCCGACCACGCCGAGCACGCGGGCCATGGTGACATCGGTGCGCGAGACGAAATGCCCCAGGATGAAGGTCAGCAGGCCGCCATAGATCAGCACCCACGCCCACACCTGTATGCGTTTGATGGCGGCGTCGGAGCTCATCAGAAGGCCTCTTCGGGAAAGTCTGCGCACGTCAGGTCGCGGCGTTCCACCACCTGCAGCCAGGCGCCTATCTTGGGCAGCTCGAACTGGAAGAAGTAGCGCGCCGCGCCCAGCCGGCCGACGCTGGCGGCCTGGGCCCGGGCGGCGTCATGCTGCAAGGTGGCGGCGGCCAGGTCCAGCCAGATCCAGGCCAGCACCATGTGGCCAAAGGCCTGCATGTAGGGCACGGCGTTGGCCAGCGCCTCGTGCGGCTGGCCGGTGGACCATGCGGCGCGGGTGGCCGTGGCCACCTGCTGCAGCGCGGCGCCCAGCGCACGCGCGTGCTCGGCCAGCTCGGGGTGCGCCGCCGCCTTGGCCATGGTGGCCTCGATGCGCCCGGCCAACAGCTGCAAGCCCTTGCCCTCCTCCATCAGCACCTTGCGCCCCAGCAGGTCCAGCGCCTGGATGCCATGGGTGCCCTCGTGGATCATGTTCAGCCGGTTGTCGCGCCAGTATTGCTCCACCGGGAAGTCGCGCGTGTAGCCGTAGCCGCCATGGATCTGGATGGCCAGCGAATTGGCCTCCAGGCACCACTCGCTGGGCCAGCTCTTGGCGATGGGCGTCAGCACCTCCAGCAGCAACCTGGCCTCTTCTGCGGCCTGCACGGTGCCAGTGTGCTGCTCGTCCACCAGGCGGGCGCAATACAGCTCCAGCGCCAACGCGCCCTCGCCGTAGGATTTTTGCGCCAGCAACATGCGCTTGATGTCGGTGTGCTCGATGATGCGGATCTGCGGCTTGGCGGCGTCCTTGCCGGCCGGCCCGGTCGGGCGGCCCTGCGGGCGGTTCTTCGCGTAGTCCAGCGACGCGTAATAGCCGGCCAGGCCCAGCATCACCGCCGCTGTGCCCACGCCAATGCGCGCCTCGTTCATCATGTGGAACATGCAGCGCAGGCCTTCGTGCGGCTTGCCCACCAGGTAGCCCACGGCGCCAGCCTGGCCGTCGACAGGGAACTTTCCTTCGCCGAAGTTCAGCAAGGTGTTGGTGGTGCCGCGCCACCCCAGCTTGTGGTTAAGACCGGCCAAAGCGACGTCGTTGCGCTGGCCGGTGAGTTGGCCGTCGGTGCCCACCAGCTTCTTGGGCACGATGAACAGCGAGATGCCCCGCGTGCCGGGGATCAGCTTGCCGTCCGGCCCGGGAATCTTGGCCAACACCAGGTGGATGATGTTTTCGGTCAGCTCATGCTCGCCGGCCGAGATCCACATCTTGTTGCCCTTGAGGCGATAGCGCGCGCCCAGCGGGTCGCCTTCGAAATCCTCCCCATCCGGCACCGCGCGGGTGGTGATGTCGGACAGCGACGAGCCGGCCTGCGGCTCGCTCAGGCACATGGTGCCGGAAAAGCGGCCGGCGAACTCGTTGCGGGCGAATACCGCCTTTTGCATCTCGGTGCCGTGCACCATCAACAGGCCGGCATTGCCCTTGGTCAACAAACTGGAGCCTATGCTGACCGAGGCCAGGCCGAAGAAGCCGTTGGCCGCCGCTTCCAGCGTGTAGGGCAGTTGCATGCCGCCCTCTTCATAGTCCTGCGAGGCGCTGAGCATGCCAGACTCGGCGTAGGCGCGGTTGGCGTCATGGGTGCATTGCGGCAGGATCACCTTCTCGCCGTCAAAACGCGGCTCTTCCACGTCCACGGTGCGGTTGAAGGGTGCGTATTTCTCGCGCGCGATGCGCTCGCAGGTGTCCAGCACGGCATCGAAGGTCTCGCGCGAATGGTCGGCGAAGCGCTCGCGCTGGCTCAAAGCGGGCGTATCCAGCCATTGGTACAGCAGGAAATCAAGGGTGGGACGCAGGCTCATGAAGGAAAGTCCTCGTTACTTTGCGGGACAGACCGGGGCGAAGCGCCGCTCTGTCCTCAACTGATTGTCGGCTGTTCAAAACAAAAGGGCTGAGCCGCAAGGTATCGCGTGCCCAGCCCTGACGCGCGAACGCGAGAAAGGTCAGAGCACCTCAAACACCCCGGCAGCGCCCATGCCACCGCCAATGCACATGGTCACCACCACCTTCTTGGCACCACGGCGCTTGCCTTCGATCAGCGCGTGGCCGGTCAGGCGTTGGCCGCTGACGCCATAGGGGTGGCCCACCGCAATGGCGCCGCCGTTGACGTTCAGGCGGTCAGCCGGGATGCCCAGCTTGTCACGGCAATACAGCACCTGCACCGCAAAGGCTTCGTTCAGCTCCCAGAGGTCGATGTCGCTGACCTTCAGGCCCAGCTTGGCCAGCACCTTGGGGATCGCATAGACCGGGCCAATGCCCATTTCGTCCGGCTCACAGCCGGCCACGGCAAAGCCCAGGAAGCGGCCCAGCGGCTTCAGGCCACGCTTTTCGGCCAGCGACTCGTTCATCACCACGCAGGCGCCGGCGCCGTCGGAGAACTGGCTGGCGTTGCCGGCCGAGATCAGGCCGCCGGGCAGCGCCGGCTTGATGCCGCTGATGCCTTCCTTGGTGGTGCCTTCGCGGATGCCTTCGTCCTGGCTGATGGTGACTTCCTTGGCGCGCAGGCCCATCACCGGGTCGGCCACGCCGGCCTGCACGGTGATGGCGGCGATCTCGGCGTCAAACAGGCCTGCAGCACGGGCCGCAGTGGCCTTTTGCTGGCTGGCGGCGCCGTATTCATCCATGGCGTCGCGGCCAATGTTGTAACGCTTGGCGACCTGCTCGGCGGTCTGCAGCATGCTCCAATAGATTTCTGGCTTGATCTTGTCCAGCGCCGGGTCACGCAGCATGTGGATGTTCATTTCCTGCTGCACGCAGGAGATGCTTTCCACACCGCCGCCGATGAAGATGTCGCCCTCACCGGCGATCACGCGCTGGGCCGCCAGCGCGATGGCCTGCAGGCCGGAGGAGCAGAAGCGGTTCACCGTCATGCCCGAGGTGGTGATGGGGCAACCGGCCATCAGCGCGATCTGGCGCGCGATGTTGGCGCCGGTGGCACCTTCGGGGTTGGCACAACCCATGATGATGTCGTCCACCTCGGCGGCCTCGATGCCGGCGCGCTGGATGGCGTGCTTGACCGCGTGGCCGCCCAGTGTGGCGCCGTGCGTCATGTTGAACGCGCCCTTCCAGCTCTTGGCCAGGGGTGTGCGGGCGGTGGAAACGATAACGGCTTGGGTCATGGTGAAGGCTCCTTGTGCAAATGGGGTTCAGGACGCTTTGGCGCCCTGGGCGATCAGCCGGTGGTAGAAACGGATCAGCTCGGCGAGGTTGTCGGCCGAAATGCGTTCGTTGGTGCCGTGAAAGCGCGGCAGGTCCTCAGCCTTGGCGCGCACCGGCGAGAAGCGGAAGGTGTTGTCGGCAATCTGGCTGTAGTGCACCGAGTCGGTGGCGCCAATCATCAGGCCGGGGGTGACCAGGGTGCCGGGGAAGACCTCGCGCACCGTGCGGTTGATCAGCTGGAACTGCGGATCGGCGGTGACGGACACCTTGGACGCCTCCGAACCCTCGCCCACCGGTGTCAGCTCGAACTTGGCGTCCGCCCCCAGCACCTTTTGCACCTGCTGGCGCAACCGCTCGGTGACGGCGGCACGGGTGTCGCCAGGCAGCAGACGGTAGTTGATGGTGGCTTCGGCCAGGCCGGGCAGCACGTTGTCCTTGTTGCCGGCATTCACCACGGTGAGCGCCGTGGTGGTGCGCAGCATGGCATTGGTGCTGGCGCCACCTTCCAACTGCTTTTGCACAATGGGGCCGAACAGCCACAGGTTGGACAGCGCCACGCGTGAGAAGCCATGCATCTCGGGTGCCATGGTGGCAAACATCTCACCGGCCACGCCGCTGATGGCGGCGGGTAGCTGGTTGTTTTCAACCTGCTGCAGCACCGCGCTCAGTTGCGCGATGGCGCTCTTGCCCTTGGGCGGCGGCATGCTGGAGTGCCCCGGCGTGGCCGGGATGCTCAGGCGCAGCGACAGGTAGCCCTTTTCGGCCACGCCGATCAGCGCCGTGGGCTTGTCCAGCCCGGGCATGATGCCTTCGGTGATCAACAGACCCTCGTCGATGACGAAAGACAGGCGCACGCCGCGCGCTTTCAGCAGCCCGGTGATCGCAGCAGCCCCGCGCAGGCCGCCAATCTCTTCATCAGCACCAAAGGCCAGGTAGACGGTGCGCTGCGGCTGGTAACCGCTGGCCACCAGCATTTCCACCGCCTCCATCTGCGAGATCAGGTTTCCCTTGTCGTCCCAGGCGCCACGGCCCCAGACAAAGCCATCCTTGATGGTGCCGGAGAAGGCGTCCACCGCCCAGTCCTTCTCGGTGCCGGCGGCCACCGGCACCACGTCCTGGTGGGCGGTCAGCAAGATGGGCTGGGCCTTGGGGTCGCTGCCTTGCCAGGTGTAGAGCAGGCTGGTGTCTGCCACCACCTCGCGCTTCAGCGCGGCATGCAGCCTGGGGTAGCGCGCCTGCAGCATGGCATGCAGCTGGGCAAACTGATCGGCGTTGAGCTGCGGCTGGTCGTAGGCCGTCACGGTGCGCGCGCGCACCGCCTCGGCCAGGCGGGCCGCCGCTGCGTCCTTGTCCACCGCCAGGGCGGGGAGCGGCGGCACGTCCAGCTGGCGCGAGCCATTGCGCAGCGTGTTCAGCGCCAGCACCGCCACCAGGGCCAGCAGCAGCGCCAGCAGGCCCCACAGGATTCGCTTCAGCATCGCGCCTTATCCTTCGCTTGCTCTCTGCCTTTTAGTTGAAGCTCTTGCCTTCGGCCGCCAGCCTGGCCAGCAGCGGCGCCGGCTGCCAGAACTTGGCGTCGTCCAGCGGGTTCTGCGCGAAGCGGTGCATGGCGGCGGCGACGTTGAACAGGCCCACCTGGTCGGCGTACAGCATGGGGCCGCCGCGGTGCGCGGGGAAACCATAGCCGTAGAGGTAGACGATGTCGATGTCGCTGGCCTTGTTGGCAATGCCCTCTTCCAGGATGTGCGCGGCTTCGTTGACGAGCGCGAACACCAGGCGCTGCACGATCTCTTCGTCCGAAATCTTGCGCGGCGTGATGCCCAGCGACTTGCGGTGCTCTTCGATCATCTTGACCACGTCCGCGTTGGGGATGGCGTCGCGCTTGCCGGCCACGTAGTCGTACCAGCCACCGCCGGTCTTCTGGCCAAAACGGCCGCGCTCGCACAGCAGGTCTGCCGTCTTGCTGTACTTCATGTCCGGCTTTTCAACCACGCGGCGCTTGCGGATGGCCCAGCCGATGTCGTTGCCGGCCAGGTCGCCCATGCGGAACGGACCCATGGCAAAGCCGAACTTCTCGATCGCCTTGTCCACCTGGGCGGGCGTGCAGCCTTCGTCCAGCAGGAAGCCGCCCTGGCGGCCGTACTGCTCGACCATGCGGTTGCCGATGAAGCCGTCGCACACGCCGGAGACCACCGCCACCTTCTTGATCTTCTTGGACACGGCCATCACCGTGGCCATCACGTCCTTGGCGGTCTTGGCACCGCGCACCACTTCCAGCAGCTTCATCACGTTGGCCGGGCTGAAGAAATGCAGGCCCACCACGTCTTCGGGGCGTTTGGTGAAGTTGGCGATTTTGTTGACGTCCAGCGTCGAGGTGTTGCTGGCCAGGATGGCACCGGGCTTCATCACCCGGTCCAGCTCCTTGAACACGGCTTCCTTGACGCCAATCTCTTCAAACACCGCTTCGATCACGAGGTCGGCATCCTTCAGGTCGTCGTAGCTCAGCGTGGTGCTCAGCAGCGCCATGCGCTGGTCGTACTTGTCCTGCTTGAGCTTGCCCTTCTTCACCTGGGCTTCGTAGTTCTTGCGGATGGTGGCCACGCCCTTGTCCAGCGCCTCCTGCTTCATCTCCAGCATCTTCACCGGGATGCCGGCGTTCAGGAAGTTCATGGAAATGCCGCCGCCCATGGTGCCGGCGCCGATCACGGCCACCGACTTGATGGTGCGCTGCGGCGTGTCGTCTGCCACGTCGGGAATCTTGGAGGCGGCGCGCTCGGCCAGGAAGATATGGCGCAGCGCGCGGCTTTCGGGGGTCCACATCAGGTTGATGAAGATCTCGCGCTCCACCAGCATGCCTTCGTCGAACTTCTTCTTGGTGGCGGCTTCCACCGCCTCCACGCACTTCATGGGCGCCGGGAAGTTCTTGGACATGCCCTTGACCATGTTGCCGGCAAAGCCAAAGTAGGCATCGCCCAGCGGGTGCTTGCACGGCAGGTTGCGCACCAGCGGCAGCGGGCGCGTGTCGGCCACGCTGCGGGCAAAAGCCAGTGTTTCCTCCAGCAGGGACTCGGGGGCCGCAGCCACCTTGTCAAACAGCTTCTGGCCGGGCAGCATGGCCAGCATCTCACTCTTGACCGGCTCGCCGCTGACGATCATGTTCAGCGCGGTTTCCACGCCCAGCACGCGCGGCAGGCGTTGCGTGCCGCCGGCACCGGGCAGCAGGCCCAGCTTCACTTCGGGCAGGGCCACGCTGCAGCCAGGGGCCACCACGCGGTAATGGCAGCCCAGCGCCAACTCCAGCCCGCCGCCCATGCAGACGGTGTGGATGGCAGCCAGCACCGGCTTGGTGGAAGCTTCGAGGGCCGCGATGACGCTCAGCAGGTTGGGCTCCATCATGGCTTTGGGTGTGCCAAACTCTTTGATGTCGGCACCACCAGAGAACGCCTTGCCGGCGCCGGTGATGACGATGGCCTTGATGGCGGCGTCGTCATTGGCCTTGGCCACGCCCTCGGCGATGGCCAGACGGGTGGCATGGCCCAGCCCATTGACGGGGGGGTTGTTCAGGGTGATGAGGGCCACGTCGCCGTGGACTTTGTATTCTGCCGTCATGCTTGTGTTCCCGAGGTAAAAGAGGAAAAGAACGAGCGTTCGTTTTTCATTGTAAGAGCTATTTTTGACGCCCTGATGCGCGACTGTCCCACTTGGGACATGCGCGTGGATGAGCCAGTTTAGTTGCGGATCACCGGCGCTTCAAGGCCGGTGATTTCGGGGCCGGGGGCGTCAGACCTCCAGCCATTCCTTGCGGATGTAGGCGTCCTCGCGCAGCGTGGCCGGCGTGCCCTGGAACACGATGGCGCCGTGGCCCATCACCAGCGCGCGGTCGGAAATGGCCATGGCGATGGTCAGCTTCTGCTCGATCAGCATCACCGAGACGCCGCGCGACTTCAGCGTCTTCAAATACTCGCCCACCAGTTCCACGATCTTGGGCGCCAGGCCTTCAGTGGGCTCGTCGATGATGATCAGGTCGGGGTCGCCCATCAGCGTGCGGCACAGGGTCAGCATCTGCTGCTCGCCGCCGGACATCACGCCGGCCTCGGTGTGCTGGCGCTCCTTCAACCGCGGGAACATGGTGTACATGTCGTCAAAGCTCCAGCGGCTGCCCTTGCCTTTGCCCTTCTGGCCCAGCATCAGGTTCTGGTGCACGGTCAGCGTGGGGAAGATGTCGCGGCTCTCAGGCACATAGCCCAGACCCATGTGGGCGATCTCGTAGGCCTTTTGGCCGCGTATCTCCTTGCCCTTCCAATGGATGCTGCCGGTGGCTTCCACCAGGCCCATCACGGCCTTGGCGGTGGTGGAGCGACCCGAGCCGTTGCGCCCCAGCAGCGCCACGATCTCGCCCGGATTGATCTCGAAATGCACGCCATGCAGCACATGGCTCTTGCCGTAGTAGGCGTGGAGGTCTTGGACTTGCAACATGTCAGTGCCCCCCCGCTTGCGCGTCTGCAACCGAAGAGCCCAGATAGGCCTCTTGCACCCGCGCATTGGCGCGCACCGCCACCGGCTCGTCGTAGGCCAGCACCTCGCCATACACCACCACGGCCACCTTGTCGGCCAGGCCGAACACCACGCCCATGTCGTGCTCCACCACCAACAGTGTCTTGCCCGCCGTCACCTCCTTGATCAGCCGCACGAAGCGCGCCGTCTCGCTGGTGCTCATGCCCGCGGTGGGCTCGTCCAGCAGGATGACGTTGGCGCCGCCGGCGATGGTGATGCCGATTTCCAGCGCACGCTGCTCTGCATACGTCAGATTGACCGCCAGCACATCGCGCTTCTTGTCCAGCTTGATCATCTCCATCAACTCGGTGGCGCGCGTGTTGGCGTCGTGCATGCCGGAGAGGAATTTCAGGAAGGTGTACTTGTAACCCAGGCTCCACAACACGCCGCAGCGCAGGTTCTCGAACACACTGAGCTTGGGGAAGATGTTGGTGATCTGGAAGCTGCGGCTCAGGCCCAGGCGGTTGATCTCGTAAGGCCGCTTGCCGATGATGGAGGTGCCGCCCAACAGCACATCCCCGCTGCTGGGCTCGAAGCGACCGCTGATCAGGTTGAACAACGTGGACTTGCCGGCGCCATTGGGGCCGATGATGGCCACGCGCTCACCGGCCGTCACGCCCAGGTTGACCCCGCGGATGATCTCGGTCTTGCCAAAGCTCTTGCGCAGGTCTTTCAGTTCCAGTGCGTAGGTCATAGGGCCTCCCTGCGCTTGATTTCTTTTTCTATGCTGACCTGTATCGCGCCCCATTTGCGCGCGAACTCGCGCCGGCTCACTTCGAACAGGCCCAGGCCGGTCAGCATCACGAAGACGGCGCCAACCCAGCTGTCCACACCATGCGAATTCAGCGTGAAGCCCATGAAGGGCAGCTCCGGCCCCAGGGCCACATTGAGCTGCATGTGGTAGACCATCTCGATCATTGCGGCCGCGCCCAGCAACACCACCAACCCGGTGACGGCCAGCGCCAGGTAGCTGACCCACAGCTTGCGCAAATGACCGAAGGCCGCCACCCGCACATTCATCATGATCAGGCTGGCCACGCCGCCAGGCGCGTACATCACCATGAACAGGAAGATCAGGCCCAGGTACAGCAACCAGGCCTTGGTCAGCTCCGAGAACAGCACGAAGGCCAGCACCATCAGAATGGCGCCGACGATGGGGCCGAAGAAGAAGGTGGCGCCGCCCAGGAAGGTGAACAACAGGTAGGCGCCGGAGCGCGCGCCGTTGACCACCTCAGCGGTGACGATCTCGAAATTCAACGCGGCCAGGCCGCCCGAGATGCCGGCAAAGAAGGCAGCGATGATGAAGGCCACGTAGCGCACCTTCTGCGTGTCATAGCCGACAAACTCCACCCGCTCCGGGTTGTCGCGCACGGCGTTGAGCATGCGCCCCAGCGGCGTGCCGGTGAAGGCGTACATCAGCGCGGTGCAGACCAGTGTGTACAGCGCGATCAGGTAATACAGCTGAATCTGCGGGCCATAGGTGATGCCAAACGTCTTGGCGCCGGTCACGCGGTTGCCCGAGATGCCGCCCTCGCCGCCAAAAAACTCGGGGAACATCAACGACGATGCCCATACCAGTTCGCCCACGCCCAGCGTGATCATGGCAAACGGTGTGGCGGCCTTCTTGGTGGTGGCCCAGCCCAGCACCACCGCCACCAGCGCAGCACCCAGGCCGCCGGCAATCGGGATCAGGCTGACCGGTATCGGCCACTGCCCATTGCTGACCAGGTTCAGCGTGTGTATGGCCAGGAATGAGCCCATACCGGAGTAGACGGCATGGCCGAAACTCAGCATGCCGCCTTGGCCCAGCAGCATGTTGTAGCTCAGGCACACGATGATGGCGATGCCCATCTGGCTCAGCATGGTCTGGCTCAGGCTGCTGGTGAAGATCAGCGGAGCCACCAGCAACAGCAAGGCATAGCCCCCCCAGACCACCACACGGCCTATGTTCAAGGGCTTGAATTCGTAAAACTGCTTGGACATCGCTCAGCCCTCCCGCGTGCCGAGAAGGCCCTTGGGCCGGAAAATCAGTGTCAACACCAGGAACAGGAACGGCAGGATGGGTGCCACCTGGCTGATCTTCAACTTCCACAGCGCGTAGCCAAAGGTCTCCGGTGTCACATCAACACCCACATTGGCCAAGGCGGATATCAGCGAGCTGTCTATGCCCACCGCAAAGGTTTGTATCACCCCGATCAGCACGGAAGCCAGGAAAGCGCCCGCCAACGAGCCCATGCCCCCCACCACCACCACCACAAAGATGACCGGTCCCACCGCACCGGCCATGCCCGGTTCGGTGATGTAGGCATTGCCGCCGATGACGCCAGCCAGGCCGGCCAGCGCGCAGCCACCGCCAAACACCAGCATGAACACCCTGGGCACGTTGTGGCCCAGCGTTTCCACCGTGTCCGGATGCGTCAACGCCGCCTGGATGATCAGGCCAATGCGCGTGCGCGTCAGCAACAGCCAGATCGACAACAGCATCAACATGGCCACCAGCATCATGAAGCCGCGGTACTTGGGGAACTGAGTGCCATTGGGAAAGGTGTACAACGGGCCGCTCAGCTCAACCGGAATGCGGTAGTCCATGGAACTGCGGCCCCAGACCAATTGCACCAGTTCCAGGATGATGTAGCTCAGGCCAAAGGTGATCAGCAGTTCCGGCACATGGCCGAACTTATGGACCCGGCGCAGGCAGTATTTCTCGAAGGCCGCCCCCATCAGGCCCACCGCCAGCGGCGCCAGCACCAGCGACAGCCAGAAACCCGCCGAGCCCATGGAGCCCAGAGCGGCGGTGATGCTGTAGGCGATATAGGCGCCTACCATGTAGAACGACGCGTGGGCGAAATTGAGCACGCCCATCATGCTGAATATCAGCGTCAGCCCCGAACTGAGCATGAACAGCAACAGCCCGTAGCTGATGCCGGTCAGAAGCGAAATGGTGAAAAACTCCATGCAAACCCTGTGGCGGAAAAATCAATCTGGCCAAAAAAAACGCCGGGACAAATGCAATGTCATCCGGCGTTTCGGCAAGCCGAAGAGAGCTTACGGACGCTTCATCTGGCAGCTGGTGGGCGTGCTGGACACATACGGGTCCATCTGCTTGACCGGCACGAAGGTGTAGCCGGTTTTTTCCACGTTGTACGGGTACTTCTTGTCCAGCTTCTGCCACTTGGTGATGAACATGGACTGCTGCAGCTGGTGGTCGCTCTTGCGCATCTTCACCTCACCGGCGAAGCTCTTCACGCTCAGGTCTTCCAGCGCCGCCGCCACCTTCGCCGGCTCGGTGGACTTGGCCTTGGCGATGGCCTCGCCCAGCAGGTTGATGCCGTTCAATGTGGCGTAGGTGTAGTAGTCGTCGTCGAACTTCTTCTTGTAGTCGGCGCCAATGGCGCCCAGCTCGCCGGGGTGGTTGGCGTGGCCATAGGCGACCACGAACACCTCGCTGTCGCCGCCGGCGGCCAGCGCCGTGGGCGTGCCGGTGACGCCGGCGTAGTAGGTGTACATCGGCAGTTTCAGGCCGGCTTCGTTCAGCGCCTTGACGAACAACGTCAGGTCGGCGCCCCAGTTGCCGGTGACGATGGAATCGGCGCCGGAGGCCTTGATCTTGGCCACGTAGGGCGCGAAGTCCTTCACCTGGCCGATCGGCACCAGGTCTTCACCGGCGATTGCCACGTCAGGGCGCTTGCGCGCGATGCCTTCCTTGAAGTACTTGACCACCTGCTGGCCGTGCGAGTAGTTCTGGTTCAGCAGGTAGACCTTCTTGACCTTGGGCTGGTCCTTCATGAAGGTGGTCAGCGCTTCCATCTTCATGGTGGTGTCGGCGTCCAGACGGAAGTGCCAGTAGCTGCACTTCTCGTTGGTCATGGCGGGGTCCACGGCAGCGTAGTTGAAGTAGATCACTTCCTTGCCGGGGTTGCGCTCGTTGTACTTGGTCACCGCATCGGACAAGGCCAGGCCGGCACCCGAGCCGTTGCCCTGCGTCACATAGCGGAAGCCCTGGTCCACAGCCGCCTTCAGCTGGTTCAGCGTTTCCTGCGGCGCGCCCTTGTTGTCAAAGCCCACCACTTCAAACTTGACACCGGCAGGGTTCTTGGCGCCGCTGTAGCGCTCGGCCACGAACTGCCAGCTCTTCAGCTGGTTCGCGCCCACGTTGGCGAAGGGGCCTGACAGCGGGTCGATGAAAGCGATTTTGACGGTCTCACCCTTTTGGGCGAAAGCCGTGCCAGCACACACCAGCGCCGCCGAGGCAGCGACCATCTTCAAGGCGAATTTCATGGGGTTGTCTCCGTTGTTTTCAGAACGGGCTCAGCGTACAAGAATTTGTGCAACGCACCACAAGGGATTTCCCGTAATATGAGACAGGAACTATCGCCAAGGTGACTTGCACACATATTCCGCCAGCCGGACTATGTGGCCCGCTCACACGTTGGGCAGGCTGTAATCCTGCAACAACACGCGCAGTTTGGTTTTCAGCATCTTGCCGGTGGCACCCAGCGGGATGGCGTCGACAAACACCACGTCATCAGGAATCTGCCACTTGGCCGTCTTGCCTTCATAAAACTGCAGCAATTCTTCGCGCGTCACGTCAGCGCCGGGCTTTTTCACCACCGCCACGATGGGCCGCTCGTCCCACTTCGGGTGCTTGATGCCTATGCAGGCGGCCATGGCCACCGCCGGGTGCGCCACGGCGATGTTTTCGATGTCGATGGAGCTGATCCACTCGCCGCCGGACTTGATCACGTCCTTGCTGCGGTCTGTGATCTGCATGTAGCCGTCGGCATCGATGGTGGCGACGTCGCCGGTGGGGAACCAGCCGTCCACCAGCGGATCACCACCCTCGCCCTTGAAATACGCCGACACCACCCACGGGCCCTTGACCAGCAGGTCGCCGAAGGTCTTGCCGTCCCACGGCAGTTCCTGGCCGTCGTCGCCGACGATCTTCATGTCCACACCGTACAGGCCGCGACCCTGCTTCAGGCGCACCTTCATCTTCTCCTCGGGCGAAGCGTCCAGGTGCTTGTTCTTCAGCGTGCATACCGTGCCCAGCGGGCTCATCTCGGTCATGCCCCAGGCGTGCAGCACATCCACGCCATACTGGTCGTTGAAGGCGGCGATCATGGCCGGCGGGCAGGCCGAGCCGCCGATCACCGTGCGCTTCAGCGTCGAAAAGCGCAGGCCGTTGGGCTGCATGTGGCCCAGCAGCATCTGCCACACGGTGGGCACCCCGGCGGCGAAGCTGACTTTTTCGGTCTCGATCAGTTCGTAGACCGATTTGCCGTCCATCGCCGGACCGGGAAACACCAACTTGGCGCCGCTCATGGCCGACGAGTACGGCAGGCCCCAGGCATTGACGTGGAACATGGGCACCACCGGCAACACGGCGTCGCGCGCGCTCATGTTCAGCGCGTCGGGCAGCGCACTGGCAAAGGCGTGCAGGATGGTGGAGCGGTGGCTGTACAGCGCCGCCTTGGGGTGGCCGGTGGTGCCACTGGTGTAGCACATGCTGGAGGCCGACTTTTCATCGAACACCGGCCAGTCGTAGCTGGCGGACTGCGCGCCTATCCAGGCTTCGTAGCTGACCAGGTTGGGGATGCCGCTGTCGGCCGGCAGCTTGTGGGCATCGCACAGGGCCACAAAATGGGTTATGCCCGGGCAATGCTTGTGGATGGCCTGCACGATGGGCAGGAAGGTGGTGTCAAAGCACAGCACCTTGTCCTCGGCGTGGTTGACGATCCAGGCGATCTGCTCCGGATGCAGGCGCGGGTTCAGCGTGTGCAGCACGCGCCCCGAGCCGCTGACGCCGAAATACAGCTCCAGGTGGCGATAGCCGTTCCAGGCCAGTGTGGCCACGCGGTCGCTGAAGGCCAGCTGACAAGCATCCAGCGCGTTGGCGATCCGGCGTGCGCGCGCCGTCATGTCCTTGTAGGTATAGCGGTGGATGTCCCCCTCGACGCGCCGTGAGACGATTTCCACGTCGCCGTGGTGGCGTTCCACGTGGTTGACCAGGGTTGAAATCAGCAGGGGTTGGTCTTGCATCAAGCCAAGCATGGCGGTGTCCTCGGGTACTTTGAAAAGGTTGAAAGCGATCCACGCCATGCTAGCAGCGCACATGGGAGATAAACAGCGGGACATTCCCCGAGGTGACAGCGCCGACCCAAGTACCCCCACGCGCCGCGTCCGCCAACGCAGCGGCGACAATAGCGACCATGAACATGCCGAAAGACGCCCAGCTGGACGTGGACCTGGGTCTGTCCTGGCGCAACGGCTTTGCGCAACTGGGCACGGACTTCTACACCGCGTTGCGTCCCACGCCCCTGCCCGCCCCCTACTGGGTGGGCCACAGCGCTGCCGTGGGTCGCACGCTGGGCCTGCCAGACGGCTGGGCCGATTCCGCCGCCGCGCTGGAGGCCTTCACCGGCAACCTGGCGCCGGCCGGCGCACAGCCGCTGGCCAGCGTGTACAGCGGCCACCAGTTCGGCGTCTGGGCCGGCCAGTTGGGTGATGGCCGCGCCATCTTGCTGGGCGAAACCACCACCGGCTGGGAAGTGCAGTTGAAGGGCGCGGGCCTGACACCCTACTCCCGCATGGGCGACGGCCGCGCGGTGCTGCGCTCCAGCATCCGCGAATTCCTGTGCAGCGAGGCCATGCACGCCTTGGGCATCCCCACCACGCGCGCGTTGTGCGTGACCGGATCGGACGCCCCGGTGCGCCGCGAAGAGGTGGAGACCGCCGCTGTGGTGGCCCGGGTGGCCAAGAGCTTCCTGCGCTTCGGCCATTTCGAGCATTTCAGCTACAACGAGCAGTACGCGCAACTGCAGCAACTGGCCGACTACACCATAGACCGCTACTACCCCGAATGCCGCGGCAGCGACAAATTCGCCGGCAACCCGTATGCGCTGCTGCTGGAGCGGGTGAGCGAGCGCACGGCCGTCATGGTGGCGCATTGGCAAGCTGTGGGGTTTTGCCACGGCGTGATGAACACCGACAACATGAGCATGCTGGGCCTGACCATTGACTACGGCCCGTTCCAGTTCATGGACGGCTACCATCCCGGCCACATCTGCAACCACAGCGACACCTCAGGCCGCTACGCCTTCAACAAACAACCCAACATCGCCTACTGGAACCTGTATGCGCTGGGCCAGGCGCTGCTGCCACTGATTGAAGACCAGGAACTGGCCATAGCGGCGCTGGAATCCTACAAAACGCTGTTCCCCGACACGTTCGAGGCGCTGATGCGCACCAAAATGGGGCTCTCTGACCGCCAGGATGGCGACCGGGAGTTGGTGGAGGCGACATTGAAGCTGTTGGCCAGCGAACGGGTGGACTACACCATCTTCTGGCGCCGGCTCAGCCACTGGGTGGCTCAGGGCGATCAGGCAGACGCCTCGGTGCGCGACCTGTTCCTGGACCGCGCCGCGTTCGACGCCTGGTTGCCGCGCTACCTGGCGCGGCTGCCAGCCGACCGGGCCGCCGCCAGCGCCACCATGTTGGCGGCCAACCCGCACGTGGTGCTGCGCAACCATCTGGGCGAGCAAGCCATCAAACTGGCGAAACTAAAAGACTTTTCCGAAGTCCATACGCTGCTGGCGGTGTTGCAAAATCCGTATGACGAATCGCCGCAAGCCGCCCAACGCGCCGGTTTTCCGCCTGATTGGGCGGCCGGCATAGAAATAAGCTGCTCATCATGACCTACAAGATCCAGAAAACCGACGCCGAATGGAAGGCGCTGCTGGCGCAAAAAGGCGCCGAGCCCAACGCCTTCGAGATCACCCGCCACGAGGCCACCGAGCGCGCCTTCACCGGCAAGTACGAGGAAACCACCGACGAGGGCACCTACCGCTGCATCTGCTGCGACAAGCCGTTGTTCGAGTCGGGCGCCAAGTTCCAGTCGCACTGCGGCTGGCCCAGCTATACCGCGCCGCTGGATGAAGCCGCCATAGGCACCACCGAGGACCGCAGGCACGGCATGCTGCGCACGGAGGTGCATTGCAGCGACTGCGGTGCCCACCTGGGCCACGTGTTCAATGACGGTCCGCCACCCACCGGCCTGCGCTATTGCATCAATTCGGCTTCGGTACACTTCAGCCCCAAATAACCGGCATCCCGCATGAAGACGCTGCTGAACTTTCTACCAATACTGCTGTTCTTCGTCGCCTACAAGCTGACCGACATCTACACCGCCACCATGGTGCTGATGGCCGCCAGCGTGGTGGAGGCTGGCATCGTCTACGCGCTGGAGCGCAAGCTGGCCACCATGCAAAAGATCACGCTGGCCGCCATCCTGGTGTTCGGCGCTGTCACGCTGGCACTGCACGACGAAACCTTCATCAAATGGAAGCCCACCGTGCTGTACGCGGTGTTGGCGCTGGTGCTGGCAGTGATGGTGTGGGTCAGGAAGCTCAATTTCCTGAAATCCTTCCTGGGTGAGCAGTTGGAACTGCCCGACGCGGTGTGGCAACGGCTGAACCTGGTGTGGATCGTCTACTGCGCCTTCATGGCGGCGCTCAACGGCTATGTGGCGGCCTATTTCAGCACCGACGCCTGGGTCAACTTCAAGGTCTGGGGCTATGTGTTTCCGCTCGCATTCATCATCGGCCAGGGCATCTACATCGCGCCGCACCTGAAGGCCGAAGAGCCCAGCACGTGATGACCCCGCCACCCATGCCCCCCACCACGCAACAGCTGACGCAGCGCCTGCGCGAGCGCCTGGAGCCGCAATTCCTGGAAGTGCTGGACGAAAGCGCAGCCCACGCGGGCCATGCCGGCGCCAATGGGCTGGGCCATGGCACCCATTTCCGGGTGCGCATAACTTCACCTTTATTTACCGGTCTGCCCCGGGTGAGGCGTCACCGGCTTGTGTATGATGCGCTCCAAGAATTCATGGACCAGGGCTTGCACGCCCTTGCGATTGAGACTCTTCCCGCACCGCCGCCTTGAAGGAATGCATGCCCGGCCAGCCCAGGCATGCTGTTCCTCCAGGCGGCCGCGCCCGTTGTTTTATATGGATTTTTGAGGAAACCTGATGATGAAGAAGCAGATGTTGACCGTCGTTGCCGCCGCGCTGTTGGCCGGCCTGGCTCCCGTGGCAATGGCCCAAAACCTGGCCATCGTCAACGGCAAGGCGGTGCCCAAGTCGCGCACCGATGTGCTGACTGCGCAAGTCGCCAAGAGCGGCCGCCAGGTGACCCCCGAGCTGCAAGAGCAGATCAAGCAGGAAGTGATCGCGCGCGAGGTGTTCATGCAGGAAGCCCAGCTGCGCGGCCTGGACAACACCGAAGAGTTCAAGACCCAGATGGAGTTGGCCCGCCAATCCATCCTGATCCGTGAGCTGTTCAACGACTACCAGAAGAACAACCCGATCTCCGAGGCCGACATGAAGGCCGAGTACGACCGTTTCGTGGGCGCCCAGGGCGGCAAGGAATACCACGCCCGCCACATCCTGGTGGAGACCGAGGCCGAGGCCACCGGCATCATCGCCAGGCTGAAGAAGAACCCCAAGCTGTTTGAGGACATAGCCAAGAAGTCCTCCAAGGACACCGGTTCCGGCGCCAAGGGCGGCGACCTGGACTGGGCCGGTCCGGGCAACTACGTGAAAGAGTTCTCCGACGCCATGGTGCAGCTGGGCAAGGGCAAGATGACCGAGACACCGGTGAAGACCCAGTTTGGTTACCACATCATCCGCCTGGAAGAAATCCGCGAAGCCCAGCTGCCCAAGTACGAGGACGTGAAGCCGCAGATTGCCCAGCAGATGCAGCAGATGAAGTTGGCCAAGTTCCAGGAAGACCTGCGTGGCAAAGCCAAGGTGGAGTAAGGCCAGCAGGCCTTCCCCCAAAGAAAAGCGGGCCGCGGCCCGCTTTTTTCATGCCCCTGCGACGGCGAACACACCATGCGCGCCGCGCAACCAACCCAGTCCCATCAGCACCCCCATCAGCACCGGCTGGTGCAGCATGTAGTAGCTCAGGGAGTGGCGGCCCAGCCAGGCCAACGGCGCCGGCGCCTGGGCAGCCAGCAGGCCTGGGCGGCGGCGCAGCAGCCAGTTGCCCGCCGCCAGGCCTAGCAGCATGGGCCCCAGCCAGGGCAGCAGCGGCACGAAGTCCTCGGTGATGGGCTTGACGGTGTTCAGGCCCAGCCAGCTCAGCGGCCGGGTGTTCAACGCATCGGCCAACGGCGTGCTGCCCCACAGCAGCGGCGCCAGCGCATGCAGCGCCACCGCCAACGCGCCCAATGCGCACAGGAGCCAACCGCGCTGGCCAAGCGCCGGCCCGAGAGCAAAGCGCGCCAACAGCAGCATCACCGCGATGCCGTGCAGCACGCCGAAGTAAATGAAGCTGTTGGGAAACATCCACCACGAACTCAGGCTGACCAGCAACGCGCAGCCCGCCACCTGGCCCCAACGGCGCCAGAAGCGGGCCGTGTCCTGCCGCTGCGCCAGCGCGATGGCCTGGCCCAGGCCGGCGCAGAACAGGAACAGGCTGACGATGGCGGAGCGTTGGGTTGTCCACAGCGGGTCGGCATAGAAGTCCTGCCGCCAGTAGCCGAAGTGGTTGAGGTCAAAACCGAAATGGTAGGCGGTCATCCACAGCATGGCCAGACCACGCAGGGCATCGACGGCGTCATGGCGGGCGGTTGGCTTCATGCGGGCAAACGACGGGTCGGACATGGGGCCCAAGTGTGCCATGCGAACCAGCCGCCTCCGTGTGGGCGTTGCATGCAGGGCGGGTGCAGGCTGGTACAAAACGCTGCCTGGCGTTAACCCATGGTTGACAAGCACACCGCATAATCGCCGCGATGATGAGCTACACGCCCACCCCGCCCGCCTTGAAGGCATCGCTGCTGTCCCTGAGCCTGATGGCCGCGTTGGGCACGCACGGCACCATGGCGCTGGCCCAGAGCAGCGCCCCCACACCCGCGGCCGACAGCGGCGAGCCCGCGGCCAAAGCACCGCCGGCGACCACCCGGCCGGCACCCGCGCCCGCCTCGCCCACAACAGCACCGGCCCCTGCCTCTGCCGCCAGACCCCCGCAGCGCCCCACCGCCGTGCTGAACCGGGTGGAGGTGACTGCCAACGACGAGACCGAGCAACGCCGCCTGTCCACCGCTGCCAAGATCATCGTCGGCCGCGATGACATTGAGCGCTATGGCGACACCACCATGGGCGAACTGCTCAAGCGCCTGCCCGGCATCACGATACAGGGCCGCCCGGGGCGCGGCGGCGCGCCGCGCATGCGCGGCCTGGGCAGCGGCTATACCCAGATCCTGCTGGACGGCGAGCGCGTGCCGCGTGGCTTCTCGCTGGATGACCTGCAACCCGACCAGATCGAGCGCATAGAAATCCTGCGCGCGCCCACCGCCGAGACCGGCGCACGGGCGATTGCGGGCACCATCAATATCATCACCCGGGGCGGCTACACCAAGCACGTCAACAACATCAATGTCGGCTTGGGCATGGAAAACGGCCACACCGCGCCCAGCATGTCGTGGTCACGCAATGACACGGTGGACAACCTGATCTACAACTTCTCGCTGGCCGGCAGCCATGGCGAGCGGTCCAACGACATCGTCAACACCACGCTGACCGAGAACCTGGCCACCGCCGAGGTGGTCAACGCGCGCGAGGCGGTCAGCTCTTCCGGCTCGCGCGACTCGGTGCATGCCAATGCCCGGCTGCAATGGCGGCTGGACGGCGGCGACAGCCTGCAGCTGATGCCCATGCTGGCGGCCACCCGGGGCAGCGGCTACGTCAACCGCTTCCTGGCGCAAGATGGCGGCATCATCCCCTTCACCACCAGCACCGGCTCGGCCAGCAACGACTTCCATACCGTGCGCCTCAATGGCCTGTGGATACACCGCATCGAAGGCGGCGGCAACCTGCGCGTCAGCGCCAGCCTGGGCCAGAGCGAGTGGCACAACCAGTCGCTGCGCACCAACACCGGTGGCAACCAGACGGCCGGCAGCGGCAGCACCGTGCAGAGCCAGCAATCGCAGCAGCACGACGACACCTTCAACCTGAACATCAAGCTGTCCAAGCTGATCGCCAACGAACACAGCCTGGTCACCGGCTTCGAGGCCGAATCCAACAAGCGGGTGGAGACCGCCACCACGCTGCAAAACGGCCAGTCGCCGCTGAGTGATTTTGACGACAACCTGAGCGCATCCACGCTGCGCTACGCCGTCTATGCGCAAGACGAATGGTCGGTCACGCCCAACTGGGCGGCACACGCCGGGGTGCGGATGGAAGGCATCACCACCAGTGGCAGTGTCAGCGACAACACGCCCAACGTCAGCAACCACAGCAGTGTGGTGACACCGCTGCTGCATGCGGTGTGGCGGCCTGATCTGGCGGTGAAGGACCAGATACGCTTCAGCCTGACACGCAGCTACCGCTCGCCGAACCTGCAGGACCTGATCGCGCGGCCCAACATCAATGGCATGTACCTGAACCGCGGCCCCAACGACCAGTTGCACCCGGACAGCGGTGGCAACCCCAACCTGCTGCCCGAGCTGGCGCGCGGCCTGGACGTGGCTTATGAGCACTACGTGCCGGGCGGCGGCATCCTGAGCGCTAACATGTTCTACCGCCACATCCAGAACCTGATGCGCACCGTGACCTCGCTGGAGACCGTCAGCTGGGCCGATGTGCCACGCTGGGTGGCGCGCAAGCAAAACATCGGTGACGCCACCACGGCGGGCATCGAGCTGGAGGCCAAGTTCCGCCTGAGCGAGGTGTTTGCGGACATGCCGCGCATCGACATCCGCTCTAACGCCAGCTTCTTCCGCTCGCAGGTGCAGGGCATCCAGGGCCCCAACAACCGGCTCGACCAGCAACCCGGCGGCACCGCCAACCTGGGTGCCGACTACAAGCTGACCAGCGTGCCCGTCACGGTGGGCGGCAACATCAACTGGACGCCGGGCTTCACCACGCAGCAGACCACCACGCAGGCGTTGATACAAGGCGACAAGCTGGTGACCGATGCCTATGTGCTGTGGACCATCAACCCCACCTACCAGCTGCGCATCTCGGCCAACAACTTCACGCCGCGCCAGTACGTGACCAGCAGCCAGGCGGTGTCCACCAACGTGCTGAACCAGCCGGTACGGCAGACTTCGACGGCGTATGCGCCTTCGTTCGTTGCCATTCAAGCCCGGCTGGAGATCAAGCTTTAGCCACGCGCCCCAGCGGCGTCGGCCCCGCAGACCTTCACCCCGGCGTCATTGACTAGCAGTGCTCAGGCCTTCACGCAATCCGCGAAGTAGCTGATCTTGCCGTTCTCGTCGGCCTCTTCCACCAGGCCGTGGATGTCGGTCTCGAAGCCGGGGCATTTGGCGTTGAACTCGCGCGAGAACTTCAGGTAGTCCACGATCTTGCGGTTGAACACCTCGCCGGGGATCAGCAGCGGGATGCCGGGCGGGTAAGGTGTGACCAGGCCGACGGTGATGCGGCCCTCCAGGTCGTCGATCGCCACCCGCTCGGTCTTGCGGTGGGCGATGTGGGCGTAGGCGTCGCTGGGCTTCATGGCCGGCGTCAGGTCGCTCAGGTACATCTCGGTGGTCAGGCGGGCGATGTCGTACTTGGCGTACAGCTCGTGCACGAACTGGCACAGATCGGCCAGGCCCATCTGCTCGTACTTGGGGTACTTCTGGCAGAACTCGGGCAGGATGCGCCACATCGGCTGGTTCTTGGCGTAGTCGTCCTTGAACTGCTGCAGAGCCGTCAGCAGCGTGTTCCAGCGGCCCTTGGTGATGCCGATGGTGAACATGATGAAGAAGCTGTACAGGCCGGTCTTCTCCACGATCACGCCGTGCTCGGCCAGGAACTTGGTGACGATGCTGGCCGGGATGCCGGTCTTGGCGAACTTGCCGTTCAGGTCCAGCCCGGGCGTGACGATGGTGGACTTGATCGGGTCCAGCATGTTGAAGCCTTCGGCCAGGTTGCCAAAGCCGTGCCACTTGGCGGTGCGCGCCTCGCCCTTGATGATCCAGTCCTCGGCGCGGCCGATGCCGGAGTCCACCAGCTTGTCCGGGCCCCAGACCTTGAACCACCAGTCCTTGCCGTATTCATCGTCCACCTTGCGCATGGCACGGCGGAAGTCCAGCGCCTCTGTGATGCTCTCCTCCACCAGCGCGGTGCCGCCGGGCGGCTCCATCATGGCCGCCGCGACGTCGCAGCTGGCGATGATGCTGTACTGCGGGCTGGTGCTGGTGTGCATCAGGTAGGCTTCGTTGAACAGGTGGCGGTCCAGCTTGCGCTCCTGCGAATCCTGCACCAGCACGTGGCTGGCCTGGCTGATGCCGGCCAGCAGCTTGTGCGTGGACTGGGTGGCGAACACCAGCGCATCCTTGGGGCGCGGGCGTTTGCGGCCCATGGCGTGGTAGGTGCCGTAAAACGGGTGGAAGGCGGCGTGCGGCAGCCAGGCTTCGTCGAAATGCAGCGTGTCCACGTAGCCGTCCAGCATCTTCTTGATGGTCTCGGTGTTGTAGAGCACGCCGTCGTAGGTGGACTGGGTAATGGTCATCACGCGCGGGCGCACCGAATCCGGATCCACGCCCTTCAGCAACGGGTTGTCCCTGATCTTGGCGCGTATCGTGGCCGGCTCGAATTCGCTCTGCGGGATCGGGCCGATGATGCCGAAATGGTTGCGCGTGGGCTTCATGAACACCGGCACCGAGCCGGTCATGATGATGGCGTGCAGGATGGACTTGTGGCAATTGCGGTCCACCACCACCACATCGCCCGGCGCCACCGTGTGGTGCCACACCATCTTGTTGCTGGTGCTGGTGCCGTTGGTGACGAAGAAGCAGTGGTCGGCGTTGAAAATGCGCGCCGCATTGCGCTCGGACGCCGCCACCGGGCCGGTGTGGTCCAGCAGTTGGCCCAGCTCTTCCACCGCGTTGCAGACGTCGGCGCGAAGCATGTTCTCGCCGAAGAACTGGTGGAACATCTGACCCACCGGGCTTTTCAGGAAGGCCACACCACCAGAGTGGCCGGGGCAGTGCCAGGAGTACGAGCCGTCCTCGGCGTAGTCCAGCAGCGCCTTGAAGAACGGCGGCTGCACACCCTCCAGGTAGCTTTTGGCTTCGCGGATGATGTGGCGCGCCACGAATTCGGGCGTGTCCTCGAACATGTGGATGAAACCGTGCAGCTCACGCAGGATGTCGTTGGGGATGTGCTGCGAGGTCTTGGTCTCGCCATAGACGTAGATCGGCACGTCCAGGTTCTTGCGCCGCACTTCCAGGATGAAGTTGCGCAGGTTCAGCACGGCCGGATCCAGATCGGGGCCGGGGGTGAATTCCTCGTCGTCAATCGACAGGATGAAGGCGCTGGCGCGGCTTTGCTGCTGGGCAAACTGCGACAGGTCGCCATAGCTGGTGACGCCCAGCACCTCAAAGCCCTCGCTTTCTATGGCTTGCGCGAGCGCACGGATACCCAGGCCCGAGGTGTTCTCGGAGCGGAAGTCCTCATCGATGATGACGATGGGAAAGCGAAACTTCATGCCAACCTCCAACCGGTGCCCGGTGCAAAAAAAAGCAAACAGGCGCGAAGTGTAAGGAAATAATGTGTCCGCGTGCGTTCGGGCTTAGGCTTTTGACTCAAAATGTTGTGGAGAATCACCTCAAGGGGAGCAAGATGGCTGAATCAACGATATGGTGGGTTTTGACCGGCGCCGCCGTGGCGGTGGAATTGGTCACCGGCACCTTTTACCTGCTGATGCTGGCCATTGGCCTGGCCGCTGCGGCTGTGGCGGCCCATCTGGGTGCTTCCGTGACCGTGCAACTGCTGGTGGCGGCAGCCCTCAGCAGCGCCGCCATCCTGGGCTGGCGGCGTTACCGCCAGGGCCTGGTGGCGGGTGCGCCGGCTGAAGCCAACCGCGACGTCAACATGGACATCGGCGAAACCGTGCAGGTGGAAGCCTGGGGCAGCGACGGCAACGCCAGCGTGAAATACCGTGGCGCGCTGTGGCGTGCCGCGCCCGCGCCGGACTACACACCCGCCAGCACAGGCCCACACCGCATTGTGGAAGTGGTGGGCAGCCAATTGATCGTACGCAAGGCCTGAGCCCGGCCAACGACACCAACAACATCACCGGAGAACAAGCCCATGGAAGTCGCCGTCATCATCTTCATCGTCGCCCTGATCTTTGCCTCGCAGTCCATCAAGGTGGTGCCGCAACAGCATGCCTGGGTGATCGAGCGCCTGGGCAAATTCCACCAGACGCTGACGCCTGGCCCCAATATCCTGATCCCCTTCATTGACCGCGTGGCCTACAAGCATTCGCTGAAGGAGATCCCGCTGGACATCGCCAGCCAGGTCTGCATCACCCGCGACAACACCCAGCTGCAGGTGGACGGCATCCTGTACTTCCAGGTCACCGACGCCATGCGTGCCAGCTACGGCTCGTCCAACTACATCATCGCCATCTCGCAGCTGGCGCAGACCTCGCTGCGCTCGGTGATCGGCAAGCTGGAGCTGGACAAGACCTTCGAGGAGCGCGACATCATCAATGCGCAGGTGGTGGCGGCCATCGACGAGGCGGCGCTGAACTGGGGCGTCAAGGTGCTGCGCTACGAGATCAAGGACCTGACGCCGCCGAAGGAAATCCTGCACGCCATGCAGGCGCAGATCACCGCCGAGCGCGGCAAGCGCGCGCTGATCGCCGCCTCCGAGGGCCGGCGCCAGGAGCAGATCAACATCGCCACCGGCGAACGCGAGGCCTTCATCGCCCGCTCCGAAGGTGAGAAGCAGGCCGCCATCAACAAGGCGCAGGGCGAAGCGGCCTCCATCACCGCCGTGGCCGAGGCCACCGCCCACGCCATCGAGCGCATTGCGGCCGCGATACGCCAGCCCGGCGGCGAACAGGCCGTGCAGCTGAAGGTGGCGGAAAAATCGGTGGAAGCCTATTCGCGGGTGGCAGCCGACGCCAGCACGACGCTGATCGTGCCCAGCAACATGACCGAGGTCGCCGCGCTGGTGGGCTCGGCGATGAAGATGCTGCAGGCCTCGCAAAAGACCTGAAGGGCCTGAAACACCCGGAATTGTCTGGCGCGCTTGGTACGCCAACGTTTCACCGCGCACATTCCGTGAAATATGACCGGTTTGGCCCGGGGACAAACTACCAGTTCACAGTTGTGTGACAGGTCTTGTCCCTACAAAGCGTATCAATTTGTGACGAATTCCTCAAAACCTTGCGCCAGATCCGCACAACCCCCCGTTAGGGGGATAGCGTTGCCGCACTGAATCCTCATAATCCAAACCTCATCAGCGCGTCGCCATGCCTTTCGCCTGAAGGTGGCACCGCAGAGTACCTGGACAGTTTGAGGAGTGACATCATGAGCTTTGCATTTGGTTGCATCCTGATCTGGTTGGCCATCGTGGTTTTCAGCTCCGACGGCAATCCGCGCAAATGGGCGCACACCACCGAGGAAGGCGACGCCAAGCTGGACCGCCGCTCAGTCTCCGGCCCGATGTTTCTGCTGACCTCCATCGTGCTGCTGGCCCTGGGCGTCTGGCTGGTGCGCTGATCTACCCCCGGGTCGGCGCAAAGCCGACCCTGCGCTTGCCCGTTCCCGGCGCCCCCTGGAAATAAACTCCCCCAGATATACTCAGCGGCTGTTTTTTCAGCCGCGCTGCGGATGGGGTTCGTCTTGTTCAAACACACACTGCTGCTGGCCGCCTGCTCGCTGGGTTTGGCCGCCCAGGCCGACGAAGGCCAGTGGCAACCGCACCAACTGCTGCAACTCAAATCCCAGCTCAAACGCACGGGCCTGCAAGTCCCCGCCGACCAGCTGGCCGATCTGAAGAAACACCCGATGAGCGCCATGGTGGGCTTGCCGGGTTGCTCGGCCGCCTTCGTGTCCCCGCTGGGCCTGGTGGTGACCAACCACCACTGCGCCTATGGCGCCATCCAGCGCAACTCCACCGGCGACAAGAACTACATCGCCAACGGCTTTCTGGCCAAGACACTGGCCGAGGAACTGCCTGGCGGCCCCAATGTGCGCGTCTACATCACCGACAAGGTGGACAACGTCACCGCGCACGTGCTGGGCGGGCTTGACAAGAGCCTCTCCGGCAAGCAATACCACGAACAGGTGGAAAACCGCATCAAGGTACTGATCGCCGAGTGCGAAAAAGACAAGGTCTACCGCTGCTCGGTGCCGGCCTTCCACCGCGGCCTGGAGTACTACCGCGTGCGCCAGCTGATGGTCCGCGACGTGCGCCTGGTCTACGCACCGTCGGACAAGATAGGCAACTTTGGCGGCGAGGTGGACAATTTCGAGTGGCCGCGCCACACCGGCGACTTCGCCTTCCTGCGCGCCTATGTCGGCCCGGACGGCAAGCCGGCCGACCCCTCACCCAACAATGTGCCCTACAAGTCCAAGGACTTCCTGGCGGTGTCGGCCGCAGGCGTCAACAACGGCGACGCCATCCTGCTGGCCGGCTACCCGGGCCGGACCAGCCGCTACAAGCTGGCCAGCGAGGTGCGCTTTGCGCGCGACGTCGACTACCCCCGCCGCGTGGCCGAGGCCCAGGCCGACATTGCCGTGATCCAGCAGGCCACATTGGGCAATGCCGAGTGGCAGGTGCGCTATGCCAGCGTGGTCAGGGGCACGCAGAACACCCTGAAACGCAGCCAAGGCATGCTGGACGGCTTTCGTCGCAAGGACATCGCCACCATCAAGGATGGCCAGGAGGCCGAATTCCGCCGTTGGCTGGCCGCGCAGCCCGACCAGGGTGGCGCCCAGGCCATGCTGGCCGAGTTGGAGCGGGTGATTGCCGCCGATATGGCACTGACACAAGAGCAGGCCGCCCTCAATCAGGCCACCCACAGCGACCTGTTGCGCAGCGCACGCACGCTGTACCGGGCCGCGCTGGAACGCGCCAAGCCCGACGCCGAGCGTGAGCCCGGCTACCAGCAGCGCGACCTGCCCTTCATTCGCGCACGGCTGACGCGGCTGGAGCAATCCTTCGTCGCCGGCGTGGACCAGGCGCGCTGGAAGGCCGCCCTGCAGCGCTACCAGGGGTTGCCGGCTGACGCCCACGTCAAGGAACTGGATGCCTTGCTGCCCGCCGTGGACGCAGTGGCCGCGCTGTACGACATGACCGCACTGGCCGACACCAAGAAACGACTGGCTGCGCTGGAGCTGGACGCCGACGCGCTGGCCAAATCCGACGACCCCGTGATGCAACTGGCGGTGAAGGTGCACCCGCTGGCCATGGCGCTGGAGGGCCGGCGCAAGGAGCTGGAAGGCAACCTGGAGCGGCTGATTCCGCGTTACATGGAGGCCGTCATCGCCTGGAACCGATCGCGGGGCTTGCCGGTATACCCGGACGCCAACTCCACGCTGCGCGTCAGCTACGGCAATGTGGCGCCCTACACGCCCACCGATGGCGTGACCAAGGGCCCATTCACCACCGTGGAAGGCGTGGTGGCCAAGGCCACCGGAAAGACGCCGTTCGAGACCGTCCCCGCGCTGCGCGAGGCGGTGGCGGCCAAGCGCTACGGCGCCTTCAAGAGCGCGGCGCTGGGCACGGTGCCGGTGAATTTCCTCAGCACGGCGGACACCACCGGCGGCAACTCGGGCTCGGCGGTGATGAACAAGCGCGGCGAGCTGGTGGGGCTGAATTTCGACTCCACTTACGAGTCCATCTCCAAGGACTGGTACTTCGACCGCGCCATCACCCGTGCCATCCACGTCGACATACGCTATGTGCTGTGGGTGATGAAGGAGGTGGACCATGCCGACCGCCTGCTGCAGGAGATGACAGTGCGCTACGTGCGCTGACATCAAACCCGTTGCTTGCGCCCGCCCAACTCCATCGCGCGCAGTCGCCGGTCATGGGTTTCCAGCAGCTTCCACAGCACGATGGGAATGCCGCGCAACTCCGGCGAGGCCATGGCCAGCATCTCGGTGTCGCTGCGGGCCACGCACTGCCAGCCGGCGCGCGCGCGGTCGATGAAACTCTCTTCGCCGACAAAGCCACCGGCCGTGATCACCTCGATCACATGGCCGCGACCGTCGCGCAGCTCCAGCTCACCCTGGCGCACCAGGTACAGGCAGGGGCCTTCTGGAAACGCCAGCGGCGTGCCAGCCTTCAACAGCAACAGTTTGCGCTCGCGCGCCAACCGGCTCTGTATGGTGAAACCCACCTGCTCGCCAAACAGCCAGGTGCGCTGCAGGAAGGCGGCTTCACTCAGCAGCGTGCGCAGCATATCGCTCCAGCCGCCCGACATCAAAAATGCCCGCATGGTGGCCACGCCGATGCGCATCAGCCGCACGGCAGACGCCGCCCGCCAGGTGTCGGTCAATGGACCGGGGTCGAACAGCGCCTGCGCGCCGATGAACGAGCCGGTGGCCAATGACAGCGGCGCGTCCAGGTCGGCCTGGTTTTGCTCCACCGTGCCGGTCAGCAGCAGGTAGACATCATCGGTGGTCATGTCCCGCTTGAGGATGATGGAGCCGGCGTTGTAGGTCTCCACCGGCGAGCGCACCAGCGCATTCAGGCGGTAGCTGTCGGCCTCGGGGAAGATCTGGCTCAGAAAGCGGTGAGCCCGCTGGCGCAGGTAGTCCTGGCTGGAGGGCACCAGCACATCCACAGCGCCAAAGCTGGCCTCGGAGCCGATTTCCAGCTCCTCGCGGCTGTACGGCGTGGCGCGGTGGGCAAACACCACCTTGCTGGAGGTGTCCTCGGCGAAGTCGAACGGATCGCCATGGATCAGGCCGCCGCCGGCGTCCAGCTTCTTCAGTGTCACCGGCGTCAGGTAATGCTGGTGCACAGCGTCGATGTACTCGTGCGAGATGCAGGCGTCGCCCTCAGGCAACTCCTCCAGCATGCGCGTCAGCACCGAACGCGACACGATGTCGGCCAGGTGGGCATAGGTGCGGTCGCCGTTGTCCTGGTTGACGCGGAAGATGAACACGGTGTTTTCCACCGGGTGCGGCGAGAAGATGGGCATCACCTCCATGCCGTCGCAGTCGTTCCACTCGCCCTCCTTCAGGTCGCGCACGTCGAAGAATTCGGCAAACAGCTTTTCGTCCAGCGACATCAGCGCCGCCAGCTTCTTGGTGACCGAGTGGCGCACCAGCGGCGTGGCGAAGTACTTGATGCGGTGGCCCGAGGCAATCAGCGTCGGCAGACCGGCGAAGTGGTCATCATGCGTGTGGGTGTGAAAGATGCCCTCGATCTCGGACACGTCAATACCCAGGCTGCGCAGCGTGTGCAGGATGCTGGGGCCGGCATCCACCAGGTAGTAGCGGCCCTGGAACATCACGATGGAGCCCATGCTCTGGCGCCGCAGGTCCCAGCCGTCGCCGTTGCCGGAGTGGATGACGCCGAAGTATTGCCGGTCCACCACATGGTGGCCCGGCGTGTAGGGGGATTCGTAGCGCTCGTCGGGCTCGAGGTTCAGGTCCACCACCGTGCTGCCGCCACGGTAGCGGAATTCGAAACGGTTCAGGCCCAGCCGGTGCACGAACACGCCGTTGACCAGTTCCACCGGCTCCTGACCGACGATGCGGTAGTCCAGCAGGTCATCGGTGGCGCGTATCTTGCCGAAGGCGAAGCGCAGCTTCAGGGCCATCTGGCGGTGTGCTTCTTCCGCATCCAGGCCGGCGGCCATCAGCTCTTCCTCGCTGACCAGACCATAGTTGCCGCGGTAGATGTAGTCCAGCTGGGCGTGCACCTGAGCGGCCGACCCGATCAGCAAGGGCTTGCGACCGGTGTTGTTGGGGTGGCCAGGCAGGATCAGGCCCTGGCGGTACAGCATCTGCAGCACCGGGAACTCGGCCAGGTTGGCAAAGCCGCCGTTTTGCATCATCACGTCGGACAGCAGGATGGCGTTGGGGCCGGTCTCGCACTCCACGCCGTCGCGCGTCTCCTGCGCGATGTAGCCGCGCAGCATCAGGTGTTTGACCACGTCGGCCGGGCTGCCGCACAGGATGTACAAGCCCGCCTCGGGCACCTGTATCCAGTACACGCCGCTGGTCACCCGGGTGGTGCGCAGGTTGTGCATGGCCTGGCGCAGTTCTTCGCGGTTGGCCTCCAGCTCGGCCGTGCGCACCGCCACCAGCGACTCCAGCACCGCGTTTTGCGCTTCCAGCGCATCGTTGGCCTGGCGCAACGCCAAATGGGTTTCAATGCGCGCGGCGAGCAGGCCGCGGTCCAATTTCGGGTCGACAAAATCGGCTGCGCCGGCTTGCAGACCCAGTGCCTCGTCGCGCGCCTGACCGGCCGGAGCCAGCAGCAACACCGGCACGCTTTGCGTCAAAGGATCGGCCTTGAACGCGCGGCACAGCTGGTAGCCGTCCATGTCGGGCAAGGCCAAGCCGCACAGCACCAGGCTGGGCGGCGTCTCGCGGGCCGCCTCCAGGGCCTGGGCAGCGGTGTGGGCGAGTACCCATTGGTAGCGGTCATCCAGGCCCTTGCGCAGGGCCGCGGTCACCGCCGGGTCGGCATCCACAGCAAGAATGCAGCTCTTCTCGCTCATATCAGCAACGGCCCTTGGTAGTGCTCATCATGAAATCAAACGCCCCCTGAAGTTACCGGATTGTCAGGGCTAAATGACAATGCCGCAAGGCCAATGTGCTTCAAAAATGATAGCGGATTGCAGTTGGCCCGGCGCTGATGTTACCCGCCCTGGCCCAGGGTCTTGCGGGGGCGATTTGCCAGGCGCATCCGAAATCTATAAGATCTATATAAAATACATCTTTAAAATAGGGCCACGCACCGTGAAAAATGTCACACCATCACCGCCTGCCCCCTTGACGCCGGGCCTGCTGGGCCACCTGTTGCAGGCCTTCTATGACGACGTGCGCCAGGACCCGCTGCTGGGCCCGGTGTTCGAGCGCGCCATCGCACCGTCAGCCTGGCCCGAGCACCTGGCGCGCATGCAGGACTTCTGGAGCAGTGTGGCACTGCGCAGCCACGCCTTTCGCGGCAACGTGATGGACAAACACACCACGCTGCCCGGACTGACCCCGGCCATGTTTGAGCGCTGGCTGGCGTTGTGGCGGCTGCACACCGAGGCGCTGCTGCAGCCCGCCGTGGCCACCCAGATGCAAAAGGTGGCGCGTGGGGTGGCGCGCAACCTGCACTATGTGCTGTTCGGCCAATTCCCCGACTACGCCCCGGCCTACCGTCCCCTGCCCCAGGAGGCCCGCCATGGCTGAGCTGTTGCATATCGAGGAGCCGGGCCGGGCCCGCATGCCGCGCCCGCAATGGTCAGCTTTCCTGGAACTGGGCTTCAGGCCGCTGTACCTGGCGGGCACCAGCTGGGCCGTGGTGGCGGTGGCACTGTGGGTGGGCGCACCGCAATGGCTGCACGGCCGGATGGCCGGCGTGCTGTGGCACGCGCACGAGATGCTGTGGGGCTTCATTGCCACCATCGCCGTGGGTTTTTTGCTGACCGCCGGCAGCAACTGGACCGGCATCAACCCCCTGCGCGGCCGCCCGCTGGGCGCGCTGACCGCGCTGTGGCTGCTGGCGCGCCTGGCTTACCTGCTGCCCGGCGACGCGGCTTTTGCGCTGGCCGCCATGGCTGAACTGGGCTTCTTCGTTTGGGCTGCAGGCGCACTGGCACGCGCGGTGATCCCCTCGCGCAACCAGCGCAACTACGGCATGCCGCTGCTGCTGCTGGCGCTGGGCGGTGCCGACGCCCTGTACCTGCTGGCCGTCTGGCTCGGCGACTACACGCTGCTGATGCAGCGCTTCAACACCGGCTTGCTGTGCATGGCGGCGCTGGCACTGCTGATTGCAAGACGCGTCATTCCCTTCTTCGCCATGCGTGCGCTGCCGGGCCTGCAGATTCCCCTGCACACCCGCAGCGGGCAGTGCCAGCTGGCTGCCATCCTGCTGGCCGTGGCCTGCGGTCTGCTGGGTCTGCCTTGGGCCATGGCGGCAGGCCTTGCGCTGGCCGGTGCCCTCGCCTTGTGGCAGGTGCTGGCCTGGCAGCCCTGGGCGGTGCGGCGCACACCGCTGCTGTGGGTCTTGTACGCCGGCCATGCACTGCTGGGCGCCGGCCTGCTGGTGGCCGCCGCGCACACGGTTGGCTGGGTGGCACGGGCAGCCTGGCCGGTGCATGTGATTGCGGTGGGCGGTTTTTCAGTGCTCATCATCGGCATGCTGACCCGCACCGCGCTGGGCCATCTGGGCCGCCCGCTGCGCGCCGACGGCAGCATGCTCGCGGCCTACGCCGCCATGCTGGTCGCCACCGCTTTGCGCCTGCTGGCGCTGCTGCCGCTACCAGGAGCCCCCTACGCCTTGCAGCTTTCAGCGGCAGCATGGATACTGGCGTTCGGGCTGTACCTGTGGCGCTTCGGACCCATGCTGGTACGGCCGCGGCTGGACCAGGCCGCCACGACCATCCTCAGGAGAGCTTCATGACGCACCCTGGACCCGCATCGCAACCCACGCCCGCGCGTCTGCGCAGACCGTGATGGACAGCGCCGTCCTCAGCCTGCTGGGCGCCTTCCTGCTGTCCATCATCGGCCTGTTCATCTTCATCTGGTCCATGCGCCAGGGGCTGTTCGTCGACAACCCGCGCGCCGCCTCGGTCATCTTCGCTCCCGGTGAAATTGGCCAGGTCGACGACCCGGCGCTCACCGGTGCCGGCCGGCAATCGCTGCAGGCCGCTGCCGGCCCGGTGCTTGGCGAGGCCGATGCCCAGGAGTTGCGCGCCCGCGTCGAGGCCGACAGTTCCAGCGCCTTCCCGGTCTTCATGTTCATCGCCTTCGCCTGCCTGTGGCTGGCTGTGGGCTCGTTGGCCGGGCTGGCGTCTTCCATCAAGCTGCACGAGCCGGACTGGCTGGTCGACCAGGCCTGGATGACCTTTGGACGCCTGCGCACGGTGCACCTGAACGCCGTGCTGTACGGCTGGATCAGCAACGCCGCCTTGGGCATGATCCTGTGGGTGTTGCCACGGCTGCTGCGCACGCGGTTGATGGGCAGCATCTGGGCCATGCTGGGCGGCGCGCTGATCAACACCGGCATCGCCGGTGGCATAGGGGCGGTGGCCACCGGCTGGAGCGATGGCATGGAGTACCTGGAGATGCCCTGGCAGATCGGCATCTTCATCTTCATCGGCTTCGCGCTGGTCATCCTGCCGGTGCTGTTCACGCTGGTCAACCGCAAGGTTGAGCACCTGTACGTCAGCGTCTGGTACATGGTGGCTGCGCTGTTGTGGATCGCATTGCTGTACCTGGTGGGCAAGATGCCCGGCGTGCACACCGGCGTGCAGCAGGCCACCACCAACTGGTGGTACGGCCACAACGTGCTGGGCCTGTGGTTCACCCCGGTCAGCGTGGGCGCCATCTACTACTTCCTGCCCAAGATCATCGGCCGGCCGGTCAGCTCGTACAACCTGTCCATCCTGGGCTTCTGGACGCTGGCCTTCTTCTACGGCCAGGTTGGGGGCCACCACCTGATCGGCGGACCGGTGCCGGGCTGGCTGACTACGCTGTCCATCGTGCAAAGCATCATGATGGTGATCCCGGTCATCGCCTTTTCCATCAACATGGGCGGCACACTGCGCGGGCGCATGCATCTGGCGCTGCATTCGCCGACGTTGCGCTTCATGATGTTTGGCGGCCTGATGTACCTGGCCTCGTCGCTGCAAGGCTCGCTGGAGTCACTGCGCAGCATCAACCAGGTGACCCACTTCACCCATTTCACCGTCGCCCATGCGCACCTGGGTGCCTATGGCTTCGTCTCCATGGTGCTGTTCGGCGCCGTGTACTTCATGATGCCGCGCGTGCTGAACTGGGAATGGCCCTACCCCAAGCTGATCGCCCTGCATTTCTGGCTGGCGGCGCTGGGCATCGCCATCTACTTCATCGGCCTGTCGGTGGGCGGCTGGCTGCAGGGCCAGGCCATGCTGGACGCCAAGCGGCCCTTCATGGATTCGGTGACGCTGACGGTGCCCTACCTGGTGTCGCGCTCGGTGGGCGGCGGTTTGATGGTGCTCAGCCATCTGGTGTTCGTGGGCCATTTCCTGGCCATGGCGCTGCGCTTCGGTCCCACCCGGGCCGGGGCGGCGCTGTTCTGGCAGCAGGGCCAGCAAGAAGTCGTGGAGGCCGCACAGCATGGAAAATGAAGTCAAGCTGGCAGCAGGCGCCATGGTGGCCCTGGGCGTGGCCACGGCCGCGCTGGTGGTGATGCCCTACATCCAGGTGCGCGACGTTTCGCCACCGCCCCAACTCAAGCCCTACACCAGCGCCCAGCTGCGCGGGCGCCAGGTCTACATCGCCAATGGCTGCGTCTACTGCCACAGCCAGCAGCCGCGCGACCGCGGCTTCGGGCCGGATATCGAACGCGGCTGGGGCCGCGCCTCGGTGCCGGCCGACTATGTCTACGACAAGCCGCACCTGTTGGGCAGCATGCGCACCGGGCCCGACCTGTTCAACATCGGCGTGCGCCAGCCCAGCAAGGACTGGCACCTGGGCCACCTGTACCAGCCGCGCGCCTATGTGCCGGGCTCCATCATGCCGTCCTACCCCTACCTGTTCAACGTGAAGGACGCCCCTGACGAGGGCGAGGAAGTGTTGAAACTGCCACCCGGCTGGAGCCCCGGCGTGGGCAAGGTGGTGGTGCCCACGCCCGAGGCGCTGGACCTGGTGAAGTACCTGCAAGGGCTGAACCACACCTACCCGGTGCTGCCACCGGAACCCAAGCGCTGAGCGTCAGGAGGACCCGCACCATGGCTTCTGAACCCGATCCGCGCCCGCAGCAGCAACGCGAGACCGCCGACCCGTCCGAGCGCAGCCAACCCATTCCACTGATCGTGGCCGGGGTCACGCTGGGCGTGGTGTTGAGCTGTGTGGCCTACATCCTGTTGTCAGAGTCTTTCGGCGTGGCCGACCTGGGCGACCGGCGCACGCTGGCCGACCTGCGCCCTGCCGTGGCCAAGCCCGGCCAGGGGCCGGACGGCGCCCAGGTGTTCACCGCCAACTGCGTGGCTTGCCACCAGGCCCATGGCAAGGGCTTGCCCGGCGTGTTCCCGCCGCTGGATGGTTCGGAGTGGGTGAATGGCGACGAACGCGTGCTGGCCAATGCGCTGCTGTACGGCATCAACGGCGACATCACGGTGGCGGGCCAGCCTTTCAAGGGCAGCATGCCGGCGTTTGCCCAGCTCAGCGACGCCGAATTGGCAGCGGTGCTCAGCCATGTGCGCTCGGCCTGGTCCAACAAGTCGGGGGCCATCAGCGTTGAGCTGCTGGCCAAGGAGCGCGCGGCCAAGCTGCGCGACAAGCCCTTCGCCAATGGCGATGAACTGAAGGCGCTGGCCAAGGCGCCGTGACGCCACCGGACGACCCAACCATGGCCCGCAGCACTCTTGCTTGCCTGGCCAGCCTGCTGCTGGCCTGGGGCTGCGCGCGCTGGCTGACGCATGACTTCCAGGTCTGGACCGCTGAAGGCGCACGGCGGCTTGATGTTGCGCTGCAGCCGGTGGCAGCACCGGCCACGCAGATGGCCGGGCCGGGCATGCAGGGCCAGACCTTGCAGCAGTTGCTGGCGCAACAGCGCGCGGTGACGATTGTGGACTTCATGTACACCCGCTGTGTAACGGTGTGCGCGGCACTGGGCACGGTCTTTCAGCAGTTGCAAACCCACATCGTGCAGGAGCAACAGGCGGCCAACGCCCTACCTTCCCCCCAGACGACGCTGCGGCTGCTGTCCATCAGCTTCGATCCCACGCATGACGATGCGCCGGCGCTGGCGCGCTATGCCCAGAAACTGCAGGCGGATGCGCAGGTGTGGCGTTTTGCCAGCGTGGTGCGGGGTGCTGACAACGCCGCGTTGTTGCAACGCTATCGGGTGACGGTGATCCCCGATGGGCTGGGCGGCTTTGAGCACAATGCGGCGCTGCTGGTGGTGGACGCCCAAGGCCGGCTGGTGCGGGTGTTTGACTATGCCGAGGTAGATCTGGCCTTGGCCTATGCGCACCAACTGGCCGCGCGAGGTGGCGGCGCTTGAAAACCTCCCTGGGCGCCGCCTTGCTGGCGCTGTTGCTGCTGCCCGTGACACGGCAGGCGCTGGAGGCCAGCATGCGCCTGCAGATGCTGGTGCAGTACCCGGCGCTGCTGTTGGCCGGCGCCTTGCTGGCGACCGCCCTGCCCGCTTCGTGGACACCGCGCCTGCGCGCCTGGAACGCCTTGGGCATCGCCGGCCTGAGCTACGTCGCACTGGCGCTGGCGGTGCTGATGGTTCCGCGCCTGCTGGACCTGGCACTGACCGACTCTGCAGTGGAGGCCGCAAAGTTCGCCGCCCTGCTGCTGGCCGGCGCCGTGGCATGGCCTTCGTGGCGCGCCGCCGGCTGGGTGGTGCAGGGCTTCTTCATGGGCAATCTGCTGCTGATGGGGGTGACCGTGGGCACGCTGTACCAGGACGCGCCGCAGCGCCTGTGCAATGCCTACCTGCTGGACGACCAGCAGCGTCTGGGCGCGGCGCTGGTCTGGGGCTCGGCCGCGCTGGCCGTGGCCTGGGTGGGCGTGGCGATGTGGCGCCTCAGCGGGCCAATGGCACCAACTGCCAAGGTGCTGACCGCGCGACCCCCGCAGCGCTGAGTGTCCGATCACGCGCTTTTCAATCCAGGCGCGGCAAAGAAAAACGGGCCGCGAAGGCCCGTTTTTCTTTTGATGTGTGGCGGAGAAGGCGGGATTCGAACCCGCGGTGGGTTTAACCCCACGCACGCTTTCCAGGCGTGTGACTTAAACCACTCATCCACCTCTCCGGAAGCCCTCTATTCTAACCCATGAAAAGCCTGGTGTCAGCAGCAAGCGGCGCCGGCATGAAAAAAGCCGCCCGCAGGCGGCTTGGGCGCTGCGGCCAAGGCCCCAACCGGAGTTGGGCCGGGACCTGCGCGGGGATCAGTTCAGCGGCACCTTCTTGCCGTCCTTGTAGGTGTACAGCGTCATGGCGGGGTTCTTCAGCTCGCCATTGGGCTCGAACATCACCGTGGTGGTGACGCCCTTGTAGTTGGTGTCGGCCAGCTTGGGCAGGTAGACCTTGGGATCGGCGCTGCCAGCACGCTTCATGGCGTCAGCCAGCACCATCACGGCGTCATACACATAGGGGCTGTAGACCTGGAACTGGCCGGGATACTTGGCGTCGTAGCGCTTCTTCCAGGCATCGCCGCCGGGCATCTTGGCCAGCGAGGCGCCGCCTTCGGCGCAGATCACGTTTTCCAGCGTCTTGGCGCCTGCCGACTGCTTGACCAGCTCGGCGGTGCAGATGCCGTCGCCGCCGAAGTACTTGACGTTGGTCAGGCCCAGCTGCTCCATCTGGCGCAGCATGGGGCCGCCCTGCGGGTCCATGCCGCCAAAGAAGATGGCGTCAGGGTTCTTGCCCTTGATGGACGTCAGGATGGCCATGAAGTCCACCGCCTTGTCGTTGGTGCCATGCTCATCGACGATGGTGATGCCCTTGGTCAGCGCGGTCTTCTTGAACACGGCGGACACACCCTCGCCATAGGCGGTGCGGTCGTTCACCACGGCCACGCGCTTGAGCTTCAGGCCATCGGCGGCATAGAAGGCCAAACCGGCGCCCAAGGCATTGTCATTGGCCAGCAGGCGGAACGTGGTCTTGTAGCCGGGCTTCATCAGGTCGGGGTTGGTGGCCGACGGTGTGATGTGGGGGATGCCGCACTGGTTGTAAATCTTGGAGGCGGGAATCGTGGTGCCCGAATTCAGGTGACCAACGATGCCATTGACCTTGGCGTCGCACAGCTTCTGCGCCACGGCAGCACCCTGCTTGGGGTCAGCGCCATCGTCCTCGGCCATCAGCTCAAACTTGACTTTCTTGCCGGCGATCACCACGCCCTGGGTGTTCAGGTCTTCGATCGCCATGCGCGCGCCGTTTTCATTGTCGCGGCCATAGGCGGCCTGCGCGCCGGAGACCGGGCCCACATGGCCGATACGGACAACCATGTCCTGCGCCGAGGCGATACCGGCGACGGCGGCCACGACCGCAGCCACGGAAAGTTTCAGTTTCATTTGCATTGCGAACTCCGATTGATGAATACGAAAAAAAAGAACCTGTAGGTCCAACAGGTTTGCCGCCCAGCACGATAATGCCAATCGCGCGACAAAGCCATAGGGATCATCCTAACGCGAAAATCGGGCCAGGCCACCACCGCGCAGCCCCGATTTCATCAGGGGTTTCCTAGCTGTCGGCCTGCTCGCCTGCGGCATCGGCCACCACCTGGCGCACCACCATCTCGATTTCCTGGCGCAGGCGCGGCGCCAGCAGCTGCACCTGCTCCACCACCACGGTGCCAATGGCCTCGCGCAGGCGCACCTCCAGCGAAGAATTCAGCCGGCGCATCACCTCGCGTACCAGTTGTTCCTGCTGCAGACCCTGTGCCTGATGCACGGGGTTGCCGCTGTGCACCGCGCGCGTGCCTGCCAAATCCTGCGGGTGCACCACCTCGGTGAGCGTGGGCAGGAAGCGTGGTGGGCCTTTTGGCGCGCCAGATGGTGGGCCTGATGGGGGACTGCTCATGGCGCGGCTCAGCCTTTCAATGCCAGGTCATGGCGGGTGATGGCATAGCCGCGATCGGCGTAATGCTTCCAGCGGCCGCGCGCGCCTTGGCGGTCGGCATCGTCCAGGCTGACCACTTCGATCAGCCGCTCGAAGCGCTCAAAGCCCCCGGGCACTTCAATACCCAGGTTCAGCAGCACCTGGTTGTGGGGCGTGGCATCGTTCAGCGAATCGGTCAGCAGCACCGGCGCGGCCTGGGCGCCGGGCTCACCGGCACGGCTGTGCGGAATGAAATCCAGCGCGGAAAAAGTCCACAAGGCCTGGTCCAGCTCGGTCAGATCGACCGGTTCGCCCACCACCACCACCAGGGACCGTCCCCCATACGCCTTGCGCAGCAGGCGACAGGCGTAGGCCAGCTTGTCCGGCGCGTTGAAGTGGAAGGCGATCTCAGTCACGGCAAGGCGCGCCCAATGGGGTCAGTTCAGGCGCTGGCCGTCTTCTTCTTCGGCGCCGCCTTGGCAGCAGGTTTGGCTGCGGACAGCTGCTGTGCCAACAGGTACTCCAACAGCAGGCCCACCGGGCGGCCGGTGGCACCCTTGGCGGCGCCGCTCTTCCAGGCGGTACCGGCAATGTCCAGATGCGCCCAGGGGAACTTGCCGACAAAGCGCTGCAGGAACTTGGCGGCGGTGATGGCGCCGCCGGCCCGGCCAGCCACATTGGCCACGTCGGCGAAGTTGGTCTTCAAGCCTTCGGCGTAGTCATCATCCAGCGGCAGGCGCCAGACCAGGTCGCCAGCGGCGTCGCCGGCGGCAGACAGCGCGGTGGCCAGCTCGTCGGTGCTGGCGAACAGGCCGCTGCGCACGCCGCCCAGCGCGATCATGCAGGCACCGGTCAGCGTGGCGATGTCGATCACCGCGCGCGGCTTGAAGCGCTCGGCGTAGGTGATGGCGTCGCACAGGATCAGCCGGCCTTCGGCGTCGGTGTTCAAAATCTCGATGGTCTGGCCGCTCATGCTGGTGACCACGTCGCCGGGCTTGACGGACTTGCCGTCCAGCAGGTTTTCGCACGAGGGAATCAGGCCCACCACGTTGATGGCCGGCTTCAACTCGCCCAGCGCCTTGAACACGCCCAGCACGCTGGCCGCGCCCGACATGTCGAACTTCATCTCGTCCATTTCCGGGGCCGGCTTGATGGAGATGCCGCCGCTGTCGAAGGTGATGCCCTTGCCCACCAGCACCGTGGGGGCATCGCCCTTGGGCCCGCCCTGGTACTGCAGCACGATGAAACGCAGCGGCTCAGCCGAGCCCTGTGCCACCGACATGAAGGAGCCCATGCCCAACTTGGCCACGGCCTTGTGGTCCAGCACCTCGCACTTCATCTTGCCGGCCTTGGCGATCGCCTGCGCGGTGCTGGCCAGGTGGCTGGGGGTGGCGTGGTTGGCCGGGCGGTTGGCCCATTCCTTGGCCAGCTCCACGCCGCTGACGGTGGCCACGGCACGCTCAAACAGCGGCTTGGCAGCAGCGGCATCGGCCACGCCCACAAGCACGCCTTGCAGGCTGCGCGGCTCGGGCTTGGACTTGGTGGTGGTGTAGACGTAGCTGGCCTCGGCGGCGCCCAGCACGGCAGCGCGCGCGCCCTCCGCGCTGCCGCCATCGGCGAACACCAGCACCAGCTTCTTGGCCTTGACACCCTTCAACGCGCCCACACCGGCGGCCACCGCCTGGCGGGTTTGCTTGGCTGAGCCGTCACCGGCACCCACCAGCAGCACGCGCGCGCTGGCCACGCCGGCGGGCTTGTACAACGACAGCAGCTTGCCGGCCTTGGCCTCGAAATCGCCCGCCTTTTGCGCCTGGCCTATGATGTCCGACAGCGCGTCCTTGGCCAGCTTGTAGCTGTCGCTCACCAGCACCACCAGGGCATCGCATTTTTCAGAGGCTGCGCCGGCCAGCGCCAGGGACTTGAGTTCAAAGTTCATAATTCGGCTTTTCCTTTATCACCTGATGTTATTCCATTCCTCCATCCGCAAGGAGCTGGCTCGCAGTTTTGGCGCCACCTCGATCGTGTTGGTGACCGTGGTCATGACCATCGTCCTGATACGCCGGCTGGGGGAAGCCTCGCGCGGCACCTTCAACCCCTCCGACGTGATGCTGGTGATGGGGTATACGGTGCTGGCGCAGATGCCGGCGATTCTAACGTTGAGCCTGTTCCTGGCCATGGTGGCCACGCTGGCGCGCCTGTACCGCGACAGCGAGATGGTGATCTGGTTCGCCAGCGGTGCCGGCCTGTCGGCCTTTTTGCGCCCGTTGTACC
The DNA here is from genome assembly GCF_056404875.1 of Hylemonella sp. P2_B10. Taxonomy (NCBI): domain Bacteria; kingdom Pseudomonadati; phylum Pseudomonadota; class Betaproteobacteria; order Burkholderiales; family Comamonadaceae; genus Hylemonella; species Hylemonella sp. P2_B10. Next base: position 508,809 of record NZ_JBFUDE010000001.1, read on the forward strand.
GTTTTGCCTGGCCCATTTTGCTGGTGGTGGCGGTGCTGGCGCTGTTCGTGGTCCCCTGGTCCATGCGCCAGGTGGACGACCTGAAGGAGAGCTATGGGAAGCGCGGCGATGTCGAGCGCATCTCGCCCGGGCAGTTCCAGGAATCGGCAGGCGGCACCCGGGTGTTTTTCGTCGAGAAACAGACCGCCGACAAGGTCACCGGCAACCATGTGTTCATCGCCATCACCGAGAACAAGCGCGAGACGCTGATCTCGGCCGACAGCGGGCGCATACAGAACCAGGGCAATGACCGCTTCCTGGTGCTCAACAACGGCCAGCGGGTCGAGAGCGAAGTCGGCAAGTCCGAGCTGAAGATCAGCGAATTCGAGGGCTACAGCACCAAGGCAGAGGTCGGCGAGGTCACGCCGCAGGCCATGCTGCAGCCCAATATGGTCTCCACCGCGCAACTGGTGCTGACGCCCACGGCGCCCTACCTGGGTGAGTTGTCCTGGCGGCTGGGCTGGGGGCTGACCGCCTTCAACCTGGTGATCCTGGCGCTGGCCATCGCCAATGTGAACCCGCGCGTGGGCCGCAGCGGCAGCCTGGCTTTTGCCTTCTTCGCCTTCGTGCTGTACTTCAACCTGCTGGCGCTGGGACAGGACTGGATCCATGGCGGCAAGGCCAACTTCAGCGGCTTCATGCTGGCCCTGCACGGCGGCGCCTTCGTCGTCGGCCTGCTGTGGCTGGCCAAGCGCCACAACAACTGGACGCTGGGCAGCCTGATGCGGCGCAAGGCCCCCGCACTGCCGAAGGCACAAGACGCATGAAAACCATACGCCGCCTGATCTATGGCGAGGTGATCTCCTCGGTGGCGCTGGTCACCCTGGGTTTTCTGGCGCTGTTCTTTTTCTTCGACTTCGTCGAAGAGCTGCAAGCCATAGGCCGGCGCGGCAACGAGGCCTACCAGCTGCGCCATGCGCTGACCTATGTGACGCTGCTGGTTCCCAGCCGACTGTATGAGTTGCTGCCCATCACCGTGCTGATAGGCACCATCTTCGTCATGGCGCGCCTGGCCCAGAGCTCCGAGTTCACCATCCTGCGCACCAGCGGCCTGGGGCCGTGGCGGGCGCTGCGCGCACTGCTGGTGCTGGGCGCCGGCTTCGTGGTGCTGACCTTTGCCGTCGGTGATTACCTGGCACCCGCCAGCGACCACGCGGCCCAGCTTCTGAAGGCGCAATTTCAGGGCAAGATCACCGTCGGCCAGACCGGCGCCTGGCTGCGCGCCAAGGACAAGCAGGGCTATGCGCACTATGCCATCAATGTCGGGGCGCTGAATCCGGCCGACGGCAGCATGCACGCGGTGCGCCTGTTCGAGTTCGACAACCACGACCTGCTGGTCTCCATGACCAAGGCCGACCTGGCCCGTTTCGGGACCGACGCCTGGTACCTGGACAATGCCGAGCACACCGAGTTGTCGCGCCGTGGCGCGCCAACGCCCAAGTTCGAGCGCAGCCGGGTGGCGAGCTTTCGCTGGCCCACCGACCTGACGGCCGACATGGTGTCGGCCGCCATCCTGAAGCCCGAGCGCATGGGCACGCTGGACCTGTTCAACAATATCCAGCACCTGGACGCCAACGGCCAGACCGCCCAGCGCTACGAGATCGAGTTCTGGAAGAAGGTGTTCTACCCCTTGAGCTGCCTGGTGATGGTGGTGCTGGCCCTGCCCTTTGCGTACTTCCACTTCCGCTCCGGGCCCATCACCGGCTATGTATTCGGCGGCGTGATGGCGGGCATCAGCTTCTTCCTGCTGACCGACGTGTTCGGCTACATCGGCAACCTGCAGAACTGGCAGCCCTGGTTGACGGCGGCGGCGCCCGGGTTGATCTACAGCATGCTGTCGCTGGGCGCCTTCAGCTGGCTGGTGCTGCGGCGATAGCGCTCCCCGCCATGACTGAACGCGCCATCATCCTGCTGGCCCACGGCTCGCGCGACCCGCTGTGGCGCCAGCCCATGGAAGCGGTCGCCCAGCGCATGCGCGAGCTGGAACCTGCCGTGGCGGTGCAATGCGCCTACTTGGAGCTGGCGCGGCCAGACCTGGCCCACAGTGCGGAAACCCTGATCTCCGGCGGCGCAACCCATATCCGCATCGTCCCCATGTTCCTCGGCCTGGGCAAGCACGCGCGGGAAGACCTGCCGCTRCTGGCCCACCAACTGCGGCAACAACACCCGCACGTGGTGTTTGAGCAGCAGCCCGCCGTGGGCGAAAACCCTTTGTTGCTGGACCTTCTGGCGCAAATTGCCCTGCGCCGCTGAATCAATAGACGCTTTGATGCATAATAAATGACATCTTTAGCCGATATTTGACATGAACCTGCATCAATTCCGTTTTGTTCAGGAAGCCGCCCGCCGCAACCTGAACCTGACCGAGGCTGCCAAGGCGCTGCACACCTCGCAGCCCGGCGTGTCCAAGGCCATCATTGAGCTGGAAGAGGAGCTGGGGGTGGAAATCTTCGCCCGCCACGGCAAACGGCTCAAGCGCATCACCGAACCCGGCCAGCATGTGCTCAAGAGCATAGAGCTGATCATGCGCGAGGTGGGCAACCTCAAGCGCATAGGCGAGCAGTACAGCGCCCAGGACAGCGGCACCCTGTCCATCGCCACCACCCACACGCAGGCCCGCTATGTGTTACCGGTGCACGTGGCCAAGCTGCGCCAGGCCTACCCCAAGGTCAACGTCAGCCTGCACCAGGGCTCGCCCGGCCAGGTGGCGCAGATGCTGCTGGACGAAGTGGCCGAGATCGGCATCGCCACCGAATCGCTGGCCGACTACAGCGAGCTGGTCACCCTGCCCTGCTACGAATGGCAGCACATGCTGGTGTTGCCGCCTGACCACCCGCTGGCCAAGAAAGAACACATCACGCTGGAAGACGTGGCCCAGGAGCCGCTGATCACCTACCACCCGTCGTTCACCGGCCGCACCCGCATCGACACCGCCTTTGCCACCCGCAAGCTGCATCCGCGCATTGCGCTGGAAGCGATTGACTCCGACGTCATCAAGACCTATGTGCGTCTGGGCCTGGGCGTGGGCCTGGCGGCCGAAATGGCGGTGCGCGACGTGATCGCCGAAGGCGACAAGGCCGACCTGGTGGTGCGCCCCGCCGGCCAGCTGTTCGGCCAGAACGTCACCCGCGTGGCCTTCAAGCGCGGCGCCTACCTGCGCAACTTCGTCTACACCTTCGCCGAGCTGCTGAGCGACCGGCTGAGCCGTAACCTGATCGCCAAAGCCATGACGGGGCATGTGAATGACTATGAGTTGTAAGACCTTGTGGGACAGACCGCAGGCCGCGTAGCGGACAAGCTCTGTCCCCAACATTTTTTAACTTGCGGGACAGACCAACATTTGCGTAGCGAGTTTGCTCTGTCCTCAACACTTTAGATAGAAAGGCATCGCGCGTGCAAGCCATAGAAAGCAAGCTGCCCTCCGTCGGCACCACCATCTTCACCGTGATGTCCGCGCTGGCCACCGAGCACAACGCCGTCAACCTGGGCCAGGGCTTTCCGGATTTCAACTGCGACCCGGCGCTGATCGCCCAGGTCGCCAATGCCATGGGCCGCGGTCTCAACCAATACCCGCCCATGCCTGGCGTGCCAGGCCTGCGCGAAGCGGTGGCGGCCAAGATCGAGACCATGTACGGCCACGCCTACTGGCCGGCCAGCGAGATCACCATCACCGCCGGCGCCACCCAGGCCATCCTGACCGCCATCCTGGCCATCGTGCATGCGGGTGACGAGGTCATCGTGCTGGAGCCCTGCTACGACAGCTACGTGCCCAACATCGAGTTGGCAGGCGGCGTGGCAGTGCGCGTGCCGCTGACGCCGGGCAGCTTCCGCCCCGACTTTGCCAAGATCTCTGCCGCCATCACGCCGCGCACCCGCGCCATCATCATCAATTCGCCGCACAACCCCAGCGCCACCGTGTGGACGCACGAGGAGATGCTGCAACTGCAGGAGTTGCTGGCCCCCACCAACGTGCTGCTGATCAGCGACGAGGTGTACGAGCACATGGTGTTCGATGACCGCCAACACCACAGCGCCGCGGGCTACCCGGGCCTGGCGGCGCGCGCCTTCATTGTTTCCAGCTTCGGCAAGACTTACCACGTGACCGGCTGGAAGGTGGGCTATGTGGCCGCGCCGCAGGAACTGACGGCTGAGTTTCGCAAGGTGCACCAGTTCAACGTGTTCACCGTCAACACACCCGTGCAGCACGCGCTGGCCGCCTACATGGAAGACCCCAAGCCCTACTTGGACCTGCCGGCCTTCTACCAGCACAAGCGCGACCTGTTCCGTGCCGGCTTGCAGCAAAAGACGCGCTTCAAGCTGCTGCCCAGTGAGGGCAGCTACTTCCAGTGCGTGGACATTTCGGCGGTGAGCGACCTGGGCGAAGCCGATTTCTGCAAGTGGCTGACCCGCGAGATCGGCGTCGCTGCCATCCCGCTGTCAGCCTTTTACGGCAACGGCTTTGATCAGCGCGTGGTGCGCTTTTGCTTTGCCAAGAAGGATGAGACGCTGAACCAGGCGCTGGAGCGGTTGGCGAAACTCTGAAACCTGAGACCTTGCGGGACAGACCAAATTGCAAAGCAATTTGCCCTGTCCTCAACATTTCGTAGCTGTCCTGCCTTACTTGGGCAGCTTGCTGGTGTCCACGTCCACGTAAGCCCAGAAGGCGCGCGCGATGGGGTGGCGCCTGTAGCCCAGCAGCCATGGCTGCGACATGTCGGTCATGACCCGGTGCGAGCCTATCTTCATGGGCATGTAGGCCACCCACAGCTTGATGGCCTTTTGCATCACCGCCAGCCGTTGCGGCCCGTCGGGCAGCAGTTGTTGCTGCGTGTACAGCTTGTTGTATTCGGCATTGTCAAAGCGCGACAGGTTGCCCTGGCCCTTGTTGGGCCCATACATCAGGGCAAGTGAACCATCGCCGTCAGGTGAGCTGGCCTTGTAGCCCAGGCCCCACATCATCAGCTTGCCGGCCCGGGCCGCGCGCAGGTTTTCCGGCCACTTGGACACCTTGAACTCCATCCGCACGCCTATGGCATCCATGCATTTCTTCCAGATCTCTATGCGCTCGCGCGACAAGCCGTCGGGCTGGGTGGCGTATTCAATGACCAGCGGCCTGCCATCGGGCTTGTCGCGCCAGCCATCGCCGTCCTTGTCGACGTAGCCATACATGTCCAGCAGCGCCATGGCCTTGGGCCGGTTGAACTCACCCATCTCGGTCTTCAGGCCGGCGTCAAAACCATAAGTCATGGGCTGGATCGGGCTCTGGGCCCGCAAGGCCTGGTTGCGGTAGGGCAGGCGGATTTCCTCCTCCGCGTTGAAGGCCAGCGCCAGCGCACGGCGCAGCGCCACTTTCTCGGGCGTGTAGCCGCCCACCACCGCATCTTCCATGGAAAAGTAATGCACCGTGATATCAGGGACGGCCGAGCGCTCCATCACAATGCCGCGCTTGGCCAGGTTGGGCGCCAACTGGTTGTTGGGGATGGCCTGGTAGGCAAAGGTCGGCGCCATCTGCTCGTACACGTCATGCTCGCCGCCCAGGAAGGCCAGCCAGCGCGGCTGCTCCTCTTCAATGATGTCCACCTCCACCCGGTCCAGCAGGGGCAAGCGCTTGCCCTTGAGCTGCTGGTAGATGGCTTGCGCCCTGGCATCATCCGCCGCCGGCTGCGCGTCGAAATACACCTCGCGGAAATTGGGATTGCGCACGAAACTGATCTTGGAGGAACGCCGCCATTTGTCCAGCATGAACGGTCCCGTGCCCACCGGGTGCTCCATGATCTTGTCGCCGTACTTTTCCACCACTTCTCGCGCCACCGCCCCCAGCACGCTGCCATCGGCCAGTTGGTAGACAAAGCGCGGCCGCGTCTCGGCCAGCTTGATCTGCAAGGTGTAGCGGTCCAGCGCGCGCAAGCCCTCCACCTCGGTGTCGTAGTCGAACTTGGCGCCCAGTTTGTCGGCCTTGGCACGCAACTCGTTGAGGCCAATCAGCTTGTACTCTTCCATGTCGCTGGCCAGCGGGCTGCGGTGCTTGGGGTCGTAAAGCCGCTTGATGCTGTAGACGAAATCCTGCGCCGTCAGCTCCCGCTTCTTGCAGTTCTTGCCCTCGGCGTCGCAGAACGCCGGGTCGTCAGCGAAATAGATGCCACGCTTGACCTTGATGGTGAAGGTCTTGTAGTTGTCGGCAATCTCGGGCATGCCTTCGGCCACATTCGGAATGACCTTGACGGGACGGGCCAGGTAGTCATAGGCATACAGGCCATCAAACACGTTCTCGGTGATGGTGCGTGAGTACAGGTCGGACACCTGCGCCGGATCGAACCCCGTCTCAGCCACGCGAAAGGCATAGCGCAGCACTTTCTCGGGCGGCTTGGTCTGGGCCGCGACAAAGGCGTGGCCAGCGCCCAGCGCGCCTGCCAGAAGAAAACCAACCAGTCTTGCGAATCTCAAATTGAACACTCAACGAACAAGGCGTGCAGGCCGCCGGCAGCCTGCCACGCCGAAATCAGGGTCACTTCGGCAACTTGGCCACATCAATGTCCACATACCGCCAAAACAGCCCCTGGGCCATGGGGTGGCGCGTGTAGCCGACCATCCAGGGATGCCACATGTCGGTGTACACCCGGTGCAGCTCCACCTTGATCGGCATGTAGGCGACCATGATCTTGGCGGCCTGTTGCATGACGGCCAGGCGTTCAGGGCCATCGGGCATGCTCACCTGCTGCTGGTACAAGGCATTGAATTTCGCGTTGTCAAAGCGCGGGAAGTTTTGCTGGCCTGCGCTCGGGCCATACGCCAGCTTCAGATAGTCCCCACCGTCAGGCACAGAGGCTGAGTTGCCCAGATGCCACATCATCAGCTTGCCCGCGCGCGCGCCTTTCAGGTTCTCGGGCCACTTGGCCATCTTGAATTCCAGCTTGATGCCGATGGCGGCCATGCTCTTGCGCCAGACCTCCAGACGCTCACGCTGGAAACCCACGGGCTCGCTGGAGAAGTTGATCACCAGGGGCTTGCCATTCGGCTGCTCGCGCCAGCCATCACCGTCCTTGTCGATGTAGCCGTACATGTCCAGCAGGGCCTTGGCCTTGATCGGGTCGTACTCGCTCATGGCCGACTTGAACTTTTCGTCGTAGCCAAAGGTGAACGGTGGAAACGGACTCTGCGCCAATGCAGCCTGGTTGCGAAACGGCAGGCGGATTTCCTCACCCACGTTGAAGCCCAGCGCAATGGCACGGCGCAGCGCCACCTTGTCGGGCGTATAGCCGCCCACGACGGGGTCATCCATGTTGAAGTAGGTCATCATGATGTCCGCCGCCGTCGTGCGCTCCATGCCGATACCGCGCTTTGAAAGATTCGGTGCCAGCTTGTTGTTGGGGATGGCGTTGTAGGCGAAGGTGGGCGCCAGACGCTCATAAAAATCGTGCTCATTGCCCAGGAAGGAGAGCCAGCGCGGTTGCTCCTCTTCGATGATGGACACCACCACGCGATCAAGCAGCGGCAGCCGCTTGCCCTTCAATCGCTTGTAGATCTCCTGGGCCTGGGCGTCATTGGCGGGCGGGTCGGCTTCAAAAAACTGCTCGCGGAAGTTGGGGTTGCGGACCAGTTCGATCTTGGAAGAGCGCGTCCACTTGTCCAGCTTGAAAGGCCCGGTGCCCACCGGGTGCTCCATGATCTTGTCGCCATACCTCTCCACCACCTCGCGCGCCACCGCGCCCACGATGCTGGGATCGGCCATGTCATAGACCAGGCGCGGCTGGCCGATCTCGGATTTGAACTGGATCGTGTAGCGGTCCAGCGCGCGCAGCCCTTCGACCTCTTTGTCGTAATCAAACACACCGTCGGCCTTGTCGGCCTGCGCGCGCAGCGCGTTCAGGCCCACCAGCTTCAGTTCCTCCAGGCCGCTGACGGATGGGCTCCTGGTCTTCGGATCAAAAATGCGCTTGTAGCTGTAGACAAAATCTTGCGCCGTCAACTCGCGTTTCTTGCAATTCTTGCCGTCTTTGTCGCAAAAAGCCGGGTCATCGTCAAAGTAGATGCCCCGCTTGATCTTGACCGTGTAGGTCTTGAAGTCCTCGCTGATGACGGGCATGCCATCGGCCACGCCGGGCACAACCTTCGCCGGGCGCGCCAGGTAGTCAAACGTGTAGAGCGACTCAAAAATATTGCGCACGATGGTGCGCGAATACAGGTCGGAGAGCTGCGCCGGATCAAAGCCGGTTTCAGCCGCGCGAAAGGCATAGCGCAGCACCTTCTCCGGCTGGCCGCCCTTTTCAGCCGCGGATGCGCCACCCCAGGCCAGCACAGCGGCCGCCAAACCCACCAGAATTTTGTATGTCTTCATGTCAATCCTCGAGACCAAAACGACTATTTCGGCAATTTGGATGTGTCGATATCCATGTACTGCCAGAAGCCCAGGCTGATGGGGTTGCGCATGTAGCCCAGGCACCAGGGGTGAGACATGTCCGTCAGGATGCGATGCCCGCTGACTTTGTAGGGCATGTAGGCCACCACCAGCTTGACCGCCTTTTGCAGCAGCGCCAGCCGTTCCGGCCCGTCTGCCATGAACTGCTGCTGCACGAACATCTTGTTGAATTCCGGCAGGTCAAACCCCGACAGGTTCGCCTCTCCCTTGGCGGGGCCGAAATAGCGCTGCAGCTGACCACTGCTGTCTGGCGTGTCGGCGCTGGACGCCAGGCCCCACATCATCAGCCTGTTGGCGCGCGCGGCCTTCAGGTTCTCGGGCCATTTGGCCACTTTGAATTCCATCTTGACGCCGATGGCGTCCATGCTCTTGCGCCACACCTCCGCCAATTCGCGCGACAGCCCATCGGGCTGGGTGGCGTACTGGATCACCATCGGTTTGCCGTTGGGCAGATCGCGCCAGCCGTCACCGTCCTTGTCCACGTAGCCGAACATGTCGAGCAAGGCCTTGGCCTTGGCTGGGTTGAAGTCGCTCATTTCGGTTTTGAACGACGGGTCGTACCCAAAGACCATGGGAACAATGGGCCCCTGGGCCCTGATGGCCTGGTTGCGCCTGGGCAAACGGATTTCCTGTCCGGCGTCGTAGGCCAGCGCAATGGCCCTGCGCAACGCCACCTTGTCAGGCGTGTAGCCGCCCACAATCGGGTCGGTCATGGCAAAGTAATGGATGATCGCGTCGGCGGCGATGGTGCGTTGCATCACAATCCCGCGTTTGGCCAGATTGGGCGCCAGCTTGCCACCGGGAATGGCCTGGTAGGCAAAGGTGGGCGCCAGGCGCTCGTAAAAATCGTGCTCGTTGCCCTGGAACGCCAGCCAGCGCGGTTGTTCCTCTTCAATGACAGACACCTCTACCCTGTCCACCATCGGGATGCGCTTGCCCTTCATCTGCTGGTAGATGGCCTGCGCCAGCTTGTCGTCAGCCGCCGGGTGGGCATCGAAATACATCTCGCGGAAATTCGGGTTCTTGACGAAGCTCATGTGCGCCGAGCGCTGCCACTTGTCCAGCTTGTACGGACCGGTGCCCACCGGGTGCTCCATGGTTTTGTCGGCGTATTTTTCGATCACCTCGCGGGCCACCGCGCCACTGACGCTGGAGTCCGCCAGGTTGTAGATGAACCGGGGGCGGGTGACAGCCAGCTTGAACTGGATGGTGTAGCGGTCCAGCGCCTTCAGGCCCTCGACCTCCTTGTCATAGTCAAACACACCGCCCGGCTTGTCGGCACTGGCGCGCACCTCGTTCATGCCTATCAGTTGCGCTTCTTCATAGTCGGTGAGAGAAGGGCTCTTGGTCTTGGGGTCGAAGATGCGCTTGATGCTGTAGACGAAATCCTGCGCCGTCAACTCGCGCTTCTTGCAGTTCTTGCCATCGGCATCGCAGAACGCCGGGTCGTCGGCAAAGTAGATGCCGGGCTTGATCTTGACGGTGTAGCTCTTGAAGTCGTCAGCGATCACCGGCATGCCGTCAGCCACCAGCGGAATGACCTTAACGGGACGCGCCAGGTAGTCGTAGGTGTAGAGGGCCTCGAACATATGCTCTGTCGCCGTGCGCGAATAGATGTCAGAGACTTTTGCCGGGTCAAAACCGGTTTCCGCCACCCGCCAGCCATAGCGCAAAACCTTCTCCGGCGCCTGCGCTTTCTCGGCAGCGCCCAAGTTGCAGCACACAAGCGCTAGCACAATCAAACCGGCAAAAAACTTCGCGACCGCCATTCCATTCCTCAGACAAACACCGATGCCAAACGCTTAACATGCAAGCATAATCTGCGCCTTACGCCAGTTCCATGGGCATTTCACCTTAGTGAACCAATAATTCTATGTTCTCTTACATCTTCAGACGGGTTTTGCAGATGATTCCCACCTTGGCGGGCGTCATTTTGCTGATCTTTTTCCTGTTCAAATGGTTCGGCGGAGATCCCGCCGACATCCTGGCCGGCATATCGGCCACCAAGGCCCAGATCGCCTCCATCCGCACCCAGCTGGGTCTTGACAGGCCGGTGATCGAGCAGCTGTGGATCTTCATCCAGCAAATCTTCACCTTCAACTGGGGCAAGAGCTGGACCACCAACGAGGCCATCTCCAACATCTTTGCCACCCGCCTGCCCGCCACCCTGACCATCATGATCCCCATCCTGGTGCTGGAAGTGGCCCTGGCCATCGTGGCCGGCATGGCCGTGGCCTATGTGCGCGGCAGCCTGACCGACCGCGCCATCATGCTGATCACCACCGTGGCGCTGTCCATCAGCTTCCTGGTCTATGTGGTGGTCGGCCAGTATGTGTTCGCGTTCCGACTCGGATGGTTCCCGGTGCAGGGCTGGTCGGACTCGTTCTGGAAAAACCTGAGCACCTTCGCGCCGCTGCCGGTGATGCTGGCCGTGCTGGTCAGCCTGGCGCCGCAGACCCGGCTGTACCGCAGCTTCTTCCTCGACGAAATGGGCCATGACTATGTGCGCACCGCGCGCGCCAAAGGCGTGCCGGAGAACACCATCCTGTTCAAGCACGTGCTGCGCAACGCGCTGATTCCCATCCTGACCAACGTGGCTACCCAGTTGCCCGGGGTGTTCATCGGCTCGTTCCTGATCGAGTTCTTCTTCTCCATTCCCGGCCTGGGGCGCGAGGTGTTGACCGCGGTCAACCGCAGCGACTACCCGGTCATCCAAGCCGCCACGGTTTACCTGGCGGCGCTGACCATGCTGATCAACCTGATTACCGATGTGCTTTACAAGTTTGTTGACCCAAGGGTGGTGCTGAAATGAGCGCGGTTGAGTTGCAAGAACTGCCCCAGTCGCCGGGCGTCTGGGCTTCGGCCTGGAAGCGGCTGAGGAACGACCGCGTTGGCATGATCGCCATGGTGATCACGCTGTTGTTCATCGTCATGGTGGCCTTTGCCCAGCTGGGCTGGGTCGCCAAGGACTGGCAAAAGGAAGTGGGCACGCCATTCGCCCCGCCCCACTTCGTCGGCAAGATCGTCGACGGCTCGCAAACAGCCGTCGTCGAAGGGGCCAGTGGGCCCAACGTGGACCTGACCGATGTGGACCCGCTGGCACCGCGCTACAAGGAATGGGAAGAGCGCGCCTCCAAGTTCAAGGCCACCGTCACCGAAAAATCCGACACGCTGACCTTCGGCGGCGACCAGTTGGGGCGTGACGTGCTGAGCAAGGTGATCAAAGGGGCACAGGTGTCCATCACCGTCGGCCTGATCGCGGCCTTGTTCGCCACCATCATCGGCACCGTGCTGGGCGCACTGGGTGGCTACTTCGGCGGCTGGATGGGCGACTTTCTGGAGTGGGTGTACAACGTGTTCACCTCCATCCCCTACATCCTGCTGATGTTCACAGTCGCGGCCGTGCTGAAGTCGGGGCCGCTGGCCAGCGTGCTGGGCAGTGGGGTCTGGACCGTCATCATCATCTTGAGCGTGGTGGGTTGGACCGGCATCTACCGCCTGGTGCGGGCCGAATACATCAAGCACCGCAACCGCGAATACGTGCGCGCCGCCGAGGCCATCGGCGCCAGCCACGCGTCGCGCATGTTCGTGCACATCCTGCCCAACATCAGCCACGTGGTGCTGGTGCAGCTCAGCCTGCATGTGGTGAGCTTCATCAAGGCCGAGGTGATTCTGTCGTTCCTGGGGCTGGGCGTGCCCATCGACATGGTGAGCTGGGGCACCATGCTGTCGGAGGCGCAAAACGAGCTGGTGCAGGGCAAGTGGTGGCAACTGGTGGCCGCCACCGCCTTCATGGCCACGTTTGTGACCGCCTTCGCGCTGCTGACCGACGCGCTGCGCGATGCGCTCGACCCGAAGCTGCGCTAATCAGGACGACAAGAACATGACAAGCAACAATCTGATCAGCGTGCAAAACCTGCAGGTGGGTTTTCGCATGAGCAAGACGCACACGGCCCAGGCCGTCAAGCGGGTGAGCTTTGACATCCCCACCAACGCCACCGTGGCCCTGGTGGGCGAATCGGGCAGCGGCAAGAGCGTCAGCGCCATGAGCATCGTGCGCCTGCTGCCCGAGAACGCCATCGTGGCGCCCGAGAGCCAGATCCTCTACAACGGCCGCGACCTGCTGAAGGCACCGGTGGAAGACATGCGCGCGCTGCGCGGCAAGGACATCTCGGTGGTGTTCCAGGAGCCCATGAGTTCGCTGAACCCGGTGTTCACGGTGGGCGAGCAGATCGCCGAGGTGCTGCGCATCCACATGAACATGACACCGCGGCAGGCCATGGACCGCGCGCTGGAGCTGATGAACGAGGTCGGCATCCCCAACGCGCAGCAGCGCCTGAAGGCCTACCCGCACGAGCTCTCCGGCGGCCAGCAGCAGCGCGTGATGATCGCCATTGCCATCGCCTGCGAGCCCAAGCTGCTGATTGCCGACGAGCCCACCACCGCGCTGGACGTGACGGTGCAGCGCCAGATCACCGACCTGATCGCCAAGCTGCAGCAGCGCCACCACATGAGCGTGCTGTTCATCAGCCACGACCTCGGCCTGGTGGGCGAAATCTCCGACCAGGTGGTGGTGATGCGCCACGGCGAAATCCGCGAAGCGGGCGACGTGCAGACCATCTTCAACGCCCCCAAGGACCCCTACACCCGCGCGCTGATCGCCTGCCGCCCCAGCCTGGACACGCGGCCCAAGCGCCTGCCGGTGATCGACGACATCGTCAACAACCGGGCGCTGGTGACCGAACAGCGGGAAGTGAGGCCGTTGTCCGGCGCCCCGCTGATCGAGGTGAAGGGCCTGCGCAAGGAATACCACCTGAAGACGGGCCTGTTCAGCCGCAAGATGGTGGAGGCGGTGAAAAACGCCGACTTCACGCTGCACAAGGGCCGCACGCTGGGCGTGGTGGGTGAATCCGGCTCGGGCAAGACCACCGTGGGCATGATGCTGACGCGCCTGACCGATGCCACCACCGGCAGCATCATGTTCGAGGGCAAGGACTTGGCGCAACTCAACGCCAACCAGATGCGCGGCTACCGCAGCCGAATCCAGATCATTTTCCAGAACCCCTATGCCAGCCTGAACCCGCGCTTCACCGTTGGCCAGATCCTGATGGAGCCGATGCGCATCCACAAGATTGGCGCCAACGACGACGAGCGCGCCCGCATGGCGCTGGCCCTGATTGAAAAGGTGGGCCTGACGCGCGAGGCCTTCGGCAAGTACCCGCACGAGTTCTCGGGCGGCCAGCGCCAGCGCATCGCCATCGCGCGCTGTCTGAGCATGAAGCCGGAGATCATCGTCTGCGACGAAAGCGTCAGCGCGCTGGACGTCAGCGTGCAGGCCACGGTTTTAAATTTGCTGCTGGACCTGCAGGAAGAGTTCGGCCTAACCTACGTCTTCATCAGCCACGACCTGGCGGTGGTGAAGTACATGGCCGACGAGATCCTGGTGATGAACCAGGGCGAGGTGGTGGAACGCGGCGACGCGCAAGCCATCTATGCCAATCCGCAGCATGAGTACACGAAGAAGCTGCTTGGCGCCATCCCGAAGGGCTATCAAGGCACTGCTGCTCCGGCGGCTGCTTAATCTTAATACCGCTGGCGCCAGTCGTTCATCCTGGGCGAGCGCACCGGGCGTCCGTAGCCGGACTGCCTCCGGACCTCGCGCAGATGATGCTTGTGGCACACCATGCTGGCTGGCGCGACCACCGCAGTTTGTTCGCGTGACTCTGTAGCATGCGCGAATGCCTGCGGCAACCCGGCTACAGCCACCCGGCACGCCTGCGGAGCTAGGTTTGGTCTAACTACCGTTCTTTGGTCAGAGGCGCAAGCTGTTGCAAGCAGGTGTCTTGCTTTATTGAAAGGTTTTCGGCCGGTATTTTCTGAATGCATCGCAATGAAGACTTGACTCGCTGCAGACGCGACTCGCTGAGATCGATCTCGCATTGCTGCGCATTCATCTGCGGCCACGCGTTAGCTCCGCCCATCATCGCGCCGACCAAATTGCACTCCGCTGACCTGTATTTGAGCCAGGCCACTTGTTGCTCTCGCAGTGCATCGACCAGATTCCCATCCGCAAGGACTTCACCATCGGATGAAGTCGCCGAAGCCAGAACCTTCACCAGTTCCGCATGTTGACTGGCCAATTGTCGATTGAGTTCTGCCAGCTTATCGAATAAAAACAACTGCAGTGCCCTTCCTTCAGGCCAGAACTGCTTCTTCTCCTTGGAATCGACTTGCGCCGATGCCGTCATTGGCAAAAACATGATGGCAAAGGCAAGAATCACCCCGCCGAAGCGAACACTTGGCATTTACATCCCCCTAGACGCTTGACTGCTTGTGGAAACGTGACCGGCAGAGCCTGCTATTCCCGCTCCTCATGATAGCCAAGCCTCGCAGGCGTGGCGGGTGGCTGTAGCCGGGTTGCCGCAGGCATTCGCGCATGCTACAGAGTCACGCGGCCAAACCATGGTGGTCGCGCCCGCCAGCATGGCGCGCCACACACATCATCTGCGCGAGGTCCGGAGGCAGTCCGGCTACGGACGCCCGGTGCGCTCGCCCAGGATCAACGATTGGCGACAGCGGTATTCAGCGCCAAAGCGCGTCAAAGCCCCAGCTTGCGCTTGAGCTCACGCGACAGCTTCATCGCGCCCACCGACGTCAGATCGTTGGGGTTGTCGGCGCAGTAGCGGTCCATCCAGGCGGCATGCTGATCGGCTTCCGAGCCCTTCAGGAAGTCTGATTTTTGGCCGGTCACGAGACCCGACAGGTAGCCGATCAACCAGGCCTTGTAAAGCTCGCGGTTCGCCTTGTCCGTGTTCCAGGTGCTGCACTTGGGCGGGCCATCGTCCGGTCCCAGCAGGGCGTCGGCGGCCATGGTCGAGCCGAAACAGGTGGACAGGGCCAGTGCGGCGGCAAGGGTTGCTTTTTTCATGGGGTGCTCCTCATGTGTTTTCAAAGAAAGCCGAATATACCTCTGCCGGCCGGCACTGCACCAGAGAGCCGGCCTGGAAGCATTGCCTGCTCCAAACGCCGTAGACTCCGTTATGTTTCCAATGATTCACAGGGAGTCCAATGGTCAGGCGAGGTTTCTGGATAGCACTGGTGTGCGTCGCGTTGGTGGCATTGCCAATCGGCATGGTGCTCAAGGCCCACATGTTCGCGCGCATGGCCACTGCCGATGGCAACTACAAGGCGGCTCGATGGTGGTACAAGGTCGGTGCCTATGGCGGCAACGCCAGCGCGCAAGCCAACTTGGGCGGCTTGTATGCAGAGGGCTTGGGTGGTCCCAAGGACGATGTTCTAGCGGCCAAGTGGTTCAAAAAGGCAGCAGAGAGAGGCGTATCGCAGGCCAAATTCAACCTCTCCAATTTCTACGAAGAAGGAAAAGGAGGACTGCCCCGGGACACGCGCAAAGCCGCGGCGCTGTTGGAGAGCGCGTGGGCCGACGGCGACATCGAAGCGGCCTTCAACTTGGGTAATCTCTACACGACCGGCAGGGATGACTTCCCGAGGGACGTGGACCAAGGCATCGCCTGGTACCGCAAGGCTGCACAACAAGGCTATGCGTCGGCCCAGTACAACCTGGGGGCCATCCATGCCCAAGGAACGGGTGGCATTCCCAAAGATCTGGTCGAAGCGGGCAAATGGTTTGCCTTGGCAGCGCAGCAGGGCCACGCCAAAGCGCAGATGGATTTGGGCACCATGTATGCGTTTGGTGTGGCTTTTGAGCAGGACCCCGCGTTGGGGCTGCAGTACCTGCGAAAGGCAGCCGCCAAGCCTGACACGGCTGTAGAAGCCCAGCAGAGGATAGCGCTTATCTGCGCAAAGACCGCTGCCTCAATCAACACGACACTGTGCCCCGCCCGGTAACGCCAGTACACGGCTCGCCATGCAGCCGGGCCAGGTCGCTCAGGCCCCCAGTTGCAACCAGGCCTTGTCCAGCCGCTTCACGCTGACCGGCTGCGGCGTGCGCAACTCCTGCGCGAAAAAGCTGACGCGCAATTCCTCCAGCAGCCAGCGGAATTCCAGCAGACGCTCGTCCTGCACACCCTTGCGCTCGGCCACCAGGCGCCAGTAGCGCTGCTCCTGCGGGCGCAGCTCGGCCAGCTTGGCGGCGTCGCGGGCCGGGTCGGCGCGATATTTCTCCAGCCGCAGCGTGATGGCCTTCAGGTAGCGGGCGAAGTGCGGTAACTGGCTCCACGGCGTGGTGGCCAGGAAACGCTTGGGCATCAGGCGTTGCAGTTGCTGGGTGGCGTCTGCCGTGGCTTCGGGGGCGTTCTTGGTGTCCTTGATCTTGCGGGCCGCCACGGCGTATTCGGCCAGGACGGTGGCGGCCAGGCGGGCCACCTCGTTGGCGATCAGCGTCAGGCGGCCTCGGCCCTCCTCCACGCGGCGCTTGAAGTCGGCCTCGTTGGTGGGCAGCGGGTCCAGCAGGAAGGCGCGGTCCAGCGCCACATCGATGACCTGCGCGCGCAACTCTTCCTGCGTGCCGCCCAGCGTCATGAAGGCCACGGCCATCTTCTGCAGGTCGGGGATGTTCTTTTCCAGGTACTTCAGCGCGTCCTTGATCTGCAAGGCAAACAGGCGACGCAGGCCGGCGCGGTGCTTGGCAGCGGCCGCCTCGGGCTCATCAAACACCTCGATGGTGACGGCGTCGCCGGCATCGATCAGCGCCGGAAAACCGATCAGCGTCTGGCCGCTTTTGCGGATTTCCATCAGCTCGGGCAGCTCGCCAAAGGTCCAGGCGGTGTAGCGCTGGTCGGTGCTGGCGGCGGGGATGGCTTTGGAGTTGACCACCTGGGCTGTCACACCGCCCCTGCCTTTGCCGCTGGCGGCAGCCGGGGCAGCGGCAGGTGCATCAACCGTTTCGGCTGCCGCAGCCACCTGCTGGCCCAGCTTCAAATTCGCCAGCGCCTGGAAGGCACCGCGCGCCTTGGCGCCCCACTCCGCCTTCAGCGCGCCCAGGTTGCGTCCCGTGCCCAGCTGGCGGCCGTGCTCGTCCACCACGCGGAAGTTCATGAAGAAATGCGGGCTCAGCATGTCCAGCTTGAAGTCGGCGCGCTTCACGTCCAGCGAGGTGGCATCGCGCACCCACTTCAGCACGGCATCGGTCAATGAACCGCTGCCGAACACCTCCGGCTGGTTGAACTGCTCGGCAATGCGCGTGGCCGTCTCCGGCAGCGGCACCAGGCGCGAACGCGGGCGCTGGTGCAGCGTCTTCAACAGCGCCYGCGCCTTGTCCTTCAGCATGCCGGGCACCAGCCATTCACAGCGCTCTTCGCTGACCTGGTTCAGCACAAAGAGAGGCACCGTCACCGTGAGGCCGTCGCGGGCATCGCCGGGCTCGTGCAAGTAGGTGGCGGCACAGTCCACGCCGCCCAGGCGCAGCGTCTTCGGAAAGGCGTTGGTGGTGATGCCGGCGGCCTCGTGGCGCATCAGCTCGTCGCGCGTCAGCAGCAGCAGTTTGGGGTTGCGTTGCTGCTCGGCACGGAACCACTGCTCAAAGCTGTGGCCGCTGCACACGTCGGCGGGCAATTGCTGGTCGTAGAAGGCGTAGATCAACTCCTCATCCACCAGCACGTCCTGCCGGCGCGCCTTGTGTTCCAGGTCTTGTACCTGCTTGACCATCTTCTGGTTGGCGGCCAGGAAGGGAAGCTTCGTTTCCCATTCGCCGGCCACCAGTGCCTCGCGCATGAAGATTTCGCGCGCTGTCACCGGGTCCACGCGGCCGAAATTGATGCGCCGGCCACTGTAGACCACGATGCCATACAGCGTGGCACGCTCCAGCGCCACCACCTCGGCAGCCTTCTTCTCCCAATGCGGGTCCAGCAGCTGCCTCTTCAACAAATGGCCGGCCACCTGCTCTATCCATTGCGGCTCGATGTTGGCCAGGCCCCGGCCAAAAAGGCGCGTGGTCTCCACCAGCTCGGCGGCGACGATCCAGCGCCCCGGTTTCTTGCTCAGGTGGGCACCGGGGTGGCGGTAGAACTTGATGCCACGCGCGCCCAGGTACACCTCTTCCTCGTCCTGCTTGCAGCCGATGTTGCCCAGCAGGCCCGACAGCATGGACAGGTGGATCTGCTCATAGGTGGCTGGCGCGGCGTTGAGCCGCCACTTGTGCTCGGCCACCACGGTGTGCAGTTGGGAATGGATGTCACGCCACTCGCGCACGCGGCGGATGTTGACGAAGTTTTGCCGCAGCAACTGCTCGTATTGGCGGTTGGACAGCTTGTGCTCGGCACCGTGCCCACCCCGGCTGGCGTCCAGCCATTTCCACAGCTTCAGGTAGCCGCTGAACTCGCTCTTCTCGTCGTCAAACTTCACATGCGCCTGGTCGGCGGCGGCCTGGGCTTCCATCGGCCGGTCGCGCACGTCCTGCACGCTCAGGGCGCTGGCAATCACCAGTACCTCGTCCAGCGCTTGGCGGTCGCGCGCCTCCAGGATCATGCGGCCCACGCGCGGGTCCAGCGGCAGCCGGGCCAGCTCGGCGCCCATGGGGGTCAGCTCGTTGGCGTCGTCTACCGCGCCCAGCTCGTTCAGCAACTGGTAGCCGTCGGCAATGGCGCGGCGCTGCGGCGGTTCGATGAAAGGGAAGTCTTCCACGATGCCCAGGTGCAGCGCCTTCATGCGCAGAATCACCCCGGCCAGCGACGAGCGCAGGATTTCCGGGTCGGTGAAGCGCGGGCGCTCGTTGAAGTCCTTCTCGTCGTACAGGCGTATGCAAATGCCGTTGGCCACGCGGCCGCAGCGGCCAGCGCGCTGGTTGGCGGCGGCCTGGCTGATGGGCTCCACCAGCAACTGCTCCACCTTGCTCCGGAAACTGTAGCGCTTCACGCGCGCCGTGCCGGCGTCAATCACATAGCGCGTTCCCGGCACGGTGAGCGAGGTTTCGGCCACGTTGGTGGCCAGCACGATGCGCCGGCCGGTGTGGCCGTCAAAAATGCGGTCCTGCTCGGCCGGGCTCAGGCGGGCGAACAGCGGCAGCACGTCGGCGTTGCGCAACAGCGGCTGGTGCGCCAGGTGCTTGCGCAGGTGGTCCGCCGCCTCGCGGATCTCGCGCTCACCGGGCAAAAAGATCAGGATGTCGCCACCCTGGCGCGGGTCGTGCCACAGCTCGTCCACGGCGTCGGCCATGGCGTCGTTCAGGTCGTAGTCGCGCGATTCCTCGAACGGCCGGTAGCGCTGCTCCACCGGGAACATGCGCCCGGACACCATGATCACCGGCGCCGGCCCCTTGGCAGAGGCAAAGTGGTCGGCAAAGCGCTGCGCATCGATGGTGGCCGAGGTGACGACGATCTTCAAGTCAGGCCGGCGCGGCAGGATCTGCCGCAGGTAGCCCAGCAAGAAGTCGATGTTCAGGCTGCGCTCGTGCGCCTCGTCAATGATGATGGTGTCGTAGGCCTTCAGCAGCGGGTCGGTCTGCGTCTCGGCCAGCAAGATGCCGTCCGTCATCAGCTTGACAGAGGCATCGCGGCTCAGCCGGTCCTGAAAGCGCACCTTGAAGCCCACCACATCGCCCAGCGGTGTCTTCAACTCCTCGGCAATGCGCTTGGCCACGCTGCTGGCAGCAATGCGGCGCGGCTGGGTATGGCCAATCAGCCGGCCCTTGCCGGGCGGCGCATTGCACTTGCCCCGGCCCATGGCCAGCGCGATCTTGGGCAGCTGGGTGGTCTTGCCGGAGCCGGTCTCGCCGCAGACGATGATGACCTGGTGCGTCTCCATGGCGGCCATGATCTCGTCGCGCCGGCCGGAAACCGGCAACGACTCGGGAAATTCGATGACCAGGGGCGGTCGTGGGGCGGCGGGCGCTGCTGGGGGGGCGTCAGCAGGTGCGGTTGGGGCGCGCTTGGCGGCTGGCTGGGACAAGGTGGGGACTTCGCGGTCAAACTTCGTGGACAATCCGCAATTATCCCAGCCCGAAGCCCCCCGCGCCCAGCCACCCGCCCATGACCTCCGCCGTCTTCAATTTCACCTTTGTGCCCTGGTTCCGCTCGGTGGCGCCGTATATCCACAAGTTTCGCAACCAGACTTTCGTGGTGGGCGTCGCCGGTGAGGCGATTGCCGCCGGCAAGCTGCCCAACCTGGCGCAGGACCTGGCCATGATCCAGAGCATGGGGGTGAAGATCGTGCTGGTGCACGGCTTTCGCCCGCAGGTGAACGAGCAGCTGAAGGCCAAGGGCCATGCCGCCAAATACTCGCACGGCATGCGCATCACCGACGAGGTGGCGCTGGACTGCGCGCAAGAGGCCGCCGGCCAGCTGCGCTACGAGATCGAAGCCGCCTTCAGCCAGGGCCTGCCCAACACGCCCATGGCCGGCTCCACCGTGCGGGTGATTTCGGGCAACTTCCTCACCGCACGGCCGGTGGGCATTGTGGACGGCGTGGACTTCCAACACTCGGGCCTGGTGCGCAAGGTGGACATCGGCGGCATCAGCCGCACGCTGGACATGGGCGCGCTGGTGCTGATCTCGCCGTTTGGTTTCTCCCCCACCGGCGACGCCTTCAACCTCAGCATGGAAGAGGTGGCCACCTCGGTGGCCAGCGAGCTGCAGGCCGACAAGCTGATCTTCCTGACCGAGGTGCCCGGCATCCGTGTGCACCCCACGGAACCGGAGAGCGACGACAACCCCATAGACACCGAGCTGCCGCTGGCCGCCGCCGAAAAGCTGCTGGCCGAGCTGCCGCGCGCCAACCAGCCCACTGATGTGGGCTTCTACCTGCAGCACTGCGTGAAGGCCTGCAAGGCCGGCGTGGAGCGCAGCCACATCATCCCCTTTGCCATGGACGGCTCGCTGCTGCTGGAAATCTACGTGCACGACGGCATAGGCACCATGGTGATCGACGAAAAGCTGGAAAGCCTGCGCGAAGCCGACATGGACGATGTCGGCGGCATTCTGCGGCTGATCGAGCCGTTTGAGAACGACGGCACGCTGGTCAAGCGCAGCCGCACCGAGATCGAGCGCGACGCCGACCACTACACCATCATCGAGCACGACGGCGTCATCTTCGCCTGCGCCGCGCTCTACCCCTACCCCGAGGCCAAGACCGGTGAAATGGCCGCGCTGACGGTGTCGCCCGATGTGCAGGGCCAGGGCGACGGCGAGCGCGTGCTCAAGCGCATTGAGCAGCGCGCCAAGGCTGCCGGGCTGGACAGCATCTTTGTGCTGACCACCCGCACAACGCACTGGTTTTTGAAGCGCGGCTTCGCGCTGGTGGACCCGGACTGGCTGCCCGAAGCACGGCGGCGCATGTACAACTGGGACCGCAAGAGCCAGGTGTTGGTGAAGAAGCTGGGCTGACCAGGTCTGCGGTAGTCGACGCCACTGCTGCGCGTGGCTGTGCGAATTCTTGATCAGGCAGCGAGGTTGACCCGCTCTGCCAAAAAGTCCAACAAGGCACGCACGCGCAGCGGCATGTGGCCACCCTGCCCCACGAACACCGCGTGCACTTCCTCGGCATCGCCCGGGTTGAAGTCTTCCAGCACCGGCAGCAAGCGGCCTGCGGCCATGTCCTCCCGCACCTGGAAGGCCGCCAGCCGGGCCAGGCCCAAGCCAGCCAGTGCCAAATGCCTCAGTGCCTCGCCGTCGCTGGCTTGTGCGTTGCCGGTCACGGCCATGCGCACCTCACCTGCGTCGGTCCGCAGCGGCCAACCCGCATGGGCGCGCACGTAGTTGGCGCCAAGGCGGTTGTGCTGCAGCAGGTCTTCCGGCACATTGGGTGTTTCGTGGCGCGCCAAGTATGCGGGCGCACCCACGATGACCATCCGCGTCTGGCCGAGCTTGCGCGCCATCAGCGTCGAGCTTTTGAGCGGGCCGGCACGCACCGCCACATCGGTACGTTGCTCCAGGATGTCGATCACTTCATCGGTCAGCACAATGTCCAGTGCCACATCGGGGTAGCGCTGCAGGAATTCAGGCGCCAGCGGCAGCAGGAAGTGGTGGCCAAAGGGCACATTGGCGTTGACCCGTAACCGGCCGCGCGGCGTGCTGTGCAAACCAGCGCAGCGTTCGGCCTCGTCCAGGTCGGTCAGCACCCTCGCCCCTCGCTCATACAGGGCACAGCCCTCTGGCGTGAGTTGAAGCTGGCGGGTGGAGCGGTTGACCAGCCGCGCGCCCAGGCGTTGCTCCAGGCGGGTCACCAGCTTGCTGACCGCGGAAGGCGTCATGCCGAAAGCCCGCGCAGCGGCTGAAAAGCCACCCAGTTCGATGGCGCGGACAAACACCTCCAATTCCCCGGATCGGTTGATTTCAAGCCTGCCCATTGTGAGATCAGTTCATAAGTGTTTTGCCATTGCGCAGTCTAGTGCAACTATGTCTTTGAACTCATCATTCCCTTACAAAGCAACGATGAACTCACCAAACCATGACCACTCTGAACCACTTGAATCACAAACCTGCGCCACAAGCCCGCTCAGCGAGTCGCTTCGTCATGGCACTGGCGGCCTTGGCGCTGACGGTGGGTTTAGCCGGGGCGCTGGCGCGGGCAGCTGAGCCTTTGCCTGCCCCCGCCTGGCTGGCCAGCTGGACGGCAAGCCCGCAGCCGGT
Source organism: Hylemonella sp. P2_B10 (assembly GCF_056404875.1). Taxonomy (NCBI): domain Bacteria; kingdom Pseudomonadati; phylum Pseudomonadota; class Betaproteobacteria; order Burkholderiales; family Comamonadaceae; genus Hylemonella; species Hylemonella sp. P2_B10. The sequence goes on from NZ_JBFUDE010000001.1 coordinate 531,804, forward strand.
GTGGGGCCCAGACTTCTTGTTTCCGACCCATGTGCCACCGCTGCTGCAAGACCAGACGGTGCGGCAGGTTGCGCGCATCAGCCTGGGTGGTCAACGCGTGCGCATCGTGCTGTCGAATGCCTACGGCCGCCAACCGATGGAAGTTGGCGCGGTGACGGTTGCGCTGGCTGGCGCGGGGTCTGCCATCCGCACCGAAAGCCTGCGCGCTGTCACCTTCGGGGGCCACGCTTCGGCCACGATTCCACCGGGTGCGCCGCTGGTCAGTGACCCGGTGGCGCTACCCGTGGCATTGCTGGCCCAGCTGACGGTGAGCGTCCATCTGCCCCAGCCCATCGCGACCAGCACCTTTCATTGGGATGGGCGCCAGACGTCATGGATCGTGCAAGGTGACCGCACTGCGGCCCCCGTACTGAACGTCAAGCCAGGCGCGGAGCAAACCACCACGGCGCGCCTGTTGCTTAGCGGCATTCTGGTCGAGACCCCTGGCCCCGCGCAGACGGTGGCCGTCTTGGGTGATTCGATCACGGATGGCGCCACCGCGAGCCTGGATGCCGACAGCCGCTGGCCGGACGCGTTGGCTGAGCGGCTGGCACCCCGTGGCGTCGCCGTGATCAATGCCGGCATCTCCGGCGCGCGGCTGCTGTCCGATGGCATGGGTGTGAACGCATTGGCCCGTTTTGAGCGTGACGTGCTGGCGCAGCCCGGCGTGCGCACCGTCATCGTGCTGCTGGGCATCAACGACATCAGTTGGCCCGGCACGGCCTTCAACCCGCGGGGCGTGCGCCCTTCGGTACAGGCCATGGCCACAGGCTATCGACAGTTGGTAGAACGTGCGCACAGCCGGGGTGTGCGGGTGATCGGTGCCACGCTGACGCCCTTCGAAGGCGCCCTACCCGGCACGCCGCTGGCCGACTACCACAACCCCGACAAGGAAAAGCTGCGCCAACAGGTCAACGCCTGGATCAGGACCAGCAGCAATTTTGACGCGGTGGTGGACCTGGATGCCGTGGCGCGCGACCCGGCGCATCCGCTGCGCCTCTACCCGGCCTTTGACTCGGGTGACCACCTGCATCTGGGAGACGCGGGTAACCGGGCACTGGCCGAAGGCATTGACCTGAAGCTTCTGCTGCCAGCGGCACAGCCCACCCGCTGATCAGGCAGATATCAACGTACAGCGCTTTTGCGCCGCCAGATCATCACCAGTGCCACCACCAAGATGCACGCGAAACACACGAACGACCAGTTGGCGATGGACAGCGTCAGGAAGGTCCAGTCCACTTTGGAGCAATCCCCACTGCCCTTGAGCACCATCGGGATCACGCGCGACAGCGGGAAGGCTTCGATCATGCCGTAGAGGTCGCGGCCGCAGGAAAAGTTGTCTGGCGGATTCCACTGCAGCAAGCTCTGTTTCGCGGCCACGAAGGCGCCCAGGGCGGCCAGCAGCGCCAGCAGCCCGCTGCCGGCCATGTGGGCACCTCTGCCCTTGAGCAGCCCGCAGATGACAGCCACCACGGCCACGGCGATAAACACCTCGCGCTGCACGATGCACATGGGGCAAGGCTCCAGGCCGCCCACGTGCTGCAGGTACAAGGCAAAGCCCAGCAGGCCCAGGCACACCAGGCTCAGCAGCCAGAAGACACGGCGGGGGGTTTGGTCAAACAGGTTCAGCAGCAGGGACATGGGCGGCGCGAGAAAAGAGTTGTTTTGAAATCCGGAAACACCCTATGACCAGATTTGACCACAGGGGTGCCAACGAGGCACCGCCCGGATGGAGGGCGCGGCAGCCTGAAAAGTTCCCGCACGCACTACCCTGAACTTTGACATGGATCAGGCCTTCAGTTCGCGCGCCGTGATGGTGTAGCGGAAGCTGTCTGGCGCCAGCTCGTCAAAGCGGCCGCTCTCGTTCTGCCCCTGTGGGTACATCAGGAAGGGCAGGCTGGTCTTGGCGCCGCTGCCAGGCAGGTTGATGTCGTGCGCGGTGTTCCAGCCCAACCAGTTGCCTTCCCAGCTGCCAAACAGCGCCTGGTTGACGGGGGCGATCAGCGGATGCTGCACGTCCTTGATCCATTCCGGCTTTTCCTGCCGCATCACCTTCAGCACGTCGGCCGGGTCCATGGCCACCCAGCCGTATTGCTGCAGCCAGACTTCGGCGCGGCAGTGTTGCGCGCCTTTCAGGTTGGTGGGGTTGCCGCCCAGTTCGCGATAGCCAAATTCAGACGGCACCAGGCGCAGGCCATAGACGTCGCGGGCGGGCACGCCCACAGCGCGGCACAGGCCGACAAACAGCGCATTCAAGTCGGCACACTTGCCGCCCAGGTTGCCGGTCTCCAGCATGGCCTTGATGTCACCCGTGCCGCAGCCGCGCACCTTGGGCTCGCGGTAAGAGTTGGCCACCACCCAGTTGTAGATGGCGCGCACCTTGGCCACATCGCCATGGCTGCCCTGGGTGACCTTGGTGGCGGTCTGGCGCACGATGCCGTCCAGCGGCTGCCATTCGGTGGGCGCCAGGTTGAAGCGCAGCACGGCGGGGTCTTCATGCGCCTTGGCGGGGTGGGACCAATCCACTGCGCGGTTGCGGGTGCGCACGCGGCTGGTCAGGCTCAGCGTGGGCGCTGTTTCGCTGGCCGGGAACTCGGCGCGCAACATGCGCACGCCTTCCTTGGGGTCGGCCACCAGGCGCACAGCGGTGGCGTTGCCGCTCCAGGCGTTGTCCAGCGCATGCTGGTAATCGGTTTCCAGGTCGGGCACGGGCAACCACAGCTGCGTGGCACCCTTCACATCTGCCACGTTGACGGTGGTGGTGACCTCAAAACTGCGCCAGGCACCCACCTGGGGCTGGAAGCGCGGCGCTACAGCAGCGGCCTGTGCGCGAGCAGCCAGCGGCAAGCTTGGGACGGCGACGGCAGTGGCGGCGGCCAGGCCGGTCTTCAGCAGCGTGCGGCGGTTGGGGTGACTCATGGATTTTTTCCTGTGGCTATGCGGGCGGGGTGAAATGCAGCCCAATGATCTCGATGCTTTCTCGATGCCTTACAGCACCTCGGCCAGCCATTGTCTCGCGGTGGCGCTGGCCCAGTCGCATTCGCCCACCACGGTGAACAGCGCCTGGCCCGCGCGGTTGATGGCCACGGTGGTGGGAAAGCTGCGTACGCCCCATGCCTTGGCCGCGCCGCCATCGCGGTCGCGCAGCACGGGCAAGCTGAAAGCGGTGGCGTCCACAAAGCGGCGCACGGCGGCATCGGTTTCGCGGAAGTTGACGGGCACCACCTGCAGGCCCTGGGCTTCGTGGCGCGTGGCCAGCAGCTCCAGCGCCGGCATCTCGCTGCGGCAGGGCTCGCACCAGCTGGCCCAAAAATTCAGCAGCACGGGGCGTCCCAGGGTTGAGGCCAAGCGCCATTCGGCGCCGTCCATGCCGTGCAGCCGCAAGTCGGGCGTGGCGCGCTGGCGCGGCCAGGCCTGGCGCAGCCCGTCCGTGGCGGCGGCTGCGGGCCAGGCGGCGACGGCACAGGCGCTGGCGACCAGCCAGTGGCGGCGCTTGGTCATGCCGCCGCCAACTTTCGCGCTCGTGCCTCACGCCAGAAAAACCAGGCAATGGCCAAGACACCCAGCACCGAAGGCGCCAGTTGCGCCACCGGCACACCGCCCAGCAGGTTGCCTACGGCGGCGGACAACATGCCAAACAGGGCCGAAAAGATCTTGTAGATGTGTTCGTAGCGCCAGGTGTGCGCATGCCAGCGGCGGGGAAAGAGCCAACGCGCGGCGTCATACACCAGCACCACGGCCAGCGCACCCAGCGTGGCCTTGACCACCACCGCGCTGTTGCTGCCTCCGCCCGGCGGCGCAGCCAGCAGCACCGGCACCAGCAGCACGGCGGCTGCGACGGCCACCAGCAACAGCAGGGCGTCCCAGGTGTCGGGGCCAAGGGTCTTGGTGTAGATGACATGCCAGCCGCTCAGCAACACATAGGGCACCAGCAGCGTCAGCACCGCAAACAGCGGAATGAAGCGGAAGAACACACTGCCCACCAGCGCCGACAGGCCCACCGCGCCGGCCAGTGCGACGAACACGCGGCCCAGCCGCACATGCTGGCGCGTGCCCTTGGCCCGAGCCAGCAACACCCCACCCAGCAGGATGCCCACCGCACCGGCGCCAATGTGCACGGCCAGGTTCAACAGATGGGCGGGTGTCATGGCTGGCCATTCTAGGTGCCAGGGGTGGCCAGCCTCGGCCAGCGGGTTGACGCAACGGCGGTTCAGACAGCAGCGTCCACAAACACACGGGCGCGCTGCGGCGTCAGCACCAGCGTCTCGCCTTCGCGGTAGCCGTTGGCGTTGAACTGCTCGGAGGAGAGTTGCACCTCGATGATGCGCTCGCCCTCGTCCACCCCACCCTGTTTGCCGCCCGGCTTGGCACCTGGCCCATCCACTGGCGTGAACTCCAGCCGCGCGATGGGGCCGATGACGATGGCACGCGTCAGCTGCGCCACCAGGCCCTGGGCGCCGGGGGCGTAGCGCTCTACATCGATGTCGTGCGGGCGCACATAGGCAAAGGCCTTGGCGTCTTGCGCGTCGCGGTGCTCGGGAGAATCCAGCCGCAGCCCCTCCAGCTGCACCTCACCATGGTGGGCGCGGCCGTGGAACAGGTTGACGTCGCCCAGGAAGCCATAGACAAAGGGGCTGGCCGGGTGGTCCCACACCTGCTGCGGCGAGCCGATCTGCTCCACCTTGCCCGCGTTCATCAGCACCACGCGGTCGGCCACTTCCAGCGCTTCCTCCTGGTCGTGGGTGACGAAAATGCTGGTGACGTGCAGGTCGTCGTGCAGGCGGCGCAGCCAGCGGCGCAGCTCTTTGCGCACCTTGGCGTCCAGCGCGCCAAAGGGCTCGTCCAACAGCAGCACCTTGGGCTCCACCGCCAGCGCGCGCGCCAGGGCGATGCGCTGGCGCTGGCCGCCGGAGAGCTGCGACGGGTAACGGTCGGCCAGCCAGTCCAGTTGCACCAGGTTCAGCAGCGCGTGCACTTTTTCCTTGATGGCGGCCTCGCTGGGGCGTTGGCCGCGCGGCTTCACGCGCAGGCCGAAAGCCACGTTGTCGAACACCGTCATGTGGCGGAACAGCGCATAGTGCTGGAAGACGAAGCCCACTTGACGTTCGCGCACGTGCACCGCCGTGGTGTCCTCGCCGCTGAACAGGATGCTGCCGGCGTCTGCCGTCTCCAGCCCGGCGATGATGCGCAGCAGCGTGGTCTTGCCGCAGCCCGAGGGGCCCAGCAGCGCCACCAGCTCGCCTGAGGCGATGTCCAGGCTGACGTCGCCCAGCGCGGTGAAGTCACCAAACTGCTTGCTGATGTTGCGTATTTCTATGCTCATGATGGGCTCACTTGTGTAGGCGTGTGCGGGCGTTCGGGCGGCAGTTGGGCCGCGGCCTTCACGTCCTGCTCGTGGCGCCACTGCGCCACCTGCTTGATCACCAGCGTGACCAGCGCCAGGATGGCCAGCAGCGAGGCCACTGCAAACGCCGCCACCGACTGGTACTCGTTGTAGAGGATCTCCACGTGCAGCGGCAGCGTGTTGGTCTGCCCGCGTATGTGGCCAGAGACGACCGACACGGCACCGAATTCGCCCATGGCGCGCGCATTGCACAGGATCACGCCATAAACCAGGCCCCACTTGATGTTGGGCAGCGTCACATGCCAGAAGATCTGCCAGCCTGTGGCGCCCAGCACCACGGCGGCCTGCTCTTCGTCCGTACCCTGCGCCTGCATCAACGGGATCAGCTCGCGGGCGATGAAGGGGAAGGTGACGAAGATGGTGGCCAGCACGATGCCCGGCACGGCGAAGATCACCTTCACGTCATGCGCCTGCAGCCAGGGGCCGAACCAGCCCTGGGCACCGAACATCAGCACATAGATCAGGCCCGCCACCACCGGCGAGACCGAAAACGGCAGGTCAATCAACGTGGTGAGAAAGGCCTTGCCGGGGAACTGGAACTTGGCCACCGCCCAGGCCGCCGAGACGCCAAACACCAGGTTCAACGGCACGGAGATGGCGGCGGCAATCAGCGTCAGCTTGATGGCGGACCAGGCATCGGGCTCTTGCAGGGCGGCCAGGTAGGCACCAAACCCTTTGCGCAGCGCCTCGGTGAACACTGCCGCCAGCGGCAGCACCAGGAACAGCAGCAAGAAGCTCAGCGCCACGCCAATCAGCAGCCAGCGTACCCAGGTGGGTTCGGTGGTGCTGAGGGTGGCACGCGTGTTGCCGCGCCGCGCCACTGGTGCGGCTGGGGCCGGTTGCACCTGGTTCAAAGGCAGCACAGCGCTCATGGTGAGACCTCCGCGCTGCGCGCTGCGATATTCGCCTTGGGAACGGCCCAGCGGCTCATAACTGCGCCCCCGACACCCGGCGCTGCCAGGCCTGCAGCGCGTTGATGACCAGCAGCAGCACGAAGGAGATGGCCAGCATCACCACCGCCACGGCGGTGGCGCCAGCGTAGTCGTACTGCTCCAGCTTGCCGATGATGATCAGCGGCGTGATCTCGGAGATCATCGGCATGTTGCCAGCGATGAAGATCACCGAGCCGTATTCACCAATGGCGCGCGCGAAGGCCATGGCAAAACCGGTCAACAGCGCCGGGCCGATGTGCGGCAGGATCACACGGGTGAAGATCTGCCAGCGGTTGGCGCCCAGCGATGCGGCGGCCTCTTCCAGCTCCTTCTCTGTGTCTTCCAGCACCGGCTGCACGGTGCGCACCACGAAGGGCAGGCCAATGAAAATCAGCGCGATCACAACGCCGGCCGGCGTGAACGCCAGCTTGATGCCCATCGGCTCCAGGTACTGCCCTATCCAGCCATTGCCGGCCAGCAAGGCGGTGAGCGAGATGCCGGCCACCGCGGTGGGCAGCGCAAAGGGCAGGTCCACCAGCGCATCCACGATGCGCTTGCCAGGGAATTCATAGCGCACCAGCACCCAGGCCACCAGCAGGCCGAACACCAGATTGACCAGCGCCGCCAGCAGCGAAGCGCCAAACGTCAGCCGGTAGGAAGCCATCACGCGCGGGCCGGTGACGGCGGCCACAAACTGGTCCCAGCTCAGCGAAAAGGTCTTGAACAACAGCGCCGACAGCGGGATCAGCACGATGATGCTGAGGTAGAACAGCGTGTAGCCCAGCGTCAGCCCAAAGCCGGGCAGCACGCGGCGGCCGGCGCGCTGCGCGCCACCACCACCTAAGCCGGGGGGCGACGCCAAAACATGCGCAGCAGTCATTTACTTCCCGGCGGTGTAGAGCTTGTCGAACTGGCCGCCATCGTTGAAATGCACCTTCTGCGCATTGCCCAGGCTGCCAAACAGCTCGTTGACGGTGAACAGCTGCACCGGCTTGAAGGTGCTGGCGTACTTCTTCAACACAGCGGCCGAGCGCGGGCGCAGCGCGTGCTTGGCGGCGATCTCCTGCGCCTCGTCGGAATACAGGTAGGTCAGGTAGGCCTTGGCCAGTTCGCCCGTGCCCTTCTTGCCCACAGTGCGCTCCACCACCGCCACCGGGTTTTCGGCCAACACGCTGACCGAGGGGTAGACGGCGTCGACCTTGCCTTCGCCAAACTCGCGGTTGATGGACAGCACCTCGGACTCGAAGGTGATCAGCACGTCACCGATGTTGCGTTGCAAGAAGGTGGTGGTGGCGGCGCGGCCGCCCTTGTCCAGCACAGGCACGTTTTTAAGCAGCTTGCCGACGAACTCGGCCGCCTGGGCGTCGGTGCCGCCCTTTTTCTTGACGTAGCCCCAGGCGCCCAGGTAGGCATAGCGGCCGTTGCCGCCGGTCTTGGGGTTGACCATGATGACGGACACGCCCGGCTTGACCAGGTCGTCCCAATCCTTGATGCCCTTGGGGTTGCCGTTGCGCGTCAGGAACAGCATGGTGGAGACGGTGGGCGCGGCGTTGTCGGGGAAGCGCTTGGCCCAGTCCTTGGCCACCACGCCGGTGTCGGCCAGGAAGTCGATGTCGGTGGAGGCGTTCATGGTCACCACGTCGGCGTCCAGGCCGTCGGCCACGGCACGCGCCTGGGTGCTGGAGCCGCCATGGGCCTGGTCGATCTTGATGTCCTTGCCGGTGGTCTTCTTGTACTGGGCCACGAAGGCGGCGTTGTAATCCTTGTAAAACTCGCGCGCCACGTCGTAGGAGGCGTTCAGCAGCGTCTGTGCCGAGGCCACGCTGCTGGCGGTCAGCAGCGCGGCGGCAAGCAGGCCGTGCAGGGTCTTGTAGGTCTTGCGGGTCTTGAAGATCTTGTTATCGGGGGTCATGCAGGTTCCAATGCGGGGAGAAAAGAAGGCGGAGCGCCGGCCGACACCTCGGCCACCAGCGACTGCAACAGCGCCAGGCCCAGCGGCCATTCGCCGTGGCCGGACTCGACGTTGATGTGACCGGCGTCGTGCAGGCGCATGAATTCGCTGCCCCAGGCACGGGCGAAGGCACCGGCCAGGCGCACCGGGCAAAAGGGGTCGTTACCGCTGGCCACCAGCACGCTGCGGTAAGGCAGCCGGGTCGACGGCACCGGGGCGAAATCGGCCAACTGCGCCTTGCGCTCAGGGTCAGCCGGCGCCACCAGCAAGGCAGCATGCACCTTGGCTGCAGCTTCTGGCGGCAAGTTGGCAGCGGCGATGCAGCCCAGGCTGTGCGCCACCAGCACCACCGGCCCTGGCTGCTGCTGCACGGTGCTGGCGATGGCGTCCACCCAGGGCTGGCGCTTGGGGTTGTGCCAGTCGTCCTCGGCCTGCTGCACGCGCACCGCACCCGCCAGACGCTGGGCCCACAGGCTTTGCCAGTGGCCGGGACCGGAGTCCCGCCAACCGGGCACGATGACGATGGCAGGCTGTTTGCTCATGTGCCTGCCATTGTCCGGAAAGGTGCTTCATACACAAACGAACATTTAATTGTTTGTTTATGTGTGCATTTGAATATCAAGTGCGCCCTAGGGCCTTGCAAAACCTGCGATCATTTCTCCCCATGCGTGAACCCAGCCCTGCGTCAGCCCTGGTGGTCTGCCTGTGCGCCCAGTGGTGCGGCAGCTGCCGCGACTACACGGCCACCTTCCAGGCGGTGCAGGCGCGCTTCCCCCAGGCGCGCTTCCTGTGGTTGGACGTGGAGAACGACTCCGAACTGGTGGACCCGGTGGAGGTGGAGAATTTCCCCACCCTGCTGATCGCCGCTCAGGGCCAGGCGCGTTTCCTGGGCCCGCTGACGCCGCAGCCGGAGACGCTGGAGCGGCTGCTGCAGGCCAGCCTGGCTGACGACGCGCGGCCCCTGCCCGCCCAGAGCGAGGCGCAGGCCCTGTTGCAGCGGATCGTTGGCGCCTACCCCCGAGCCGGCTGAAGGCCAGGGGGCGCCAAACATCCTCCAATCAGGGGATGCGGCCGCGCCCACATCCCCGCATAATCCGCCTCGCTTCACATAGGCTTCACACGCCTAGCATGGAAGCTGCCCGTGATTTTGTGCGTGCGTCACAAAAGCACACGGTCACAGTGCCCACCCGGCCGTCAAGCATACGCCTACGCTTGGCCCTGCACGCTGAAAGAAACACACGCCGGCACCCGTCGGCACAGCGCGGCAGAAGGAAACTCGCTGATGATGGCCAATGACATGGATGACGCCTGGACCACAGGCGCGGAAGTGGACGCCGGGGTCTTGCTGGCGGTGCTCAACGAGGTCGACTACGGCCTGGCGGTGGTGGACGCGTATTCCCGCCGGCTGCTGTACGCCAACACGCCGGCGCGCCAGATGCTGAGCCTGGACAACCCGCTGTCCGGCGGATTGTGCGTGCAGGACGGCCGGCTGGGCACCCGCGCGGGCGTGCCTTCACGGCCGCTGGACCAGGCGCTGGAGCGCGCCCGCATGCGGCTGCGCGGCCTGCTCAGCCTGGAACAGGGCAAAACACGGACCACGCTGGCCTTCATGCCCATGCAGACACTGCGCGGCCTGGACTTGGGCGGCGGCTCCCTGGGTGGCATGGGCGCCTGCCACGTGTTGCTGGTGTTTGCCAAGCCGCGCCTGTGCGATGCCACCACCATCACGCTGTTCGCACGCGAGCATGGCCTGTCTTGTGTCGAGGGGCAGGTGCTGGCGCAGCTGTGCCAGGGTCTGCGCCCAAACGACATTGCCGAGCGCCACCAGGTGCAGGTGTCCACTGTGCGCACCCAGATGCGCAGCATCCGCCAGAAAACCGGCGCCGGCAACCTGCGCGAGCTGGTCAAGGAGGTGGCCATGCTGCCCTCACTGTCGCGCCACATTCCGTGGGAGGCGCCAGCACCCGTGGCACCGCGCCAGGCGCGGGTGGCGGGCGCTCCGGCCAGGCAGTTCCAGCCGGCCTGACGCCGTCTGCGTGCTCAGCGCGCGGCCTGATCGCAGAGCCAGCGCCGCGCCATTTGTGCCACAGCAGGCCAGGATTCTGTGAGTTCTGTTACAAATCAGGCCAAGCTGTTCGCGCAACCCCTTTATGACTGCAGACCTCGCCGCCCTTACCAAAGCCTTTGCTGAAGATGACAACCTGCCAGCCAACCTGCGCAAACTGGCGGCGCTGGGCGAGGCGCGGCGCTACCGCAAGGGCACGGTGCTGATCCACGAAGCCGATGTGGGCGACACCCTGTTCATCATCCTGGCCGGCCAGGTCAAGGCGTACAGCGCCAACGCGCGCGACAAGGAGATCACCTTCGGCGTGTTCGGCCCGGGTGACTACTTTGGTGAGATGGCACTGGACGGCGGCCCTCGCTCGGCCAGCGTCATCACGCTGGAGCCCACGGTGTGCGCGCTGGTAACGCGCGCCACGCTGCGCCAGTTCATCGCCAAGCAACCCGAGTTCGCCTTTGAATTGCTGACCCGGGTGATACGGCGCTTGCGCAACGCCACCGCGAGCGCGCGCAGCCTGGCCTTCATCGACGTCTATGGCCGCCTCACCGGCTGCCTGTACGGCCTGGCCACGCCGCAGGCCGACGGCACCCAACGCATCCTGCAGCGCATCACCCATCAGGAGATCGCCAGCCGCGCCGGCTGCAGCCGCGAGATGGTCAGCCGCATCCTGAAGGACCTGACCCATGGCGGCTACGTGCGGGTGGAAGACCGCCAGATCGTGCTGGTGAAAAAACTGCCACTGCGCTGGTAGCGCGCCTACATCGGCGCTGACACAAAAACATCACGCAATTGATGGATGCCCCGCATAATCCATCAACACTTTGAAGGATTCACCCAATGCCCCAGCCCGGCATCATGGACCCAGGTGACGCGCAACAGCCGGCAGATTTTCTGCAACAGGCGCTGCTGCGGAGCCAGAAGAAGGTGGTGCTGGTGTTGGATCTGGTGGAGTCCGTGCGTTTGATGGCCAGCGACGAGGTGGGCACGGTCAGCCGTTGGCTGGACTTCACCCGCCATGCCGAAAACAAAGTGATACCGGCGCACCAGGGTCGGTTGGTCAAGAGCCTGGGCGACGGCCTGATGGTGGAGTTCGAGCAACCGCGCCAGGCGGTAGCCGCCGCGCAGACCCTGCACGACACGTTGGAGCAAGGCAATGCCGGCCTGCCGCCCGAGCGCCACATGCGCCTGCGCGCCGGCATCAACACCAGCCAGGTGTACAGCAGCGAACACGACATCTATGGCAACGGCGTCAACCTGACGTCGCGCCTGGCAAACTTGGCGCAACCCGGCGAAACCATCATTTCCGCGGGCGTCCGCGACGAGCTCACCGACGGGCTGGATGCCCAGGTGCACGACCTGGGCGACTGCTATGTGAAGCATGTGCAGGAGCCGGTGCGCGCCTACCGGATTAGCCCTGTACGCGAGGCGGTCAGGCCGCAGGAACAGCCGGCACAGTTGCTGCCCACCATCGCGGTCATCCCGTTCCTGACCCGCTCCAACGAACCCGAGCATTTCGACATCGGCGAGTTGATAGCCGACGGAATCATCGCGTTGTTGAGCCGTTCTGGGCAACTCAAGGTGATTTCCCGATTGTCGGCCACAGTCTTTCGTCAGCGCAACGCTGCGCTGAAGCAATTGAAGACTCATCTGGGCGCCGATTATGTGCTTTCGGGCAGCTACGTGGTCAGCGGCAGCCGACTGCTGATCAATGTCGAATTGGCGCAGACTCGGGACCACCACATCGCCTGGGCTGACAGGCTCAGCGGCGAAGTCCAGGATCTTCTGCAGGCCGAAAGCGAACTCAGCCATCAGATCGCGGACGCCACGCAAAAGGCCTTGCTGGACACCGAAGTGCAGAAAACGCTGACGCAGCCGCTGCCCACGCTGCAAAGCTATTCGCTGATGCTTGGCGGCGTGCATTTGATGCATCGCTCCACGCCGCGCGAATTCGACATGAGCCGTCAGGTGCTGGAACTGCTGCTGGAGCGGCACCGCTTGTCGGCGAATGCCCGTACCTGGCTGGCCATGTGGTACGTGCTACGGACCACGCGCGGCATGGCCAGGGACGCACAGCGCGAATCCCGCACGGCACTGGACCATACGCAACGCGCGCTGGACATCGACCCGAACAGTTCGCTGGCGCTGGCGATGGAGGCCTTTGTCCATTGCCACATGAAGAAGGACACTGCCACAGCCGAGCACAAGTTGGTGAGCGCGCTGGAACTGGACCCTTGCAACGCATTGGCCTGGCTATTCAAAAGCACGGTGGACAGCCTGCGCGGCAATACCGCAGGCGCGGTCAACTGCGCCGAGCACGCCATGGCCTTGTCTCCCACAGACCCGCTGCGCTATTACTACCTCAGCCTGGCCGGCTCGGCCGCGCTGTCCGATGGCCAATGGTTGAAGGCTGCGGACCTAGCCTCGCAATCCTGGCGCTTGAACCGCTCCCACCTGCCCACTGTGCGGGCCCTCGTGATCGCCAACTCGGAGTTGGGCCGACACGAATTGGCGCGCGTCCAATTGACCGAACTGCGCCGGCTGGACCCGCAGTTGACAGTCCGCAGCTACCTGGACCAAGCCCCCGGCGGCGCCAACAGCTTGCGCCAACGCTTTGGCGAAGCCATGGCCAGGGTTGGCCTGCCGCGATGCTGATCCCCATCGTCCCGATTTGCCGTTTCTCACCACGACCGCTTCCAACTTCTTTCAAGGACTCACCATGGACATCACCCAAAACCCCGGCAGACCCGATCAAGCCCACATTGACTCCCATGTGGCCGCCACGACTTGGCAGCCGCCGCAGCGAGGCGATGGCAGCGCCACGAAGACAGTGACGCCGGGATCGGGGATGGGTGGCGGCGGCTACCACCCCAGCATCGCCAAGCACGTGCAAGCGCAAAAGCCGATCCAGCGCTGAAGGCCCCTTAGCGCCCGGCCCCTGCCCGGCCTGACAAGTCCGGCCCCATCCCAGTTTTGATCGTGGGCTACACCTGCCCGACCGCCGGTTCTTTTCCGGTGGCCGGAACCCTTTTGTCCGACGTAGTCCACCAACAGTGTCATCACGGCACCGCAGGGACCGGGTTTGCCCAAAACCATTCAAACACATCATCGGAGCATCGCATGAACGACACACCCACCCCAGCAGCCGTCATCGGCGGCGGCGGCATGCATCCGTCGCTGGCCTGGCACGTGCAACAGCAGGCCCTGCCGCAGCCCGCGGCGCCATCCACCCCGACCAAGGCCACCACGCCAGCATTGAGTGGCGACGGTTGCCACCTGGTCGTGGCCAAGCACCTGCAAGGCCGCTGAGCGGCCTCCACCAGCCCCCACCCGGCGGAGATCCAGACCATGGGCATGCGCGACAACTTCGACGGTACCCCCATCGTCGCCTTCCACAAGATCAGCCCCGGCGCGGTGTCACCCATGCACGCCGACAAATCGGCACTGGGCAGCATGCCGGCGGCGGCGCACCAATATTGCGAGGCGCTGCGCATGGCCTCCAGCTACGGCTGGTACATCTTCCCGCCGCGCGACATCCGCCTGCGCTGGGACGGCAGCGAGGTGTTCCATGAGCAAAACGGCGAATGGGAGCCGCTGAGCAGCGTGGTGGACCCGGAGCTGGCCGACTACTGGGACGACCATTGCCCCGCGGACATGCAGGGCGGCGCTCCGCCCTACCTGTCGGCACTGTTCGTGCCGGGCATCGTCCAGATCTGGTCAGGCCTGTTGGTCAGCACGGCGCCAGAGTGGAGCGTGCTGGCCCGCCCACCGGCCAACCTGGCACACAGCCGGTCCTACGCCTGCTTCGAAGGCATTGTGGAGGCCGACTGGTTCAAACCGGTGCCGTTGTTCGTCAACATCCGGCTGACGGCGGTGGACACGCCGATCGAGATCCGCCGCACCAAGCCGCTGTTCCAGTTGCAGCCGGTCTACCGGCCCAGCTACACCAGCGCCATGAGCGGCTTTGTCGAGCATGTGGGCCTGCACCCGCGCGAGGCCGGCCATGAGGACGGCATGTCGCCGCAAGACTGGGAAGGCCTGCGCAACACCGTGCGCAGCATCTCCCCCACCCGCCCGCACGATGTGGGCCGCTATGGCGCCGAGGTGCGCAAGCGCGCCAAGCAGCAGACCCCCCGGCCGGCTTGATGCAGATCGAGCTGGGCCGGGCCGACCGGCTCAGTGCTCGCCGGCCCAGGCCGGTGCCGGCTCACTTTTTGACGTAGATCTGGTCGAAGCTGCCGCCATCGGCGAAATGCGCCTTGTCGGCCGTCCCCCAGCCGCCAAACGCCTGGTCGATGGTGAACAGCTCCAGCTTGGCGAACTGTTTGGCGTACTTGGCCTGCGCCTTCTGTGACACGGCGGGGCGGTAGAAATTGCGGCCGGCAATGTCCTGGCCCTCTTCGGAATACAGGTACTTCAGGTACTCTTCAGCGATCTTGCGTGTGCCCTTCTTGTCCACGTTCTTGTCCACCACGGCCACGGCGGGCTCGGCCAGGATGCTCAAGGGCGGTGCCACGATGTCGAACTTGGCGCCGAATTCCTTGTCCAGCAGGTAGGCCTCGTTCTCCCAGGCAATCAGCACATCGCCTTGGCCGCGTTGTGCGAAGGTGATGGTGGAGCCGCGCGCACCGGTGTCCAGCACCGGCACATTGGCAAACAGCTTGGCGACGAATTCCTTGGCCTTGGCGTCGCCGCCATACTTGCGCTTGGCAAACTCCCAGGCCGCCAGGTAGTTCCAGCGGGCGCCACCCGATGTCTTGGGGTTGGGCGTGATCACACTGACACCGGGTTTGACCAGATCGTCCCAGTCCTTGATGCCCTTGGGGTTGCCCTGGCGCACGGCAAAGACGATGGTCGAGGTGTAGGGCGACGAATTGTGCGGCAGGCGCTTTTGCCAGTCTGCCGCGACCCAGCCGCCGTTCTTCACCAGCGCGTCTGTGTCGCCGGCCAGCGCCAAGGTGGCGACATCGGCATCCAGCCCGTCAATGATGGAGCGCGCCTGCTTGCCAGAGCCGCCGTGGGATTGCTTGATGGTGATGTCCTGGCCGGTCTTGGCTTTCCAGTACTTGGCAAAGGCGGCATTGAAATCCACGTACAGTTCGCGCGTGGGGTCGTAGGACACGTTCAGCAGTGTCACGGCCGGTTGGGCCAGCGCGCTGCCGGCCAGGCCCAGGGCCGACCCTGCCAGCGCGATGGCGAAGGAAAGCTTGATAAAGTGACGGCGTTGGTTTTTGGGGGTCATCTGCAGGTCTCGGGAGAGGTTGAATGGAAACAACTGCATTCTGGGAAAGATGCCTGAAAACTGGAACGAATAAAATATCTGTTATTAATTACCAAATCATCTTTGGTCCGAAAAGAGTCGCACATGGCACGCATGGTGAATTGCATCAAACTGGGTAAGGAAGCCGAAGGGCTGGACTTTCCGCCCTATCCCGGCGAGCTGGGCAAGCGCATCTGGGAAGGCGTCAGCAAAGAGGCCTGGGCCGCCTGGCTGAAGCACCAGACCATGCTGGTCAATGAAAACCGGCTGAACCTGGCCGATCTGCGTGCCCGCCAGTACCTGGCGCGCCAGATGGAAAACCACTTCTTCGGCTCCGGCGCCGATGTGGCCCAGGGCTACGTGCCGCCCAGCGAATAAGCCCTCCGCGCCGTCCACCTTCCAGCATGCACGCCCCACCCGCTGACTGGGCACACCACGGTGCCTGGCGGGTGCTGGACACCGGTTTCGGCCAAGGCCAGCAGTTTTTCGACACCTGGCAGACTTGGCGTCGCGCCAATGCGCGGCCACGCCTGCTGCACTATGTGGCGCTGTGCGGCGGACAGGCGCCCAAGCTGCCTGACTTGCAGGCCGGCGGCGCCCCGGCGGAACTGATCGCGGCACTGGCCTCGCAGTGGTTCGGCCTGCTGCCCGGCTTCCACCGGCTGATGCTGGACGGTGGGCAGGTGCTGCTGACGCTGTGCGTGGGCGAGCCGCTGGCGGCCTTGCGCGAGCAAGCGTTTCTGGCCGACGCCGTCCATCTGCATGCCCCCGACTGGGACCTGTGGCACGTCAAGGCGCTGGTCCGTCTCTGCCGGCGCGGCACGCGGCTGACGACTGCGCCGCTGACGGAGGCGTCGCGCCAGTTGCTGCACCAATGCGGTTTTGACATCACCCAGGACGACGGCCCGCAGGGCTTGCAGGCCCGCTTCAACCCGCGCTGGACCCTGAAATCCGCGCAAGCGGAAACCGGCACCCCACCCACCCCGCCCAGCCATTGCACCGTGGTGGGCGCCGGGCTGGCCGGCGCCAGCGTGGCCGCGTCCCTGGCGCGACGCGGCGTGCGCGTGGACGTGCTGGACGCGGCCGCCCACCCGGCCGCCCAGGCATCGGGCCTGCCGGTGGGGTTGATGGTGCCCATGGTGTCGTCAGATGACGGCACGCGTGCCCGCCTGTCACGCGCCGGCCTGCGCCTGAGCCTGCAGCAGGCCGACGCCAGACTGCAGCGCGGTGAAGACTGGGACCACAGCGGCGTGCTGGAACGCTGCCTGCAATCCGACGCAGTGCTGCCCACCCCTTGGGGCCAAGCGGGCCGGGACTGGAGCGACGTGTGCGACGTTGGCAACAGCCCTTCCCCCGGGGTCAACCACCTGCTGGACGCGCCTGCGCTGTGGCACCGGGCGGGCGCCTGGGTCAAGCCCGCGGCGCTGGTGCGGGCCTGGCTGGCGTCGGAGGGCGTGCGCTTTATCGGCAACACTGCGGTGGCCTCACTGGTGCCGGCAGGTGACCATTGGCTGCTGCGGAACAGCCAGGGCCAGTTGCTGGCCGAGAGCAGTCACGTGGTGCTGGCCAATGCCTGGGGGGCCGCCGCGCTGGCGGGTGACCTGCTGCCGGGCCGGCCACCGCTGTCGGCAGTGCACGGCCAGGTCTCCTGGGGCCTGCACCGCGCGGGTGAGCCGCCGCTGCCGCCCTGCCCGGTCAACGGCATGGGCAGCTTTGTCTCGCACCTGCCGCTGGGTGGGCAACAGGCCTGGTATACCGGCAGCACTTTCGAGCACGACGCGTTGTCGGTGGGCGAGGCGCATCAGGCCAACCTGACGCGGCTGGCGCAACTGCTGCCCGAAGGCGCCGCCCTGTTGCGCGGCGCGCTGGCAGACGGCAGCGCCCAGGTCTGGCGCAACACCCGCTGCACCAGCACCGACCGGCTGCCACTGGTGGGCCGCCTGAGCCCGGACCATGCGCCGGCATCACTGTGGATCAGCACCGCCATGGGCGCACGCGGCCTGAGCCTGAGCGTGCTGTGCGCCGAATTGCTGGCCGCGCAGCTGTGCGGCGAACCGCTGCCGCTGGAAACCAGCCTGGCCCGCCTGCTCAGCGCGCAGCGGGGGCGCAGGCGTACGGCGGGCACCGCAGGCACCCCATGACCGCCTTGGACGGTCTGCGCGTCTCTCAGGCCGCCTTAGACCCGCTGCAAAAGCTGCTGCACCTGTAAAGGGTCAAATGGCCGCACCAATACGCCACGGCAGCCGGCATGCTCGGCCTGCTCGTGCATCTCCCAGGACGCGTCGCTGGTGGTCAGCACCACCGCGCCAATGGCCGGCTCCAGCGACACCAGTTGCGCCACCAGCTTCCAGCCGCTGACGTCGTACAGGTCCAGGCTGGTGATCACGAGGTCAAAATGGCGCCGGCCTGCCAGCTCCAGCGCTTCGGCACCGGTTTGCGCATCTTCCACCGCCACCAGGCCGGCCAAGGCCAGGCGCGCGCGCAGGTAGAGCCGGTGCTCGCGCACGGCATCCACCAGCAGCACCAGCTTCACGCCGGGCAGCGCGGGCACGGGCGGCGCCAACGTGGGGGGCGCTTCGCCCAGCAGGTCGAAATCGATGTCCACGCCCGTGGCAGACTCAGCCTCCGGCGCGGCCAGTTCCATCAAAAACAGACTGTCCATGGCCGCCACGATGTCGGGCCAGTGGATGGGACGCGGGAACGCGCGCCAAGCCTGGGGCGGCGGCTGGGCGCCGACGCAGATCAGCTTCAGGCTGGGGCTGGTGCCCGGCGAAGCCAACTCCAGCGCCCAACCGTAGCTGTCCACATCCACCAGCGCCAGTTGCGGCGCCATGCCGCAGTCGGGCGTCCACAGGTTGTAGGTGGGTTCGTGCTCCTGTGAGAGCCGGAACATGGTGTTGATCGCGTGGCGCTCCACCTCTCCGAACCCCACCACCTTGACGAATATGGTCAACGCCATGAGTTGCGAAACCGTTGTTGATGCAGAACTTTACAAATCATAAATGCCATCCAGGCCCCAGGATTGTGCACGCCGAATCGGCGACAATAACCGCCTTTCAGCGGGCTCGCCCGAGCCCGTATGATGCCAAATGGCCAAAAATGGGCGGCCACGGCAGGGCGATGCGTTTATCCTTGCCATCTGTTTGTCAATTTTTCATCACTTTTCATCGCCACCATGAAACTGAAATTCCTCTCGTTGGCCGTTGCAAGCGCCATGCTGGCCCTGTCTGCGCACGCCGCCGACCCGAAACTGGCTGTCGTCTACGGTGGCGGGGGCAAGTTCGACAAGTCCTTCAACCAGTCCGGCTATGACGGTGCCGAGCGGTTCAAGAAGGAAACCAAGATCAACTACCTGGAAGCCCAGATCACCTCCGACGCGCAAAGCGAGCAGGTGTTGCGCAACATGGCCCGCAAGGACGTGGACCTGGTGGTGTCGATCGGTTTTTCCATGGCCAAGGCGGTGGAAACCGTGTCCAAGGAATTCCCCAAGGTGCACTTCATGATCATTGACAGCGAGGTCAAGAACCCCAACGTCAACTCCGTGGTGTTCAAGGAGCAGGAAGGCTCCTACCTGGTGGGCGTGGCGGCCGCGCTGGCCAGCCAGAGCAAGAAGGTGGGCTTCATCGGCGGCATGGACATCCCGTTGATTCGCGCCTTCTCCTGCGGCTACGCCCAGGGTGCCAAGGCGGTGGACCCCAAGATCGACGTGACGCAAAACATGGTCGGCACCACCCCAGCGGCCTGGAACGACCCGGCCAAGGGCAGCGAGCTGAGCCGCGCGCAGATCGACCGCGGCGTGGACGTGATCTTCGTCGCCGCCGGCGGCAGCGGCCTGGCCGCGCTGCAGGTGATCAAGGACAAGGGCAAGCTGGGCATTGGCGTGGATTCCAACCAGAACTACCTGCACCCCGGCGTCATCCTGACCTCCATGCTCAAGCGCGTGGATAACGCCGTGTACGAAGGCTTCATGGCGGCCAAGAACGGCACCTGGAAGCCCGGCGTCACGGTGATGGGCCTGAAGGAAGGCGGCATCGGCTGGGCGCTGGACGAACACAACCGCAAGCTGGTCACGCCGGCCATGGAAACCCGCATCAACCAGGCCGCCAAGGACATCGTGGCTGGCAAGGTCAAGGTGGTGGACTACAGGGACAAGAACAGCTGCCCGATCTGAGATCCGGTCTGAGTCTTGCTTTCCGTTTTCCGGTGACATACCTGCCCCCGGTTGCCCCATGACCATCCCGCTGATCGAATTCCGCAACATCTGCAAGCAGTTCGGTGAAGTGCGCGCCAATGCCGGCGTGAGCTTCGCCGTGCGCAAAGGCTCCATCCACGGCATCGTGGGTGAAAACGGCGCTGGCAAGTCCACGCTGATGAGCATCCTGTACGGCTACTACCAGGCCGACAGCGGCGAGATCCTGCTGGACGGCAAGCCGGCCGCCATACGCCACAGCCAGGACGCGATACAACGCGGCATCGGCATGGTGCACCAGCATTTCATGCTGGTGGACAGCTTCACGGTGCTGGAAAACATCATGCTGGGGGTGGAAGGCGCCTTCGTGCTGGACAAGCGCTTCAAGGCCGCCGAGGCGCGGCTGAAGGAGCTGGAAGCGCAGTACCACCTGGAAGTGGATCCGCAGTCCTTGGTGGAGCACCTGTCGGTGGGCGAGCAGCAGCGGGTGGAAATCCTGAAGCTGATCTTCCGTGGGGCCGACATCCTGATCCTGGACGAGCCCACCGCCGTGCTGACGCCGCAAGAGGCCGATTCGCTGTTCGCCATCCTGCGGCGCTTCCGCGACGAGGGCAAGACCATCATCCTGATCACCCACAAGCTGCAGGAGATCTTCGCCTTGACCGACCGCGTCACCGTGATGCGCGCTGGCACCGTGGTGGGAGAGGTGGACACCGCCACCAGCTCCCGCGAGGAAGTGGCGACGCTGATGATCGGCCGCAGCGTGGAAGCCACGCTGACACGCGGCCCCTACAAGCCGGGCGAGGTGGTGCTGCAGACCCGTCAACTGGGACTGACCGACAAGCAAGGCGTCAAATTGCTGGAGGGCATAGACCTGCAGGTGCGCGCCGGTGAAATCGTCGCCGTGGCGGGCGTCTCCGGCAACGGCCAGACCGAACTGCTGGAAGTGCTGTCGGGCATGAAGCTGCCGGGAGACGGCGCCATCGAATTCCTGGGCCAGGCCCTGCCCTATGCCAAACGGCATGACGCCGATGGCCTGCCAGACGTCTACCGCCGCCTGGGCATCTCGCACGCGCCGGAGGACCGGCTGCGTGATGGCCTGGTCAAGAGCAACTCGGTGGCGGAAAACTGCGCGCTGGGCCGCCAGAGCCTGCCCCAGTTCTCGCACAAGGGCTGGATGAGCCCGCAGGCCATGACGGCGCAGGCCAACCAGTTGATTGCCGACTTCGACGTCCGCCCGGCCAACGCCGCGCTGCGCATCGGCCAGCTGTCTGGCGGCAACCAGCAGAAAGTGGTGCTGGGGCGCGAGATTGCCGCCAAGCCGAAGCTGATCCTGGTGGGCCAACCCACCCGGGGCGTGGACATTGGCTCCATAGAAACCATCCACAAACGCCTGCTGCAATTACGCGATGCCGGCATCGCCATCGTGCTGGTGTCGGTGGAACTGGAAGAAATACGGGCCCTTGCCGACCGCATCTACGTGATGTGTGGCGGGCGCATCACCGGTGAGCTGATGGCACAAGACTTCGACACCACCCGCATAGGCATGATGATGGGCGGGGTGAGCAAATGAGCGGCCATAACTTGCCCCGCTGGGCTACCAGCCTGGTGCTGCCGCTGCTGAACCTGCTGTCGGCCCTGCTGGTTGCGGCCTTGGTGATTTATGGCCTGGGCGAAAGCCCGGTCGAATCCATGGGCATCCTGGTCAAGAGCGCCTTCCTGAGCCCCGAGGGCTTGGGCTACACGCTGTTCTATGCCACCACCTTCATCTTCACCGCGCTGGCGGTGTCGGTGGCGGTGCAGGCCGGCCTGTTCAACATCGGCGGCGAAGGCCAGCTGTACATAGGCGGCTTCGGCATGGCGCTGGTGGTGCTGTTGTTCGACGCCACCCTGCCCGGCTGGCTGCTGATCCCGCTGGCGCTGGTGGCCAGCGCGGTGTTTGGCGCCGCCTGGGCCTTCATCCCCGGGTACTTGCAGGCCAGGCGTGGCAGCCACATCGTGGTGACCACCATCATGTTCAACTTCATCGCCGCCAGCCTGATGAATTTTGTGGTCGTCAGCTACATGATCCCGGCCGGCGAGCAGACCACCTCCAGCCGCCAGTTCGCGCAAAGCGCCTGGTTGCCGCGCCTGGGCAGCGTGTTCGAATTCATGGGCCAGAGCCCGCTGAACATCAGCTTTGCCATCGCGCTGGCCGCGCTGGTGCTGTACGCCATTGCCATCTGGCGCACGCCCTGGGGCTATGGCGTGCGCGCTGTCGGCCTGAACCCGCATGCGGCGCACTACGCCGGCGTGTCGATCAAGACCACCATCGTGGTGGTGATGGCGGTGTCGGGCGCACTGGCCGGCATGGCGGCGGTGAACAGTGAAATGGGCTCGTCCCATCACCTGGGGTTGAATTTCACCAACGGCGCCGGCTTCATCGGCATTGCGGTCGCGCTGATGGGGCGCAACCACCCGGTGGGCATCCTGCTGTCCAGCATCCTGTTTGGCGGGCTGATACAAGGTGGGTTCGATTTGTCGCTGGAGAAGTCGAATATTCCGCCGGAAACCTTTGTCTTCATCCAGGGCTTGATCATCCTGTTTTGCGGCGCCATGGAAAACCTGTACGCACCAGCGCTGGCGGCATTGCTCAAGCGCCTGCCCTCTTCTTCCAAGCCTGCCGGGGGAGCCGCCTGATGGACGACATCCAACTCTCCAGCATTTTTGTGGCCATGGTGCGCAGCGCACCCATCCTGCTGTTCGCCGCCATGGGTGGGCTGTTTGCCGAACGCTCCGGCGTCGTCGACCTGAGCCTGGAAGGCAAGATGCTGGCCAGCGCCTTCACCTCAGCGGCCGTGGCCTATGCCACGCAGAACCCGTGGTGGGGTGTCGGGGCGGCGATCGCCGTGTCCTGCCTGCTGTCGCTGCTGCACGGTTACGTCAGCATCAACCAGCGCGGCAACCAGCTGGTCTCGGGCATGGCCATCAACATCGCTGTCAGCGGGCTGACCTTTGTGCTGGCGCAGTATTTCTTCCAGCTGGGCGGGCGCACGCCCGACCTGAACGACGGACGCTTCCTGCCGATAGACTTCCCCGGCGCTGCGGCGATCGCCAACGTGCCGGTGCTGGGCTGGCTATACGGCAAGCTGCTGGGCGGCCACACCATCCTGGCCTACCTGGCCTTCCTGGCAGTGCCGCTGGTGCACTGGATCGTCAACCACACGCGCTTTGGCCTGCGCCTGCGCTCCGTGGGCGAGAACCCGCATGCGGCCGACACCGCCGGCATCAGCGTGGCGTGGACACGTTACTCGGCGTTGCTGGTGGCCGGTTTCATGTGCGCGCTGTCGGGCTCTTACCTGGCGTTGGTGCAAAGCGGCTTCTTCATCCGTGACATGTCGGCCGGCAACGGTTTCCTGGCACTGGCCGCGTTGGTGTTCGGCAACTGGCGGCCACTGTACACGGCGCTGGGCTGCCTGATGTTCGCGTTTTTCAGCGCGCTGCAGATCCAGGCCGAGGGCGTGGCGTTTCCCATCATCGGCAAGATACCCGGCTCGCTGATACAGATGATCCCCTACGTGGTCACCGTCATCATCCTGGCCGGCTTCATGGCGCGCTCGGTGGCGCCCAAGGCCATTGGCGTGCCTTTCGTCAAGTCCCGTTGACACATCCGTAACCGCCGCACCCACGCAGCCGCGCTGCGGGCCGGCCTTTCATTCGCAGAGTTCAAAAATGATCCTCGTCGCTGGTTCCGCCAATCTGGATTTCGTGGTGCGCGCCAACCACATCCCCGCCCCTGGGGAAACCGTGCTGGGTCGGGACTTCAAGACCTTCCCCGGTGGCAAGGGCGCCAACCAGGCCATCGCCTGCGCCCGTGCCGGCGCCGTGGCCACCGACATGCTGCTGGCCCTGGGGCGCGACGCCTATGCCGCGCCGCTGGAAGCCTCGCTGGCAGCAGACGGCGTGCGCATGCACATCGTGCGTGCCGACGATGAGCCTACCGGCACCGCCTTCATCTGCGTCTCTGATGACAGCGAGAACGCCATCACTGTAGCGCCCGGCGCCAACCTGAAGCTGCGCCCCCAGCACCTGCCGGCGCTCACCGGCTGCAGCCACCTGCTGATGCAGCTGGAAACACCGGTGGACACGGTGCTGGCCTATGCCCGCGCGGCGCACCAGGCCGGCGTCAAGGTGGTGCTGAACGCCGCCCCGGCCCAGGCGCTGCCGGCCGAGCTGCTGGGGCTGTTGGACGTGCTGGTGGTCAACGAGGGCGAGCTGGCCGTGGTGGCCGGCCAGGGTGGTTCCGTGGCCGAATGCCTGGCCAAGCTGGACGTGCCCTGCGTGGTGGTCACGCTGGGCGCGCGCGGCTGCGTGGCCCGCGTTGGCCAGCAGGTGCTGACGCAAGCGGCCTTTCCCGTCAAGCCGGTGGACACCACTGCCGCTGGCGACACCTTCTGCGGCACGCTGGCCGCAGCACTCAGCCAAGGCCAGGCGCTGCCTCAGGCACTGGCGCAAGCCAGCGCCGCCGGCGCCCTGGCCTGCACCGCGCTGGGTGCGCAATCCAGCATCCCGCGCCAGGCCGATGTGGCGGCGCTGGTGGCGGCCACGCCAGCCACTTCTGTGCAGGCCGACGCAGACCTGCGAAAATTCTGTGGTTTTCCAGCCTGACCGCTCGAAAGCCTTATTCCTCTGAGCACCATCACAACATGAGTTCCCCCGCGAAAGTTATTTTTGACACCGACCCAGGCGTCGACGACGC
The DNA here is from genome assembly GCF_056404875.1 of Hylemonella sp. P2_B10. Taxonomy (NCBI): domain Bacteria; kingdom Pseudomonadati; phylum Pseudomonadota; class Betaproteobacteria; order Burkholderiales; family Comamonadaceae; genus Hylemonella; species Hylemonella sp. P2_B10. The sequence continues at coordinate 556,376 of NZ_JBFUDE010000001.1, forward strand.
CATGGCGCTGTATTACGCGCTGGCGCATCCGGCCATCGATGTCATTGGCATCACCACCACCTTCGGCAACGTCTATGTGGAGCAAGCCGCCACCAATGCGCTGTACCTGACGGCCATCGCCGGGCGCGACATTCCGGTCACCAAAGGCGTGAAAACACCCTGGATCAAGACCAGCGGCACGCCACCCGACTTTATCCACGGCGCCGACGGCCTGGGCAACCTGGTCTCGCGCATGGCCACGCACAACCAGCTGGACCCGCGGGCGGCGGCGCAATTCATCGTCGACACGGCGCGCGCCCATCCGGGCGAGATCACGCTGGTGGCGGTGGGCCCCATGGGCAACCTGGCGCTGGCACTGAAGCTGGAGCCCGAGCTGCCCCGGCTGCTGAAAGAGGTCATCTTGATGGCCGGCACCATTGTGGAGCCCGGCAACGTGTCGCCGGTGGCCGAGGCCAATGTGTGGAACGACCCGCACGCCGCCGACCTGGTGTTCACCGCCGGCTGGAAGCTGACCATGGTGGGCCTGGACGTGACCCACCAGGTCATCGTGCCGCTGGCCCTGGTGCAGCAGGTGGCCAACAAGCACCAGCACATCGCCACCGATACGCTGCTGCATGCGGTCACGTTCTATGCCGGCTTTTACAGCGACCTGTACGAGCACGTGGCCGCCATACAAGGCTGCTTCGGCCATGACGTGTTGGCCTTCATCTACCTGACCAACCCCGAGTTGTTCAAGCTGCAAAGTGGCCGCATACGGGTCGAGGTGGAAGGCATTGCCCACGGCCAGACCATGATGGACCGCAAGGGCATCACCTACGCCCAGGCCGGCTGGGAAGCCGACGTGCCGCTGACCCAGGTGTGCATGGAGGTGGACGCGCCGGCTTGCATACGCGTGTTCGAACAGGCGCTGATGAGCGACTGGCTCCGGCATTGAAGAGATTTCACAAGATCCAAGAGGCGCAGCACCATGCAACTCCCCATCGTTGACTATCGCAGCCCCAACGCCGCCCAGGCGTTTTGCCAAAGCCTGCACGAGACCGGTTTCGGCGTGCTGGCCAACCACCCGCTGGACCAGAACCTGGTGGAGGGCATCTACCGCGAATGGTTGGACTTCTTCGACACCGACGTCAAGTACGAGTACACAGCCAAGGGCGACGCCGGCTCGGACGGCTACTTCCCGCCCTCCATCTCGGAAACCGCCAAGAACCACGCCCACCGGGACTTGAAGGAGTTCTTCCACATCTATCCCGATGGCCAGTACCCCACGAACCTGTCGGACGCGGCGCGCCGCTACTACGCGGCGGGTTCGGCATTGGCCGCCGAACTGCTGGGTTGGGTGGAGGACAACTCGCCGCCCGACATCAAGGCACGCTATTCGATGCCGCTGCCCAAGATGATAGAAGGCTGCGAGCGCACGCTGCTGCGCGTGTTGCGCTATCCGCCGCTGACCGGCAAGGAGGAGCCCGGCGCGCTGCGCGCCGCGCCGCATGGCGACATCAACCTGCTGACGCTGCTGCCGGCCGCCAACGAGCCGGGCCTGCAGGTGCTGGGCAAGGACGGCAGCTGGAACGACGTGCCCTGCGACTTCGGCCTGTTGATCGTCAACACCGGCGACATGCTGGAAGAGGCCTCCGGGCACTATTACCCGTCCACCGTGCACCGGGTGCTGAACCCCACCGGCGAGGGGCGTTTCAAGTCGCGCATATCGCTGCCGCTGTTCCTGCATCCGCGCCGCGAGGTGGTGCTGTCGGAGCGCCACACCGTGCAAAGCTATTTTGATGAGCGCATGCGCGAGCTGCGCTCCAACGGCTGAACCTGCTCACCAAGAAAAAGAACCACCATGCCGCTGACCCGCCCCGCCCTCGCCCGCGCTATGCTGTTGGCCGTCGCAACAGCCGCCACCCTGAGCGCCGGCGCGCAAACCACCGCGCCCGCCCGCTCGGTGGCCGACATCCTGAAGGATTCCAAACCCACCGATTGGCGGCCGCTGGACCCGCAGAACACGCTGGTGATGGAGTTCAAGGGCGGGCAGGTCATCATCGAGCTCGCGCCGCGTTTCGCACCTCAGAGTGCCGCCAACATCCGCACGCTGGCACGCGAGGGCTTCTACAGCAAGTCTTCGGTGATCCGCGTGCAAGACAACTACGTCACCCAGTGGGGCGACCCCAACGACGAAGACAAGGCCAAGGCGCTGCCACTGGGCAGCGCCAAGACCAAGGTACCCGCAGAGTTCTCGGTCAGCTACAAGGACCTGCCCATCACCAAACTGGCCGATACCGACGAATGGGCCGCGGTAACCGGCTTCGTCGACGGCATGCCCGCAGCCGCCAACCCGGCCAAGGACCAGGCCTGGCTGCCACACTGCTACGGCGTGGTGGGCGTGGCGCGCGGCACCGAGGCCGACAGCGGTACCGGCGTCAGCCTGTACGTCATCATCGGCCAGGCACCGCGCCGGCTGGACCTGAACATCACCACCGTGGGGCGCGTGCTCAAAGGCATGGAGTTGCTTTCGGCGCTGCCGCGCGGCACCGGCAACCTGGGCTTTTACGACAAGCCCGAGCAGCACATCCCACTGGGCCGCACCCGGCTGCTGGCGGACATTCCCGCTGCTGAACGCCCGGCGCTGGAGGTGATGCGCACCGACACGCCCGCATTTGCCGCTGTGGTGGAAGCCGGACGCAACCCGGCCAGCGACTGGTTTGTCTACAAGCCCGGGCACACCAATGTGTGCAATGTCAACGTGCCCACCCGCACGCCGCCGGCCAAGCCCTGACGGCCCTTCCTTCCAGACGGGCCCCACATGCTCAAAGCCGCCAAGCACCAACTCGCCGTGCTGGGTTCGGTGGCAGTCTCCACGCTGGCGCTGTGGCGCGGCACCCGGGTCAGGCGGGCGGCGCAACAACCCGCGCAACCACTGAAACTGTATGACCGCGAGGGTGACCCCGACTGCCGACTGGTGCGTGAAGCCCTGACAGCGCTGGGCCTGGACGCGCAGATCTACCCCTGCCCCCTGGGCGGCCAACGCTTTGGCGCCGAGTTGCTGCGCCTGGGCGGCCAGCCCTCGCCGCCGCTGCTGGTGGACGCCAACAGCGACACACGCCTGCACCGGCCGGATGACATCATCGCCTACCTGTTTCAGACCTATGGTGGCGGCGCGGTACCGGCCGACTACCAGGCGCATCCCGGGGCCAGCGCTGCCAGCCTGGTGGGCAAGCTGGTACGCGGCGAACGCGGGCAGCAGGCCCGGCCGTCGAAGTCGCCCAAGAAGCTGTTGGACCTGTGGAGTTTTGAGTCCAGCCCTTATTCGCGCCTGGTGCGCGAACGCCTGACCGAGCTGGAGTTGCCCTACACCCTGCACAACCTGGGCAAGGAGCAATGGGCCGACCTGGGGCCGGCGGCGATGCGCGTCAAGCCCGGCCCCTACCAGCCGAAACAGGGCGGCAAGCGCGAGCAGGTGCTGCAACGGCTTGGCCGGGTGCAACTGCCCTACCTGGAAGACGCCAACACCGGCACACAACTGTTCGAATCAGCCGCCATCATCGACTACCTGGAGCGGCAATATGCCGCCTGACCAGGCGCGTCGACCCTGTCAGGCGTAGTAGCCGGCCACGTAGTCCTCAAAACTGCCCTGTTCGCTGGCCTCCAGGTCGGCCTGGGCCTGCAACGAGGTCTTGGCGCTGTCCACAAACTTGGCCTGCTCCTGCGCATCCAGCGGATCGTTCAGCAACGCCTGCTTGTGCTTTTTGGAGGCTTCCATCACATAGGCGAAGTAACCGCCGGCCGCATGCGAGGCTTCCAGCACCTGAGCCGATGGCGTGGCATCGGGGTGGGTGATGCGCTCGCGCAGTTGGGCCATCACGCTGGTGTAGCGCTGGCCGCCGTAGGCGTTGTCCAGCACCTCGGCAAAAGGCGCCATCTCGTCGAACAACTCGTGCGCCAGCGCGCGGAAAGGTTGTTCGCGGTTGTGCACCCACAGTTGCAGGTCGGGCTGGCGGCCCTGGTTGACCACGCGGCGCTTGTTCTCGTCGTTCTCGGCCTGCTCGCGCGGGGTGATGGGCGGGCTGTCGCGGAACATGCACATCAGCAGCAGCACATCGGCAAACACGCTCTGCTCGGGTGCGATGCCGACGTCGAACATGGGGTTGAGGTCGAACAGGCGCATTTCCACGTACTCCACGCCATAGGTCTGCAAAGCCTTGGCCGGCCGCTCACCGTGCCGGCCCACGCGCTTGGGGCGCATGGCGGCATAGAACTCGTTCTCGATCTGCAGCAGGTTGGCGTTCAACTGCTTCCACGCCCCGCCTTCGCGCACACCCAGCTGCTGGTAGTACGGGTCGGGCGTGCGTATCGCCTGGTCCAGCGCCTGCGCGTACTCGCGCAACGAGTTGAAACTGACGTGCAGGGTGGATTGCGCCCGGTTCTGGTAACCCAGGTCGCTCATGCGCAGGCTGGTGGCGTACGGCCCATACAGGGTGCCCGGCACCAGTTCCCGCAAGTCGGACTTCTGGCCGTGCAGGAAGGTGCTGCACAGCGCGGGCGAGGCGCCAAACAGGTAGGGCACCAGCCAGCCATAGCGCAGGAAGTTGCGTGTCAACCCGAAGTAGCGCTCGCTGATGAACTCCTGCACCGTGCCCCTGGCGCCGGTGCAGTCGCGCAGCGCCGTCCAGAAAGCCTCGGGCAGCGACCAGTTGTAGTGCACCCCGGCGATGGTCTGCATGGAGCGGCCGTAGCGCAGGCTCAGGCCTTCGCGGTACACGTGCTTGAAGCGGGCCTTGTTGGAACTGCCGTAATTGGCGATGGGGATGTCCTGGTCGCGCGTCAGCACGCAGGGCATGGAGCCGGCCCACAGGTACTCGCCATCGAGCTGGCCGACGGTGAAGCGGTGGATGTCGCGCAGGAACTGCAGCGGGAAGTCCGGGCTTTGCGACGGCGGCGTGATGAATTCCAGCAGCGCTTCCGAGTAATCGGTGGTGATCCAGGGGTGCGTCAGCTTGGAGCCCAGCTCGCGCGGGTGCGGCGTGGTGGCCAGCTTGCCGTCGGCGCCCACCCGCAAGGTCTCGCGCTCGAAGCCGCGCGTGATGTCACGCAGCAACTGCGCCTCGCCATTGTGGGAAAACTGCCTGATCGCGTCACAGGCGGTGAATTTCAACATGATGAACGCCGTGTCCCCTGGTTTTAGTCTGGCGAGTGTAAAGAGGAATGCCGGGGCCGGCACCCGCCGTTTTCAAATCAGCCCCGCTGGCGCCGTCCAATGCCGGAACGGCAAGCGCGGGAGGCGGCAACCTGCTATAGACGGCCAGCACGGAACTATATAGCTCAATCGTATATAGGCATTCTCAAAATGTAGTTTGAAATCTAAGGGTAGACCCGTAAAGTTCGGCCCATGCAGGATTTTGCGTTCGTTTTTGCCGGCTTTTTCGTCGGCCTCGTGGTGGGCCTCACCGGCGTCGGTGGCGGCTCGCTGATGACGCCCATCCTGATCTTCTTTTTTGGCGTCAAGCCCTACCTGGCGGTGGGCACTGACCTGCTGTTTGCCAGCTTTACCAAACTGGGCGGCACGCTGAACCTGGCACGCCAGCGTATGGTCAGCTGGCGCGTGGTGGCCCAGTTGTCGGCCGGCAGCATACCGGCCGCGCTGCTGACGCTGTACGCGCTGCGCCAGCTGGGCACCACCAGCGCGCTGGTGCAGACCATCATGACCACCACGCTGGGCGTGGCCCTGCTGCTGACCGCCGCCGCCACGTTGTACAAGGCACTGCGCGGCAAAGCCGCCCCGCGCCAGATCCTGCCGGGCCAGGAAGCCCAGGCCACCACGCCGCGCCACTGGAGCCTGCCGCTGCTGTTTGGCGCGCTGATCGGCACGCTGGTGACGCTGACCTCGGTAGGCGCAGGCGCCATCGGCGTCACCGTGCTGCTGCTGCTGTACCCGCTGCTGCCGCTGCCGCGCATCGTCGCTGCCGACATTGCCTACGCCGTGCCGCTGACGCTGGTGGCCGGTCTGGGCCACGCCTCGCTGGGTTCGGTGGACTGGGGCCTGCTGGCCCGGCTGCTGGCCGGCTCGCTGCCTGGCATCTGGCTGGGTTCACGTCTGGTGCACCGCATCCCCGAGCGCGCCATACGCGGCCTGCTGTCGCTGTTGCTGGCCTATGCCGGCGTGAAGCTCATTGCCATCTGACCATCATGAAACTTTGCGGGACAGACCAAGAAATTGCGGAGCAATTTTTGCTCTGTCCTCAACTGACTAAGAACTGACCACCATGTACCAGTACACCGAGTTCGACAAACAGTTCGTCAAGAGCCGCGCCGCCCAGTACCGCGACCAGTTGGAGCGCAACCTGGCCGGCACCTTGAGTGATGACGAATTCCGACCGCTGCGGCTGCAAAACGGCTGGTACGTGCAGCGGTATGCGCCCATGCTGCGCATCGCCGTGCCTTATGGCGAGATCTCCAGCGCCCAATTGCGCGTGCTGGCCCGCATCGCCCGCGACTACGACCAGCCCAGCGCCGAGGTCTATGGCAAGGCCATCGCCACCCAGGGCAAGTTGGGCACCACCGACATGCCCACCGGCTACGGCCATTTCTCCACGCGGCAGAACGTGCAGTTCAACTGGATCCCGCTGGTCAAAAGCGCCGACGTGATGGAGCTGCTGGCCAGCGTGAACATGCACGGCATACAGACCAGCGGCAACACCATACGCAACATCACCAGCGACGCGCTGGCCGGCATCGCCGTGGACGAGGTGGCCGACCCGCGGCCGCTGGCCGAGATCATCCGCCAGTGGAGCACGCTGCACCCCGAATTCGCTTTCCTGCCGCGCAAGTTCAAGATCGCCATCACCGGCGCCGCCGAAGACCGTGCGGCCACGCCGTGGCATGACGTCGGCCTGCACTTGCTGCGCAACGAGACCGGTGAACTGGGCCTCAAGGTGCTGGTGGGCGGCGGCATGGGCCGCACGCCGGTGATCGCCAGCACCATCCGCGAATTCCTGCCCTGGAACCAGGTGCTGAACTACCTGGAAGCCATCGTGCGCGTGTACAACCGCTGGGGCCGGCGCGACAACATGTACAAGGCGCGCATCAAGATCCTGGTGAAGGCCGAAGGTGAGCGCTTCGTCAGCGAAGTGGAGACCGAATACGCCGAAATCATCGCGCACGACGGCGGCCAGCACACCATCACGCAGGCCGAGCTGGACCGCGTGGCGGCCTCCTTCGTGCCGCCGACGCTGGAAAAGACCGGCGCCAGTGGTGAGATGGGCGTGGTCAACCTGCTGCGCGAGGCCTCGGACGACAACCTGGACTACCAGCGCTGGCTGAAGCGCAACGTGGCGCCGCACAAGAACCCGACGCTGCGCGCGGTGACGCTGTCCTTCAAGCGGCTGAAGCAGGCCCCCGGCGACGCCACCGGCGAGCAACTGGACGCGGTGGCCGAGCTGGCCGAGCAGTTCAGCGCTGGCGAGGCGCGCGTCACCCACGACCAGAACCTGCTGTTGCCCTGGGTACAACAACACCAGTTGCCCGCGCTGTGGCAGGCCGCCAAAAAACTGGGCCTGGCGCGCGCCAACGTGGGCCTGCTGACCGACATGATCGCCTGCCCGGGCGGTGACTTCTGCGCGCTGGCCAACGCACGCTCCCTGCCGCTGGCGGCGGCCATCACCGAGCGTTACCAGGACATGGACGAGCTGCACGACCTGGGCGAGATTGACCTGCACATCAGCGGTTGCATCAACTCCTGCGGCCACCACCACAGCGGCCACATCGGCATCCTGGGCGTGGACAAGGACGGCAAAGAGTGGTACCAGGTGACGCTGGGCGGCTCCGACGGCTCCACCCTGAGCGGGGCGGCCACGCCCGGCAAGGTGGTGGGCCCGTCGTTTTCCGCCGCCGAAGTGCCCGACGTGATCGAGGCCGTGCTGGACACCTACAAGAGCGAACGCCAGGCTGGCGAGGCCTTCATTGCCACCCTGCGCCGCGTCGGCGCCGACCCCTTCAAGACCGCCGCCAACCGGGTGCGCCATGCCGCCCCGGCCGAAGCCTGAAAAGCCGAGCTCACCATGCAACAAACCCTGAAACTGATAACGCACGACCAGCACCAGGCCGACGAAAGCGCCGAAGGCAACCCCCAGGTGCTGGCCCTGGCCAATGACGTGGACCCGCGTGGCGTGGCGCTTGCCGGCGTGACCCGGGTCGACCTGAGCTTTCCGAAATTCAGCGATGGCCGTGCTTTCAGCCAGGCTTTCCTGCTGCGCCGCCGCCTGGGCTTTGCTGGCGAGATACGCGCGGTGGGCGACGTGCTGGTGGACCAGTTGGTGCAGATGCAGCGCACCGGTTTTGATGCCGCCGTGCTGCGCGCCGACCAGGACCGCGCCGCCGCCGAGCACCAGTTCAGCCACTTCGCCAGCTACTACCAGGGCGATGCGGCCACCACCCAGCCCCATTTCGCGAAGGCCGCCTGATGTCCTCTGCCACCCCCTCTTCGGCCATCAGCCTGCACGCCCGCGCCTCGAAGGAATTCGAGGTCAAGCTGGCCCGCACCACCACGCTGCTGCAACAGATTGCCGCAGAACACGCGCGCGCGCCGGGCGCCACCCAGCCGGCCGTGACGCTGGCCTCCAGCCTGGGCGCCGAGGACATGGTGCTGGCCCATCTGGTCAACCACCTGGAACTGGACGTCAGCATCTTCGTGCTGGAGACCGGCATGCTGCACAAGGAAACGCTGGCGCTGCTGGAACAGCTGCAAGCCACGTCCAAGGTGCCGGTGGAGGTGTTCAAGCCGGTGCAGGAGTCCGTCATCCAGTTCGTCAGCCGCGAAGGCAAGGACGCCATGTACAAGAGCGTGCCGCTGCGCAAGGGCTGCTGCCAGATCCGCAAGGTGGAGCCGCTGGCGCGCGCGCTGGCCGGCAAAACAGCCTGGATCACCGGGCTGCGCCGTGAGCAGTCCAACGCCCGGGCCGAGGTGCCTGCCAGAGACGACAGCGACCCGGCGCGCGCCAAGTACAACCCGCTGGCCGACTGGACCTGGGGCGATGTCTGGCACTTCATCGCCATCAACCAGGTGGCCTACAACCCCTTGCACGACCAGTTCTACCCCAGCATAGGCTGCGAGCCCTGCACCCGCGCCATCAGCCTGGGCGAGGATTTCCGCGCCGGCCGCTGGTGGTGGGAGGACGAGGCCGCGAAGGAATGCGGCCTGCATGTGCGCGACGACCACGCCGCCGCCCCGGTCTCCAGCCTGATCCGCCCCCACAACAACGAAGTGACCCCCGCATGAACGCCCGCACCGAGCCCGACCTGCTGCAACACGCGGCACCTGCGCACCTGAGCAACGACCACCTGGACGCGCTGGAAGAAGAGACCATCTTCATCCTGCGCGAGGTGGCCGCCGCCTTCGAGCGCCCCGCGCTGCTGTTTTCCGGCGGCAAGGATTCGCTGGTGCTGCTGAAATGCGCGGAAAAGGCCTTCGGCGTCGGCCGCATCCCCTACCCGCTGCTGATGATCGACACCGGCCACAACTTTCCCGAGGTGACGGACTTCCGCGATTTCCGCGCCCAGGAATTGCAAGCCGAGTTGATCGTGCGCAACGTGGAAGACTCCATGAAGCGTGGCACGGTTCGCCTGGCGCACCCGCTGGAATCGCGCAACGTACACCAGTCGGTAACGCTGCTGGAAGCGATCGAAGAGTTCCGCTTCGACGCGCTGATCGGCGGTGCCCGCCGCGACGAGGAAAAGGCGCGCGCCAAGGAGCGCATCTTTTCGCACCGGGACAGCTTCGGCCAGTGGCAACCCAAGGACCAGCGGCCTGAGCTGTGGACACTGTTCAACACCCGGCTGCAGCCGGGCGAGCATTTCCGCGTCTTCCCGATCTCCAACTGGACCGAACTGGATGTGTGGCAATACATCGAGCGCGAGCAGATCGCCCTGCCCTCCATTTACTACACGCACCAGCGCGAGGTGGTGGAGCGCAAGGGCCTGCTGGTGCCGGTGACCGGATTGACGCCCCCCAGGGATGGCGAACAGGTGGTGACGCGCGACGTGCGCTTCCGCACGGTGGGCGACATCACCTGCACCTGCCCGGTGGAGAGCACGGCCGCCAACGCGGCCGACGTGGTGCTGGAGACGCTGTCGGTAGACGTCAGCGAACGCGGCGCCACCCGCATGGACGACAAGACTTCCGAAGCCTCGATGGAAAAACGCAAGAAAGACGGTTACTTCTGATGAGCGCAGCCCTCAAATTCATCACCTGCGGCTCGGTCGACGACGGCAAGAGCACGCTGATCGGCCGCCTGCTGGTGGACAGCCGCGCCGTGCTGCAAGACCAGCTGGCCAGCGTCTCCAAGAGCGGCGAGGCCGACCTGGCGCTGTTCACCGACGGCTTGAGCGCCGAGCGCGAGCAAGGCATCACCATCGACGTGGCCTACCGCTACTTCAACACCGCGCAGCGCAAGTTCATCATCGGCGACGCACCGGGCCATGAGCAGTACACCCGCAACATGGTCACCGCCGCCAGCAGCGCCGACGCCGCCGTGGTGCTGGTGGATGCCACCAAGCTGGCCTGGCAAACGCCCGGTTTGAAGCTGCTGCCGCAAACCCGCCGCCATGCACTGCTGGTGAACCTGCTGCGCGTGCCCTCCATCGTGTTCGCTGTCAACAAGCTGGACGCGGTGGAAGATGCCGCCAAGCCCGACACCGAGGGCAACGCCGCCGTCGCCTTTGCCAACATCAGCCATGCCTTGCAGGCGTTTGCCCAGGCCGCCGGCATCACGGTAGCCGGCATCATCCCGATTTCGGCGCTGAAGGGCCACAACGTGGTGGAAGCGACGGCCGGCTGGTGCAACTACAGCGGCGAGAGTCTGCTGCAGCTGCTGGAAAAGTTGCCCGCCACACCGGAGGAAACGGATCTGGCCTTCAGCTTCCCGGTGCAGTGGGTGGAAAAATTCTCGGCCAGCAGCGACACCACGCAAGGCCGGCGCGTCTTCTGGGGCCGGGTGGCCACCGGCAACGCCAAGCCAGGCCAGCAGGTCAAGGTGCTGCCCAGCGGACAGACCGCGACCATCGCCCAGGTGCTGAACCACGCACGCACGCCCAAAGACGTGGCCGCCGGCCATGGCGCCGGCATAGCTCTGGACCGCGAGGTGGACGTGTCGCGCGGCGACTGGCTGCTGGCGGTGGACGCCGAGGGTCGTTCGCTCACACCGGGCCGCGAGCTGCGCGCCACCGTGGCCTGGATGGACGACGAACCGCTGGTGGCCGGCCGTGTGTACTGGGCGCTGCATGGCCACCGCTGGGTCAAGGCCAAGATCAAGCGCGTGGTGCACAAGCTGGACATCAACACCCTGGCCGAGCAGGACGCCAGCCAGCTGGAAGCCAATGCCATCGGCCACATCGAACTGGCCTTGCAAGAGCCCGTGGCCACCTTGCCGTTCGCGCAGTCGCGCCTGCTGGGCTCGCTGGTGCTGGTGGACACCGCCAGCCACCGGACTGCGGGCGCGCTGCTGGTGCTGTGAGTGGCGGCCAGCTTGGCCCGTTGATTTGGCGCAAAGACCCCAGAGCGGCATGCCCCTGAAGGCCGCCGGACGTTGGAAACCCCCTAAAATCAAGGCTTCCCCGGCCGCCCACTCTCGCTCTGGGTGCGCGGCGGGCACGAGACCCCTGTCATCCGACCCATAACAATCCATCAACATGACCCACGTCGTCACCGAAGCCTGCATACGCTGCAAATACACTGATTGTGTGGACGTCTGTCCCGTGGACTGCTTCCGGGAAGGCCCGAACTTCCTGACCATAGACCCCGACGAGTGCATTGACTGCGCCGTGTGCATTCCCGAGTGCCCGGTGAATGCCATCTATGCCGAGGAAGACGTGCCAGCCGACCAGCAGCACATGACGGCGCTGAACGCTGAGTTGGCCAAGCTGGGCAGCTGGAAGAGCATCACCAAACGCAAGACGCCGCCGGCCGACGCCGACGACTGGAAAGACAAGACCGGCAAGCTGGGCGAACTGCAGCGATGACCGAACCGGGCGCGCCCGCCCTCCCTGCCGTCACGGCCGCCACCCTGGCGCGAATAGAAACCGACGCCGTCATCATCGGCGCCGGCCCGGTGGGCCTGTTCCAGGTGTTCGAGCTGGGCTTGCTGGAGATCAAGGCGCACGTGATCGACGCGCTGCCCTACCCCGGCGGCCAGTGCGTGGAGCTGTACCCCGACAAGCCCATCTACGACATCCCCGCCGTGCCGGTGTGCACCGGCCAGGAGTTGACCAACAATCTGCTGAAGCAGATCGAGCCCTTTGGCGCAACCTTCCACTTCGGCCAGGAAGTCAGCACCGTGCAGCGCCAGGACGACGGCCGCTTTTTCATCACCACCGCCAAGGGCCAGGAATTTCTCACCAAAACCGTGTTCATCGCCGCTGGCGTGGGCGCCTTCCAGCCGCGCAAGCTGGCGGTGGAAGGCCTGCAGGCCTTCGAGGGCACGCAGGTGCACTACAGCGTGAAGAAGCCGCAAGTCTTTGCCGACAAGGATCTTGTTGTGGTGGGGGGTGGTGATTCGGCGCTGGACTGGGTGCTGAACTTTGCGCAGGAAGGCCCCAACAAGGCACGCAGCATCACGCTGGTGCATCGCCGCGACAGCTTCCGCGCCGCACCCGCCAGCGTGGCCAAGATGCACGCGCTGCGCGATGCCGGGCAGTTGCGTTTCATCGCCGGCCAGGTAAGCGGCATGCAAGAGCAGGAGGGACACCTGACTGCCGTGCAGATCACCGACACCGAGGGCCAGACCAGCAGCTTGCCGCTGGAGCAGTTGCTGGTGTTCTTCGGCCTCAGCCCACGCCTGGGGCCGATTGCCGACTGGGGTCTGGACATCGAGCGCCGGCAATTGAAAGTGGACACCGAAAAGTTCTCCACCAGCGAGCCGGGTATCTTTGCGGTGGGTGACATCAACACCTACCCGGGCAAGAAGAAGCTGATCTTGAGCGGCTTCCATGAATGCGCTTTGGCCGCCTTCGGCGCCGTGCCCTTCATCTTCCCGGACAAGAAGGTCTTCTTGCAGTACACCACCACCAGCACCAAGCTGCACAAGGTGCTGGGCGTCGAAACACCCACGTTCGACTGAACCGGTTCCGCGCGCGGCCGGCATGCACGGCGGCTGAAAAAGCCGATTTTCAGCCACCCAGCGCCTTGCCGAAATTATGTCGGACTTATTTACAGACACTGTCGGTGTTATTTACTAACACTGCTCAATTATAATAAATACAAATAAAATCAAAGGCTTGTGAGAATTTTTCCTCCTGGCATTCAATTTGCATAGTATTAACTGTGTGATTCCAAGAGTGTGACTTATTTCACACTTTCAAATTGACCGAGAGGATGGAGGAAAAATGAACAAGACCTTGAAAACCCTGAGCGCTGCCGCCATTGCCTGTGTGGCCCTGAGCAGCCTGCCGGCGCATGCCGTGCTGGTGACCTTCGGCGGCCAGGTGGCTGGCGACGGCTCCGGCGTGACCAGCAGCCGTGTACCCACCACCAACGTGGCCATCGCGGGTTCCGGCTATTTCATTGAAACCTTCGACGCCCGCACCGCCGCGCCTTACCTGCCTGCCGGCACCACGGCTGCCAATCCGCAGCCCGGTGTGAACATCAACCAGGACCAGGGCTGTGCCATCAATTCCTACAACAGCGTTGACATCACGGTGACCAACGGCGGCTTCGGCGTGCGCAAGGGCACCACCGGCTTCGCCGCCACCCCCGCCGACGATGGCACCTGCTTTGGCTTCGGCCCCGGCCCCGGCGCTTCGGTGGACGCAGCCCACCCGGCCACGATCCGCGTGGACTATGCCGATTTCCTGAGCCTGTTCCCGGGCTACAAGATCTCCTACCTGGGCCTGTACTACGGCTCCATCGACACCTACAACAACGTCGCCTTCTACCAGGGCAACAGCCTGATCACCCAGGCCTCAGGCCTCATGCAAGACGGCGTGATCACCGGCGCCGAGGTGCTGGCCTCGCAATCCGGCAGCAGCGGCAACCAGTTCCTGCCAGGCTCCAACGTCTACGTGAACCTGGACTTCTCGGCGCTGGAGAACTTCACCGCCTTCGAATTCCGCACCACCGGCGTCGCCTTCGAGCTGGACAACATCGTGGTCGGTTTGTCTGAAGTACCCGAGCCCGGCTCGCTGGCGCTGATGGGCGCCGGCCTGCTGGGCCTGGCCGGTTTGCGCCGCCGCAGCGCGCGCAAGTAAGCGCCAAGGCTGGCGACGCCAGCCCGACACATCCACCCCTCAGGGCCTGCCGCGCGCAGGCCCTTTTCTTTTCCACCGCAGGGCGCGCGGTCAAGCCCTCGGCACATTGACGTAGAATCCGCTGCGTGCCTGCAGTCCTCCAAGACCGCAAGCACATTCGCTAGGGGTGTTGCCGCAGCCATGCGGCGACTGAGAGAGTCCCTTTGAACCTGATTGAGGTAATCCTCGCGCAGGGAAGCTGTCCGGAACCCGGCCGCCGCTCATCCATATTTTGGTTTGGGCCTCTCATGCGGTCACCGGGGTTCAGTCCAAGCCGACCTGCTATGACGTTGGAGTTTTTGAAACGTTATGGCAATTTCCAATCTGCCTTTTTCTTCACGCTTTGCCGCGCACGCCCGCGAACGGCCGCCCAGCCCACGCTCGGCCCTGGCCAAAGCCGCCATGCTGCTGCTTCTCAGTGGTGCCGCCGCCGCCCAGCAGGCCGGCACACCGGCCACGCTGCCCGCGGTGGTGGTCAGCGAACGCGCCGGCAACGCGCCGGCCGACTTCCTGGGCCTGGGCGACGCGCCGCTGTCGCGCACACCTATCAGCGCCAGTGTGGTGGGTGCGGCCCAGATCGCCGAGCTGGGCGCCACCCGGCTGGCGGACCTGATCAAGCTGGACCCCTCCGTCAGCGACGCCTACAACACCATAGGCTACTGGGACTACGCCACCGTGCGCGGCTTCGTGCTGGACAACAAGTACAACTTCCGCCGCGAGGGCCTGCCCATCAGCACCGAGACGGCCATCGCGCTGGACAACAAGGAGCGGGTGGAAATCCTCAAAGGCACCAGCGGCATGCAGGCAGGCACCAGCGCGCCGGGTGGCGTCGTCAACTACGCGGTCAAGCGCCCCACCAGCACCGACCTGCGCAGTCTGTTGTTGTCCACCACCAGTGATGGCCGCCTGCTGGCCGCGCTGGACCTGGGCGGGCGCTGGGGCGCCAACCAGGAGTTCGGTTACCGGCTGAACGCGGGGGCCGAGCGACTGGACAGCGCCACAGCCAACTCCCGCGGCCAGCGCAACCTGTTCGCGCTGGCGCTGGACTGGCGGCTGGGCCGCGACACGCTGCTGCAGGCAGAGATCGAAAGCTCGCACCAGTCGCAGCCCAGCGTGCCGGGGCTGAGCCTGCTGGGCAACACCCTGCCCGCGCCCAACGCCAAGCTGAACCTGAACAATCAGCCCTGGAGCCTGCCGGTGGTGCTGGACGGTGTGACCGGCACGCTGCGCCTGGAGCAGGCGCTGGGCAACGACTGGCGCTGGTCGCTGCAGGCTGGCACGCAACGGCTGAAGTCCGACGACCGCGCGGCCTTCCCCTTCGGCCCCAACTATGCCGACGGCTACGCCAGCTATGGCGCCAACGGCGACTACGACCTGTATGACTATCGGAGCGAGGACGAACGGCGCAACCTGGACGCGCTGCAGGCGCAACTGCACGGCCGTTTTAACACCGGCAACATCACGCACGAGCTGGTGCTGACGGCCATGGCCAGCCGCACCACGGTGAAAGTGAAGCCGCAGGCCTACAACTACGTGGGCACCGGCAACCTGGCCACGCTGCCGGTGCTGCCGGCCGACCCCAGCACCTTCGACTGGGATGGCAACCGCGACGAACGCACCACCGAGCTGTCGGTGATGGACGCCATCGCCTGGACAGCGCAGTTCAAGACCTGGCTGGGTTTGAGGAGTACCAATCTGTCGCGCACCAGCAGCATGACCGACGGTGTGCAACTGTCCGCCTACGACCAGAGCCTGTCCACGCCCTGGCTGGCACTGAGCTACCAGCTGGATCCGGCCACGCTGGTCTATGCCAGCCGCGGCTTCGGTGTGGAGAGCACGGTGGCGCCACGCCTGCCCAAGTACCTGAACGCCGGCCAGGTGTTGCCGGCGTTGAAGAGCGCGCAAACCGAAGTGGGCGTCAAGGTCAGCCAGGGCACGTTGCACTGGGGCGCCACCTGGTTCGACATCGTGCGCCCACTGTACGGTGACGCCGGTGCCTGCGACGACACGCCGCTCTCCTGCAAACTGGAACGCGATGGCAGCGCGCGCCACCAGGGTGTGGAGCTGACCGGCGGCATGGAAACCGGCCCATGGGCGCTGAACGGCGGCATCACCTGGCTGGACGCCAAGCGGCAAGACGGCCACATCGCGCCGGCACTGAATGGCAAGCGCCCGCCCAACGTGCCCGAAACCATCGTTCGCGCCCAACTGCGCTACAAGGTGGCCGCCATCACTGGCCTGTCGCTGCAGGCGGATGTGTCCAGCGAAGGCTCGCGCGTGGTGCTGCCCGACGGATCGTTGATGCTGCCGGCCTGGACGCGCGTGGACCTGGGCGCGCGTTTGGAGACACGCGCCTGGGGCCTCAAGACCACATGGCAATTGAACGTGGACAACGCAACAGACCGCAACTATTTCCGCGAGTCGCCGCTGCAGTTTGGCCATGTGTACTTGTTCAGCGGCGCACCGCGTACTTTTAGACTGTCGGCTCAAACGCTTTTTTGAAACCGGCCAAAAACACGCTATAATTTAAGTCTTGTTCCTCGATAGCTCAGTCGGTAGAGCGCCGGACTGTTAATCCGTAGGTCCCTGGTTCGAGCCCAGGTCGAGGAGCCACCTAACGCCACTGTGAACCGTAGGCGTCGGGTTGCGAAGCAGAGCATCTTCGCGATATTCCACAGTCACAGAAACATTACTCAGGGCCACCTGCTGCACAAACGTGCCAAGCAGTCCCCTGAGTTTCTTTTTGTCCTCGCATTTCATGATCACTTCCCTGATGGTGGCCACCGCCTGGTGTGGATCCACGTCCACCAGGTCATAGTCCGGCGCCGGCGTGTTCTCCAACACTTCCAGGGCGTCCTGGGTGTTGCGGATGGCCTCATTCAGTGCGCGCAGCCGCGGCGTGATGTCCTCCAGATCCAGCTTGCCCTTGCCGGTGGTTTCCAGTTGCTCGTACAGCGTGTTGCGCCGGCCCTCTGCCTCGCGCATGGTCTTCACCAGCTCCTTGCGCTGCAGCTCGCGGTCCTTCGCCCATTGGCCGCCGTTGGCGCGCACCTCGGTGACCACCTGCTCCACCACCTTCACGGTTAGCACTTTCTCCAGCAGCTCCATCACCATCCAGTGGTCGAATTTTTCCGCCGGCACGGCGCGCAGGCAGCACCGCGGCTGGCCTTTCTTGTGGGCCAGGCAGGCGTAGTAGCTGTGCAGCGTGCCGTTGCGCGCGGTGCCGTTGCGGATCTGCAGAGGGTTGCCGCACACGCCGCACACCATGAGCCCGGAAAACGCGAAGCTGCTGCGCGGCGTGCCGCCGCTGGCGTGGGGAATTCTGCCTTGCATCATGGTCTGTACCTCGTCAAAGTGTTCTTTCAGGATGATGGCCGGGTGGCTGGCCACGTGCACCACCTGGTCGGCGCCTTTGGCCTCGCGGGTCTTGTTGTGGGTGCGGTTAAAAACGCGTTCGCCCTTGTAGCTGGTGTTGTGCAGCATGGCGTTGACGGTGTTCTTGCCCCAGGGCCGGCCGTCGCGCTTCAGGCCCAGGGTGTTGAGCTCGTGCGCCACTGCCTGGGCTCCAAGGCCGTGGCAGCGCGCCAGGTCAAACATCTTGCGCACGATTGGCGCGGCCTCCTCGTCAATGACCAGCCTGGAGCGCTTGCCGATCTTTTCGGCCCGATATCCAAATGGGGCATGGCCTCCTACCCAAAATCCGTCGCGTGACGCGGTCATCATGCTGCGCAGCGTGTCGCGGGAGACATTGCGCGAGTAGATCTCGTCCATCATGCCGGTCATGACGCCAACCATCCAGCCCTGGTCGGTCTCCAGGTCGATATCCTGATGCACGTAGCTGGCCTTGGTGCCCCATTCGCGCAGCTGGCTGGCGTTCTTCAGGGCGTCCTCGAGGTTGCGCCCAAAGCGCGACGTGGACCAGCAAATGAAATGCGACACGCGATAGGCGGCGCAGTAGGCCAGCGCGGCCTGGAAGCCGGGGCGGTTGTCGGTGCGGCCGCTCACGCCGTCGTCGCGGAACACTTCCACCACCTCGGCCCCCAGCTGAGTGGCCTTGACCCGGCATTGCTCGATCTGGCTCTCCATGGAGACACCATCGTCAGCCTGGCGCGCGGTGGAAACACGCGCATAGATGATTGCTTTTTTCATTGGGCGGTCTCAGATTTTTGCCCGGCGGTCACCGCGCAGGCGCCTTGTGTGACGATTTGAGATTTCTTCACCAAGCTGCCGGCGCACAGCGTCCTTGATCTCGCCGGTGTCGTAGCCCATGCCGGCCAGGGTCTCGATGTAGCGGTTGCGCTGGTACCGGCGCCAGGCGCGGAAGCGAGGCATGCGCAGCTGGATCCCGGAGCCCGATTCATCGAGCAGCTCGGGCGCCGTGTCCAGCAGCTGCCAGACCTTCATGAAGGCGTCAAAGCCGATGGCCTCGGCCACCTGCAGCAAAACGCCCGGCAGGCCCATGTCCGCGAGCTCGGCGAGCATGGTTGCTTCGCGCACCTGGTCGGGCGAACCGCCAGCGGCCACCACCTTGGCAATTTTTGCGAAAAATTTCTCAGCTCGACCAAAAATCTCGGAAGGGCTGCATTCATCCAGGTACCCACCCCCCCCTGCCGGGGCGGCGGGGCTTGCCTGCCGAGCCCCCACCCCCTCGTCGCCCAGGTCCAGGTCCAGCTGCTGCACCGGGCGTGCAGGCCATCCACTGCGCCTTTCATGAGTCATGGGCTGCATCCATCCCTGTGAGCGCATGCCAATGCACTGCGCCTTTTGACAGAGTGCGCAGTGAGGTCAGCAAGGGGCCATCCTGAGTTTGCCTGCTTTGTAACAGGTTTCGGGCCAGGTGCGCAGGCGGGGCAGCGCATCAATAGGCATGCGGGTTTGCGGGCATCGTGGCATGGCTTGCATGGTGACGCTAGTAGATTTCGGTAACCGCATGGCGCGCTCGGATGCATGGATGTGGTGCTTCAGGAAAAAGGGCGGCGGGTGGTGGACGGGGCGGTTAGCCCTTGGGCAGGCGCTTGAGCAGCTCGCTCACCGGTGTGCGCATCTTGGCCATGGGCGCGGCCTTGTCCATCGTGGCCATCTTCTTGCGCATGGCCAGGTGCAGGTAGACGTCGGTGCTGCGCGAGTCCACGTGACCCATCAGGTCGCCAATACTTTTGGTGGGCGTGTCCGACTCGGCCAGCTCGGTGCCGAACAGGTGGCGCATGGCGTGAGCGTGCAGCTGGTCGGGCGGGATCTCCAGGCGGTTGCCGTAGCGCTTGACCATGTCGTCCACAGCCTTGCGCGTGAGGCGCCGCTTCTCGCCAATGTGCTCATGTGGCTGCAGCCTGGTGGAGCGCACCGACACAAACAGCACCTTGTCGCGCCGGCCGCCTGGCAGGGTGATGCTGCGATCGATGTTGGCCATTTCCTCGTGGGCCAGGTACACGCGCAGCAACATCTCCACCTCGCGCGGCACAGGGATGATCCGCTCCTTGCCGCCCTTCTCCATAGCACGCACCACCATGCGCGGCTCGCACTCGATCTCTATCACCACCAGGCTGCTCTCGTTCAGCGATACAACACCCGTTACCCGCATGCCGCAGCCGATCAGCAGGCCCAGCATGCAGGCGTCGCGCACGCCTATGAAGCTGCTCATGTCCGGCGCCCACATCATCTTCTCGGCATTGGCCAGCGTGATCACCCGCGGCAGCGCCTTGCCGGCCTTGGGGTGCTCCAGGCCCTCGGCCGCCTTGTCCTGCACGTGGCCCTTCGCATACAGCCAGACATAGAAGCCGCGAATGCAGCTGATGTACGTCTTGCGGCTGCGCGCGATCACGCCGCGGCGGTGCAGCCAGATGCCCGTGAACACCTCCAGCTCCTCGGCCGTGGCCTCGGTCACCAGCCGCCCTTCCAGGAACTCCACCAGCTTGGCCAGGCACTGGCGATAGGTCTCGATCGTGCGCAGCAGCCGGCCCTTGCCGGCCTCCATGAAGATCAGCCACTCGTCCACCAGGAACGCGTTGGTCACCTCGCCGGCGCTCACAGTGAACCTCCCGCGGGGGTATAGGCGTTTTTACCCGTGGATCGGGGATTTCGTGGGGCATCGCCGTAAGTCATTGATTCATATGGCTTCACTGTCCACGAGTGTGCCATTTCATCCACGGAATAGCTACCAATTTGATAGCAAACCCGGGGATTAAAAAACAGGCAGTCAAAAAATGCGGGGATGCGCGCGCTTGCCCCTGCGCCCCTCTCTTCTCTCTCTTTCTCCAATGAAAAGAGAGAGGTAGAGGAAGGGCTGGGCGCAAAAGCTCGAAAAGTGACCCGTGGAAAAAACAGGCCAACCCGTGGATAACCAAACGCAAGTCGGGGATTCTGAAATTTCGGCGTGGGGGGTTTTGCCTTACTGCCACGTGGGGTAACAAGGTTACAAGGGCCTGTAACCACGGGTTTTCCGCACACTCCCCGATGCCCCAGGTAGGAAAAAGCTATCGCGCGCGGCGGTTTGTCTCCGGTCGGCCCCTGCCAGGCCCCGAAACCTCGTGGGGGGGTGTGGGGGGTGGCGACAAGGGGATTGAAGCGGACGGCGCAACAATCGCCCCGGCCAGGCGCTGCGCGCAGGGCGGGGAACGTGCATCGAGGCGCCAGGAAGGCCTCCAGCGGGCTCACAGGGCCGGCTCCAGGGCCAGGCTGTGCTGTGGACGGCGCTCAGGCGCCAGCGCGGCCGCACACGCAGGGTTCAGCCACAGCACCTCGGTGCTCAGCTTGGTGCCCCGCTGCGAAGCGATCCGGGCGTGCGTGGTGTCCCGCTTCCAGCCGGCCAGCGCCGTGTCATACAGGGGCGAGGCATAGCCGCTCACCACCACCATGCCCTGCAGGCCCAGGATGGCCTCTAGCAGCGCCTGGTGGTCCTCGTCCGTCATCTCGTGCTTGTAGCCGCGGCCGCTGCTGCCAGCGTGGGTGCTGCGCACGCTGTGCAGGTAGGGCGGATCCACAAAGTGCAGCGTCTCCGGGCTGTCGTGGTGCGCCAGCACCTCCAGCGCCGGCCTGCACTCGATCAGCACGCCGGCGAATCTCTGTCCAGCTTTGGCGATCGCCTCCGGGTACTCAGCCCACAGCGCCTGCGCCGTGCCATATTTGCGCTTGATGTCGACGCGAAACCCCGTGGTGTCCCGCGTGGCCCCGCCACTGCCAAAGCCCATCTGCGCACGGATGGCCAGGCGCCTGGCGCGCTCCACCTGGCCGCGCGCCGGCAGCCAGGCCTTTTCAAACTCGGCGCGCGCATAGGGCGTGTGCACCACCAGGTCGACCAGCTGGGCCCGGAGCGCCGGATCCTGCAGCACCCTGAAGAAGTTCACCACCTCGCCGTCCAGGTCGTTGTACACCTCGGCATAGCAGCGCGGCTTTTGCAGCAGCACGCCGGCGGCGCCTCCAAAGGGCTCCACATAGCAGGTGTGGGGCGGGAAGTGGCTCATCACCCAGGGGGCAATGCGGAACTTGCCGCCGTGGTACCGAAGTGCCGGCCGCATCAGGCAGCCACCAGCAGCTCGCCAGTGTGCGAGCTCAGCACGCCGGTGGCGCACGCACGCCACAGCAGAGTGTCGACAGTGGCGACGTTGTAGCCGGTGCGCCGGGCCAGGCGCTCGCACAGATCCTGCGCAGTGGCGCCCTCCAGGTCGGCCAGGCGCTGCAGGTGGACGTCGGGCTTCGCCACCTGCGCCCCGAAATTCTTGGCCAGGTGGTACTTGGTGATGGGGCCGATCCACGGCAGCTCGCCGCAAAACTCCACCAGGTCGGTGCTGGCCTGCAGCTCAGCAAACAGCGTCTCCCGTTCGCCCCACGCGTACTCGATCGCGCCCGCTTTGCCCTTGTGACCAAACACCAGCTCCACGCGCCGGCCCAGCTCGAGCTGGGTCATGCAGCGGGTGTAGATCTGCTGGGCCACGGTGTGCCGCATGCCGCTATTGCAAATGACGAAGATGATTTCTCGCGCCATGGCCTCAGAAGTGGCAGGCAGCTGCAGATCTGCAGCCCACGAAATATCCGCACGGCCCTGGGCGCCAAGTGCACGCACAACATCCAGAAATTTCAGTTCGGTGATCATTTTCAATACCTTTAAAAACGCGTTTTTCACGCGAAAAAGCAGCAAATTCGCTGCCGTTTGGTATTCACAGTATTTTTTTCGTCACTCTTCAATCTTGTGTTTCGGCACCACCGCGTGCAGCCCATACTGCTTCAGCGCGGCCAGCTTCAGCTGCACCATGTGGCCTATGCGCATGCTGTGCACGGTCTTTTCCACGGCCAGGGGCTCGGTGGGGCGCTTGGGGTCCACCACCAGCACGCCGGCCTGCAGCAGCTGCTTCTTCAGCGCGCGGTCGCTCTTGATGGGCAGCTCGTCATAGAAGGCGCGCAGGCCCGTGCTGGTGCTGATGTGCTCCATGATGTGGCTGGTGCGGATGCACAGCACCTCGTCGGCGTCCTCGCCCTCATAGACAAATGGGTAGCGGAACTCCTTGCGCGCGATTTCAGACAGCGCCTTCTCGATGATCCACACCCACGGGTGCCGCGTGGCCCCGGTCTCGGTGATGTGCTCGTTCATCTGCGTGGTCAGGAAGCTCTCAAAGTACTCCAGCTCGTCGCCCTCCTTGGCATCCAGGAAGTCCTGCAGCAGCTGCCAGGCCACCTGCACGGCCGCGTAGTTGGTCACCATGCGCTCGGCGCCGGCGTCGTCTGCCCTGGCCACGCTGGACACGCCCAGCCTCATCACCCAATGGGCATGCAGCGCCAGCACGTCTTCCTTCTTCAGCGTGGCCAGCCAGCGGATCCACTCGCGCATGGGGAAGGTCGGACAGTCCGCGCTGATGACGGCGCCGCGGCGGTCCTTGGTCAGCGTGCTGCGCACAATCTTGCCCTCCAGGCCGTCGACGGGCACGTCCTCGCCATTCAGCAGCACCGGCGCGCACATCAAAAACTTGCGCTTCAGGCCCACCCCACGGCTGGTGCTCTCGTACTGGTAGCTCTCCTGCAGCGTACCGATCGCCTTGGTCCGCAGCTCCTGCTTGTTGGTGCTGAACTCGCCCCAGGCCACCGGTTGACTGGTGTAGCTCACCGAGCCGATGATGCGGTACTCGCTCTGCAGGGTTTGCCGGCTGAACTGGTGCATCGCCACGGCCGTGCCGATGGCCTTCACCACCGTGCTCTTGCCCGCCCCCTTGTCCGACTGCATGACAAAGTGCGGCCAGAAGCCCAGGAAGGCCTTCAGGTGCGCACCCAGGGCCCACACCAGCGGCATAGCCGCCTCGCCATGGCTGAAGGTGCGCTGAAACTCTTGAATCACCCGCACACCGTCCTCCAGCGACGCGCTGGGAAATGTCAGGTTGTGGTACGGGCACTGCTCGTGCGGGTCGGTGAAATAGCAGTCCGTGCCCTCGTTCAGCGCCAGCTTGCCTTCACGCCAGCACAAGCCCACAAAGTTGCCAGCATCCCGCGCGCCAATGCCGGCTGCGCGCTCCCACACGTTGATCAGCCGCTTGAACGGCGTGGGCGCGAACACCGGGCCCAGCTTCTGCCACACCTCGATGTTGTGCAGCTTCTCGTCCTCCACCACGATGCGCTGCAGAGTGGCCCCGTGCCTGGCCACCTGCACGCTCAGCGCAAACATGGTGGTGGGCGCGTTGTCGGGGTTGCCCGTCATGGTGCTGTGGTCGCTGGCAATGCGCACCCGGCTCACGGCCGCCACGCGAAAGCCGCACACTTCCTGGAAGTCCAGCTTGTCCTTGCCGTCCACGTCGCCCTCTTCGGGCTTGGTCACCTTGCCCACCACCTGGGTGAAGTCTTCCTTCACCCGGTATTTCCAGTAGGCGCTGAAGTCGTGGCCAGGCAACCACAGCCGCGGCTTGCCCAGGCGCTCGCGGTCCCCTATCAGCCCGGGTATCAACCACTCCTGCAGCTTGCGCAGCGCCCGGGTGGTGTCTGCCACGCCCCAGGCCAGCAGCACGTCAGCCACGCTGGTGTATTGCACCTTGGCGTCGTTCCGGTCGCGCCACTCGCCCTGCTCCACCATCAGGCAGCTGATGTCCAGGCCCGTCAGCAGCTCGTGCAGCCGCCAGAAGGCCGACAGGCCCGCGCAATACCCATGCTCCCCCGGCTTGTCGTTGTGGAAGCACCCCAGCACCTGCTTGCCGCGCAGCATGGTCCAGTCCACCTGGTCCAGGCCCCAGGTGCCGCGCGTGGCAATCACCGCAATGTGGGGCTTGGCCTGGTCTGCCGGCACCAGGCAACTCTCCACCGCCAGCGCGTCCAGGCAGGTCTGCACCACATACACCGTCTTGGCCGTGGCCACCAGCTTCCAGTTGCTGCACCAGGGGCCTTGCGCGTCCCCCTTGGTCAGCGTGGCCTGGTCGCCGTTCAGCGCCGGGTCCAGGTAGTGCATGTCCACCGCCACCACCTCGGCGGCATGCTGGTCGCGCACCACATACGTGGCGGCCGGCCCGCCGTAGCCCTTGGCGCCGGCGGGCTGGGTGCGGCTGGTATGGGTGTTCAGGCCCAGCATGCCGGCGCGTATGGCCTTCTCGATCGGCGCGCGCTCGATGCCCTTGGCCTGCAGGTGGGCCAGCAGCGGCTCCGGGGCCAGCACCCCGGTGGACAGCACCTTGACGGCGATCTTGCGCGCCGCCTCACGCTGGAGCTCAGCCTCCGCCGCCTCCCGGTCCTGCTGGGTCTGTTGGTCGGGTTGGTCCGGGTGCGCGCCCGGGCGGTGTGAGTGGTGAGTGGTTGCCATTGGCTTGTGTAGTTATGCTCGTCGCGATGGAATCTTTGGAGAACAGGTCGCCCCCGGCCTGCGTGTGCGCGGCCAGTGTTTTCTCTTGCTTGGCGGCCACGGCCGCTATGGCGTCGGCAGTGGCTGCGTTGTAGCGTTGCAGGCTGGTCAGCGTCCGGGCCCGGCGCAGGTCGCGGTAGGCGGCATACACCGCTTCGCGCAGCGGCGCCGGCACCTGGCGCCAGTGGGTGATGCACATCAGCAGGTGGTTGGCCACCAGGTGCTGGCAGCCGGTGGCGGCGCAGGGGTGGGTGGTGGTCATGGCGCCGGCGCCTTCGGAAAGGTGGTGTCCGTGTTTGACTTCACCGTGAACGGCCCATAGGCCAGCTTCCAGCGCTCGTCAGCGTCAGCCGGGTGCACGGCCTGGCCGCAGCGCGGGCACGCCGCCTCAGCGTGGATGGGCGCGTTGCAGCAGGTGGTCCACATGCTGGTGCAGGCGCGGTTCATGCAATAGACGCTGGCGGTGCTTGTCTCAGCCATGGGCCACCTCCCGGTTGTAGACGCGTGAAAAGTGGCGGTTCACCCGCTCGGCAAACTGCACGATGGTCTCGTTGCAGGCGGCCACCGCCAGGTGCGGTGTAGCGCCAGTGCCTGTAAAGCGCCGGGCGTTGTCGGTGTAGGTGCACAGATAGCCGTCCTTGTGCGGCGCCACGCGCAAGCAGTGCCCCATCTGCGCGCAAAAGTAGCCCTGGGCCAACGGAATGCCATGCCACCCCGGCCCAAGCGTCACCGCCAGTTCAAGCGCCAGGCGCTCGGCATCGTTGCGCAGCACCGGCTCGGGCCTGAAGCGCTTAACCATGGGTCACCGCGCGCAGCTCGGCAATCTTGGCCAGGTGCTCCGCCTTGAACTTCGCCGGGCACTTCCAATGCACCCAGCCCACCAGCTGGTCCAGCGCGAAGTCCAGCGCGCTGCGCACGGACTGCGTCTCTGGCACACCGGCATGCGATGGCCACTTGGCCCAGTCCTCGTCCATCAGGCTGTGGTCGAAGTCGGTGGCGTCAAAGTCAAACGGCTGGTAGCACAGCGAACCGTCCACCATGAACAGGCGCACGGGGAACGGCTTTCCGCCGTTGCGGCTGGGGTG
Source organism: Hylemonella sp. P2_B10 (assembly GCF_056404875.1). NCBI lineage: Bacteria > Pseudomonadati > Pseudomonadota > Betaproteobacteria > Burkholderiales > Comamonadaceae > Hylemonella > Hylemonella sp. P2_B10. The sequence continues at coordinate 582,530 of NZ_JBFUDE010000001.1, forward strand.
CGTCATCCACACCCAACCCCGTTCGATCACCACGGGGGTTTTAGTCTTTGCCATGGTGGCTCTCCAGGTAGGCCGAGTACTCGGCCAGGTTGCTGATCAGGATCTGGCGGCCGTCGTCGGCGCCGCGGTAGCCGCTGGCGTCGTTGCAGGCGTTGCAGGCGTTCAGGTAGTCCCGCAGGCCTGCGATCGCCGCGTCCAGCTTCTTGGCGCAGGCCAGGCCGGCTTTCTTGCGCGCGGCCTGCTGTTTGGGGGTGGCCGTTTCGTGGTTCACACGGCACCCCGCGCAAACGGCAACACCACCCCACGCTGGCGCTTCCACGTCCACGACACCACCCAGCCCTCAAAGTCCCCCGGCGGGTGCTTGGAGCAGAAGAACTCCCGCATCTGCCAGTAGCTCTCAAAGCCGTCAGCAATCGCCAGCTCCGCCAGTTGAAAGATGGAGCGCAGCGGCTTGCCGCCCACCACCACGTCCACCATCTGACCTTCGGGCGTGAGGTTGAACACAATGGCCTGCACCTTCCAGATCGGCCACTCGCCCAGCTTGATGGTGCTGACCGTGCGCAGGCCGGTGTAGCAGTAGGCCGTGTCGCCCACCTTCGGCACGTGGCGTCCGGCGGCGCGGATAGTCTGACGCTTGAGGCCCTGCAGCACGTCGTGTGCGAACTGGCGCTGAAAGTTAAGCAACATCAGGCTTGGCCCCCGCACAGCAGCTTGCGCACCTGGTCCACCATCGCCGGCGTCAGCACTACGTCGCCGGCGTCGTTGATGGGCGCGTTGTGCAGCGACAGCTCGCCATCGGACCACAGGCCGGCGCTGAACGGCGCGGGCTCCTCGGTCGGCGCATCCTCGGGCAGCGCGATGCACAGCACGTCGTCGCGCAGCACCTTCACCACCAGGCCCTTGTTCCTGGCCGGGCCCAGGTATTGGTGGACGGAGCCGGGCGGGCAGCCCATCACCTCGGCGGCATCGTCATACGTCACAACGCTGCCCGGGTTTGCCTTCAGGTAGGCGATCAGCTTGGAGGCCTTGCTGTCCTTGCGCAGCGGCTGGTTGCTTGCGGCTGCGGTCATTGCAGGTTCTCCCGCCCTGCCCTGGCCACGTCCGCCTGCTGCTCGGCCAGCGCCTGCACCGACTTGTGCCAGGCCTCGGCATCGTCGTCCGACATGTGCGCAGGGTCCACCGGCCGCGTGCCGCGCATGATGTTCAGCTCCAGCGCCCGCACCAGCTGGTTGCACGCGTCGTTTGGGTCGGTGATGTCGGTGAACGGTGCGCCCATGGCCTGGCAGCTCAGGGCCACCAGCTCCGCCTCGGTCAGCGGCACCCAGGCCTCGGGCTGCGCCGGCACGGCCGGGTTGGCCGTCAGCATCACCGGCGGCATGGTGGTGCCGGCAATCCACAGGCCCACCGTGCCACCCGCGCACAGCATCAGCAACTCCTCCGGCGTCGGCTTCCAGAAAGACAGCACGTGCTCGTAGCCGGCGTATTGCACCCGGGTGACGGGCAGCGCCACGCATGGCAGCTTGCTGTGGTCCCAGTCCTTGGGCGGGCCCAGCTCGGCGTTGTTGGTGGGGTGAGGGGTCAGGTTCATGATGCCAATTTCTCCGTTTGAAGCACGCGCCAGTGGCGCGGCAGGGTGTTGGGATAACTCACTTCGATGGTTTGCTCCACCGCCTTCTTCTCGGCGGCGGCTTCGCTGAGGGCGGCCACTTGCACGTGGCCCTTCAGGCGGGTGCCAACGCGCTGCAGGCTGACCTTCCAGCGCGGCGTGGGTTCTGTGGGGGTGGCGTGGTCGCGGTCCATGTCAGCCCTTCAGCCGGTGAACCACCGACGTGCGCCACGGGTGGCCGGCTGCAGGGCCGCTGGCCAACGGGTCCTTTGGGGGGGCCGGCAACGCTTGCGTCTCTTCGCCATCAGCGGGGTCTGGCGTCTCCAGGAACTTGATCTCCCCGGCGCCGGCGATCACCTTCAGGTAGTCCACCTCCACCTTGGCCGAGTTGATGATGGTCTGAGCCGTCTCGCAGACTGCGCGCTGGCGGTCCAGGTCCAACGCCTTGGTGGTGTCGGCCAAGGCCTCTAGCTGCGCGAACAGATGGCGCCGCACGTCAGATATATGGTTGTCGTTGGGCATCTTCTCTCTCCTTGATTTTTCGGTTGACCTTGTGCGCCAGGCGGATCACTTCCTTCAGCTCTGGCGGGTAGCGGTGGATGGAGTTGCGCTGCACCAGGTCTTTTCTAGTGATGCACTCCAAGCGGTCCAGGGTGATCTCTTCCAGCTTGGCAGTGCGCACGCCATGCTTGAAGACCACAACGTGGTTTTCGGGCACCGGGCCGTTGGCGGCCTCCCACACCTGGCGGTGCACAAACACCCAGTTGAAGCGGCTGGCCACAGTGCGGTCGTCCGACACCTTCACTTTCAGGTAGCCGTCATCCGTCACGGTGTAGCTGCCCACCGGCACGTGGGTGTGCGACAGGTTGCCCTTCTGGAAGCGTGTGGCCTCGGTGCCGGGGGCAGACCATCCCTTCATGCCCTTGTTGGGCGGCGTTTGGCCAGGCTTGAACTGAGTACGCTTCATGGCCTCGCTTTGCCGGCCGCGCGCCACGCGCCCGGAATAGTCCTGCGCCTTGAAGTACTCGCTCTTCTCAATGCCCAGGCGGTTGGCAGTGCGGTGCACGCGGCTGACAGAGCAATCGAGCAGCGCGGCCAGGTCGGCGCCTGGCACGTCGGGGTACACCTCGCGCAGCAGTACCAGCTCACACTGTTGCAGGGGGCGGCGGGGGGCCATGATGCCGCGTGACTTGGTCATTGGCCCACCGCCTCAATCCAATACCCCTCCCCCGCCGCATACACCACGCGGCCGCCCAGCATGGCGGCCTCCAGCGCAGCGTCCACCGCGTAGTCCGGCAGGGCCAGCAGCGCCTTCACCTGGTCGCGGCTCAGCGCCTTCTTTTGCTTGCGCAGCAGATCCAGCAGGCGCTGCAGCAGCTCGTCCACCTTGTAGATAGGTTCCGTCACGTGTCTGTCCCTCTCATTGAAAAATCCACCATCGCCTGGGCCTGCGCCAGCGTGTCGTCCAGGCCCACCGGCTTGGGCAGCGCCAGCTCGTACATCACCACGCCCAGGCCGGCCACGGCCTCGCAGGTTTCGGCCACGCCCAGCAGCGTCTCGGGGCCCCGCTGCCGGCCCACCGTGGCGCGGCGAAAGCCGCCGGTGGGGTGCGGCGCCATCTGCACCAGCTGGCGCGCCGCCTGGCGGCACAGCTCGGTGCCCGCAAGCCGATAGCCCAGGTGTGCGCCGTGCACCGCCTTGCCCTCGGCCACCAGGTCGGCCACCGCGTCCTCCACCACCGAAGGCGAGCTGCTCAGGCCCTGCCCCAGCTCGTGGCGGGTCAGGTAGCCGTCGCCCTCGGCCGCCATCAGGCGCAGCAGCATGCGGTCCTTCACGGTGCGCACCGTCATTTGCCGCCCCTGGCCTTGGCCACCGCGGCCAGCACCGTGGCCTGGCTCTCGGCATGCCAGCAGCGCTCGCGCGCCCAGGTCTTCAGCCGCGTCAGGCGCACAGCGGCGGCCAGGCTGGCCCAATACAGCAGCTCAAAGGCTGCGGCCTTGGTGGCCCACCAGGCGCGCGTCATGCTCCGTCCTTGTGCGGCCACGGGGCGTGGGCCTCGTTCTTCTTGGTCACCGGCACCAGGTCCAGCCGGCGCTCCAGGCGGATGGCGCTGCCGCCCAGGCCGGCGCCATACTCGGCGTCCATCTGGTCCATGGCGTCGGTGACGTTGCGGGCGGTGACGCGGGCGCGCCGGCGGTGGCCGCTGGCGTCGTAGTGGGTGATTTGGAACATCGACATGCTCAGGCCCCCACCGGCGCCGGCGGCGCCTCGTATTTCAGCGTTGGGATGTAGGCGAGACGAACCACAGCCACGTCCTGCTCGGTCAGATCGGCATGGGCCTGCAGCAGCAGCTCCAGACTTTGCGTGCCGCCGAAGTAGTAAGCCAGGCGCGGATCGCGCTGGATCCTACGCAGCAGGTGCTGTATGGCGTTGAACGAACTCTGGATTTTTTCCACATCGGGCTTAGCCATGGGCCACCTCCGCCGCCACACGCGGCACCGCCGCCAGGTTGGCCAGGTCAGTCAGCTGGAACTTCTTGCACCGGCCAGCCAGGCGCATGTCGTAGGCCCACTGCTCAAACTCCGGGCCCACGGGTCGGCATTGCAGCAGCTTGCCGATCCACACGTGCACCTCCATGGCCGGCTGGTAGTCCAGCACCATCACGGCCAGGCAGTCCTGGAAGTTCTGCGCATCCAGGCGGCGCAGGTCCGTCAGGTCGATGGGGAAGCGCCGGCCGTTGTACAGGCTCAGCAGCACGCGGCGCACCACCATGGCGCCGCCATGATCGCCCTGGGCCATGAACCACAGGCGCAGCAGCGCACGCAGCTGGCCGGTGCGGGTTTCTTGGATGGGTTCAGCCATGGGCCCCTCCCGTGAACAGTTCGCCGCCTTCATCGCCGCCGGCCCCCGCCGGCTTGCGCTGCTCCACCTGCTGCGCGCGCCAGCCCGCCAGGCTCTTGGGGCAGCAGCTGCACACGCCGTTGCCGTCGTCGCGGTTCACCGCCAGCCAGCTGCAGCCGCCCGGGCATGCGCGCACGTCGGTGCATTGGCAACCCACGCAGGTGGCAATGTCGGGCTTAGCCATGGGCCACCTCCCCCGCCATCGCCACCGCCAGCGCCTTGGGCACCCGCCCCCCCGCCACCTGGTGCATGTCGCGCACAAAGTCCTCGCGCAGCATCTGCGTGTAGATGCCGCTGCTGGCAATGCTGGCGTGGCCCAGGGCCAGCTGCACGCTCTTCAGCGGGTTACCGCCGCGGCTGCGCTTCATCACGTTCACGCCGCGGCTGTGGCGCATCCAGTGCGGGCTGACGCGCTGGTCCAGGCTGGCCAGGCGCAGCCACACCTTCATGCGGTCTTGCAGGCTTCGCACGCTGATGTGGCCCACCACCAGGTGGCCACCATCATCGGTGCGCGGCCGGCCCCACATCAACGGCTCGGCGCCCAGCACCGCCACGCCCATCGGCCGCAGCTCACCCTGCAGGCGCACCAGCAGCACCAGGCAGCGGCGCAGCGGCTCGGTCACCACATACTCGTGCGCCCTGCCCGGCTTGTCGTTGGCGCCCTTGCGCTGGTCGCCGCGCACGCACAGCCAGCCGGTGGCCAGCGCGTGCTTGGCCTGGGCCAGCTCTAGCCAGGCCAGCTCGCCCACGCGCATGCCGGTCTCCAGCAGCGCCTTGATCCAGGCCCAGTCCCGCGCGGCCAGCACGCGCATCTGCGCGCCGGCCTCGGTGTCCACCTTGTCCAGCCCGGCCACCAGCCGCACCGCGGCCAGCAGCTTGCGCTGTTCTTCATCCGTCAAATAACGCCGCATCATCGCCATGTGTAGATCTCCTTGATCAGTGCTAAAACGCCGAAGTCGCCATCCATCCAACTGCCCAGCACCAGCAGCGCCAGGCACACCATCGGCACCACCAGCCAGTCAATGGCGGCGGTGCTCTTCTTTTTCTTGAGAAACAAACAGGTCGCCACGCGCCGGCTCACTCTTCGGTGGCGGGCGGTGTTCCGGGCGGTTGCCCGGCAGCTGGGCCAGGCGCAGGTTGTGCTTTGCGGCCAAACGCAAGCACCTGGCCACCAGCGGCTGCGCCATCAACTTGTCGAACGTCGCGTAGCGGCTGCTGAGGAAGCGGGAGCGTGCGTACAACACCCGGGCGGCGCGCAGCTCCAGCTCCTCCTGCAGCTGGGGAATCTCCAGCTGCTGCTGGCTGGGCGGGTGCTGCTTCGGGTGCGTGGCCATGGGCTTGCTCCTTCAGGGCGGCCAGAATGGCCGGGCCGAACATTGCTGCCAGGGAAAGTGCGAGGCGGTGGGTGTTGAGCTGGTGGCCAGCGGGCACCGCGTGCGTGACGGGGGGATAGGTGCGCTCACGCATCGACCATCCCTTTAAGCCGGTCCACCAGGGCCAGCAGCGCTGAGATAACGTCATGCGCCTCGGCGCGCACCTGCTCCAGCTCGGCCTGGGTGAACTTGCCGTCTGCAAGCGCGTTGAACAACACGGCGTGGAACTCGCCGTTCTGTGCACCCAGCTTTGCCAGAAGGTTTAGCAGCTCGATGTCGCTGCAGTGGCTCTTGTCGCTGACCACGTAGGCCACTCGGCCGAACATGGCATCCAGCGCATCCAGCACCCGCATGTCGCCCGTGGCACGCGTGGCCAGCACGACGTCGCGCAGCGTGGGTTTGTGGTGTGAGCCCTCGTCGGCGTCGGCCTTGTTGTACAGCGTGCCGACTTTCAGGCCCATGTTGGCGGCCAGCTCGTCCACGTCGGTGGCCAGCACCATGTCGCGGAAGGCCTGGAAGGGATTGGCCGCGCGCCTGATCGCTGCGCCTTTGGGTGCCAATTGGTGGCTGGCGCGCGCCAATTCACTTGTGGCACGTAGAGCCGCGGGAGAGGATTGCGCCGTGAGCGCCCTCTTCGCCCCCTTCACGTTGATACCTCTGGCTTGGCCCGCGGCTTTGCCTTCAGGCTCTCGGCCAGCCGCAAGCACACTTCAGCAGTGCGGCTGCGGCGTTGCGCCTTGGCGGCGGAGTCGAGTTTCCGAAGCAGTGGCGTCGGAACACTGACTAGAATGTTCTGCTTGTCTGGTTTCTTCATTACATATAGTTCCATATGGAGTTATATAGAACTATATAGATGGTCTCCGGTAAATGCAACAGGGCTTTGAAAATATTTTTATAGGCATGCCCCAATGACCACAGCAACTGAATCCGAGAACTACACCAACGTGCTGGTGCGGATGCCTGTGGAGTTGAAAGACGCCCTGCAGCGTGAAGCGACGGCCACTGCGCGTAAGCTGACAGCGGAGATCAATGTGCGCCTCCAGCAGAGTCTGGAGGCGAAGTCCACGCCCGGCATTGGCGCCACGGCAAAGCCAGCGGTGAAGAAAAACGCGCAGTCGGCGGAAGTGGCCGGCGCCGTGAATGCACAGCACACAGAGGCAGCTATGCTTGAGCTGTTCAGAACCCTGCCACCGGAAAAGCAGCTCGCACTGCTGACACTGTTCAAGTGAGGTGATCAGTCAGGCCTGACTAGACAAATAAAAGGGGGAAGGCGATGGCGCGGCAATTCAAAAACCCGGCAAACGGACACACTGAAGAGGTGAGCGGCCTGGCCGGCCTGTGGGCCTTCCTCTTCGGCGGGTTTTACCTGCTGGTCAAAGGCCAGTGGAAGCATTTCTTCATCTGGTTCTTTGTGCAAGCAGCGTCCGGTGGCTTGAGTGGGGGGCCGCTTTTGGTGCTCACGGTGCCCCTGCTATCCATCATTTATGCGTTCTCTATTCAGGGCATCCTGGCCAGTGACTACTTGCGCAAGGGATGGATAGAGACCACCCACGGTGACCCTGCCACACCGTCACCCGCATCAGCACCTTGGCCGCCCCCGCACACCGTCGACAAGCGATCCAGTGTGTTCGACCCGCCGGCGCCGCCTGCAGCCGCGCCCACTGAGCGGGAGTGCCCATTCTGCGCAGAGACCATCAAGGCGGCCGCCATCAAGTGCCGGTATTGCGGATCTGAAGTGACGCCAGTCACGGTGGCTGCGGCCGCGCCGGCCGAGCGGACGCCCGAAGATCAGCAGCTATTCACCAAGATGAACCGGTTGGGCTGAGGCTTAATCACCATGGCCGACGAAACCTCAGAACAGCTGCGCAAAAAATGGGGTCAAGGGTTCGTGCCAGGCTGGGCCGACGCGATTTACTACCTGGAGATAGACCGCCAGTGCTCCTTCTCCAAGCGCGCATACGACGAGATGCGCACATTGTTAAAAAAAACGCCAGACGACTCGTGGCTTCTGGGTCTGGCGCATTCCATGCTGGCGCACGCGGGCATTGTGAACAAGCTGCTTTTTGTTGGCAAAGGCGCCACGCCCGACGCCAAGGCGCGCGCGCAGCGGCTAGCCGCTGCAATGGGTGTTGATGAGAAAGAGTTCACAGAAATCGTCGACGCGCGCAACTACCTGGAGCACTTTGACGAGCGGATGGACAGGCACATGCACTCCCACGAAGGCATGCTGGCCCATGAAATGGTGGCCGATCACGAAGTGCTGCAGATCCAGCTGCTGGACGGCCGCAAGATGAAGCCGTCCTTCCTGCAGTTTTTCAACACCAGCACGTTTGAGCTGACTTGCTATGGCACCACCTACTCTCTGGTGCGCGTTTGGCAGTTGATCCACCGCGTCCACCAAGCCGCGCTGCGGGAACGAACGCGCATTGAGAGCGAGATGGGCCGGGTGCAGAGACCACCTGGGGAGCATTGATCAGTGCCTATGCAACGCACCATTCACCGTCACGGCCAGATGATCCTCCACCGGCAGCATCACCATTGATCCCAGCACCGGCCACGCGTCGGGGTTGGTCCTGATGGCTTGCCGCTCGGTCAATTTTTCCTTGGTGACCCAGGTATCTTTGCCTTTGCGCTGGGAAGGCATGTTCCAGTTGTAGTGGGGTTGAAGTGTCATGCTCGCATACTGCGCGCACACCTCGGGCGACACTTGATCTATGTCAACTGCGAGCTAAAACAACCCCGCCGGCTCCTTCTCCACATCCCAGCTGTAAATCAGCACCTCGCTCCGCTCAGCGCCCTTCCCGCCGCCGGCCACGGTGTAGGTGATGGGCACCGTCTCCATGTGCATGCCGGCAAAGCAGGCGCGGATATCGGGGTGGTCATTCAGGCTCACGATGGCCTTGCCCTGTATGACGCGCAGCATGGTGGCCATCTGCTCGTACTGCTCCCAGGGGAATGGCACACCATAGCCCTCGGTCTGCCAGTAAGGCGGATCCATGTAGAACAGCGTGTGTGGCCTGTCATAGCGGCGCACGCATTCTTGCCAGGGCAGCCGCTCAATGAAGGTGCCGGCCAGGCGCAGGTGGGCAGCGCTCAGGTTCTCTTCCAGCCGCAGCAGGTTCACCGGTGGGGCGGTGGTGGCGGTGCCCCAGCTCTGGCTCTCCACGCGGCCGCCAAAGGCATGCTGCTGCAGGTAGAAGAAGCGCGCCGCGCGCTGGATATCGGTCAGCGTGTCGGGCGGGGTGTCTTGCGTCCACTTGAAAATCTCACGGCTGCTCAGCGCCCACTTGAACTGGCGCACAAACTCTTCCAGGTGGTTTTGCACCACGCGGTACAGCGTCACCAGGTCGCCGTTGACGTCGTTGATCACCTCGCAGTGGGCGGGCTGGCGCAAAAAGTAGAGCGCCGCACCGCCTGCAAAAACTTCCACGTAGCAGGTGTGCGGCGGGAACCTGGCCAGGATTGTGTCGGCTAGACGACGCTTTCCACCTAACCAGGGGATTATTGGCATTGCCATGATTGAACAGCTCCGAGTTCTCGATACACTGCCCTTGCCTCCCGGGAGGTGGCAGGGCCTTGGCTGGCCCACAGGGAGCTGTGGAATGGCGGCTGCAGCTGGTGTTAGCGCACCAGGGGCAGTCGCCCTGTCTTTTGTGGCCCCTGGTTAGGTAGGCCCCGATACCTGGGGCGCCGGCGCAGGGGCACCGGTGCCCGCCGCAGCCGCAATGGCTTTGCCGGCCGCCAGGCTCTTCTCCACCAGCTGCTGCACGTCCGGCCACAGGTGGTTGAACTGTTCCTCAACCATGCCAGCAGCGGTCAGCCCGGCTTTGGCGTAGCCGGTCAGCACCTCCATCTTCTCCTTGCCGGGCGTGCCCTTGGGCATCACGGCGTTCAGGCTGGAGGCAATGTCAACAATGGCCGGGGCGATGGCGGCCACGGCTTGGGCCTTGCGGGCAAAGGCCAGGATGGCGGCGATATTCAAAAGCATGGTGATCTCCTTCAAGGGTTGGCAAACGTGCACTTGCGTGCGATGGCGACGCCCTCAACCAATGTATTGGCAGCTGGCGTCGAGGTGGATGTATCCAGGGTTTGGCTGCTGCTCGGCTGGGGCAGCGGGTGGCGCAGGATCGGCGCCACGCTCAGGCCCGCTGCTGGGCTGCTGCACAGGGCTGGGCGGCGCAGGCGCTCGTAGGCCAGGCACTCCGGGTGGCTGGCCTGAATCTGGCGCGCCAGGTGCGTCGGCTGGCTTTGCTGGCAGTAGTCCGACTTTCGCACTGCTGAGAGCAGTGAGCACGACGTTATAAACGGCATAAGCGCCAATGAGCAGGCTGGCCAGGCCAAAGCCCAGCTGCTCGATGACGGCCTGCGTGAGGTGCAGCGGGTGGCCAAACGCCGTTGCAATGCCGTCCACCAGGCCAATGGCAGTGACCAGCAGGCCCACCAGGATCTGCAACTGCTTGGCGCGCACCGCTTCCTTGATCTGGCCGCCCACACGGAAAAGGCTAAATGCATCTTTGAGTGCTCCAAGTTGCTTAAACATCGTCTGCCCCCAGTCGCAGTTGCTCGGCGCCGCGGCGCACCCATCCCTTGCCAAACTCTGGCCAGCCCTTGCAGCCGGTCCAGAAGATGAAGCGCTCGGCAAGGAAGCGCATCACCAGGTCATGCGGCTGCATGGCCGCAATGGCCTCGCGGGTGTGCGGGCCCACAATGCCGTCGTCCGCCACGCCCACGGCGCGCTGCAGGGCACGCGTGGCGGTGGCGATGCCGCTGTTCACGGCAAAGTCCAGCATCTGGCTGGCGATGGCAAAGGGCATGGCGTCCAGGCCGGCGCGGGCCCAGAAGTCGCGGTGGTACAGCTCCACGGCACGCTCGCGCGTCAGCGTCTTGATGTCCAGCAGCGGGTAGCTGCGCTTGCTGATGCCCCATTGCGTCTCGCCGCCAGGGTCGGCCGGGTTGTTCACGTAACCGCCCTCGTGCCCCAGCACGCGGCCGATGGCCTTGTCAAATGCAGATCCAAATTGGCTCATGGTTTTTTCCTCCGGCGGAGCACTTCCCTGAACGAGCGCACTCCGCCAAAGCGCACGCGGTTGTAGATCTCCCAGGTCGGCCAGCCAATGCCGGCCACCACGGCCAGCACCTCGCCGCCGTACCAAAAACACACGAACAGCACCGCCCCCTCCAGCAGGCTCTCCAGGTTGTCCAGCAGGCAGCGGCCGATGCGGGCCAGGTGGTGTGCGACTGGGGGCATGGCTCACCTGCCCCGCTTGCCTGACGCTTCCAGCTTCTCACTCAGGGCCTTCACGTTGCCCTTGATCTCGATCAGCGACTCCTTGATTTCGCTGAACCTGTCGCGCACCTGGCCGTCCTGGTTCAGGTCACGACTCTCTTGCACCTTGCGCTGCTCTTCCAGCACCGTCACCCGCTTGTCCAACTGGTTCCAAGCCACCATCACGCCCACCAGAAAGCCCAGCATCGAGAGGATGTGCCCCAGGTCAATGGTCTTGTTGAAGTGCACGCCGCGCCTGCTTCCGATGTGGTTGCGTCGCTCTGGCCCGCCCCATTCGCTATCCCTGGACATTCACGCCTCCACCAACGTTGTGCTAGCGCCAGGCCGGCGCTGCGCAGCGCGCACCACATCGGTGGGCACGGCCTTTGGGCCTAGGTCCAGGCCGGAGCGACGCCGGCCGGAAATCACCAGCTCAGCGCATTCCCAATCGTGGTTGGCGCCTATGTCCAAGCGGCCGAGTTGCGCCTGCACGGCTTCCAGCTTGCTGTAGTCGCCCACACCCATCTCGCTGCAGTAAAACTCCAGCTCGGCGTCGCTGAGGGGCGTGCCCAGCGGCGTCCAGTAGAAGGGGCCGTCCTGCAGCACGTTGCTCAGCGGAATCATGCGCACTTTGGGCACCACGGACTCGATCAGCCACACCCGGCCGCCCATCACATAGGCGATGCCCACATGGCTGTATTCGCTCTGCGTGGCACAGCGCACGATCTGGATCTGCAGGTCGTACAAGTCGCGCAGCGTGTAGTGGCTGAAGGCCAGCAGGTCGCCGGACTGGATCAGGGGGCGGGCTTGGTCGTAGTTCACCAGGTGATCTCCTGTATGGCCTCGGCCGTGGTGGCGGCCGCCAGCGTTACTTTCAGGGCTTGGGCGTGGGCAAAGTTGGCATTGCCCTGGGCAAACATGGCGGCATAGAAGGCCTTCCACGTCGCCAGGTCGGCAATCACCACCACGGTGTTGTCCATGGCTTTCCAGCCGCCTGGCCAGCCTGGCGGCAGCGCACCGTTCAGCGCCACATAGCCGTTGGTACCGTCGATGTCCGAGCGGCTGAGCTGGTCGCAGGCGATCTGCTTGCCACCGTAGGGAAAGCTGGTGAAGTTGGCCGCAAGCCGCGCCGCGTTGATCTCCGCGTTCTTCGCCGCCTTCAGGGTGTCCAAATCCGGCGCAGGCGGCTCGGCCGTCAGGCCCAGGCTGTCCAACGTGTCGCCCAGAGCGGTGATGGTCACCAGCTCACCCTCGGCCGTGTAACCCGTGGTGCCGCGGTGGTCCGCCACCAGGCTCCAGGCGCCATCGGCAAACACGGCGGCCTGGTGCTCGCCGGCGGCCGGCGGCACGTCGAAGGTGGCCAGGCGCGGCAGCAGGTATTGCGGCTGGCCCTCCTCGCCATAGGCCGGGTTGGCGTGCGCCTGGCGGGTGTCGAGCAGCTCGCCCGTGTCGGCGTCAAAGGTGTAGATGTTCATTGCGCGCCTCAATACTTCACGATGGGCATGCGCGCCCGGTTGATGGGTCGGGTCTCGTTGCCACCGGTGCTGCCAGTGTTGGGCGTGGTGCCGTCGCTAAGGTTGCCTGCACCGCCATTCACGCCGCCAAGGCCGCTGACGGCGCCGGTGTGGGTGTGGGCCTTAAACGCATCCGCCTGCAGAGTGCCCGTGTGGTCGCCGGCGGCCATGGTGGCGCCTGTGGTGGTGTCTGCCGTGCGGCTGGCGCGGTCGGGGTCGCGGCTGCTGCCGTGGGCCCAGTTGCGTTCGAACAGGCCTCGATCGTCTGGCAGGTTGAAGTGCAGCGCGTCGGCCGCGCCGTACTTGGTGCCATAAAAGGCAAACAGCGCCGCGAAGGTGCCCACTCGCAGCAGGCTTGAGCCGTCGCGCTCCAGCCAGCCGGCGGGCGGCGTCTCGCCGTCATGCATGGCGTGAAAGCCCACGTAGATGCCGGTGTTCTCGGCCGGGTCGGCAGGGCGCGCAAAGCTGTTCGGGAACATGCTCAGTAGGCCCCGCCAAAGGCCAGCACTTCCAGCGCCGTGGTGCTGGCGGTGGTGGCCACCGTGGTGCTGGCATACAGGCTCCAGCCGGCCGGCAGCACCAGGTCGGTGTAGCTCTTGCTGGCCACAAAGGCCGGCGCCGTGGTGCTTGGCACCTGGGCCGCCACTGCGATCTCGTCATACAGATACGCGGTGGTGCCGTTGTAGATCCAGATCTGCACCAGCTGCGCGGCCGTGGTGGCGCCAATGGCCGAGCTGCAGGCCTGCACCTTGATCTTGTCAATGCGCTGGCCATCGGCAGCTGCAGCCACCAACGCCAGGATGTTGGCACCCGCCAGGCCGGCCGTGGCCGTGGGCGCACGCGTGGTGCAGGCCGCGGCCGCCGCCAGCGACAGCGCCGCCACCACCGGGGTCTTGGGGAAAATGGGTAGCGTGTTTGCGGCCATGGTCAGAGAGCTCCAAAGGTTTGCGCACCCGACAGGGTGGCGAAGGCATTGCCGGGGTTAAGGCAGGTCCAGTTGGCGTTGTTGATGCCCGGCTCCTGCAGGGCCACGTTGGCCAGGTTGTTGTTGAGGCTCCACGTGTAGCCCAGGTGGTTCACGCTCTTGCCGGCGGTCAGCGCGTTGGCGCCGTAGTTGGTCCAGCTGCCCACGTTTTGCGAGCTGGCCGCGGCCGTGGTGGCCGAGTTGGCAGCGTCCTGCGCGTAGCCATAGGCGGCCAGGATGGTTGGGATCAGCGCGCGCAGCTGCGTGCAAAACACCACCAGCGCGCGCAGGAAGGTGTCGGCCGCCAGGGCGAACACACTGGGCGCGGTGCCGCGCTGCGGCGCGTCGGGGAGTTGGTCAAGTACTGCCATGGGTGTTCACTCGTTCAGGTAGGGCACGTTTTCAATGTCGATGTTCAGGATGGATTCGGTCGGGTAGTCGATGCCGATCTCCGCCGACGTGGGCCAGCCAAACAGGTAGGTGCAGCGGTAGTCATCCGAGCCGATGAACACCACCAGCTGCGCGCGGTAGCGGCGCAGGATCACCACCACGGCGTCCACCACCGCCTTCTGCACGATCACCTCGAAGCTGCCTGACAGCGAAAACTCGCCCGGCTCCACCGTGTAGCCGCCCCACGGGTCGCGCGTTTTCACGCTCCAGTCGTTCAGGGTGATCCGGGCGCCGTAATGCACCAGGCCCAGCGCCAGCGCGCGGCCCATGCGGAACACGCCCAGCGCGGCCGTCTTGCCGGCGTTGTTTACCGTGACGGTGAGCGCACCGGCGGCCGACAGCGGCAAGTCGTTCAGGAAGAAGTCGGTGGCGGCCACCACCAGGTCCAGGAAGTAGCTGTCCCAGTCGCCCAGCAGCATGGTGAGCGAGGTGTAGATGGTGGTGTCGTAGACCAGGCCGTCCACGTCATCCACGTACTGCACCACGATGCTGGCGGCGTCCACATTGCCCAGGAACAGCGACGGGATGTAGGCGCCAGGCCGCACCGTGAAGTAGAAGCTGTCCGCTTTCGTGGTCTGCGAGCCGGTGCTGTTGTCAAACGCGCGCCAGGGGTTGGTGGCGCCTATCTTCAGCCACTTGTCGGCATTGATGGCCAGGTGCGGGTCATTGCCAGTGTTGCCGTTGATCAGGCTTTCCCAGATCAAGTGCACGCCGGCGCTGGCGTCTTGCACCCGGTTGCCCTGGGCGTAGGTGGTGCCGGCGTTGTAAGCGGCGTGCTCGGTCTCCGCCACATTGGTGGCCGTCAGCACCGCGTCGGTGACGTCCACCGGCACGATCATCTTCAAACCGGGTTGCAAGGTAGGCATCAGGTGGCATCCTCAACTTGCAGGGCCCGGCCCTTGCGCGTCACCCGCACCAGCAGCTGGTGCGTGCCCAGCGTGTTGCGGGCGATGGCGCGGTTCTCGGCCTGGCTGTTGGCAGCAAACCGGTCCAGCGCCCGGTTGAAGTTGCGCATCTCGGCCAGCAGCGCGCCGCTGTGCCCACCGCCCCCGGCGCCGCCCAGGATGCTCCGGGTTTGCGCGGCGTTCCACACCCGTGCCTGGCCGCTGGCAATGATCTCGGGGCCACCGCCCTCGCCCGCCACGTAGAGGCCGCTGGCGCTGGCCGTGCCGCCGGCAAAGCCCGGCAGGCCCAGCTTCTTGGCAAAGGCCAGAGTGCCGCCGTCCAGCTTGCTGTGGTCCACCTTGGCGTAATAGGTGGCCAGGCTGGCCAGGGCGTCGGCATAGCCGGCCAGTTTGGTTTGGTTGATGCCGTCAGGCTGGCTGGGGTCAAACACGGCGCTGTAGATGCCGGCCAGCAGCTGGCGGGCCTGCTCGGGGTCGTTGCCGGCCAGGCGGGTGCGGTCGGCGTCCGTGTAGGTGCTGACGCCGCTCTTGCCGCTCATGGCGGTGGTGAAGGCGTCAAACTGACCGCCCACGCTGGCCTGGGTGGTCACCGCCCGCTCGCCGGCAATGGCGGCCGTCAGCCGGTCGATCGCCGCGCCCACGGAGGTGGTGCCGTCCGCGATGCCCCGCAGCAGGTTGATCTGGTGTTGCGCTGCGTCCAACTGGCTGGCCACGTTGCCTTGCATCCACTTGTAGTACTGCTCTGTGGCCTTCTCGCGCGCCTGGGCCAGCTTCAGCGCTTTTTGCTCGGCGGTCAGGCTGTCGTCTGTCAGCTTGCTCAGCTCGGCCAGCGCGGCGGCGGTGTGGCCGGCGTCGCGCAGGTAGGCCTCGCGGTTGCTGAACAGCTCGGGCTGGCCCTGGCTGACGGTGCTGAGCGCGCCTTGCAGCTTTTGCGCGTCGGGCAGCGGGCCACCAGCCTTGGCAATGGCCAGCGCGGTCTGGATCTGCGCCTGGGCGCTCTGCCGACTGGCCAGCGGACCCAGCTGCACGCCCTTCAGCGTCTCCATGGCCTGGTGCAGGGCTTGCGACAGCGGCTCCAGCGCGCTGACGGCCGCCTGGGCCATCTCGATCTGGTCCTGGTAATACTGCAGGTCCACCTCGCGGGCGTCGGCCAGCTGCTGCTGCTTGGCTGCTATGGCGCGCTGCACGCCGGCAAAGGCGGAGTCCGTCTCGCCCTGCGCGGCGCTGATGGCCATGGCCTGGCTGGTTTGCGCGGCGGTGATGGCAGCGCTGGTGGCATCGCGCGCGGCGCTGGCGGCGTTGCTGTTGGCCTCGGCCAGGTCTTCCAGCGCAAACACCAGGCGAATGGTGCTTTGCACCGCCGGGTCGGTGGTGCTGGCCAGCGCGTCGCGCAGCTGCAGCTGACGGTCGGTGGTGCGGCCCTGCAGCACGTCCAGCTTGTCCTGCCATTCCAGCTGCACCTTCAGCGCATCGGCGGCGTCCTTGGCGGTTTCGGCCTGCGCTTCTTGTGCGGGCACCAGCTGGTTGACGGCGCCCTCTACGCTCAGCAGCGCGGCGTACCACTTGCGGCCAGCCTCGGTGGCCAGGTTCTGCTGGGCCTGAGTCACCAGGCTGGTGTAGGTGTCGCGCGTGACGCCGGCCACATCGGCGGCGGTGAGGTTGGCACCGGCGTCCACCAGCGTCTGGGTGATGCCGGCCACCAGGGCGTCGTGCTTTTCGGCGGCGGTGGCGAAGTCGTTGAAATACCCGTTGGCGCTGGCAGCGAACTGGTCCAGCCCGCCGGCAAAGGCCACCAGACTCTTCGCGTCGTCGTAAGACAGATTTTTCAACGCATCAAACTGCGGCGGCAGCTTGGCCACCGCCGCGTGAAAGTCCGCAATGGCCTGGGCGGCCGCCAGCACGGTGTCAATTTGCGCCTGCGTGGCGGTGGCGGGCGTGATGCTGTCAAACAGCGCCTGCATCTCCTGGGGCACGTCGCTGCCCTTCAGCGCGGCCACCAACGCGCGCGACGCGGCCAGCTTCACCGCGTCGTCACTCAGCGTGGTCTCGGACTGGTAAAAGGCGCTGTCCCCAGCAGACCCGCCCAGGCCGAAATTGGGGTGCTGGCCGTTCTCGCCAGTGTTGCCCGAGTAGCTGAAGTTGGTGGCCACCGCGCCAATGCCCAGCTTGGCCGCCGCGGCCAGGTAGGAGCTTTCCAGTCCGGCCACCACACCTTCGGAATGCTCACTGGGGTGGGCCCAGGTGTCAGCAGCGCTGAAGACGTTGGCATTGAGCTTGTTGCCCAGCGGGTCGAAAGTGGCGTTCGAATCACCCGTGCTACTCGTCGGCGTGCCGCCGCCGCCGGCCATCGCCAGCAGAGCGACCACCGCCGCGGCCACCCAGCCATAGGGGCCCATGGAGGCCAACGTGCCCTCGGTGGCAGCGAGGCCGCCGCCTTCGGCCGCCAGCGCCGCGCCACCCCCGATCTCCGCGCCGGCGGAGGTAAAGCTGGCGATCTCGGTGACGCCGCTGGCCAGTTCTGTGCCGCCCAGTACGCTCCCTGCGGCGGCGCCGCCTTCCCACCCAGCGGCGGCGCCGCTGCCAAACAGGTAGTTTCCCGCAGCACCGTACATGCCGGTGCCGGTGTAAGCGCCATAGCCGGCCTGGCCCAGGCCGAAGGCGCTAGCAAGTCCACTGCCGCCACTTCCCTGACCTGCGACACCATTCAGGAGAGAGGCGCCGAAGTTGGCGATGGGCTGCACGGCCACGCGCAACACCCACTTCAGGGCATCGTGTTGAAGGCGCTCCCAGCCACGGCGCCCGCCGTCCAGGATGGCGTTCGTCAGCCCGTCCCCGATGTTGTCGGCAGTGCGTTGCCAGGCGGCATCGGCCTGCTTGGCGGCCTTCTCAGACGCCTTGGCCCATGCATCAGCAGCTTCAGCTGCAGCACCCTCGTTGTACAAGCCGGCCAGCTCCTTGCGCCGGGCGATCTGCTCGTTGAGGTTCTTAAGCACCTCGGCATAAATGCCGCGCGCCTGCTGGCTAACTTCGGCCTCCACCGCACCATTGGCGGTCATCACCATGCCCTTTTCGATCAGCAGGGTGATGGCGTCTGCCTGGCCTTGCAGCTCGGCCGTCAGGGCGTCCTCGGTCGCCTGCCGGGCCAGCTCCACCTGTTCCTTGGTCTTGCCGATCTCGGCGTTGTGCTGCTTCTGCCGGGCGATCTGGGCGTCCAGGTTCTTGACTACGGCATCACCGGCCTTGCTGAGCGCGTTGAGCTGATCCTCGTAGCCTTTGGTGGCCCGCGTGGCCTCCTCTATGGAAGCCGCGGACTCCGCAGCCGCCAGCAGCAGCAGCTTCCACGGCTCAGGCATCTGCTGAAAGCGTGGGTCGGCCACCATGACGGCCAGCTCGGCCTGTGACTTGGTCAGCAGCTGTGTCTTGGCCTGGGCGTCAGCAGCGTTCCTGCTGAAGTCCTTGAAGTACTGGGCATAGGCCTTGGCCTGATCGTTCTCAAAGGTGGGCTGCTGTGCCTTGGATGGCTTGCCATATACATCCTCGTGGATCTTCTTCAGCGCGCGTGCACGCTGTTCGGCGGTGTCGATCTGGCTTTGATCAGCCGCAGCGATGATCCGCTGGTTCGCCTCATACTCAGTGACTCTCCGCTTTTCCTGGTCGGCCAGTGACTCAGCGGACTCCCTCAGCTTTTTGTTCCACTCAATGGCCTTTTGCGCGTTCTGCTGCGCTTCAGCAAAAGCAGATTTCTCTTTGGCATCGGCCACACCTTTCAGCCGTTCAGCCTGAAGCTGCCCGTAAGAGGCAGTCAGCTCGTCAACGCTCTTCTTCAGCGCGGCGAAGTAAGGGCTGTCCGGGTTGGCTTTGGCCAGCTGATCCTGCGCGGCCACCAGGCGCTGGGCCATCTTGGTCACCGAGTCGTCCAGGGTGTCGCTGGACGTCAGGCGCTTCAGCATGTCCCAGTACTCGCTGAACCACTGCCCGGTGCTGCGCCAGGCGCGGCCCACCAGGGTGATGTGCTCGGCGTTCTTGGTCAGGTGCTCGTTCAGCGCCGCCATCGTGGCCATGATGGCCAGCTCCTTCTCGCCCTCCTTGTCCAGCGTGTTGATGTGGTCCCACTGCGCCGCCGTGAGAAAGTGGTACTGCTTGTTGTGCTCCGTGGCCCAGGCCACCACACCGTCACCCATGCGGGTGAAGTCTTTCACCACCTCGTCGGCTGACTGACTGGTGCGCACCGCAAACTTTGCAGCAGTCCCCGCCACCAGGTCAAACGTGCTGGCGGCAAACCGGCCGCTGTCAGCCAGGCCCTGCATGACGTCTTTGGCCTTGCCAATGCTGCTGTCAGCGCCAGCCGCGATCGCCGTGGCCATGCCGTTGAACTCGCCCTTGGTCAGGCCAGCGTAGTTGCCGGTCAGGGCCACCGTCTTGTTGAAGTGCTCCAGGTCGTGCGACCCGGCCACAGCCGCGACTGCCAGCCCGGTGATGGCGGCCGCCACAAAGACAACTGCGCCGCCGGTTGGGCTCATCACCAGCGAGAGTGCATCAGTCCGCTCTGCCAGCACCGACATGCTGGTGGCCGCCTGATTCCACTGCCCATTGGCCAGCTCGTGCGCCACCACGATCAGCTCGCGCCTGGCGCCGGCGGTGGCAAAGCTCAGGCCATGTTGCGCCTGCTCAGCCTTGCCAACGGCTTCGATGAACGGCGCCGCTTCCTTGGTGACACCCAGCTGCGCGGCGCGGTATTCCAGCAGCTGCTTTGTGTTCAGGCCCTGGGTGGCGGCTTGGTCCTTCAGCTGGGCAATGAACTTGTCAGAGGCGGCATAGCGCAGGTCCTCTGCGCGGGCGGTGGCCTTGGCGGCGGCCTCAGCCTGGTGGTAGGCGTCGATCTGCTGGCCCAGCGACACGGCGCGCAGCCGGTCGGCCTTGGTCAGGCCTTCCTGGGCGGCGGTGTATGCAGCGATCTCACCGCGCGTCTTGCCCAGCACGGCCACCTCGGCCTCCAGGGCCTGCACGTAGGAACTGGTGGACTGGCCGGCCTTGGTGGCGGCCTGGGCCATGGCCTCGCTGTCCTTCACGTAGTCGCTGGCCATCTTGCCAGCGGAGGTGTTGACGGCCTTGGCGGCGGCGTCCACCTGCTTCAGCGCGGTGCCAACGCGCTCGGCTGTGGCCTCGGCCTTGTCGGCCAGGCCCGACATAGCCTGTGCGGCGGGCTCGACATCGGCCGCCACCAGGACTTTCATGTCTTCACCGTTGCCGCTCAATGACATTGCCGTCTTTCAGTCCCTGGTCTGCTCGGCTCTCGCCTTGGTTTCACCGTCCAACACCGCCACCTCGATCACCTGCAGGTCATCCAGCAGGGCCGGCCACTGCCGGCGCGGGATGCCCGCCATGCGCAGGGTGCTCTCCACGGCCGGATAGTTCAGGCCCATGCGCACCACCGCCATGCCGCTGGTCCAGATCCACTGCGTCTGCACCTTCAGGAAGAACAACCAGCTGGGCCAGTTCTCCTCCCACACTTCGCACTCCGGGTCGGCTGGCTTGGCCGGGGTGCTGGGCAGCGCTTTTGCCCGCTCCTTGGCAATCAGCTCGGGCGGCACGCCAAAGGCCTCCATGGCCTCCAGCGCGTGCTCGTCCACCACGGGCGCCTGTGCTGCGGGCTCCTCTTGGCTGGGCTGGTCCAGACCAGCCCAGTGGAGAGCAGCCAGCGCTAGTTTTTTGCGCGTGCGCCGTTCAGCTGCTCCCAGAAGGCGAGCGCAATGGCGCGCGGGCTGGGCTGGATCTGAAGCACGGTCTCCAGCTCGGCCTTGTTGAAGGGCACGTCGTCATTGCTGTCGGCGTCCTTCAGGTCCCACCCGGTGGCCTGCTTGCGCACCAGGTCCTCATCGGACAGGTTGCGCAATGCCGGCACTTCGCTGGTCTTGGGCCGGGCGAACGTGGCCGTGAAAGTGTTGGTGGTGTAGTTGCCGGCTTCATCGGGCACCTTGCAAGTGACCTCAGCTTTGAAAGTGGGCGAGACGCTGCGCTTAAAACTCATGGGGGACTCCTTGTTGTGGTTGGGCTCTGGGGGTTGGCCAGGCGGCGCAGGCGCCGCCGTGCCGCTTACTTGAAGGTCAGCACCAGCTCGTCGTTGCCGGTCACCGGGTTCAGGCTGAAGCTGGTGTTCACCATGGCCACGGTGTTGTCGTCGTTGATGTCGGGCTCGGCGGTGAACTGCACCGCGGGCGCGTCGATCTGCACGATGTTGCCGGCGCCCACGCCGTGGATCAGCTGCATGGCGCCGGTGGTGCCCAGGCGCACGCGCTCGGCAATGTCCAGGCTGGCCACGCTGGGCATCTCGAACGACACGCTGCCGCCAGGGCTGCGGTCTGGGCTGGCGGCGCCGCCGCTTTGCACCAGGTCGCGATACTGCAGCGCGTTGGCCAGGTCGATGGTCAGGTTCTGCATGCCGGGCGCAATGCCGTGCAGCGAGAAGGTGGGCGTGTTGACCTTGCCCACGGTGCGGGGCATTTGCCAGCCGGTGAAGTCTTGCGTGGTGGGGAAGGCAACGTCGGTCACGGCGGAGTACTCGCCAATGGCCTTGAACTTCAGCACCGGGATGGCCTTGCTGCTGAGCTCCAGCGAGAAGCTGAGCTTGCTGTCGATCATCTTGAACAGCAGGCCGTCCAGGTAGCCATACAGGGTGATGTAGGGCTCGCCGCTGCTCACCAGGTTGTAGACCACGCTGGTGCCGGCCGAGATGGTCTCAGCAAAGCCCGAGGCCTTGATCAGCGGCCCAAATTTGGGCGCGGTGCCGGCGGCGCCGGCGCTGGCCATCTCCACCTCAAAGTCCCATTCGCGGTGCACGCCCACGGCCAGCTTGCCAAAGTTGCCCTTGAAGCCGCGGATGTTGTTGCGCTCCACGAATTCGGCGCTCAGCGGCTTGGGCGTGTAGGCGCGCACCAGGATGCTGTTGGCGGCGGCGGTGGGCACCGGGTCGGTGCCGAGCACGGTTTGCACCTTGGCAAGCAGCAGGGTGTTCTTGAGGCTTTTGGTCGGCATGGTGGGCTCCTAGAAGTTGCGATGTGTGGGGGTGGCGTGCGCGGGCGGCGCTTATTCGGGCTCGGGCACCCGGGTGCGCTTGCCGGTGGCGGGATCGAACACGAACGTGCCGTATTGGCCGTGGAACTCGTCACCCGTCCAGGCGTGGTCGCCGGGGGGCACGGGCTCCTTGGCCTGCGCGGCCGGAGCGGCTGCAGGGCTGGGCGCAGGGGCCGGGGCCGGCGCGCCGGTGGTGTCGCTGCCGGTGTCGGCCTGCGTTTGGGTGTCGGTGGTTTTTCCCATGGTGTTTCTCCAGAAAAGGGGTTACTTGAGCGCGACGGCCATCACGAACCAGCCGAATGGCGCCTCCATCTGCTTGCTGCCGCGCCAGGCCTCGGGGTAGATGGCCTTGCCACCCAGATCCAGCTCGCCGGGCTGCAGCTCATCCACCCAGCGCAGCACGTCGTTGACCATGGCCAGCTCGGCGCGCTCGATGTCGGCCGGGGCCCAGCCTTTTTCCTCGGTGAGCTGCACATAGCCCACCACGGTGAAGTCGATCTGCCCGGCCTGGGCCTCGCGGCCGCGTGTGCGGCTGAACATGGCGCCGCCATCGGCCAGCACGCACAGCACGCCGCCCAGCAGCTCCTTGGCAGCGCAATCGTCTGGCGTGCGCAGTGAGCGGCCCACGTAACGGTCCGGCAGCTTGGTGGTCAGGCTGGCCACCATGGTGTCAAACAGCGGGTTCAGGTCCAGCACGTTGCCGGTGGGGTTGGTCATGCCGCCCCCGTGTTGACGCGCGCCAGCGCCGCGGCCACGCGCGGGCCCAGCAGCGGGCGGAACTGCTCGCGCGCCGGCGCCACATAGGGCTGGGCCTTGACGCCAAAGTGGCGGATGTGCCAGGCCAGGCCCTCGTAGCGGTCGCGCAGGGCCAGCATGGCGGCCTGCATGCCCTTGCTGCCCACGCGCGGCTTGCGTTTGGGCTTGGCCCAGCGGTTGGCGGGGCCGACAAAGCCGCTGCGCGGCTGCTTCTCCAGCCAGGCCACGATGCTGGCACTGGCGGGGTCAAAAAAGCGCGGCAGGCCCTTGCCGCCGGCGGGCACGCCCTTTTCCACTGCCTCGGCATAGTCCACGCCCAGGGGGCCGATTTCCCACCAGAAGGGGGATTTCTTGGTGGCCGAGATGGCGTTGGTCAGCAGGCTGCGGAACTTGGCCACGTGCACGCGCATCCACGCGGCGATCTCGTGCGCGAACTGCTCCAGCTCGGCGCCCACCTCGATCTCGGCCGCGGCGGACCAGCCGCGCAGCCTGGCGACGAGCCGGGTGCTGTTGACGCTGGATTGGCTGGCGGCCATATCAGTGGGCCTCCTGGAACTGCTGCAGCAGCGACTGGTGCAGCGCGGTGGGGGTGCTGTTGCGCGGGGCGCTGGTCATGCCGTCGCGCATCTGCACGGGCTTGCTGACGTTGCGGATGGCCAGCTCTTTCATGGCCTCGGCCTGGGCGCGCAGCAGCAGCAGCCCACGGTCGGCCGGCAGCACGGTAGTGCCGTCGCCGGTCTCAGCGGAAATGCTGTGGTTGGCCAGGTAGTAGAACTTGAACACGCTGCCAAACAGCGCGATCTGCGCGCAAGTGGGGGCGGGGTCAAAGTCCAGCCAGAAGCTGCCCTCGTCGCGCTGGGCCTGCACGCGCGGCATGGCACCGGGGTGGCCGTCGTCCCACGGCTTGGGGAGGCTGACGCCGGCGCCCCAGATGTGGCTCTTGAGGCTGAAGAAGCCGTCCACATTGGACAGCGCGTAGCGCGGGCTGCCCGCCACCAGGTCCACCTGGCCCAGGCGGGTCAGCGGGCGCTTCCAGGCCATGTCCGGCAGCGCGAGCTGCAGGAAGCGCTTGAAGTCGCCGTCGTCAGGCGTCTGAAACTTGCTGGCCGTGTCGGTCAGCGAGGTTTTCAGGTCGCTGACCAGGCCGTCAAGTGCCATGGGGTCGGACATGGTGGGCTCGTGCTTTGCGGGTGGGTGGGGTCAGGGCTGGTCGCTGGTGCCGCCGCCGGGCTGGGTGTCGTTGCCGCCCTCGCTGCCGGGTTCGGACTGGGCGCCGCCGGTCTGGCCGGCCGTCAGGGCAGCGTCAGCGCGACGCAGAACCTCGGCCTGCAGCGGGCTGAGCAGCGAGGTGCGGGGCGAGGCGGCTTGCTGTTCCAGTGCCACCATCAGCGTGAGCGTGTCGTCGTTGTAGGTGGCCAGGCCGGCCACCAGGTCCTTGACCGACTTCTTCAGCTCCAGCTTCACCTCGTCGGCCAGCGTTGGGGCCGCTGGCTCCTCCGGCTGCGGCTCTGCCTCATGCGGCACGTCCACGTGGGCGCCCTCACCGGGCAGGATCATCTGGCCGAGAATGTACATGATCTCGGTGCCGGTGTTCTGGATGTACTTCAGCATGGTGGGTCTCCTGTTTCACCCCTACCCGGACAGCGCCAGCAAGCTGGGCACTGTCCGGGGGCGACTGCCGCGCGGGGTGGTGTATTCAGTTAGTTGACCCGGGCCACGCGGCCGGTGGCGCTGTACAGGATCACGCTGGTCTTGGAGCCCTTCAGCTGCGTGGGCGTGTGCGAGCCGATGTACTGGGTGCCAAAGGCTTCCTTGGCGTCGATGAACTCGCCATTGGTGTTGCGCGCTTGCTCCAGCGGCGTGACTTCCCAGGGCTTGACCATGCGGAAGCGGCTGACGCCGCGCTGGCCCAGCACCACGCGGGTGTCGCCGAACAGCGTGCCCGGGGCCTTGGGGCGCCACACGTCAATGTCCTTGATCTTGCCCACGCTGCCATCGCTGGCCAGGCCGGTGGCGATGCGTGCGCTGTTGGCCTGGAACGTCTTGGCCTGGGCCACCGAGTTGTTGACGTTGCCGCTCATCAGCATCATGTCGGCGGTGTAGAAGCGGGCGTCCTCCACCAAGGCCTTGCGAGCGCCCAGGGTGTACAGGAAGGTGTCCCAGAACTTGTCCACGTCCGCGCCACCCAGGTCCGTGCTGAACTTGCTGGCGTTGGTGCTGTAGCTGTAGCTGACCAGCAGCGGCCAGGCATTGGTGGGCACCACGGCCGCGCCGGTCTGGTCCACAAAGCGCAGCTCGCCCAGGTTGTAGTCCATCACCCAGTAGGTACCGGCGCCCAGCGCGGAGCCGTCAGCCGGCAAGATGTACTCGGTGCGCGGCACGCCGTTCAGCGTGACGGTGATCGGGTTGACGGTGGTGCCCACCTGCGCGCCGGTGATATCGAAGAACTGCCGCGGCTTGACCACCGGGAAGTTGGCCAGGGGGAAGATCTTGTTGGTGCCCTGCACGTCGGCGGTGCGCACTTCGCCAACCACTGCCACCACCGTGAACTCGTCCGAGCTGCGGGCGATTTCGTTCAGGTTGATCATCTCCGCGTCTTCGCCCACGATGCGGATCATGTTCTTCATGTTCTCGGCAATCGGCTCCCAGTTGATCACGCTGGCGCCCACCAGCATGCTGATTTCGGAGCTGAGCTGGAAGGCCAGCTTTTGCGGGATGGGGTAGGTGAACTCTTGCGTCTGGATCACGCCGCCCTTTTTGATGCCCTGCCGCTCGTAGCGGCGCAGGTTGTTCACGCCGGCGGCGGACAGGTCGCGGTAGCTGTAAGGGATGCTGATGGTGTTGGCGTAAGGCGCGGTGCCCACGTCCATCAGCTCCAGGCTCATCATGTTGTAGAGCACCTCGCGCACCACCGTGCGCTCGGCAATCGTGGGCACGGCCACGTCTGCCCCTACACCCACGCCGCCGGCCAGGCGTTTGTGCTCGTCGTGCAGCGCCTGGGCGCGCTCGGGGTCGGAGTCAAACTGGGCCAGGGCCTTTTCCGCAAACTTGCGATTGGCTTCCAACAGAATGCCGTTGGTGCCCTGGAAGCGCTTCTTGTCCTTGTCGTCATCCAGGCCGAGGCGCTTGTCCACTTCGGCCTGCAGGGCCTTGACGCTGTTGGAGCTGTCCACGGTGATGTGCACAGTGCCGCTGGGCGAGGTGTAGCCCAGGGTGACCAGCTTTTGCGCGGCGTTCAGGCTGTTCCAGCCCTTGAGCTGCAGGGCGGCCAGGGCCTTCACCTGGTCGTCGCTGGTGTTGGCTGAGATCAGCGGCACCACATCGGCGGCCAGCTTGACCACGCCCTCGGGCGTCAGCGTCTTTTCTGCGGCGATGGTATCGCTCAGCAGCTTCAGCTTGCCTTCCAGCGTGGTTTTGGCAGTGGCGGCGGCGGTGTCGCGCTCGGCCAGGGCCCGGGCCACGGCGCCGTCCACGTCCACGGTTTGGCCGGGCATGGCCAGGGTGATGGTGACGGGCTGGCCGCCATTGCCATTGCCGGTGGCGGCGGCCTTCAGGGCGGCCACGGTGTCGGTGCCGGTCTTCACAAAAGCGTCCACCACGGCCAGGCACTTGGCCTGGTCGTCCTTCACGGCCTCCAGCTGCTTGACAGCTTCGGCCACCATGATGGTGACCAGGTCGGCGGGCAGGCCCAAGGCCAGCAGTTTGGTTTTCAGTTGTTCAGCGTACATGGCGTGTGACTCCGAAAGTTCTTTGATCAGTTGCGGCGAAAGGGCCGTGCGGATGGGTTCGTCGTGCTCGCTCTCAGCAAGCGCAACAGGGTCCAGGCGTTTGATGACTGGCCGAGGCGTCAGGGCAGCGCCCAGCAGCACGCAACCGTGCGACTGCTGTTTCTCGTTGTCCTTGAAGGCCTCGTGGTACTCGGCGCTGAAGTACTTCATGCCACGCTGTTGCACGGCATCGATGCCGTATTGCGTGAACTCCACCAGCGCGCGCAGCTTGTCGCCCTCCACCTTCAGCTCGCGGATCCAGCCCGCGGCACCGTCACTGGGGCGGTGGCTGACGTCGATGGCGACGTCCTGGCCCAGCACCTTCTTGTCGAAGTTGCTGACCATCTGCTGAAGCAAGGCCGGGGTGATGGAGAACTTGCCGTAGCGTGGGTCGGTGAAGTCGCCCGTCCGGGTCAACGTCACCCACTTGCGCGCGCCAGCTTTCGTCTCTTGCGCCAGCTCAAAGCTGTGCGTGAGAAACCGCGCCAGGCCATACGTGGCCTTGGGTTCCTCCAGCTTGATGTGGCGTCCGGCAGTGGTGGGAAGTTGCATGTTGCCTCGTCATCGGTCTAGCCGACGAGAGGCAGTTTTCCCGGTTCAGGGGGACATAAAAAGGGGGGATGTTGGCCGCGTGGGCGCTACACGGCCCTGGCCTCTTCAATCACATGGCGTTTCAGCGCGCTAAGGGCCATCGTGTGGGCCTGCAATGCAGCGGACACCTGTGCGTCGCTAGGCTTGGGCTCGCCGCCATGCATTTTGAAAGCAACGTCTGCCAGCAACCCGTGCTGCACTTTCAACGCCTCAGACAATGGGGCCGCAGTGGGGAAGTAAAGACCGATGATCGCTTGCGCCTCGTGACTCGGGCTAGTTGGCGTTTCGTGTTCCGACTTGGGCGATTCCATCTCCCGATACACCCATGTGCGGTACTCTTCCAGCAGCACGAAAACTTTTTCAGCCTTTTCTCGAAGGAGGGCTTTGCGCTCGCGCTCCGCAGTGAACCGGTGCACCAAGACCTGAGTGACTGCGCCGGCAATGACGGCCATCAACCCACCAATGAGAGACCCGTACAGGGCGGCTTCAGCTGAATCAAGCATGCGGCATTGTTGCAGGCCTCGCCCAACCCAAATACTGTATATTGATACAGTGTTATACCGAGTCTTCCGAATGAGAGAGCGCGGCGAGCCCCTGCCGCTTGACGTGGCCAAGGCCGGCGGCCGCGTGGGCCAGCTGGCGTACAGCCGGCGCATCGAATGGGTCAACGTGTACCTGGCGCGGCTGATGACGCCGGACTATGACTACATCTTCCCGTGCATTGAGCCGGCGCAGCTGGTGGTGCTGCCGCAGTGGGTCGAGATCTCCGGGCTGGAACACACCGACGTGCGCGGCGGCTACAAGGCCAGCAAGTCCACCAAATGGCACCAGGTGTGGCGCTGCGTGCCGGTGTTCCAGCGGCCGCTTATCCGCCTGCCGGTGCGAGACTTTGCCGCGCCAGCCGCTCATCCACCGCGCTGACGTTGGCGCGGATCATCGCCTGCGTGAGCAGACCCTTGTCGAAGTACTCGGCCTTGGTGGGCCCTAGCACGCCACGGCGCAGCTCGGGCGCCATGCGGCCCAGGGCCTGCAGCGGCGTCTCCTTGCCGTCGCGGTCGGCCTGGCTGATCTCGCTCTCAAACACCACCACCACAAAGCTGAGCGTGTTGGGGTGCGCGGGCCAGGGGCAGCTCTCGGCGTCGGGGTACACGCCCTCGCCCAGGCCATGCAGGTTTTGCCGGGCCAACAGGTCGCAGATGTCGGGCCGCGGGTGGGCCGGGCTGAGCAGGAAGCGAAAGCCGGCAAAGCCCGGCGCTTCCACCGCGCTGGCCATGTAGGCGGTGCCGTGGGCGCGGTTGATCTCGGTGCGCAGCACGCGCTCGGCCTTGAAATATTCGCCGTCGCTGTCGGTCAACACGTCGGCGGCGCTCACCACCGCGCTGGCCTGGGCGCCGGCCATGCGCTGCTGCAGGTCCAGGGGCACCGGCTGGCCTTCCATCACCAGCTGCTGCGCGGCCTTGGCAGCGTCCCAGCCGGACACCACGGCCTGGCTGATTTGCCGGCGCAGCACCTCCTTGGCGCCGCTGGTCAGGGCCCAGACGCGGTCGCTCAGCTTGAGCCCATCCGCCGCGGTGAAGGCCTGCACGGCGCGCACCGCCTCCTGGCTGATGCGGAAGGCGCTGGCGGCCTCCAGCACGGCCGGCACGGTGCGACCGGTGGCGCCCAGGCCGGCAGCGGTGAAAGGCCGCACGCCCAGCTCGGCCGCCTGGCCCATGGCGCCCTGCAGCAGCTGGCCGCGCTGGGCGTGCAAGGTGTCCATGATGTCGTCAATCTGCTGCAGCAGCGCGCGCAGGCGCTGTGCGGACACGCTGCCGTCGCCTTCAGCCTGTGCGCGCACGCTGGCGCGCACCTGGTCGGCCGCGGTCTCATACAGGTGGTCCAGCTCGGCCATGGCGCGCATGTCCAGCGCCTGCATGGCATTGCGCGCCTGCTGGCTGGCGCGGCGGATGGCGGCGGCGGTGCTGTCGGCCACGCGGCTCAGCGGCCGCGGCCGTGGTGGGTGCCTGGCGTGGGCACGTGGGTGGCGCTCTGGCCCTTGCCGGCCTGGCCGGGGGTGATGGTGACGCCGCCAGGCATGGGCGGCGTGCCGCCGGCGGCGCCAGGGTCGGGGTAAGGCTCGCGGCGTTTGGCCTGCGCCTCGCGCTGCGCGCGGATCTGGGTGGGGTCCATGCCCATCATGGTGAAGATGACGTCATCCGGCACACCCAAGGCCTGCCACTTCAGCGCCAGGTCGGCCACTTGGTTGGTGGTCTCGGTGCGGCGCTCGGCAAAGCGCAGGGTGTAGGCGTCGGGCGCCGGGTCTTTGCCCTGGAAGAGCAGGTGCACGCGAAAGGCGGCGTCGTATGCGTCGGCCATCTCGTCCTGGATGCCGTCCAGCGCTTCGAAATAGGCCTGCTTCAGGTCGGCCAGCACGTCGCGGCTCAGATCGCCCACGTAGCCAAACAGGCCCTTGGGCGCTGGCGTGCCGGCATAGAAGGTGTCCAGCAGGTGCACCACGTCTTCAATGTCGCCCAGCGTGGCGTCGCCCTGCACGGCCGTGACGCCGCCCTTGCGGTTGCTGTAGAAGTCGGTGGTGATCTCGCCCTTCTCGCCCTCGGTGGTCTTGCGGTAGGCGGCCAGTGCGGTGTCGTCGGCGCCCTCCAGCACGTGGCTCAGGCGCAGGGGGGCGCGGGTGCGGCGGCGGATGACCAGGTCTTCGTCGGTCATCATCAGCTTGCGCCAGGTCTTGGCCACCGCATCGAGGAACGGGCGGCCCATGCTGCCCATATCGTCGTAGTTGTCTGGATCCAGCCGGGCCAGCACCAGCTGGTAGGCGGCAAAGCTGGCCAGCATTTTGCCGGTCATCACATCGCGCTGCTCGAAGGCGTGCGCGGGGTCCTTGAAGCGGCCATTCGGGGCGACGATGGGCACCAGCGTGTCGCTGGGCATGCGCACGGCGTCGGTGACGCTGTTGGCCTGGTCCAGCACCAGCTGCAGGGCCAGATTGCCCTCCTTCAAAAAGCCGGCGGCGTCGCTCTTGAGCTTGGCCTGTTTGGTGAGCTTGAGGCGGGCGGCAAACTGTTTCCACTCCTCGGCCAGGGCCTTGCCCT
Source organism: Hylemonella sp. P2_B10 (assembly GCF_056404875.1). Classification (NCBI taxonomy): domain Bacteria; kingdom Pseudomonadati; phylum Pseudomonadota; class Betaproteobacteria; order Burkholderiales; family Comamonadaceae; genus Hylemonella; species Hylemonella sp. P2_B10. Next base: position 612,783 of record NZ_JBFUDE010000001.1, read on the forward strand.
CGGCAGACTCGCCGGTCACCTGCATCACCAGGCCGCCGCGCACCAGGTCGCTGGAGACGCGGCGGTGGATCTCTTTCACCCGGCCGTCTTGCTGGTCCATCTTGCGGATGGTGTCCACCAGCGCGCGGCGGTCGTAGTCCACAAACATGGCCTGGCGCATCTCGCGCTGCATGGCAATGTCGCTGGCCACGCGGTGGCCGCGCTCCAGGCTGTTGCTGGGCGGGGTGAACATGGCCTGCAGCCGGGTGCCCAGGCTGGCGGCCATGCTGCTGGCGAGGGTGCGGAGTTTCATGGTGTGGGGGTCCTTACAGCTCGTCCACCAGCAGATCGTCGGTGGAGACGTGCTTGTTGCCGTTGCTGTCGATCACGCGGGCTTTGAGCTTGTAGACGGTGCCCGGCGGGTGGCCGGTGGGATCGATGCGCTGAGCCACATCCGTGCCCACGGGCACCGGCAGACCAAAGGCCATGCCCTGCGGGTCCGCGTCGGTGCCTTTTTTCACGGTGATGCGGAAGTAGTCCACGGTGACGATGGTGGCGCCGGCGAGCTGGCGGGCAAACGGCAGGGTGACGGGCTTGAGCTCGTCAGGATCCAGCGGGCCCAGGGGTTCAAGGTTCATGGCGCGGTGCTCCTCATGCGTTGATGCGGCCTGCGAAGCTGCGGCGCGGCTCGCGCCCGGCAAAGGCACGCCGCGGCTCGCGCCCCACCAGCGTGGCCTTGCCCAGCACGGGCGAGAAAACCTGCAGGCCGGCGCCGGCGGTGGCCACGGCCACGCCATTGGCGGCCAGCTTCCAGGCCACCACGGGCGCAGCACCAGCCCCGCCCTGCCCCAGCGCGCCCGCGCCCAGGGTGACGGTGAGCTGCAGGCCGGCGCCGGCGCCGCCCTGGGCCAGCGCCTGGGCCGTGAGGGGCACCTGCAGCCACAGGCTGGCGCCGGCGCTGCCCAGGCCCGCCGCGGCGCCGCCCAGCGGCTTGGCCACCTGGATGCCGGCGCTGGCCTGCGCGTTGCCAATGGCCTGCGCGGCCAGGTTGGCGGAACCGCCCAGATCTGCGCTGGCCGTGACCTGGGCCACGGCCGCGGCGGACAGGTTGACCACTAGGTTCAGGCTGACAGTGGCGCCGGCATTGCCCAGGGCATTGGCCGCCAGGTTGACGGTGCCGCCGCCGGTGACGGACAAATCTGCAGTGGCGCCCACCTGGCCCACCGCATTGGCGCCCAATGGCTTGCCCACGGTGATGCCGGCGGTGGCCAGGGCTTGCGCCACAGCTGCGGCGCCCAGGCTCACCTGCAGGTCCACCTGGCCGGTAGCGGTGACGGTGGCCACGGCGGTGGCGCCCAGGCTGGCCGTTTTAGCCAGGTCAGCGGTGGCGCCAGCCTGGCCCACTGCGGTCGCCGTGAGCGAGACGGTTTTGGCTATGCCGGCGGTGGCACTAGCAACACCCAGCGCGGCACCAGCGAGGGTGACGCCTTTGAGCAAGTCGCCTGTAGCAGCAGCCTGCGCGATGGCGTTGGCCGCCAGAGTGACAGCACCAGCGGACGGGAAAAACACCTCGTCGTCGTCGGTCTGGATCAACTGCAGCGGATCTGCGAGGATTTCACGCAGCTCGGTGTCGCCGACCCACCGGCCAAAAACAATGATCAGTTCCGTCGTTGCGGCGCCGTATTGTGTTGCGCCATTGATGTCGTTGCCCGGGCCACGGCCGACGGCAAGTTCCCAGGCTGAGGCGCCGCCATAAGCGGCGTTGCCTGTCCAACTGTTGGATCCCAGTTTGGTGAGGCCCAGCCACACGTCAAATTTGGTGGTGTCGGTGACATGCTTGCGCATGGCACCAACGCAACGCGTGCCAACCACTGACGAACCGCCTGTGCAGTAGAACGTTCCATTGCTGGTGGTGGCCGTGCCTACAAGCTGCCCACTGGAATTGACGCCAATGCCACCGCCACCACGCCCCACGCCGGCAACCGCCATGCTGACAATAGGCGAGCAGCTGCCCACACCCACGGCGCTGGGGGTGGTGATGACGATGATCGTCAGGTTGTCGCACCAGGCCACGCCGGTGGTGGGCGCCCGAGCAATGTAGTTGTTGGTTCCGTTGGTGGTGATGCCTTCGTTTGCGCGTACCGGGGCGTTGCTAGGCGCCATCAAACCACCATTAAAAGCATCCACCCAACCCCCTGAAGGATTGATCAGAGCGACGATGCCATGCGCGCGCGGATTGCTCCAGGCAATACGCGGCGCGTGCCTAGGCACGCGCGCATGCAGCCGCTGACTGGAGACGTTTGGCATCAGGCCGGCCCACGCGTGCGCGGCACCAGCTGCAGCTTCCAGCCGCTGCTGACGGTCTGGCCCGTGCCGTTGTTGTGGATGTAGTAGTCCGCCAGCTTTGGAATGTCGCGCGCATACATCCCCTGCAAGGGCAAATACTGTGCGCTGGTGACGTTGTTCACCACGAAATTGCCAATGAAGATCGTGGGCCGCGTGGCCTCGGGCACCTCCGAATCATTGGTCCCGTCAATGTCCAGCGGCCTGGCGTACAGGGACAACACAGCGCCTTCGGTGGGCGCTGTGGCGAAGGTGCAGGACAGGTAAAACTCAGCGTCTGGGTAGCCCACACCATCGCTGCCGCTGTCGCGGTTGTTGCTGGCATCGTCCGCCTGCACAACCGAGCCATTGGTGATGCTGGCGCCGCTGGCCTCCAACACGCGTACGGTTCCCAGGAAGACCTTGGTCTCGTTGGTCATAGCGTCATCCTCCCGTCAGCCACGTTAAGCCGGTAGCTGACTTCGGCCATGGGGAACGGATCGGGCTTCAGCGTCAGCGCGATCAGGACGTTCACCCATGCCTGCTGCAACACGCCGACTTGTGCCAGCGCGTTCAACAGCAAGTGCGCCTTGGCGTTCCCGATATCCAGGCCTGCGTCCGTCTTCAGCCAAGCCACCATCCGCTTGATACCAGCATGTTTGGTGGCCAGGGGGTGATTGCCCGGCGGGGCGTTGGCCGCAAAGCTTTCCAGCGCAGCCACACAGGCCTCCCCGTCTTCCACGTCCAGCGCATCCACGATCCCGCGCTCGCCGATCATGCGGGTCTCGATGCGTGTGCGGCCGGCAGACAGCAGCTCGGTGATCTTCACGTCGTTGCGGTTGTCTGGGTCGGCAATGTAGGGCTCAATGGCCGCCACCTCGTCAGGCGTGAGGGGGCGGCCCCTGATGCCCTCCAGCGCTGCCAGCTGTGCTGGTGTCATGGCCGGTTACTCCGCCGCCTTGATCGCCGCCGCCAGCTCGTCGCGGGCGGCGTCGTCCAGCTGCTGCAGGCCTCGCGTCAGATCGACCGGGGTCGATTCGTCGGCGCCGGCCTCGTCGGCCGCTGCAACCACTTGGCTCAGGTGTTGCGCCAACAGGCGCACTTGTGCGAGGTTCATGGTTACTGGCCCTCCAGGATGGTGGAAATGGCCGTCAGCGCCGCGCGGGCGGCGTCTCGCTCGGTCGGTTTGAAGGTGGCGGCCTTGTCAGGGCACGCCGCCACCAGGCGGGCCCGGGCGGCGTCGGCCAAGTCCTGCACCTGCTGGGCCTGGGCGACGGTGATACGTCGCTCTGTCAGCAGACGGGTGGCGCGCTGGCGCGAGGCGATCACCGCCGTATAGTCGGCGGCCACGTCCACCTCACAAGTGTTTGCCAGCGCCAACGTGGCGGTGGTGACGATGCGCGAGGCCTTGGCACTGGCGGCCAGAGGTTGTGGCGCCGACGCCGGCGGTGCCGGCTGGGCTGTGGCGCAGGCCTGCAGGGCGGCGATCGCGCACACCGCCAGCAGGCTCCAGATGGTTTTTTTCATGGTGGCTGGGCTCAGTTGTCCAGCTGCACGGTCAGGCTGGCTATGGGCAGCGTGACGGTGTCGCCGGTGTTGATGGTCTTGCTGGTGGTGAGCGCCGTGCACACCAGCAGGTTGCCGCTGGTGGAGGCGTCCAGCAGGCCCAGGTGCGTCACCGTGCCCCAGCCCGCGGTGGGCGTGGGCAGGGTGATGGCCACGCTGTTGCTGGTGGTGCCGCTGGTGCCGGTGCTGGCGCCGGTGCCGCTGGCCTGGGTGTTGGCCCAGTTGCTGGTGCCGGCCGCGAGCGACCCGCGCGCATAGCTGCCGGTGGCCACCTCGGTGCCGCCGGCGCTGTCGCTGCACGAGCTGGTGTACAGCGCCACATAGATGGTGCCGGGCGCGGTGTAGCTGGTGGCCCGGAAAACATGGTCTATGAGCTTGTTTTCCAGGTAGTCGCTGAGCGCGGCCGCGTTAGCTGGCGTGGCGCTGACAAAGGCAGCGGTGGCCACCACCGCAGGCGCAGCGACAGTGGCCAGCGACATGGCGCTGGGCACGGTGCAGCTACTGGCCAGCGCGGCCAGGCCGATGGCGGCGATGGCGATCGCCTGGGTCCAGAGTCTCTTCAGGGGTTTCAGCATGGTGTGCTCCTTGGGTGGTTGCGGGGGGTCAAAAATCGATCACGGCGGGCTCGCCCAGCAGGGCCTCCCGTGTGCTCTTGCGCTGCTCGATGGCCGCGGGCGCGCTGTCGGGCATGCCCCGGGTCACCAGCGCATGCACGGCGGCGCAGGCGGCGTCAAACAAGTCGTCGCCCTTTTTGGGGTCGGCCATCTTGAAGCTGCTGTAGCTGACCTTGGTGGGCAGCGCCTTCACATTGCCCAGCTGGCGGCAGAAGGCCAGCCACTCGGGCGGCTCGGTCTCGTCGTTGGTGTCGACGTAGGGGAAGGCGGCGCGGTTGTGGTGGAAAACGCTGCGCAGCTCGCTGGCCATAGTGTGCTTGTTGGGGCCATCAAAGCGGATGGGAGCAAAGGCCCACTGATCCCACGCGCTGGCATTGCTGTCGCCGTCGTTGATGGTGCTGCGGTTGATGTGCGTCAGGCCCTGGCGGAAGAGTTGGTCGTTGACGGTGGTCATCATCCCCACGCCGTAGGCGTCGCCATAGGCATGGTCGGGGCGGAAATAGTCCCAGATGGCGATCAGGTCTTGGGCCAGCACCGTGTCGCTGGTGCCGGGCGGCCAGGTGCGCACAAAGGGGAAGGTGATCCACTCGCCCATGGTCTCGGCAATCACCAGCGCGCTGCGCGAGGCCTCGGGCGATTCGCCGTGGCCGGTGTGGTCATACCCCAGGCCGATCAAGCCGCGGCGCTTGTAGCGCATGCCTGGCAGCGGGCCGGCGCGCTGCAGGCCTACCTCCAGCCCCAGCGAGCTGGCGCGGCGGATGTGCTGCTCCCAGATCCAGTTGCGGGCCTTGATGTTCAGCCCCAGGAACTGGCGCAAGTACTCCTCGGGCATCTGCTGGGCGCGCATCTGCTCGGCCCAGCTGGCGTCCACCATGCCCATCTGCACGCCCAGGTGCAGGTTGACGATGGGCAGCAGCTTGTACTGCTCGCTGTCGATCAGGGCCTGCAGCACGTCGGCGCCCTTGAACACGCCGGTGATGCGCACGCTGGGCTTGAACTTGATGCCGTCAGCGCCCGGGCGCCTGGCGGAGCCCAGCATGGGCAGGAAGCGGCTGAGCAGCCGCTCCTGCGGCATGTCGTCCACCTCTTCAATGTCGGCAATGGTGATGGAGTCGCCGTCGATCTGGCTCATGATGCCGTAGGCACCGGCCTTACTGCGGTTGGCAAAGGCAAAGCCGGTGTCGCGCAGCTGCGGGCGGCCTTGCTTGTAGTCGATAAACGCCTCAAGCACCGGGCTGCGTCGGATGGCGTCGATCATGTAGTTCAGGTTGTTCTGGCTCTGCTGCATGCGCGGCGCGACGATGCCCAGCTCCTGGTGCGGGGTGGTGGCCAGCACTTCCAGGTTGTGCATCTCCTTGCCAAAGGTTTTGCCGGTGCGCCGGCAGCTCACGTCCACGGTGTTGGGGTGCTCGTCCATCTCCTGGAACTTGAGCAGCTGCATGGGGTCCAGCGTGACGCCGTGCACGTTCTTGTGCCACAGCGAGTGCGGGCGGATGCCGCCGACCGGCTCGGTGAAGCGCATCAGCTCGCGCTCGGCCACGATGGAGCTCTTGCGGCGCTGGGCGGCGGAGACGCGGTCGGCCATGGTTCAGTCCTCCGCCCCGCTGGCCAGGTGCTCCACCAGCACCGGGTCGGCGCGCGTGGCTGCGGCGCTGTTGGCCAGCAGCTGGCGCGCGCCGGCCATGGCCTCTACCATCTTGGTCTGGAAGGCCTCCAGATCTGCCGGCAATGCCTTGGTGGGGCCGCCCAGGTTGCCGGCCAGGCTCTCTTCTTCCTCGATCGCGCGCTTGGGCGTCATGCCCAGGTCAGACATGTTGATGCCCAGCCGGGTGGAAAAGTCGGTGATGATTTTCAGCAGCGGGTGGGCGTGCAGCTCTTCAATGAAGTGCTTCTCGCCCTCGGCGTCCTCGTAGCTCAGCGTGACCGGCACGCCTTCCCGGCTCAGCTCCACCTTGGGGTGGCGCAGCACCACGCCGTCGCCCAGCACCTGCTGCAGCATGATCTGCAGGGTGGCGGTGATGGCGGCCACCGTCTCGCCATGGATCTCGGTCAGCAGCTTGGGGTTGCGCTGTTCAAAGGCGGCGTGGTGCATCATGAAGATGCGGGTTTGCCGCTCGCACGCGGCCTGGGTGGCGCACCAAGCCTGGTCAACGTTGCAGGTCTCGCACCAAGCGTATTTACCTGGCTTCGCGGGGAAATAGGTGGCGGTGCGTGCGCTGTTGCCGTGCTTCATGGCATTGAAGCGGGTGCGCAGCGCCTCGCTGGGCGTGGGGTGGCCTTTGATGTTCTCGGCACTTGCCTTGATGCCTTCCGGCGTACGGGGCCCGGTGCACATCTGATGGGCCTTCAACAGCGCGCGCTCATTGCTTGCCTGCGGCTGCAGCTTTGCTGTGCAGTGCGGGCAGTCGGCGTAGTAAAGGTAGGGGTGGTAGGCCTGCTCGGGGTCGGCCGTCTCTTCTACTATGTCCGGCTCGCCCTCAAACGCGCGCTTGCACCCGCCACACCGGAATGTGACGGTGGTGAGCTTTGCAGTCCAGTCCTTCTTGGCCATCGTGGCGGCCATGGTGGCCGGATGGCGCGGACATAAAAAGGGGCGGAGTTGGCCGTTGTCAGCCAGCCCCGCCCGGGTCAAGGATCAGCTCTTCGGAAGCTGATCAAGGAGACTGCGCCCGGCCGTCCGAAACCAGGCGCGCGCCCACTGTAGGGCGGCCCTGGCAGCAAAACAAGCAAACTCAGGCTGGAACCGTGGGCGCCTTGGCCCGGTCCAGCTCAGCGGCGTGTCGCAGGCAGTGCAGCACCATGCCTGGCGCATCAGCCACGCCATCGGCGCCAACGGTGCCGAGCATGGCCGGGCCCGGCATGTGCTGCGGGTTCAGGAACAGTACCAGGATCCGCTCCGCCGCCTGGCCGTCCAGACTCAGCAGGTGGCTGAAGCGCAGCTCCAAGCCGGCGGAGCTGGCCAGCATGCAGCCGACGTCCAGCTGCAGGGTGATGGTCACACCGTGAGCAGCTGCTGGGTCTGCGGTGAAGTGCGCATAAGCCGCGGCGGCAAAGCGGTTGAATGAGTCGCGCATGGTCGCGCTGCCTGCGATGGGCATGCATCCTCCTCGAGTTGTCGTTATTGGGGCCGGCCGGCCACGAAAGCGGCGGTTTCTTCAGCGCTGCCCAAGCGGAGCAGCACGCCGTCTATCAGGTGTGCCACGCCTTGGGCGTGCTCGGCGGGTAAAGGGCCAGGGTGGTGTCGCAGCAGCAGCGCTGAGAGCGCCACAAGGGCTTTGGTGCTGCTGGAAACGTCGGTGTGTAAGGTAAGCAGTTCTTGATGAGTGACATGTGACAGAGGCAGGCGAGATTCATCGGGCATTTTTTCAACAACTCCTGTTGGCCGTCTCACTATATGTAACAGAGCCCGTCCTACAAAGGAGTTGGATGCAAATTTAGCAGGCAAAAGACACGCTTTTCTGTGCAAGCGGCCAGCCTTTACCCACTTTGGTGGATGCTGGCCCGCGATCTACTTCACCTTTTTGGCTAGCGAAGGCGGGCTGGACACTGCGCCACTCGCTTTGGCGGCGGCTTTCTCTGCTAGGACCCGTCGATCATGCTCTTCGATTAGCTCTTTACTTGACTTTGCCCCTACTGTCTTTCGCCATTCAATGTCCGATTTTTCCAATAAGTCCATCATGTCCTGCAGGCACGTAAGGCGGGCCTCACTTTTCTGGTGCTCCTCATGGTCATCGATGACCAGTTGGAGAAACCCTCTCAGTCGATCGTATAGTGCCTGATGTGCCAAGTCCGGCATGTCCTTAACCAGAACACTGATTCCGGGGTTAAGTTGGTCCTTGGCTTTTGACCGCACCATGCAGCCCTGGGGCGCTCCTCGAAAGGCCGGCCAAAGAGGAACGTAGTTGATTGGTCCGGACAGGAGGCCTGACCGAGCCTTTTTGGAAAAGGGCACCGGGGCATTGTCATCTAGGACCTTCACTGCCCAAACACGAAGTTCCGGCTCTTGGTTTGCAGGGTTTTCCTTCAATATCCCCGCCGCGATGGCCACGTAGTCCTTCTTGATTCCTTCATCTGCGAGTTGCCGCTGAATGAAGTAGCCGGCCACGGTCAGCACAATTGGAATGGCAAGCGCCGAAAAGATTGTTGCTATGTTCTTGGCACCTTCATAGTTGGACGCTGATTTTTGCGGCGCTCCTTGTAATCGGGTTTTTATGGTGTTGAGCTGCCGGTCTCTTTCAGCCATTGATATCTCCCTTTGCGAGTCCGGGGGAGTAGACCGTCCGACAGCCCCATTGTCAAGCCGCCAACCGAACCGGCACACGCCAAAGTACAGGACGCGGTATGTGCAGTTTTTTGGTTCGTAGTGAGGCCCGGTTGGGGAGCCACTACAAGCCGCAAGGCAACTGGAAACCACGCTATCTTTTTGGTAGCGTGGTTTTTCACTTTGAGCCCGTTGCAGGATGGCCCAAACCGCGATGCGGGCTGCGGCAACGGCGCAATGCGACTTCCCATATAAACTCCCCAGCACAAGGCAGGCCCTTGCCCTGCCAAGATCACGCTCACGGAGGATTCAGGGATGGCAAATTTTCACGACACGCGTTTTTCGCCGCTCGCGTTGGCGCTCGCACTCACCGTGCTCTCACCGTTTTCCATCGCAGCCACCAGACTGCCGCTGGAGGCCTTCGCCACCCTGCCGGTGGTGAAGACGGCGGAACTGTCACCCGACGGACAGAAGGTGGCGATGATGGTCAATCACGAAGGCACCACCAGCATCATGGTTCAGGGCTTGGGCAAAGATGGCAAGCGAGTCAGCCTGATGTCCACCGACAACAAGCAGTACGGTTTCAAGTGGCTGCAATGGGTAGGCAACGATCGCCTGTTGGTCGCCACGCAGTTCGCCGCCAAGCGCCGCATGGGCAACGTGGCCGGCGGCGTTGGGGGCACCGACACGGATGAGACGCGCCTGCTGTCCGCCAAGGTGGACGGTAGCCAGGTCATCAACCTGATGAAACCCAACAGCTTCAAGGGCGACTACCAACCGCAATTTCAGGATGACGTCATCGACGTGGACGTTGACGGCGGCAAACACGTGCTGATCGCGCTGGCGGACCAGCTGCCCAGCGAGCAGAACAAAACCTATAACCCGGACAAGGTGGTCTACAGCCTGGACGTGGAGACTGGCACCCGCACCCACGTATTCGGCCCACGCACCAACTTCCACACCTGGATGGTGGACCGCAGCCACCAGGTGCGGCTAGGCATCATGCAGAACCGGGCCGACATTGAGATCCATGCCTGTGATCCGGACGGCAAGAACTGGCGAAAACTGTGGGCCTACAAGGACGGCAGCCGCGACAGCGTGCAGCCGCTGGGCTTCGGTATGGACCCGAACCAGCTCTTCATTCTGGCCGACAACGGTGGCCGCCGCGCGGTGTTCACGGTCGATTTGCGCGACCCCCAACTCAACAAGACCGTCAAGCTGGCGGACAACCGGAACCTGTTCGGCAGCGTGGTCTACTCCAGCAAGAGCCGGGAGCCTGTGGGCCTTGGCGGGGGCGCGGCCATTGTCGGCAACACGGCAGCCAACTATTGGGACTCCGGCCACAAGGAATGGGCCGCCACCCTGGACCAGGCGCTGCCCAACCGCTACAACCCCATCTACAGCACCAGCGCAGACGAGACGCGCTACATCGTGCATTCCACCAGCCCCAACACGCCGCCGGAGTTCTACCTGGGCGACGACAAAGCCAACAGCCTGGGGCTGCTGGCGTCGGCCTACCCGGCGTTGACGCCCCAGGCCATCTCTCCGCGACAGCAGGTCACCATCAAGGCCCGTGACGGAGCCAACCTGAACGCATACCTGACGCTTCCGCAGGACATGGAGGCCAAAAACCTGCCTGCAGTGCTGCTGCTGGAAGGCGGGCCGCAGTATACGTTCGACGGCCGATTCAACCTGTGGGCTCAATTCCTGGCCAACCGAGGTTACGCAGTGCTGCTGCTGAACTCGCGCGGCTATTTTGGCTACGGTGACGACGTCAGCGATGCCGTTCAATGGCTGGTGGCACAGGGCACCGCGAATCCCAAGCGCATTTGCGCCGTCGGCGGCAACCAAGGCGGCTATGCCGCGATGATGGCGGCGGCCAAGACCCCCGACCTGTTCCGCTGCGCGGCCAGCTATGCCGGCCCCAGCGATCTGGTGGAACTCGTTCGAACGCGCGGCTACTACCAGTTCGGTCTTGACGTCACGGAGTCGCGCATGGGCACCCAAGCGCTGGAGCCCGAGAAATTGAAGGCGGCCTCGCCAGGCTTCCTGGCAGCACAGATCAAGGTCCCTGTGTTGCTGGTCCATGGCAGCAATGACCGGCGGGTGTCGATCGACCAGAGCGAGAGAATGAATGCGGCCCTGTCCGCCGCCAACGTGCCGCACCGTTTCGTCAAACAGGAGTCCGGCGACTACCTTATGAATGTGTACGAGCACCGCCTGCAGTTCTTCCGCGAACTGGAGAAATTCCTGGCCGAGAATCTGGGCACCAGGTGACGGGCAAAAAAACGGCGGCTTGACGCCGCCGTGAATAACTCACACCCCAGAGAAAACTTGTCAGTGCATGGCCTTGGCCGCGGCCGGGTCGGCGAACAGGTCGACCTGCGCCAGCACCTTGTCGGCCTTGCCTATCATGAAGGCGTACAACGCCAGCTGCTCGTCCTGGATGAAGCTGGCTGAGGAATCGGCCGCCAGCAGCTTTGACGGGCTTTGCGGGCGCGCCACGGCGTAGCCCTGCACGTAGTCGACGCCGATCTCGGCCAGCGTCTGCACAGTGGCATTGTCTTCTGCCCATTCGGCGATGGTCTTCATGCCCAGGTTCTTGGCCAGGCTGACGATGGCTTCGACGATGGCGATGTTGGCCGGGTGGTGGTTCATGTTGACGATGAAGCTGCCGTCGATTTTCAGCAGGTCGGCCGTCAAGTCCTTCAGGTACGAGAACGAGGTGTAGCCGGCGCCGAAGTCGTCCAGCGCCACCTTGGCACCGTAGCCGCGCACGCGCTCAACGAAACGGCGCGTATTGTTCAGGTCGTGCAGTGCCACGCTCTCGGTGATCTCCAGGCACAGCTGGCTGGCGATGTGGGTGTTGAGCTCCAGCATGGCATACACGTCCTGCAGGAACTTCTCGTCGTTCAGTGACGCGCCGCTCAGGTTCATGCAGACGAACTTGGTGTGCTTGATCTTGTCGTAGTTGGAATTCAGCCAGGCCAGCGTGGTGGACAGCACCCAACGGTCGATCATGCCCATGCGCCCGCTGTTCTCACCGGCGGCGATGATGCGGTCGGTCGGCACGATCTTGCCGCTGGGGTCGCGCATGCGCAGCAACACCTCGAAGTTCAGCGACTCGTGCGGCGCCGTCAGCGACATGATGGGCTGCATCTCCAGGTACAGGCCGTCGGTGGCCGAACTGGTGGACAACTGGGCCACCAGCTTCAACTCGGCCTCGTGCTTCTGCAACGCCACCGCATACCGCTCGTACACCACCAAGCCATCGCCCTGGCCGGTCTTGGCGTCGCGGCAGGCCCGGTCGGCGGTGGAGATGGCGTCCTTCAACTGCATGCCGGCGCTGACCTCGATCAGGCCCACCGAGCCGCGCACGTGGAAGGCACGGTCACCCACCTTGTAGGGCACATTGCCCAGGCTGGTGACGATGCCCTGGCAGATCAGCGTGGCCAGCGAGATCTTGGTGTCGGGCAGCACGATGACGAACTCGTCACCGCCCACGCGTCCAATGTGCAGGTCGCCCGACAGCATGTTGTTGATGCGTATGCAAACCTGCTGCAGCACCTCGTCGCCGGCGACGTGGCCGTACAGGTCGTTGATCAGCTTGAAACGGTCCAGGTCCAGGTAGGCCAACGCCAGCGGGCGGCCGTCGGCCAGGCCGGCAATTGCCGCAGCCAGCACCTTCTCGATGCCACGGCGGTTCAGCACCTTGGTCAGCGGGTCATTGTTGGCAAGGAAATTCAGCTCTTCGGTGGCGCGCGACTTTTCGGTCACATCCTGCAGCGATCCCTCGATCTTGTCGCGCGACAGCGTGGCATTGACCAGATAGCGGTTGGGCACCAGCACGCCGGGCTGCGCCTTGCCGTTGATCTCCAGCTCGGTACCTGGGTGGTTGTGCAACTGGTGGTGCAACAGGGTCCAGGCGCCGGGCTCGAAGTAGTCGCGCCAGGAGTGCCCGCCGGACTTCAGCACGTTGTGGCCCAGCATCTTCAGCAGCGCCGGGTTGGCGCTCATGAAGCGGCCCTGCATGTCCAGCGTGAACATGCCCACCGGCATGGCCTCGAAGGTGTGCTCCAGCTCGGCCTTGGCGTCCAGCCACTGGCGGTGGTCCTGGCGCATCTGTTCGGCAATGGCCAACGCCGCCAGCAGGCTGCTGGACAACGCCGCCGTCACGCTGTTGACCGATGTGACCAGGCCCTTGATGCCGAGCGCCGCGGCGATCACTTCCGACAGGCTGGCGAACAGCGTCACACCGATGGAGGCGCTGTACCACATGGCCACGCGTGAGCGTGTCTTCATCAGGATGCGCACCAGCAGGAACACCAGCACCGGAATGGCGATGCCGGTGGAGACCCAGATGATGGGCAGGAACGAGGCGAAGGGCAGGAAGAACGACAGGCCCAGCAGCGGCACGCAGCTCCACTGCGCGGCGGCCAGCAGGCCGCGGTAGCCCACGCGCTGCAAGTCGTCGCGGAACAGGCAGGTGAACAACACCACCGTCAGCGTGTAGTACAGCGAGGTGGTAACCAGTCGGCCCTGGATCAGCCATTCATAGGGCACCGACTGGCCCAGCCACTGCGTGTCCCAGCCGGCCGACAGTGCGGCCATGCGCAGGTTGACCACCAGCCAGGCGGCAAACAGCACGTACATGCCCGAGCGGTTGATCAGCGCCGTGACCATCACGAACAGCGCCAGGATGATGATGCCGCCATCCAGCAGACCGGAATTGCGGTGGAATTGCAGCGCCGATATGTCCAGCGCGGCCACCGGCCACAGGCGGGCGGAAATGCGCGCGGGCCCGACGGATGAGGAGCGGCACAGCACCTGGGTGCCACTGGCCCCCACGGGCAGCGTCAGCGAGAAGCCTGCCTTGGCGGTGGACACCTCACCAAAGGTGCCGTGCCGGTTGCCGCTGCCCAAGGGCTGCAGCGTCTTGGCGTCCCAGCAGCTGATGTCCAGCGCATGGCGCGACGGGAATTCGACCGCCTGCTGCGCATTGCCATTGACATTAAATGTCTCGAACATCAGCCAAAAGGGCTCTTCCGACAGCTTTGTATCGACATACGAGCTGAACGGCTGCGATTGCACCAGGGCCAGGCCTTGCGCGGGTTCGAGGGCGCTGCTGGTGCCCTTGGCGACACGGATCTGCAGGGGGTTGCCACCTTCGCTGGGGTATTCGGTGTTCCAGACGAACAGTGCCAAGGCCGAAATCAGCACAATGGCCACCGGCAAAGCATAGGTCCCCACCACGTACAGGATGGTTTCCAGCCCATTGCTGGCCCGCAGCAGGTGCTGACGCATTCGCTGAACAGGGTTCAACAACATCACCCGGCCCCTTTGACGACGAAGATGGTCTTCCAACGCATAGTTTTGCCACGGGGAAAAGACCCCGAGGTCTGGAACTTACACTGGCGCGACCCGGCGGGCAAGCCTTGGGCTAAAAAAAGTTCTCAGGAAACGACATATAAATCATTGGGTTGCAACAAAATCATCATGTGTCACCTACGATTTATCCTGCAAATTCAAGCCCCTAGGATAAATGGCAGTGATCACAGCTGTTTTTACTCACAGTATTCTGAACAAACCGCTGCAAACTGTTGTTACGTCGCATAAAACCCACATCCGCAAAGAAAAAAGCTGCCCGAAGACAGCCTTTTCCATACAGCCCGTCCAGTTGCCAGGTTCACATGGGGTAGCTGGTTTCCATGACCTGGAACGGCGGCAGCGCGGGGCGGCGCGTCCGCACGGCGGACTCGTTGGAGAACAGGATGTCCGGGTGGTGCGTCTCGAAGACGAAACCATGCAGCGGGTGGTTGGCCTGGGTCCAGCGCGCCTCGGCAGTCTGCACGTTGAACGACATCACGCGGTGCGGCAGGTTGCCGGCGTGGCGCAGCGGGATGAAGCCGCTGCCGGGGTACACGTCGTCAAACAACAGGCGCTCGTACTGGCGGTCTATCGGCGAGCGGCCGGCAATCACCATCCACTCGATGCCGGCCTGCTGGCAGTACTGGAAGTAGGCCTTGAACAGCACCGTCTTCACCAGCCGGCCCACGCGCTCTTCGGTCACACCCAGGCGCGTGGCCTCGGCCAGCGGGCGCTTTTGCAGCCAGGCCGGCAGCTCGATGGACTGCTCCAGGCACAATGGGCGGAAGCGGTTGGTCTGGATGCGCATGGTGCCCAACGGCGAGCCGTCCAGCTTGGACTCGGCCAGCAGGATGGCCACGCCGTCTTCCATGTCCAGGGCCTCCGGCGCCTTCAGCGTCTCGGCGAACTCGGGCAGGTGGCGGGCATAGGCGCTGTAGCGCACCTTCACGGCCTTGCCCAGGTCAGCGGCGTTGCGCACCAGCTTCACGGTGAATGGCAGGCGCTCCTCCTTCAGCGGCGCGTCGCGCGGGGCGGGAAAGTTCTCGCTCACGACGAACTGTTGGAGACGACTGATCACAGTCTTGATCTGCTGGTTCATGGCGGCCTTTTAATGCGAATGAAACGATGCTGTTGGCAGTGAAGCGCGCTGTACGCGTCCCCCTTCTCTGCCCCTTGCAACAAACTGTAAGTTCGCCATCACAAAAAGTAATGTCAGCGCCTGGACAAACAACGCGTAGGAATTTCGCTGACAAGCCAACCCCGCCCAGGTCGCCGTGGTCAGAGGGCGGTCACCCGCAGTTGCAGTGCCTGTGGCGCCTGGGTGGCCGCCCTGCTGGAGTACACGCCGGGTGGATCAACCGCACCGCCCGTGACGGCAATGGTCACCCACTGGTCCAGCGGCAAGACCACCGTGGTGCTCAATTGGCGCTGGGTCTGCGCCGGCATGGCGGCACCGCTGCTGGTGTCCAGAGCGGTCTGGCGCAATTCCAGCTCCACCGTCACCGGCTGCTTGCCGCCGGGCCAGCGCGGCTTGACGGCCAGGCTTTGGCCCACTGGCAGAGCCGTTATCGCATTCGCCACCGCACCGCCAGCGCTGCTGGCTGAGCCGCCTGAACCGCCACTGCCACTGTTGCGCGTCGTCGCCTGGGCCCCGGCTGCCTGCACCCACTGCACGAACACCGTGGCACCGAAGCGCAGACTGGCCTCCTGGCCGTTCTTCACCAGCACGGCCTGTTGCTGCAGCGCCGGCTGGTCGACAGGCTGCGTGCTGACCACATTGGCGCCCTGCCCTGGTGCCTGGGCGCGCAGCTCCACCACCAGGTTGCGCTGCGCGACCTGCGCCGGCAACGCCGGCAGCGCGGGTGGCGCTTTGGTGGGCGTCTGTGCTGTGGCCTGTCCGCAGCAAGCGAGCAGCACCAAGCCGCCTGCCGTGCAAAAGTGCAAGCCGTGGCGCAAACGTTCGAAGCATGGCCATCCCATCCCCGTATTGGACCGGCTGCGCCGGCGCGAACGTGGCGAGAAAAGCGGGGCTAATACCCCGTTGTTCGCGCTCAAGCTCAGTGGCTGGGCTGCTACCCTGCCCGCCAACGACGTTGCAACAGCCTGCCACCCCACTCCCCATGAGCATCAACACCTACTACGGCAACAGCAGCCTGCTGGGCGGCAGCTACGGCGCCGCGTCCACGTCCACCTCCGGGGCGGGTGGCGTCAACGCTGCGGCGCAGGCGCTGCAGCGGGCCGAGGCGCGCGTGCAGTCGCAGCTGGACGCCACCAGCACCCAACTGTCGGCCTTCGGCAAGCTGAAATCGGCAGTCTCCGATGCCCAGCTGGGGGCCCGGGGCTTGAGCAGCCTGAGCAGCACCAGCACCAGTACCGACATCGGCAACGCGGTCACCAAGTTCTTGAACACCTACAACGGCGCCATCACCACGGCCGCCGCCGCTGCGGCGCTGCCGGGCACCAGCACCGAATCCATCGCCGCCGGCCGTGCCGGCACCGACATGCGGCGCAGCCTGAGCGCCAGCGTCGCCACGCTGGACGCGATGAAGAAACTGGGCTTCAGCCTGCAAAGCAACGGCACGCTGACGCTGGACCCAACCAAGTTCGCCGCCGCGCTGAAGGCCGACCCCGCGGGCACCCGGGCCAGCCTGGCCAAAATAGGCGGCCAGGTGGACGCCACGGCAGCCAAGGAGCTGGCCGACAACGGCGTCGTGAAGAATTCCATGAGTTCGTTGAACCTGCGCACCACCAGCCTGCAGGCGCAGCAGAACACACTGGCCAAGACGCTGCTGGCGCTGACCGGCAGCAGCAACGGCAGTTCGAACTAGGCGACACCACGCGTTCACACAAGGGCGGCGGCGATCTGCTATCGTCGCGGGCACTTCAAGGAACACGCGCATGCACTACCGACGTCTGGGCCGCAGCGGCCTGCAAGTCAGCGAACTCTCACTGGGCTCCTGGGTGACTTACCACAACCAGGTGGACATCGCGTCCGCGCGCGAGATGCTGGCCTGCGCGATGGACGCCGGCGTCAACTTCTTCGACAACGCCGAGGCCTATGCGCTGGGTCAGAGCGAGACGGTGATGGGCGAGGCGTTACGCGAGCTCAAATGGCCGCGGCTGAGCTACATCGTCTCCACCAAGTTCTTCTGGGGCCTGGCGCGCGAAGGCAACACCGTCAACCGCCGCGACACGCTGAACCGCAAGTACCTGATGCAGGCCATAGACGGCTCGCTGTCCCGCATGGGCCTGGAGCACATCGACCTGGTCTATTGCCACCGCCCGGACCCGCACACCCCCATCGAGGAAACCGTGTGGGCGATGAGCGACATGATCACCCGTGGCAAAGCGTTGTACTGGGGCACCAGCGAATGGTCGGCCGACGAGATTCGCGCCGCCTGGATGATTGCCGACAAGCACCACCTGCACAAACCGGTGATGGAGCAGCCTCAATACCACCTGTTCCACCGCAAGCGGGTGGAGCAGGAGTTCGCCCGGCTGTACGAAGACCTGGGCCTGGGCCTGACCACCTGGAGCCCGCTGGCCAGCGGCCTGTTGACCGGCAAGTACCAGGCCGGCGTGCCCGAGGGCAGCCGCGGTGCGCTGCAGAGCATGGGCTTCCTGGTCAAGGGCCTGACGGACGCCGACAGGAACGCCGCCGTGGCGCGCCTGGGCGAGGTGGCGCAGCAGTTGGGCTGCAGCGTGGCCCAACTGGCCATTGCCTGGGTGGCGAAGAACCCACGTGTCAGCACGGTGATCACCGGCGCCTCCAAGCTGGCGCAGCTGCAGCACAATCTGGGCGCAACAGAGGTGCAGCCCAAACTCACCCCTGAGGTGCTGGCGCAGATCGACGCCATCACCCTGCCCCTGGCGGCTTGAACGGCGCAACAGTTCTGCGCAAGGACCATGAGGAGCACACCATGACCATCACCATCGTGCAATTGGGCCAGCCGCGTGCCAGCCAGGAAGGCCCGCGCATTGGCACAGTGCGTCGCCCACCGCGCGGCGTGCCCAAGAGCGAGTTTGCCAGGCAGGACTGGTACGACGTCTGGTACCCCAACCTGGCACCCAGCGTGGAGACCATGAAGCTGGGGCAGGCAGCGACAACCGACAAGGACTGGGCCGCCTTCAAGAAGAAATACCGCAGCGAGATGGCTGAGCTTGAGGCCAGCCGCAACCTGGATCTGCTGGCCACGCTGTCACACGGCAGCAACTTCTCCATGGGCTGTTATTGCGACAACGAAGCGCGCTGCCACCGCTCGGTGCTGCGCGAGCTGCTGCAGGAGCGCGGCGCCAAACTGGCGTAACGCGCAGGCACATGGCCACCACCACCTCTGCCGAACCCACCTTCTTCGCCACGCCCGAAGCCTTTTGCAAGTGGTTGACCAAGCACCATGCCACGCACACCGAGTTGCTGGTGGGTTTTCACAAGGTCGACTCGGGCCGGCCCAGTATCAGCTGGCCCCAGTCCGTGGACGAGGCGCTGTGCGTGGGCTGGATAGACGGCGTGCGCCGGCGCATCGACGAGCACAGCTACAGCATACGGTTCACGCCACGGCGCGCCACCAGCATCTGGAGTGCCATCAACATCGCGCGGGTGAAGGAACTGAGTGCCCAGGGTCGCATGCTGCCGGCCGGGTTGAAAGCCTTTGAGGCGCGCCAAGAGCGCAAGAGCGGCATCTACGCCTACGAGCAGCGTCCAGCGGACCTGCCGCCCGAGTACGAGAAACTGTTCAAGAAGCACAAGGCGGCGTGGACGTTCTACCAGGGCATGGCGCCGTGGTACCGCAGAAACACGTGCTGGCACGTCATCAGTGCCAAGACCGAGGCCACTCGCCTGAAGCGGCTGAAGCAGTTGATAGACGACTGCGCCAACGGCCGCACGGTGGCGCAGCTGAAATGGAAGGCGCCCAGTGACAAAGCCACCAGCAAGGGCAGCCCCTCCACGGCGGCTCCTGCCGTGCCCAAAAGCAAGTAGGAAATTACCAGGCCGACATCACGCGGCATCCGCCGCCGCGAAATGGGCCATCTGGTCTGCATGGGCCTTTGCGAAAGACGGACGGGCCGTGGCACGCGCGACATAGCCGCGACAGCCGGGATAGTTGGCCAAGCCGTCGAAGCGGTCCACAAGCCGCAGCACATCCACCATCACCACGTCGGCCACGGAGAACGTGCCGGCCAGCCATTCGCGCCCTGCCACCACCGCCTCCATGTGCTTGAGGCGGGCCTTCAGGAACTCCTCCAGGTGCTTGCGGGCCGGCGAATCGATGGTGTCGCCGGAGAGCTTGAAGAGGGACCAGGGCAGGCTCGCGGCCTCGACCGAATTCAGCGCCGCGAACAACCATTCCTTGGTGTCGCTGCGGCCACGCGGGTCGACCGGCATCAGCGCAGGGCTGCGTTCGCCCAGGTGAAGCAGAATGGCGCCGCTCTCAAAAATGGACATGTCGCCGTCCGTCAACCACGGCACCTGGCCAAAAGGTTGGTGCGAAAAATGCTCTGCATTGCGGCTGTGGAATGACACGCTCGCGACGCGGTAGGGCAAGCCCGCCTCTTCCAACGCCCAACGCACCCGGATATCGCGCACATAGCCGCGCGGAAACTCGGGAACCCAATCGAAGGTGGTGAGAACCAGGTCGGTCATCAGGCGTCTCCAAGAAAAAAGGACAGTTTGTCGAACCAGCCATTCCAGCCTTGTTCGTGGCTCTGGCACGCGGCTTCGTCGGGAAGCTGTTCGTGGACCAGCGTGAGCTCGGTACCGCCATCGAACGGCTTGAGCAAAAACGTCACCAGCGACAGCCGCTCCGGCATGCCCGGCCATTCCCAGGTGAAAACCAGCTTCTTGTCGGGAACCACTTCGCGGTAAACCCCCGTGGGGTTGTACTGCTGGCCGTTCAGCAACTGGAACACGATGCTGAAGCGGCCTCCGGGGCGCACGTCCGCTTCGGCGCTGAGCGTGGGCCCGGCGTCTGGCCCCCACCATTGCAGCATCAGTGCGGGTTGCGTGATCGCCGCGTAGACCTTGGCCGACGGGGCTTTGATACGGCGCACCAGCGTCACGCTGGGCAGGCTGATGGTCATCACTTCTCCTCCTTTTCGACCAAGGCAACAAGCCGGTCAAGGCTGGCGGTCCAAAAACTTTCATAGCGCTGCAGCCAGTCCATGGCCTCTTGCATCGGCCCGGCCGACAGGCTGACTGACACGGTGCGGCCAGTCTTGGCCCGGGCGATCAGGCCCGCATCGGACAGGACATCCAGATGCTTCATCAAACCCGGAAGCTTCAGAGACATGGGCCGGGCCAGCTCGCTCACCGACAGGCCGGGCTCATCCTTCAGCCGCAGCAGGATGTGCCGCCGGGTGGGGTCGGCAAGGGCCGAAAAGGTCCGGTCGATGCCGGATGACTGATACTTCACCATATAGCGAAGTATTTGCCATTTTCTTGCTGAAGTCAACCCCCGGTGACGCAGCCGTGCACAACATCAACGTGCTGACTGCGCGCGTTGCACAATGGCCGGGTTTACGCTATCAGGCGCGTGCAAAGCGCGGCGCTACCATCCGCAACAACAAAATCTGCAGGAAAACATCCCATGACCAACCGCCGACTCGTTCTGTCCCACGGCGCCGCCCTGTTGGGCGCCGCTTCCACTGGCCTGCTGCTGCCACAGCTGGCGCGCGCCCAGGGCACCAAGGTGCGGGTGGGCTTGATGCTGCCGTTCACCGGCACTTTCGCACCGCTGGGCGTGGCGATTGAAAACGGCTTTCGCCTGGCCATCGATGAGCGCGGCGGCAAGCTGGGCGGGCGCGAAATCGAGTATTTCAAGGTAGACGACGAGTCTGAACCTTCGAAGGCGATTGAAAACGCCAACAAGCTGGTGCAGCGCGACAAGGTGGACGTGCTGGTGGGCACCGTGCACTCTGGCGTGCAAATGGGCATACTGAAGGTGGCGCGCGACAGCGGCGTGCTCTCCATCATCCCGAACGCCGGTGTGCATGCCGCCACCCGCGCGCTGTGCGCGCCCAATGTCTACCGCACCAGCTTCACCAACAGCCAACCGACACGCGCCCTGGGCAAGTACCTGGTGGACAAGGGGCAGAAGAAGACCGTGTGGATCACCTGGAAGTACGCTGCCGGCGAAGAGTCGCTGGAGGGCTTCAAGGAAGGCTACCTGGCAGCCGGCGGCACCATCGTCAAGGAATTGTTCGTGCCCTTCCCCAGCGTGGAGTTCCAGGCGCTGCTGACCGAGATCGCCTCGCTGAAGCCCGATGCGGTGGCCTGTTTCTTCTCTGGTGGCGGCGCCGTCAAGTTCATCAAGGATTACGCGGCCGCTGGTCTGAAGGACAAGATCCCGCTGTACGGCCCCGGCTTCCTCACGGACGGCGTGCTGGACGCCGCCGGTGCTGCCGCCGAAGGCATCGTCACCACGCTGCACTATGCCGACAGCCTGAACACGCCCCGCGACAACGCCTTCCGCCTGGCCTATGCCAAGACCTTCAAGCTGCAGCCCGACGTGTTCGCGGTGCAGGGCTACGACGCCGGCCAACTGCTGGCGCTGGGCGCCACCGCCTGCAAGGGCGATTTCGGCAACAAGGCCGCACTGTACAAGGGCATGGACAACGCCGTCATCGACAGCCCGCGCGGCAAGTGGACCATGAGCAAGGCGCACAACCCGATCCAGGACATCTACCTGCGCAAGGTCATTGGCAAAGAGAACCAATTGGTGGGCGTGGCGGCCAAGCAACTGGCCGACTCGGGTGCCGGCTGCAAGATGGGTTGACCACTTGCGCCAGGGGCAACGGCCCCAACCGGCATCCTGGCCTACAGGGGCCGCCTTGCCCCTGCCGTCAAATTCCTCTAAGCTGGCCCTCATAAAGCCATCCGCGTTGGTGCTGCCGGAAACGACGACTGTCCCATCCAAGAGGACGGCGCCGCTGCCGGGATGAAGCATCGCCAAATAGCCGCCATGCCAGGGTCTGTCACACCGCAAACACCGTCAGCCTTCCTGTCCACGTTGGCGCCGGGTTCCCACCACAGGCGCCTGGCGATGTGGGTGTTGCTGGCATCCGTGCTGATCTTTGTGGCGCTGGCCCCATTTGCCCGCGTGCCGCTGGCACAGGTGCCCGCGTTCATTCCCATCTACCAGTCGCTGGCCATCGCCAGCGACGGCATCACCGCCGTGCTGCTGCTGGGCCAGTACCGGCTGCTGCGCTCGCGCGCGCTGCTGTTGCTGGCCAGTGGCTACCTGTTCTGCGCCTTCATGGCGGTGGCCCATGGGCTGAGCTTTCCGGGCCTGTTCGCGCCGGGCGGCATCCTGGGCGGCGGCGGGCAGACCACGGCCTGGTTGTACTTCATCTGGCACGGCGGTTTTCCGCTGTTCATCATGGCCTATGTGCACCAGAAGAATCGCATGACCAGCCAACCGGCCCAGCCAGCCCACCCGCACGGCCGGGGCGGCGACGCGGCGGCCGCAGTCGCCGGCGCGCTGGTGTTGGCCATGCTGGCGGCCTTGCTGACCACTGCGGGCCATGAGGCGCTGCCCATCATCATGCGTGGCAACCAGGACAACGGGCCCAAGGTCGTGGTGGCGTCCTTCACCTGGGCCTTGTCGCTGGCTGCGCTGGTCTATCTGTGGCGCAAGCGCCCGCACAATGTGCTGGACCTGTGGCTGACGGTGTCGTTGGTGGCCTGGCTGTTCGACGTCGCGCTGTCATCGGTGCTCAACGCCCAGCGCTTTGACCTCGGTTTCTATGCCGGCCGCGTCTACGGCCTGCTGGCCGCCTCCTTCGTACTGGTCGTGTTGTTGTTGGAAAACAGCCGGCTGTACGCCGAGCTGCAGCAGGCCAACGAGCGTGAACGGCGGCGCAACGAAGAGCTGGAACTGGCCCGCGACAAGGCCGACCGCGCCGACAAGGCCAAGTCCGAATTCCTGGCGGCCATGAGCCATGAGATCCGCACACCCATGAACGGTGTGGTGGGGATGGTGGAGGTGCTGGGGCGTTCCAGCCTGAAGCCGCACCAGATCAGCATGGTGGAGCTGATACGCGACTCCGCCTCATCGCTGTTGACCATCATCGACGATATCCTGGATTTCTCCAAGATCGAGGCTGGCCGGATGGACATAGAAGCCCAGCCGCTCAGCGTCAGCGAGGTGGTGGAAAGGGTCTGCATCGTGTTGAACCGGCTGGCGGAGAAGCAACGCGTGGAACTGACGCTGTTCACCGACCCGGCCATTCCCGAACTGCTGATGGGCGACGCGTTGCGGCTGCGCCAGGTGCTGATCAACCTGATCAACAACGCCATCAAGTTCTCCGCTGGCGCCGCTCGCCCCGGCAAGGTGACGGTGCGCGCGCTGCTGCTGAGCCAGGATGCGCAGGTGGCGCAGGTGGCCTTTCAGGTGGTGGACAACGGCATCGGCATGGACGAGGCCACGCTGGCCCGGCTGTTCACCGCCTTCACCCAGGCCGATGCCGCCACCACACGGCGTTTTGGCGGCACCGGCCTGGGTCTGGCCATCTCGCACAACCTGGCCACGCTGATGGGTGGCCAGATCACCGTCACCAGTTCACCGGAGCAAGGCTCCACCTTCGCATTTCACCTCCCTTTCCCGTGCGTGCCGGGCGGTGCGGTGGCCAGCGCGAATGCCTCGCCGGTGCAAGGCGTGAACTGCCTGGTGATCGGCTGCGACCAGACGCAACTGGGCGACCTGGCCGCCTACCTGGTGGACGCCGGTGCCCATGTGCACACCGCCAGCCAGCTGGCCACCCTGCCGCCCCTGCCGGCCAGTGATGGCGCGCCCTGGGTCTGGGTGGTGAATGCCTCGGCCGATGAGCCGCCCGGCATGGACAGCCTGCGCGCCAGCGCCCGTGGACACGGCCAGCCCGATACCCATTTTGTCGTCATCGGCCGCGGCGCCAGCCGTTACCCCCACCGCATCGACGCCGACCGGGTCAGCCTGGATGGCAATGTGCTGACCCGAGCCGCCTTGCTGCGCGCGGTGGCCATCGCCGCCGGCCGCGCATTGGCCAAGGAAGTTCATGAAGAGGAGCCCCCCGTGCCCGCACCCTCCACGCCCGCTCCCGCCCCACCCTCACGCGAAGAGGCGCGCCGGCAAAGCCGGTTGATCCTGGTCGCGGAGGACAACAACATCAACCAGATGGTCATCATGCAGCAGCTCCAGCTGCTGGGCTTCACGGCCGATCTGGCGGCCGACGGCATGTTGGCGTTGGAGCGTTGGCGCAGCGGCGACTACGGACTGGTGCTGACCGACCTGCACATGCCGGTGATGGACGGCTACCAACTGACCGCCGCCATACGCGCCGAGGAGCCCGCAGGCCAGCACATTCCCATCGTGGCGCTGACCGCCAATGCGCTCAAGGGCGAGGCCGAGCACTGCCGCAGCGCCGGTATGGACGACTACGTGAGCAAGCCCACGCCGCTGGCGGATTTGCGCACCATGCTGGAGAAATGGCTGCCACCCGTGGGCATGGACAACGCCGCCAGCGCTGGCACCTCTTCGCTGGACCTCAGCGTGCTGCGCCAGCTGGTGGGGGACGATCCACATTTGATACAGCGCCTGTTGCGCAATCTGCGCAGCTGTGCCACCGAGGCCACCCAGGCCATCGCCAGCGCCCAGGCCAGCGGCGACACGGCAGAAGTGGCCGCACAAGCGCACAAGCTGAAGGCCGCCGTGCAGTCGGCCGGTGCCAACGCCCTGGGCGAGCTGTGCGCGCTGCTGGAGAAAACCGCGCACGCCGGACCGTCGGCCAAACTGGACGATCTGTGCCAGCAGTTCAAGCACGAAGCGGCGCGGCTGGACAGCGACCTGGTGCAACACCTTTCACCCGCTCCTTGAACATTACCTTTCCGACACCATGACCGCTGCATCCCGTCAGTCCGCCCGTCCGCTCAAGGGCGTGCGCATCCTCAGCCTGTGCCTGAACCTGCCCGGCCCGGCCGCGCTGATGCGGGCCCGTGACATGGGCGCCACCTGCATCAAGCTGGAGCCGCCGCCGCCCAACGGCGCACCGGCCGGCACCTCGGCCGACCCCATGGGCCTGTACAACCCGCAGGCCTACAAACAGTTACACGCCGGTGTGCGCATTGGCGTGGCCGACCTGAAGACCGACCAAGGGCAGAAGCTGCTGCACCGCGAACTGGCCCGGGCCGACGTGCTGCTGACGTCGTTTCGCCCCTCCGCGCTGACCAAGCTGGGTCTGGCCTGGCGCGCGCTGCACAGGCAGTACCCGCAGCTCAGCCAAGTGGCCATCGTCGGCTCGCCGGGCGAGCGGGCCGAAGAGCCCGGTCATGACCTGACCTACCTGGCCGAAATGGGTCTGGTGGACGGCCTGACCCTGCCCCCCACGCTGTACGCCGACATGGGCGGCTCGCTGTGCGCCTCCGAGGCGGTGCTGCAGGCGGTATTGCTGCAGCGCAGCGAGGGCAAGGGCCGCTTCCACGAGGTGGCACTGTCCACGGCTGCCGGTTACCTGGCGCTGCCGCGCAGTTGGGGGCTGACCGTGGCCGGTTCCGCCGTCGGTGGCGGCCACGCCGGCTACCGCGTCTACCCCTGCCAGGACGGCCGGGTGGCGGTGGCGGCGCTGGAGCCGCATTTCGCCCGCGCACTGTGCGCCTGCGCCGGCACCCCCATGCAAGGCTTGGCGCAGATGTTCGCGCCTGCGACACACCAGGCCATTGCCGCATTCATGGGCCGGCACACCCGCAAGCAGCTGGAAGCCCTGGCCCGGCAACACGACATTCCGCTGCACACGTTGGCGCCCAATTGACGCTGCGCAATCTCGGCGCACACGCCCCGCTGACGCGGGGCCAGCATCACGCCATAATGTCCTACAGACAACAAAGCATGCGCCGCGCTTCATGAACCACAAGACCGTCGTGTTCGCCGATTTGAGCGGGAGCACGGGCGTCTTCGAACAGCTGGGCAACGCCAAGGCCACCAACGCCATCACCCGGCTGACGCAATGGATGGGCGCGGTATGCACCAGCCACGGTGGGCGTGTCGTCAAGTACCTGGGCGATGGCGTGCTGATGGTGTTCACCCACAGCGGCGCGGCGTTGGAAGCCGTCACCACCATGCAGCGCCTGCACAAGCAACGGCTGGAAAAATGGCCGAAGGAATTGCGCATGCGCCTGAAGGTGGGCCTGGCGCGCGGCGACGTGGTGGAACAACAGGATGATTTTTTCGGCGACGCCGTCAACGTGGCCTCACGCCTGAGCGACATCGCCGCCGACGACCAGATGCTGGCCACCGACACGGTGATCGACGACCTGCCGTCCAGCCACAACCACCGCTGCCGCAGCCTCGGTCCCATGAACCTGCGTGGCCGCGCCGAGCCCTGCGTGGTGTTCCGGGTGGAGTGGCAGGAGGAGGTTCCGACCGATTTCCTGACGATGCCGGGCATGCTGGCCGTGCCGCCCAGCCGCAAGCCTGAGGTCGAGTCGCAGCGTTTGGAGCTGAGTTCGCTGGGCACGGTGATGACGTTTGCCATCGCCCAGTTGCCGGCGCTGATGGGGCGCGACGCCGAAGCCCACTTTGTCGTGCAAGACCAGCGGGTGTCGCGCCTGCATGCGCGCATCGTCTGGCGCCAGGGCCAGTTCGTGCTGGAAGACGTCAGCAGCTACGGCACCTGGGTGCGCTTCACCGGCAACGACAACATCATCGCGCTGCGGCGCCAGGACTGCATGCTGCACGACAGCGGCGAGATCGCGCTAGGTGCGTCGTTTGACGACTTCAGCGTGCCGACCATCGCGTTCAAGTTCTTGAATTAACAAGCATCCTTGGTTTGCGAAATCAGGCCGCCGCGTAGCCACGCGCACCAGCGGCGTCGGCAACCGCCAACCAATCAACGGAAGGCTCTAGGATTTGCGCCGAGGCGGCTTGACGCTGGGCTTGGCGGCGCCAGTTTCGCGCGGCGGCAGGCCGGTGTGCTGGGTCAATATCCGGCCCTTGGTCACCGGCGAGGTCTTGGTGCCGGCCGGCGTGGAGTTCTTGCGCCGGGCGCTGGTATAGCCAGCAGCACTGTCCAGCGGCTGGAAGGTCGGGATCAGTTGGTGCTTGCCGTTGCCTATCAGGTCGGCGCGGCCCATCTCCTTCAAGGCCTCGCGCAATGCCGGCCAGTTCTTCGGGTCGTGGTAGCGCAGGAAGGCCTTGTGCAGGCGGCGGCGCCGCTCGCCGCGCACGATGTCCACCACCTCGCTCTTGGCCGGGTCACGGCTGACCTTGCGCAGCGGGTTGCGCCCGCTGTGGTACATGGCGGTGGCGGTGGCCATGGGTGACGGGTAAAACGTCTGCACCTGATCGGCGCGGAAGCCGTTCTTCTTCAGCCACACCGCCAGGTTCATCATGTCCTCGTCGCTGGTGCCGGGGTGGGCGGCGATGAAGTACGGAATCAGGTACTGCTTCTTGCCCGCTTCGGCCGAGAACTTCTCGAACATCTGCTTGAACTTGTCGTAGGTGCCAATGCCGGGCTTCATCATCTTCGACAGCGGCCCCTGCTCGGTGTGCTCGGGCGCTATCTTCAGGTAACCGCCCACGTGGTGGGTCACCAGCTCTTTCACGTACTCGGGTGACTGCACCGCCAGGTCGTAGCGCAAACCGGAGCCGATCAAAATCTTCTTGATGCCCTTCAAGGCCCGGGCGCGCCGGTAGATCTTGATCAGCGGCGTGTGGTCGGTGTTCAGGTTCGGGCAGATGCCGGGGTACACGCAGGACGGCTTGCGGCAGGCCGCCTCGATCTCCGGGCTCTTGCAGCCTATGCGGTACATGTTGGCCGTAGGGCCGCCAAGGTCGGAAATCACGCCGGTGAAACCCTTGACCGTGTCGCGTATCGCCTCCACCTCACGGATCACCGAATCTTCAGAGCGGCTCTGGATGATGCGGCCCTCGTGCTCGGTGATGGAGCAGAAGGTGCAGCCGCCAAAACAACCGCGCATGATGTTGACCGAGAAGCGGATCATCTCCCAGGCCGGGATCTTGGTGGCGCCGTCATGGCCGCCTTGCTCGTCCGCATACGCCGGGTGTGGCGAGCGGGCGTATTGCAGGTCAAACACCTGGTCCATCTCGGCCATGGTCAGCGGGATGGGCGGTGGCGTCAGCCACACCTCGCGGGCGGTGGCGCCCTCGCCGTGCGCCTGCACCAGCGCGCGGGCGTTGCCGGGGTTGGTCTCCAGGTGCAGTACACGGTTGGCATGGGCGTACAGCACCGGGTCGCTCTTCACCTGCTCGTAGGATGGCAGGCGTATCACCGTGCGGTCGCGCGGCGGCAGCTTGAACTTGCCGGCAAGCGCGCCACCGCGGGGGTGGAAGGTGATGGGCTGCACGGTGGGATTGACGTCGCTTGCGAGGTTGCCGCTGCCCTCTTCCTTCGCACACACCTCGCCCTGGGCCTTGGCCTGGTCGGCGATGTTCATGTAGGGGTTGATGTGCTCTTCCACCCGGCCCGGTGTATCGACCTCGGTGGAGTCGATCTCGAACCAGCCCTCAGGCGTGCCACGGCGCACGAAGGCGGTGCCGCGCACGTCCACAATGTTGTCCACCGGCTCGCGCGCGGCCAGCCGGTGGGCAATCTCCACAATGGCGCGTTCGGCATTGCCATACAGCAGCAAGTCCACCTTGGCGTCCACCAGGATGGAACGCCTGACCTTGTCCTGCCAGTAGTCGTAGTGCGCGATGCGGCGCAGAGAGCCCTCGATGCCGCCCATCACGATGGGCACCTCGGGGTAGGCCTCACGGCAGCGCTGCGAGTACACCAGCGAGCTGCGGTCAGGCCGGCTGCCGCCCTGGCCACCGGGGGTGTAGGCATCGTCACTGCGGATCTTGCGATCCGCCGTGTAGCGGTTGATCATGGAATCCATGTTGCCCGCGGTCACGCCGAAGAACAGGTTGGGCTTGCCCAACTGCTTGAACGGGTCCGCGCTTTGCCAGTCCGGCTGGGCGATGATGCCGACACGGAAGCCCTGGGCCTCCAGCACCCGGCCAATGACGGCCATGCCAAAGCTGGGGTGGTCCACATAGGCGTCGCCGGTGACGATGATGATGTCGCAGCTGTCCCAGCCCAGCGCCTCCATCTCCTTGCGGTTCATGGGCAGGAATTTGGCGGTGCCAAACCGTTTGGCCCAATAGGGCCGATAGCCGAACAGGGACTTGTCGGCGCGCGGCACCTTGGGGGGTGCGGGAGGGGTCAAAACGGTGGAGGACAAGGGGGACCTTTGGGTAACCCTCCATTTTAAGGTTTTATCGGTGTTTGCGGGGGTTAATCGGCTCTGGGCGCCTCGCCCCAGCCGCGTGAACCCCTGCGCCGGGTGGGGATACTCCCATGGAGGGGGCTGTCTAAATGCCCTAAGGTGCAGCCATGCCTTCCGTGCAAACCTTGTTGTCCTTCTGGTCCGCCCCCGTGCTGGGTGCCAATCTGCTGGTGTTGTGCAACATCCTGGGCGCCCTGCTGCTGGGCCTGGTGGTGGGCTATGAGCGCTCTTACCATGGTCGCGCCGCCGGTATGCGCACCTACGGGCTGGTGTGCATGTCCTCGTCGGCCCTGACGGTGATAGGCGGCTATTCCTCGCAGTGGTTTGGCGGCGTGGGCGCGGCTTTCAGCGCGGCTGACCTGTCGCATGTGATCCAGGGCATCGTCACCGGCATCGGCTTCCTGTGCGCCGGCGTCATCATGAAGGAAGGCTTCAACATCAGCGGGCTGACCACGGCGGCCTCGCTGTGGGCCGCGTCCATCACCGGCATTCTGGTGGGCACCGGCCTGTACATCGCCGCCATCACGCTGGCAGCCCTCAGCGCCGCCTGCATGGTGTGGATCTCCCGGCTGGAAGGCTGGTTGCCGTCGCGCCAGGCGGTCGCCATCTCCGTGCGCTTCGGCCCCGGCTTCCAGCCCAAGGAGCCCGGCCTGCGCGCGCTGGCCGGGGCGCGCGGCTACGACATCGCCAGCGGCACCATCGCCATCACGCTGAAGGACGGCGCAATGCAGTGGCATTTCGTCGCCGTGGCGCGCAGCAAGCAGAAAATGGCGCCCATCTCCGAGCTGGCGCTGGAACTCAGCCGCATGGAAGGTGTGGTGGAATTTCATCTGTCCTACGCCCGCAATTGAGCCCGCGGCCCCAGGCCCTAAAATCCCGCCACGAACATCTGCGGGACCGCGTTGCGCGGCCTTTGACCAAGGAACACCATGAAACGACTGCTGTTGGCCGCCACCCTGGCTTTGCTGGCCGCCCCGCTGCTGGCCCAGACCAAGGACCTGCGGGTGGCGATAGACCCGACCTACCAGCCCTTCACCTTCAAGACGCCGGACGGCAAGCCCACCGGCTTTGACGTCGACATCGCCAGCGCCATCTGCGAGCAGATCAAGCGCAAGTGCGTGTTCGTGGAGCAGGTGTGGGACGCCATGATCCCCGGCCTGCAGGCCAAGAAGTACGACGCCATCATCAGCTCCATGTCCATCACCGACGAGCGCAAGAAGGCCGTGGATTTCACCGACAAGTACTACAACACCCCCAGCCGCATCGTCGTCAAGACCGGCACACCGTTCACCAACCTGGCCTCGCTGAAGGGCAAGCGCATCGGCGTGCTCAAGGGCAGCACGCAGGAGAAATACGCCATGGGTGAGCTCAAACCCGTGGGCGTGACCGTGGTGCCCTACGAAGCGCAGGACCAGGTCTATCTGGACATACGCGCCGGCCGGTTGGACGGCACCGTGGCCGACCATGTGGAGGTGACCGGCGGTTTCCTCAGCAAGCCCGAGGGCAAGGCCTATGGCTTCGTCGGCCCGGCGCTCAACGAGCCCAAGTACTACGGCACCGGCGCCGGCATCGCGCTGCGCAAGGGCGAGACGGCGCTGCGCGACGAGATCAACACCGCCATCAAGACCATTCGGGCCAATGGCAGCTACAAGAAGCTCAACGACAAGTACTTCAGCTTCGACGTCTACGGCAACTGAGCCGCGATCTGGCCGACGCCGCCATGACCCCTGAATGAGCGACTACTACGCCTCCATCCTGCAAGGCGCGCTGCTGACCGTGGGCGTGTCGCTGAGCGCGTTGGCGGTGGCGGTGGTGTTGGGCCTGCTGGGCGCGGCGGCCAAGCTGTCGGCCAGCCGCGTGGCGGTGGCCGTGGCCACTGCCTACACCACGCTGGTGCGCGGCATTCCCGAGCTGGTGCTGATGTTGCTGCTGTTCTATGGCGGCACCATGGGCCTGAACAAGCTGCTGGAACTGATGGGCAGCGAGGCCACGGCCGACATCAACCCCTTCCTGGCCGGCGTGCTGACCATTGGCTTCATCTACGGCGCCTTCATGACCGAGACCTTCCGCGGCGCCATCCTGAGCATTCCCAAAGGCCAGGCCGAGGCAGCACGCGCCTACGGCATGAACCGCCGCCAGGCCTTCCTGCGCATCACCGCGCCGCAAATGGTGCGCTACGCCTTGCCGGGCGTCACCAACAACTGGCTGGTGCTGATCAAGGCCACCGCGCTGGTCAGCCTGATCGGCCTGCACGACATGACCTACCTGGCCAAGCAGGCCAGCGCGGCGACGCGCGAGCCTTTCGCCTTCTTCCTGTTCACGGCAGCGCTGTTCCTGGTCTACACCTCGGTGTCGCTGGTGGTCTTGAACCGGCTGAACCAGCGCTACAGCCTGGGTGCAAAAAGGGCAACGCTGTGATGAGGGCCACGTCGTGAACTGGTCCGTGATCTTCGAGCCGCAGACGCTGGCGCTGTACGGTGAAGGCATCCTGACCACGCTGGCACTGCTGGGCGCCTCGTTGGCCAGCGGCGCGCTGCTGGCCTTCGTGTTCGCGCTGGCGCTGACCGGGCCGTACAAGCCGCTGCGCTGGCTGGTGGGCGCCTATACCTTCGTGATACGCGGCACGCCGCTGCTGATCCAGGTGTACCTGATCTACTACGGCCTGGCCCAGCTGGAGTGGGTACAGGCGCGCTGGGACGAGGTCTGGCCCTGGACTTACTTCAAAGAGCCGTTCTTCTGCGCCGTGCTGGCCTTCGCGCTCAACACCGCCGGCTACACCGCAGAGATGCTGGCCGGCGCGATACGCGAAACCCATGCCGGCGAGATCGAGGCCGCCCAGGCCATGGGCATGAGCCGCGTGCAGGTGATGGCCCGGGTGGTGCTGCCCAGTGCGCTGCGACGGGTGCTGCCGGCCTACAGCAACGAGGTGGTGATGATGCTGCACGCCACCAGCCTGGCCAGCACGGTGCCGGCCATGCTGGACGTGACGGCAGCCGCCAGCCGCATCTTTTCCGACTTCTACCTGCCGTTCGAGGCCTACATCACCGCCGCGCTGATCTACCTGGTGGCCAGCTTCACGCTGATCGGCCTGTTCAGGCTGGCGGAAAAGCGCTTCACCGCCTACCTGTCACCCGCGCGCACCTGACGCACCTCAAACCCATTGTCTGCCGCGCCGGCTACCATTGGTCCATGCTGAATTTCCTCCCTGCCCCGCTGGTGGGCCTGATCGCTGCCCTGTTGATGGTGCTCAACGCGGTCTTTTGGGTGCCCATCTTGATGGCCTTCTCGCTGCTCAAGCTGCTGCTGCCCTTCAAGCGCGTGCGCCTGTGGATAGACCCGGTGCTGCTGGCCATTGCCGAGACCTGGATCTCCGGCAACGTGGGCTGGATGACGCTGACCCAGCGTACCCAATGGGACGTGCAGGGGTTCGACAACCTGACCCCGCGCAGCTGGTACCTGGTCAACAGCAACCACCAGTCGTGGGTGGACATCCTGGTGCTGCAAAAGCTGACCAACCGGCGCATCCCGCTGCTGAAATTCTTCCTGAAACAGCAGCTGATCTGGGTGCCGCTGATGGGCCTGGCCTGGTGGGCGCTGGACTTTCCCTTCATGCGCCGCTACACCGAAGCCTACCTGAAAAAGCACCCAGAGATGCGCGGACGGGACCAGGAAACCACCCGCAAGGCCTGCGAGAAATTCGCGCTCATCCCCACCAGCGTGATGAATTTCTTGGAAGGCACCCGCTTCACCACCGCCAAGCACGCGCACCAGCAGTCACCCTACCGGCATCTGCTCAAGCCCAAGGCCGGCGGTATTGCGCTGGCGCTCAATGCCATGGGCGACAAGTTCCAGGCCATCCTGGACGTGACCATCGTCTACCCCGACGGCGTACCCACGTTCTGGCAGTTCCTGTGCGGCCGGCTGCAACGCGTGATCGTGCGCACGCAGTCGCTGCCCGTGCCGCGCCACCTGGTGCAGGGCGACTATGCCAACGACCCCGCCATGCGCGAGGCCTTCGCCCAATGGGTGCAGCAGCTGTGGCTGGACAAGGATGCGCGCATCAGCCAGCTGCTGCAGGAATCGCAGTCAGCCGCCGTTTGACGGCTGCCCAGCCCGGCCTGGTGGCGGACTTCAGGGTGCGGGCGAGGCCAGCGGCTTGCCCTTCTCGACCACATAGACGCCCACCAGCTTGGTCGGTACGCTGCCGTTGTTGTGCGCATCGTGGATGGTGCCGGCGGGGATGACAAAGGATTCGCCCGCCTTCACCGTGCGCGGCGCCTGGCCGTCGATCAGCAATGTGGCCTCGCCTTCCAGCACGTAACTGATCTCGTCACCCGGGTGCGTATGGCGCCCGGCCTTGGCGCCCGGCGCCACTTCCACACGGGCCACCACCGCCTCGCGCCCCGGCACCGACACATCGGCCTTGCCGACCAGCGTGCGCGTCAGCCCGGAGGCCTGGGCCAGCGCGGCGCCCTGCACGGCCAAGCCGGCCAACAGCAACAAGCCCGGCAACAGGGCAGACATCTTCTTCATGGGGTTCTCCTGGTCAATGTTCTCGGTGGGTATGCACCGGGCAGGCAGCCCGGCCAAGACATTCTCCACCAACGCATGCCCTGCTGACAAATCCGTCTGGGCACAGAGGGCGCCAACGGGCTCAGGCGTCGCTGCCGGGCTCGGCCAGCCAGCGCACCAGCCGGTGCTCGCAGGCCTTGAACACCAGGTAGGCCGCCATGCTGAGGTAGGCGCTGGCCACGATCTCCAGCAACTGCTGGGCGGCGCCATCCGCCAGCGCGGTCCAGCCGTGCTCGGCAATCAGCGCCAGGTTGGCATTGGCCAGAAAGACCAGATTGACTGAGGCGGCGCCAAAGAGGGTGAAGCTCAGACCCAGCACCAGGAAAGCCGCCCAGCGGCGTGACAGAATGGCACGGTGGAACCAGTTTTTTACGGCTTGCACCGCTTCATCGTACTTCAAACCACGCCCCACGCAAGACCCAGACCATGACCCATTCCGCGCCCCTGCCCCAGGTGTTGGCCTTTGACGTATTCGGTACGGTGGTGGATTGGCACAGCGGCGTCGCGCGCGAAGTCGATGCATTGCAACTGGGTGTGGACGGCGGCGAATTTGCGCTCGCCTGGCGCGCCGGCTACCAGCCGGCCATGCGCCGCGTGATGTCGGGTGAACTGGGCTGGACGCGGCTGGACGAACTGCACCGCATGATGCTGGAGCAGGTGCTGCGCGACTTCAACATCACCCATCTGAGCGAAGACCAATTGCGCCACCTGACCAAGGTCTGGCACCGGCTGGACCCCTGGCCCGACGCGGTGGCGGGCCTCACCAGGCTGAAGAGCCGCTTCACCATCTGCACGCTGTCCAACGGCAACATCGGCCTGTTGACCAACATGGCCAAGCATGGCGGCCTGCCGTGGGACTGCGTGCTGTCGGCCGAGGTGTTCCGCGCCTACAAGCCCTCGCCCGACGCTTACCTGGGCGTGGCCCGCACGTTCGACCTGGCACCCGAGCAGGTGATGCTGGTGGCCGCCCACCATGACGACCTGGCCGGCGCGCGCCAGTGCGGCCTGCAGACCGCCTACATCGAGCGGCCCAATGAGTTTGGCCGCACAAAACCAAAAGACGTGTCGCCGCGCGCTGACAACAGCTACCACGCCCGCGATTTCCTGCACCTGGCGCAGCAACTGGGCTGCTGAGCCCCCTCACGCCTGCACGGTGCGGTTGCGCCCCTGCTGCTTGGCCTGGTACAGCGCGTCGTCGGCGCGGGTCAGCGCCTGCTGCATGGTCTCGCCGGCCTGGTAGGCGGTGAAGCCGGCGGAAAACGTCAATTTCAACTCCGGCCGTTCGCTCCACGGCTCGGGTTGGGCCAGCGCCTGGCGCAGCCGCTCCAGCACCTTGGTGGCCTCCTCGGGCGTGGTGTCGGGCATCAGCAGCAGGAACTCTTCGCCGCCCCAGCGCGCCAGCAGGTCGGGCGCGCGCAACGCCTGCACCGCATGCCTGGCCAGCAGGCGCAGCGCCTCATCGCCGGCGGGGTGGCCATGGGTGTCGTTGATGGCCTTGAAGTGGTCAATGTCCAGCAGACAGACGCAGGGCATGACCGGCTGCCGCTGCGCGCGGCGCTCTTCGTAGGCCAGCAATTCCATCGCATGGCGCCGGTTGGGCAGGCCGGTCAGGTCGTCCTGCCGGGCCAACTGCTGGTTGCGCTCCAGCGCCTCGCGCAACTCCTTTTTCTGCACCCGCAGCTGGGTGCGGATGGCGCTGAGCCGACCGGCCAGCAAGCCCACCATGGGATAGACGATGGCGCACAGCAGAAAGATGACCACTTCGGTGGCCGCATACTGCGCGCCCTCGCTGCCCTGCAGCCAGCTCACCCCGCCTTGCACGGCAACGGCAAACCAGCCCAGCCAACGGCAGTGTTGCGGCGCCAGCGTGAAGGCGCCAAACAGCAGGATCAGCGGCGGAATCACCAGCACGGCCTCGCCCAGGCCGGGCATGACCAGGTGGGCCATGGCCACCATCAGCAGGGCGAAAATCATCTGCGCCGCGGTCAGTGCCGAATCGGCAAAGCGCTGGCTCCAGCCGCTGCGGATGGCCACATAGAAAACCGCCAGGCCGCAGGCGACGATGCCGCGCATCACCGCCGCGTGGCGGCTGTCACCCAGGCCCTGGGTCGCCGCATAGGCCTGCACCACCAGCATGCAGGCATACACGCCTGAAGTCATCAGCCAGTAACGCAGGTCGCGGCGCTGTTTGCGCTCGCGTCCCAGCAACCAGGTCAACCTCGGTTCTTGAATGTCTACGGGCATGTTCAGTGGTGGATGTCCCAGTGTGCTCGCAAGCTGCGCGACTGTCCAGCCATTGTAGGCAACTCATTGGCGCATAAGCCTCGGTGATACCTAAGAAGTTTTTAGTATTTTCTTAAGCATCGCTTAGCAAATGCATAAGCAGTTTTTAGCAACCCAAGGGGCCGAGAATTTTTAAACTTCCCGGCATGGTGTGGCGCAAGGCGTGTCATGCCAACCCAAGCACACACCGCAACACACCAAAGGGAATATCACCATGAAACTCGACAACAAGGAAATGGCCGCACTCGGCGCCACCCCCCAGGCCCCGCGCATGGACCTGTACGTGGGCATCCACAAGGCGCTGCGCGCGCTGATGAGCGACACGCTGATGGCCGTGGGCCGCATGGACCCCAGCGATGCCGGCGAGCTGGCCAGCGTCAGCGGCCGCGTGCTGGACCTGCTGGACTTCTGCCTGTCGCACCTGGAGCACGAAAACCGGTTTGTCCACCCTGCGCTGGAAGCCCGCGCCCTGGGCGCCAGTGCCGTGGTTGCCCACGAACACGAAGAGCACAAGGAACACATCGCCCGCCTGAAGGGTGACGTGGACGCCCTGTGCGCCGAGCGCGACTCCGCCCGGAGCGCTGTGCAGGCCCTGGCCCTGTACCGCAACCTGGCGCTGTTCGTGGCCGAGAACTTCCAGCACATGCATGTGGAAGAAACCGCCCACAACGCCGTGCTGTGGTCGCGCTACACCGATGCCGAGCTGATGGCCATCCACCAGGCGCTGGTGGCGTCCATCCCGCCGCACGACATGATGTTCACCGTGCGCTGGCTGGTGCCCTACATGAACCCGATGGAGCGCACCCACATGCTGGCCGGCATGAAGGCGCATGCGCCGGCCGGCGCCTTCAACGCCGTGCTGGACGTGGTGCGCCCGCACCTGAACACCACCGAGTGGGCCAAGCTGATGCGCAGCCTGGGCCTGCCACCGGTGCCGGGCCTGGTGACGGTCTGAAGCGCCGCCATTCACTCAACAACAAAACACACACATCAAGGGAATCTCATCATGTTGTCACGCATCTTCCTGCGCACAACCGCCCTGCTGTCGCTCGCCGCCGTGCTGAGCGCCTGCGGCGGCGGTGGCGCGGACTCTTCGGCCGCAGCGCCGCAAATCAATCCCCGACTGTTCGAGCGCCAAGCTTCGCAGGTCGACCTGGCACTGTGCGCCGCCCAGGCTGTGGTGGCCGATGGCCAGGTGAGCTACAAACTGGAAGACGGCCAGTGCACGGCCGTTTTCACCGACGCAGACGGCAAGATCGCCCAGGCCAAGGCCAAGGCCTCGCGCGTGGTGCGTGCAGCCAAGCCGGTGGACGCCACCGCGCTGATGGACTGGGCGCAGCAGGTGTTCAAGCCTTTCTTCCCCGACAACGTGCCCAACATCGCCATTCCCGGCTTTGTGGTGCGCTACTACCCGAGCAGCCAGAACTACCTGGGCGTGGCCGACGACGGTAGCGTCTACATCATGGGCCCGCTGACCGGCAGTCAACTGGCCAAGGTGGGCAAGCTGACCGACTTCACGTGCAGCATCTACCCCGACAACTGCCTGCTGGACCTGCCCGGAGTCTCCCTGCAACTGGGAACCGACAAGGCGCTGGTGACGCAGGGCGGCACGTTCACCGTGCCGGTGACCATCACCCGTCTGGAAGGTTTCCAGGGCAGCGTGAACGTGGCCTTGAGCCAGTTGCCCCAAGGCGTGACGGCGCCCGCCATCACAGTGCCGGCCAATGCCACCACCGCCACGCTGACGCTCACGGCCCAGGCCACAGCACCCCACTCCCGCCCGGACACGGCCTTGGTGACCGCCACGGCAGGCACCGCCTCCACCACGCAACCGCTGACAGTGACTGTGCGCGGCACCGCTGGCAGCGTCGATACCAGCTTTGGCGCGGCCGGCAAGATCATCACCGAGGTGGGCGCCGGCGAAGACTACGCCAATGCCGTGACCGTGCAGGCTGACGGCAAGGTCATCGTCGCCGGCAGCAGCCGCACCAACACCGCGACCGTGGTCTCGCTGGTGCGCTACAGCATTGACGGTGACATGGACGTCACTTTCGGCACAGGCGGCAAGGTGCTGACCTCGGTCAGCGAACGCAGCGACGTGGCCTACGCCATCGCGGTACAGCCCGATGGCAAGATCCTGGTGGCCGGCAGCAGCGACCAAAGCGCCGCCGGCAATGGCCTGGACTTCATGCTGGTGCGCTACAACACCAATGGCACGCTGGACACCACGTTCGGCAACGGCGGCAAGGTGGTGACCGACATACTGCACCAGGGCAACGTGGCGCGCGCCATGGTGCTGCAGGCTGATGGCAAGATCGTGCTGGGCGGCGAGGCGCTGGTCAACTCCTCCACCAGCGGCGTGGACTTTGCGCTGGCCCGCTACACCACCAACGGCACGCTGGACACGACGTTTGGCAGCGGCGGCACGGTGACCACGGCGCTGAAGACCGGCGCCGGCTCGGACGTGGTGCGCGGCCTGGCGCTGCAGACCGTGGACGGCGAAGCGCGCATCCTGGCCGCGGGCGGTGATGGCGACTTCCTGGCCGCCCGCTACACCGCCGCCGGCGTGCTGGACAACAGCTTTGCCACCGGCGGCAAGCTGGTGGGCGTGTTTGGCAGCAACATTGGCGGCGCCAATTCGGTGGTGGTGTTGCCTGATGGCAAGGCCGTGCTGGCCGGCCACACCAACAACGACCTGGCGCTGGTGAAGCTGCAGGTCAGCGGCAGCCTGGACACCACGTTCAACGCCACGGGCAAGATGGTTTACCCCATCTCCTCCAGCGGCAACTGGGACCAAGCCACCGCCATAGCTCGCCAGTCCGACGGCAAGCTGGTGGTGGGCGGCTGGGTGTACAGCGGCAACAGCAGCAGCGGGGACTTTGTGATCCAGCGCTACACCGAGAACGGCTATCCGGACGACACGTTCGGCGACCACAGCACCGTGATCCTGCCCATGGCCAACGGCACGCTGAGCGATCTGTCGCACGCCCTCATCCTCCAGGCCGACCCACGCTTGCCCACGGTGCGTGCCATCCAGGCCGGCGAGGCCAGTGGCAGCAACTACAACTTCGCCGTCACGCGCTTCTGGCTGTGACGCCCTGCCGCCGAAGCGGCGGACAACACCCTTGCCGCTGAGGCGGCTGGCGACACCGAGCGAGGTGGCCTGGGCCGACAGGTTCAGGCCACCTCGCTCAATTCCATGGGGCACTGCACATCCAGCCGGAAGCGACCGCGTCCGGTTTTTTCTATGCGCACGGCCGGGCCATGCTCCACCAGCCGGCGCTGCAGCAGCACCAGCCGGGCTTCCAGGTTGTCGATCACGTCGGGCAGGCCCAGGCTGCCGTCCAGCCGCAGTTCGCGGTTGGAGAAGTCGGTGCGGCCCAGCTTGACGAAGTCGTTGGCCAGCTTCCAGAAAATCGCGCCGGCCACGCCTTTGATCAGGTACGTGTCGTTGATGAAGATGCTGTCGTTGGCGACGAAGCGGCGAACCTGCAGCGCCGGCCCGGCCAAGGGCGCTGGGGCCAGCGCAGCGGGCTGACTGTCGCCGGCCTCTGGGGCGCTCTGCATCAGGTCCATGGCGGCGCCCAGGTGGCCGGCCACGGCCACCAGCACATCCTCATCCTCGTAGCTGAACTGCATGTCGTTCGTGCTCTCCACGAACAGCACACCCAGCAGCTTGCCCACCGACATCACCGGCACGGCCAACTGGCTGTGCGGCTCGCTCAGGCCGGGATAGGGAATGTCCGTGTCCAGCGCCAGCATGGGCTCGTGGTCGCGCAGGCTGCTGCGTGCAGCGCGGCTGTACAGGTAGGCGGTGGTCATGTGCAGGATGCGCAGCGGCGTGCGCTCTCGCGCTGCCACGCCAATCACGCCCTCGCCCATCTCGATCTCGAACCCCACGCCGGAGGTGGCATAGCCGCAACTGGCCACGGTGTAGAGCCGCTGCGTCACCGGGTCCAGCATCAGCACCATGGCATGGCGCACGTCCATGAAATCGGTCAGGCTGGCCAGCGCGGCGTTCAGCAGCTCGTCCAGCGCGGTGCAGCGCGACATGCGCTCGCTGGCGCGGCGCACCGTGCTCAGCATGTTGGTGCGCGGTGGCGGCAGCGGCAACGGCTGCCCTTCCACCGCCTCGATGGCCTGCACCTCGTAGACGTCGGATCCCAGCAGCTTGAACACGCCGGCCATGCCCGAATGCGAGGCGATGCCGGCCAGCTGCGCCTTCATGCCCTCGAACAGCGGCCCGGCGGTTTCGGTGCGCAGGTAGCGCAGTTGCAGGCGGTAAAAAGCCACCGTGTGGGGGTGCAGCACCAGCACCGTGGCACAGGGGTTGGCCAGGATGTTCTGGCGCGTCTTGTTGAAGAACTGAAACGACAGCGCCACATGGCGCTCGTCCACGTAGTAGACCTGCGAGATGTAGGCCAGGTTGGGCGTGCCGTCCGGCGCACAGGTCGCCATGACGGCCGGGACGGCGCCTTCCAGGCAGGCGCGGATGGCGCCCAGCTCCAGCCGCGTCACGACAGGGCTCCGCTGGGTGCGGATACTCCGCCGGACGCCAGCGCCGTGCCTGCCTTGGGGCCAGGGGTCTGGTCAAAGGCCTGCTCGGGCTCGAAGCTGACGGCCACCACATCCTCGACCTGGTGCGCCAGCATGGTGCGGGCCAGCTCCCGCGTGTAGCCGATGGTGGACATCTCGTTTTCCATCGACGCCAGGTAGCTCAGCAGCAGGGGAACGTCTGTAGGCTGGGCAGCGCGCGTGCTGGCGCCGCTGCCCTTGATCTGCAAGGCACGGTTGGTGGTGGGCTCGCCGAACACCACGGCCAGCCGGCCGCTGGCGGCAATGTCCTGCAGCAACTGGCGCGACTGACGCCGCGCCAGGAACACGGTGACGAGGCTGCCATCCTCGGTGATGGTGCCGCCGACGGCGCGCATGATGCTGGGCTTCAAGCCGGCATCGCAGGAACTGACGATGCAGGACACGCCCTTGCGTATCATCGCAATGTGTTCGGGGGACAACAATGGCTTGGGCAGCGAACTCATGCCCTGCAATGTAGCGGAAACGAAGTACCGTGGAGTTACTTACCCAGCCCCATGGCTCGGGTAATGACTTCCTTCATGATCTCGTTGGTGC
The DNA here is from genome assembly GCF_056404875.1 of Hylemonella sp. P2_B10. NCBI lineage: Bacteria > Pseudomonadati > Pseudomonadota > Betaproteobacteria > Burkholderiales > Comamonadaceae > Hylemonella > Hylemonella sp. P2_B10. Next base: position 654,133 of record NZ_JBFUDE010000001.1, read on the forward strand.
CGCCGTAGATGCGCTGCACCCGGGCGTCGGCATAGGCCCGGGTGATGGGGTATTCCCACATGTAGCCGTAGCCGCCGAACAGTTGCACGCACTCGTCCATCACCTTGCACTGCAGGTCGCTGCACCAGTACTTGGCCATGCTGGCGGTGGCGGTGTCCAGCTTGTCCTGCAACACCAGCTCGGTGCACTTGTCCACGAACACCTGGGCCACCTGCACCTCGGTCTGCAACTCGGCCAGCGTGTAGCGGGTGTTCTGAAACGCCGCCACCGGCTGGCCGAACACCTTGCGCTCTTTCACATAGTCCACCGTCCAGCCAATCGCCGCCTGGGCCGCCGCCACGGCGGTGATGGCGATTTGCAGCCGCTCCCAGGGCAACTGCTCCATCAGGCAGATGAAGCCGCGGTTCTCGTGTGCGGGGCCACCGAGCAGCTGTTCAGGGGCCAGGCGCACGTTGTCAAAGAACAGTTCGGAGGTGTCCTGCGCCTTCAGGCCCAGCTTTTTGAGCCGCTTGCCAACGCTGAAGCCCGGCATGCCGCGCTCCACCAGCATCAGGCTGGTGCCCTTGCCACCAGCGGCAGGGTTGGTCTTGGCCACCACAATCACCAGGTCGGCATGCCAGCCATTGGTGATGAAGGTCTTGCTGCCGTTGAGCAGGTAGCTGCCGTCGGGCTGCTGCAGCGCGGTGGTCTTGATGCCTTGCAGGTCGGAGCCCGCAGAGGGCTCGCTCATGGCAATGGCGCCAATCATTTCGCCCGAGGCCAGCTTGGGCAGGTACTTCGCCTTTTGTTCCACCGTGCCGTAGTGCAGGATGTACGGCGCCACGATCTCGCTGTGCAGGCTGTAGCCCACGCCACTGATGCCGGCGCGCGCCAGTTCTTCGAACTGGATCACCGAATACAGCTTGTCTGCACCAGCGCCACCATATTCCTCGGGCATGGAGGTGCACAGGAAGCCGTTCTCGCCGGCCTTGTGCCACACCGCGCGGTCCACATAGCCCTGGTCTTCCCAGGCGGCGTGGAAGGGTGTGATTTCCTTTTCGACGAAACGGCGGAAGCTGTCGCGGAAGGCTTCGTGGTCGGGGGTGAACAGCGTGCGGTCGATCATGATGCGGCTCCGTCGGTGAATTTTTGCAAAGCGGTTGCTTGGTGAAAATAATACCATTCGTCGCGAATGGGTCCACAGCCGACGCCGCTGGTGCGCGTGGCTCCGCGGCTGTCCCCCGGGCCTGCGGCCCTCCTCCTTGATGCCGCTGCGCCACGCGCCCCAGCGACATCGGGGCCGTAGGCGGACGTGACGCTTGAATGCCAAACATCCGACACCCGCACGCCAGCCATGCTCGCAGGATCAGGTCGTCATGGCACTATGCGGCCATGGCCTGCCAACGCTGGGCATGCGGCAACGTGTCGCAGAGGAATCGCACTTCGCCGTCCGTCACCAGCAGCATCTCCTCGAACTTCACGCCTACACCGTCGCGCGCCACGTGCGGCTCCACCGCCCACAGGCCCGGCTGCATGACCACATCGCTCTGGCGCGTGTGGTTCCAGTTGGGCGTGGCCTCAGGCCGGCCGCGCGAGGCGCGCAGGCTGGTCGTGACGAACCAGGCCGCCGCCACGGCGTTGATGCCCCACAGCCTGCGCCTGGCCGTCCAGGTGCCGGGAACACAGGTGACGCGGTGGCCCAGCACCTTGCCGATGTGCTTGCGGTGGGCGTTCTCGAAGCCGGCGGCGGTGATGGCGACATCCACCTCGCGGGCGATGTCGCGCATGTTGGCGCGCTCCTTCGCCCGCTGCAGGATCAGCGCGCGCAATTGCTTCAATAGCGCATCGCCATCATCAAAAGCCCGTCGCACCGGGCTGCTCCTGACAGGCTGCACCGCGTAGGAGCAATCAATGGTGTAGCCCTCGATCACCGGCGCTGAGTCCAAAATGACGGCGTCGCCCGCCGCCAGTACGCGCGCTGTCGGCAAGGCCTCCAGCTGGCCGAAGTTACCGGGGTAGCCGGTGCGGTCGCCGAACAGCGCCACGGGCACGTGGAAGTAACTGTCCAGCTTGAAGCGCCGCTTGAATTCAACGTGCAGTTTCTTCGCCACCTCGCGCTCGGTCTGGCCGGGTTTCAGCGTTTGGCTGACGTCGACCAGCGTGGCATAGACCTGGGTTTGCAGCTCGGTGAAACGCTGCAACTGGGCAGCGCTGAAGTCGCGGGATTGGATCAGCATGAGGTTCCTGTCACCTGTCGTGCCAGCGACAATGATCTGCGGCTAGTAACTCACGCACGCGGGGTGGGTGACGCGCAGCACCGCCTCCTGGCGGAACTTCTGCTTGTAGGCCTGGGCGATGTCCTGCACGGCCTGCTCTTCGGCCGCCGCGCCCGCATGCAGGATGTTGAGCACATAGGACTGCTCCTTGACGATGGGGCCGGCCTGCGACTTCCACTGGCCCGCAACCTGCCACACGCTCAGGCCCTGGGGGAAACGAGGCGTCACCGTGCTGTCCACAAAAGCCTGCCAGTCCTGCGGCGCAACCGTGCCACCGGCGGGGATGTCGGTGCCAAAGTAAAGCAACTCGTTGCGCATGGCCTTCAGCCCGCTGGGGCAGACGGGCGCTGCCGGTGCGGCGCAGCCGGCCAGCCACACCAGCACCGTGCTGGCCGACAACAATCGCGTGACTGCACGCATAGGTCGTGACTCCGTGAAGCGCACAAGCCGCCAGCTTACCACTCGGGTCACAACGGCGCCCCTATTTTTACAAAGCATTTGCTTGGTAAAAAGAATATACTGGAGCATCCATTTCCCCCTATTCGACCCGAGGACGCACCATGACCGAAGCCTACGTGTACGACGCCATACGCACCCCGCGCGGCAAAGGCAAGAAAGACGGCAGCCTGTACGAAGTCAAGCCCGTCAACCTGCTGGCCGGCGTGCTGACCGAGCTGCAGCGCCGCAATGACTTTGACACCGGCCAGGTGGACGACGTGGTGATGGGCGTGGTCTCACCCATCGGCGAGCAGGGCTCGGTGATTGCCAAGGTGGCAGCGCTGAAGGCCGGCTGGGACTTCCGCTGCTCGGGCGTGCAGCTGAACCGTTTTTGCGCCTCGGGCCTGGAGGCCGTCAACATGGCGGCGCAGAAAGTGCGCTCCGGTTGGGAAGACCTGGTGGTGGCTGGCGGCGTGGAGAGCATGAGCCGGGTGCCGATTGGCTCCGACGGTGGTGCCTGGGCGCAAGACCCCGAGACCAATTCACAAACCGCCTTCGTGCCGCAAGGCATAGGCGCCGACCTGATCGCAACGCTGGACGGCTTTCGCCGTGAAGACGTGGACGCCTTCGCGCTGGAATCGCAAAAGCGCGCGGCCAAGGCGCGCGAGGGCGGCTACTTCGCCGGCTCGGTGGTACCGGTGAAGGACTTCCTGGACCAGACCATCCTGGGCGTTGATGAGTTCATCAAGCCGCACACCACGATGGAAGGCCTGGCGTCGCTGAAACCCGCCTTCGAGCAAATGGGCAGCATGGGCTTCGACCAGGTGGCGTTGACACGCTACCCGCAGGTGGAGCGCATCCACCACGTGCACCATGCCGGCAACTCGTCGGGCATCGTCGATGGCGCGGCGGCCATCCTGATCGGCTCGGAGCAAGCCGGCAAGACGCATGGCTTCAAGCCGCGTGCGCGCATCGTCGCCGCGGCGCTGAGCGGCGCCGACCCCACCATCATGCTGACCGGCCCCATGCCGGCGGCACGCAAGGCGCTGGCCAAGGCCGGCATGACGATAGACCAGATCGACCTGTTCGAGGTCAACGAAGCCTTCGCCGCCGTGCCCATGCGCTTCATGCGCGAGATGGGCGTGTCGCACGACAAGGTCAACGTCAACGGCGGCGCCATCGCCATGGGCCATCCGCTGGGCGCCACCGGCGCGATGATCCTGAACACGCTGATCGACGAACTGCACCGCCGCAACCTGCGCTACGGTCTGGCCACGCTGTGCGTGGGTGGTGGCATGGGCATTGCCACCATTGTTGAACGCTGCTGATTCCTGCCTACCCGGACCCTCTCCATGAAGACGATCAAATACGAACTGCAAGACGGCATCGCCACACTGACCTTTGACGAGTCCGGCTCCCCCGTCAACACAATGTGCCTGCAATGGCAGCAGGACCTGACCGAAGCCGTGGCCCAGGTGGTCAAGGACAAGGCAGCCATCAAGGGCATCATCCTCGCCTCGGCCAAGAGCACCTTCTTCGCCGGCGCCGACCTCAAGGGCACCATGCGCCTGAAGCCTGCGGACGCCAAGGCGGTGTACACCGAGATCGAACTGGTGAAGAAGAACTTCCGCACGCTCGAAACGCTGGGCGTGCCTGTCGTCAGCTGCCTGAACGGCACGGCCCTGGGCGGCGGCTGGGAGGTGGCGCTGGTGGGCCACCACCGCATTGCGGTGGATGATGCCAAGATCCAGTTCGGCATGCCCGAGGTGACGCTGGGCCTGCTGCCCGGCGCCAGCGGCGTGACCAAGATGACGCGCGCGCTGGGCCTGATGGGCGCCCAACCCTACCTGGTGGAAGGCAAGCTGTTCAACCCGCGTGAAGCCATGGAGCTGGGCCTGGTGCACGAGTTGGTGGCCAGCGCCGCCGAGTTGCGCGCGCAGGCGCTGGCCTGGATTGCCGCCCACCCCACGGCCCAGCACCCGTGGGAAGCCAAGGACTACAAGATCCCCGGCGGCACACCGGCCAACCCCAAGGTGGCCGCCATGCTGGCGGTGGCGCCGGCCATGATCAAGAAGCAGACCCGCGGGCTGTACCCGGCCCCGCAAGCCATCATGGAATGCATGGTGGAAGGTGCCGAGGTGGACTTCGACACCGCGCTGCGCATCGAGTCCCGCCACCTGGCCAAGCTGATCACCGGCACCAACGCGCAGGCGATGATCAACACCTTCTTCTTCAACCTGAACGCCATCAAGAGCGGGCAGTCGCGGCCCAAGGATGTGCCAAAGTACAAGCCGGCCAAGGTGGGCCTGCTGGGCGCCGGCATGATGGGTGCGGGCATCGCCTACGCCCAGGCCAGCCGGGGCATTGCCACCGTGTTGAAAGACGTCAGCCTGGACAAGGCCGAGCTAGGCAAGGCCTACAGCGCCAAGCTCACACAAGCCAAGGTCGACAAGGGTCGCATGAGCCCGCATGACCAGAAGGCCATGCTGGAGCGCATCCAGGCCACCGACAAGGCGGCCGACCTGCAGGGCTGCGACCTGATCATCGAAGCAGTGTTTGAAAACCGCGAGCTGAAGGCCAAGGTCACGCAAGAGGCTGAGCCGCATCTGGCTCCGGGCGGTTTCTTTGCTTCCAACACCTCCACGCTGCCCATCAGCGGCCTGGCCAAGGCGAGTGCCAAACCGGAAAAATTCGTCGGCATCCACTTCTTCAGCCCGGTGGACAAGATGAAGCTGGTGGAGATCATCCGCGGCGCCCAGACCGACGACGAAACCGTGGCGCGCGCCTATGACTATGTGCAGGCGCTGGGCAAGATCCCCATCGTCGTCAACGACTCGCGCGGCTTTTTCACCAGCCGGGTGTTCGGCACCTTCGTGATGGAAGGTGCGGCCATGCTGGGCGAAGGCATTCCGGCGGCGGCGATCGAGAACGCCGGCATCCAGTGCGGCATGCCGGTGGGGCCGCTGGCGGTGCTGGACGAAACCTCGCTGTCCTTGAGCATCCACGTGATGGAACAGACCCAGGCCGACTTTGCCGCCGAGGGCAAGACCTACACACCCAGTGCCGGTGAACAGGTGGTGCGCAAGCTGGTGAAGGAGTTGAACCGCCCCGGTCGCGCTGGCGGCGGCGGCTTCTACGAGTACCCGGCCGAAAAAGGCGCGAAGAAATTCCTGTGGCCGCAGTTGAAACCGCTGTTTGAAAAAGCCGACGCGCCCTGGACCATCGAAGACCTGAAAGACCGCCTGCTGTACCGCCAGGCGGTGGAAACCGCGCGCTGCCTGAACGAGAAGGTGCTGACCACCGTGCACGACGCCAACATCGGCTCCATCTTCGGCATTGGCTTCCCGGCCTGGACGGGCGGCGCGATGCAGTTCATCTATGGCATGGGGCTGGAAGCTTTCGCGCGCCGAGCCGATGAACTGGCTAAAAAGTACGGCCCCGGCTTTGTGCTCAGCGACGAGGTCAAGGCCGCCATCGCGCGACACCAGCCGGTGTACTGAGGCCCCAGTGCACTTCAGAGTTCCGAAAGCCGACAAGGGACAATAGCGGCATGCTGGCGAATTTGTTGCGGGTGCTGTGGATTGGTTTGGCGGTGCTGGGCGCCGCGCTGGGACTGGGGTTGGCTTACTGGGCCGGGGCGTCATCGTGGTGGGCTGCCGTGTTGGCACTGCTGATCCCGCTGTTGGGCACACCGGTCTCCATCAGTTGGTCCATGTCGCGTGCACGGCTGGCCAGCGGCAACGCCGCCGGTGGCAATGCCGTCTGGTGGCACGCCTGGTGGGGAGAGGTCATCACCAGCACACAGGTCTTCCTGCTGCGCATGCCGTGGACCACCCGCGCGCCGGCCATGCTGCCAGCCACCCACACCGCGCCCGGTCAACCCGCATTGCCGGTGCTGCTGGTGCACGGCTTCCTGTGCAACCATCGCGTGTGGGATGACATGCTGCCCGCGCTGCGTGGCGCCGGGCACCCGGTGATGGGCGTGAACCTGGAGCCGCTGTTCACCTCCATAGACAACTACGCGCCGCTGATCGAACAGGCCGTGCAGCGGCTGTGCCGCGACACCGGCGCCACCCGGGTGCTGCTGCTGGGCCACAGCATGGGTGGGCTGGCGATACGCGCCTGGGTGCGCGCACATGGCACGGACAGGGTGGCTGGCATCGTCACGCTGGGCACACCGCACTGGGGCACGCGCATCGACCAGCATGTGCACACCCCCAACGGTCGGCAAATGGGTTGGAACAGCGGCTGGGTGCAGCAGTTGGCGGCGGGCGAAACCGCAGCGTTGCGCGCCCGCATGGCCATTGCCATCACGCCGCAGGACAACATCGTGTTCCCACAACGCGCCCAGGTGCTGGAAGGCGCCAAGGTGCAGGAATTCGAAGGCCGTGGGCACCTGCAATTGTGTCGAGATCGTGAAGTTGCCCACTGGGTGCTGCAACGGCTGGCCGAATTCGGTACAGTGCAATAAGGAAGCCACATCCCCCATGTCCCGCATCAGCCAACTGAAAGCCTCGCTGACCCAGTTCCCCGACATCGCCGCGCCCTCGTGGTGGCTGCTGGCCCTGGAGCAGCGCTCCATCTGGGAATTCTGGTCGGGCGTGGCCATGTACCCGGCACTCTCGCGCCTGGCCCCGCGTGGCGACGGCCACCCGGTGCTGGTGCTGCCGGGCTTCGCCGCCTCGGACATCTCCACCGCGCTGTTGCGCCGCTTTCTGGACGACCTGGGTTACGTCACCTGCCCCTGGGGCATGGGGCGCAACCGGGGCATCAAGGACGAGGTGCCGGCGCGCATGCAGCAGTTGCTGAACACGGTGTACAAACAGCATGGCCGCAAGGTCAGCGTGGTGGGGCAAAGCCTGGGCGGCGTGTTCGCGCGCCAGCTGGCCAAGGCGGAGCCGGACAAGGTGCGCCAGGTGATCACGCTGGGCTCGCCCTTCACCGGCCACCCGCTGGCCAGCACGGCGGCCCATGTGTACGAATGGCTGTCGGGCGACAACTTCGACAACATCGACTTCAACCAGCACCTGGAGGTGCGCGTGAAGCCACCGGTGCCCACCACCTCCATCTACAGCAAGACCGACGGCGTGGTGGCCTGGCAATGCTCGATCGAGGCCGACGAGGCCAACCAGGCCGAGAACATCCACCTGCGCGGCGGCAGCCACATCGGCATGGGCAGCAGCCCGGTGGCGCTGTACCTGATCGCCCACCGGCTGGCACAGGCTGAAGGGCACTGGACGCCGTTCGAGCCCAGCGGCCTGGGCAAGCTGCTCTACGGCGCCCGCGACCATTGCCAGGACGCGCAAGCATGAAACTGGCGCAGGCCCGTGCGTACGCGCTGTCGCTGCCGGAAACGCTGGAGCAGCCGCACTTTGACCTCACCTCGTTTCGCGTGCGCGGCAAGATCTTCGCCACGGCGCCGCCCGATGACACGGAGCTGCGCGTGTTTGTGACCGAAGAGGAACGCGCAACCGCGCTGGCCACCCACCCGGACGTCTGCGCCAAGCTGAACTGGGGCGCCAAGGTGGTCGGCCTGAAGCTGGCGTTGGCCAAAGCACCACCGGCCCTGGTTCAGGGCCTGTTGCGCGCTGCCTGGCAAAACAAGGCGCCGCGCGCCTTGCGCTTGCCCGATTGATGCCTGTCAAGCCTGGTGTCAGCTAGCTTTGGTAAAACCCCCGGTATGAGCGATTTCCCAGAAGAAGAAGCCGGCGCCGACGCGCAGCACTTCACCAAGGCAGTCACCGAACTGGGCGAGACCCGGCCGGTGCTGACCACGAGCGCGATCTTCAACGAGCAGGGTGTGAAGATCGTTGAAAAGGGCGTGGCCATCAACGCCGGCATGTACGAGCGGCTGATGCAGCACAAGCTGTCCGAGCCCATAGAGAACTCGGTCGCCAGCCTGCCCACGGTCACCGGTGAATTCTTGCGCGAAACAACAGAAAACCTGCTGCTGCAGGTGCCGTTTTACGCCCGCATGCTGGAAGACCCGAAGGTGCGGGTCCTGTTGCTGGACGTGATCTCCAAGATCCCCCTGCCCGCCCCTATGGCCTTTCAGCTGACGCTGGCCTGCGAGGTGCGTCACGAGGTGTTCGTGCATTCGGTGCAGGTGGCGCTGACGGCGGCCTGGTTGGCGCGTTCGCCCACTGCGCTGCGCTTTGACGTCGGCATGGCCGCCGCTGCCGGCCTGCTGCACGATGTCGGCATGCTGCACCTGGACCCGGTGCTGCTTCAGCCCGAACACGGGCTGAGCAGCGCGCAGCGCCGCCAGCTGTATTCGCACCCGCTGATCGCCACCGTGCTGCTCAAGCGCCACCACGAATACACCAAAGAGATGGTGCGCGCGGTGGGCGAGCACCATGAGTACCTGAACGGCTCGGGCTACCCGCGCAACCTGGCGGGTGATGCCATCAGCCCGCTGGGCCGCATCCTGGGCCTGGCCGAGGTGGTGGCGGCCATGCTGGCGCCGGACCGCGATGCGCCGGAGATGCGCCTGTCGGTGCTGCTGCGCATGAACATGCACCGCTTCGACCCCGTGCTGGTGGCCCAGGTGATGCACCTGCTGCGCCCCGACCAGGACGCTGCCAATGCACTGAGCCTGGTGCTGCCCGACCCGCTGACGCGCCTGCGTGAGCTGGAAGATGCCATCAGCCAGTGGCCTGAGGTGCTGCTGAAGCAGCCTGACCTGTCCCGCGAACGACTGGAGGGGCTGCAGGCCCTGACGACGCAGGTCAGCCAGCTGCGGCGCACGCTGGCCAATGTGGGCGTGACCCAGGACCAACTGACGCAATTGGGCGACAGTGCGCTGGACGACACGCTGAAGGTGGAACTGTCCATGCTGGCCGCCGAAGCGGCCTGGCAACTGCGCGCGTTGGCGCGCCAGACACGCCGCCGCTGGCGCGCCGGCCCCGGTGGCAGCTATCCGGCCCCCCTGCAAACCTGGTTGGACAAGGTGGATAAACTGGTGTCAGAGGGCGTGCCCTCCGAATCACTGCCCGAAGATGACGCCGACACCTGAGGCCAACGCCGCATCGACCAGCCCCAACACGCCGGCGCGGCCGGCGCCGCAATCCTGCTCCGACCTGTTCTGGTCCTTCACCTGGCTGGCGCTGCAAGGCTTTGGCGGCGTGCTGGCGGTGGTGCAGCGCGAGCTGGTGGAAAGGAAGCAGTGGCTGACGCGCGAGGAATTCATTGAAGACTGGGCGGTGGCGCAGATCCTGCCCGGCCCCAACGTGGTCAACCTGTCGCTGATGATTGGCGATCGCCATTTCGGCGTGCCCGGCGCCCTGTGCGCGCTGGCCGGCATGCTGAGTTTTCCGCTGCTGGTGGTGCTGCTGATGGCCATCGTGTTTGCCGGCATTTCCGACCTGGCGGTGGTGCAAGGCGCGCTGCGTGGCATGGGCGCGGTGGCCGCCGGCCTCATCAGCGCCACCGGCCTGAAGCTGGCCGCCGCGCTGGACAAGAACGTGATGGGCCAGGTGGCGTGCTGGGCGCTCTTCACGCTGACGTTCTGCCTGATCGCCTTCCTGCGCGTGCCGCTGGTCTGGGTGCTGCTGACCGTGGGGCTGGCGGCCTGCCTGTGGGCGTACCACATGCTGGGCCGCGTCAGCGCCGCAGCCAAGGGCGAACGCTCATGAACGGCGCCCCTGTCATCCACCTGGCGGCCACGGACTGGCTGTCGCTGTTCGGGCACTACCTGTCGCTGTCCCTGCTGTCGGTGGGCGGCGCCATCACCACCGCGCCGGACATGCACCGCTACCTGGTGGACGAAAAAGCCTGGCTCAGCGACGCCCAGTTCACCTCCTCCATCGCGCTGGCCCAGGCCGCGCCCGGCCCCAACGTGCTGTTCATCGCGCTGCTGGGCTGGAGCGTGGGCCTGAACGCCGGCGCTGCCGCCGGCGGCGGCGCCATGGCCTGGGTGCTGGCCTTTGCCGGCATGGTGGTCACCATGAGCGGCATCATGCTGCCCAGCACCACGCTGACCTTCCTGGCCGCCCGCTGGGGCCACCAGAACCGCGAACTGCGCGCCGTGCGCGCCTTCAAGCAAGGCATGGCCCCCATCGTCATCGCGCTGCTGATGGCCACCGGCTGGGTGCTGACCGCCGCCTACAACATCCCGGCCAAACACTGGCCGCTGTGGCTGCTGACCGCCGTCACCGCGCTGCTGGTGTGGCGCACCCGCATACACATGCTGTGGCTGCTGGGGGCGGGTGCCGTGCTGGGGGGACTGGGCTGGGTCTAGCCGCCCATGCGGCCCTCCATAGCGAGTGCTGTGATCTACCCCTCAAAGCGACTCGTGGCGTCGCGATCGCGGTCGTACCGTTTCGAGAGCGGAAACGGCGGCAACCAGGACTCACGACGGACGGTCCAGAGTTCGTAGGTCGGCCTCAGTTGCTCAGGGGAATCCAGGGAACCCAGGTTCACTTCGACTTCGTCCGCGCTGCGTGAGAACACCGATGAACCACAGCGCGGGCAGAAATACCGACCGCCATAGTGGCTTGTTTCGCCATCCACCGTTACCGCATCCTGAGGGAAAACTGCGGAAGCATGGAAAAGGGCTCCATGGTATTTGCGGCAGTCAAGACAATGACAAAGGCCGACTCGGTAAGGAGACCCCGAGGCCGCAATTCGGACACTGCCGCACAGGCAGCCGCCCGTAAATCTGTTCATGCTGTGTCTCCAGTGAATCCAAGGGGCCATTCTGCCAAAGCCGAAATCCTGGCATTCGCCCCATGGGTAGTGCTACCGATTGCACCACCCCAACGGCACTGCTGTAATGCCGCAGCCCTTGCCATTTCACCGGACAGCGACAGCGGGACACGATATGCACACCAACCTCCACGAACATGCCGTGCACGGCACCCGGCGCAACAAGATCGTCAGCGCCGCCGAGGCGGTGCGCCTGATCCACGATGGTGACACCATCGCCACCGGCGGCTTTGTGGGCATAGGCTTTGCGGAGGAGATCGCCATCGCGCTGGAGGCGCGCTACCTGGAAAGCCTGGCCCAAGAGGGCACCGGCGCGCCACGGCAACTCACGCTGGTGTACGCCGCTGGCCAGGGCGACGGCAAGCTGCGCGGCCTGAACCACCTGGCCCAACCCGGCATGTTGCGTCGCGTGATCGGCGGGCACTGGGGACTGGTACCGGCACTGCAAAAGCTGGCCATCGACAACCAGATAGAGGCCTACAACCTGCCGCAAGGGGTGATCTCGCACCTGTTTCGCGACATCGCCGCCGGCAAGCCCGGCACCCTCACCCATGTGGGCCTGGACACTTTTGTCGACCCGCGCCTGGGTGGTGGCAAGATCAACGCACGCACCACGGAAGACCTGGTGCGCCTGATGTCCATTGACGGGCGCGACTACCTGTTCTACAAGGCGTTCCCGATTTCGGTGGGCATCATCCGCGCCACCACCGCCGACGCCGACGGCAACCTGACCATGGAGCGTGAGGCCTTGACGCTGGAGGTGCTGGCCATCGCGATGGCGGCTCGAAACAGTGGTGGCATCGTCATCGCGCAGGTCGAGCGCATCGCGGACCGTGGTTCGCTGCACTCGCGCATGGTCAAGGTGCCGGGCGTGCTGGTGGACGCGGTGGTGGTGGCCACGGACCCGGCGCACCACATGCAAACCTTTTCGGAGCAATACAACCCGGCCTACTCGGGCGAAATTCGCGTGCCCATGGACATGCATCCGCTGATGCCCATGGGCACGCGCAAGGTGATCGCCCGGCGCGCCGCACTGGAGTTGCGGCCCAACAGCGTGGTCAACCTGGGCATTGGCATGCCCGAGGGCGTGGCCAGCGTGGCCGCCGAGGAACAGGTCATCGACATGCTGACGCTGACCGCCGAGCCTGGCGTGATCGGCGGCATTCCGGCCAGCGGCATGAGCTTTGGCGCCGCCGTCAACACCCAGGCGGTGATCGACCAACCCAGCCAGTTCGATTTCTACGACGGCGGCGGGCTGGACCTGGCGGTGCTGGGCCTGGCCCAGGCCGACGCCCAGGGCAACCTCAATGTCAGCAAGTTCGGGCCCCGCCTGGCCGGCGCCGGTGGCTTCATCAACATCAGCCAGAACGCCAAGACGGTGGTGTTCGCGGGCACCTTCACCGCCGGCGAACCCGATGTTCAGGTGGAAGGAGGCAAGCTGTCGGTGGCGCGCGAGGGGCAGATGAAGAAATTCGTCGCCGCCGTGGAGCACCGCACCTTCAGTGGCGCGGAGGCGCTCAAGCGCGGCCAGCGCGTGCTGTATGTCACCGAACGCTGCGTGCTGCAACTGACCGCCGCCGGCATGGAGCTGGTGGAGATTGCCCCCGGCATCGATTTGCAGCACGATGTGCTGGCGCAGATGGACTTTGTGCCGCTGATCAGCCCGCAACTGCGCTTGATGGACGCCGCCATTTTTGCCGATGAACCGCTGGGCCTGCGCCAGCGCCTGCTGGCCACGCCGCTGGCGCAGCGTTTTGAGCTGGACAGCGAACACCGCCTGCTGTTCATCAACTTCGAGGGCCTGAGCATAGACAGCAGCACCGATATTGCCGCCGTGGAGCAGGCCGTGACCGCCTTGTTGGCGCCGCTGGTAACCCGCCCTGAGCAGCGCGTGGCGGTGGTCGCCAACTACGACAGCTTTCACATCCTGCCCAGCCTGCTGGACGAGTACTCGGCCATGGTGCAGCGCCTGACCCAGCGGTATTACAGCCGCATCACCCGCTACGGCACCGGCGGCTTTTTGAAGGCGCGGCTGGACAAACACAAGGCGCAGGCGCTCTAAGGCAGCCCGGCCTTGCTCATCCTCCCGCCACGATCACATGCGCCTGAATCTTGCCGGCCACCGGGCCATCGCCATGGCGGCTGGCGATCGCCTCGGCCGCCCGCTCCGTGGCCAGCGCAAGCGAACCGGCGTCGCGTGCCTCGATTTCGTTACGCAACGGCGTGCCCTGGCAATAGGCGGTGGCGACAGCGCGTGCCGAGGACGCGCGACTGACCTTCTCGCGCGTGTCGATCTGGATATCGGCAAACCCTGCACGGCTCAGATCCTCGCGGATCAACGCAACATCGTGGTAGCCGTGCGGCGTGCGGGCCAGGAAGCGCGGCGGGTCGTGCGCAAACAAGGCGGCGACGGCGTTGGTGACCTCATCGGCAAAAGCATTCTCCTCAATACGGTCCCAGACGCTGAAGACAAAGCGTCCACCGGCCTTCAGCACGCGGCGCGCCTCGGCATAGCCGGCCACCCGGTTGGGAAAGAACATGGCGCCAAACTGGCAGCAGACGACGTCGAACGAGGCGTCTTCAAACGGCAGGGCCAATGCGTCCGCCTGCCGCCAGGTGATGCGGCTGTCGGCTCCCTGCCGGCTGGCGGCATAGTCGAGCATGGGTTGGTTGAGGTCGGTCACCACATAGCGCGCGTCGGGCGCGAGCTGCGGCGCCAGCGCCCGCGTGACCGCGCCGCTGCCGGCCGCCGTTTCAAGCACCGAGCCGGGCGAGTAGCCGGCAACCAGGTGTGCCGTGTCGGCCGCATAAGCCTCGAAAATCAGGGGCACCATCAAGGTGTCGTAAGACTTCGGAATCGACCCCGCGAACAGCTTGTCGCTCTCAGCCATGAGACCCCCTTGAAAGCCCTGCATCGGCCATCGTGTCCCATTGTGGCCACGCCCTCCAGCCCCGTCAATATTGGCTTGATCCCCCGCGCAACTTGACTGTCAAGGCAGGGCGCGTTGCCGCAAAGCCTCGTACAAGCAAACGCCTGAAGCGACTGACACGTTCAGGCTCTCCACCGCACCACGCATCGGAATGCTGACCAGCTCATCGCAGGTCTTGGCTGTCAGTTGGCGCATGCCAGCACCCTCGGCGCCCAGCACCAGCGCCACCGGGCCTTTCAGATCCACCTGGTACAGCGTCTTGGCATCGACCGAATCGCTGGTGCCGATGATCCAGATGTTGCGCTCCTTCAGCTCGTTGAGCGTGCGCGCCAGGTTGGTCACCATGAAGTAAGGCACTGTCTCGGCCGCGCCGCTGGCCACCTTGGCCACGGTGGCGTTGATGCCGGCGGCATGGTCCTTGGGGGCGATCACCGCATGCGCGCCGGCGCCATCGGCCACGCGCAGGCAGGCGCCCAGGTTGTGCGGGTCGGTCACACCGTCCAGCACCAGCAGCAGCGGCTGCACACGCTCAGCCGCTGGCAGGCCTTCGTTGGCGGCCTCCAGCTGCTCCAGCAGTTCGTCCAGCGAATGCACCTGCTCCTGGGGTTGCACGCGTGCGGCCACGCCCTGGTGGCCATGGCTGCCGGCCAGCTTGGCCAGGCGCAGGCCATCGGCCTCGATCAGCCGCACACCGGCCTCCTTCACCTTGTCGATGAATTGGCGCATGCGGGCGTCGCGCCGCGTCGGCTCGTAATAGATCTCGATGATGGACTGGGGCGCGGTTTTCAGCCGCACGCCCACGGCATGGAAGCCGAACAGGACTTTGGGGGAAGACATGTGCCAATTATCGACGCAGTCTGCGCCAACGCATGCGGGCCAGCCGGTTGGCGGGGATCCTGACCGAGGACCGGCAACTGCGGCGAAGCGACTGATCTGCACGGTGAACACCCGCCAGATCACACTTGGACACAATTGAGCCCATACCGCCTGCACGAGTGGGCGCACGATGTGGCATGACACTTGAACCTCACTACAACTGGAACATGCCATCCAGAGCACTGGGCAAAGACACCTACGTCACCCGTGAAAAATTGACCGAGACGCAGGCTACCAAGTCCAACCCAGATGCATGGCCGGTCATGTGCACCTTCGAGATGCTGCCGGTGGAAGATTACGCCGTAACGGTCAATGGTGCGCTGAATCGGCACTGACCCCCCAGTCGCAATCAGGCCAGCACCTGACCCGCCTCGATGGTGATGCGGTGCTCGCAACGCTCCGCAATGCCCCGGTCGTGCGTGACCAGCACCAGCGTGGTCCCCAGCTCGCGGTTGAGCGCGAACATCAGCTCCATCACCTTCTCGCCGGTGGCAAAGTCCAGGCTGCCGGTGGGCTCGTCGGCCAGCAGCACCGCCGGCTGCACCACGAAGGCCCGGGCCAGCGCCACGCGCTGCTGTTCGCCGCCGCTGAGCACCTTGGGGTAGGAACTCAGCCGCGCGGACAGGCCCACACGGGCCAGCATGTCGCTGGCGGCCTTGCGCGAGTCCTTGCGCGCGGCCAGCTCCAAGGGCAGCATCACGTTTTCCAGCGCCGTCAGGTTGCCCAGCAGCTGGAAGCTCTGGAACACGAAGCCCAGCTTGCTGGCGCGCACGCCGGCGCGGGCGTCCTCGTCCAGCGCAAACAGGTCCTGGCCGGCCAGCTTCACCGTGCCACGTGTGGGGGTGTCCAAACCGGCGATGATGGACAGCAGCGTGCTCTTGCCCGAGCCCGAGGCGCCCACAATGGCGGCGGTTTGGCGTTCGCGCAGTGAAAAATCAATATCGCGCAAAATGTCGAGCGTGCCGGTGGAGTCGGTGACGGACTTGAACACGTGCTCCACGGAGATGATGGTTGCTGATTCAGACATGAGGTTTCTTGTTTTGCTACGACGACACTTTATCGCGGCTACGGCCCTGTTCCTGACCACGGGGCCATTCCTGGGGGCATTGGCGACGGAAAAAGCTGCGTTGGGCTCCCCCCCTACCCCTTCGGCGGCCACCAAGACCATCCTGGTGGTGGGTGATTCGCTCAGCGCCGAATACGGCCTGCAGCGCGGCACCGGCTGGGTGGCACTGCTGGCGCAACGGCTGCAGGCCCAGAAGCCAGCCTACACGGTACTCAACGCCAGCATCAGCGGCGACACCACCGCGGGCGGCGTGTCGCGCCTGCCCCGGCTGCTGGCCCAGCACAAACCGGCTGTGGTGTTGATCGAGCTGGGCGCCAATGATGCGCTGCGTGGCCTGCCGCTGAAGGACACCGAAGCCAACCTGGCGCAGATGACGCAAGCCGCGCAGGCGGCCGGCGCCAAGGTGCTGCTGGTGGGCCAGCAGGTGCCGCCCAATTACGGCGCCGACTACAACCAGCGCTTCGCCGCCGCCTACCAAAGCGTGGCCAAGGCGCGCAAGGCCGGCTTGGTGCCCTTCTTTCTGAAAGGTGTGGCCGACCAGGCGGATACGCTAAAGCTGTTCCAGGCCGACCGCATCCACCCCACGGCCGCAGCCCATCCGCAGTTGCTGGACAACGTCTGGGTGGAGCTGAAGAAGCTGCTCACATGAGCCTGGTCGTTATCACCGCCGAACAGGCGTTGCAGCAGCTCGACCAGTTCGACGCCATCCTCGACGCCCGCAGCGAGGACGAGCACGCTGAAGACCGCCTGCCCGGTGCCGTCAACTGGCCGACGCTGAGCAACGAGGAGCGCCGCATCGTCGGCACCACTTACAAGCAGATTGACGCCTTCGAGGCTCGCAAGCGCGGTGCGGCCATGGCGGCGCGCAACATCGCCGCCCACATCGAGCGCGAGGTGCTGGACAAACCCAAGAGCTGGAAGCCACTGGCCTATTGCTGGCGCGGCGGCCAGCGCAGCGGCGCGCTGGCCGCCATCCTGGACCAGATCGGCTTTCGCGTCACGCTGCTGCAAGGCGGCTACAAGGCCTACCGCAGCGCGGTGCTGCGCGAGTTGCCGGCGCTGGCGCAGGGGCGGCTGAGTTACAGGGTGATCAGCGGCGCCACCGGTTCAGGCAAGACGCGGCTGCTGCATGCGCTGGCCGCTGCCGGCGCCCAGGTGCTGGACCTGGAGGGGCTGGCCAACCACCGCAGCTCGGTGCTGGGGGCGGTGCCGGGGCAACCCCAGCCGTCGCAAAAGCAATTCGAATCGCGCCTGTGGCAGACCCTGCGCAACCTGGACCCGGCGCGGCCGGTGTTTGTGGAGAGCGAGAGCCGCAAGATCGGCAACGTGGCCGCTCCGCTGGAGCTGATGGACGCCATGCGCACCAGCCCCTGCCTGAACCTGGAGATGCCGCTGGACGAGCGCGTGGCCCTGCTGCTGGAGGACTACGCCTACTTCCTCGACCAGCCCGAAGTGCTGTGCGAACGCCTGCAGGCGCTGACGGCGTTGCGCGGCAAGAAGCTGGTGGAGCACTGGCAGGCACTGGCACGCGCTGGCCAGTGGACCGACATGGTGCACGAGCTGTTGCAACAGCACTACGATCCGGCCTACCAGCAGTCGCAGCGCCGCAATTTCAACCAGTCGGGGGAGATGCAGCCGCTCATGGCCGCGAGCCGTTCGCCACAGGAATACGCCCGCCTGGCGGCTGAATTGCTCAGCCAGGGCGCCATGCGCAGTTAAGGCAGCGGCTCAGGGCTGGGCAGGCGGCGTGGCGTTGCCGTCGGCCGGCGCACCGGGCTCAGCCCCGGCTTCATCGCCGTCGCCCTGCTCGGGCACGCCCGACTTGCGATCGGCCTTGGCCTTGAGCTTGTCTTCCTTCTTGCGCTTTTTCGCCAGTTCTTTCTGGCGTTTTTCGTAACCGTAGTTGGGTGTTGCCAATGTCTTCTTTCTTCAGGTTGCGATCACTTTAACACCACCCGGCCCCCGCCGGCTAGCGAAAAAACGGCGAACGCCGCCAGCGCTCAGGCCAGCGCCGCGCGCAACGCCTGGGCCAGGTCGGCCTGCAGGTCGGCCACCGACTCCAGGCCAACGAAAAAGCGCACCACGGTGCCCTGTTTCAACCCGGCCGGCCAGCGCTGGCGCATGGCCATCAGTTCATACGGCACCACCAGGCTGATGGGGCCGGCCCAGCTGTAACCCAGCCGGAACAGTTTCAGCCCGTCGCAAAACGCATCCACCTGGGCCTGCGTGTATTTGGCGGCTATCACCACCGTGAACAGCGCCGCCGCCGTGCCCGGGCCGCCGCCGGTCAGCGCCTGCCAATGCGCATGCCCTGGGGAGTCTGGCAAAGCCGGGTGTAGCACCTGGACGAACTGCGGCTGCGCCTGCGCCCAAACGGCCAGCTCGCGCGCCGCCTGGTCGTGCGCCCGGTAGCGCAGGCTGATGCTGGGCAGGCCGCGCAACACGCCTTCGGCGTCGTTCGCACCCACCGCCAGGCCCAGCCGCATGTGGGTGAGCTTCAGCTGCATGTGCAGCTTGGGGTCGCGGGTGACGATGCTGCCCATCATCACGTCGCCACCACCGCTGGGGTATTTGGTCAGTGCATGAATGGTCAGGTCCACACCCAGGTCGCCCTGGCCCGGGGTCAGGTCGAAGGCGTTGAAGGCCAGGCCGGCACCCCAGGTGTTGTCCAGCACGCTGGTGACGCCGCATTCGCGGCACAGCCGCGTCTGCGCTACCAGGTCGGGGAACTCCAGCGTCACCGAGCCAGCGGCTTCCAGCCACACCAGCCGGGTCTTGGGCGTGATCTTGCTTGCGAGGTCTTGCACGTCCATGGGGTCGTAGACCTGGTGGCTGATGCCCCAGTCGCGCAACTCGCCCAGCGCCAGGATCTTGTTGTTGTTGTAGACGTTGTCCGGCAACAGCACCTCGTCACCGGCTTTCAACAACGACAGGTTGACCAGGGCGATGGCCGCCAGGCCGCTGGGCACCAGCAGGCACTGGGCACCGCCTTCCAGCGTGCACAGGCGCTCTTCCAGCAGGAAGGTGGTGGGCGTGCCGTGCAGGCCGTAGGTGTAGCCGCTCTTGTCCTTCCACTCGCGGCTGCGCATCTCGGCCACGGTGTTGAAGAACACCGTGGAGGCCTTGAACACGCCAGGCTGTGGGGCCTCAAAGCCGCCGGGCGGCGTGTAGGGGTGGTGCAGCAGTTCGGTGGAGATGTCGCGCATCGGTGCTCAGACACTCCACTTTTGGATCAGTTGTTCGGGACGCATGGCATCGTAACTCTCGAACGGCTGGTGGATCCACGGGTTGGTGGGCAGGAACTCCACCTGGTAGTCCGGCGTGAAGGTGGACAGCGCCTTGGTCCAGATCACCGCGCTGCGCAGCTCGGTGATGGGTGAGTAGTTGTTGCGCAGCATGTGGATGACGGCGTTCAGCGTGTGGCCGGAATCGGCCAGGTCGTCCACCAACAGCACCTTGCCGGCGATTTCGCCCTTGGGCGTGGTGATGTAGCGGGCGATGTCCAGGTGGCCCTGGATGGTGCCGGCATCGGCCCGGTAGGAGCTGGTGGACATGATGGCCAGCGGCTTGTCGAACACGCGCGACAGGATGTCGCCCGGGCGCATGCCGCCGCGCGCCAGGCACAGGATGGTGTCGAACTGCCAGCCCGACTGGTGGACCTTGATGGCCAGCTTCTCGATCAGGTTGTGGTACTCGTCGTAGCTCACATACAGGTGTTTGCCGTCTTCGGTCAGCATGGGGTGGAACTCCTGGTTTTTCTTGCGATGGGTGGAAGGGGTGGGGAGCCGGCTTACTGGGCCAAATACGGGTGACGCATCATGATGGTGTGGTCGCGGTCCGGGCTGGTGGAAATGATATCAATCGGCACCCCGGTCACCTGCTCGATGCGCTGCAGATACAGGCGCGCGGCAATCGGCAGCTCGTCGTACTTGGTCACGCCCACGGTGCTCTGGGTCCAGCCTTCCATCACCTCGTAGATCGGCTTGCAGCGGGCGATGTCGTCGGCACCCATGGGCAGGATGTCGGTGACCTGGCCGTCCAGCTCGTAGCCGGTGCACAGCAGCAGCTCCTTGATACCGTCCAGCACGTCCAGCTTGGTGATGCACAGGCCCGACAGGCCGTTGACCTGGGCCGAACGCTTCAGCAGCGCGGCGTCAAACCAGCCGCAACGGCGCGAGCGGCCGGTGGTGACGCCCTTTTCGGCCCCCACGGTGCTCATGTGGTAGCCGGGCGTGCCGGGGGTTTCCCAGTCCAGCTCGGTGGGGAACGGGCCGCCGCCCACGCGCGTGCAATAGGCCTTGGTGATGCCAAGGATGTAGTGCAGCATGCCCGGCCCCACGCCGGCACCGGCGGCGGCGTTGCCGGCCACGCAGTTGCTGGAGGTCACATAGGGGTAGGTGCCGTGGTCCACGTCCAGCAGTGTGCCCTGGGCACCTTCGAACAGCAGGTTGACGCCGTCGCGGTGGGCGTCGTTGAGCTCGCGCGACACGTCGGCCATCATGGGCTTGAGCAGTTCAGCGTGCTTCATGGCTTCGGCGTACACCGGCTCGAACTGCACCTGGCCATCCTTCAGGTAGGGCTTGAGCGCATCGCCAAACACGAAGGCGGCCGAGCCCAGGTAGGTGGTCAGCACGTGGTTGTGCAGGTCCAGCAACTCCTTGAGCTTGGCGGCGAAGCGCTCGGGGTGCTTCAGGTCCTGCACGCGCAGCGCGCGGCGGGCGATCTTGTCCTCATACGCCGGGCCAATGCCACGGCCGGTGGTGCCGATCTTCTCGGTGCCACCCTTTTCGCGCGCGGCCTCGCGGGCCAGGTCCAGCACGGCGTGGAACGGCAGGATCAGCGGGCAGGCCTCGCTGATGCGCAGGCGCGAGCGCACCTCCACGCCGACCTTTTCCAGCCCCTCGATCTCTTCGAACAGCTTGCCCGCCGACAGCACCACGCCATTGCCGATGTAGCACTTGACGCCCGGGCGCATGATGCCGCTGGGGATCAGGTGCAGCGCGGTCTTGACGCCATTGATGACCAGCGTGTGGCCGGCATTGTGGCCACCCTGGAAACGCACCACGCCTTGAGAGTATTCAGTCAGCCAGTCCACCAGCTTGCCCTTGCCCTCGTCGCCCCACTGGGTGCCGACGACGACCACATTGCGGCCTTTGGTTGTGTTCATGTGAAGAATCGGATGAAAAGTGAAAAAACGGTTGGCCAGGGGTGCCGCGCTTCAGAGCGCCTGCACCACCCAGCGGCCCTGGGCCTGCAGCAGCTCGCGGTCGCAGTGGAACTCGTCCACCTCGCTCTCATGGCCGGGCAGCACGCAGACCACGGTTTCGCCGCGCTCGCGCAGCGCGGCTATTGCCCCGCGCAGCTCGGGTGACTCACTCCATGGGGCCCTGATGGCGGCGCGCAGCGCGCGCGGCGCCACCACCGGCACCAGCGCCTTGATGTCCAGGCTGAAACCTGCCGCCGGACGCTTGCGGCCAAACACCGCGCCGACCTCGTCATAGCGGCCGCCGCGCGCCAGCGCGTCGTGTGCGCCGGGGGCGTAGATGGCGTAGCGCACGCCGGTGTAATAGGCATAACCGCGCGAATCGGCCAGGTCAAAGCTGACGCGGGTGCCGGGCAACTGGCTGGCCAGCCAATGCAGGTTGGCCAGCGCCGGCGCCACCTCGGGAAAGGCGGCCAGCGCTTTGCCGGCCTCGGCCAGCACGGCACCATCGCCATACAGGCCCACGAGCGCCAGCAGGCCCTGGCGTGAGGCCTGGGGGAAGTCTTTGGTCAGGCTGGCCAGACCGGCGGCATCCTTGGCGGCCAGCGCGGCATGCACCTGCGACAGCGCTTCGGCATCGGCTGGCACGCCATGCAGCAGCGCCTTGACGATGCGGGCGTCCGCCATGTCCACGCTGGCGCCCTGCACCTGCGCCACCTTGACGCAGTCCAGCGCCAGTTGCAGCGCCTCCAGGTCGGCCTCCAGCCCGGCATGGCCGTAGATCTCGGCGCCAAACTGCAGCGGTTCACGGGTGGCATAGGGGCCGTCGGGCCGGGTGTGCAGCACCGGGCCGCAGTAGCACAGGCGGGTGACCCCCTGGCGGTTCAGCAAATGGGCATCGATGCGGGCCACCTGCGGCGTGCTGTCGGCCCGCAGGCCCATCATGCGGCCGGAGAGCTGGTCCACCAGCTTGAAAGTCTGCAGATCCAGCGCCTTGCCGGTGCCGGTCAGCAGCGACTCCAGGTGTTCCAGCATAGGGGGCATCACCAGCTCGAAGCCATAGCACCGGGCCATGTCCAGCAGGTCTCTGCGCAATTCTTCGATGTGCCTCGCCTCGGAAGGCAATACATCGGCTATGTGATCCGGCAGGACCCAGGCGGACATGGAAGTTTGGGGAGGCTGTTAAAAACGGTATTTTACCGGGTGGTTAGCCTGTTCCCCTGGCCACGCTGCCTCATTGGTGCGGCAGGTGACGGCCCACCTTGGCTTCAAGGAGCTTCACAAGCTCCGGTGCCATGTACGCATAGTTATCGGGAATGTCCAGGCAGATGACGCGCGCCTTGCCCATGTAAGGCCTGAACTTCGAGGCCAACTTGCTCCGGTGTGCGCGCTCCATGACGAAAATGATGTCCGCCCAACTCACCAGTTCGGGTGTGACCGGGTTCTCGGCGTCATGGTTCAGACCGGCGGAGCTGCACGCGATGTCCTGGCGCGTGGAGAAAACCTGCTCAGCCGTTGGACTTCGCAGGCGATTCTGGCTGCAGATGAAGAGTACGTGCTTCAAGAAAACGTATCAACTCAAGGTGTCTTGGCGTGATGGGTGTGCTTGTCCGTGGCAGCATCCGCCCCCTCCCCCTCCAACGGACACAACCACCAATTGAGCACCTGCACCACCGCAACCAGCGGCACGCAAAGCACGATGAAACTCGCCAGGGCGTCGTAATTCGACATGGGCGTACCTGTGTGACAGCATTTTTTAAGGATCGATCCAGGTGTTATCGGTCCCCGCGCCCCCGTTCATGAGCGCGAAAACCCACCATTTATGCGGTCATTATCAGGCAATGCCGGGGCCGGCACGGGCTGGATGCGGATCCGTCAGGTCAGCAGCAGGATCAGCGCCAGGCCCAGCAGCACGCTGCACAGGCCAAAGAAACGGATCTGGCCGTCCTGCATCTGCAGCAGTTGCAGGAAGGCCTTGCGCCAGCCCGAGGGTGACAGGAAGGGGAACAGCCCTTCCAGCACCAGCCACAGGCCCAGGGCCAGCCACAGCGCGTCGCTGTTCATGGCCGCTGCCTGCTTACTTCTTGCCGGCCGGTGCGGCGGCGCCACCGCCGCGGAAGGTCTTGAAGAATTCGTTGCTGGACGGGTCCAGCACCAGCACATCGCTCTTCCTCGCCAGGCTGACCTTGTAGGCCTCCAGGCTGCGGTAGAACTGCGCAAACTGCGGGTCGCGGCCGAAGGCGTCGGCATAGATGCGGGCGGCTTCGGCGTCGCCCTCGCCCTTGGTCTTTTGCGCGTCGCGGTAGGCGTTGGCGATGGTGATTTCGCGCTGGCGGTCGGCATCGGCGCGGATCTTTTCGCCCTCGGCACCGCCGGTGGAGCGCAGCTCGTTGGCCACGCGGTTGCGCTCGG
Source organism: Hylemonella sp. P2_B10 (assembly GCF_056404875.1). Taxonomy (NCBI): domain Bacteria; kingdom Pseudomonadati; phylum Pseudomonadota; class Betaproteobacteria; order Burkholderiales; family Comamonadaceae; genus Hylemonella; species Hylemonella sp. P2_B10. The sequence goes on from NZ_JBFUDE010000001.1 coordinate 678,019, forward strand.
CCTTCATGCGGCCGTAGACCGATTCGGTGATGGCATCCACGTAGTCGGCTCGGGTGATGCGCACGTCTACCACGTCCACGCCCCAGGGCTTGGCGCCGCGCACTTGGGCCAGCACTTCCTTCTTGACGTCGGCCATCAGGGTTTCGCGCTTGGTGGACAGCAACTCGCGCACCGTGCGCTTGTTGATCTCTTCCTGGAAGGCATTGCGCACCACGCGCGCCAATTGGCTGGCGCCAGCGGCCTCGTCCTGCCCCACGTTGCGGATGTACTGGGTGGGCTCCGAGACGCGCCAGCGCACGTACCAGTCGATCACCACGCGCTGCTTTTCAGCCGTCAGCATGGGTTCGGAGTCGTTGCTGTCCAGCGTCAGCAGACGCTTGTCGATGTAGGTCACGTTCTGGAACGGCGGCGGCAGCTTGAAGTTCAGGCCGGGTTCGGTGATGACGTCCTTGATCTGCCCCAGGGCATAGACCACGCCGAACTGGCGCTGGTCGACCACAAACAAGGTGGAACTCGCCAGCATCAGCAGCACGAGCACGGAGGTAATGATGAATCCAATCCGGTTCATGGCAGCGGGCTCCTAGCGTGCTTCGCGGTCACGGGTGCGGGACCCGTCGCGCGTGCGTGAATCGGGGGAAATGGGTGGCGCCAGGGCCGGGCTCTGCGGCGACGGCGTCACGTTGACGGTACCGGACGGCAGCACCGAGCTGTCGTTGGCGGCGGCCAGCTGCATGACCTTGTCCAGCGGCAGGTACAGCAGGTTGGAGCCCTGCCGGGAATCCACCACCACCTTGGTGACGTTGGTGTAGATCTGGGCCATGGTGTCCAGGTACATGCGGTCGCGCGTCACCTGGGGGGCCTTCTGGTACTCGGCCAGCACCGAGCGGAAGCGCTGGGCATCGCCCTGGGCCTGCGCGACGATACGGGACTTGTAGGCTTCGGATTCTTCCTTGTAGCGCGAGGCGGTACCGACAGCGCGCGGAATCACGTCGTTGGCGTAGGCCTGGGCCTCGTTCTTGACCTTTTCGCGCTCCTGGCCGGCCTTCAGCACATCGTCGAATGCGGCCTGCACCTGCTCGGGCGGGCGCACGCCGCCTTGCTGCAGGTTGATGCCCACGACCTCGATGCCGACCTTGTACTGGTCCAGAATCCGCTGCATCAGCACGCGCACGCGCGGACCGATCTGGTCGCGCTCGTCGGACAGCGCGGAATCCATGCGCATCTTGCCCACCACCTCGCGCACCGCCGTCTCGGCGGCCTGCACCACGGCCTCGGCCGGGCTCTTGCTCTCGAACAGGAAGGCGCGGGCGTCGTTCAGGCGGTATTGGACGGCGAATTTGATGTCGACGATGTTCTCGTCCTCGGTCAGCATGGCCGACTCGCGCAGGCCGGTGGCCTTGCTGATGATGTCGCGGCCCACGTCCACCGAACGTATCTGCGTCACGTACACCAGCTCATGGCGCTGCACCGGGTAAGGCAGGCGCCAGTTGAAACCGGCACCCACAGTGCCCTTGTAGCGGCCGAATTGCGTGATGACGGCCTGCTGGCCTTCCTGCACGATGAAGAAGCCGGTGCCCATCCAGATCACGAACACCACCAGCAGGATCAGCGACACGCCGATGCCGGCATTGCGCATGTCGGGCTTGTTGCCGTCGCCGCCGGAGCCATTGGGGCCATTGGGGCCATTGGGCCGGGCGCCGCGCTTGCCACCAAACAGGCCACTGAGCTTGCGGTTGAAATCGCGCCACATTTCGTCCAGATCCGGCGGGCCCTGGTTCGGGCCCTGGCCGCGCGGCGGCTCGCCTTCCTGGTGCGCAGGGCGCGTGGGCTGCGGGCCCTGTGCGCCATTTGCGCCCTGTACGCCATCATTGCGGCCCCAGCGCGGGTCGTTCAGGTTGAACATGCCACGCAAACGCCCAGCCAGGCCAGCCAGGCGCGGGGTTCGTTTGAAGAAATGCATCATGCGTCTCGTTTGTAAACTCAAGCTATTGTGCCAAGTCCGCTGCCAAATCCGGCATTGTCGCCGTATTCAGCCCCCTCTAAAGCCTCCTGCGCCGCCGCACCCACCACCTGGGCCAGGTGCTGGCGCAGCGCCGGCAACCCCTCGCCGGTGCCGGCGCTGACCCAGATTCTGGGGGTTTGCTGGCCATCGAGGTCGAAACTGTCTTGCAGGTGCAGGGGCCGGCGCTCGTTTTCAAGGGCGTCGAGCTTGTTGAACACCAATAACTGCGGCACGTCCTGCGCGCCGATCTCGGCCAGCACGCGCTGCACCTCGGCAATCTGCTCGGGCCAGTGGGGGTTGGCGGCGTCCACCACATGCATCAGCAGGTCGGCGTCCACCGCCTCCTGCAAGGTGGCCTGGAAAGCCGCCACCAGGCCGTGCGGCAGGTCGCGGATGAAACCCACGGTGTCGGACAGCGACACCGAGCGGGCGGCCTCGCCCAGGTACAGGTTGCGGGTGGTGGTGTCCAGCGTGGCAAACAGCTGGTCGGCGGCGTAGGCACGCGCCTTGACCAGCGCGTTGAACAGCGTGGACTTGCCGGCATTGGTGTAGCCCACCAGCGAGATGTTGAAGGCGTCGCGCCGCTCGCGGTGGCGCCGCTGCGTCTGGCGCTGGCGCTTGACCTTGACCAGCCGCTCCTTGGTGCGCTTGATGGCGTCGCCGATCATGCGGCGGTCCAGCTCGATCTGCGTTTCACCCGGGCCACCGCGCATGCCGATGCCGCCGCTTTGGCGCTCCAGGTGCGACCAGCGGCGCACCAGGCGCGTGCTCAGGTATTGCAGTTTGGCCAGCTCCACCTGCAGCTTGCCTTCGTGGCTGCGGGCGCGCTGGGCAAAGATTTGCAGGATCAGCAGCGTGCGGTCGTTCACCGGCAGTTCCAGCAGGCGCTCCAGGTTGCGCTGTTGCGCCGGGCTGAGTGACTGGTCGAACAGGATTTCCTGCGCGCCGTGCTGGGCCGCCAGCAGCTTGATCTCTTCGGCCTTGCCGCTGCCCACGAACAGCGCCGCATCTGGCGCGCGCCGCTTGCAGGTCAGCCGCGCCACCGGCTGCAGGCCGGCGGACTCGGCCAGCAGGCCCAGTTCTTCCAGCTCGCTGTCGAAATGGGGCAAGCCCAGATCGACCCCGACCAGGATGGTGGGGGTCGCGGGGCGGTCAGGCAAAGCGCTCAAATTTCGGGATGTCTGGCAGGATGGCTGAAGTGCCGCGGCGACGGCCAGCTACCCGGCCAGCCCGCATCAAGCGGCAGCGGAATCGCCCTCGGCCGTCGCGAAGTTGACGGCGCGGCCCGGCACGATGGTGGAGATGGCGTGCTTGTACACCATCTGGGTCACCGTGTTGCGCAGCAGAACGACGTATTGATCGAACGACTCGATCTGGCCTTGCAGCTTGATGCCGTTGACCAGGTAGATGGAGACCGGCACATGCTCGCGGCGCAGGGCGTTGAGGAAGGGGTCTTGCAAAAGTTGACCTTTGTTGCTCACGATATTCTCCGTGTTCAAGAAATGTTGTTATTGAAGGTTCCGAACTTACCACAGCAAAACGAAATTTCGCCGGAAGAGTTGCAATTCACGCTCTAATAAAGTGGGCACTGCGCGGGAACTATCACCCAAGTGGCGCATCGCTGAACAGCAAAAAGGCGCATCAGTGCGCCAGCGTACAGTGTCAGTTGTCCCGGTCGGCGTAGGGATTGGTCGAGCTCTTCATCTGAATGCGCAGCGGCGTGCCCGTGAGGTTGAATTCCTTGCGGAAGCGCCCCTCCAGGAAGCGCTTGTAAGCGTCGGTAACGTGCTCCAGCGAGTTGCCGTGGATAATGATGATGGGCGGGTTCATGCCGCCCTGGTGCGCATAACGCAGCTTGGGCCGGTACATGCCGGACTTCTTGGGCGTCTGGTACTGCACCGCCTCCAGCAGCAGGCGTGTCAGCACCGGCGTGGGCATCTTGCGGTTGGCGGCCTGGTAGGCTTGCGTGATGGAGGTCCACACCGGCCCCAGCCCTTGGCGCTTCTTGGCCGAGATCAGGTGCAGCGCGGCGAACTTCAGGAAGGCCAGCCGCGTCTCGATGGAGCGCTGCACCAGCTCGCGCTGGTAGGCGTCCACCGCGTCCCATTTGTTGATGGCCAGCACCACGGCACGGCCGCTTTCCAGGATGTAGCCGGCGATGTGGGCGTCCTGGTCGGTCACGCCCTGGGTGGCATCCAGCAGCAACAGCACCACGTTGGCCGACTCGATGGCCTGTAGCGTCTTGACCACCGAAAACTTCTCGATCGCCTCGAACACCTTGCCCTTGCGGCGCAGACCGGCGGTGTCGATCAGCTCGAACTTCTGGCCGTCGCGCTCGAACGGCACCGAGATGGCGTCGCGCGTGGTGCCTGGCAGGTCAAACGCCACCAGCCGCTCCTCACCCAGCCAGGTGTTGATCAGCGTGGATTTGCCCACATTGGGGCGGCCGGCCACAGCCAGCTTGATGACGCCCTCTTCAGCAGCAGCCTCTTCGTCCTCATCGGGCAGGTTCAGCGGCGCCAGCGCCAGCTCCACCAGGTCGCGTATGCCCTGGCCGTGCGCGGCCGAAATGGGGTAAACCTCGCCCAGGCCGAGCTCGAAAAACTCGACCAGCTGCACGCCCTCTTTCATGCCTTCGGCCTTGTTGGCCACCAGCACGCAGGGTTTGCCTAGCCGGCGCAGGTATTTGGCGATGTCGTGGTCCTGGGCCGACAGGCCCTCGCGCGCATCGACGACGAAGATCACCACGTCAGCCTCAGCCACGGCCTGCTGGGTCTGGCGCGCCATCTCCTTGTAGATGCCGCTGGTGGCATCCGGCTCGAAGCCGCCGGTGTCGATGACGATGTACTCGTGCTTGCCCTGCTTGCCGTTGCCGTAGTGGCGGTCGCGCGTCAGGCCGGCGAAATCGGCCACGATGGCGTCGCGCGACTTGGTCAGCCGGTTGAACAGCGTGGATTTGCCCACATTGGGGCGGCCAACCAGGGCCAGGACGGGCTTCATGGCAGGCCTTGTGTGCTCGGCTTACTCCGGCTTGAAGCCGTAGATGCCGCCGTTTTTGGTCACCACGACCAAGGTGTTGCCCGCCAGCACGGGCCCGCCCACGATGGCCGAGCCGTCGGTGTTGACGCGGTTCAGCACGGCGCCGTCTTCCTTGGCGATGAAGTGCAAGGTGCCGTTGTTTTCGCCAAAGGCCAGGGCCTTGCCCACCACCACCGGCGCGGTCAACCCATGGCGCAGGAAGCGCTCTGAGACCCAGGCACGGTCGCCGTCCAGGCGCTTCCAGGCGATCACCTTGCCGTCGGACTCGGTGCCATAGACCAGGCGCTCGTCCATCGTCAGCCCTTCAGCGCCGATGGCCGGCTTGGTCCACATCAGTTGCCCGCGCGAGGTGTTGACGCAGCCCACGGCGGTCTGGAACGAGCGGGCGCACATGATGTCGCCGTCGCGGCCCACGCGCACCACCAGGTCCACCAGGCGCTCGACGTCGTTGGTGCCGCGCGAAAAGCCCACCACCGGCTCCCATTTGGAGACGCCGTTGGCCGGATTCATGCCCACCAGGCGGCCGGAGACGCCGCTGATCAGCGTGTCGCCACTGCCCACCACCAGCACGCCGGCCTGGCTCAGCACCAGCGGCTCGCCGGCGCGCGGTTGGCTCCACAGCCTGCGGCCGGAAGCAGCGTCGAAGGCGATGACGGTGCGGTCGGCGCTCAGCACGAACACGCGGGCACCGGCCACCAGCGGCGCGGTGAAGGTGTAGGCGGCCAGTTTCTGGCGCCAGATCTCGCGCCCGCCATCCAGCGTCACCAGGTCATTGCTGGTGGTGACCACGGCGGCGTAACGGCCATCGGTGCCGACACCGGCCGACAGCGTGGCCTTGACCTGGGTGCGCCACACCTCGCCGCCGGTGCGCGTGTCCAGCATCAGCACGGTGCCGTCGGAACTGGCCACCGCCGCGTTGTTACCCACCAGCTTGACGTCCAGCGGGAAATTGACCGGGCCGATCTTGGTCGACCAGGCCTGGCGCACGGCCAACAGGCCGGGGTTGGCACCCAGCTCAACCGGCGGAGGTGCCTTGGAGCCACTGCAGGCGGCCAGGGTCAGCGCCGCCAGCGCCGACATCAACATGGCGCCCAGCGTCCGACGATGCATGCTTGGGAAACTCACTTTTTGCTCTCCGTGCTGGCCGCTGCGGCAGGCGCAGCGGCGGGGGTCTTGTCAGTGGCCGCGGCAGCGGGGGTGGTCTTCACGGCGTCTTTGGGGTTCACGCCCAGGCTATTGAGCTTGAACTCGACCAGCGCGCGGTATTCGTTGCGCTCGCCCATGGCCTTGTAGGCCTTCAGGTATTCGTCGCGCGCGGCGTCTTTCTTGCCTTGCAGCGACAGCACATCGCCCTTGCGGTCGGCCACCAGGCCCTCGAAGCCCGCCGGGAAGCTGCCGGCCAGCAGGGCCAGTGCCTCGTCATACGACTTGGCTTCGGCCAGCAGGCCAGCCAGGCGCAGCTTGGCCAGTGCCTGGTAGCCCTCGTCCGAGGACTTCTCGGCCACCCATTGCAGCGCCGCCTTGGCGGGGTCGACCTTGCCGGCCTCGTAGTAGGTCTTGGCGGCCAGCAGCGCGGCCTGCTGGGCAAAGGTGGTGCCGCCGAACTTGTCCTTCATGTCGGCCAACGCCCGGTCCAGCTTGGCGGTGTCCTTGGCGCGGGTGGCGTCCAGCACGCTGTCAAACATGGCCGAGGCCTGGGCGGCCTGGTCGCGCTGCCACTTCTGGTAGAAGTTCCAGCCGGCAAAGGCGGCCAGGATGACCACCAGCACGCCGGTGATCAGGTTCCCCCACTGGGCCCAGAAATGCTTGAGCTGGTCCAGCTGTTCTTGTTCTTCGAGATCGAGATGGTTTGCCATTGCAGAAAATTCGTTAAGTCCGCGATTGTAGGGTGTGCGCCCAGGAGGCCACATCCGCCAGCGAATGGCTGCGCTGGGCGCCACTGCCATCGCGCAGCGCCTTGACCGTGACCTCGCCGCGCGCCAGCTCATCGGCGCCAAAAATCAGCGCATGGGCGGCACCGCTGCCGTCGGCGCGTTTGAACTGGGACTTCATGCTGCCCTGGCCGTCGGCCGTGGCGCCGTGCATCTGTACCGTGACACCGGCCGCGCGCAGCGCCTGCAGCACCGGCAGCGCCTGGGTGTAGGCGGTGGCGTCGGGCACGATGGCATAGGCGTCGGGCATCTGCTGCGTCTCGGCCTCGCCTTGGGTCTTCAGCAGCTCCAGCACGCGCTCCATGCCCATGCCCCAGCCCACGGCCGGCGTGGGCTTGGCGCCCAGCAGCTCGAACAGGCCGTCGTAGCGGCCACCGCCGCACAGCGTGCCCTGGGCACCCAGCTCGTCGGTGATGAACTCGAACACCGTGTGGCTGTAGTAGTCCAGCCCGCGCACCAGGCGCGGGTTGACGCTCCAGGCCACGCCACAGGCGGTGAGAAAGCCCTTGACGGCGTCGAAATGCTTCAGCGAGGCCTCGCCCAGATACCTCAGCAACTGCGGCGCCTCCTGCACCATCTGCTGCATGGCGGGGTTCTTGGTGTCCAGGATGCGCAGCGGGTTGGCATGCAGGCGGCGCTGGGCGTCGCCGTCCAGCAACTCGGCGTGTTTTTCAAAGTGGGCAATCAGCGCGGCGCGGTGCGCCTGACGCTCTGCGGACAAGCCCAGGCTGTTCAACTCCACCCGCACGCTGCGCACGCCCACGCGCTTGAGCAGCGTGTGCGCCACCAGCATCTGCTCGGCATCGGCCTCGGGGCCGGCAAAGCCCAGTGCCTCCACACCCAGCTGGTGGAACTGGCGATAGCGGCCACGCTGCGGGCGCTCGTGGCGGAACATCGGGCCCATGTAATACAGCCGCTTGGGGCCGTCGTAGGTGAGGTTGTGCTCGATGGCGGCGCGCACCACGCCGGGGGTGTTCTCGGGGCGCAGTGTCAGCAGCTCGCCGTTCAGCCGGTCCTCGAAGGAGTACATCTCCTTCTCGACAATGTCGGTGGTCTCGCCGGTGCCTTTGACGAACAGCGGTGTGTACTCGACGATGGGCGTGCGTATGGTGCGGTAGGCGAAAGTCGCCATGGTGTCGCGGATGTGCTGCTCGAACCACTCCCAGCGCGCCGAATCCGGCGGCAGGATGTCGTTCATGCCCTTGACCGCAGTCAATCGTTCAGACCGCGCTGAACCTGTTTTCTCAGCCATAAATCCTGTCAGGCGGGTTGCTCGGCCGCTTGCTGGCCAAACCGCTTTTCTATGTAGTCTTCCACGATGGCGTGGAACTCGTTGGCAATGTTGTCGCCGCGCAGCGTCAGGCGCTTTTCGCCGTCGATGAACACCGGCGCGGCCGGGGCCTCGCCGGTGCCGGGCAGGCTGATGCCGATGTCGGCGTGCTTGCTCTCGCCCGGGCCATTGACGATGCAGCCCATTACCGCCAGCTTCATGTTTTCCACGCCGGGGTACTTCTTGCGCCACACCGGCATCTGGGCGCGCAGGAAGTCGTCGATCTGCTTGGCCAGCTCCTGGAAGGTGGTGCTGGTGGTGCGCCCGCATCCCGGACAGGCGGTGACGCTGGGCACGAAACTGCGCAGGCCCAGCGACTGGATGATCTCGGAGGCGATCACCACCTCCTGCGTGCGCGACTCTCCGGGCTGCGGCGTCAGCGACACGCGGATGGTGTCGCCAATGCCCTCCTGCAACAGGATGGAAAGCGCCGTGGCGGAGGCCACCGTTCCCTTGGTGCCCATGCCAGCCTCGGTCAGGCCCAGGTGCAGCGGGTAGTTGCAACGCCTGGACAGCTCGCGGTAGACGGAAATCAGGTCCTGTACGCCGCTGACCTTGCACGACAGCATGATCTGGTTGGCGGCCATGCCCATCTGCTGCGCCAGCCTGGCGGATTCGAGCGCAGAGGTGATCAACGCCTCGTACATCACCGGCTTGGCGCCCCAGGGCTCCGTGCGGCGGCTGTTGGCGTCCATCAGCTCGGCCAGCAGTTCCTGGTCCAGGCTGCCCCAGTTCACGCCTATGCGCACCGGCTTGTTCCAGCGCAGGGCGGCCTCGATCATCTGGCCGAACTGCTTGTCGTGCTTGTCACCCTTGCCGACGTTGCCGGGGTTGATGCGGTACTTGGACAGCGCCTGCGCGCAGTCGGGGTAATCGGTCAGCAGGCGGTGGCCGTTGTAGTGGAAGTCGCCAATCAGCGGCACGTCGATGCCCATGCGGTCCAGCTGCTCGCGGATGTAGGGCACGGCCTGCGCGGCCTCGGGCGTGTTGACGGTGATGCGCACCAGCTCGGAGCCGGCCACGGCCAGCTCCTTGACCTGGATGGCGGTGCCTATGGCGTCCACCGTGTCGGTGTTGGTCATGGACTGGATGCGCACCGGCGCGTCACCGCCCACGGTGACCACCCTGCTGCCCCAGGTCACCTGGGCCTGCAGGCTGTGGCGCGCCTTGGGCGCGGCAGCGTCAATCGGGGCGTCAATGGGAACAGCGGTCTGCAACTTACTTCACCTCAAATCGGGCCACGTTCTCGCGCGCCACGGGCGCCAGATCGAACGCCTTGCCACGCACCAGCACCTCGGTGCCATCGGCCTTGCCCACAGTCACTTTCAGCGGCGTGGCGCCGGACACCGCCGCCACCTCGCCGGAGGCCAGTACCTTGTTCAGCACCGAAACGCCACGCGCATCAATCACCGACACCCAGGACGCTGCCTTGGCCTTCAGCACCAGGGTGCCGGACGAGGCGGCAAAGGCCACCGGCTGCGAAGCGGCAGACGCAGCGGTGGGCGCAGCGGCCTGAGCCGGCGCGGAAGCCGGCTTGGTCGACGCTACCGGCGCGGAAGCCGGCTTGATCGCGGCCACCTGCGTGGAAGCCGCTTTCACCGGCGCTGCCGGCACCGAGGCCGGCTTGGTGGCAGACAGTGCCTGCGAGGTACGCGGCTGTGCCGCACTGGCAGGCGCCGGAGCTGCCGTGACAGCAACCGATGCGGCACGGGCCGGCGGGATGACCTGGGGTGCCTGCTGCACAGGCGCCGGTGCAGGTGCCGCCAACGGCTTGGCAACCGGCTGCGGAGCGGCAATCGTCGGCGCGGGCGCCAGGGGCTGCTGCGCAGGTGTTTCCACCACCGTGCCGGCCGGCGGCGCGTCGGGCGACTGCACCACCAGCATCTGGCCGGGCTTTTCCGGCAACACCGGGTCGGCCGCGCTGCTGCTGACGGGCTCGGTACGGGCATGCGGATACAGGTAGATGCCCACCATGCCCAGCACCAGCGCGCCCACCGCCATCACCGGCCAGGACAATTTGTCGAGCAGGCCGGGGCCGGGGCCGTCAGAGGGTGAGCGGAACGGCGCGTCGATGCCACGCTCGTTGTCCTTCAATTGGGGCTTGTTGGACTGCGGCAGTTTTTCCAGCACCGGGCGCGGGTCGATCTTCAGCGTGCGGCACACGCCAGCGGCCAGCGCACGGGCGAACACCGCGTCGGGCAGCAGGTCGAAGCGGTCGGCCTCCAGCGCTTCCAGCTTGGCCACCGGCACTTTCATGGCCACTGCCAGCGCGGCAATGTGCAGCCCGGCGGCCTCACGGGCCCCGCGCAGCAGGCCGCCGGCGGTCACCGGCGCTGGGGGTGGTGTGGGCGGTGCGGGAGGCACCGCGGGTGGCACGCTGGGTGCCGCAGCGGCGTCCAACGCGCCGGAATCGTCAGTCATTGAATGCACTCCGCTCCGCCAAGCCGGCTTCGCGCGACTTGGGGTACCTCTTCTTCAGTTGCTCAGCCAGTTGCTGCACGCCGTCATTGTTCTGCAGGCGGCGCTCGATCTTGGCGCCCAGCCACAGCGATTCGGCATTGGCCAGTTCGCTGTTGTTCAGGCGGCGCACGTAAAACTGGGCGCGCACGAAGTCGCCGCGCTGGTACAGCAGGTTGGCCAGGTTGAAGCCGGTGACCGGGTTGCCGGCGTCCAGCTCGTAGGCCTTGGTGAAGCTGGCCTCGGCCTCGCTGCGCTGACCGGCGCGCACCTGGCAGATGCCCTGGGTCATCCAGGTCTTGGCCTTGTCGCCGTACTGCGGGTTGGCCAGGGCCTGGCCGAAGGTCTGTGCCGCCTCGGGGTAACGCCCCTGCTGGCACAGCATCCAACCCAGGTTGTGCACGATGTTGGCGTCCTGCGGGTCCAGCGCGACCGCGCGGCGGAAGCTGTCTTCAGCCAGCCGGGGGTCGTTCAGGCGCATGTAGATCAGGCCGCGCAGGTTGTAGGCCTGGGCAAAATTGGGGTCCGCCGTGATGGCCTGCTTCAGCTCGTCCAGCGCCACTGTGGTCTGGCCCTGCTCGAAATAGCCCACCGCCAGCTCCAGCCGGATGCGGGCGCGCTTGCGCGCTTCGGGCTCGTCGGAGGCGGTGACGATGTCGCCACTGCCAGTGCTGCTGCTGCCAGGCGCTGCCGGGCCGGCCTTGGAGGCGCAGCCGGCCAGGCCCGCCAACGCAACGGCGGAGAAACACAGGGCAAGCAGGCGGTGCTGGGCGGTGGCGTGAAACATTCGGTCTTCCCTCGCGATCAATTCGGCGGCGCGATATGCGACACCGGCTTGAGCATGACTGTACGCTGTTTCGCCATGCGTTCGCCCACACTGGTGCGGTCCTGCACGTCACCGGCCAGCTGGCCGCAGGCGGCGTCGATGTCGTCGCCACGGGTCTTGCGCACGGTGGTCACAATGCCGGCTTCGCTCAGGATGCGGGCAAAGGCCTCCACGCGCGCCTGCGGCGAGCGCAGCAGGCCGGATTCCTTGAACGGGTTGAAGGGAATCAGGTTGAACTTGCACCACACGCCACCGGTCTGGTGGCGCTTGACCAGCTCCACCAGCTGGCGCGCATGCTCGGGCTGGTCGTTGACGCCGTCCAGCATGCAGTACTCAAACGTGATGAAGTCGCGCGGTGCATGCGCCAGGTAGCGGTTGCAGGCGTCCAGCAACTCGGCGATCGGGTATTTCTTGTTCAGCGGCACCAGGTTGTCGCGCAGCGGGTCGTTGGGGGCGTGCAGCGACACCGCCAAGGCCACCGGGCAATCCTGCGCCAGCCGGTCCATCATGGGCACCACGCCCGAGGTGGAGACGGTGACGCGGCGGCGCGACAGGCCGTAGCCGTGGTCGTCCAGCATCACGCGCAGCGCAGGCACCAGGGCGCTGTAGTTTTGCAGCGGCTCGCCCATGCCCATCATCACCACGTTGGAGATGACGCGCTCCGAGGTCTTCAGGTGCTTGCGCAGGAAGTGTTCGGCAAACCACAGTTGGGCGACGATTTCACCCGTGGTGAGGTTGCGGCTGAAGCCCTGGTGGCCGGTGGAGCAGAAACGGCAGCCCACCGCGCAGCCGGCCTGGGAGGACACGCACAGCGTGCCGCGGTCGTCTTCGGGGATGAACACCGCCTCCACCGCGTCGCCATTGCCGACGTCGAACAGCCACTTGATGGTGCCGTCGCTCGACAGTTGCTGGGTGATAACGGTCAGGCCCTGGATGCAGGCCGTGGTCTCGAGCTTGCCGCGCAGGGACTTGGCGAGATCGCTCATCTCGCCGAAGCTGCTGGCGCCCTTTTGATGTATCCAGCGGAACAGCTGGGTGGCGCGAAAGCGTTTTTCACCCAGCCGCTCGCACAGCGCGGCCAACCCCTCGAGGTCGTAGTCGAGCAGATTGGCCAGCGCCATGGCGGGTTTAACGCGAATAGACGTTCATGCCGGGGAAGAAGAAAGCCACTTCCACGGCCGCGGTTTCGGGGGCGTCCGAACCGTGCACGGCATTGGCGTCAATGCTGTCGGCAAAGTCGGCGCGGATGGTGCCGGCGGCGGCCTTCTTGGGGTCGGTGGCGCCCATCAGGTCGCGGTTCTTCTGGATCGCGTTCTCGCCTTCCAGTGCCTGGATCATCACCGGGCCGGAAATCATGAAGTCCACCAGGTCCTTGAAGAACGGGCGTGCCTTGTGCACGGCATAGAAGGCCTCGGCCTCGCCACGCGACAGGTGCGCCATCTTGGCAGCCACCACCTTCAGGCCGGCAGCCTCGAAGCGGGCGTAGATCTGGCCAATCACGTTCTTGGCGACCGCATCCGGCTTGATGATGGAGAGGGTTCTTTCAATCGACATGTTGGTTTTCCTGAAATTGGGGTTATGGGAACAATTCGCCGCTTGAGGCAAAGCCTTGTATTTTAACCTGTCGCCATGACACCGTTGCCAAGGTGGATGCCAAATGGCTCAGCGCCCGCGGCCGCCACCGCCACGGCGCTGCCCGCCGCCAAAACCACCCCCGCCTCCACCACCGCCACCGCCGCCGCCCCCACCACCCCGGCGTGGGCCACCCTGGCCCGGACCCTGGCGCTGCTTGGTGAAGCTGTCGGCACCGATGTAGCCGAACGCGGTCTTCATCGGATCGGGCTGGGAATCCCCACCCCCTCCGCCACCACCGCCCTGCCCCCGGTTGCCGCGCTGCTCGTTGCGGTTGTTCTTGGAGCGGCCCTGGCCCTGGCCCTGGCCTTGTCCCTGACCAGGGCCGCGCGGCTGCTGCCCGCCCTGCGGCGGCTGGCCGTTGCCACGCTGGGGCTGGCCATTGCCGCCGCGCCCGCGCGGACCGCGCGAGCGGTTGCGCCTCGGCTGGCCGTCGCCGCCGCGCTCGGCGCCTTCGCCTTCGGGGCGGCCACCGGCGCGCTCTTCACGCGGGCGGCCGTCACGCGGTTCGGCGAGATTCGTCAGGGAACGGATTTCGCCGTCATCCAGCTCCACCCAGGCGCCGCGCTTCAAACCACGCGGCAGCACCATGGCGCCGTAGCGGATGCGGATCAGCCGGCTGACCGCATGGCCCACGGCTTCCATCAGCCGGCGCACCTCGCGGTGGCGGCCTTCGGAGATGGTGACGCGGTACCAGCAGTTGGCCCCCTCGCCGCCGCCTTCCTCGATGTTGCCGAACTGGCCCATGCCGTCGTCCAGCCGCACGCCTTCGAGCAGCCTTTTCTTCTCTTCGGCCGACAGCGCGCCCAGCACCCGCACCGCGTACTCGCGCTCCAGGCCGAAACGCGGGTGCATCAGCTTGTTGGCCAGCTCGCCCGAGCTGGTGAACAGCAGCAGGCCTTCGGTGTTCAAATCCAGCCGGCCCACCGACTGCCATTTGCCCTGGAAAAGCTTGGGCAGCTTGCGAAACACCGTCGGGCGGTTTTGCGGGTCGTCATGGGTGACCACCTCGCCCACCGGCTTGTGGTAGGCGATAACCCGGGGCGGCGGCGCGTCTATGCGTATGCGGATCGGCTTGCCGTTGACCTTCACGTGATCGCCAAACTGGATGCGCTGGCCGATGTGCGCCGGCTCGTTGTTGACGGTGATGCGCCCTTCCATGATGAGCTGTTCCATCTCCAGCCGCGAGCCCATGCCGGCCTGGGCCAGCACCTTGTGCAGCTTGGGGCTTTCGGCCTGCGGCAGCAGCACGCGCTTGGGGGGTGGCAGGTCGGTCTGTTCCTCGTCGGCGTCGAACTGGCCGGTCACCACATCGGCGAAGCGGTTTTCGAACACCTTGGGGGGCGCAGGTCCCCGGGCCGGGGCGGCGGCGCGTGGGCCTGAGCCGTAATCGTCGTCATCGTCCTCGTCGTGGTCGTCATCCCCATCGTCGCCTTCGTCGGCCTGCGCACGGGTGCGCGCCGGCGCTGGCGCCTCGGGCTCAACAGCGGGCTCAGCCGCGGGCGGGGCCGCGACGACTGGCGCGTCTGCCGCCGCCACGGGCTGCGGGGGCGCCTCGGACGTGACGGGCGGCAAGGCCTCAGGCTGCTCAGATGCCGTGGCCGAGGGCTGCGGGCCTTGCGGATGGTCGACCGTCATGGTGTAGTCCCGTTGTCGTTATGGAGGGGAGATGGGGTTTGCGCTTCAGCCGGCGCAGCGTCTGGCTGGGGCTCGGGGGGTTGGGGCTCGGCGTAGGGCTCTGGCTCGGGTTCCGTGGCCACCGGCCCGGTCTCTTCAAGCGGCGCGGCGTCCATGGCCAGCTCCGCCTGGCCGTCCTGCGCGGCTTGCGGCTCCGCCAGGCCGTCCTGCGCGGCGTCCACAAGGTCGTTCAAGGGGTCCAGGGCCGCGGTCATGGGTGTCGGGCCGTCCATGGTGGGCAGCTGGTCCAGCGACTGCAGGCCCAGGTCGTCCAGGAACTGCTTGGTGGTGGCATACAGGGCCGGGCGGCCCGCCGCTTCTCGGTGGCCGATCACCTCGACCCAGCCGCGGTCTTCCAGCTGCTTGAGCAGCAGCGAATTGATGGTGACGCCGCGAATGTCTTCCATGTCGCCGCGCGTCACCGGCTGGCGGTAGGCGATGATGGCCAGCGTCTCCAGCGTGGCGCGGGTGTAGCGCGGCGGCTTTTCGGGGTGCAGGCGGTCCAGGTATTCACGCATGTCCGGGCGGCTCTGGAAGCGCCAGCCAGTGGCGATGCTGACCAGCTCCACGCCCTTGGGCGACCACTCGTTCTGCAGGTCCTGCAGCAGGGTTTTCAACGTGTCGGCGCCCAGCGCGTCGGCAAACAGCGTGCGCATGTCGCGCACTTGCAGCGGCTGTTGAGAACAGATCAGGGCGGCTTCGAGTATGCGCTTGGCATCCGCCGTATTCATGGTCATGCGCTTACAGGGAAAAAGGGCACTTTCACCAGTGCGAAATCAAATGGATTCATGCTCGGGGCGCAGCGGGCGAAACAGCGGAAGGTTCACCGTGCGGACCGGGGGCATCGCTGCCAGAGGCCGGGGCCATCAAGGCCCTTGTCGCAGATTGTAGCTCAGGCCCCACTGGGCCAGGGCGGCGGCCATGTCGGCAGGCAGCGGCGCCTCAAACACCAGATCCTGCCCCGTGGCCGGATGGCGGAAGGCCAGCCGCCAGGCGTGCAGCGCCTGGCGCGCCATGCCGGCCGCAGGGGCGCCGCCGTACAGCTCGTCAGCCACCAGCGGATGGCCCAGCGAGGCCATGTGCACGCGGATCTGGTGCGTGCGCCCGGTGTGCAGCGCGCAGCGCACCCAACAGCCCTGGTCGGCGTTTTCCAGCAGCGTGATGGTGGTGCGCGCCGCCTTGCCGGGGGTGCGCGCCAGGTCCACCACGGCCATGCGCAGGCGGTTGCGCGGGTCCCGGCCCACGGGGCCGTCCACGTCGCGCTCCCGGGGGCCGCTCCAGGGCTTGTGGGCCAGCGCCAGGTATTGGCGGCTGACCTCGCGCGCGGCGATCATGCGCACCAGCGCATCCATGGTGGCGCGGGTGCGCGCCACCACCATCAGGCCGCTGGTGTCCTTGTCCAGCCGGTGCACGATGCCGGCGCGCGGCAGCAGTGCGGCCTGGGCGTCCAGCGCCAGCAGGCCGTTGAGTAAAGTGCCATGCCAATTGCCCGGCGCCGGGTGCACCACCAGGCCGGCCGGCTTGTGGATGACCAGCAGGTGCTCGTCCTGGTGCACCACGTCCAGCGCCATGGGCTCGGGCTTGAAGGCCTGGCTTTGCGGCGTGGGGCGCAGCTCCAGCACGGCGTGGTCGCCGGCGCGCAGCTTGGCGGCCGGTTTCTTCAGCAACTGGCCGTTGACGGTCAGCCCCCCTTGCTCCACCAACTGCTGCAGGTAGCTGCGCGAGAACTCGGGAACCAGTTCCACCAGCACGTGGTCCAACCGGCGGCCGTGCAGGCTGGCGGGTACCTGCAGCTCGCGCAGCTCCGTCTCGGCGCTGGTTTCGGCCGCATCGTCCGCGCCGTCTTCGGCCTCCAGCATGCCGGGGGCGGTCGATATAATCGTTTGGGAATGATTCAAGAAAGATGCCAGTGATGCTTCGTGCCAAATTATCGGTGGTCTGCCTGTTGTTGATCGCCGGGTGCTCGTCCACCCCCGAAGACAAGACCGCTGGCCAGACCCCGCAGCGCATCTACGCCGATGCCCAGGAGGAAATGAAGGCTGGCGGCTGGGACCGCGCCATCCCGCTGCTGGAAAAGCTGGAAGGCCGTGCCGCCGGCACGCCGCTGGCGCAGCAGGCCGAGCTGGACAAGGCCTACGCCCAATACAAGACCGCCGAGCCGGTGCAGGCCGTGGCCACGCTGGACCGCTTCATGAAGCTGCACCCGGCCAGCCCGGCGTATGACTACGCGCTGTACCTGAAAGGCATCGTCAACTTCAACGACGACCTGGGCCTGTTCAGCTTCATCACCGACCAGGACCTGGCCGAGCGCGACCAGAAGGCGGCCAAGGAGTCTTACGAAGCCTTCCGCGAGCTGACCACGCGCTTCCCGCAATCGCGCTACACGCCCGATGCGTCGCGCCGCATGATCTACATCGTCAACACGCTGGCGCAGAACGAAGTGCACGTGGCGCGCTACTACTACAGCCGCGGCGCCTACCTGGCCGCCGTCAACCGCGCCCAGGTGGCGATTTCCGACTACCGCGAAGCGCCGGCACTGGAAGAAGCGCTGTTCGTGATGATGAAGTCCTACGAGGCGCTGAACCTGACACAGTTGCGCGACGACACCAAGCGCGTGCTGGAAGCCAACTACCCCAACAGCGACTTCCTGAAATACGGCGCCCGCGTGGCGACCAAGAAGTGGTGGCAGATCTGGGCGCTGTGGTGAAGTAGAGCGCCCGGGGTTACCCACTTCGCGTGGCCCCTGTCCCCAGGGGTGCAGTTGAGTTGGCTGTCGCCCAATGGCGCTCCAGTGATTGGGGCGCGCTCACACAGCGTGCTTGCTACCGGCACAATGCCTGACGACCGGCGCCGTGGTGACGGCGCCGTTCAGCTTACCGCGCGCTGGCGCGTATCAGCCCAGATGTTTGGCGCTGCGGCGCTTGGCCATGGCCGTGGCCAGCAGGGCCAGGCTCAAGCCCAACAGCGCCAGACTGCCGGGTTCCGGCACGTCATTGGTAGAGGCAAACTTGTAGCCGGCAATGGCCAGTTCTTCAAACCCATGCTCGTTGCCGCGAATGGACATTTGCACCACAAAGGAGTCAGTGTCCAGGAACAGGCCGTCATACAGGTCGAAGGTGGGTATCACCGCGAAGTAATCCGGTTTGCCGCTGCCGTTGGTATCCCAGTGGTAGGTGGTGCCGCTGGTGGTGGGCGCGGGGATGTTGCAATTGTCGTAAGGCGTAGGCGCGGCCGGGCCGATATAGGGGCTGCCGCAGGATGTCACCCGCGCGTCAATGTCGTAGCTGCCATTGGCATTGGTGTCGAGCGAGAACGAGGCAATCTGTGAGGCGCCGCGGTAGACCGCCACCCGGCCGGAGATGAGCAGGTCGGGGTTTTGGGCGTTCTCGTTGTGGTCGAACACAAACAGCGGCTGGTAGCTGGTGCCGCCCAACGTCAGGTACTGCCGGATCAGGCCCACGGTGCCGGTCATGCCCATGCCCCAGGTACCGTCGAAATCGCCCGAGTTCAGGGCATCCATGGGCGCTTGGTAGCCTGCCGGGTTGGCCACGCTGTTGCTCGTATACACGATCACGCCCAGGGTGCCGGAGCCGCTGGCGAAACTGAAGTTGCTGGTATTGCCCGGCAACTTGCCGGCTGCCTGCTGCTGCGTCAACAACGAAGCTGAGTAAACCAGAGCCTGGTCAAATTGTTGCGGCGGCAAGCCGTCCACCAAGCCGCCCGGCAATGTCAGCACCACGGGCGCTGCCTGTGCCATGCCTGACAAACCGAGCACCGTCAAAACGGCCACCAATGCGCGCGGAATCGATGCGAATGTGGTTTTCATAGAGACTCTCCTGGAAAGTTGGTCTCCCTTTTTCGCTTAAAAAACAAGCAAGTTTCATGCAAAAAAACATTCACATTTGAAATCAAGAACTTAACGGCTGGGCCGTTGGAAAGGGGTTCTTGAGTGTCAATTTTTTCGACGCTGGTGGCGGCCAAATCAGGTCTCAGCCCATCGCCCGCCAGGGTTGCCCGGCCGGTCCGATAGACAGCCAGTCGGGCCGTCAACGACGGGCGGCCCGGGAATTTGAGCCCGGCTTCACCCCATCAACGGGTGATCCGCCCTCAGCGCCTCCAGCGCCTGCATCAGTTCTTCTTCACTGGCCAGCCGCCGCATCGGTGGCAGCGCCGCCAGCAGGCGCCGGCCATAGCCCATCTGCACCAGCCGCGTGTCGCAGACGATCAGCACGCCCTGGTCGGACTCGCGGCGTATCAACCGCCCGGCGCCCTGCTTCAGGGCCACGGCCGCCTCGGCCAGGTAGTAGTCGCTGAAGGCGCTGCGGCCCTGCTCTTCCAACCGGCGTGAGCGGGCCTGCACCAGCGGGTCGTTGGGCGGGGGGAACGGCAGCTTGTCCACCACCACCAGTTGCAGCGCATCGCCCGGCACGTCAAAGCCCTCCCAGAACGAGGCCGAGGCCACCAGGATGCACCCTGCTCGCCCGCCTTCGCTGCCCTGGCGAAAGCGCTCCATCAGCTCGCGCTTGGGTTTCTCGCCCTGCACCAGCACCTCCAGCACGCCCGATGCGCTGAAATGCGCCTGCAAGGCCTCGCTGATGCTGCGCAAGGCCCGCAGCGTGGTGGTCAGCACCAGCGTGCGCCCGCCCAGCGTGGGGGTGATGCGCTGCACCAGGCGCGCCACCGCCTCGCTGTGCCCCGGCTCGTTGGGCTTGGGCAGGTTGCGCGGCACGTAGACCGCGGCCTGGTGGGGGTAGTCGAACGGGCTGCTGACCCGCAGCACCTCGGCCTCTTGCAGGCCGCAGGGCTCGGTGAACCAGGTCAGCGCGGCGTCATCGCCCAGCGTGGCCGAGGTGAATATCCAGGACTTGCCACCCGGCTCCTGCTGCTGCGCATCACCAGCGCGCAGCAGCTTGTCGCGCACCGCATCGGCAATGTCCAGTGGTGACTCCACCAGCCGCGCCTGGTGGCCCACGTCCAGCCAGCGCACCGAGCCGTTGGCGCAGGGGGCGCTGAAGAACGCCACGTGGCCGGCCAGCGTGCCGGCGCGCTCGCGCAGGCGCTGGAAGTCCGGCGCGCTGTCTTCCACCTGGCCCAGCGCTTCCTGGGCCTGTTCACAGGCCTGGGCCACGCCAGCCAGTGCGTCGGCCCATTCCTGCTCGGCCACCTGCTCGGGGGCCGGGCCGTCCCAGCGCAGCTTGCCGCCCGGCACCCGGCCCACCACCAGGCGCAGGTCGCGTGCGGCGTGCTCCACGTTGGCGGCCACCTGTTGCCAGTCCGCCAGGCCGCGCGCCAGTTGCAGGCCGCAGGCCAGCAGATCGCGGCCGAACTCCAGCAGCTGCCCGCTGGACAGCTGCCGGCCCAGGAACTGCACGCCGGTCTCGTTGATCTGGTGCGCCTCGTCAAAGATCACCGTGCGCACGCTGGGCAGCAGCTCGGCCATGCCGGACTCGCGCACCGCCATGTCGGCAAAGAACAGGTGGTGGTTGACCACCACCACGTCGGCGCCCATGGCATCGCGCCGTGCCAGGTTCACATGGCAGGCGCGGAATTTCGGGCACTCGCCGCCCAGGCAGTTGTCGCGGGTGGAGGTGACCAGCGGGATCAGCGGCGAGCGCTCGTCCAGGCCCGGCAGCTCGGCCAGGTCGCCGCTGCGGGTGGTCTGCGACCACTGCTCCACCTTGGCCAGCGTGCGCTGGGCCAGGCGGTCGGCATCCAGGCTGGCGTCATGGCGCGCCTGCTCCATGCGGTGCAGGCACAGGTAGTTGGCGCGGCCCTTCAGCAAGGCGGTCTGCACCGGCAGGCCCAGGGCCTCCTTCAGGCGCGGCAGGTCGCGCCCATACAGCTGGTCTTGCAGCGCCTTGGTGGCGGTGGACAGCAGCACCCGCTCGCCGCTGAGCAGCGCCGGCACCAGGTAAGAAAAGGTCTTGCCCACGCCGGTGCCGGCTTCCACCACCAGGGCGCCGCCGGTTTCCATCTTGCGGGCGATGGCCAGCGCCATCTCGGTCTGGCCGGCGCGTGGGGTGAACTCGTCCACCGTTTGCGACAGCAAGCCACCAGGCGCAAAGGCCTGCTCCACCAGGGCGTGCAGACTCATGCGGGCTCGTTGGGGTCCAGCTCGCGCTGCAGCCGGGCTATTTCATCGCGCAGGCCCAGGCGCCGCTTTTTAAGCCGGCGCATCATCAGTTCGTCCAGGGGTTGTTCGTTGCCCATGCGGTCGATCAGCGCGTCCAGGTCCGCATGCTCCATGCGCAACTCGATCAACCGCCTGTCGGGGGAATGCAAATTGGAATCCAAATCGGTGGCCGGTAGTGCGAGTTCAGGTGATCCACTGATTCTAGTGAGCCCTCAAGGTGGATACAAGTTCGCCAGTGCAAAAGGCGATTTGGCACAGGATTGCCTCCATAATGGACGCCGAACACCGCGATCCCTGCGGACTGAATTTTTCTCTTCTGACACGCATGGCCAAAGGCTACCGACTGACCGCCTCCACCGGCATCCACAAGGGTGACCGCGAATACCAGCAAGACCAGGTGGCCCTGTTGAACCACCACCGGGTCAACGGCTGCATCCTGGCCGTGGTGGCCGATGGCATGGGGGGCCGCAGCGGCGGGCGCAAGGCCTCCGACCAGGTGATGCTGACGGCCAAGCAGCTCTTCGAGCGCTATTCCCCCGAATCGGACGACGCCGGCGCCATGCTGACCCAGCTGGTGCAGGAAGCCCACATCGTCATCAAGCTGACCGCCATCTCCGCCGAGCAGGAGCCGCACAGCACGGTGGCCGCCTTCATGATCAACCCCGGCGGCGACTGCCACTGGGTGCATTCGGGCGACTCGCGCATCTACCACTTCCACGGCAACAAGTTCGTCAAGCGCACGTTCGACCACTCCTACGTGCAGGCGCTGGTGGCGCGCGGCGAGATCACCGAGGAAGAGGCCAACGTGCACCCGCAGTCCAACATCCTGATGGGCTGCTTGGGCACCGAGGCCGACCCGACGCTGGACATCCACTTCATCCCCAAGCTGCGCGCCGGCGACGTGCTGATGGCCTGCAGCGACGGCGTGTGGCACTACTTCACGCAGGTGGAGCTGGGCTCGGTGCTGGCCACGCTGTCGGCCCGCGAAGCCACCGAGTTCCTGATCGAGAAGGCGCGCTCACGCGGCCGGGGCACCGGCGACAACCTGTCGCTCGTCATCGTCAAACTCGAACCCCTTACCGAATAAGGTCAGCCCTTCAGGGCGCGTCGGGCAAGGGCTTGGCGCGTCCGCTGGCGGGCTGCTCTGACAGGCGTTTGAGCACGTCCGCCTTGTGTTTCTGGGCCTCGGTCTGCTTCTGGTCGAAGCGGCGCAGGTTTTCGGCCGCAGGCGGCGCTGGCCGGGGTGCCGAGGCCGGGGCGCGGCGCAAGGTGGCGCTGGTGGGCGGCGCCCTGGGCGGCGCGGCCTCCTTGGGCTGGCGCGGCGGCTGGGCCTGCACGCGGGCATCCCGGGCGGCCTGCTCACCGGCCTTTTCCTGCGCGCGCTGCCACTGCAGTTGCGCATTGCGACGGCGCTCGGCGTCGTTCAGGCTGATTTCGCGCTTGCGCAGGCCCTCCAGTTCCACCCGCGCCTTGGCGCGCACGTCCGTCAGGCAGTCGGCCACGGCGAACAACTGGTAACAGGCCTTTTCGCGCTCCATGGTGCGGGCGTCAATGTCGCGGCGCGCGCGCTCAATGGCCGCGCGCTCGGCCGCCTCGTCGGGCGTGGCAGCCCGCACCAGGCCAGGCACGGCGGCCAGCACCAGGCTGGCAGCGACAACGGTCAACAGGGCACGGTACAGGGTGGTGGTCATCAGGTCAGCCGCGTGTCCACCACGCGGCGCTCCAGGCCCAGGAATTCACTGGATTGCATCTCGTTGAGCCTTGAAATGGTGCGCGGGAATTCGTGCGCCAGCGGCCCTTCGGTATACAACGCTTCAGGCGCCACGGCGGCGGACAGGATGAGCTTGACGCGCCGGTCATACAGCACGTCGATCAGCCAGGTGAAGCGGCGCGCCTCCGACGCCATGCGCACCGGCATGTAGGGCACGTCGCTGAGCAGCACGGTGTGGAACTGCGTGGCGATCTCCAGGTAGTCGTTCTGCGAGCGCGGGCCGCCGCACAGCGTCTTGAAATCGAACCACACCACGCCCCCGGCCTTGCGGCGGGCGCGGATCTCGCGCGCCTCGATGTGCAGCACCGGGTCCTCGTCCTGCTTTTCGGCCAGGCGGTTAAAGGCCTCGGTCATCTCGGCGTCGGCCTGCGCGCCCAGCGGCGTGTGGTACAGGCGCAGCTGCTCCAGCGTGCGGCGGCGGTAGTCCACGCCGTTGTCCACCGACAGCACCTCCAGGTGCTGGTTCAGCAGCGCAATGGCCGGCAGGATGCGGTCGCGGTGCAGGCCGCCGGGGTAGAGGTCGTCGGGCTTGAAGTTGGAGGTGGTGACAAAGCCCACGCCGTTGGCGAACAGCGCCGCCAGCAGGCGGTGCAGGATCATCGCGTCGGTGATGTCGGCGACGTGGAACTCGTCAAAGCAGATCAGTTTGTAGCGCAGCGCGATGCGCCGGCCCAGCTCGTCCAGCGGGTTCACCGTGCCCTGCAGATCGGCCAGCTCGCGGTGCACCTCGCGCATGAACTCGTGGAAGTGCAGCCGCGTCTTGCGGCGCAGCGGCACGGCGCTGAAGAAACAATCCATCAAAAAGCTCTTGCCCCGGCCCACGCCGCCGTGCATGTAGACACCGCGCGGGATGTCGGGCCGGTTGATCAGCTTCTTCAGCGAGTTGGAGCGCTTCTCCTTGTAGGCCGTCCATTCGGCGGCGCAGCGGTCCAGCGCCTCCACCGCGCGCAGCTGCGCGGGGTCGCTGTGGAAACCCCGCGTCTTCAGCTCCGCTTCGTAGATTTCACGGACAGACGACAAAGCGCCGACCTCAGAAGTTCAGCGTGCGCTTGTCAACGGCCAACGCCGCTTCCTTGGTGGCTTCGCTCAGGCTCGGGTGGGCATGGCAGATGCGGGCGATGTCCTCGCTGCTGGCGCGGAACTCCATCGCCACCACGCATTCGGAAATCAGCTCGCTGGCCATGGGGCCGACGATGTGCACACCCAAAATCTCGTCCGTGGTGGCATCGGCCAGCATCTTCACCATGCCGGTGGTGTCGCCCAGCGCCCGCGCCCGGCCGTTGGCCAGGAAGGGGAAGGTACCCGCCTTGTAGGCACGGCCGGATGCTTTGAGCTGCTGCTCGGTCTGGCCGACCCAGGCGATCTCCGGGCTGGTGTAGATCACCCACGGAATCGTATTGAAGTTGACGTGCCCATGCTGGCCGGCAATGCGCTCGGCCACCGCCACGCCCTCTTCCTCGGCCTTGTGCGCCAGCATCGGGCCGCGCACCACGTCGCCAATCGCCCACACATTGGGCAGGTTGGTCTTGCACTCGTCGTCCACCACAATGGCGCCACGGTCGTCCAGCTTCAGGCCCACCGCCTCGGGCGCCAGGCCAATGGTGTTGGGCACGCGGCCGATGGAGACGATCAGCTTGTCCACCTCCAGCGTCTGCGCCTCGCCCTTGGCATTGGTCCAGGCCACGCTGACGCCCTTCTTGCCGGACTTGATGTCGCCCACCTTGACGCCCAGCTCCACCTTCAGGCCCTGCTTGTCAAAGGCCTTCTTGGCTTCCTTGGCGATCTGCTCGTCCACCGCGCCCAGGAAGGTGGGCAGCGCTTCGAGCACCGTCACCTCGGCACCCAGGCGGCGCCACACCGAGCCCATCTCCAGGCCGATGACGCCAGAGCCGATCAGGCCCAGCTTCTTCGGCACCGCGCCAATGCTCAAGGCACCGTCGTTGGACAGGATGTTCTGCTCGTCAAACGGCGCACCCGGCAGCGCACGGGCGTTGGAGCCGGTGGCCACGATGATGTGCTTGCCGGTGATGGTTTCCTCAGCGGTGCCGGCCACCTTGATCTCGTAGCCGCCGTCGGCCGCCTTGACGAACGAGCCGCGGCCGTGGAAGGACGTCACCTTGTTCTTCTTGAACAGGAACTGGATGCCGTCGTTGTTCTGCTTCACCACCGTGTCCTTGCGCGCCAGCATCTTGGTCACATCCAGCCCCAGGCCGGTGACGTTGATGCCGTGGTCGGCAAAGTGCTTGCCGGCATGCTCGTAGTGCTCGCTGGACTGCAGCAGCGCCTTGGACGGGATGCAGCCCACGTTGGTGCAGGTGCCGCCCAGTGCCGGGCCGCCCTTGGCGTTCTTCCACTCGTCGATGCAGGCGGTGCTGAAGCCCAGCTGGGCGGCGCGGATGGCGGCAATGTAGCCGCCGGGACCGCCACCGATGACGATCACATCAAATTGTTTTGCCATGATTTCTGCTTGGTTGGAGGTGGCGCGCAGCCATGTTGCCGCGCGCCGCCCCGCGAGAGGATTAGATGTCGAACAGCAACCGCGCGGGATCTTCCAGCGCTTCCTTCATCGCCACCAGCCCCAGCACGGCTTCGCGGCCGTCGATGATGCGGTGGTCGTAGCTCATCGCCAGGTAGTTGATGGGTCGCACCACCACCTGGCCGTTTTCCACCACCGCGCGGTCCTTGGTGGCGTGCACGCCCAGGATGGCCGACTGCGGCGGGTTGATGATGGGGGTGGACAGCATGGAGCCGAACACGCCGCCGTTGGAGATGGAGAAGGTGCCGCCGGTCATTTCCTCAATGCCCAGCTTGCCGTCGCGCGCCTTGGCGCCGTACTCGGCGATCTTCTTCTCGATGTCGGCAAAGCTCATCTGGTCGGCATTGCGCAGAATGGGCACCACCAGACCGCGCGGCGAGCCCACCGCGATGCCGATGTCGAAATAGCCGTGGTAGACGATGTCGTTGCCGTCCACCGAGGCGTTCAGCACCGGGTATTTCTTCAGCGCATGCACTGCGGCCTTGACGAAGAAGCTCATGAAGCCGATCTTGACGCCGTGCTCCTTCTCGAACTTCTCCTGGAAGCGCTTGCGCATCTCCATCACCGGGGCCATGTTGACCTCGTTGAAGGTGGTCAGGATGGCGTTGCTGGATTGCGATTGCAGCAGCCGCTCGGCCACGCGGGCGCGCAGGCGACTCATGGGCACGCGCTGCTCGGGACGGTTGCCCAGGCCAAACGGCGACGGTGCGGCCACCTGCGGCAGCGTGCTGGTGGGCACGCCGGTGGGGATGGCCACCGGCGCTGCAGCCGGCTTGGCGCCGCCAGAGGCCACGGCCCCCAGCACGTCGCCCTTGGTCACGCGGCCGTCACGACCGCTGCCGGCCACCGAGCCGGCGGCCAGGTTGTTGTCGGCCATCAGCTTGGCGGCAGCGGGCATGGCCACGCCGGCCATGCTGCCACCGGTGGCGGCGGCGGCGGTAGCCGGTGCAGCGGCGGCAGGCGCCGGTGCGGGGGCGGCAGCAGCGGCGGCAGGCGCTGCGGCAGCGCCCTTGCCTTCGGTGTCGATGCGGGCGATCAGCTGGTCGGCCACCACGGTGCCGCCATCGGCCACCACGATCTCGGCCAGCACGCCGGCGGCGGGCGCCGGCACTTCCAGCACCACCTTATCGGTTTCGATCTCGATCAGGATTTCGTCGATCGCAACGGCCTCACCGGCCTTCTTCTTCCACTGCAGCATGGTGGCCTCGGCCACGGACTCGGACAACTGCGGGACTTTGACTTCTACGATAGCCATAAATTTCTTTCTGTGTTCTTTTGATTGCGCTCGCGCTTACTTGGTCAGCACGAAGCCCTTGATCTTGCCGAAGGCGCCTTCCACCAGCGCCTTTTGCTGCTCCTGGTGCAGGTGCGAATACCCCACGGCGGGCGACGCCGATGCGGCGCGGCCGGAGTAACCCAGCTTCTGCCCTTCCATCATGTTTTCGTGGATGTAGTGCTGCACGAAGAACCAGGCGCCCTGGTTCTGCGGCTCGTCCTGGCACCACACCACCTCGGTGGCGTTGGGGTAGCGCTTGAGCTCGGTGGCAAAGGCCTTGTGCGGGAACGGGTAGAGCTGCTCCACGCGCAGGATGGCGACGTCGTCGTGGCCCTTTTCCTCGCGCTTCTTGGCCAGGTCGTAATACACCTTGCCGGAGCAGGCAATGACGCGCTTGACCTTGTCGGCCTTGATGTCGCGCTGCTCGGGGATCACGGTCTGGAAACCGCCCTTGGTGAACTCGGACAGCGGCGAGGTGGCGTCCTTGTTGCGCAGCAGCGACTTGGGCGTCATGATGATCAGCGGCTTGCGCAGGTTGCGCACCTGCTGGCGGCGCAGCACGTGGAAGATCTGGCTGGCCGTGGTGGGCTGCACCACCTGCATGTTGGTGTCGGCGCTCAGCTGCATGAAGCGCTCCAGCCGTGCCGAGCTGTGCTCGGGGCCCTGGCCTTCGTAGCCATGCGGCAGCATCAGCGTGATGCCGTTCACACGGCCCCACTTCACCTCGCCCGAGGCGATGAACTGGTCGATCACCACCTGGGCGCCGTTGACGAAGTCGCCAAACTGGGCTTCCCAGATCACCAGCGTGTTGGGGTCGTTCGAGGCGTAGCCGTATTCAAAGGCCAGCACCGCTTCCTCGGACAGGATGGAGTCGATCACCACGAACGGCGCCTGGCCCTCGGCCACGTTTTGCAGCGGCGTGTAGGTGCCCTCGTCGTACTTTTCGCGGTTCTGGTCATGCACCACCGCATGGCGGTGGGTGAAGGTGCCACGGCCGCAGTCTTCACCGCTCAGGCGCACCGGGTAGCCGCTGGCCACCAGCGACGCAAACGCCATGTGCTCGCCCATGCCCCAGTCCACTGGGATGTCGCCCCGGCCCATGGCGGCGCGGTCGTCCAGCACCTTCTTCACCAGCTGGTGCGGCGTGATGTTGGCCGGCAGCGTGGTGATGCGCTCGGCCAGGCGCTTCCACTCGGCCATGGGGATGGCGGTGTCGCCGGCATCGGTCCACTTCTTGCCCAGGTAGGGCGACCAGTCCACCGCGTACTTGCTCTTGAAGTTGGTCAGCACCGGGTCCACCGTGTGGCGGCCGGCGTCCATGGCGGCGCGGTAGGCCTTGACCATGTCGTCGCCCAGCGTGGCGCCCAGGCCTTGCGCGGCCAGCTTGTCGGCATACAGCTTGCGCGTGCCGGGGTGCTGGGCGATCTTCTTGTACATCAGCGGCTGCGTCAGCGAGGGGGTGTCCTGCTCGTTGTGGCCCAGCTTGCGGAAGCAGATGATGTCCACCACCACGTCCTTGCGGAACTCCATGCGGAACTCCAGCGCCAGCTGGGTGGCCCAGACCACCGCCTCGGGGTCGTCGCCGTTGACGTGCAGCACCGGCGCCTCGATCATCTTGACGATGTCACTGCAATACAGCGTGGAGCGGCTGTCGCGCGGGTCGCTGGTGGTGAAGCCGATCTGGTTGTTGATGACGATGTGCACCGTGCCGCCGGTGGAATAGCCCCGCGTTTCGGCCAGCGCCAGCGTTTCCATCACCACGCCCTGGCCGGCAAAGGCGGCGTCGCCGTGCACCAGCACCGGCAGCACCTGCTTGCCCAGCGGGTCGCTGCGGCGGTCCATGCGGGCGCGCACCGAGCCTTCCACCACCGGGTTGACGATTTCCAGGTGCGAGGGGTTGAAGGCCAGCGTCAGGTGCACCGGGCCGCCGGGCGAGGTGACGTCCGAGCTGAAGCCCTGGTGGTACTTGACATCGCCGCTGGTCAGCTCTTCCGGCGCGGTGTGGTCAAACTCGGCGAACAGGTCGGCCGGCATCTTGCCCAGCGAATTGACCAGCACGTTCAGCCGGCCACGGTGCGCCATGCCGATGACGATTTCCTGCACGCCCTTGGCGCCGGCCAGCTGGATCAGCTCGTCCATGGAGGCGATGAAGCTCTCGCCGCCCTCCAGCGAAAAGCGCTTCTGCCCCACGTACTTGGTGTGCAGGAAGCGCTCCAGGCCCTCGGCCGCCGTCAGGCGGTCCAGGATGTGCTTTTTCTTGTCGGCGGAATAGGTGGGCGTGGAGCGCACGGTCTCCAGCTTTTGCTGCCACCAGCGCTTCTGGTTCTGGTCGGTGGCATACATGTACTCGGCGCCAATGCTGCCGCAGTAGGTCTGGCGCAGCGCGTTCATCAGCTCGCGCAGGCTCATGGATTCGCGGCCGAAGAAGGTGTTGCTGGTGTTGAACACCGTTTCCTGGTCGGCGTCGGCAAAGCCGTAGAAGCCGGGCTCCAGCTCGGGGATCTTTTCGCGCTCGGTGCGCTTCAGCGGGTCCAGGTCGGCCCAGCGGGCGCCGACGTTGCGGTACGCGGCAATCAGCTGCTGCACTGCGGTGCGCTTGCGGCCCATTTCGGAATCAGCCCCGGTGGCCATCACCACCTTGGTGCCGCCCTGCTTGGCGCGCTCGGCAAAGGCGTTGATCACCGGCATGTGGGCCACGTCCTTGGCGCTGCTGCCGTCAGAGGCGGGCACGTGCTGCAACGCATCGAAATACTCGCGCCAGGTGTCGGGCACGCTGCCGGGGTTGGCCAGGTAGTTCTCGTACATCTCTTCGACGTACGGGGCGTTGCCGCCAAACAGGTAGGTGTTGCCTTGGTAGGCCTGGTAGACGGACGCGGCCGAAGATGCCCCGTTGGGCGATGTATCACTCATTTGACGCTGACCTCCGTTTCCCTTCAGGAAACATAAGCTGGTTAAAGCGGGTTGGTTAACCTTCCGCGGCACGGCTTGACCGTTTGGCGGATGCGACTGTGGCGTGGGAAGGGGCCTAAGTTACAGGCAGGATTGTGCCACCCTTTGCTGACGACCGTCAAAAGCTCAGGAAACCACCCTGTCACGGATTTGCTGCAGCGCAGCGGGGTCGTCCATGGTGGTCAGGTCGCCCGGGTCGCGCCCTTCGCACACCGCCTGGATGGCGCGGCGCAGCAGCTTGCCGCTGCGGGTTTTGGGCAGCAGGCTGACAAACCGCACGCGGGCCGGCCGCGCCAGCGCGCCCAGGCTGGCGTCCACCGTCTTCATCACCTCGCCTTCCAGGCGCAGGGCTGCGGCGTCGTCGTTCAGGATGGTGGCGTCTTTCGGCACCACGAAGGCCATGGCCACCTGGCCCTTCAGTGCGTCGGCCACGCCCACCACCGCCACCTCGGCCACGCCGGGGTGGCCGGAGATGCTTTCTTCAATCTCGCGCGTGCCCAGGCGGTGGCCGGCGACGTTGATGACGTCATCGGTGCGGCCCAGGATGAAGAAATAGCCCTCCTCGTCGCGTATGCCCCAGTCAAAGGTGCTGTAGACCAGCTTGTCGGGCACCGTCTTCCAATAAGTGTTGACGAAGCGCGCATCGTCCCGCCACACGGTTTGCATGCAGCCCGGCGGCAGCGGGCCTTCGATGACCACCACCCCCTTTTCGTTGGCGCCGGTCAGCTCCTCACCGGTGATCTCGCTCAGCAGCTTGACGTTGTAGCCATACATGGCCACGCCCGGGCTGCCAAACTTGCTGGGCTTTTTCTCCACGCCGTTGGCAATGGTCAAGATGGGCCAGCCGGTTTCGGTCTGCCAGTAGTTGTCGATGATGGGCACGCCCAGCGCGCCGCTGATCCACTGCGCCGTGGGCGCGTCCAGCGGCTCGCCGGCCAGGTACAAGGCCTTGAGGCTGGAAACATCGTGCTTGCGCATCAGCTCAGGGTCTTGTTTCTTCAGCACCCGCACCGCCGTGGGGGCGGTGAACATGCGTGTGACCTTGTACTTTTCCACCAGCCGCCACCAGATGCTGGCGTCGGGCCGGGTCGGCAGGCCCTCGTACACGATGGTGGCCATGCCGGCGATCAGCGGGCCATAGACGATGTAGCTGTGCCCCACCACCCAGCCGATGTCGCTGGCGCAAAAATAGGTTTCACCCGGCCGGCCCTGGAAGATGTGCTGCATGCTGGCGGCCAGCGCCACCGCATAACCACCGGTGTCGCGCTGCACGCCCTTGGGCTTGCCAGTGGTGCCGGATGTGTACAGCGTGTAGCTGACGTGGGTGGCGTCCAGCCACACGCAGGGCACCTGCACGTCCAGGTGCTGCAGGCGCAGGTCGGCCCACAGGTGGTCGCGGCCGGGCACCAGGTCCAGCAGCGCCAGCTGCCGGTCCAGCAGCAGCACCGCCTCGGGCTTGTGCGTGGCCAGGGCAATGGCCTGGTCCAGCAGCGGCTTGTAGGGGATGATCTTGCCGCTGCGCGAGCCGGCATCCGCGCTGACGATGACCTTGGGCGCGGCGTCGTCAATGCGCGAGGCCAGCGAACTGGACGCAAAGCCGCCAAACACCACGCAGTGGATGGCGCCTATGCGCGCGCAGGCCAGCATGGTAAACACCGCCTCGGCCACCATGGGCATGTAGACCAGCACGCGGTCGCCCTGCCCCACGCCCAGGGTCTGCAGCATGGCGGCGGTGCGCTGCACCTCGGCATGCAGCTCAGCATAGGTGTAGACGCGCTCCTGGTCGGTCTCGGTGGAGACGGCGATCAGCGCCGCCTGCTCGGCCCGCGCCGCCAGGTGCCGGTCCACCGCGTTGTGGCACAGGTTGGTGGTGCCGCCCACGAACCAGCGGGCAAACGGCGGGTTGCTGTAGTCGCAAATCTGCTGCGGCGGCGTCTGCCAGTCAATCAGCCGGGCCTGCTCGGCCCAGAACTCGTCGCGCTGGTCCAGCGAACGGCGATAAAAATCCGCATAGGCGGTCATGCCCGGTCTCCTCGTATGGTCTTACCCCCAATGATGCGCCGGGAGCTTGCAGTTGGCTGACTGGGGGCGCTTTGGGCGGCGATTTTGTTGATATGGCGCAAGGCAAGGTTGCAGGGCGCCAAGATACCGAAGGTGCTTCAAGGTGACTGCGCCGGCACCTTCAGCACCTTGGTAGACACTCAACCCTTGCGAATCTGTCCATCCCCCAGTTGAGGGATTTCAAAGGGATTAGGTTTTGGCCAATGTGCATTCCCACGCCAACTCATCAAACTGAAACCTTTGTTTGAGTTCGTCAAGCGGCATCAACCGCATCTTTGGTGTAGAGAGCGCGCTGGTCACCATGGCCAAGCGCCAGTTCACCTTGGCTGCACAGCGATTCTCATTGCGACTCAGAAAGAACCGCTCGACAGGTCCGCTGGTTCCCTTGACTTCTACTAAAAGCACTTCTGTCGGACCTTCCACTAGCAGGTCATACCCTAAGTTCAATGCTTCATGGCTTTCCACCCTGTAACCCATGGCCCTGAAATGGTTGGTGACATGGCCAACCGCAGCTCTCTCAACACGGCGTCTGGTTTCTGGGTCGCCAAACCCACCAGACCGCACCTCTACAACGACCTCGTCCGTCTGCTCCAGAAACAGAACGCCGGCGATGTCATCGACAGGCCTGTCTCCATGCCAACGCATGATGGTCACCGGGTCAGTCTTGTATCCAATTGCCCTGTAGCAACCGACAAACTTCCACCAACCTGTGGCCCGCTTGATGTAGACCGGCACACTCGCGGCGCAGTCCAAGAACAAGCGCGCATTGGCTTCTATTCGCGGTCCTTTGCCCACTAAGATGACGCCGGGCGCTTGCGGGTTTAAGTCCAAGCGCAGGGCCAGCCCCTTAACTATTCCATCTTTGGTGCGGATATAGCTGTCACCGCCGGCCAGCAAACGGTTCAACTGATCAGTGCTCACCAGACCAGGCTCTGATGCTGGCGTCGTGTTCGCAGCCCTGCCACCTCCTCCCTTCGGCGCGCTTAGGGTACAAGAGGCCGTTCTATCACGATGTTCGAAATGGGCCGGTGATCCGGGGCCTTGCCGATGAGGGTCAACAAGCCCCCCACACTCGGTGCAAAGGAAATCTTGCAAGGGCTGATTACGCTGGCGCCAGCCATCGCGCAGAGTCACCGCCCTCGCCACAGTGACGGCTTCACCGTCCAGCAAAGCAGATACAGCTCTAACCAAGGTGACCTCCTCGTTGTGGTGCGGGATTCTTGCATGAGGGCAGGGGCAGGGGAATCCACCAAGGTGCTGAAGAAGCTGATGCCGTCAGCCTACAGCACCTTCGGCATCTTGGTCATCAGCCCGTGGCGTGCGGCTGGCCAACTTCCAAAACCAGGTGCCGGCGGGGCCGCTCTTGGTCTTGTAGACCATCAGGTCCTCAGCCGCGCGGCGCACGGCGGCCCAGGGCACGCCTGCTTCGGTGGCCTGCTCGCGAACCCTGTTGGCCGGCGTGAATCCGTCTGCCAGTACACGGCGCAGGAACTGGCAGGCCTGCTCCAGGCTGCTGCTACTGCCGCCGCCTTCCCCGCCCGCGCCCTCCGGCTCCGCCAGCAGCTCCCTGGCCGTGCCGTGCACCGGCTGGCCCCACACGATGCAGCTGGTCTCCACGCCCGGCATCACCATCAGCTCGTCGATGCTGTATTCGAAGCCGTCGCCGTCGCGGCCAATGTTGTTCTTGCCCCGCACCAGCACGCGCCGGGGCACGCTGTTGCCTGAGGCGTCTTGCGCGGTGCCCGCCACTTTGCCCGCCAGCAGCACGATGCGCGCCATGGCACCGAAGGCAATCGACCCCGTCACCCGCGCCACCGGGTCGCCCCCCGCGCCGCCCTTGCTGAAGTGGCTGATGCCCAGCACCACCGCGTCCAGCCGGCTGGCCAGATCCACCAGCGGCTGCAGCGCGCGGCGCACCTCGGTGTTCTTGTGGCTGTCACCCGCCACGGCGGACACCACCGGGTCCACCACCAGCAGGCGCACACCGCCTATGCGCCGCGCCGCGCGCTCCAGCGCGGCCATGTCGTGCGCCGGGTCAAACGGCTGCACCTGCCCGCCCGGCCCGCGCCGGCCATGCACGAAGAAGCAGCGCTTGCGCACGGCGCCTGCCGCCATCAGGCGCGGCAGCAGCGTGTCTTTCGGGTCGTCTTCGCCGCTCCACACCAGGATGTTGCCGGGCTGGCTCTCACCATCCGTGTCGCAATGCGTACCGTCCGGCCAGGTGCCCGCGCGGGTGACGGTGGCGGCCAGCGCCAGCGCAATGGTGGTCTTGCCCTGCCCCGGCGCCCCGGCCAGGATGTGCAGCTTGCCCAAAGCCAGCCAGCCATGCCACAACCAACGCACCGGCTCGGGGGTGAAGTCTTCGCCGTTGACGAAGATGATGTCGCCGATGTTGTTGCCGTCGTCGGGTTCGGGCGGTTCGGGCGCAAGCCGTTCACCCTCCAACCGTCCGCCTGCCAACCGTTCGCCCTGAGCCCCGTCGAAGGGTGCGCTCGCCAAAAGCGCCTCCTCATCCCGCCCAAACGACTCCCAAGCCTCCTGCTCGGCCAGATCGGCGGCTGAGGGCGCCTCAGCCGGCGCCCCGTCTTCCTGTTCCGCCTCCATCGGCCACTTGAACGGCCCGCGCAAGGTTATCGCCGCATCTACCTCGGCATAGGTCTGCGCCAGCCGGTTTTTACGGCTGAAGGGGTTGCTGTTGGGGCTGGCCTGCCCTTGCTGTTGCTGCTGCTGTTGTTCCCTGGTTTCCAATGCAATGCTCCTGTGGGTTGGGATGCATTGATTGTTTTTTTTGAGGGGGTTTTTGAATAGGTGGAATGGGTGGGGGAACTAAATTCTCATATCTACCAGCTTTTAGACATTGCAATTGCGGAGCATCGAGGTTCCACAAAGACGCAAATCAAGTTCTACTTGATCTCCTTCTTCATTTTCTCTATCGACTCCTTCAATTCTGCTTCGCTGAACTTGTCACCATTGTCTGGATGATGGATGCAGTTTCGAACATAGGTTGGGAGGGTAATTTGATTCCGAGTGCCTTTCCATGGCTTGTCTTTATCCAGCTTCATCCTTTGATGAAAGACAACCTCATCAAAGTTTCTCAAGCTACCTCTCTTCTCATCGGTCAAATCTTCCTCTTGGAAGTCATCGTGCAATTGACTGTATAGCTCGGTATGAAAGTCACGACTTAAAACAGAAAAAACCTCATAGCTGACGCTTGCGTAGGTGGATACTTTTTTGTCAAACCGAGTGACTTCGGAAGCGATGTGATTCTTCGTAACTCTTAGATTTCTGCTCAAATCGCGCTTGTCAATCATGTGGTTGGAATGTGTGGCAAAGAATGCGATGTTGTCCCGCTCATTGCTCGTTATCTTCACCAGCTCGGTCAACAAGTATTCTTGCGCCAACGGATGCAAATGGGTTTCAGGTTCATCCAACAGAAGAATAGATCTGGAAAATTCTTGATTTCTGTTTTGTGCCGAAACAGTCAACAAAAATGAAATGAACTGTTTAAAGCCGTCGCTTCGTTGATCGATTGTTCTTGCCTTTCCTAGCCCAGTGTCTCTGACATGGAAATTGATTTTCTTTTCGTTTACTAAGAATGTGATCTCAACGGGGTGATCTGGCCAGACGGTCTGAATATGCTTCGTGACCGTCCCTCCCAATTCCCTTTGAAGTTGGTCGATTTCCGTAGAGTCCTCTCCCATTTCCGCTATACGCTGTGCAATGTCATCGATACCTGCTAGTCGAAAGCAATTTCTCAATGGCACCGAAGTTCCGGCAGGATCAGATGAGAACGCGGCCAAGTCTATCGCCTGAGAAATCAAGTAATTGTCTCGTGCTGCCCAAAAAATGGGAACATGCACGCTCCCGGCTGGCAATTTTCCAACAACGTATTCTGTGAGTGGCTTTTGAGCATCATGGTGTGTTCCGATATACCAACTCTTGTTAAATGAACTTGGAGTGAAACGGCAGCCGAAGGTAATTAAATCTTTTCTAATAGGGCCTTGAATTTCCTCATATTCCGATAACAAAAATGTCCCGATTGCATCCATCTCAGCCGGCTCAACTGAGTAGGTATATTCGATGCAGATCGGCTCTTTCTTATCGTGAAAATCTTTCGCAGTTACTTTGCTGTCGGATCCACCAAGAGCTATTGCTTTCAGGATGCTCGATTTTCCCGCTTCGTTCAAACCAATCAATCCGTATGTTCGACTACCGTCGTCAAGCTGGCTGCATTGCAGGGTGAGGCGAGAAATACTCCGGAAATTTGATATTTCAACTTGCTTGAGTTCACTCATCGATGTCTCCCGGTTTACTTTAGGTATGGAACACGGCGAATCTTAAAGGTACAGGCTGGCCAAGTCTTACATCAAATTGGCGATGCGACGTCGTTGCATTTTGGCGGACATTAATGCTGATACTTTGGCCTCCGCCAGTAGCTACCCGAGCCGCCGCATACTCACACGCCCTTCCTCCGTCCCGCCGCCTTATCCGGATTCGCCACCGTCGCTATCCGCTGCCGCGCCTCATCACTCATCTTCGGGTAAGCGCTCGGGCGTGTAGCGCGACGGGGGCTCGCACAGGATGCGGATCTTGGCCATGTCGGTCTTGAACAGCACGCCATAGGCATGCAGGCCGCTGGCTGTCTCCAACGCCTCTTGCAGCAAGCGGATTTCGTCGCTGCCGGTGTCGGGGTTCTTCCATGGCATGCTTGCAAATCTCCTTCAACTCGGCAGCGGCGGTCAGTTCATCCAGGGCGGCGGCCTCCAGCCACTGCAAACGCGAACAGGACGCCAAGGATGGCCTTGCTGATGGTCAAAGCACGGATAGCTTGACGTGAGTCATTTCCCGCCGAGCTTGGCGTAAACCGTCAGCATGTTGCCCAACGCCTTGAGTTCAGTGGCAGGGACCTTACGGTCAACGTGATACTGCTTGCCCACATACCGAACCGTCACTTCCTTGGCGGTCGATACGGTTTTCAGCATCGCCACCTTTGGCCCGGTCATGGGCTCATCCAGCCATTCCCAGACGCGCGCTTTGTTGTCACGCTTCCAGCTGCCCGTGACTTCGAACTTCTTGTCGTCAGCAGCGATGATGACCTTTTGCATGAACAGCCACTTGTCGCCCTCGTACTGAACCTTCAGTCGCAAAGTGGGCGTCATGCCCGGTGCGGCTGCGACATAGGCAAAGATCGCATTGACGTTGTTGAACTTGGTGGAACTGGCGTCTGTGTAGAAGGTGGCACCTTCAATCTTGTCCTCGCTCACCCGGGTATTTGGAAATTTCACCGGCTCGGCCGCCAGTGCAAGCTGGCCAAGCAACAAGCCGCAAACCAGGAATATCGCGGAGCGAAGCCCCGCCCCTCTCGTGCTGATCGCCATTGCATCCCCCTTTTTGAATACTCTGCACATTATTAAAACATAGGACCTGGCGCTTACGCCCCCTTGCGCCGCCCCGCCGCCTTGTCCGGGTTGGCCACCGTCCCAATCCGCTGCCGCGCCTCATCACTCAGCTTCGGGTGGTGCTCGCCCAAATATGCCAGCAACCGGTTCTTGAACGTGGCATTGGCCGCGCCATAGCCGTTCCTCACTGCGGTGAAGGCAATGCGGGCAATGTCCAGCTCTTCGGGCAGGTCGGCCGGGTCGAAGGCCTCGGGCTCGGGTTTGGGCTCGGCGGTGGCTGGCTCTGCGGCGCCGCTCGCGCACAGGTGCTGCGCAGCCAGGGCTTGCAGCTCGGCGGTGTGCACCACCAGCTCGCTCTGTTGCACCAGCAGCGGCTTGGGGCGGCTGCGGGGATTGCCGCCTTCCAACTGGCCCACATCCAACGGCACCCACTCGCCCCGGGCCAGGCGCACGGCCTGGGCCTCGGTGATGGGCAGCTTCAGCAGCTTGTCGCCCACGGGCACATGCAGTCCCAGCAGGCCTTGCGCGGCCCAGCTCAGCAGGTGGTGGGTGGTGACGGTGGCCGCGCCAATGCCCTGCTGCTGGCGCAGCAGCTTGGTGGCGTCCATCAGCGGCAGCGTGGCGGGGCTTGGCAGGGGCATGGTGGGGCTAGTCTAGCCCCGTCCAGCCCTGTCTAGCCCCCTCTAGCCCACCTGCGGCATCTGCAAAAACCCCATTAGCCGCTGCTCAGCCTGCCGCAGGCCAGAGCAGCCGGCGGGCACGCGCTGGCCGGCCTGGCGCAGCCGCTCAGCCGCGCCTTCGGGGTCTGCACGCACGGTGGCGGCAAAGGCCAGCACCTCGGGGTGCACATACGACTTGCGGCACACGGCCGGCGTGTTGCCCAGGGCGCCGGACACCTCGGTCAGCATCAACTTCAGGCTGAAGGGCTGCTGCGGTTTGCGCAGCGCCTTGGCGCAGGCCTCCAGCCCCAGCACGCTGGCGTGCCAGGTGCGAAAGTCTTTGGCGGTGATCTGGTCGCCGGCCAGCTCACGCAGAAAGTCGTTGACGTCGGCCGAGCCTATGCCGCGCACCTGGGCGGCGTCGTCTTCATAGCAAAACAGGGTCTGGCCGGGCAAGTCCTGGCAGCGGCGCACGATGCGGGCCAGGCGGGCGTCGCTCACCTCCAGCTGCTGGGGCACGCCGCTCTTGCCCTGGAAGCGCAGGCGCAGGCGGCTGCCCTGCACGCTCAAATGGCGCTTGCGCAGCGTGGTCAGGCCATAGGAGCCGTTGTCGCGGGCGTAGGCGTCGTTGCCGATGCGGGCCATGGTGGTGTCCAGCAGGTGCACCACGGCGGCCAGCAGTTGCTCGCGGCCCAGGCCGGGCTGGGCCAGGGCCTTGGCCACGCGGCGGCGCAGGCGCGGCAGCGCGCGGGCAAAGGCCAGCAGGTGCTCGTATTTCTCGGCATCGCGGGCGCTGCGCCACTGCGGGTGGTAGCGGTATTGCTTGCGCCCGCGGGCGTCCAGCCCGGTGGCCTGCAGGTGGCCGTTGGGCTGCGGGCAGATCCACACCTGCTGGTAGGCCGGGGGGATGGCCAGCTTGCGTATGCGCTGCAGCTCGGCGGCTTCGCGCAGCGGGCGGCCGTCTTGCCCCAGGTAAGAAAAGTGCTTGCCCCGGCGCCGGCGCACGATGCCGGGCTCGGCGTCGCTGCTGTAGACCAGGGCGGGCGTGCTACTGGCGCGGGGGGGTGCGGTGGTGGTGGTGCCCATACCCCCGGAATTTAGGGTGCGGGGGCACACCGCCCTATAGGACGGCGACTACACCGGCTGTGGGAACAGGGCGCGTGCAGCGCGCACTGCGCACTAGGGCCTGGGCGGAGCCGGCTCCACCACGCCCAGGCGGGCCAGCGCATCGGGCGCCAGCCTCAAGCGCTGCGTGGCGGGCACGGGCTCGGCGCTGACCAGGCCGGTGCGCTTGGCCAGGGCCCGGTAACCGCTGGCAAAGCCCAGGTTCAGGTCGGTCAGCAGCTGGCGCATGGGGTCGGGGCCTGTGGCGGACGGCGGGCCGTCGGCCCAGCGCGCAAAGCCCACCACGCCCAGCGCCGGGTTATCCAGGTGCAGGCTGGCCAGCTCGTTGAGCGCGCTGCCGGGGGTGGGTGCTGCGGTGGCCCGCGTGTGGTGCAGCGCCTGGGCCAGCACCATCAGCGCCAGGCCGCAGGCGTAGGGGTCGTCCACGTCGGAAAAGCCCAGCGGCAGTTGGGCGGCGGGCAGATCGCCGCGCAGTTGCAGGCAGGTGTTGATGGCAGCTTCCACGCTGGCGCGCACGGCCTGGTCGTCCTCCCGGCCGGCCCGATGCTGCAACAGCAGGGCCACCCATTCGGCGTGGCCTTCGTGCAGCCAGGGGCGAAGGGCGTCGGAGTAAAACACGCCGGCGTTCCACCAGTGCGCCACCTCGTGGGCGACGAAGCGCTCCAGCCGCGTGCCGGTCATGGCGGTGGGGCCGGCCATGGCGGGCAGCTGCAGGCGCATCATGCGGCCCTCGGTGGTGTCGCCGTGAAAGCGCTGGCTCTCTTCCAGTGGCACCAGCACGCCCACCGGGCCTGCCGGGCCCCGGCCGTAGGCGGCTTTCAGCGCGGCCATGTCGCCCTGCAGCGCGGTGCGTATGCGCTGGGCGCGCACGGCGTCCAGCCGCGGGTCCAGCACCAGGGAGCCTGCGCCTTCGGGCAGTTGCTCGGGCGCCCAGCGGCCCCACCACACGTACTGGTGCGCGCCCAGCGCGCGCACGCTGACGTAGCTGGGCACGCGGGAGCGGTCCACGGTGGCGGGGCTGACCAGCTGCTCCACCACCGCCACCTGGGCCTGCGCGTGGGTGGCGCCGGCCTGCACCAGGTAACCGCCGGGCGGCACCACCCAGCGCCAGCGCAGCGCGTGGCCGGGCAGCAGCGCGGTGTAGTGGCCGGTGTAGGCCAGCAGCCCGCCCTGCCCACCGCGCTCATCCACATTCCCCAACGCCTCGGCGGGCTGGTAGCTGGCGTCCAGCGCCAGCAGCTTCGGCGTCACGCGCACGGTGGCGGCGCTGCACGCGGGGCTGTCGTGGATGCGCAGGGTACGGCGGGTGAGCTCTGTGCACGCGTCGGCAGGGGCCATCATGGCGGCGCGCCAGGCGTCGTGGGCGCCGGGGATGGGGTTCCAGAAGGTCAGCTCGCGCACGTCGGGCGGCGGCGTGTAGCGCACTTGCAGCGCGCCATCGGGCAGCAGCGACATCTCGATGCTGAGCTCGGGCTCGGCCGGTGCCGCGTGGCTGGCCATGGCGACGGCCAGCGCCGCCCAGGCACCCTGGCGCCTGAGCCATGTCAGTGCGCGCTGGGCCACTATTTGGCGGCGGGTGCGCTGACGGGCCCACTGCCCGGCGCGCTCCATGGCGCCGGCACCTGCAGCGCCTTGAGCTTGTCGGCCACCTGGGTGGGCACGCCCTTTTCCCACGAGCCGTAGGACGGGTTGGGCAGCATGAACCAGCGCTTGCCGAAGAAGTCTTGCATGGCCTTCTCGGCTGCCGGGTCGGCTTGCTTGGCGCGCAGGCGGTCCACGCTGGCCAGGGGCAGGAAGTCGCGCAGGTCGTCACCCAGCTGCATCACGATGCGGTGGGTTTGCAGCACGCGCAGGCGGCGGGGCGACTTGTCGCTGCTGGCCCAGTCGGGCTGCTCGTTCTTGAACAGAAAAGCCGTGGGGTCATTTGCACGCGGAAAGCCCAGCTTGGCCATGCGGGCCATGGTGTGGGTCTTGGCGGGGCACGGGTCGGCCCCCAGGGCGTGGCATTCGCGGTTGGTGATGTAGAACACGTCGGCGCCGGCCTTTTTGACCGCCAGCGTGAAGGCCAGCACGCCGGGGATGGGCTGCTCGGCCTCTTGCGCCATCCAGGCCTGCCAGTCGGGCTCGGTGTAGGGCCGGTCTTCGCGCACCGTCCAGGCGTTGTAGGGGCTGTTGTCCAGTGCGGTCTCGTCCAGGTCCAGCACCACGGCGGCGCGGCGCTTCTTGGCCGGGCCGCGCTCCAGCGTGGCCCAGGTGCGCTGGCCCACGGCCTGCCGCAGCGCGCCGGTGGCGGCCTGGTACACGCTTTGGGTCACGGCGCGGTACTCAATGGTCTGCTGCATCCACAGCACGGCGTTGAGCTTGGCCAGCGAGGTGACGGAGACGGTGCCAGCGGCGGCGGGCGTGCTTGCAGCAGGGGCGCTGGCGGCCGCGGCGGATGCTGTCGGCGCGGTTTGCGCCATAGCGGCACCGCTGGCCAGGGCGCCGGCCAGCAGCAGCGGGGCAAGGGAAAAGTGGCGCAAGGCGCGGCGCTCGGGTTGGCGCATGGGGACATCCTTCTTTTTGGTAGCGTGTCGTTGTGGCCCTTCAAGGGCAGACCGCTACTCTACCGCCGAAAGACAGTCACTCTGCCGGACTTGACGCGACCACGCCAGAACGCTTCAGCGCCGAGTGTAGATGCCGTTGAAGCGCACGTTCAAGCCGCCGCAATTGCCGTTGTCTTCCACCACCAGGTACTTCCCTACGCGCGACAGATCAGCAGCGCAGCTTGAGTTTTCATAACGGGCCCGGCCAGCAACAGGTTGAATACTGCCGGACAACTCTCCATAGTGCTGCGAGCGGTAGCCATCGGGTGTCTTCACTCCGTACCAGATGGCCTGACCTTCCACGCTGAGCCTGGCATCCTTGCTAGCGATGGTGATGATGTCATCAAAGTATTGCCACCGCCCCACCCATCGTTGTGGGCTATCTTTGGCGTCTGGCTGATTCGCCAAGCCAGCCACTTTCACCCACCCTACAGTTGGACGCTTGCGATCTTGAAACCAAGCGCAAGCCCAGGGGCCGGCTTTTTTGTCAATCAACAGTTCGTCGCCCGAAACCACGTAAGCCTTGGTACGGCATTTGGCCTCATCCTCAGGGCAGTTCTTCTCGTCCACATGAAAGTAGAGTTTTTCATCTCTGGCGCCATTGAACTTGACGACTTGCAGCGCTTTCTGATCAGTCGGAAACGATCCGCGGTTGCAGGTGTAGGGCTTGATGTCCGCAGCTGCCACAGTGGCGCACGCGGCCCAGCAACCAATCCACACAATGGCGCGCAAACCAGCCCCCGCCCTACTTCGCCGCCAGCGCCTTGTACACCCCGCAGCCCGCGTACACGTTGTCCACCATCTGCACGTAGGACATCTTGGTCTGCACCTTGCCGCTGGTGGGGTTGGTGATGTCGTATTCCACCCAGCCGGGCTCGTGGCTGGCCTGGTTGATGATGGAGCGCAGCAGCCCTTCGCCGTCGATGCCGGCGATGTCCTGCACGCGGGTGCCCACCTTGGCCTTGTTGCCGCCGAAGGCGACGTAGCGGCCGGCGTCGTCGAGCACGAAGACATACATGTCGCGGTCGTGGAAGCCCTGGCTGGGCTCGGTGATGTCGCGCAGGAAGGCGTCCAGCGAGCCGGCGCGGCGCCGGTGCTCCATGGCGTGGCGCACCAGGTTCATGGCCTCTTCGGCCGTGCCCTGCTGCAGCTGGAACTCGGACACCGCCTGCGCCAGCGTGGTGGCGCGGCCTTCCAGCAGGTTGGACTGCTCGACCGCGCGCTCCACCATGCTGGCGTTTTGCTGCGTCAGCGTGTCGAGCTGGCGCACGGCGGTGGCGATTTCGTTCAGCGCATTGCTCTGCTCGGCATTCGACGTGGAGATTTCCGACATGGTGGCGGCCACGCCGCGTATGCCGTCGACGATCTGCGTGATGTTGGCGCCTGCGGTGCGGATTTGCGCCACGCCGGTGGCCACCTGGCTGCTGGAGGTGCTGATGAGCTGGCGTATCTCCTTGGCGGATGCGGCCGAGCGCTGGGCCAGCGAGCGCACCTCGGCGGCCACGACGGCAAAGCCGCGGCCGGATTCACCCGCACGCGCAGCCTCTACGGCGGCGTTCAACGCCAGGATGTTGGTCTGGAAGGCCAGGCCGTCGATGACGCCCACGATCTCGTCCATGCGCTGGGTGCTGGCCTGGATGGCCTCCACCGAGGTGATGGCCTGGGCCATGGCCTGGGCGCCGGTTTCGGCGGTGCCGCGCACGGCGCTGGCCTGGCGGTCGCTCTGCTGCGCGGTGTTGGCGTTTTGCTGCACGGTGGAAGACAGGTCGGCCACGCTGGCCGAGGTTTCTTCCAGGTTGGCGGCCTGCTGCTCGGTGCGGTCGCTCAAGGAGCGGTTGCCGCTGGCCAGGCTGCCGCCGGCGTGGGCCACCAGCGCGGCATTGCTGCGCACCGCTGCCACCATGCTTGAGAGGCGGTTGACCATTTGCGCCATCAGCGCGGCCATCTGCGCCAGCTCATCACTGCCCTGGGCCTTGATGTCTTGGCGCAGGTTGCCGGCCGCGGTGGCCTGCATCACGTGCATGACCTTGTGCAGGTCGGCCACGAAGCTGCTGTAGAACGACAGCATCAGGTACAGGAAGACCGCCAGGCCAATGCCGGCCACCCACATGGCCACGCTGCCAGTGACAAAGGCCAGCAGCCCCATGGGCACGCCGGCCGCCAGCGCCAGCACAACCAGCTTGGCAGGCAGGGACAGGCTGCGCATCAGCAGCATGCCAGGCGAGAGCAATGGGTTCATAGCCCGATGTTAAGGGTGAAACCGGCGCGTAAGCTGACCGCGGACTGACATGGATCAATTCCGAGCGTCAGTAAATACCCGGATATGCCTGCACCCACGCCCCGCCTCACCCGCATATCCGCCGCCACCCCCCTAGCGCAGCGAGGCGTTGAGCTTGTCCAGCGCGGTGCCGCCGGGGCACAGCACGTCGCGGCCCAGCGCGTTGAGCGGCGTGGCGCTGGTGTTCAGCGCCAGGTGCAGGTCGCTGGCGTCGGGGTCGACAAACAGCAGGCCGGTGACCACCTCGCCCTTGGCCTGGTGC
Source organism: Hylemonella sp. P2_B10 (assembly GCF_056404875.1). NCBI lineage: Bacteria > Pseudomonadati > Pseudomonadota > Betaproteobacteria > Burkholderiales > Comamonadaceae > Hylemonella > Hylemonella sp. P2_B10. The sequence goes on from NZ_JBFUDE010000001.1 coordinate 721,947, forward strand.
GTCATCACATGGTTCATGGCGGCCAGGCGGTTGGTGGGGTCGTAGTCTTTCGCGAGCTTGCGCAGGCGCAGGGTGGTGCCGTCGTGCTGGGCCACGTCGACCACCTCGCCCTCGGGGTAGTCGGCGGTGATCTCGTCGCGGCCGGTGATGAAGTCGATGCGGCTGACCGCCTCGTTGTGCTCGCGCACGTAGTCATAGCTCTTGGTGCTGCCGGCGTGGTTGTTGAAGGCCACGCAGGGGCTGATGACGTCGATGAACGCGGCGCCGCCGTGCCCTATGGCGCCCTTGATCAGCGGAACGAGCTGCGCCTTGTCGCCCGAGAAGCTGCGTGCCACGTAGGTGGCACCCAGCTGCAGCGCCATGCCCACCAGGTCGATGGCGCTGTCGCTGTTGAGCACGCCCTTCTTGCTCTTGGAGCCCCTGTCCGCGGTGGCGGAAAACTGGCCCTTGGTGAGGCCGTAGACGCCGTTGTTCTCGACGATGTAGACCATGTTGACGCCACGGCGCATGGCGTGGGCGAACTGACCCAGGCCGATGGAGGCCGAATCGCCGTCGCCCGACACGCCCAGGTAAAGCAGCTCGCGGTTGGCCAGCGCGGCGCCGGTCAGCACCGAGGGCATGCGGCCGTGCACGGTGTTGAAGCCGTGCGAGGCGCCCAAAAAGTAGTCCGGCGTCTTGGAGCTGCAGCCTATGCCGGAGAGCTTGGCCACGCGGTGCGGCTCGATGTTCAAGTCCCAGCAGGCCTGGATGATGGCGGCGGAGATGGAATCGTGCCCGCAGCCGGCGCACAGCGTGGAGATCTTGCCCTCGTAGTCGCGCCGGGTGTAACCCACCTCGTTGCGCGCCAGCGTGGGGTGGTGCAGCTTGGGCTTGGCGATGTAGGTCATGCGGCCTCCTTGGTGTTGCCCTTGGCCGTGCTGGGGATCTTGGCGTGTTTGCTGATGGCGGCGGTGATGAAGCGCCCGGTGATGGGGGTGCCGTCGAAGTGCAGCACGCGCACCAGGCGGGCCGGGTTGATGTCCAGCTCGTTCACCAGCAGCTGGTGCATCTGGGCGTCGCGGTTTTGCTCCACCACATACACCTGCTCATGCGCGGCGATGAACTCGGCCACGCTGTCGGGGAAAGGGAAGGCGCGCAGGCGCAGCGCGTCCAGGTGGATGCCTTGCTGCTCCAGCACCTCCAGCGCCTCGTGCATGGCCGGGCTGGTGGAGCCGAAGTAGATGACGCCCAGCGGCGTCTTCTGCGCGGCGGGTTTTCGCACCGGCTGCGGCACCAGCGTGGCGGCGGTCTTGAATTTTTTGAGCAGCCGCTCGACGTTGTAGATGTAGTCCGGGCCCTTCTCGGAGTAGCGCGCATACGGGTCGCGCGTGGTGCCGCGGGTGAAGTAGCTGCCTTTGGTGGCGTGGGTGCCGGGCAGCGTGCGCCAGGGGATGCCGTCGCCGTCCACGTCCTTGTAGCGGCCGAAGTCGCGGCCGGCGTCCAGCTCGGCGGCCGTCATGACCTTGCCACGGTCGTAGTCGCGCGCCGGGTCCCACACAAAGGGCTCGCACAGGCGCTGGTTCATGCCGATGTCCAGGTCGGTCATCAGGAACACGGGGGTCTGCAGGCGGTCGGCCAGGTCCAGCGCGGCGGCGGCGTGGTCAAAGCACTCGCGCGGGTCTTCCGGGAACAGCAGCACGTGCTTGGTGTCGCCATGCGAGGCATAGGCACACGAGATGATGTCGGCCTGCTGCGTGCGCGTGGGCATGCCGGTGGAGGGGCCACCGCGCTGCACGTTGATGATGGTGACCGGTATCTCGGCAAAATAGGCCAGGCCGATGAACTCGGTCATCAGGCTGACGCCGGGGCCGCTGGTGGCGGTGAAGGCGCGTGCGCCGTTCCACCCTGCCCCCACCACCATGCCGATGGAGGCGATCTCGTCCTCGGCCTGCACGATGGCGAACTTGTGCGTGCCGGTGTCGGCGTCCACCCGGTACTTGCGGCAGTACTTGTCAAACGCCTCGGCCACCGAGCTGCTGGGGGTGATGGGGTACCACGCCGCCACAGTGGCGCCGCCATACACGCAGCCCAGTGCCGCAGCGCTGTTGCCATCGACAAAGATGCGCTGGCCCACGTTGTCGCGCCGCTGCACGCGTATGCCCAGCGGGGCCTTCAAGTTCTCTTTGACGAAGTCGCGCCCCAGGTGCAGCGCGCGCACGTTGGAATCGAGCAGCTTCTCCTTGCCCTTGTACTGCTCGGCAAACAGCGTCTCGATGACGCCCGCCTCCACCTCCAGCAGCACGGACAACGCGCCGACATAGATGATGTTCTTGAACAGCTGGCGCTGGCGCGAATCGGTGTAGACCGCGTTGCAGATCTCGGTCAGCGGCATGCCCAGCACGTTGATGTCGGGGCGGAACTTCTCGGGCGGGATGGGCCGCGTGCTGTCGTAGAACAGGTAGCCACCGGGCTCCAGCTCGGCCACGTCGGCGTCCCAGGTCTGCGGGTTCATGGCCACCATCATGTCGATGCCGCCGCGCCGGCCCAGGTGGCCGGCCTCGCTGACGCGCACCTCGTACCAGGTGGGCAGGCCCTGGATGTTGCTGGGGAAGATGTTGCGCGGGCTCACCGGCACGCCCATGCGCAATATCGCCTTGGCGAACAGCTCGTTGGCGGAGGCCGAGCCCGAGCCGTTGACGTTGGCGAACTTGATGACGAAGTCGTTGACCGCAGAGATGGTTTTCTTGACGTTGTCGTTCATGCTGCCACCCCCGTCTTGGCCGGCTTGCCTGCCGCAGCCGTGCCCGCCACCAGCGGCGAGCTGTCACGGCAGCTGCCACCGGCCTGCGTGGTGGTGAGCAGGAATTTCTGCATGTCCCAGGCGCCGGTGGGGCAGCGCTCGGCGCACAGGCCGCAGTGCAGGCACACGTCTTCGTCCTTGGCCATCACGCGGCCGGTCTTCAGCAGGCCGGACACATACAGGTCTTGCGTGGTGTTGGTGGCCGGCGCCTTCAGGTGGGTGCGCAGCTCGGCCTCTTCCGCGTTGGGGATGAAGCTGATGCAGTCCATCGGGCAGATGTCCACACAGGCGTCGCATTCAATGCAGGCCTGGTCGGCAAACACGGTCTGCACGTCGCAGTTCAGGCAGCGGCTGGCTTCCTTGAAGGCGGTGGCGGCGTCAAAGCCCAGCTCCACCTCCACCTTGATGCTGGCCAGCGCCGTCTCGGCCTTGGCCCATGGCACCTTGAAGCGCAGGTCGTTCGAGACGTCGTTGTCGTAGCTCCACTCGTGAATGCCCATCTTGGCCGACATCAGGTTGGTCATGGGCGCCGGGCGGCGCTTCACGTCTTCGCCATTCAGCAGCCGGTCTATGGACACCGCCGCCTCGTGCCCATGGGCCACGGCGGTGATGATGTTCTTGGGCCCAAAGGCGGAGTCGCCACCGAAGAACACGTTCTTCACGCTGGCCTGGAAGGTGTCCTTGTCCAACACCGGCAGGCCCCATTTGTCGAACTCGATGCCGGCGTCTTTCTCGATCCAGGGGAAGGCGTTCTCCTGGCCGACGGCGATCAGCACGTCGTCGCAGGGCACCAGCACATCGGGCTCGCCGGTGGGCACCAGGTTGCGCCGGCCCTTGTCGTCGTATTCGGCGCGGACGATCTCGAACGTCATGCCGGTGAGCTTGCCGTTCGTATGCTCGAAGGTCTTGGGCACGTGGAAGTTCAGGATGGGGATGCCCTCATGCTGGGCGTCTTCCTTCTCCCAGGGCGAGGCCTTCATCTCGTCAAAGCCGCTGCGCACGATGACCTTCACCTCGGCGCCGCCAAGCCGGCGCGACGAGCGGCAGCAGTCCATGGCGGTGTTGCCACCACCCAGCACGATGACGCGCCGGCCAATGCTGGTGATGTGGCCGAACGAGACCGAGGCCAGCCAGTCGATGCCGATGTGGATGTTGGCCTTCGCCTCCGTGCGGCCTGACAGCTCCAGGTCGCGCCCGCGCGGGGCGCCGCAACCGACGAAGACGGCGTCGTAGCCTTGTGCGAGCAAGCCCTTCATCGAATCGATGCGCTGGCCACTGACGAAGTTGACGCCCAGGTCCAGGATGTAGCCGGTCTCTTCGTCAATGACGCTCTCGGGCAGCCGAAAGCGCGGTATCTGCGTGCGGATGAAGCCGCCCGCCTTGGCCTCGCCGTCGAACACGGTGACGTCATAGCCCAGCGGCGCCAGGTCGCGCGCCACCGTCAGCGAGGCCGGGCCGGCGCCTATGCAGGCCACGCGCTTGCCGTTCTTCGGCGACAGCTTGGGCATGCGGCCGGACACATCGTCCTTGTGGTCCGCCGCGACACGCTTCAAGCGGCAGATGGCCACCGGCTCGGGCGTGGCGTCGTTCGCCTCGTCCACGCGGCCGCGCCGGCAAGCCGGCTCGCAGGGCCTGTCACACGTTCGCCCCAGGATACCGGGGAACACGTTGGACACCCAGTTGACCATGTAGGCATCGCTGTAGCGACCCTGGCCGATCAGGCGTATGTATTCAGGAACGGGGGTGTGGGCGGGACAAGCCCATTGGCAATCGACGACCTTGTGGAAATAGGCCGGATTCTTGATGTCGGTAGGCTGCAAATCTGTCTCCTTGCCCTCTTGCTGCAGCGCAGCAACGACTCAAGGGCCAAAACAGTCTACGCCTGAGCAAATACCCATGCTCTCGGGTTAATCCCTAGCGTGTTGTTAACGTGGGCAATTGGACGCCCCAAGTGGCGGATCCGGGCGCATGGCGGTCACCGCATTGAAACTTCATTTTGGCGACCTATAGTTCCAAGCGGCAAGGCGTTCGCAGCCTTGCCTGGTCAGCTTGATTTTGCGGACAGAACCCACTTTTTGGAGTACGTCATGCACATCATTCACTTCGACAGACCGCACTGGCAAAAGATAGCCCAGGCCCTGACGCTGGATGTCGTGTTCAATGCCATTGTCATTGCGGTCATCATCGCCTTGCTGGTGCTGATTCAACTTCGGCTCTAGGCCTGTAGCAGGCCTTGCCGCAATGGTGTTACTTGGAGGCGCGCGCAGATTCCAGAATGCGCTTGGCCTCGACAATGTGGTTCTTCAGCCTTTCCAGGTTCACGAGATCGAAGAACGCTGAAACCCTGACCACCCGGCCACTTTCGACTGCAAGTGACAGTTGGCCGGCCGGGCCTGTGTAGACAGTTACGGCAAGATCGTCCTTGGTCCGGTACTGGGCTTCAAAATTCTTCAGCGGCGTGACCGCGCTCGTCACCTTGGAAATGTAGTCCAGCCCACGCACCAGTGAGTCCACTTCATCCAGGTCAATGAACGACCGGCTCACCCGCTCCAGCCGGCCCGACTCCTTCACCTCAATCTCAAGGCCGTAAACCGCCAAACCCGGGTTGCTTGCGTCACGCACCTCCCGAGCGTCAACCTTTACTTCGCCCTGGCCATAGATCCGGCTGACTGTCGAATAGCCTTTGATGATAACGATGCCCGTCTTGGCGGAGAAAGCTTCGATCTTCGTTGCCGGCTCCGCAGGCGGGGAAGGTGGTGCGGCTGTCTGGGCCCAAACCCCTTGGCCAATGAACAAAGCGGCGATGACGGGGGTAATTCGTGTGCGCAAGATGTCTCCTGTCTTAGATGGCTGTGCCTGCCAACTTGGCAAACGCAGAAACCACTTCCGGCGGCGCCTGCACGAGCTCAATCAATACCCCCTCACCCGCAATCGGAAACTCGTCATTCGCCTTCGGGTGCAGGAAGCAGATGTCAAACCCCGCTGCACCAGGGCGTATGCCGCCGGGGGCAAAGCGCACACCCTGGGCGGTGAGCCATGCCACCGCCTTGGGCAGGTCGTCTATCCACAGGCCCACGTGGTTCAGCGGTGTGGTGTGGACGGCGGGTTTCTTGTCCGGGTCCAGCGGCTGCATCAGGTCCACCTCGACCTTGAAGGGGCCGGCGCCCACGGCGCAGATGTCTTCATCAACGTTCTCGCGTTCGCTCTTGTAGGTGCCGGTGACTTCCAGGCCCAGCATGTCCACCCACAGGGTTTTCAGGCGCTGCTTGTCCGGGCCGCCGATAGCGATTTGCTGGATGCCCAGCACCTTGAACGGGCGTTGTGGGTTGCTGCTGCCGGTCATCACGAAAACTCCACGATCGGTTGGTCCACCGTCAGGCTTTCGCCCTTGCTGGCCAGCACCTTGCCGACCACGCCATCGGCGGCGGCAAACAGCACGTTTTCCATCTTCATGGCCTCGATGACGGCCACACGCTCGCCGGCCTGCACCTTCTGGCCAGGCTGCACGGCCACTTCCACCAGCAACCCCGGCATGGGCGACAGCACATAGCGGCTCATGTCGGGCGGCGCCTTGTAGGGCATCAGCGCGTGCAGTTCGGCGGCGCGCGGCGACAGCACCAGCGTGTCGATCTGCGTGCCGTTGTGGATGACACGCAGCGCCAACGGGTTCTTGGGCGTGCCGCGTTCGATCTGGGCGACAAACTGCTGGTCGTTGCAAGTGCCGGCCACGCGTATGCCACCGAGGCGGAAGTTGCTGCACAGGCGGTAGGTCTTGTCGCCCACACTCACCGAGCTGGAACCGGTGACACCTTCAAAGTCCGTCACGTTGACGGGCGTTTGGGTGTGCTGACCCTCGCCCCCCAGCGAGACGACGACGAACTTCTCGCCCACCTCAAACTCATGCCCCTCCATCTGGCCGCTGATGGCGGTCTGCCGCGCGAGATACCGGCGGTTGACGAAGGCGGCCAGCGCGATGAGGAAGTCCGGGTCGGCATGCGGCACATCGGCGGCCGAGAAGCCCTTGCTGTAGTGCTCGGCGATGAAGCCGGTGTTGAAGTCGCCAGTGACGAACTTGGGGTGCGCCAGCAGCGCGGCCTGGAACGGGATGTTGCTGGAGATGCCGCGAATCACGAAAGCGTTCAGCGCCTCGCGCATCTTGGCGATGGCCTCAGCCCGGTCGCCGCCGTGGACGATGAGCTTGGCGATCATGGAGTCGTAATACATGGGGATTTCACCGCCATCCATCACGCCGGTGTCCACCCGCACGCCGTGGCCGCCGTTGTCGCTGGCGGCAAACAGCGTCTCGCGCGGCGGCTGGAAGCGCACCAGCCGGCCAGTGCTGGGCAGGAAGTTGCGGAACGGGTCTTCGGCGTTGATGCGGCACTCGATGGCCCAGCCGTTGCGTTTCACCTCGGCTTGCGTCAGCGGCAGCTTCTCGCCGGCGGCGACGCGGATCATCAGCTCCACCAGGTCCAGCCCGGTGATGCATTCGGTCACCGGGTGCTCCACCTGCAGGCGGGTGTTCATCTCCAGGAAGTAGAAGCTCTGGTCCTTGCCGACCACGAACTCCACCGTGCCGGCGCTCTCGTACTTGACGGCCTTGGCAAGCGCCACGGCCTGTTCGCCCATGGCCTTGCGGGTGGCGTCGCTGATGAAGGGGCTGGGCGCCTCTTCGATCACCTTCTGGTGGCGGCGCTGGATGGAGCATTCGCGTTCGTTCAAATAGATCACGTTGCCATGCGCATCGCCCAGCAGCTGGATTTCGATGTGGCGCGGTTCCTCGACAAATTTCTCGATGAACACGCGGTCGTCGCCAAAGCTGTTGCGCGCCTCGTTGCGGCAGCTGGTGAAGCCCTCGAAGGCTTCCTTGTCGTTGTAGGCGACACGCAGGCCCTTGCCGCCGCCGCCGGCGCTGGCCTTGATCATCACCGGGTAGCCAATGCCCTTGGCGATCTCCACCGCCTTCTCGGCGGTCTCAATGGCGTCATTGACGCCGGGGATGCAGTTGACGCCCGCCTTGCCCGCCAGCTTCTTGGATTCGATCTTGTCGCCCATGGCGGCAATCGAATAGTGCTTGGGGCCGATGAAGACGATGCCCTCTTCCTCCACCCGCTTGGCAAAGCCCGCGTTTTCGCTCAGGAAGCCGTAGCCCGGGTGCACCGCCTGCGCGCCGGTCTGTTTGCAGGCGGCAATGATGCGGTCGGCCTGCAGATAGCTCTCCCGGCTGGGAGCGGCGCCTATGTGCACCGCCTCGTCGGCCAGCTCCACGTGGCGGGCGTCGCGGTCGGCATCCGAATACACGGCGACGGTCTTGATGCCCATCTTCTGCGCGGTCTTGATAACCCGGCAGGCGATCTCGCCACGGTTGGCGATCAGTATCTTGGTGAACATAGTCATTTTCCAGCTTCTTTCTTGAGCATCTTCTTGCGCTGCTCGGTAAAGTCCCACCACGGCTGCTTAGGCCCACCGTTCATGAATTTCTTCGCGGCCAGGAAGGTGTCCAGCACGCAGGGGTCATGCCGCTCGCCCATGGGGGTGCGCAGCATGTTGTAGGCCTGCATCGGGTCCATCTTCTTCACATCGGCTGGCGTGTGAATGCCCAAACCGCGCAAATCTTCCGCCATCGACACACCGATGTTCGGGATGTCGGTCAGCTTCTTTGCTTGAATGGCGGTTTCAGCTTTGGCCATATAGCTCAGCCCTTCCCTGTCACAGTGGGATGTTGCCGTGCTTGCGCCACGGGTTGTCCAGCTTCTTGTCGCGCAGCATCACCAGGCTGCGGCAGATGCGCTTGCGGGTTTCGTGCGGCAGGATCACGTCGTCGATGAAGCCACGCGCGCCGGCCACGAAGGGGTTGGCAAAGCGGGCCTTGTATTCGGCCTCCTTGGCGGCCAGCTTGGCCGGGTCGCCCTTGTCTTCACGGAAGATGATTTCCACCGCGCCCTTGGCGCCCATCACCGCGATCTCGGCGTTCGGCCAGGCGAAGTTGACGTCGCCACGCAGGTGCTTGGACGACATCACGTCATAGGCGCCGCCATAGGCTTTGCGGGTGATGACGGTGATCTTGGGCACGGTGCACTCGGCATAGGCATACAGCAGCTTGGCGCCGTGCTTGATGATGCCGCCGTACTCTTGCGAGGTGCCGGGCATGAAGCCGGGCACGTCCACAAACGTCACCACCGGGATGTTGAAGGCATCGCAAAAGCGCACGAAGCGCGCCGCCTTGATGGAGCTCTTGATGTCCAGGCAGCCCGCCAGCACCAGCGGCTGGTTGGCCACGATGCCCACCGACTGGCCTTCCATGCGGGCGAAGCCGATGATGATGTTCTTGGCGTACTCGGGTTGCAGCTCGAAGAAGTCGCCGTCGTCCACCGTCTTGGTGATCAGCTCCTTCATGTCGTAGGGCTTGTTGGGGTTGTCGGGCACCAGCGTGTCCAGCGACATGTCCATGCGCTCGGCCGGGTCGCCGCTCTTGCGCACCGGGGCTTTCTCGCGGTTGTTCAACGGCAGGTAGTTGTACAGGCGGCGCAGCATCAGCAGCGCTTCCACGTCGCTGTCAAACGCCAGGTCGGCCACGCCGCTCCTGCTGGTGTGGGTCACCGCACCGCCCAGCTCCTCGGCCGTCACCTCTTCGTGCGTGACCGTCTTCACCACCTCGGGGCCGGTGACGAACATGTAGCTGCTGTCCTTGACCATGAAGATGAAGTCGGTCATGGCCGGCGAATACACCGCGCCACCAGCGCAGGGGCCCATGATCATGCTGATCTGCGGCACCACGCCGCTGGCCATCACATTGCGCTGGAACACATCCGCATAGCCGCCCAGCGAGGCCACGCCTTCCTGGATGCGGGCGCCGCCCGAGTCGTTCAGGCCGATCACCGGCGCGCCCACCTTCATCGCCTGGTCCATCACCTTGCAGATCTTCTCGGCATGCGCCTCGCTCAGCGCACCGCCGAACACGGTGAAGTCCTGGCTGAAGACGAACACCAGCCGGCCGTTGATCATGCCGTAGCCGGTGACCACGCCGTCACCGGGGATCTTGTTGGCCTCCATGCCAAAGTCCACGCAGCGGTGCTCGACGAACATGTCCCACTCTTCGAACGTGCCCTCGTCCAGCAGCAGCTCCAGCCGCTCGCGCGCGGTCAGCTTGCCCTTCTTGTGCTGCGCGTCGATGCGCTTTTGCCCACCGCCCAGGTGCGCCAGCGCGCGCTTGGCTTCCAGTTGTTCCAGGATGTCGTGCATGAGGTGTCCTAAATTACCTTATTGGGGTCAGAGTCGAATTTTCTACGGCCCGCCGGCCTGTGCCGCCAGCAGCTGCCGCGCGGCGGTGGATGCCGCCAGCGTACCGGCCAGCACCTGGGCCTTCATTTGCGGCAGCAGCAGCTGCACCTGCGGGTGGTGCTGGAAGGCTTGCTTCAGCCCGGCGTCCACACGTTCCCACATCCAGCCCAGCGCCTGTTGCTGGCGGCGTGCGGCCAGCTTGCCATTGGCGGTTTGCACCTGTCGGTACTGTTGCACGGCAGCCCAGAAAGCATCCACACCCTGGCCGTGCAGGGCGCTGAGCTGCTGCACCTGGGGGCGCCAGATGGCTGCATTGTGGTGCGCGTGGTCGGGGTGGCCGTGCAGGCCGAACAAGCGCAGCGCGCTGGTGATCTGTGCCCGCGCCCGCGTGGCGGCATCCGGGTCCAGGTCGGCCTTGTTGATGACCACCAGGTCGGCCAGCTCCATCACGCCCTTCTTGATGGCCTGCAGGTCGTCGCCGGCGTTGGGCAACTGCATCAGCACGAACATGTCTGTCATGCCGGCCACGGCGATCTCGCTCTGGCCCACGCCCACGGTCTCGACGATGACCACGTCATACCCCGCCGCCTCGCACACCAGCATGGCCTCGCGCGTCTTCTCGGCCACGCCGCCCAGCGTGCCGCTGCTCGGGCTGGGGCGGATGTAGGCCTGTGGATGGACCGACAGCTTTTCCATGCGCGTCTTGTCACCCAGGATGGAGCCGCCGGAGACGGTGCTGGACGGGTCGATGGTCAGCACCGCCACGCGGTGGCCCTGCGCGATCAGGTGCAGGCCCAGTGCCTCGATGAAGGTGCTCTTGCCCACGCCGGGCACACCGCTGATGCCCAAGCGAAACGACTTGCCGGTGTGCGGCAGCAGCGCGGTCAGCAGCGCATCCGCCTCCGTGCGGTGGTCATCGCGCGTGGACTCCAGCAGCGTGATGGCCTTGGCGATGGCGCGGCGCTGGGTGGCGGCATTACCCGCCAACACCTGGCTCACCCACTCAGGGGACATCAGGCAATCGCCTTCTTGATTTGTTCCAGCACATCCTTGGCGCTGGCGGGTATGGGGGTGCCTGGGCCGTAGATGCCTTTCACGCCTGCCTCGTACAACATCTCGTAGTCCTGGCGCGGAATCACGCCGCCGACGAACACGATGATGTCGTCCGCGCCCTGCTTCTTCAGCTCGGCAATGATGGCGGGCACAAGGGTCTTGTGGCCGGCGGCCAGCGTGCTGACGCCCACCGCATGCACGTCGTTCTCGATCGCCTGACGCGCGCATTCCTCGGGCGTCTGGAACAGCGGCCCCATGTCCACGTCGAACCCCAGGTCGGCAAAGGCGGTGGCCACCACCTTGGCACCCCGGTCGTGGCCGTCCTGGCCCAGCTTGGAGATCATCACGCGGGGCCGGCGGCCCTGGGCGGCGGCGAAGTCGTTGATCTCGGTCTTCAGTTGTTCCCAGCCCTCGGCCGAGTCGTAAGCTGCTGCGTACACGCCGGTCACCTTTTGTGTGTCGGCGCGGTGGCGCCCGAATGATGCTTCCAACGCGTCGCTGATCTCGCCCACCGTGGCCCGCAGGCGCACGGCCTGGATGGACAGGTCCAGCAGGTTGCCCTCGCCACTCTCTGCGGCGGCGGTCAAAGCAGCCAATGCCGCCTGCACCTTGGCGGTATCGCGCTTGGCCCTGATGCTGTTCAGCCGTGCGATCTGGCCGTCGCGCACCGCCACGTTGTCGATGTCGCGCGCCTCGATGGCGTCCTCGGTCTTCAGCTTGTACTTGTTGACGCCAACGATGACGTCCTTGCCCGAGTCGATGCGCGCCTGCTTCTCGGCAGCGGCGGCCTCGATCTTCAGCTTGGCCCAGCCGCTGTCCACGGCCTTGGTCATGCCGCCCATGGCTTCGACTTCTTCGATGATGGCCCAGGCGGCGTCGGCCATGTCCTGGGTCAGCTTTTCCATCATGTAGCTGCCGGCCCAGGGGTCGATGACGTTGGTGATGTGCGTCTCTTCCTGGATGATGAGCTGCGTGTTGCGCGCGATGCGGGCGCTGAACTCGGTGGGCAGCGCAATCGCCTCGTCGAACGAATTGGTGTGCAGGCTTTGCGTGCCGCCGAACACCGCCGCCATCGCCTCGATGGTGGTGCGCACCACGTTGTTGTACGGGTCCTGCTCGGTCAGCGACCAGCCAGAGGTCTGGCAGTGCGTGCGCAGCATCAAGCTCTTGGGCGCCTTGGCGTCAAAGCCCTTCATGATGCGGCACCACAGCAGGCGGGCGGCACGCATCTTGGCCACTTCCAGGTAGAAGTTCATGCCGATGGCCCAGAAGAAACTCAGGCGGCCGGCAAAATCGTCCACGTCCATGCCCTTGGCAATGGCGGTCTTCACATACTCCTTGCCGTCGGCCAGCGTGAAGGCCAGCTCCAGCGCCTGGTTGGCCCCCGCTTCCTGCATGTGGTAACCGGAGATGGAGATCGAGTTGAACTTGGGCATGTGCTGCGCCGTGTACTCGATGATGTCGCCGATGATGCGCATGCTGGGCGCCGGCGGGTAGATGTAGGTGTTGCGGACCATGAACTCCTTCAGAATGTCGTTCTGAATGGTTCCGCTTAAGCTTTCCTGGCTGACGCCCTGCTCTTCCGCCGCCACCACGTAGCCGGCCAGCACCGGCAGCACGGCGCCGTTCATGGTCATGGAGACCGAGACCTTGTCCAGCGGGATCTGGTCGAACAGGATCTTCATGTCCTCCACGCTGTCGATCGCCACGCCGGCCTTGCCGACATCGCCGGTGACGCGCGGGTGGTCGGAGTCGTAGCCCCGGTGCGTGGCCAGGTCGAACGCCACCGACACGCCTTGCCCACCGGCGGCCAGCGCCTTGCGGTAGAAGGCGTTGGACTCTTCCGCCGTCGAAAAACCCGCGTACTGCCGGATCGTCCACGGCCGCACCGCGTACATGGTGGCCTGGGGGCCGCGCAGGTAGGGCTCGAAACCGGGCAGCGTATGGGTGTAGGGCAGGTCTTTGGTGTCGTCGGCGGTGTACAGCGCCTTGACGCGGATGCCATCGGGCGTCAGCCAGTTCAGCGCCTGCACGTCGCCACCGGGCGCGGACTTGGCGGCGGCACGCTGCCAGGCTTCCGGCGAGCCAAGGTTGAAGTCTGGCCAGCCGGTGGCTGGGGGTTTCTGCGAGTCGCTCATAAGAGGTGCTGGAAGCTCACTGGCTGGAGGGCATTCTTGCCGTTCCCGGTGCGTTTGTCGAACCGGGCGGGGATGGTTAGGATTCTACATTATTTATAATTATTGATGCAAAATGAGGTTTGACCGTACAATCCACGCCATGAACGCCGTTGTCTCCCTGTCCCCGCGCGCCCTTTACGAAGAGGTGGCGGAGCAACTGCGCCAGCGCATCTTCAGCCGCGACCTGGTGCCGGGCAGTTGGATAGACGAGATGAAGATCGCGCAGGACTGGGGCATCAGCCGCACACCGCTGCGCGAAGCCCTGAAGGTGCTGGCCGCCGAGGGCCTGGTGACCATGAAGGTGCGCCGCGGCGCCTATGTGACCGAGGTGTCCGAGCAGGACCTGTCAGACGTCTACCACCTGTTGAGCCTGCTGGAAAGCGACGCCGCCGGCGTGGTGGCGGCGCAAGCGACAGCACAGCAGTTGGCCGACTTGCAAGCCCTGCACGAAGAGCTGGAAAGCCACGCCCGCCCCGGCCACGAAGACCGCGACCGTTTTTTTGCCGCCAACGAGCGCTTCCACATGGCCTTGCTGCACATCGCCAACAACCGCTGGCGCGACCAGATGGTGGCCGACCTGCGCAAGGTGATGAAGCTGAACCGCCACAACTCGCTGCTGAAGTCTGGGCGCATCCAGGAATCGCTGCAGGAACACCGGGCGCTGATGCAGGCCATCACCCAGCGCGATGCTGCCGCCGCCATGGCGCGCATGCAACAGCACTTCAAGAACGGCCTGAACGCGGCTGTCTAAGTTGGGTTGCAGGATCAGGCCGCCACGGCACTCAGCTCCGCGGCTGTCCCCCGGGCCTTCGGCCCTCCTCCTTGATGCCGCTGCGCTGAATGCCATGACGACCTGATCCTGCGAACGTGATTGGCGTGCCGGTGCTCAGACCTTCCGGCTTCGCGCCGGCCAATTGACCCGATGTCGCTGGGGCGTGTGGCGGAGCGGAATCAAGGAGGAGGCCCGAAGGGCCGGGGGACATCCGCGTAGCCACGCGCACCAGTGACGTCGGCAGCCAGCGGTAGCAGCCGTCAATACAAGGTGGAGCGTTGCCGGGCCGGCAATTCGCGGTCGTACTGCTCGCCATCAATGGCTGCATCGGTCAACGCGGCCAGCATGGCCCCTGGCGTGGGCACGCCAGCAGGTCTGCCCTCCCCCACCGGCTGCCACAGCTTGGAACGCTGCAAGGCCCGCGCGCACTGGAAGAACACGGTGTCCACCGCGATGCGCAGCACACACTGCGGCGGCTTGCCTTCCATGGCCAGACGCTGCAACAGCGCGGGGTCGGTGCTGATGCTGGCGCGGCCGTTGATGCGCAGCGTTTCACCCACACCCGGCACCAGGAACAGCAGCGCCACGTGCGGGTCGGCCAGGATGTTGCGCAGGCTGTCGATGCGGTTGTTGCCACGGCGCTCGGGCAGCAGCAGCGTCTTGTCGTCTTCCACCACCACGAAGCCGGGTGGGTCGCCGCGCGGCGAGGCGTCCAGCCCGTCCGGGCCTACCGTGGCCAGCATGGCGAAGGGCGAGGCCTCGATCAGTGCGCGGTAGGTGGGGTGGATGTAGGGCACTTCCTTTTTCAACGAGGCCTCGCCCACGGCGCCGAACAGGGTTTGCAACTGCTCAAGCGTGGTGATGGTGTGCGGCTTGGTAGGCGCGTCGGTGGCGGTGGCTGTGGTCATGGGCATGGCGGCAAAGGTCGGGCGGTGAAAAGGTATGCCGCCCATTGTCCTTGATGGCCAGGCCGCATTGGGCCCACGATGTGAGCCCTGCCCAGGCCGTCAGCGCGCCTTGGCCAGTTCGTCCACCATGGCGTCAATGGCCTCGCGGATCAGCGCCTGGTAGGTGTTGCGGTAGGCCTCCTCGCTTGTTGCCTTCACAGCGGCAGTGCCAGCGCGCTCGCTGTTGCCGTTCAGCAAGCCGGACAGCATGTTCATGCCAGTCTGCCTGTCTTTTTCTGCTTCCGGCATGGTGTCGCGCATCTCGAAGATGTTGGTGGCGGCCAGCAACGGCTCCTTCAGGTACACGGCGCCGGTGTGCCCCCTGCGCTTGCTGGCGCTATAGGTGCGCGCGCCCTCGCTGGTGACGATCTGTATCTGCGTTTCTTCCGGGAAAAGCACTGGCATGGGCTCTATGCCAGCCTTCGCGCTGGTGCCGGCAAAAATGCGCAGCGCACCGTTCTTGGTGGCCGATACGGTGCCAAAGCTGGCCAGCACATGCACGTCCAGCAGCGCCACGCCCATGGCCTTGGCCAACTCGCCCTGCTGGCTGCCTATGGCATGGTTCTGCACCTCGGTGCGCTGCTGGAAGTCGCCACGCGCGATGCCGGACTGGAAGTAGGCCTTCATGCCTTGTGGCGCCACGATGTGGCTGATCTGCTTGCCGCCCTCCATCAGCTTTTCGTCCTCCACCATCCAGGGCGAGGGCTTGCCGTACTTGGCGTCCAGCGCCTGGAACAGGGGCTGCGCCGCCAGCTGCGCCGGCTCCACCACTTCGAAGCCGGCCTTCTGCAAGGCAGCCACGGTGTCAGCATAGGCCTGTTGCGTGATGGCCTGGCGCGTTTCCGGGCTGAGGCCTTCCAGCACGGCCGTCATGCGTGCCGTGTTCCTGCCGGAGCGCCCTTCGCCATACAGCTGCGTGTAGAACTCGACACCAAAGCGGTCGATGGCGACCCGTTTGCTGCCCTTGATGGCGCTCAGGTTATCGGTGCCCAGGTTGGGCGCGGCCAGCGCGGCAGGGCAGCCGGCGACGCCCAGCGTGAACAGCGCGGCCAACGCCAAGGCGCGCGACAGCGCGGGAGCGGTGAGGTGGGAGAACTGCATGACGTCCTTTTTATTGCAGGCCACACAGCTGCCGGGATTGGCGGCACTGGCCTTACAGGAACTACGCAGGGCCATGAGCGCAAAAGGCTCAGTTGGTTGGCGGATGCCACTCCATCTCACGCGGATTCGAGGCGAAGCCGAAGCGCTCGTACAAGCGGCGGCCATCGTCCGTGGCGTGTAGCCAGACCTTGCCATACCCTTTGGCACGGGCATGGGCCATCAGCGGCTCCAGCACCTGTGCCGAGATACCCCTTCGCCGGTAGTCCGACAGCGTGAACATGTTCAGCACATAGGCCTCCAGCCCCGAGAGGTTGCCGGGGTAAGGCGGGCGACGGAACTCCACCAGGGTGCCGGTGGCGACGATGCGGCCATCCACTTCGGCCACCCAGGTCCTGGCGCCGCCGCTGCGCAGCGCGTCGCGGAAGAAAACTTCAGTGACCTCCCGGTCGCGCGGGTCGGGCATGGCACCCAGGCTGGGGCCGACCTCGGCGAACATCTGCAGACGCAGTTCCACCAGTTGCGGGATGTCGGCTTCCAGGGCTTCGCGAATCAACATCTGGGCGCGCTTTGTCACGGCGCGGTTCCAAAGCGCGCCGCCGAGCGCTCCTTGGCGCGCTGCGCCTCCACTTCGCGGTCGCGTGGCTGGGCGTGGGTGGTCAGCGAGGCCAGCAGTGCTTGTGCCACGCGGCTCACCTCGTCCACCGCCTGTTCAAACGCGGCCTCGTTGGCCTTGGACGGCACGGAAAAGCCGCTGAGCTTTCGCACGAACTGCAAGGAAGCGGCGCGGATTTCCTGCTCGGTGGCCGGCGGCTCGAAATTGAACAAGGTCTTGATGCTGCGGCACATCGCTGTCTGTCCCTCTTTCTTTCCTGCAAGGCGCCGGGGCGCTCACTCGTAAATGATCTGCGCCTTGCCCTGGTCGGCCTGCGCCATCCAGCCGGCCAGCGCGGCGTCGCTGGGGAAGAACTTGGCCTCCTCACCCAGCTGCAACTCGGCCAGTGCGTTGCCCTCGCCGCCCTCGCAAAACAGCGACAGGCGCACGTTGAGCCCGCGCACCAGCTCGCCCTGCTCCGTCATCTCGCGCTTGGCCGGAAACTGCTTGACCAGCCGCGCCACGTCGGGCTTGCGGCCGTTCACCGCCACCCGCAGGAACTTGCCGAAGCGGCAGCGCGCGGTGGCCAGGTCCCACACTTGGTTGACGACAAAGCGGAAGCCGCCCGAGAAGCGGTCCGGCTGCATCTTGCCCATCACCACCACGAACTCGTCGTCCTTCAGCAGGTTGCGGTTGGCGTTGATCAAGGCCTCGTCGGCGGTGGTCTCTATGGCGTCTGACTTGTCGTCCAGTTTGAAGATGGCCAGCTTGCCGCGCTGCCCGTTGATGACGCGCAGGTCGCTGATGATGCCGGCCAGCAGTTGCGGCTCGCGGGTGTCGATCAGCTCGTCGATCTGGCGCTTGACGAAGCGGCGCACCTCCAGCGCCACCTCGTCGAACAGGTGGCCGGACAGGTAGAAGCCGACGGCGGTCTTCTCCAAGGTGAGGCGCTCCTTCACGCCCCAGGGCATGGCCTGCACCAGCTCGGGTTCCTGGCTGCTGGAGCCGTGGTCGTCGTCGCCGCCGCCCATGTCGAACAGGCCCACCTGGTTGGCATTGGCCTGGGCGGCGTTGGCGAAATCAAACGCCAGCTCCACCGAGGCCATCAACGAGGCGCGGTTCATCTGGATGGAGTCGAAGGCGCCGGCCTTGACCAGCGCCTCCACCGTGCGCTTGTTCAGGCGGCTGCGGTCCACCCGCTTGCAGAAGTTGAACAGGCTGGTGAAGGGGCCGGTCTCGCTGCCGCTGGGGCCGTCGCCACGGCCTTCGCGCGCAGCCACGATGGCGTCGATCGCCTGCTGGCCGGTGCCCTTGACGGCCCCCAGGCCGTAGCGGATCACCTTGTCGGAGATCGGCTCGAAGCGGTAGACGCCGCGGTTCACGTCCGGCGGCTCAAAGCGCATGCCCATCTTCTGGGCGTCCTCGAACAGCACCTTCAGCTTGTCGGTGTCGTCCATTTCCACCGTCATGTTGGCGCAGAAGAACTC
Organism: Hylemonella sp. P2_B10; assembly: GCF_056404875.1. NCBI lineage: Bacteria > Pseudomonadati > Pseudomonadota > Betaproteobacteria > Burkholderiales > Comamonadaceae > Hylemonella > Hylemonella sp. P2_B10. The sequence goes on from NZ_JBFUDE010000001.1 coordinate 740,136, forward strand.
CGAGGTGTAGTGCACCTTCAGCCAGGCGGTATGGTAGGCCAGCAGCGAGTAGGCGGCGGCGTGCGACTTGTTGAAGCCGTAGCCGGCGAACTTCTCCATCAGGTCGAACACCTCGTCGGCCTTGTCCTCGCTGATGTTGTTCTTGGCCGCGCCGGCGCGGAAGATGGCACGGTGCTCGGCCATCTCCTCGGCCTTCTTCTTGCCCATGGCGCGGCGCAGCATGTCGGCGCCGCCCAGCGAGTAGCCGCCCAGCACCTGGGCGGCCTGCATCACCTGCTCCTGGTAGACCATGATGCCGTAGGTCTCGGCCAGCACCGGCTCCAGCAGCGCGTGCGGGTACAGCACCTCGGAGCGGCCGTTCTTGCGGGCGCAGAAGTCCGGGATGTTCTCCATCGGGCCGGGGCGGAACATGGCGTTCAGCGCAAACAGGTCCTCCAGCCGCGTGGGCTTGGCGTCCTTCAGCATCTGCTGCATGCCGCGGCTTTCAAACTGGAACACCGCCTCGGTCTTGCCCTCGGAGAACAGCCGGTAAACGCGGGCGTCGTCCAGCGGCAGGTTTTCGAAGGCAAAGTCCTTCTGACCCGCATGGCGGGCAACGATCATGTCCTTGGCGATTTCCAGGATGGTCAGCGTGGCCAGACCCAAGAAGTCAAACTTCACCAGGCCGATCGCCTCGACATCGTCCTTGTCGTACTGGCTGACGGCCGAATCACTGCCGGGCTGCTGGTACAGCGGGCAGAAATCGGTCAGCTTGCCCGGCGCGATCAGCACGCCACCGGCGTGCATGCCGACGTTGCGCGTCATGCCTTCGAGCTTTTGCGCCAGCGCCAGCAGCGTCTTGACTTCGTCTTCCTTCTCCAGGCGCTCGGCCAGCAGGGGTTCCTGCTCCAACGCGTCGGCAATCGTGATGTGGGTGCCCGGCTTGTTCGGGATCAGCTTGCTGATGCCGTCGCAAAAGGTGTAGCTCATGTCCAGCACGCGGCCGACGTCGCGTATCGCGGCGCGCGCGGCCATGGTGCCGAAGGTGGCGATCTGGCTGACGGCGTTCTTGCCGTACTTCTGCTTCACGTAGTCGATCACGCGGTCGCGGTTGCCCTGGCAGAAGTCGATGTCGAAGTCGGGCATGGACACCCGCTCGGGGTTCAGGAAGCGCTCGAACAGCAGGTTGTACTGCAAGGGGTCCAGATCGGTGATCTTCAGCGCATAGGCCACCAGCGAACCGGCACCCGAGCCCCGGCCCGGCCCCACCGGGCAGCCGTTGTTCTTGGCCCAGTTGATGAAGTCGCCAACGATCAGGAAGTAGCCGGGAAAACCCATCTTCAGGATGGTGGCCAGCTCGAACTCCAGCCGCTGCTCGTACTCCGGCCGCTGTTTTTCACGCTCGGCCTCATTGGGGTAGCGGTGGACCAGCCGTTCCTTCAGGCCCTCGTGCGAGGCGTAGCGGAAATACTCCTCCGGCGACAGCTTGCGCCCATCGACCTCGGGCGTGGGGAAGTCCGGCAACTGCGGCTTGCCCAGCACCAGGGTGAGGTTGCAGCGCTTGGCGATCTCGGCGCTGTTGGCAACAGCCGAAGGCAGGTCGGCAAACAGCGCCTGCATCTGCGCGGCGCTCTTGAAATACTGCTCGCGGGTGAACTTGCGTACGCGCTTGGGGTTGCCCAGGATCTCGCCTTCGGAGATGCACACGCGGGCCTCATGCGCCTCGTAGTCGTCAACGGTGGCAAACTGCACCGGGTGCGTGGCCACCACCGGCAGGTGCAGGCGCGCGGCCAATTGCACGGCGGCCACCACATGGGCCTCGTCATCGGCGCGGCCGGCGCGTTGCAGTTCGATGTAGAAGCGGTGCGGGAAGACGGCCGCCAGTTGCAGCGCCACTTCACCGGCCCGGCTGGTGTCACCCTGCACCAGGGCCTGGCCTATCGGCCCAGCCTGGGCGCCTGACAGGGCGATCAGGCCCTCGTTCAACTCCTGCAGCCAGGCCAGCTTGCACACGGCCTGGTTCTTCACCACGTTTTGCGTCCAGGCGCGCGCCAGCAGCTCCGACAGGTTCAGGTAGCCCTGCTTGCCCTGCACCAGCAGCAGCATGCGCGACAGTGCCCCGGCATCGCTGCCCAGGCCTTCGAGGAAGATTTCCACCCCGATGATCGGCTTGACACCCTTGCCGCGTGCCTCTTTGTAGAACTTGATGGCGCCGTACAGGTTGTTCAGGTCGGTGATGGCCAGCGCGGGCTGGCCGTCCTGCGCGGCGGCCTTGACGGCCTCGTCAATGCGGTTGGTGCCGTCAACGACGGAAAACTCGGTGTGCAGGCGCAAATGGATGAACATGCAGCCATTGTAGGTTTAGGGAACCTCCCTAGCCCGGGTCTGCCGGCATCGGCTCCCCCACGCCAGGCGCCACCAGTGGCATGCGCAGCGTCACCTGCGTGCCTTCGCCCGGCGGGCTGCTGGCCGTCACGTCGCCGCCGAGCAACTGCGTGACGGCGTTGTGCACCAGGTGCAAGCCCAGGCCAGAGCCGCCCTGGCCAAAGCGGGTGGTGAAATAGGGGTCGAACACGCGCGGCAGATGCTCTGGCGGGATGCCCACACCATCGTCGGCCACGCACACCGTCAACCAGCCAGGGTCCGCCAGCGTGGCAGTGACGTGCACGGTGCCCTGCGCGCGGCCATGAAAGCCGTGCACCACGGCGTTTTCCACCACCCGGCGCAGGGCAGTGGTCAGCACTTCCGGGTAGCTGTCCAGCACCACATCTGCGGGCAAGGCCAACGCCAGCCGGTAGGGCTTGCCTTCCAGCAGCGGGCCGGTGGCATCGCGCAGCAGGTCGGCCACTTCGCCCAGATGGAAGCGGCGGCGCAGGCTGCCGGTGTGCTCGGACAACTGCCTGAAGCTGGCCACCAGGTCGGCGCTGCGCGTCAGGCTGCGCAGCGCCAACTCGCTGCCCATGCTGACGGCGGTGAGAAAGTTGTCGAACACCTGGCGTTTGAGGCCACCGTTGGCGGTGGCCTGCTGCACCTCCTGCAAGGCGCTGCGCAGCGACGTGATGGCCATCAAGCCATTGCCCAGCGGCGTGTTCAGCTCGTGCGCCACGCCGGCCACCAGCTTGCCCAAGGCGGCCAGTTTTTCCGACTGAAGCAGCCGCGCCTGGGCGTCGCGCAGCGCCTGCAGCGCCTGGTCGGCTTCCCGGCGGGCCTGTTCGGCCAGCGCATAGGCCGCGGCATTGTCCAAGGCGATGGCGGCATACGCGCACAGCGTGCGGAAAATGGACCGTTCGCGCTCGCCATAGGCGTTGGGCCGCTCCGACTGGATGGACATCACGCCCAGCAGGCGCTCGCCGATCAGCAGCGGCGAGAACAGCATGCTCAGCGTGGCCAGCGTGCCGGGCACACGGTTGGGGGTCTCGCTGCCAGTCGGCAGGTCGATGACGATGTCTTCGCGCGTGCGGGCGCAGCGCACGTTGTACGACAGCGGTTCGTCCATGGCGATGGTGTCCGTGGGCAGGGCCACGCCGCCTTCCATGCTGAACACGCCGCGCAGCGCCCGGCCGTCGGGCTCCAGCAAGTAGGCCTCGAAGGCGGTGGCGTCGATCAGCCGGTTGGCGTGGTGGTACAGCGCCGTGTACACCTGCTCGGCGTTCAGGCTGGCGGTGATATCGCGCCCCATCTGGCCCAGGGTTTCCAGGGTGGCGCTGGTTTGCAACAGCGAGACGGTGCGCTCCCTGGCGATCTTGGCCAGTTCACGGTGGTGGTCGGCCTCGGCGCGCGAGCGCTCGGTTTCATGACGTACGCGCATGGCGACGGCACGGTTGCGCGCTTCCAGCAGCCGGCTGTTGATCTGCGCCGCCCGGGCCGACTGGGCATATCGATAGGCGTTGCGGTAGTCGCCGCAGCCGGCGTGTGCCGCCGCCACCTCGTCCAGCACCTCGGCCGACACGCTGTAGCCGGAGATGCTGGCCGCCACCGCCAACGCCTGCTCCAGGTAGTGCAGCACCGCGTGTGGCGCGTCCATGCCTTCGGGCAGCGGCAGGCCGTGCTGGCGCACCAGGTCGGCACAGGCCCGCAAGGCGGCCAGTTGCTCGTCGGCCTTGCCGTGCTGGCGTGCCAGGGCCAGCGACGCCGTCACCCGTATGCTGGCCTGCTGCGCCTGGCCCAGGCGCGACAGGGCCGCTGCCTGGCCGCGCATGGCCACCATGCTCAGGATGGCTTCACCGAAGTGGCTGCCGATCTCCTGGTACTGGCGAAACAGGTCCAGTGCTTCCTCCGGGTTGTCCATGTCCAGCGCCAATTGGCCCAGGTAACCCAGGCAGATGGCGTAGTTGCGCGACGCCGCCAGCGGCTTCATCAACACCACCGCCTCGTGCAGCATGGCGTGGGCCTCGTCATGGCGGCCCAGCAGGCGCAACACGTTGCCAGTCTGTATCAGGGTGCTGCCCACCGTGCCGGGCCAGCCGGTGGCGCGGGCCAGCGTCATGGCGCGCTCATCCCACTCCAGCGCGGTGTCCAGGTCGCCCAGGATGGCGAAATTGTCGGCCGCATTGACGCCGGCAACGATGGCCTGGCGCAGCTGGCCACTTTCCTGCCCAGCCTGCCAGACCTGCAGGAAGGCGGTGATGCCGGCCCCGGGATCGGCCGTGTGCGCGCGCACAATGGCCTGGGTGCTGGCCACCCACACCCGAACCGAAGGGTCCAGGGACTCGCCACCGCCGCCGAAATGCCGGCTCAAGCCGTCACGGGCTGCGACGATGTCGCGAAAGCCGGTGACGAACAGCGCACGCGCCACCGCGGCATCGTGGCGCAGATTGTCGCCGGCTGCCGCATAGTTGCTCACCGCCTGCTGCAGACTCAGGTCGACCTGCTGGCGGTTGCCACGCTCATGCAGGATGGAGGCCAACAGCCAGTGGCCATCGCCCGCGCCAGCCAGGTCCCCAAGGTGCTCGAACGCATCCACGGCAGCCTGCGCCATGGAATGCGCCGCATCCAGCTCGGCAAACAGGCTTTTGATCTCGGCGCGCAGCAATTGCAGGCGGGCCTGGCAGCGGTGGGTTTCCGGGTCTTGCCCGCTGGCATGCGTGTCCAGCAAGGCTTGCGCCTCGTCGGCCAGCAGCAGCGCGCGAGCGCAGTCGCGCTGGCGCATGTGCCAGGCCAGCGCCGTCAGCGCCTGCAGGCGCGGCACGCCCGTCAGCGAAGGCGCGGCCAGCTGCAAGGCAGCCAGTTCGTCATCCAAAGCAAACAGCTTCATGCGCGTGGGATATCCAAAGCGGCCGGGTGGGGTGAAACCATCTTAGCGACTGGCGACAAGTCCTGCTTGCCGGGCACCTCTAAAATCTACCCGTGATGGATGAAAAACCGGTTTTGAACATCTCGTGCTACAAGTTTGTGCCGCTGCCTGATTGCGCCGCGCTGCGCGAGGACCTGCTGCCCAAAGCCCGCGCCCTGGGGCTGAAAGGCACCGTGCTGCTGGCCCATGAGGGCATCAACCTGTTCGTGGCCGGCCGCACTGAAGCGGTGCGCGAATTCGTGACCCACCTGCGCCAGGACCCACGCCTGGCCGATCTGGCGCCGAAGGAGAGCTGGTCGGCCAGCCAGCCGTTCAAGAAGCTGCTGGTCAAGGTCAAGCCCGAGATCATCCGCATGAACCACCCGACCATTCAGCCCGCCGCCGGCCGCGCGCCGGCGGTCGACGCACACACCGTCAAGCGCTGGCTGGACACTGGTGTGGACGACGCGGGCCGCCCGGTGGTGACGCTGGACACGCGCAATGCCTTCGAGGTGGACCACGGCACGTTCGAGGGCGCCATAGACTGGCGCATCCACAAATTCAGCGACTTCCCGCAGGCCTTGCTGGCGCACCAGGCGGAGCTGGCGGGCAAGACGGTGGTGAGCTTCTGCACCGGCGGCATACGCTGCGAGAAGGCCGCCATCTACATGCGCGAAGCCGGGCTGGACCATGTGTACCAGCTGGAAGGCGGCATCCTGAAGTATTTCGAGGAGACCGGCGGCGCGCACTACCGGGGCAACTGCTTCGTGTTCGACGAGCGTGAGGCGCTCAGCGCCGACCTGGCGGCGCTGAAGTCATAGCCCTGCCGTCCTGGCAGCGCTGAAACAAGGCCTGCGCCTACAACTGCGCAGCCCAGGCCTGCAACTGCGCCAGCGTGGCCGTGGCGCCACCACACACAATGACCAGGATGTTGCGGTAACCCGCGAACAGCTGCGGCACCTGTTGCAACGCCGCCAGTGAGGCGCCACAGGCCGGCTCCACCAGCACACGGTGCTGGTCCAGAAGATTCAGGCACGCGTTGACTGCGGCCTTGTCGCTGACTACCACGCTGCGCACAGGGTGTTGGCCTTGCGCCAGCAAGAATGCCTGCTCGCACACCTGGCGCGCGCCAAGCGAACTGGCAATGCTGGTGATCGCCGGCAGCGTGATGCGCGCTCCCGCCGCCAACGCCTGGGCCAGTGAATCCGCACCCTGGGTCTCCACCGCCAGCACCGGCACATCGCCCCAGCCCTGCTGGCGCAGCCCCTGCACCACGCCGCACAGCAGGCCGCCACCGCCGACCGACAGCACCACCGCATCGGGCTTCACCCCGGCCTGTGCCACCTCGGCCACCATGCTGGCATGGCCGGCCCACAGCAGCGGGTCGTCAAATGGGTGCAGGAAGGCGTCGTGTTCGCCGCGCAGTTCCAATGCCAGCGCATTGGCCTCCTGCCAGGAGGCGCCGTGCACACGCACGTCGGCGCCCTGCTGGCGTATCAGCGCCTTGGCGCGCTCGCTGGTGGTCTCGGGCACCACCACCAGCACCGGCGTGGCCAGCAGGCGCCCGGCATGCGCCACCGCCAGCCCGGCGTTGCCACCGGAAGAACAGATGAAACGCCGCGCGCCGCGTTGCACATAAGTCTGGCAGGCCAGGCCCATGCCGCGCAGCTTGAAGGAGCCGGACGGTTGCAAGGCTTCCATCTTCAGCCAGACGTTTTGGCCCGGCTGCCCCAGATGCTCGGCCAACGCGGGCGATGGCAGCAGCGGCGTCTCAATGTGCAGCGTGCGCACGGCGGGAACCCCTGCGCACATCTACTGGCGCGGCGGCGGCAACGGGATGAACTCGGTCTCGCCCGGCACCTGGCCCATGCGCTGGGCCTCCCAGTCGGCGCCGGCCTGCAGGATGCGCTCCTTGCTGCTGGAGACGAAGTTCCACGAAATGAAGCGGTGGCCGTCCATCGGGTCGCCCCCCAGCACCATGAGTTGTGCGGGTTGGGCGCCGGCCTGCAAGCGCACCGCCTGGCCGGACGTCAACACCGCCAGCGTCTGCGCGGCCACGGGCTGGCCGTCCACCTGCACCTCGCCCGACACCACGTACACCCCCAGTTCCTGCGCCAGCGGCGGCAGGTCCATGGCACCACCGGCGGGCAGGGCCACATCCAGGTAGGTGGTGTTGGCATGCGCCCCCACCGGCGAACTGTGGTCAAAGGCCTGGCCGATCAGCACGCGCACCTGCGCATCCTGCACCTGGAAGCTGGGGATCTGGCTGGAAGGCGTGTGCTCGAAGCGCGGCTCGGTCTCCTCGAGCGCCAGTGGCAGCGCCACCCACAGCTGGATGCCGTGGTTGACGTAGGTCTTGCCCTTCAGGTCTTCGGGCTGGCGCTCGGAATGCACGATGCCGCTGCCGGCCGTCATCCAGTTGATGGCACCAGCCTCGATGCGCTGCACCGAACCCAGGCTGTCGCGGTGCATGATGGCGCCCTCGAACAGGTAGGTGACGGTGGCCAGGCCGATGTGCGGGTGCGGCCGCACGTCGTGCCCATCGGTCTGCGGGTGCACGGTGACGGGGCCGAAATGGTCGAAGAAGATGAACGGCCCCACGCCCTGGCGCTTGGCTGAGGGCAGCAGACGGCGCACGATGAAGCCGCCGCCAAGATCTTTGTCGTGCCCCGTCAGTTCCAGGTCTATGCTCATGCTGGGTTCATACGTGTCGTTGCACGGACGTGCTGATCTCGGTGGTCACCACCGTCATCAGCTTGTGCACCGGGCACTTGCTGATGGCGACTTCCATTTCCTTGATCTGCTCGTCGGTGATGTGGCCGGTGACCCACAGGTTGGTGGCCAGCTTGTAGGTGCCGGCGCGCTCGGCGGAGTCGTCGCGCATCACCTCGGTGCGCACGTCGGCCAGTTTCCAGCCCTTCTTGTGCGCGTACCACATCGCGGTCAGTGCCTTGCAGGCGCCCAACGCGGCGTCATACAGGTCATGCGGGCTGGGGCCGGCGTCGCCGCCGCCCTCGCCCACGCTGCCGTCCACCAACATTTCGTGATGGCGTATGCGCAACAGCTGCGCCATTGGCTGGGCTGGGTCGCGCGTCAGTTCCACACTCATCATGGCTGCCTCCTGTGGGGAGATTGAGAAGGCGCCAGTCTAGCGCCAAGGGCCGATCAACACCAATTTGGCGAAATCAGCCTGTTCACCGAGGCACCAGGCTCAGCGCGCGCCCAGGCGCTCCGCCGTCTCGCGCACGCGCTGTCCGAATTGGCGCGCGGTCTCCAGGTCGCCCGGCAGCATCTCGGCCGGCGAAGCGTCGGAGGGCGACTGCGCCATCACGCCTATCGAGGAGCCCAGGTAATTCAAGTCGTTGCGCTGGGCTGCCTTGCTGTTGCTGGGCAGCATTCCGGTGCCGACCCAGACGGCGCCGTGCTGCATGGCCAGCGTGACCAGGTATTGCAGCGTGGACAGTTTGTCGCCATTGATGGTGGCGCTGTTGGTGAAGCCGGCAAACAGCTTGTCCTTCCAGCTGCGGCTGTACCAGGGCTTGCTGGAGGCATCGGCAAATTTCTTGAACTGCCAGCTCGGGCCGCCCATGTAGGTGGGCGAGCCCATGATGATGGCGTCGGCCGCAGCCAGCGTTTCCCAGCCGCCAGCCGGCAAATTGCCTTCGGCGTCAATGGCCACCAGTTCGGCGTTGGCGCCTTCGGCCACCGATTGCGCCACGCGCAGTGTGTGGCCGTAGCCGGAATGGAAAACAACGGCGATCTTCTTGGTCATGTCATGCATCCTTGAGTGCGGTCTAACGAGAGGGTAACTAACTAAAGAGGGAGAGAACGAAAGTTCCAAATACAGGAAAAGGCCCGCCGGGCGGGCCGATTCACTTCAGGCAGCGTCGGGCTGCGGTTGATCAGGCCTTGCCGCGCTTGGCATCGACGCTGAAGGCGCCGGCACCGTGGGCGGCCAGCACCAGCAGGCCACCGATGACGGCGATGTTCTTGAAGAACATCAGCTGGTTGACGAAGGCCTGGTCAGCCGGCATGGCCCAGTAGTTGTGGAAGAACACGCTGGCACCCAGTGTGAACACCGCCAGCACGACAGCGGCAATGCGGGTGCCAAAGCCCAGGATCAGCGCGGCCGAGCCCAGCAGCTCGACCACGATGGCGATGACCGCGCCCACCTCGGGCATGGGCAGGCCCTTGGAGGCGATGTAGCCGGCGGTGCCGGCAAAGCCGGTCAGCTTGCTGAAGCCCGCGGGCAGGAACAGCAGCGACAGCAGCAGGCGGCCGACCAGGGTCAGCGGATTGGACAGATTTGCAAACATGGTGAAACTCCTAGTTGAATTGAAAAAACGAGAAAAAACCTTGCCTGGCCTCAGGCGGTCAGATCGAACACCAGCACCTCGGCATCCTTGCCGTTGGCCAGCGTCAGCTGGGACTCGGCTTGCAGCAGTGCGGCGTCACCGCCAACCAGCTTTTGGCCGTTAACGTCCAGTTCGCCGCGCACCAGGTGCACATAGCCTTTGCGTGCCGGGTCCAGCGCGATCTGCGCCGCCTCGGCGCCATCAAACAGGCCTGCGTACAGCCTGGCGTCGGCATGCACGGTGACGGAGCCCTTGGCGCCATCGGGCGAGGCCACCAGGCGCAGTGCACCGCGCTTTTCAGCGTCGGCAAAGCTTTTTTGCTCGTAGCCGGGGGCGATGCCATTCTCAGAAGGCTCGATCCAGATCTGCAGGAAGTGCGTCACGTCCTGGGGCGCGTGGTTGAACTCGCTGTGCTGCACGCCAGTGCCGGCGCTCATGCGCTGCACGTCGCCGGGCGGGATGCCCTTGACGTTGCCCAGCGTGTCCTTGTGCGCCAGGTTGCCGGACAGCACGTAGCTGATGATCTCCATGTCGCGGTGGCCATGGGTGCCAAAGCCCGAGCCGGGGGTGATGCGGTCCTCGTTGATGACCCGCAGGTTGCCCCAACCCATGTGCTTCGGGTCAAAGTAACCGGCGAAGGAAAAGCTGTGAAACGACTTCAGCCAGCCGTGGTCGGCGTAGCCACGCTCCCCGGATTTGCGCAGTGTCAGCATGTTGAACTCCTTTCCATCGTTGGCAGACAACGTGTCTGCGATGGGATGAACTTTAGGCGTCGGCAGCCCATTTGCGATGCTGCGGCTTTGATGGCATCATTCAATTAATTTGAATATAACCAGGTCGTATATGCAAACAACCAGAGATGTCTTAACGCCTGACGCCTTGCAGATGCTGCAAGTCATCGCCGAGGCCGGCAGCTTTGCCGCCGCCGCCCGCCAGCTCAACCTGGTGCCCAGCGCGCTGACCTACCGGGTGCGCCAGATCGAGGACGCGCTGGACGTCCTGCTGTACGACCGCAGCTCGCGCCAGGCGCGCCTGACCGAGGCCGGCGCCGAGCTGTTGCGCGAAGGTGGGCGGCTGCTGCGCGAGATTGACGCCGTGGCCAACCGTGTCAAACGTGTGGCCACCGGCTGGGAGTCGCAGCTGACCCTGGCCATCGACACCGTGATCTCCCTCAACACGGTGATGGAGCTGTGCGACAGCTTCTTCAGCCAGGACCCGCCCACCCGCATACGCCTGCGCGTCGAGGCACTGTCGGGCACGCTGGAGGCGCTGACCTCGGGCCAGGCCGACCTGGCGCTGGGCGTGGCGCTGGACACCGCCAGCAGCGCTGGCGTGCAAGGCAAGCCACTGGGCCACATGACCTTTGTCTACGTGGTGGCGCCGCACCACCCATTGGCCGGCGCCCCCGAGCCGCTGAGCGACGAGCAGATCGTCAGCCACCGCGCGGTGGCGGTGGCCGACTCCACGCAACGCGGCACCGCCATGACGGTGGGCCTGCTGAGCGGCCAGAACGTGTTCACCGTGGCCACCATGCACGCCAAGCTGGATGCGCAGCTGCGCGGACTGGGCGGCGGCTTCCTGCCCGAGGCCATGGTGCAACCCTATGTGGAGAACGGCCACCTGGTGGTCAAGCGCACCGATCGCCCGGTGCGGCAGGTGAAAATCAGCTACGCCTGGCGTGCCGGCACCACCAACAAGCCAGGGCGCGCCTTGCAATGGTGGCTCAAGCAGTTGGAAAGCCCGGCCACGCGCAGGGCCTTGCTGGAAGAACATCGCAGCCCGCAGTGAGCCGCCCGCAGACCCGTGTACAGTGTGCACATGACAGACAGACAAGCCTGGAGACGCATTTGAGCACTGAAGCCAGACACATCGCGGTGGTGGGTGCGGGCATGGCGGGCATTGCCTGCGCGCGCACGTTGATGCAGGCCGGCCATCGGGTCACGGTCTTTGAGAAAAGCGAAGGCGTGGGCGGCCGCATGGCCACGCGCAACAGCAATTTCGGTGGTTTCGACCACGGTGCCCAGTACTTCACCGTGCGCGACCCGCGCTTTGCCCAGGCCCTGGCCACCGCGCCCGGCCTGTGCAAGCCCTGGAGCGCCAACACCGTGCGCGTGCTGGACGCGGCAGGCCGGGTGGCCGCCGCCGGCCTGCCGGCGCGCGAACCGCACTGGGTGCCCACGCCGGGCATGAGCGCGCTGGTCAGCCGCTGGGCGCTGCCGCTGGCCATCGCCCACGAGGTGGAACTGGAAACCAGCGTCACCGCGCTGGAGCCCGACGCGCTGGACGCGCGGCACTGGCAATTGCGCACCGCCGGCCCGTTGCAGACACAACGCGTGTTCTCCGGCTTGGACGCCGTGGTGCTGGCGTTGCCACCGGCCCAGGCGGCGGAACTGCTGCGGGCCACCCCAGGGGCGCCCGCCGCGCTGGCCAAGGCGGCGGCCGGTGTGGAGGTGGCCCCTTGCTGGACGCTGATGCTGGCTTTTCCGCAGGCCATGCAGCCGGGCCTGTCCTCACTGGGGCCGCAATGGAACGCGGCGCGCAGCAACCACCACCGCATCGCCTGGCTGGCGCGCGAGGCATCCAAGCCCGGGCGCGATCCGGTCGAGCGCTGGACCGTGCAGGCCAGCGCCGCCTGGTCGGCCGAGCACCTGGACGACAGCCCGCTGCGCGTGCAGGCCAAGCTGCACAAGGCCTTCTCAGAGATCACCGGCATACGCGCAGAGCCGGCGCAGGCCGTGACGCACCGCTGGCGCTATGCGCAAACCACCAAGCCGCTGGGCCAGAGCCACCTGTGGCACGCCGGCAGTGGCCTGGGCCTGTGCGGCGACTGGTGCCTGGGGCACCGGGTGGAAAACGCCTTTGTCTCCGGCCTGGAACTGGCGCTGGCGATGCTCTGAGCGGGTTGTCCGCATGGCCTACGTCGGCCGTTTCGCTCCTTCCCCTACCGGCCCGCTGCACGCGGGCTCGCTGGTGGCAGCATTGGCCAGCTGGCTGGATGCCCGCGCCCACGGCGGCCGGTGGCTGGTGCGCATGGAAGACGTGGACACACCGCGCTGCGTACCCGGCGCGGCCGAGGTGATCCTGCGCCAATTGGCTGACTGTGGCCTGCACAGCGACGCACCGGTGGTGTGGCAATCACAACGCAGCGCCCTGTATGAGCAAGCCCTGGCGCAATTGCTGAAGCGCCGGCAGGCCTATGGTTGCGCCTGCTCGCGCAAGGACATTGAGGAAGCGCTGGCCACACTGGGCCGCCCACGCGGGCGCAACACCGAGCTGGTCTACCCCGGCACCTGCCGCAAAGGCCTGCAAGGCCGCACGGCGCGTGCCTGGCGGTACCACCTGCCAGATGCAGGCGCCACCCATTGGCAAGACCGGCGTCTGGGCCCGCAACAGCAAGATGTCACTACCCAGGTCGGCGACTTCGTGCTGAAACGCGCCGATGGCCTGTATGCCTACCAGCTGGCCGTGGTGGTGGACGACGCGCTGCAAGGCGTGACCGACGTGGTGCGTGGCGAAGACCTGGCCGACAACACGGCACGGCAAATCCTGCTGCAACAGGCGTTGGGCCTGCCCACGCCACGCTACCTGCACCTGCCGCTGGTGCTGGGCGACAACGGCGAGAAACTGTCCAAGCAAAATGGCGCCCGCGCACTGGACACTGCCGACCCGCTGGCCGCTCTGCGCCAGGCCGCCAGCGTGCTGGATTTGCCTGCCGACACCGCCACCACCACCCTGGCCGACTGGCTGGCGCGCAGCGTGCACCAGTGGGCGCAGCGCTGGGTGTAGCAGCGTGCAGGGGCTTTCGCCAAACCGTCATCCCGTACAGCTAAAATTACGCCAGTGATCGACACCATGCTGACCCCGCCCGTGAGCGCCTCCCCCGAACAACACAAGGCGGATGCCCCCCCTACCCCCCCGGTCCCGTTCCTGCGCACCGTCAAGAGTTTCGTGCGCCGCGCCGGCCGCACCACCATTGGCCAGGCCAAGGCGCTGGACGACCTGGGCCCGCGTTTCCTGGTGCCCTACCGCACCGAACTGCTGGACCTGCCCGCCCTGTTTGGCCGCGAGGCGCCCACCATCCTGGAAATCGGCTTCGGCATGGGCGAGGCCACCGCGCACATCGCCAGTGTGCTGCCCGAGAGCAATTTCCTCTGCTGCGAAGTGCATGAACCCGGCGTCGGCGCGCTGCTCAAGCGCATTGGCGAGCAGGAGCTGAGCAACATCCGCATCGTCGCCCACGACGCCGTGGAGGTGCTGGACCACATGCTGGCCCCGGCCAGCCTGGACGGTGTGCACATCTTCTTCCCGGACCCCTGGCACAAGACCCGCCACAACAAGCGCCGCCTGATCCAGCCGCCGCTGGTGGCCAAGCTGGTGGCGCGGGTGAAACCCGGCGGCTACATCCACTGCGCCACCGACTGGGAACCCTACGCCGAGCAGATACTGGACGTGTTGAGCCAGGAGCCGGCGCTGAAAAACACCGTGACGCCCCCAGCCGACGACCCACTGGCCGGCTACGCCCCCAAGCCCGACTACCGGCCGCTGACCAAATTCGAAAACCGCGGCCTGAAACTGGGGCACGGCGTGTGGGACGTGGTGTTCCGCCGCGTGTGACTCGCCCGGGCGACGCCCCAGTGTTGGCGCTGCCCACGCTGGACGGCGTGGGCCCCAGCACCGTCGCCCTGCCGCCGGGCCACTGGCCCCACATGCTGGCCTTCCTGGTGCAACACTTCCCCGGCATCACCGAAGCGGATTGGCTGGCACGCATGGCCCGCCAGCACGTCGTAGACGAGCAAGGGCAGCCCATCACACCCGGACAAGCCTACCGGCCACACAGCAAGCTGTTTTACTACCGCACGCTGCAGGACGAGCCGGAAATCCCGTTCACGCACAGCATCCTGTTTGAGGACGAGCACCTGCTGGCCGTGGACAAGCCGCACTTTTTACCCGTCACGCCATCTGGCCGCTTTCTGCATCAGACGCTGCTGGTACGGCTGAAGAAAGAACTGGGCTGCGACACCCTGACCCCCCTGCACCGCCTGGACCGCGAAACCGCCGGCGTGGTGCTGTTTGGCAAGCGGCCGGAGGAGCGCAATACGTACCAGGCACTGCTGCGCGAACGCGCCGTGGACAAAACCTACGAGACCATCGCGCCATTACAAGCCAACCTGGCTTTCCCGCTGACGCGGCGCAGCCGCATCGTGGAAGACGAGGAGCATTTCTTCCGCCAACGCGAAACCGATGGTCCACCCAACAGCGAGACCCAGGTGGCGCTGCTGCGGGCCGCCCACGGCATGGGCCGCTACCGCTTGACGCCGATCACCGGCAAGACGCACCAGTTGCGCGTGCACATGGCCGCACTGGGCCTGCCCATCGTCAATGATCTGTACTACCCTGAGGTGCAACAGAGCCGCGAGCAGTTAGGCACCGAGGATACGACGCGACCGCTGCAATTGTTGGCACGATCAATAGCGTTCACCGATCCGGTCACCAGAGAGCCACGGCGCTTCGAGACGTCGCGCTCGCTCTTGCCCCTCGATAGCTTTTCGGCATAGGCGTGCCAGCGTTGCGCACGCCAACGAGTCCGATGTCGCTGGGGCATCGGCAGCCAGAAAGAAAAAGCCCCCGCGACTGATTCGCGGAGGCTTTCGGCTGGCTCAGCCCGAGCGGATCGTCAAAGGCGCTCGGCGACCCAGCCCTGTACGCTGGCCAAGGCACCGGCCACATTGCCCGGCTGGGTGCCACCCGCCATCGCCATGTCCGGCTTGCCGCCGCCCTTGCCGCCCACTTGCTGGGCCAGGAAGTTGACCAGTTCACCGGCCTTGACCTTGCCCGTGGTGTCGGAGGTCACACCTGCCGCCAACTGCACCTTGTCGCCATCGACCACGGCCAGCACGATCACGGCGGTTTTCAGCTTGTCCTTCAGCTTGTCCATGGTCTCGCGCAGCGTCTTGGCGTCGGCGCCGTCCAGCTTGGCGGCCAGCAGCTTCACGCCCTTGATGTCGATCGCTTGCGTCACCAGCTCGTCGCCCTGGCTGGAGGCCAGCTTGCCCTTCAGCGCGGCCACTTCCTTCTCCAGCGCCCGCACCTGCTCCAGCACGTGGTGGATACGGTTGTTGATGTCGGCCGGCGACGTCTTCAGCGCACCAGCGACTTGCGCCACAGTGTTCTCCAGGCTCTGCAGGTAGCTCAGCGCGTTGTTGCCCGTCACCGCCTCGATGCGGCGCACGCCGGCAGCCACGCCGCCTTCGGAGGTGATCTTGAACAGGCCGATGTCGCCCGTATGGCCCACGTGCGTGCCGCCGCACAGCTCGCGGCTGGAGCCGATGTCCAGCACGCGCACGGTGTCGCCGTACTTCTCGCCAAACAGCATCACCGCGCCGGTCTTCTGCGCGCTGTCGATATCCATCACGCGCGCCTGCGTGGGCGCGTTGGCCAAGATTTCGGCGTTGACACGCTTTTCGATCTCGGCGATCTGGCTTTCCGTCACCGGCGCGTTGTGCGCAAAGTCGAAGCGCGTGGCATCGGCATTCACCAGGCTGCCCTTTTGCTGTACGTGGCCCCCCAGCACTTCGCGCAAGGCCTTGTGCATCAAATGGGTCACGCTGTGGTTGCGCATGGTGGCGGCGCGCACACCGGTGTCCACCTGCGCCTGCACGGCGTCGCCCAGCTTCAGCGCGCCGTTCTTCACCACGCCGTGGTGGCCGAACACATCGGCCTTGATCTTCAGCGTGTCTTCCACATCAAACTGCGCGGCGGACGTGCGGATGACGCCCTGGTCGCCCACCTGGCCACCGCTCTCGGCGTAAAACGGTGTGCTGTCCAACACCACCACGCCGGACTGGCCGGCCTTCAGCTCGTTCACCGCCACGCCTTCGGCGTACAGCGCCAACACCTTGGCGTCCTGGCGCAGGCTGTCGTAGCCGACGAAGGCATTGCCGGCGCCGGTGTATTCCAGCGCGCGGTCCATCTTGAACTTGCCTGCCGCGCGGGCTTGCGCCTTTTGCTTGTCCATGGCGACGTTGAAGCCGGCCTCGTCCACGCTCAAGCCGCGCTCGCGGCACACGTCGGCCGACAGGTCCAACGGGAAGCCATAGGTGTCGTGCAGCTTGAAGGCCACATCACCCGGCAGCACCTTCACGCCACCGGCCAGCGCGGCGTCCAGAATCTCCATGCCCATTTCCAGCGTTTCGAAGAAGCGTTCTTCCTCAGCCTTCAGCACGTCGGTGATGCGCTGCTCATTCGCGGCCAGGTTGGGGTAGGCGGTGCCCATCAGGCCCACCAGGTCCTTCACCAGCTTATGGAAGAACGGCGTCTTCTTGCCCAGCTTGTAGCCGTGGCGTATGGCGCGGCGGATGATGCGGCGCTGCACGTAGCCGCGCCCTTCGTTGCCGGGGATCACGCCATCGCTGACCAGGAAGGAGGTGGCGCGGATGTGATCGGCAATCACGCGCAGGCTCTTGTTCGCCAGATCCTTCTCGCCGGTTTCGCGCGAAGCCGCCTTGACCAGCGTGTCGAACAGGTCAATCTCGTAGTTGCTGTGCACGTGCTGCAGCACGGCGGCTAGGCGCTCCAGGCCCATGCCGGTGTCCACGCAGGGCGCCGGCAAGGGCTTGACCGAGCCGTCGGGCTGCATGTCGAACTGCATGAACACGTTGTTCCAGATTTCGATGTAGCGGTCGCCATCGGCGTCCGGCGAGCCAGGCGGGCCGCCGGCCACGTCCGGGCCGTGGTCAAAGAAGATTTCCGAGCAGGGGCCGCAGGGGCCGGTGTCGGCCATCATCCAGAAATTGTCGGAAGCGTAGCGGGCGCCCTTGTTGTCGCCGATGCGGACAACACGTTCCGGGGGAAGCCCGATCACCTTGGTCCAGATGTCGTAGGCCTCGTCGTCCTCCTGGTACACCGTCGCCCACAGCTTGTCCGCCGGCAGCTTGTAGACCTGCGTCAGCAGCTCCCAGGCCCAGCTCAGCGACTCGCGCTTGAAGTAGTCGCCAAAGCTCCAGTTGCCCAGCATCTCAAAGAAGGTGTGGTGGCGCGCGGTGTAGCCCACGTTCTCCAGGTCGTTGTGCTTGCCGCCAGCGCGCAGGCAGGCCTGCACCGAGGTGGCGCGCACGTAGGAGCGCTTGTCGGTGCCCAGGAACACGTCCTTGAACTGCACCATGCCCGAGTTGGCGAACATCAGCGTCGGGTCGTTCGCCGGCACCAGCGAGCTGCTGGGCACCACGGTGTGGCCTTTCGCGGCAAAAAAGTCCAGAAAGGTCTTGCGGATGTCGGCAACGGAGATGTTGGGCGTGGTCATGTTGGGGCGAAAGACGCTTTTAAGGCGGTAACTGCTTGATTTGGCTGAACTTTTGATTATAAGAGGGCCACCCCGCCAGCTTTGGCTGATCAAGCCATGCCCTCACGGCGCGACAGTACGCCCGCCAGCCCCACATCCATGCCGCCGCCAGGGCCTGCGCCCGGCGTGACACTGGCCTCGCCATGCCACGCTAAGATCGCCTTTCCCCCGATCACTGCTGCAACAAGGCCCGCCCCATGGACATGAAGACCTCCCCCCTCGCCCTGCTGAAGGACCCCAGCCTGCTGAAGACCGACGGCCTGATCAACGGCCAGTGGGTCAAGGGCAACAGCCGTTTTGACGTCAACGATCCGTCCAACGGTCTGAAACTGGCCGATGTGGCCAACCTGGGCCCACAAGAGGCCAATGAGGCCATTGCCGCCGCCAATGCCGCCTGGCCGCTGTGGCGCGGCAAGACCGCCAAGGAGCGCAGCAACCTCATGCGCAAGTGGTACGACCTGCTGATGGTCAACCAGGAGGATCTGGGCCGCATCATGACCGCCGAGCAGGGCAAGCCTTTTGCCGAGGCCAAGGGCGAGGTGGCCTATGGCGCCAGCTTCGTCGAATGGTTTGCCGAAGAAGCCAAGCGCGTCAACGGCGAGACGCTACCGCAGTTCGACAACAACCGCCGCCTGATGGTGCTGAAGCAACCCATCGGTGTGTGCGCGGCCATCACGCCGTGGAACTTCCCACTGGCCATGATCACCCGCAAGGTGGCCCCTGCCCTGGCGGCCGGCTGCACGGTGGTGATCAAACCGGCCGAGCTGACGCCGCTGACTGCGCTGGCCGCTGCCGAGCTGGCCTTGCGTGCCGGCATCCCGCCAGGCGTGCTGAACCTGCTGACCGCCGACAGCGCCAATTCGATTGCGGTCGGCAAGGTGATCTGTGCCAGCGACGTGGTGCGCCACCTGAGCTTCACCGGCTCCACCGAGGTTGGCCGCATCCTGATGGCACAAAGCGCACCGACAGTGAAGAAGCTGTCCCTGGAGCTGGGCGGCAACGCACCCTTCATCGTGTTCGACGACGCCGATGTGGATTCGGCCGTGGAAGGCGCCATCGCCAGCAAGTACCGCAACGCCGGCCAGACCTGCGTCTGCGCCAACCGCTTTTATGTGCAGGACGGCATTTACGACGCCTTCGTCGCCAAGTTCGCCGCCAAGGTGAAGACGCTGAAGGTCGGCAACGGCTTTGAGGACGGCGTGACGCAGGGCCCGCTGATCGAGCCGGCGGCGGTGGACAAGGTCAGCCGCCATGTGGCCGACGCGCTGGCCAAGGGGGGCAGGCTGCTGACCGGTGGCCACAAGCTGGACGGCCAGTTCTTCGAGCCCACGCTGGTGGCCGATGCCACCGGCGACATGCTGTGCGCCAAGGAGGAAACCTTCGGCCCCTTCGCACCGGTGTTCCGCTTTAAGACCGAGCAGGAGGCGATTGACGCCGCCAACAACACCGAGTTTGGCCTGGCCAGCTACTTCTACAGCCGAGACGTCGGCCGCATCTACCGCGTGGCAGAGGCGCTGGAGTACGGCATGGTGGGCATCAACGTGGGGATACTCGCCACCGAGCACGTGCCCTTCGGCGGCGTCAAGCAGTCCGGCCTGGGGCGCGAGGGCTCGCACCACGGCATGGACGACTACATCGAGATCAAGTACCTGTGTCTGGGCGATATCCAGAAGTAACAGTGCCGCGTTGCCTCGTTCGCTTGCTGCCGACGCCGCTGGTGCGCGTGACTCCGCGAATGTCCTCCGGCCCTGCGGGCCTCCCCCTTGATTTCGCTGCGTCACGCGCCCCAGCGACATCGGGGTCGTGGCGTGCTGACATCTAAAATGCCGAAAGCGGAGTGCCGTGGCGGCCTGATCCCGCAAACAAACTCAGCGTAGAAGCTCAGCGCGCCTTCGCCGCCTTGCCCGTTCCAAGAGCCTGGTTGCCCAGGCCCGCGTTCATGGCGTTCAGCAGGTCGCCGTTGTCCTGCGACAGCTCCCAGGCGAACAGGCCGGCCAGCCCTTGCTGGCGCGCGTACTGGCCTTTGGCGATGACGGCGCGCGGGTCGTCGTAGCCGATGTAACGCTGGGTCTTGGCGTCGTACAAAAACCAGCCGGCCGTGCGCTGGTCGTACATCACCCGGTAACCGCCCTTGCCCCGGCCCTTGGCATCCAGGTCCTTGGCGGCGATGTCTCGGTACAGCGCGGCGCCCTCGGGCTCGGGGAAGCTGCCCTGCTTGGCCGCGCCGGTGACGCCCTGCCCCATCGTAGGTGCCGCCACGCCGGTGAAGCCGCGCCCGTACATGGCCACACCGCCGACCAACTTCGCCACTGGCACGCCGGCCGCCGTCAGGTTGCGCACGGCACCAGCCAGACTGTCATCCGCCTCCGGGCTGCTGCTGTTCAGCGTGCTGTGGTGGCCTATGGTGGTGGACCAGGGGCCGTAGAAGTCGTAGCTCATCAGGAACACCAGGTCCAGTAACTTGGCGGCGTCGCGGTAGTTGATCTTGTCCACCAGGCCGCGCGTGGTGTTGATGGCCGAGGTCAGCAGGTAGCTGCGCGAGCCTGCCGTGCCCTGGGCGTCCAGCGCCTGGCGCAGCGCCGTCATCAGGTCGGCATAGCCCTGGCCGTCCTGCGGCGCGCCCAGCGCCACGCCGTTGGCCGAGCCGTTGCTGGTAGGGTGTTCCCAGTCGATGTCGATGCCATCGAACGCCGGGTAGGCACGCAGGAACTCCGCCGCCGAGGCGGCGAACACCGCGCGCCGCGCCGCGTCGTTGGCCAGGTGGAAGAACGGGTCGGAGCCACCCCAGCCGCCCACCGAGGCGAGCACCTTGACGTGCGGCGCACGCTGCTTCAGGCGGGCAAAGGCGTCGTTGAACTCGGCATCCAGCGGCCCGGTGGCCAGTTGGAAGTCCTGCTTGCCGGCGCAATTGGCCGCGTTCTTCGGCAGCGTGCCCGGCCCGCAAATGTGCAGGAAGGCATACAGCACGTGGGTGACAGCGCCACCCGGGATGCTGTCCACCAGCTTCGCCGGCCGCTCGTTGAACACGTACACGCCCACGACCTTGCCGCTGTTGCGTTTGAAATCGAGGAAGCCAGCGCCGAACAGTTCATGCGCCTGGGCAGGCGCCGGATCCGTGGCGGGTGCGGGGTCTGCGGCCAGCGCGCTGCTGCCGCAAAGCGCCAACAGGCTCAAGACCAGAGGCGCAAGAAATGGAGCGGGTGAAGGGAATCGAACCCTCGTATGAAGCTTGGGAAGCTGCCGTTCTACCATTGAACTACACCCGCTTGGTGCGACGCGTAGTGTAGCGCAGCGCCGGCTGGCCGTTTACTTGCCGGACGACTCCACGCTGGTGGCCGGGTTGGGGTTGGTGCTGGCCAGCAAGGAGCCATTGGCGCTCTTCACCGTCCAGGGGATGCCATGCGAGGTTTCCATGGGCCGGGCCTTGGCAAACAGCGCCTGCCAGAAGAAACCGTTCTGGAACGCGATGACCTCGAACAGCACGTAGCTCTGCGAGCTGCTTGAGAGCCACAGCATGTAGGTGGGGTAGAACACGATGGGCGAGACCAGCAGCGGCAGCGCCACGCGCTCCATCTGCATGCTGGATGCCGATTTGCCCTGGTTGACCAGGTCCCAGTAGTAGTTGGCCAGCATGCCGGTGACCATCCAGCAGCACAGGTGCCAGACAAACACCAGGCCATGGTTGCGCGCCAGCAGGGTCAGCCACAGCGGCGAGCTGTCGTCGGCGTTGTTGATCAGCAGCAGCATCACGCCGGTCAGCACGAAGACAAGCGCGTAGGCGGATATCAGCAACTTCAATGACCGGGACATGGGGCGCTCCTTGTTATCCGCGGTATCTTACCCGCAGAGCAGCCGGTTTTTAACCCATTCGCGCGCGCAGGCACTACTCAAAACCGATGAAGATCAGGCGGCGTTGCCTTTGCGCCAAATTCCGGCGCCGATCGCCCCGCTCAGGGCTGGCGTTTGCGGCCGGCGTCGCCGCCGTCGCCGGGGCGCGGGCCGTCCAGCGGGCGCAGGTCGCCCTGCGGTATCGTGCCCGGCAACAGCTGGTCAGCAATTTTCTGTTGCGCTGGCGTCAAGCCCTTGTACAGCGTCTGCACGGCGTCGACGATGTCTTCCATCAGCGTGTAGCGGTTCTGCACCACGGTGAGGCGCTGTTGCACAAACTGCACGGCGGTCTGCTGCGCGCTGACGGCGGGTTGCGGGCGCGAAAAGTCCAGGAAATAGGCCATCACCTTGGTTTCCAGCCGGTCGAACTGCGGCTGCTGCTCAGGCGCCAGGCCCAGGCGATTTTTCAGCTCGGCCAGCCGGTCATTGACCTGCTCCAGCCGTGTTTCGGCGGGCGCGGCGTCCTTGGGCTTGGCGTCACGGGGGTTGCTGTCGTGGCCGCGCCGGCCACCACCCATGCCGCCGCCGCCCATGCCCCCTCCCCCCATGCCGCCACCGCCCATCTGGGCCCAGCAGGCTTGCGTGCCCAGCACGGTCAGCGTCACAACGATCAGGCATTGGATAAAAGTGGTCTTCTTCATGGGCCACACCTTACGCGCCAACCGTGTAGCTTCGGTAAACGCCGTGTCAAGCTGCAGCCAAGTGGGTCAGGCCGGCCACACCGGCGGGTGGCTGCCCGGCGGCATGGACGGGCGCACATGACCGGCCGGTGTGCGCGCCAGCCGGGCGCTGTGGCGCAGCGCCACCAGCTTGCCGTAACCGCTGTCGGCGCTTTCCAGGCAGTCGTCGTGCGACGGCGCCTTGGCGGCCAGGCCTCCCGGCACCCGGCCCAGGCCGCGCAGCCAGTGCGCGGTGCGCGCCAGCGACAGTTCCACCAACCAGCTGCCGCCCTCGCGCTGCTGGCGCAACAAGGCGGCGCTGGCGGCGTAGGCCATCAGGAAGCCGGTGGCGTAGTCCAGGATCTGCATGGGCATGGCCTTGGGCAAGGGGGCGCTTGCAGCCTCGGCTTCCGCGTGGTTGAAGCCTGTGGCAGTCTGCACCAGCGAGTCAAAGCCCCGCCGGCCAGCCCACGGCCCCTGCGAGCCATAGGCCGACAGCGACACCACCACGATGCCGGGGTGTTTTTCAGCCAGCGCCTGCGGCCCGTAGCCCAGCGCCGCCAGCCCACCGGGGCGGTAGCCCTGCACCAACACTTGGGCACCGGCCACCAGGCGGTCAAACTGCGCCTGCTGGGCAGGTTCGCGCAAATCCACCAACGCTGACAGCTTGCCCCGGCTGGTGTCGGCGATGGAGGCGATGTTGGGCAGGTGCGGGCCATTGACCAGCATCACGTCCGCCCCGTAGGCGGCCAGCGTGCGGCCGGCCACCGGGCCGGCCAGGATGCGGGTCAAATCCAGCACGCGCAGACCGCTCAACGGGCGTTGGTCGGCCGCCAATGCCGGCAGCGACATGGGCGGTGCATCACCCAGGCGCTCGAAGCACAGCAGCGGCTGGGCCGCCACCGCCTGGGACTGCGGGTGGGCGTCCCACTCGGCGAAACTGCGCAGTGCGGCCACCACCAGGCCGCGCTCGGCGGCGGCCTGCTCGAAGTCCTGGGCGCGCCAGGATTTCATCACCTCTTGCGCCTGCTCGCGCGTGGCGGTGGCCGGGTCCAGCCCCATCAGCTTGAGCGCACCGTCACGGTGGTGGGCAAAATTGGCGTGCACGCGCACCCAGCCGTCGGCACAGGCGTACAGGCCGGAGAACTTGTCCCACACATCGGGCACCTGGCCGTCCAGGCTAAACCAGGCGG
This sequence comes from Hylemonella sp. P2_B10, assembly GCF_056404875.1. Lineage (NCBI taxonomy): Bacteria > Pseudomonadati > Pseudomonadota > Betaproteobacteria > Burkholderiales > Comamonadaceae > Hylemonella > Hylemonella sp. P2_B10. Next base: position 763,820 of record NZ_JBFUDE010000001.1, read on the forward strand.
AGCATTCCAGCGAGGCCTCGCGCATGTCCACCGCCACCTGTTGGCGCGACTGGCCGCGCGCGTGGCCCAGTTCGCAGGCTGCCAGCGCAGCGGCGGCAATGCTGGTCTGTGCGGCGGTGCCGACAGCAAAGGAGGAAGGCAGCACCGGGTCAACCCCGGTCAATGTGATTTCCGACAAGGCAATGGGCGGCATACCACCCAGGCGCCACAACCCATCCAACACGTCAGCAGCTTGCATGGGCCGCAGTGTAGAACCGTGCAGCCAGCTGGGCCGGCTGCACGGGCAATAGCCTACTCAGCCAGTATGGCGCTTTTGCCGCCAGGCCAGCAACTCGCCGATAAAGCCGCGGCGAAACACCAGCACGCAGACGACGAAAATGGCGCCGATGATGACGGTGACCCAGGAGCCCACGCGGTCAGCCAGGAAGTTCTGCAGGCCGATGATGGTGAAGGCACCGACCACCGGGCCGGCGAAGGTGCCCAGGCCGCCCAGCAGCGTCATCAGGATGACCTCGCCAGACAGCGACCAGTGCACGTCCGACAGCGTGGCAAAACCCAGCACCATGGCCTTCAGTGAGCCGGCCAGGCCGGCGATGGCCGTGGACAGCACGAAGGCCAGCAGCTTGTAGCGGTTCACGTCGTAGCCCAGCGAAATGGCGCGCGGCTCGTTCTCGCGGATGGCCTTGAGCACCTGGCCATACGGCGAGTGCACGATGCGCATGATGCCCAGGAACACCGCCACGAACACTGCCAACACGATGAAGTACATCACCAGGTCGTTGTCCATGGGCAGCACGCCGAACAGCTTGCCGCGCGGCACGCCTTGCATGCCATCCTCACCGCCGGTGAAGGGGGCCTGCAGGCAGATGAAGTAGATCATCTGCGCCATTGCCAACGTCACCATGGCGAAGTAGATGCCCTCGCGACGTATCGCCACCAGGCCCACCAGCAGCCCCATCACAGCCGCCACCACGGTGCCGGCCAACACGCCCAGCTCGGGCGGCCAGCCCGCGCTGCGCACCAGCCAACCGGTGGCATAGGCGGCCGAGCCCATGAACGCGGCGTGGCCGAAGGACAGCAGCCCGGTATACCCCAGCAACAGGTTGAAGGCACAGGCGAAGATGGCAAAGCACAAGGCGTTCATCAGGAACACCGGGTACATGCCCACAAAGGGCGCCAGCAGCAGCAGCAGCAGGACCACCGCCCAGGCGATGTGCCCGGCACGCTGCGTGGAAGGTACGGAAGACGGGGTGGTCAAATCATTTCTCCTTGCCGAACAGGCCGGCCGGGCGCACCATCAGCACGATCACCATGATGACGAACACCACGATGTTGGACGCCTCGGGGTAGAACACCTTGGTCAGCCCCTCCACCAGGCCCAGCAGCACACCGGTGAGGATGGAGCCCAGGATGGAGCCCATGCCGCCAATCACCACCACGGCAAACACCACGATGATCAGGTTGGAGCCCATCAGCGGCGTCACCTGGATCACCGGCGCGGCCAGCACGCCGGCGATGGCCGCCAACGCGGCGCCGCCAGCATAGGTCAGCGTGACCATCATGGGCACATTGATGCCGAAGGCCTGCACCAGGCGCGGGTTCTCGGTGCCGGCGCGCAGCTTGGCGCCCAGCGTGGTTTTCTCGATCGTGAACCAGGTGGCCAGGCAGATCGTCAGCGAAGCCACCACCACCCAGGCGCGGTAGTTGGGCAGCACCATGAAGCCCAGGTTGGTGGCGCCCTGCAGCAGCTCGGGCACCGCGTAGGACTGGCCCGAGACATCAAATTTCCAGCGGAACAGCCCTTCGGCGATCTGCGCCAGGCCGAAGGTCAGCAACAGGCCGTACAACGGGTCCAGCTTGTACAAGTGGCGCAGGAAGGCGCGCTCTATGAGCACGCCAAGCAGCCCCACCACCAGCGGCGCCAGCACCAGCGCGACCCAGTAGTTGATGCCGAACTGGTCCAGCGCGATCCAGGCCACGTAGGCGCCGACCATGTACAACGCGCCGTGGGCGAAATTGACGATGCCCAGCAGGCCGAAGATCACAGCCAGGCCCAGGCTGAGGATGGCATAGAAAGAGCCGTTCACCAGGCCCAGCAACAGCTGGCCCAGGAAGGCCTGTATCGGTATGCCGAAGATTTCAGTCATGGGGGTTCCTGCTTACGTCCGCGTGCCCCGGCAGTCGCCCACCGGGGCACGTGGTCTGTTCAACGCTGGCTTACTTCCACAGCGCGCACTTGGTTTCGGCCTTGGTGGTCCAGGCCTCTTCGCCCTTGAAGGTGTGGGCCACGGTGTAGTAATCCCACGGCTCGTTGGACTGGGCCGGTGACTTCACCTGCATCAGGTACATGTCATGGATCATGCTGCCATCGGCGCGCAGCCAGCCGCCCTTGACGAAGACGTCGTTGAACTTCATCTTCTTGAGCTGGGCCATCACCTTGTCGGCGTCGTCCGTACCGGCCGCCTTGACGGCGTTCAGGTACTGCAGGGCAGCAGAGTAGTCGGCGGCCTGCAGCGAGGACGGCATGCGCTTGATCTTCTCGAAGAACTTGCGGCTCCAGGCGCGTGCCTCGGCGTCCTTGTTCCAGTACCAGCTGTCGGTCAGGTACATGCCCTCGGTGGCCTTCAGACCCAGCGAGTGGATGTCGTTGATGAACATCAGCAGCCCAGCCAGCTTCATGGTCTTGGTGATGCCGAACTCGTTGGCCGCCTTGATGGAGTTGATGGTGTCGCCACCGGCATTGGCCAGGCCCAGGATCTGCGCCTTGCTGGACTGCGCCTGCAACAGGAAAGACGAGAAATCGCTGGCTGCCAGCGGGTGCTTGACCGAGCCGACCACCGTGCCACCAGCGGCCTTGACGATGTTGGAGGTGTCGTTTTGCAGCTGGGCACCAAAGGCATAGTCAGCGGTGAGGAAATACCAGCTCTTGCCGCCGGCCTTGACCACGGCGTTGCCGGTGCCCTTGGCGAGTGCCACGGTGTCATAGGCCCAGTGGATGGTGTAGGGGTTGCACTGGTCGTTGGTCAGCGCGGCGGTGGCGGCACCCACCGAGATGAACAGCTTCTTCTTCTCGGCGGCGACCTTGGCCATGGCCAGGCCGGTGCCGGAGTTGGTGCCGCCCACCAGCATGTCCAAGCCCTGGGTGTCGAACCACTCGCGCGCCTTGGCGGCGGCCACATCGGGTTTGTTCTGGTGGTCGGCCACCACCAGCTCGATCTTCTTGCCGTTAATGGCGCCGCCCATGTCGGCGATGGCCATCTTGATGGCTTCGGCGCCGGCAGGACCGTCGATGTCGGAGTACACGCCCGACATGTCGGTGATGATGCCGATACGGATCACGTCGCCGGACACCTGGGCCTGGGCCGGGGCGTGGGCCAACATGGCGCCGGTGAATGCCAGGGCGCAGGCGCTGGCGAGTTTCTTCAATTTCATCGTTGTCTCCTTCAGGTTGCTGTCAAACACAGAAAAAAAGCGGGGCGCGCTCAACTCACTTACACGCCCAAATACTCATGCAACTTGGCCTGACGCCCGGGCAGTTCGGCCTGCGTGAACTCCTGCAGGATCTCCCCGTGCTCCATGACGAAAAAGCGGTCGGCCAGCGGCGCGGCAAAGCGGAAATTCTGCTCCACCATCACAATCGTGTAGCCCTTGGCACGCAGCAGCTTGACCATCTCGGCCAGCTTCTGCACGATCACCGGCGCCAGGCCTTCCGAGATTTCGTCCAGCAGCAGCAGGCGCGCGCCGGTGCGCAGGATGCGCGCCACCGCCAGCATCTGCTGCTCGCCGCCGGACAGGCGCGTGCCCTGGCTGTTGGCGCGTTCCTTCAGGTTGGGGAACATGCCGTAGATTTCGTCCACACCCATGCCGCCATCCTTCAGCACCGGCGGCAGCATCAGGTTTTCCTGCGCCGACAGGCTGGAGAAAATGCCGCGCTCCTCCGGGCAATAGCCCACACCGAGCCGCGCGATCCTGTGCGTGGCCAGGTTGATGGTTTCGCTGCCGTGGATCTTGATGGAGCCCTTGCGGCTGCCGATCAAGCCCATGATGGCGCGCATGGTGCTGGTGCGCCCGGCACCATTGCGCCCCAGCAGCGTCACCACCTCGCCCTCCTGCACGCTGAAGTTCACGCCGTGCAGGACATGCGATTCGCCATACCAGCCATGCAGGTCGCGCACTTCGAGAAATGCCTGTGCCATGTCAGTGCGCCCCCACCAGTTCAGTTTCGGCCGTGCCCATGTAGGCCTCGATCACCGCCGGGTTCTTCGACACCTGCTCGTACGGCCCCTCGGCCAGCGTGGCGCCGCGCGCCAGCACGGTGATGAAGTCGGCAATGCTGGAGACCACGCTCATGTTGTGCTCCACCATCAGCACGGTGCGGTTGGCAGCCACCTTCTTGATCAGCTGGCGTATGCGGTCCACGTCCTCCAGGCCCATGCCCTGCGTGGGCTCGTCCAGCAGCATCAACTCGGGCTCCATCGCCAGCGTGGTGGCAATCTCCAGCGCGCGCTTGCGGCCGTAGCTCAGCTCCACCGTCGGCGTGCCGGCATAGGGCTCCAGGTCCACCGCGTGCAGCAGCTCCATGGCCCGATCGTTGAGGATGTTCAGGCTTTTCTCCGGCCGCCAGAAGTGGAACGAGGTACCCAGCTTGCGCTGCAGCGCCACGCGCACGTTTTCCAGCACGGAGAGGTGCGGGAACACCGCCGAAATCTGGAACGAGCGGATGATGCCCCGGCGCGCGATATGGGCCGGCGCCTCGGCCGTGATGTCCTCGCCATTGAACAGGATGCTGCCGCTGGTGGGACTGAGAAACTTGGTCAGCAGGTTGAAGCAGGTGGTCTTGCCGGCGCCGTTGGGGCCGATCAGGGCGTGGATAGAACCGCGGCGCACCTTCAGGTTGACGCGGTCCACCGCGACGAAGCCCTTGAACTCCTTGGTCAGCTCGCGTGTCTCGAGAATGGTGTCGCTGCTCATGGTATGGATGGTGTAGGCAAACCGGACCCTGGCCTATGCGGAAAAACCCATGGGCCAGGACCGGTCATGCGGTCAAGGGTCAGATCAGCGTCACGCCGGTCTTGGACTGGATGTCCTCCCGGCTGACGCCATCGGCCAATTCAACCAGCTTCAGGCCGGCTGGTGTCACGTCCATCACGCCCAGGTCGGTGATGATGCGGTCCACCACGCCCACGCCGGTCAACGGCAGCGTGCAGGTAGGCAACACCTTCAGGTCCACCGTGCCATCCTTCTTCTTGGCCACATGCTCCATCAGCACGATGACGCGCTTGACGCCGGCCACCAGGTCCATGGCGCCGCCCATGCCCTTGACCATCTTGCCGGGGATCATCCAGTTGGCCAGGTCGCCCTTTTCGCTGACCTGCATGGCGCCCAGGATGCTGAGGTTGATCTTGCCGCCGCGAATCATCGCAAAGCTGTCGTGGCTGCCGAAAATGGACGAGCCGGGAATGGTGGTGACGGTCTGCTTGCCAGCATTGATCAGATCGGCGTCCACCTCGTCCTCGGTGGGGAACGGGCCAATGCCCAGCATGCCGTTTTCCGACTGCAGCCACACTTCCTTGGTCGATGGCACGTGGTTGGCCACCAGCGTGGGAATGCCGATGCCGAGGTTGACGTAGAAACCGTCTTCCAGCTCCTGGGCGGCGCGCGCCGCCATCTGGTCTTGTGTCCAGGCCATGGTCAAGCCCCCGTCTTTTCAGTGATGGTTCTCTTCTCAATGCGCTTTTCCGGCGTTGCATTGAGCACGATCCGGTGCACGTAGATGCCCGGCAGGTGGATGTCGTCAGGCGCCAGTTCGCCAACCTCGACGATCTGCTCCACCTCGGCGATGCAGACCTTGCCGGCCATGGCGGCGGCCGGGTTGAAATTGCGCGCCGTCAGGTTGAAACGCAGGTTGCCGGACTTGTCGGCCACGGCGGCCTTGACCAGCGACACGTCGGGCACCAGCGCGCGCTCCATCACATAGGTTTCGCCGTCGAAATCGCGCAACTCCTTGCCATCGGCCACGATGGTGCCGACGCCGGTCTTGGTAAAGAAGGCCGGGATGCCAGCACCACCGGCGCGCAGCTTCTCAGCCAGCGTGCCCTGGGGGGTGAATTCAAGTTCCAGCTCGCCGGCCAGGTATTGGCGCTCGAACTCCTTGTTCTCGCCCACGTAGCTGGAGATCATTTTCTGGATCTGCCGCGTCTCCAGCAGCTTGCCCAGACCAAAACCGTCGACCCCGGCATTGTTGGAGATCACCGTCAGGCCCTTGGCGCCGCTGTCACGCAGCGCGTCAATCAAGGCCTCGGGGATGCCGCACAAGCCAAAACCGCCGACCGCCAGCAACTGGCCGTCCTTCGCCACGCCGGCCAGCGCCGCGGTGGCATTGGGATACACCTTGTTCATGCTGAACTCCTTGAAAACCAGGTGTCGTACGATACTACGTATCCTATTACGTAGTTCTCCGTAAAGCCTAACCCTAAGTCAACCCCATGGAACTGGATTACCACGCCGTCTTCGACCTCGCCCCGGTGGGCCTGGTGGTGTCGCGCAACCGCAATATTGTGGCCTGCAATCAGTATTTGTGCGAGATGTTCGGCACCTCCAAGGAAGTGCTGGTGGGCGCCTCATTTTTGGTGCTGTACCCCAGCGTGGCCGAGTACGAGCGCACCGGCGCGCGCATCACCCCCATCATGAACCGCGACGGCAGCTACGCCGACAACCGCATCATGAAGCGCGCCAGCGGCGAAACCTTCTGGTGCCATGTGACCGGCAAGTCGTTCGACCCGCAGTCACCCCATGCGGCGGGCATCTGGACCTTCGAAGACCTGTCCTCGCGCCGGCCGGTGAAGGCCGAGCTGACGGCGCGCGAACGCGAGGTGGCGGCCTACCTGATGGAAGGGCTGACCTCGAAGGAGATCGGCAAGGCGCTGGCCATCAGCCACCGCACGGTGGAGGTGTACCGGGCCCGGCTGATGCACAAGTACAAGGCCTCCAACACCGGCGACCTGGTGCACAAGCTGATGGCGGGCTGAACGGCAGCCATCCGGGCGCCGGATGTGCAGGGGCCACACAGGAGTGGTACATTGCGCCCGGTAGTCTCCAAACCTTCAACCCCCAAGATCTGAATCCACAATGAAGCAACTCCTGCTGTGCGCGGCGCTGGCCGCCGTGGGCATGACGGCCCAGGCCCAAAGCGTGTCCATGAACCTGGACCCCTCCCATACCCAGATCTACTTCGAGGTCGGCCACCTGGGCACCAGCAGCAGCCACGGCCGCTGGAACAAGAAGGAAGGCAAGATCACCTGGGACCGCGCGGCCAAAACTGGCAGCGTGGAGATCACGGTGGACGCCACCTCCATAGACACCGGCGTGGCGCCGCTGGACACCCATCTGAAGAGCAAGGACTTCTTCAACGCGGCCGAATTCCCCACCATCAAGTTCGTCGGCGACAAGTTCACCTATGACGGCGCCAAGGTGGCATCCGTTTCCGGCACCCTGACGCTGCTCGGCCAGACCCGCCCGGTGACGCTGAAGGCCAACCTGTTCGGCTGCCGCGAGCACCCTGCCAGCAAGAAGGAGGTGTGCGGTGGCGACTTCGAGACCACGCTGCTGCGCAGCGATTACGGCATGAAGTACGGCCTGCCCGGCATCGGTGACCAGGTGAAGCTGAAGATCCAGGTCGAGGCCGTCCGCGCCGACTGAACATGGCCGAGCGCTACCCTGCCCCCACCTTGGACGAAGTTCCAGAGGACATTCGCCTGCGCATCCTGGAGGTGCAGGAGAAGTCCGGCTTCGTGCCCAATGTGTTCCTGGCGTTGGCGCGCCGGCCGGCTGAGTGGCGTGCCTTCTTCGCTTACCACGATGCGCTGATGCTGAAGGAGGACTCGGGCCTGACCAAGGGCGAGCGCGAGATGATCGTCACCACCACCAGCGCGGCCAACAAATGCCTGTATTGCGTGGTGGCGCACGGCGCCATTCTGCGCATCCATGAGAAAAAGCCGCTGGTGGCCGACCAGGTGGCGGTGAACTACCGCAAAGCCGACATCCCGCCGCGCCAGCGCGCCATGCTGGATTTCGCCATGAAGGTCTGCCTGCGCTCGGATGAAATCGGTGACGACGACTTCGCGCCGCTGCACGCGCACGGATTCAGCGACGAGGACATCTGGGACATCGCCGCCATCACCGCCTTTTTCGGCTTGTCCAACCGCATGGCCAGCTTCTCCAACATGCAGCCCAACCCCGAGTTTTATCTGCTGGGTCGGGTGCCGAAGCCTAAAAAAGCCTAATACTCCAGGGATCGCTCAACGCTTCGCTCCACACCATGGCCACGGACTCGACACTCCCCCCAGAACTGACCCCCGCTGACCGCGATGAGCTGCGCATGCTGTACCAGACCAGCATCTCCGACATCGCGATGTTCACCCACCAGCAATGGTCCACCACCTCGTACGCGCTGGCCATCTACGCGGCGCTGCTGTACATCTCGTACCAGCCCAGCATGGACCCGACCAACAGCTGGCAGGGCTGGTTGCCGCTGGTGCTGTCGTGGGCGGTGTGCATCAGCGGGCTGGTGGCGGTGAAAAGGCTGCAGTTCTCCATCGTCGCCGGCCGGCGCCGGCTGGAACGCGTGCGCATCTACTTCGGCCGCCCATTCATCGAAGCCTGGTCGGTGCCCAAGCCACCGGACGACGTGCACCGCCTGCTGTACCTGGTGATGCTGCTCAGTGCGGTGGTCGTGACGGTGCTGGTGGTGATCAAGCACTGACCAGTTCGCGCACCCAAGCCGGCAAATCCACCGCCTTCTGCGACGGGAAATCCACCCAGATGGTGGTGGCGCCGCCGGCGGCGTAGATCACACCGGGCTGATCCAACCGCTCTATCGTGCCCCAGGTCTCGAAGGTGGTGCGCGCCGGATCGCTGGCATACATCTTCACCAGGATGTCACCCGGGTACTCCAACTGCCTGTAGAAGTTGCAAAAAGCGTTGGCGATGACCGGTCCCACACCCTGCGGGCCGGGCACGCAGTCGATGGCGTACAGCCAGTCGATGCGGGTGGTCTCCAGGTAGCGGAAATAGCTGGTGTTGTTGACATGGCCCATGGCGTCCATGTCGCCCCAGCGTATGGGCATGCGGAGCTCGAAGACGAGTTTCTTCCGCTCAGGGATCGCAATCTTCATGGGCCGATCAGACCCCGAATCCGTCGTCGGCGGCGATCACCGCCCCATTGACGAAATGGCTCTCGTTGGCGCACAGCATCACCAGCACCGCGTCCAGGTCCTTCGGGCTGCCGACGCGGCGGCGCGGCAGCATGCTGATCAGTTTCTGCCCCTGCTCGGTCTTCCAGTGGTGGTGGTTGATCTCGGTGTCGATGTAGCCGGGGCAGATGGCATTGACGTTGATGCCAAAGCGGCCCCACTCCATCGCCATGGCCTTGGTCATCTGCACCACGGCGGCCTTGCTCATGCAGTAGACGCCGATCTGCGGTAGCACCTTCAATCCGGCCATGGAGGCGATGTTGATGATGCGCCCGCCCAGGAAGGTGCCGGGCGCCGACCCTTGCGCGCGCGCAAGCATGCGCTTGCCCACCTCTTGGGCGACGAAGAAGGCGCCCTTGGTGTTGGTGTCGAAGATGAAGTTGTAGTCTTCCTCTGTCACGTCCTGCAGGCGCTGGGTGGTGCTGACGCCGGAGTTGTTGATCAGGATGTCGATCGAGCCCACCTCGGTCTCGGCGTGCGCCACCGCCGACTGGATGGAACCCAGATCGGTCACGTCCAGCTCAGCCACATGGGCGTCGCCGCCCTCGCCTTCGATGCGGGCGCGCAGCTCTTTGAGCTTTTCCACCCGGCGGCTGGCCAGCACCACGGCAGCACCCGCGCGCGACAGCGTCAGCGCGAATTGCGCGCCCAGGCCGCTGGAGGCGCCGGTGATGAAGGCCACGCGGCCGGACAAATCAATGCTGTATGCCATTTAGAGAGTCTCCACAAAACCCGGAACGCATGCGACAGCCCGCAGCATTTCACGGCATAAAATCCTCAAGGCATTATCCAGCGAGAACAACATGACCCACGAGGAAATTCTGGCCCAGTTCGGTCCCCGCGAATCCATGGAATACGACGTGGTGGTCGTCGGCGGTGGGCCGGGTGGCCTGTCCACGGCGATCCGCCTGAAGCAGCTTGCAGCCGAGCAAGGCAAGGAAGTCTCGGTGGTGGTGCTGGAAAAAGGCTCCGAGCCCGGCGCGCACATCCTGTCCGGCGCCATCATGGACCCGACGGCACTCAACGAACTGTTCCCCAACTGGAAGGCACTGGGTGCGCCCCTGAACCAGCCGGTGACGGACGACATCTTCCTGTTCCTGGGCGAGACCAGCGCGGTGCGCACGCCCAATTTCCTGCTGCCGCAATGCTTTGACAACCACGGCAACTACATCATCAGCCTGGGCGACTTCACGCGCTGGCTGGCGCAGCAGGCGGAAAACCTGGGCGTGGAAATCTTCCCCGGCTTTGCCGCCGCCGAGGTGCTGTACAACGCCGACGGCTCGGTCAAGGGCGTGGCCACCGGCAACATGGGTGTGGGCAAGGACGGTGAGCCCACCGACCACTTCCAACTCGGCATGGAGCTGCACGGCAAGTACACCGTCTTCGCCGAGGGCGCGCGTGGCCACCTGGGCAAGCAGTTGATCGCCAAGTTCAAGCTCGATGCCGGCAAAGACCCACAAAGCTACGGCATAGGCATCAAGGAGCTGTGGGAAATCGACCCGGCCCGCCACACCCCGGGCCTGGCGCTGCACAGCGCCGGCTGGCCGCTGGACAACGCCACTTACGGCGGCGCCTTCATGTACCACATGGCGGATAACAAGGTGGTCATCGGCTTCGTGGTGGGGCTGGACTACAGCAACCCCTACCTGAGCCCGTTCGAGGAATTCCAGCGCTTCAAGACGCACCCCAACATCCGCTGGTACTTTGAGGGCAAGGACGGTGCCAAGCCGGCCAAGCGCATCTCTTATGGCGCGCGTGCCATCACCGCTGGCGGCCTGCTGTCGCTGCCCAAGACGGTGTTCCCCGGTGGCGCACTGGTGGGCTGCGATGCCGGCTACCTGAACGCCAGCCGCATCAAGGGCAGCCACGCCGCCATCAAGACCGGCATGCTGGCGGCCGAGGCCACGTTTGCCGCCATCACCGCCGGGCGCCAGCACGACGAGTTGAGCGCCTACCCCGAGGCCTTCGAGAAGAGCTGGCTCTTCACCGAGCTGAACAAGGCGCGCAACTTCAAGCAGTGGTTCAAGAAGGGCTTCACCGTGGCCACCTTCATGACCGGCATCGAGCAGTTCCTGTTGAAGGGCAAGATGCCGTGGACCATCCACCGCGAGAAGCCCGACCACGTGTACCTGAAGCCGGCCGCCGAGTGCCAGCCCATCGTCTACCCCAAGCCGGACGGCAAGCTGACCTTCGACCGCCTGAGCAGCGTGTTCATCAGCAACACCAACCACGAGGAAAACCAGCCCGCGCACCTGACGCTGAAGGACAACACGATCCCGGTCAACGTCAACCTGTCCAAGTTCGCCGGCCCGGAGGCGCGCTACTGCCCCGCCGGTGTGTACGAATTCGTCAAGAACGAAGACAACAGCGATCGCCTGCAGATCAACGCGCAGAACTGCGTGCACTGCAAGACCTGCGACATCAAGGACCCGACGCAAAACATTGTCTGGGTCACGCCTGAAGGCGGCGGCGGGCCGAACTACGCGGGCATGTGACGCCACCATGCAGCGAACAAAAGGCCCGCCTCGTGCGGGCCTTTTGCATGCGCATGTAGCCGGCGTGACAGCGGCGATACCCTGCCCTGCATAGAATTTGTGGGCCAGTTCGAAAGAGCTGGCGCGTTCTCAGGGCGGGGCGAAATTCCCCACCGGCGGTATCCGTGGCGCAAGCTGCGGGAGCCCGCGAGCGCCTTGGCAATCCATGCTCTCTTTTTGAGAGCGGCGACTGCCGAGGGTCAGCAGACCTGGTGAGATGCCAGGGCCGACGGTCACAGTCCGGATGAAAGAGATCGCGATCTGGTCACGCTAGCCCGTGGGCTGGCAGCTGCCTGTGCGCCTCACCGCGACCGGACTGCTGCCTGCACCCTGGCTGGCGTACGCGTTCGCGCGCCCTGATTCTTGGTAACCCTCCTTTTCAAGGACATGCTATGAATCAGACTACCTACAACCGCATTGCCATCATCTCCTCCACCTGGCACGAGGACATCGTGCGCCAGGCGCGCGACGCCGCGCTGGCCGAACTCAAGCGCAAGCGAAGTTCGCCACCCATCCGCGTCGAGCAGTTCGAAGTACCCGGGGCCTTCGAACTGCCGCTGCTGGCACAAAAGCTCGCCGCCGCAGGCAAACACGACGCCATCATCTGCTGCGCGCTGGTGGTCAACGGCGGCATGTACCGCCACGAGTTCGTGGCCGCTGCCGTCATCGACGGCCTGATGCGCGTGCAGCTCGACAACGGCGTGCCGGTGCTGTCAGCGGTGTTGACGCCGCACAACTTCCACGAGCACGAGGAACACCAGCGCTTCTTCAGCGAGCACTTCGTCAAGAAGGGCCGCGAGGTGGCCATCGCCTGCCTGAAGACGCTGGCGAACCTGCGCGCGCTGCAAACCGCTGCGCCGCAACTGGAGGCCGCATGAGCACCACCCCCGCCAACGACCCGCTGGCCTTCGTGCGCGGCATCAACGATACTGGCGCCTTCAACCGCTGGTGCGGCCTGCAGGTGGACAAGGCCGAGCCCGGCACAGTTCAGCTCAGCCTGCCCTGGCGCCCGGAACTGGGTCAGTACTCGGGCTTCCTGCACGCCGGCCTGGTGGCCACGATGATTGACACTGCCTGCGGCTTCGCCGCCGTCACCATGGTGGGCCGGGTGCTGGCAGCGCACTTCTCAGTGAACTGCCTGCGGCCTGCGGTCGGTGACAGTTTCATCGCCCGCGCCCGCGTGGTGAAGTCCGGCAAGACGCAGGTGTTCACGGCATGCGAACTGTTTGCCATTGCCGCTGGCAAGGAAACGCTGGTGGCTACAGGTGAGACACTGCTGACGGTAGTGCCAGCCAGTACGCCGGCTTAACCGGCGCCACGCGCACCAGCGGCCCCGATGTCGCTGGGGCGTGTGGCGGAGCGGAATCAAGGAGGAGGCCCGAAGGGCCGGGGGACATCCGCGTAGCCACGCGCACCAGCGGCGTCGGCAGCGCGAAGGGCAGTCAGAACCGGAACAGCCCAGCAGACGCAGAACCGCTGAACTGCGGCAGAACATCAGAAAGCTGCGTATCGGTCAGCATCATGTGACGTTCGAGGACCCCCGCCAGCACCTGCCGGAAGTCCGTGGTGATGGCCAAGTCGCGACCTTCGTACAGCGCGGAGCTGTCCAGCCCGGGCCAGGCGCCATGCACCTTGCCGCCGGCCACTTGCCCGCCCAGCACCCACATCACATTGCCATGCCCGTGGTCGGTGCCGCCGTTGCCGTTTTGCCGCACCGTGCGGCCGAACTCGGACATCACCACCACCACGGTGTCCTTGAACACCGGGCCCAGGCCGTCGGCCAGCGTGGCCAGTCCCTGGCCCAGCGGCGCCAGACGGTTGGCCAACTGGCCGCGGGCCGCCCCCTGGTTGGCGTGCGTGTCCCAACCCCCCAGCGCCAGGAAGGCCATCTGCACGCGGGCGTCGTTGCGCATCAACCTGGCCAGGCGCGCGGCGTCGTCGGGAAAGCCGTTGGGCAGCGGCGCGCCATTGTTGGCGGCCATCATCTCGCGGCTCATGCCGTTGTCGGCATTGCCGCTGTCCAGCGCCGTCATCACGTCCTGGTGCGCCTGCTGCGAGGCGTGGTAGGCGCGCGCGGTCTTGTCATCGTCGGCATACAGCTTGTCGAAAGCGGTCTTCACCGCCGGGCGGTCCAGCACGGTGGGTCGGGTGGCGGCGGCGCCGGAGGCGATGTTGGCCACCGGGTTGCGGCCGGCATAGATGCGCGGCAACACCGCGCCTATGCTGACGGCGCGCGCCGGCGTGGCGCGGGCCAGCTCGGGCAAGGCGCCCAGCGTGCGGTTCAGCCAGCCATCGGGCGTGCTCTTGCGCCCGGGCGTGGCCGACTCCATGTAGTCCTGGGCGTCGAAGTGCGAACGGGTGACATCGGGCGAACCCGAAGCCTGCACGAAACCCAGTTTGCCGGCCTGCCACAGCGGCAGCAGGGCGGCAAGCGCCGGGTGCAGACCGAAATGGCCGTCCAGATCCAGCACACCGCCCTCCAACCCGGGGCGGGCCAGCGCGATGCTGCCGCGCGCCTGGTAGTAGGCGGCGTCGCCGTAGGGCACCACCACACTCAGGCCGTCCACCGCACCACGCAAGAAAACCACCACCAAACGGCGCGGCGGCGTGGCGCTGGCAGGCTGCGCGCCCACGGCCGCCCAGCCACTGCTGCCCAGTGGCAGCAACAGGCTGGCACCGGTGGCCAGCGACAGGGTCTTCAAGATGTCTCTGCGCAACATGGCGGCTCTCCTTGGGTCAACTGGGGTTGGGTTGCTTTCAGCGGCGCATGAAATCCGGGCTGCCCAGCAGCAGCGCCACCTGCAACCGTTCATCGGACTGCAGCACGGCCTCACGCGTTCGGGGCGAGATGCTGCTGCCCAGCGTGGCCAGCAGGGTTTGGGCGTTCATGGGCGCACCGGCCCCCTCGGTGGACGCCGGCTCATTCAGCGCCAGCTTGCCGGTGCCCAAGGCGGTGGCGAAGTTGATGCGCCGGGTGATGGCGTCGGGGTTCAACCAGGCTTCCTCGGTGTTTTTGTAACCGTCGGGCGTCTGGCAGCCATACAGCGGCATGCCCAGTTGCGCCACCGTGCCCAGCAAAGGACGCACATTGGTCACGGGCACGCCGCAGGCGCGCACCGCCGACACCAGGTAGTGGTAGGGCGTCTTGAACTTGGCACTGTGCACGGCAGGGTCGCGGAATTCGGCGCTGTCAAACAGCGTGGCCAGCACCGCGCGGACGTCACCGCCACTGTCCTGGTAGCGGCGCGCCAGCTTGGCCACCAGCGCCGGCGGCGGCTGGTCGCTGACGAAATACTGCGCCAGCTTGTAGCTGACATGCCTGGCCGTGGACGGGTGCGCCGCCAGCACCTCCAACGCCCACTCACCCTCGGCCTGGCCGGCCGGCGCCACCTTGTGGCCCAGCCACTGCTTGTCGCCCGTGTCGTGGCGGCGGGCGTCGAAGTAAAACAACGAATCGCTGCCGCCGCGGGCGCGCGGATTCAGCGTCCAGCCGGTCAGCATGCGCGCCAGCTGGGTCACATCGGCCTGGGTATAGCCGCCATCCACACCCAGGGTGTGCAGCTCCATCAGCTCACGGGCATAGTTCTCGTTCAGACCGGTGGCACGGCCGGCGGCACCGTCCGCACCTGGGCGCGGCACGAAGCCGGGCGCGGTCGATAGCCAGTTGTCCAGGTAGAACAGCATGGCCGGGTGGTGTGCAGTGGCCACCAGCAGGTCGCGAAAGCGCCCCATGGCGTGCGGGCGTATGGCCTGGCGTTCGTAGCTTTCCACCAGCACGCGGTCCAGACCTTTGCCGCTGAAGACGTTGAAATGGTTGAACCAGAAGTCCACCATCACCTCGTTCAGCTGGCGCGGGCTCTGCGTGGCCTGCCACAGGCGGGCCTGGCCGCTCTCCAGGTTGATGCCCTGCACCATCTGGCGGCGCCGGGCCTTGGCTTCTTCGCTCTGGTCGCGGGCCGCGTCGCGCACGATCTCGCGGTAGCCCACCACCAGGTCGCGCTGCGAGGTCTTGCTGACCTGCAGGGCAGCCAATTGGCGCGTCAGCGCTTCGGGCTGCGCCAGGCTCTCGGGCTGCAGTTGCTGGGCGATGTAGCGGTCCACGCCCATCTGCACCACCCGTTCCACATCGCCCGCCACCGGGCCGTAGCCCAGGCGGTTCAACACATGCAGCGCCTGCGCCTGGCTGCTGGTCGGGCTGGCCGGGCTGGCGGCCAGGCTGAAGGCCGGCGCGGACGCGGCAGCACCGGCTGCCAGCAGCAAGGTCTGGCGGCGCGTCAGGCGGGTGGTGGGTTTCATGGTGTGCCCGGTTAGAGTGAAAGACCTGAGGTGCCGCAGCAGGAGCTCTGGCACTTTCAAAATGATAGGCCGGCCCCTGGCGCCGCACAACCACGGCACCCACGTTGAAACAAAACTTTACGCGTGCGCCCTGGGCCTTCAGCGCGTGACGGCGCGATGTGCCCGGTGCGCGTGGTGGTGGCGATGGTGGTGCCGTCCATGGCGGGCATGGCGCACGGCTGCGCGGTGCGCGTGGCGGTGCTGGCGCACATGCTGCGCATGGGCTGGCGCCGTCACGGCGGGGCCACCGGTGACCGGCTGCCGCGCGGCCGAGGCATTGCCGGCGGCAAAAGCCAGCACCCCCACCACACCCAAAACGGCCAGCGTCTGGCGGGCGATATGCTTGATGTTCAACATGGCGGACTCCTTGATGTGTGAGCTTGTCAATGTGCAGCGACGACCGCCGCACGCCTGTACAACGCGCCCCGCCGCGCCCCTGCTCACTGCCCGCTTGTGAAGCTGGTAACGAGATGCGTCCTGGGGCCTTGGGCGCAACCCGCCTGCAAAGGCCGCGCGCCTGTGGTTGAATGAGCGCCGATTCAGCCCCCTCCTCTTCCCAACTTTTCAAGGAATACGCAACATGGCAAACATTGCATACCTGGGTACCGGCCTGCTGGGCGCCGCGCTGGCCGAGGCCGCCGCCAAGCGCGGCGACAGCGTGACCGCCTGGAACCGCTCGCCCGACAAGGCACAGGCGCTGGCACAGTTCGGCATCCGGGCCGCCGCCACGCCGGCCGAGGCGGTGCAAGGCGCACAGCGCGTGCACCTGGTGTTGAAGGACGACGCGGTGGTGGAAGACGTGCTGGCGCAGGCACGCGCCGGGCTGGCGGCGGACGCCATCGTGCTGGACCACAGCACCACCCTGCCCCGGCAGACCGCAGAACGCGCGCAGCGGCTCAACGCCATGGGTGTGCGCTACCTGCATTGCCCAGTGTTCATCGGCCCACCCGCCGCGCGCCTGGGGCAAGGCTCCATCCTGGCCGCCGGGCCGCAAACGGTGTTCGACAGCGTCAAGGACGCACTGGGCAAGATGGCCACGCGGGTCGAATACCTGGGTGAGCGGCCCGACCTGGCGGCCGTCAACAAGCTGTATGGGAACGCCATGATCATCGGCATGGCCTCCATGATGGCCGACGTGTTGACGCTGGCCCAGGCCAGCGAGGCCAGCGGCGCCGACGCCATCAAGCTGCTGGAGCTGCTGGATTTCAACGCCATGATCAAGACCCGCGGCGCCAACATGGCCAAGGGCGTGTTCACGCCCAGCTTCGAGATGGCCATGGCGCGCAAGGACGTGCGCCTGATGGTGGAGACCGCCAATGGCCGCCCGCTGGCCGCGCTGCCTGGCATTGCAGCGCGCATGGACCAGCTGATCGCCGCCGGCCACGGCGCCGACGATGTCAGCACGCTGGCCAAGCACACGGTCGCCTGAGCAGGCGGCGGCAACGGCCGTACGAGCACCGGCGCTGCCAGCGCCAGACTGTCTGTTGACAGCGAGATGAACGATGCTACATTTCGCATCGTTCATCTCGCTGTCACAAACGAACAATGAAAAAGCTTCTCCGCCAGGCCGCGCTGGCCTGTCTGTGCCTGCCCCTGCTGGCCATCGCTGACGAACCCTACCCCAACCACTATGTGGACATCTCGGTGCTGATGGTGCCCACCCAGAGCGCGCGTGACGAGGCCCTGAAGATGCTGAACGAAGGCGAGCCTTTCACGGCGATGGCGCTCGCCCTCAGCATAGAGCCCCATGCCCCCAGAGGGGGACGCATGGATGTCGGGACCTGTTTTTTCTTCTACGATCAGGAGTTGGCAAAGCAGCTGTGCACCGACGCGTTGCGCAAACCCATCGCCACACCACTGGCAAAAAAGGACCGCTGGCTGGTGGTCGTCATCCATGATCGCGCCGCCAGCCGTAGCGAGATCACGCGCCCGGACTTTCCCATCGTACGGCCCGGCAAGGTGGACGTGGCCATCTCCTGCAAGCCTGTAGCCGGCACCGACGGCGAACCTCTGGTTTTGCGGGCCCATATGGCCAGCCATATCGGCTATGTCAACAACACCCGGGGCTACCTGAAGCTCAGGCCCGAGGCGCTGAGCTTCCTGACCAACAAAGGGCAATTGTTGACCGTTGACCGGACCGGCCGTGGGCTGCACCAGGACCTGGAAAAGTCATCCAGCCAACAACTCACCTGCCAACCCCTGGCTGCGGCAAGCGCCCAAGCACTTCCCACGAACGAGTAAGCGCCGCGTTGGCTGCGACCCCGCCGGATCAATCCAGGTGGATGCCCACCTCTTTGATCAGCTTGCCCCAGCGCACGGACTCGGCGCGCGCCAGTTTGAGGAAGCTGTCGGGCGTGCCGGCCAGTGACTCCATGCCGAAGTCGGCCATGCGGGCGCGCACCGGTGCGCTGGCCAACGCCTTGTTCAATTCGCCGTTCATGCGCGCCACCTGTGCGGCCGGCAGCCCGGCCGGCGCCAGCAGGCCCTGGATGGCATAGACCTCGGCGTCTGTCACGCCCACCTCCCGCAGCGTGGGCACGTCGGGCAGACCGGCAAAACGCTGCGGCGCAGCGATGGCCAGCGCGCGCACGCGGCCGCTCTTGATCACCGGCAGACCAGCGGCCAGGTCCAGGAACATGCACTGCACCTGCCCGCCCATCAGGTCCTGCATGGCCGGTGCCGCGCCGCGGTAGGGGATGTGGGTGATGAAGCTGCCGGTGCGCGACTTGAACATCTCCATCGCCAGGTGGTGTGGTGAGCCATTGCCGGGCGACGCGTAGTTGACCTGGCCGGGGCGCGCCTTGACCAACTTGATGAAATCCTGCGCCGTCTTGGCCTCGAAGCCCGGATGCACCACCAGCGCCAGCGTCATGCGCGCCATGCCACCGATGTAGGTGAAGTCTTTTTCCGGGTTGAACGGCAGCTTGCGGAACAGGTGCTCGTTGAAGGCCAGCAGCGCGTTGTCGGCCGACATCACGGTCAGCCCATCGGGCTTGGCGCGCGCCACCACCTCGGCGCCAATGTTGGTGGAAGCACCGGGCCGGTTGTCCACCACCACCTGCTGGCCGGTGGACTGGTGCATGGCTTCGCTGACCGTGCGCGCCAGCACGTCTGTGCCGCCGCCCGCCGGGTAGGGCACGATCCAGCGCAGCACGCCGTCGGCGCTCTGCGCCCAGGTGACGCCGGCTGAGCCGGCCAGGGCTGCGGCAGCGGCGCTCAAGAGGGTTCTGCGTTGCATGAGAAGGTCTCCTTGTCGTTGGGATGTCAGGTCTTCGGCCAGCATTGTGCACGTTACTTGAAACGCGTTGGCCGGGCCATCTTGTCACCGGCGCGACAACGGCCTAGGGTTTGTCCGCGCACTTCCAGTCGGTTTGTCGGACAAAGATCACGGCACATTTGGAGGGTCGGATGCGGGACCAGGTGCCTACGGAAGTCTTTCAGCGCGTGGTGGTGGAGCCGGCTTACAAGGCCGTGTCCGCCGCCTTGCAGCGCTCCATCCTGGACGGCGACCTGACCCCCGGCATGGCCCTGCCCACCGAGCAGGAACTGGCCGGACGCTTTGGCGTGCACCGCTCCACCGTGCGCGAGGCCATACGCCAGGTGGAGCAGGAAGGCCTGCTCAAGCGCATGGAGGGCCGGCGCCTGTTCGTCAGCATGCCCGGCGTGCACGACCTGGCACCACGCGCCACCCGGCTGCTGCTGCTGCAGCAAACCACCTTTCAAGCCCTGTGGGAGATCGCCGTGGTGCTGGAGCCGCTGGCCGCGCGGCTGGCCGCCACGCGTGGCACGGCGGAAGACTTCGACCTGCTTGAATGCAATGTGGCTGCCACCGCCCAGCAGACCGACAAGGCCGCGCTGGTGGCGCTGGACGTGGAGTTCCACGCGCTGGTGGGCCGCGCCAGCCACAACCCGGCGCTGACGCTGGCGCGCGAGCCGGTCAGCCTGCTGTACAACCCCACGCTGCTGCAAATCTTCAACTGCCTGCCGCAGGCCATGCAGCGCAACATCGCGGCGCACCGCACCATCGTGGCGGCGCTGAGGGCGCGCGACGCCGAGGCTGCCGCCGAGGCAACCCGCAAGCACATGGTGGATTTTCAACGCGGCTTCGCACTGGCCGGGCTCGACATGAGCACGCCCATCGCGTTGCCCCATTAAACGGCCGACACAGGCCAACAACAGGAGACGAGCATGAAGACACAGAAGCGATTGGTGGCGAAGACGTGGCGCACCCAGGTGCGCGTGGTGGCGGGCGCGGCGGCAGCGCTGTGCTGGGGCCTGGGCATGACTGCTGGCGCGCAGGCGCAGACGCAGGAGACCTTCAAAATCGGCATCGTCAGCTTCCTGTCGGGCCAGGCGGCGGAAAGCTTTGGCATTCCGGCGGTCAACGGCGCCAAGGTGGTGCTGGACGCCTTCAACAAGGGCACCGCGCCAGCCCCCTACAACAAGACCGGCTTCGGCGGCATGAAGATCGAGGCCGTCTATGTGGACGAGAACGGCGGCGCCACCAAGCAGGTGCAGGAGCTGCGCAACCTGTATGACCGCGAGAAGGTGGATGCCGTGGTGGGCTATGTGGGCTCGGGCGACTGCCTGGCTGTGGCGCCGGTGGCCGAGGAGATGAAGAAGTTCCTGATCCTGTACGACTGCGGCACGCCGCGCATCTTCGAGGACAACAAGCTGAACTACGTGTTTCGCACCGCCTCGCACGCCGCCATGGACAACGTGGCGCTGGCGCGCTATTTGAAGGCCAAGAACATCAAGGTCGACAGCTTCAACATGATCAACCAGGACTACGCCTGGGGCCAGGACTCGAAGAAGGACTTCGTGCTGTCGATGGAAAAACTCTACCCTGGCGCCAAGCCGGGTGAAGACCAGCTGCCCAAGTTCGGCGCCGGCCAATACGGCACCGAGATCTCGGCACTGATGGCCAAGCCGGCCGACGTCACGCACAGCAGCCTGTGGGGTGGTGACTTGCAGGCCTTCATCCTGCAGTCGGGCCCGCGCGGGCTGTTCAAGCGCTCGCAGGTGGTGCTGTCGGCCGCCGACCACGTACTGCCCGGCCTGGGCGACAAGATGCCCGACGGCGCCATCCTGGGCGCGCGCGGCGCGTATGGCCTGATGTCGCCAAAGTCGCCGTTGAACGACTGGTGGTGGGACATGTACAGCAAGGCCTACAACACCTACCCGGTGCAGGCCCCTTACCGCATGGTGCAGTCGCTGCTGGGCTTGAAGCTGGCGGTTGAAAAGGCCATGGCCGCCAACGGCGGCAAGAAGCCCAATGCCGAGCAACTGGCGGCCGCGCTGACCAATGCCGAATGGGATTCACCGGCCGGCAAGATCCGCATGGCGCTGGGCAACGGCCACCAGGCCATGCAGGAGACCGCCATCGGCAAGACCCGCTATGACGCCGCCAAGAAGATGGTGGTGCTGGATGACATCATGCGCTTCCCGGCCGAGTGCGTGAACCCGCCGGCCAACATGAAGTCGGAAGACTGGATCAAGGCCGGCTTCCCCGGTGCCAAGGGCTGCCCGTAAGGGTGCCGGGCTTGGCAACGGCTTGACCTGTCCATGCTGACCATCCTGATTGACGGCCTGAGCTACGCCTCGTGGCTGTTCATCGTCGCCCTGGGGCTGACGCTGGTCTTCGGCGTGCTGAAGATCCTCAACATCGCCCATGGCAGTTTCTACGCGCTGGGGGCCTATGCGGCCGCCAGCTTCGTGGGCTGGGCTGCCACCCTGAAATGGGCGCCGGGCTGGTCCATCGTGGCCATGCTGCTGGCAGCGGTGGCGGTGGCGGCGCTGGTAGCGCCGCTGACCGAGCGCGGCCTGCTGCGCTTCTTCTACGGCCGCGACGAGGTGCTGCTGGTGCTGGTGACCTACGCCATGTTCCTCATCATGGAGGACGTGACCAAGCTGATCTGGGGCGCCAACCCGTACTACGTCTCCGAACCCTACGGGCTGTTTGGCAGCATCGACATCGGCAAGCAGACCTATGTGGGTTATGACTTCTTCCTGATGGCCGTGGCCCTGCTCATCGGTGGCGCCGTCTGGTGGGGGCTGAACCGCACGCGCAGCGGCAAGATCGTGCTGGCGGTGATCCACAGCCCCGAGGTGGCCTCCAGCATGGGGGTCAACGTGTCGCGCGTGTACATGCTGGCGTTCACGGTGGGCATCCTGCTGGCCAGCCTGGGCGGCGCCTTCACCGCGCCGATGATCTCGGTGCAGCCGGGGGTGTCGGTGGGGGTGATCATCGTGTCCTTCGCGGTGGTCATCATCGGCGGGCTGGGCAGCATCGAAGGCGCGGCGATCGGCGCACTCATTGTCGGCCTGGCGCGCTCGCTGGCGGTGCACATGGCGCCGGTGGCCGAGCTGTTTTCCATCTATGTGGTGATGGCGGTGGTGCTGATATTCCGGCCCGAAGGCCTGTTCCAGCGCATACAGGCCAGAAAGATCTGAGGCGCCATGGCGGCTGCATCTCCCTCCTCTCTCCTGGCCGGCGCGCACGCCACGGCCCACCCAGCCGCTGCGCACCGCCGCACCGTGGCCCAGGGCACGCTGTGTTGCCTGGCGTTGGCATTGGCCGGCCTGGTGATGCCCAAGTGGCTGACCTTCCTGCTCACCATGGCGGCGGCCAACGGCCTGGTGTCGCTGGGCATTGCGCTGATGATGCGCGGTGGCGTGGTGCCATTTGGCCAGGGCATGGTGTTTGCCGCCGGCGGCTACACCGCTGCGCTGGCGTTCAACAAGCTGGGCATCACCGACGCGCTGGGTCTGGCGCTGGCCGGTGGCGTGGTGGCGATGCTGCTGGCCGCGCCTTTCGCGCCCCTGCTGTCGCGCTACCGGGGCATCTTCTTCGGCATGCTGACGCTGGCGCTGTCCATGGTCAGCTATGGCCTGTTGATGAAGCTGAACACGCTGGGCGGCTCGGACGGCTTCAACGTCGGCCGACCCACACTGCTGGGGCAGACGCTGCCCGATGCGTGGGTGGGCTACACCCTGTATCTGTTGACGGTGGTGGTGGCCACGGTGGTGGCGCTGCTGGCGCGGGTGTACTTTGACAGCACGCGCGGCCTGGTCATGCTGGCAGCGCGCGACAACGAACTGCGGGTCGAGTACCTGGGCGGCGCGGTGCGCCAGACCATGGCCATCAACTTCGCCCTGGCAGCCTTCTGCGGCGGCGTGGGCGGCGCACTGGCGGTGCTGGCGCTGGGCCACATCGAGCCCAATTTCAGCTTCTGGACCACCTCGGGCGAGTTCGTCTTCGTCGCCGTGCTGGCGGGCTGGCAAAGCGTGGCGGCGGTGTTCGTGGCCAGCATGGTGCTGGAGGTGGTGCGCTCGTTTTCCAGCGCCTATTTCCCCAACACCTGGCAACTGGCGCTGGGCCTGTTCCTGCTGTTCGTGATCCGCTTCCTGCCCGGCGGCATTGGTTCGCTGTGGGTGAAACGGAGGGGCTCATGAGCGCCATGCTGGAGGCCCGTGGACTGGTCAAGCAGTTCGGCGCCGTGGTGGCGGCGGGCGACGTCAACATCAGCGTGCAAAGCGGCGAGCGCGTCAGCCTGATCGGCAGCAACGGCGCCGGCAAGACCACCTTCGTCAACATGATCACCGGCTACCTGAAGCCCGACGCCGGCAGCATCGCGCTGGACGGCCGCGACATCACCGCGCTGCACCCGCGCGCCATCACCCGGCTGGGGGTGGCGCGCTCGTTCCAGATTCCGCAGTTGTTTGGCGAGTTGACCGTGCTGGACAACATGCTGGCGGCCAATGCCTGCCACGACGGGCACTTGAGCTTCTGGCAGCCGGCTCGCCGTGCCGCCGCGCTGGCGCGTGCACACACGCTGCTGCAGCGCTTTGGCCTGGCCGAGCACAGCGAGCGCCGCGTGGCCGAGTTGCCCGGCGGCGTGCGCAAGCTGCTGGACATCGCCATGGCGCTGACCGGCGCGCCCAAGCTGCTGCTGCTGGACGAGCCCACCAGCGGCGTCTCGGCCGAGGAGAAGTTTCCGATGATGGACACCATCATGGCTGCGCTGGGCCAGGAGCAGGCCACCACGGTGCTGTTCGTCGAGCATGACATGGACATCGTGGCGCGCTACTCCGACCGCGTGATCGCCTTCTACGCCGGACGCATCATTGCCGACGACAAGCCGGCAGTCGCGCTGGCCACCGCCGACGTGCGCCGTTACGTCACCGGCGAGTTGCTGCAAGAGGACACGCCGCAGGACGCCACACAGGAGACCGCCCATGCTTGAAGTCGAAGGCGTGCACGTGGCCATCCAGTCGGTGGTGGCGCTGCGCGGGCTGTCGCTGACGGTGCCCGAGGGCAGCATGGTGGGCCTGATAGGCCGCAACGGTGCCGGCAAGACCACGCTGTTGCGCGCCATCATGGGGCACCTGACGCCGCGCGAAGGCCGCATACGTTTTGACGGCCAGGACCTGGCAGCGCTGCCGCGCCATGCCCGCGCCGGCCTGGGCATAGGCTATATGCCAGAAGACCGCGGCCTGGTGCCTGAGCTGACCGTGGAAGAGAACATCCTGGTACCGGTGTGGGTGAACAAGACACTGCAGGTCGACGAGCGGCTGGCCCTGGTCTACCAGGTGCTGCCTGAACTGTTGGAAATGCGCCAGCGGCGCGCGCTGCTGCTCTCGGGCGGTCAGCAAAAGCTGGTGGCGCTGGCGCGCGCACTGGCCGTGGGCAAGCGGCTGTTGCTGCTGGACGAACCCTTCGAGGGCGTGGCACCGGCGCTGTCTAAGCGGCTGGGCGAGGTGATCGCCGGGCTCAAGGGCAGCAGCACGGCGGTGCTGATCGCCCAGAGCGACCTGAACCACTCGCGCAAGCTGGTGGACCAGGAGTTCGCCATCGAGCGCGGCACCAACCTGGCACTGGCCGCCGCCCATTGATGCAGCCTGAAACATGAGCCACTGGCAAGCCTACCCGGTGCCCGCCATGCGCCATGAGGCGCTGTTCAACGACCGTGTGGTGCGCTGTTTTACTGAGCGGCCAGCCAGCGTGCATGCGATGTTCGCCGCCACGCTGGCGCGCAGCCCCCAGGCGCCGGCGCTGAGCCAGGATCACCAGATCTGGACCTATGCGCAATGCGACACCGCCGCCCGCCGCCTGGCCGCCGGCCTGGCAGCGCGCGGCGTAGGCCCGGGCGACCGCGTGCTGCTGCTGGTGGACAACCGGCCCGAGTTCGTCTTCACGCTGCTGGCGCTGATGCGTCTGGGTGCCATCGCCGTGCCGGTGGGCGTGCGCGAGCAACAACCCGGCCTGACCTACATCGCCAACCAGTGCAGCGCCATGGCCATCGTGGCCGAGGCGGCGCTGGCCGAGCGCCTGCCCGATGCGGCCGATGCCCCGGCGCTGAAGCTGCGCGTGACGGTGGCCGGCGAGGCTGCAGGTTGCGAACCGCTGGCAGCGCTGATGGCAGCGCCGGCAGCCGACGTGCCGGTGGCCAGCGTTGCAGAGACCGACACCGCCGTCATCCTCTACACCTCAGGCACCACTGGCAACCCCAAGGGGGCGATGCTGACGCACCTGAACATCGTCCACTCGGTGCTGCACTATCAGGCCTGCATGCGGCTGGGCCCAACCGACCGCTCGGCGCTGGTGGTGCCAGCCAGCCATGTGACGGGGCTGATCGCCACCATCGCCAGCATGCTGCATGTGGGCGGCTGCACCGTCATCATGCCGCCGTTCAAGGCCGAGACCTTCATCGCCGCCATGCAGGCCCAGCGCGTCACCCACACGCTGATGGTGCCGGCCATTTACAACCTGTGCCTGATGCATGACAGCTTCGCCCGCGCCGACTTGAGCGCCTGGCGCGTCGGCGGCTACGGCGGTGCCCCCATGCCGCAGGCCACCATAGAAGCGCTGGCCCAGCGCCTGCCTGGGCTGACGCTGGTGAACGCCTATGGTGCCACCGAGACCACCTCCCCCACCACCATGATGCCGGCCGGTGACACCGCCAGCCACGCTGACACCGTGGGCGTGCCGCTGCCGGCGGCTGATGTGAAGGTGATGGACGACCACGGCCACGAGTTGCCACCCGGCGAAACCGGCGAGCTGTGGATAGCCGGCCCCATGGTGGTGCCCGGCTACTGGGCCAACCCGCAGGCTACCGCCGCGTCCTTCACCGCCGGCTACTGGCATTCGGGCGATCTGGGGTCCATCGACGCCCAGGGCTACGTGCGGGTGTTTGACCGCAAGAAAGACATGCTGAACCGGGGCGGCTTCAAGATCTATTCGGTGGAGGTGGAGAACGTGCTGATGGCCTGGCCCGGCGTGGTGGAGGCCGCCATCGTCGCCAAGCCCTGCCCGGTGCTGGGCGAACGTGTGCATGCCTTTGTGCATGCGCCCGACATGCCACAGGATAGCGAGGCGCTGCGCCTGCATTGCGCGCAGCGGCTGTCAGACTACAAGGTGCCCGAGAGCTTCACCTGGTCAGATGCGCCATTGCCACGCAATGCCAATGGCAAATTGATGAAGCGGCTGCTGCGGGAGCAATTGCTCAGCGCCGGCGTGGCCTGACGGCCTGCCACTCCACAACGCCGTCTGGTCGACACAGGGTGTGCCGGCTCAAGGGTTCGTCAGCACGGACAGACCCTTCTCGTGCGCGATGTAGGTGTGCCGGAACGCAGGGTATTGTCGCAACCAGCGTTGGACGATGACGCGCTCGTCGGGCCGATCGGCATCGTCCAGCATCACCGTGCAATGTTGCGCCAGATGCGGCATCAATTGGGGCAGCGCGGGGTAACGGCTCTGCGCAGCCACATGGCCAGGCGGACCGTCCACCACCAGCAGCGCCGCGCCGGACACTTCGGCTGGCAGCCGGCTGAGGTCGTACCAAGGGGTGTCCGTGAGCCCTGAGACCAGCGGCGCATCAATGACCGTGGCAAACGCCTGTAGCCCTTGGGTCGCCAGCATGTCGCGCGTCCTGGCGGCAAACTCCGGCGTGTTCTCCAGGCTGTACACATGTCCGCCGCCGTTGATTTGCAAGCAGCGGGCAATGGCCACAGTGGACACGCCCGAGCTGCATTCCATCACCACCTGCGGGCGATGGCGCAACATGTGCTCGGTGATGGACAACAGGAAGTCCGGCGAACCTGCCCAGCCGCGCGTGGCTGGCAGCGGCTGGGGCAGGTTGAGTTTGCGCTCCAGGGCACTTAACGCCTGCAATTGAGAAAATACGATCTGCCCTTCTCGCTGCGCGGCGGCCAGCAGTTCGAAGGTCTTCAGGTGGATTCTGCGCATCTTGTGGGCGCAATAGGTCAACAGCGCCAAGCAGCCGCACAGCAAGACCGTGTTCAAAACCGCCGTCATATCCATAGGACCTCGCCCTCGCAATGATCGCCGGTGCTTTGACCCGGTCGAGAACCGATTTCATCACAAATGCGGGCATGGGTCCCTCAGTCAGGATTCACTGAGCGCTTTTGCTCGGGTGACGGCCGCGGCGAGCCGTGGCCGGGCGCGCTGGTGCCAGCCGGGCGGATGGACGCGGTGTCCGCGTGGTTTGCGGCGGCCTGCTGCTCCAGCGCCTCGGCGGTGTGTGACACCTCCCGATCGCCGAAATCCTGCGACGTGCCCAGACGATGCGGTGGCGATGTGAACCCGGTGTGCTCACTGCTGTCATGAATGCCCTTGTCGGGGTTGGGACCTGAACTGGACACTGGCTTGGGCAGCGGCGGGGTTGAGGCTTGCTTGTTGCGTGTCATGGCAGCTTCCTTTCAATGCCCCATGGTGACCCTGCAACGTGCCCGACGCTGCCAGCCAAGGCGCCCATTCGCTGCGGGAGCCGTCTGACACCCAGGCCTACCCGCAAGGAACAACCGCACGCGCCATGCGTGCACCGCTTCTGCCGCACAATGGCGGCTTCGCAACCCCATGGCCGCGTAGCCATGGTCAGGAGTTTGCCCCATGTCCGTCACCGCCCCATCGCAAGGCCAATCCAACCCCGTTGTTCCCCCGTCCGGCCCCGCCACTGCCCGCCCGCGCAAGAGCTGGTGGACCGCCTTCGGCCCGCAGATCGTGGTGGGCCTGTTGCTGGGCGTGCTGTTGGGCCTGCTGGCGCGCAACCTGGGGCCGGCGGCTGACGGCAGCAAGAACGCCCTGGTGGTGGCCTTGGACGCCATTGGCTCGTCCTACGTGTCGTTGCTGAAGGTGATGATCGCGCCGCTGATACTCACCGCCGTGGTGTCCAGCATCGCCAACCTGCGTCAGTTGCACAACGCGGCACAGTTGGCCACGCAGACGCTGGTGTGGTTTGCCATCACCGCACTGATTGCAGTGTTGATAGGCCTGGGCATTGGCATCGTCGCCAACCCGGCCGCTGGTGCGGCGGTGGACGCCGCCAGCGCGGTGGCGCCATCCAGCACCGGCTCATGGTGGGCCTTTTTGAACAGCCTGATCCCCAGCAACATCCTGGGCCTGGCGGCCAGCAGCTCGGTCAAGACAGTGGGCGCCAAGACCACGGTGACAACCGGCATGAGCTTCAATGTGCTGCAACTGCTGGTGATCTCCATTGCCATCGGTATCGCGGCGCTGAAGGTGGGCGACAAGGCCGCGCCCTTCCTGCAGCTGGTGCAGTCGGCCGGCGCGGTGGTGCAGAAGGTGCTGTGGTGGATCATCCGCCTGGCGCCCATAGGCACCATGGCGCTGCTGGGCAACGCGGTGGCCAGCTATGGCTGGGACGCCCTGGGCAAGCTGGCGGCCTTCAGCGGCTCGGTGTACGTGGGCCTGGCGCTGGTGCTGTTCATCGTCTACCCGCTGCTGGTGCGCGCGCACGGGCTGTCGGTGGGGCAATACTTCTCTGGCGTGTGGCCGGCCGTGCAGCTGGGTTTCGTGTCGCGCTCGTCCATGGGCACCATGCCGCTGACCGAGCGGGTGACTGAGCGCTACCTGGGCGTGCCGCGCGAATACGCCGCCTTTGCCGTGCCGCTGGGCGCCACCACCAAGATGGACGGCTGCGCCTCCATCTACCCGGCCATCGCGGCCATCTTCATCGCCCACTTCTACAACATCGAGTTGGGGTTGACACAGTACCTGCTGATCGCGCTGGTGTGCGTGCTGGGGTCGACGGCCACCGCCGGCACCACCGGCGCCACCGTGATGCTGACGCTGACGCTGTCCACCGTCGGTCTGCCGCTGGAAGGCGTAGGCCTGCTGCTGGCGGTGGAACCCATCATCGACATGGGCCGCACCGCCGTCAACGTGGCCGGCCAGGCGCTGGTGCCCACGATTGTGGCCAAGCGCCTGGGGCTGCTGGATATGGCGCGCTACAACGCGCCGCGCGAAGGTGCGCTGCTGGACGACGAGGCGCCGCTGCCGGCTGTCGGTGCGGCCACTGTGGCCGCCTGAACCAGCCGCCGCATGACGGCGTAGCCGTTGCGGTTGGGGTGCACGCCGTCATTGCCGTACTCGGCGGGCAAGTCGCCATCGCGCGCCAGCGCAGAGTGGTAGTCCACAAAGCCCAGGCCCTGTTGCTGCGCGAAGGTTTTCAGCCAGGCGTTCAGTTCGGCAATGCGCGGCGCC
This sequence comes from Hylemonella sp. P2_B10, assembly GCF_056404875.1. Classification (NCBI taxonomy): domain Bacteria; kingdom Pseudomonadati; phylum Pseudomonadota; class Betaproteobacteria; order Burkholderiales; family Comamonadaceae; genus Hylemonella; species Hylemonella sp. P2_B10. Next base: position 793,465 of record NZ_JBFUDE010000001.1, read on the forward strand.
GCGTCCACCTCGGGCCGCCAGGAGAAACGCTTGGCCGGCGGAATGGCGCCCAGTACCGCGGTGATGCCATTGGCACGCGCCAACTGCACCATGGCCATGATGTTGTTCTTGAAATCCTGCGCGGTGGTGGGGCCGCCGTTGCCCGCCACGTCGTTGGTGCCAGCCAGGATGTGCACCCATTGGGGATGCAGCGCCACCACGTCGGCCTGGAAACGCACCAGCATCTGTGCGCTGGTCTGGCCACTAATGCCGCGGCCCACCCACCCGTTTGAAAACATGGCCGGATCGGCCTTGGGCCAGTTGTCCGTGATGGAATCACCCAGGAACACGGTCTGCACCGGCACGCCACTGGCCAGCAGGCGACGGTTGTCGGCACGGTAGCGGCACAGTTTGGCCCAGTCCTGCGCGGCCCAGGCTTGCTGTGCCTTCATGTAGGCCTGGGCTTCGGGGTCTTGCTGGATGCGGGCTGACAGCGCGGCGCGGTCCAGCTGGCCGGGCTCCAGCAGCGCGATGTCCCATTGCGCCACGCTGGCTGGCGCCGGCAACAGGGTGGGGCAAGCGTCGTCCACCATGCCCACCGGCTCAGCGGCCGGCGCCTGAACGCAAGCTCCGGCAAGCACCAGACCAGCGCCAAGGTATTGCCAGCCCATCACACCGCCCCCTTGCGGCGCTGCTCCCGCAACATGAACAGGTACAAGCCCTCGACCTTCTCCCGCGCCCATGGCGTCTTGCGCAGAAACTTCAGGCTGGAGGCCACACTGGGGTCACTGGTGAAACAGCGCACCGGGATGCGCTGGCCCAGGCCCTGCCAGCCGTAGTGCTCAGCCAAGGCCGTGACAATCGCTTCCAATGTCACGCCGTGCAGCGGATTCTTGGGTTGGGAAGGTGGTGGAGAAACTGGGGTCATGGCGCGCAGGTGAAACAGCGCGTATTAGACCCGCAGAAACGAAAACAAAAAAGCCACCCGAAGGTGGCTCTTGCTCGGCTGTGATCAACTCAATGCCGCCGGTCCTTGCCGACCTGATCGCCGACCACGCCGCCGATCAGCGCGCCGGCCACAATGCCGCCGGGAGAACCGGTGGTCAATGCAGAACCGGCCACCGCACCGGCGGTCGCGCCAACAGCCATGGCTTTGTCGCGGTAAGACATGTTGCTGCAACCGGTGGTGCTCAACACAGTCACCAAGGCGAGTGCGCCCAGTTTCAAAGAATGAGTGGTCTTCATGAGACTTGCCTTTCCTAGAGTGGGTGTCCCGAACACAGCGCGCAGGCGCCGCGTCGATCCATGTTTTCAGAATAGGCGTTCCATGGCGCGCCATCTGTGCGCGGCCACACGCATGTCGCAGGGAAAGCCGCTTCGCAACATCTGCTTACGTGGTTTGATGGGTGAAAGCAACGGCAACAAAAAAGCCCCTTGGAAGGGGCTTTCAGGGCTATCTGGCGGAAACGGAGGGATTCGAACCCTCGATGAGGCTCTACACCCCATACTCCCTTAGCAGGGGAGCACCTTCGGCCACTCGGTCACGTTTCCTGTCAATTCAGACAGCCGCAATTATCGCATGACTTTGGGCTGGTTTTCCGGGTTGCGGCAACTCTCAAGCACCATGGCTGTCCTGGCAGACGAACACCATGGCCTTGGAGCCACCGGCGTCATCCTCCACCAGCGCGAAGCTCAGCCGCGTCTGCCGGGGCTTGCCGTCGGCAGCCACCAGCCGCAACTCGGCAAAGAAGTCCGGCTTGCCGGTGTGCTGGGCTTCCACCAGCAGCGCGTACCAGGCAGCGCGCGACTCCAGCGCGACCAGATCGGCAAAGGCCATGCCGTGCAGGGCGTCGGGCGAATAGCCCACCATGCGCCCAAAGGTGGCGTTGACATGCTGGCAGCGGCCGTCCATGGCCACCCAGCCTATGCCGCTGGGGGCGTTGGCAAACAGCCGGCGCAGGCGCTCCTCACTGGAGCGCACCGCCTGGTGGGTGGCGTCCAGTGCCTGGCCGCGTTCGCTGGCCTGTATATAGGCCTCGCGGTAACGGGCAAACAGGGTCATGACCAGGACCAGCGCGGTATTGCTCAGGCAAAACACGATCAGGATGCCGCGCTCCGGCTCTGGCGTGGGCACCAGCGCAAGGCGGGCAGCGGCCAGTGCGATCGCGGTGGCGTAGATCAACACCGACAGATGCCGGTGATAGGGCAACACGTTGACAAAACGGTTGAACGCCAGCAACGGGAAAAACCACATCAGGTAGACCAACAGGCCTTGCAGGATGGATGTCCGGGCAAACGCGGCCACCGCCCCCAAGGCCAGGTAGAGCAGGAAGAAAACGCTGCACACCGGCGTGATCCACGGAATCTGGTCGAACGGCTTGACCAGCATGGTGACCAGCACCAGCAGGCAAAACACAGCGCAGCTGGCCACCAGCCCCACCTCCCAGCCCACCACCATGCCGCCGGCGCGCCCCAGGGTCAGGCCCATCAGCGCGCCGGTCAGCGCCAGGCACACCGAGACCAGCGTGGTGAAGCGCGCGGTCTTCAGCGACTCGGCCGCGGCGACATCCCCGGCGTGTTGTTGAAGCGGGCGTGCAGACATGGGTGGTGCCGCCCGGGGTGGCCCTCAGGCCGGTTGTTGATCCAGATCGAAGGCCTTGTGCAGCGCGCGCACGGCCAGCTCCATGTACTTCTCGTCGATGACGACGGACGTCTTGATCTCGCTGGTGGAGATCATCTGGATGTTGATGCCCTCTTCGCTCAGCGTGCGAAACATCCTGCTGGCCACGCCCACGTGGCTGCGCATGCCGATGCCGACGATGGAGACCTTGCAGATCTTGATGTCGCCCACCACCTCCTGCGCGCCCAGCTTGGGCAGCACGCTGGTCTTCAGCAACTCCATCGCCTTGGCGTATTCGCTGCGGTTGACGGTGAAGCTGAAGTCGGTCTTGCCGTCCTTGCTCAGGTTCTGGATGATGACGTCGACGTCGATGTTGGCGTCGGCCACCGGGCCCAGGATCTGGAACGCGATGCCGGGCTTGTCGGGCACGCCCAGCACGGAAATCTTGGCCTCGTCGCGGTTGAATGCGATGCCGGAAACAATGGCTTGTTCCATGTGTTCGTCTTCCTCAAAAGTGATCAGCGTGCCGGAGTTGGCCTCTTCGGTGATGTCAATGTCCCAGGGGGTGAAGCTGCTCAGCACACGCAGCGGCACCTTGTACTTGCCGGCGAATTCCACCGAACGTATCTGCAGCACCTTGGAGCCCATGGAGGCCATCTCCAGCATCTCCTCGAAGCTGACGGTGTGCAGGCGGCGCGCCTCGGGCACCACGCGCGGGTCTGTGGTGTAGACGCCGTCGACGTCGGTGTAGATCAGGCATTCGTCGGCCTTCATGGCGGCGGCCACCGCGACGGCCGAGGTGTCGCTGCCGCCGCGGCCCAGCGTGGTGATGTGGCCGAGCTCATCCACGCCCTGGAATCCGGTGACGATGACCACCTTGCCCTGGGCCAGGTCGGCGCGCACCTTCTTGTCATCGATGGACTCGATGCGTGCCTTGGTGTACGAACTGTCGGTCCTGATCGGCACCTGCCAACCGGCGTAGCTGACGGACTCCATGCCCTCGGCCTGCAGCGCGATGGCCAGCAAACCCACTGACACCTGTTCGCCGGTGGAGGCCAGCATGTCCAGCTCACGGTGGTAGGCGTCGGACTTCCTGTCCGGGGCCAGCTCCTTGGCCAGGCCCAACAGGCGGTTGGTCTCGCCGCTCATGGCCGAGGGCACCACCACCATCTGGTGGCCGGCGCGCGCCCATTTGGCAACGCGCTTGGCCACGTTGCGGATGCGCTCGGTGGACCCCATGGAGGTGCCGCCGTACTTGTGAACGATCAATGCCATTGCTAAAAGTTAAAGATGTATGAAAACGGGAGGCAAAACCTAGGGATTGTACCAATCCAGGTGCATGCCCTTGCGCTGCACAAAACCGTGACCCACTTTGATGTGAATACTGTGGCCGCGCGTGGTGGCCGCACGCACCTGGTTCAGCAGCTCATCCAATTGCGCGGCGTTGGGCGTGGCGCGGTGCACGGTCTTCAGCCAGTGGCGCAGCACATTGGCCTGGCGTGCCGGTGTCAGCGCCTGCAACCGGGCCAGCACCGGTGGCGTGCCCACTTCCGCCAGATCCTGCGCGGCCACTTGGTCCAGCAACTGCTGGGCTTGGGCCGCATGGCGGGCACTGCGGGCAAAGGTGTCGCGGAATTGGGGAAAGGCGGCGTCCAGCGCCGGCAGCAGCCGGGCGCGTATGCGGTTGCGGGTGAATTGTTCATCCGCATTGGTGGGATCTTCCACGAAACCCACCTGGCGCGCGGCCAGCCAGGCGCGCAACTCGGCGCCGGGCACCTCCAGCAGCGGACGCCAGAAGCGCAGGCCGTTGCGCTGCCCCTGTGCGCCCATGGCACTCAGGCCCGGCAGGCCAGCGCCACGGCTCAGCGCCAGCAGCAAGGTTTCCACCTGGTCGTCGGCGTGCTGGGCCAAGGCGATGTCATGCAATGCTTCATGCGCGGGGCCGAAATCCCGTGCGGCGCTTTCCAGCGCGCCATAGCGTGCATCGCGTGCCGCGTCTTCCGGGCTTTGGCCGCTGGTGTGGCGGGCATTGACGTGGCAGATCTGCAGCGGCACACCCCATGCATCGCAGCTGCGCTGGCAATGCTGGGCAAAGCTGTCCGCCGCGGCTTGCAAACCGTGGTGCACGTGCGCGGCCCGCACCTGGCCCGGCCATTTCTCGGCGCAGGCCAGCAGCAAGGCGGTGGAGTCTGCGCCGCCGCTGTAGGCCACCAGCAGCGGCAGGCCGGGCGTGAACTGCTGCATGGCCGTACTTATACGCGCGGGCATGGGCGGGGACACGGAGGGCTCAGACATTGTGAACTATGCAACAAAAACGCCGGCAAAACATGTGGCGATTATCAAACAGCCCCCGCCAATGCCAAGACGACGACTGGATTGCACATAGACTGCCGACACAACCGCGAGACGGGGCTTTGGAGCAAATCGGGATGGATGGTGTTACCAACTTGGCGCGCGCAAGCGCAATCATGACGGCGACCACAGTCATGCTGCTGGCCAGCAGTGGCGCCCAGGCCCAGGCCCAGGCCACGGCGCCGGCCAAGCCGGCCAGCGCGGCGGGTGGCGATCAGATGGTGGGCAACACGCCCAGCGAGGCTTTGCAGCGTCAGGCGCTCAGCCCTTACCGCTTCATCATGAACGTTGCACCCGTCAAGCTCAGCAAACCAGCAGCGGCCACCGCACCGGCCCCAACGCCGCCCCCCGCACCAGCAGTCACAGCCAAGCAAGCCGCGCCCAGCCCCGCACCGACCGTGGCCAAGACAGCCGCCCCCGGGCCAGCCACCACGCCTGAGGTGGCCAAAGCCGCTGCGCCCAGCACCGCCGTTGGCCCCACGGCCCCGCCGGCACCTGTTGCCGCAGCCGCAGCCGTGGCAAGCACGTTACCGCCAACGACAACCGCCGCACAGCCAGCAGCGATCCAGGTAGCCGCAGCAGCAAACACGGCAGCGACCCCGCTTGCCCGGGCCTTGGCGGCGCCATTGCCCGCACCGGTGGTGGTGGCCCGCACGGAACTGGTCGCCATCCAGCAAGACCCACCGACGCTGAGCAACGCCTTGCTCAATGAGATTTCCCAAGGCCGGGTGAAGGTGCGCTTTGACGTCAACCCGGACGGCAGCACCAGTGGGGTGCAGGTGGCCAGCAGCAGCCACCGCAAGCTCAACGCGCTGGCCGTCGCGGCGGTCAGCAAATGGCGCTTCCAGCCGATTGATGTCACGCGCTCGGCCGAAATCGAGATGTCATTCAACAACGATGTGCGTTGAGCTGACCGCATAGGCGGCAGCCTGTCCCGCAAGTCTTGATCAGCTGAGGACAGAGCTTGCCCGCTGTGCGGGCTGCGGTCTGTCCCGCAAGTTATTTGTTGTTGGCCTTGGTGTCCGTGTAGCGCCCGTAGCTTTGCAGGCGCTGGTAGCGGCGCTCCAGCAGTTCCTTGGGCTTCAGGTCGCTGACCTGGCGCAGCGCGTCATGCAGCGCGCGTTTCAGGAACGAGGCCATCTGCTTGGCGTCGCGGTGCGCACCGCCGACCGGCTCGTTGACGATCTTGTCCACCAGGCCCAGCGCCTTCAGACGGTGCGCGGTGATGCCCAGGGCGTCGGCCGCCTCCTGCGCCTTGTCCGAGGTCTTCCACAGGATGGAGGCACAGCCCTCGGGGCTGATCACCGAGTAGATGGAATACTGCAGCATGATGGTCTGGTCGGCCACCGAAATGGCCAGCGCGCCGCCGGAGCCGCCTTCACCGATGATGGTGGTGATGATGGGCACCTCCAGTTGCGCCATCTCGAAGATGTTGCGGCCGATCGCCTCGGACTGGCCGCGCTCCTCGGCGTCGATGCCGGGGTAGGCGCCGGGCGTGTCCACGAAGGTGAACACCGGCAAGCCGAACTTCTCGGCGGTCTTCATCAGCCGCAGCGCCTTACGGTAGCCCTCGGGCTTGCTCATGCCGAAGTTGCGCATGCCGCGCTCCTTGGTGTCGCGCCCCTTTTGCTGGCCGATCACCATGCAGGCGCTGCCGTTGAAGCGCGCCAGGCCGCCGACGATGCTCAGGTCGTCGGAGAAATGGCGGTCGCCATGCAGTTCGACAAAGTGGGTGAAGATTTCGTTGACGTAGTCCAGCGTGTAGGGCCGCTCGGGGTGGCGCGCGATCTTGGTGATCTGCCACGGCGTCAGGTCGCTGTAGATGTCCTTGGTGAGCTGCTGGCTCTTCTTGCTCAGCTGGCCGATTTCCTCGGAAATGTCCACCGCAGACTCGGTCTGCACATAGCGCAACTCTTCGATCTTGGTTTCCAGATCGGCAATCGGTTGCTCGAAGTCTAGGAAGGTTTTCTTGCCCAAAACTGGCTCCTGTTCTCTAGCCTATAGGTTTGCTGGGGCCGCCTATGGGCGCTGCCCCGCTCCAACGAGCTCTCAGTATTCCACGGGTAGCGGATCGAGAGAGCGCCAAATATACCAAGTCGCCACACTGCAATAAGGATTCCATGCGGCGGCCACCTCGCGCACATCGCTGCGGCTCACATCTTCACCGGAAAAATAGTTCTTGCTGATGCCGTTGATCAAGCCGATATCGTCCAGCGGCAGCACATTGGGCCGCATCAAGTGGAATATCAGGAACATCTCAGCCGTCCAGCGGCCAATGCCGCGGATGCCGACCAATTCGGCGATGATGGCTTCGTCCTCCATCGCCTCCCAGGATTTTACGTGGATTGCGCCGCTGTCAAAATGCAGGGCCAGATCCACCAGGTACTCGATCTTGCGCGCGCTCAGGCCGCAGGCCCGCATGTCGTCCACCTTCAGCTTCAGCACATTGGCCGGTGTCATCTTGCGCGGCAGCTTGGCAAAGCGGTCCCACATGGTCTGCGCGGCCTTCACCGAGATCTGCTGCCCCACGATGGAACGCGCCAGCGTGGTGAAGGCGTCGCCCCGGCTTTGCAGACAGGCGTCGCCGAACTCGGGAATCAGGCGCTTCATCACCCGGTCCTTCTTCAGCAGGTGTTTGCAGGCGGCATCCCAGTAGTCGGGCGTGAACACCGGTGTGTCTGTCTTCTTATCGGCGGCCATCACCCAACCCGGACTGTTGCATATTTTTTTCCCAAACCATTATTATTGCCACGCCTGCCAGCACGCATCCCCGGGGGCAAACCCCACATCCCCCATTTGATGGAACGCTGCGCCGCCCAAATCCAGGCTGGCGCGCCCCCGCGGATCGGCTGCAACCCATAGCGGCGGCAGGCAACGCGTCAGCGTGCGGTGGCGGGGGGAACTCATCAACGGGGGTGCGCTCTATCCGCAGGCGGTCTGCTGGTGCTGCGGATGAAACGGCAGGTGCATGATCAGGCTGTCTGGCCCGGGCGTTGCGGTGCAACCCCTGGGCTACAATTCATCGCAGTATATAGCGCTTGGTGCTCCGTAAGGGACTCAGCCATGCGCCCGAATCCTAGAGGCTTTATGCAGCACGCTCGTTCCACCTTGTTCAAAGCCATCCGCCTCCTCTGTGTTGCTGCAAGCGTTGCCTCTCTGTCCCTGGCCCACGCCGACGACTATGCCGACGTCAACCAGTTGCTGCGCAACGGCAAGCTGACCGAGGCCGCCATCAAGGCCGACCTCTACCTTGCGGCGAAGCCGCGCGATCCGCAGATGCGTTTCCTGAAGGGCGTGATACAGCGCGACACCGGCAAGACGGCCGACGCCATCTCCACCTTCACCAAGCTGACCGAGGACTACCCCGAGCTGCCCGAACCGTACAACAACCTGGCCGTGCTGTACGCAGGCCAGGGCCAGTACGACAAGGCGCGCGCCGCGCTGGAGATGGCCATCCGCACCAACCCCAGCTACTCCACCGCCCACGAAAACCTGGGTGACGTGTACGCCAAACTGGCCAGCCAGGCCTACAACAAGGCCCTGCAACTGGACAACACCAGCACCGCCGCCGTGCAGCCCAAACTGGCGCTGATACGCGAGGTGTTCACGCCCAACCTGAAGGCGCCACACGGCGTGGCACCCGCCCCCGTGCCTGCGCCCCCTGCACCGGCTCCCGCCCCGGCGCCCGCCAAGCCGGTTCCGGCTCCGGCCGCCGCGCCAACACCCGCACCAGCGCCCTCCGCTGCGGTTGCGCCACCGGCGGCAGCACCCGCTGTGGCCGCCCCCAAGGCCAGCACGCCCGTCGTGGCCGCCAAGCCAGCGGCGGCGTCCGATGACAGCGGCAAGGCCGCCGAGCAGGCCGTGCGTGCCTGGGCTGCGGCCTGGGCCGGCAAGGACATTCCGGCCTACCTGTCCGCCTATGCCAAGGACTTCAACCCGCCCGGCAAGCAGTCGCGCGCGGCCTGGGAAGACGAGCGCAAACGCAAGATCAAGGGCAAGAACAGCATCACCGTCAAATTGGAAAACCTGACGGTGGCCGTGGATGGCACCAAGGCGGTGGCCCGGTTTCGCCAGGACTACCGCGCCGACAGCCTGGCCGTGTCCAGCCGCAAGACGCTGGATCTGGTCAAGTCCGGCGACAAGTGGTTGATTCAACGGGAATCCACCGGCGGTTGACCCATCCGGCCCGCTTGCGGCTAGGATAGCGCCGTCGCCACTTGCTTCTCACTGTTGCATACTTTTTTCGTCCCTCTTCGTCCCGCCACCGCATGAACCGTCCCCGGTTTGCTTTGCTTGCGCTGCCTGTGCTGCTGGCGGTCGCCACGCCGGACTGGGCCGCGTCGGCACGCCGCGCGCCCAAGGCCGACGCGGCAGCCTCCGCACCGCAACCGGCCAAGAATGCCTTCGTCGATGGGTTGGCAGAGGCGCGGCTGATCGCCGTCTACCGCCTGGTGGCCGCAGGCCAGGACCGCGGGGCCCTGGCCAAAGCCGAAAGCCTGGTGCAGGACTACCCCAATTTTCAACTGGCGCAATTGGTCTACGGCGACCTGCTGGCCGCGCGCATACGTCCCATCAAGACGCTGGGTGACGTGCCCGACCCCATGGCCAAGCTGGGCGCGGCCGCGCTGGCTGAATTGCGCGACGAATCGCAGATGCGCCTGAAAGCCCTGCGCGAGCGCCCGGCGGCCGGCAGCATCCCGTCACAGTTCCTGCAACTGGCGCCGCGCAACAAACACGCCATCGCGGTGGACGCGTCACGCTCGCGGCTGTACCTGTTCGAGAACACCGCCAACGGCCTGACGCTGATTGCCGACTACTACGTGTCGGTGGGCAAGTCCGGCACCGAAAAAAGCGCCGAGGGCGACCTGCGCACGCCGCTGGGCGTGTACTTCATCACCAGCAACCTGGACCCGAAGTCGCTGGCCAACTTCTATGGCGCCGGCGCCCTGCCCATCAACTACCCCAATGTGCTGGACGCCAAGCGCGGCAAGACCGGGCGCGGCATCTGGCTGCATGGCACGCCGCCCAACCAGTACGCACGCGCGCCGCTGGCCACCGACGGCTGCGTGGTGATGGCCAACCCGGACCTGGACCGCATCATCCGCACGGTAGAAGTGCGCACCACGCCGGTGGTGATCGCCACCAAGCTGCAATGGGTGGCGGCCAACGGCCAGCAGACGCAAAGCCGGCCCTTCGAGGAGGCGCTGCAGGCCTGGCGCAACGCCAAATCGGCCGGCAACATGAACAAGCTGCTGAGCTTCTACACCGCCGACTTCAACAGCTATGGCAAGACGCTGACGGAGTGGACGCCGATGCTGCGCGGCGAGGTGGAAAAGGCCCATGGCCGCGCGATCCAGCTCAAAGACGTTTCGTACCTGCGCTGGACCGACAGCGCCGACACCATGGTGGTCACCTTTGGCGAGGTGGCCGACGGCACCCGCGCCGGCCCCACCAAACGGCAGTACTGGATACGAGAAGGTAACCAATGGAAGATTTTTTTTGAAGGAATCATAGGATGAAGACGTTATTCAGCCAGCTGTCCCTGGCGCGCCGCGCCGCACTGGTCGCCGGCATCAGCCTGTTCGGAGCAGGCACCGTGCTGGCCGCCAAGCCCGCCGCGCCGGCCAACAACAACCCGCGCGTGACGCTGGCCACCACCATGGGCGACATCGTGGTCGAGCTGTACCCGGAGAAGGCGCCCAAGACCGTGGAGAATTTCCTGCAGTACATGAAGGACAAGCACTTCGACGGCACGGTGTTCAACCGCGTGATCAAGGGTTTCGTGGTGCAGACCGGTGGCTATGACGCCAACCTGTGGCCGCGCCCCACCCGCCCACCGATCCCGCTGGAAAGCAAGAACGGGCTGAAGAACGACCGTGGCACGCTGGCCATGGCGCGTGGCGAGCCCAATTCAGCCACCGACCAATTCTTCATCAACGTCGACAACAACGACGGCCTGAACGTCGGCAAGGCAGGCGACAAGGCCGGCTACGCGGTGTTCGGCAAGGTGGTGTCGGGCATGAACGTGGTGGATAAAATCAGTGTCGTCAAGACCGGCACCAAGGACAACCAGAAGGACGTGCCCATCAAGCCCGTCACGCTGACTTCCGTCACCCTCGTCACCAAATAAGGCACCCCCATGAGCAACCCCCAAGTCGAATTGCACATCGCCGGCCACGGCATCATCACCCTGGAGCTGGACGCCGAGAAGGCGCCGCTGTCGGTGGCAAACTTCCTGGCCTATGTCAACAAAGGCCATTACGACAACACGCTGTTCCACCGCGTGATTCCCGGCTTCATGGTGCAAGGCGGCGGTTTCACGCCGGGCATGAGCCAGAAGGCCACCGACGCGCCGGTCAACAACGAAGCCAACAACGGCCTGAAGAACGTCAAGTACTCGGTGGCCATGGCGCGCACCAGCGACCCGCACTCGGCCACCGCGCAGTTCTTCATCAACGTCGCAGACAACACCTTCCTGAACCACACAGCGCCCAGCAGCCAGGGCTGGGGCTATGCGGTGTTCGGCAAGGTGGTGGGCGGCATCGACGTGGTGGACAAGATCACCGCCGTGGACACCGGCCGGCGCGGCTTCCATGACGACGTGCCCAAGGAAGACGTGGTGATGGAAAAGGCCGTGGCCAAGTAAAGCCCGGTCACGCCAGCGCGTCCGCGATGACCGCCGCCACCGTGCCGCCCATCGCGGAGCTGCCGGCCCCGCCGGCATGGCGCGTGCTGGACTTCATTTCCGATCTGCACCTGCACCGCGAGGAGCCCGCCACCTTCGAGGCCTGGCGGCGCTACCTGCAGGCCACGCGGGCCGACGCGGTGTTCATGCTGGGCGATTTGTTCGAGGTCTGGGTGGGCGACGACGTGCTGGCCCCACAGGCTGCCGCCGGCCACACCTTCGAGCAAGCCTGCGCTGCCGTGTTGCGCGACACCGCGCAACAGCGTCCGCTGTTCTTCATGCACGGCAACCGCGACTTCCTGCTGGGGCGGGCCTTCGCGCAAGCCACGGGCGTCACGCTGCTGCGCGACCCGACCGCGCTGGCCTTTGGCGGCCGGCGCTGGCTGCTGACGCATGGCGACGCGCTGTGCCTGGACGACGCCGATTACATGGCCTTTCGCGCCCAGGTGCGCGCGCCGCAGTGGCAGCGGCAATTCCTGGAGCAGCCCCTGGACAAGCGTGCGGTCATCGCCGCCGGCTTGCGGGCGCAAAGCGAGGCGCGCAAGCGCTCCGGCGTCAGCTATGGTGACCTGGACGCCGATGGCGTGCGGGCCTGGCTGCAAGCCGCCGCTGCCGCCACCATGGTCCACGGCCACACGCACCAGCCGGCCGACCACGACATGGGCGATGGCCTGCGGCGTATCGTGCTGAGCGACTGGCACCTGGAAGCCACCCCGCCGCGCGCGCAAGTGCTGCGCCTGGTGCTGCAGACAGATGGCACGGTGGACTGCCGGCGCATGGACCCCGTGCTGGCCTGACAGGCAGGCGCAAGGGCCGACGGCGTCTCAGCGCCAAGAGGACGGATCGACGTCGTCGATCTGCGCCGGCGCCAGGAATTTCTCGGCATACTGGCGGTAGATGCCCTGGTTGAGGAAGACGTCGAACAGGTCGGGGTCGATGTGGCCGTTGACCTTGAACTTGTTCATGATGCCCATGGCCTGCGACAGCTTCATGCCCGGCTTGTAGGGCCGGTCGCTGGCGGTCAGCGCCTCGAAAATGTCGGCAATGCCCATCACCCGCGCCTGCACCGACATCTGCTCGCGCGTCAGGCCCTTGGGGTAGCCCTTGCCGTCCATGCGCTCGTGGTGGCCGCCGGCGTATTCAGGCACGTTGCGCAGGTGCTTGGGCCAGGGCAACTGCTCCAGCATCTTGATGGTGGCCACAATGTGGTGGTTGATGATGTTGCGCTCGGCACCGGTCAGCGTGCCGGCGCGTATGGTCAGGTTCTCCATCTCCTCAGCGCTGAGGAAATCGGCCGCCAGCCCCTCCGGATCGCGCCAGGTACGGCCTGTGCCTATGGCGCGTATGCGGTTCAGATCATCATCCTTCATCGCCTCGCCGCCCTTGTTGACGGTGCGCAGGAATTCGCGCTCGGCGTCCAGCGTGTCCAGGGTCTGGCGGCAGGTCTGGGTGATGGCGGCCTCGGCCTCGGGGTTGGCGCAGGCGCGCAGAGCCAACTGCTGGCGCAGCGCAGCGATCTCGGCATCGCGCTTGAGCACCTCGACGCGGGTGTCCACCAGCGCGATGCGGTCGAAGATGGTCTGCAGCTTGGTGGCCTTGTCCACCACGTGCACCGGCGTGGTCACCTTGCCGCAGTCGTGCAGCAGGCCGGCAATCTTCAGCTCATAGCGGTCGCTGTCGCTCATGGCAAAGGCGGCCAGCGGCCCCTCGGAAACCGCGGCGGCGGCGTCGGCCAGCATCAGCGTGAGCGCCGGCACGCGCTGGCAGTGGCCGCCGGTGTAAGGTGACTTTTCGTCGATCGCCAGGTTGATCAGGTTGATGAAGGATTCGAACAGCGCTTCCAGCTGCGACATCAGCATGCGGTTGCTCAAGGCAATGGCGGCCTGCGAGGCCAGCGATTCGGCCAGGCCCTGGTCAGCGACCGAAAACGGCACCACCTTTTTCGTCTCCGGGTCCAGCGCATTGAGCAGTTGCAGCACGCCGATCACCTCGCCCTCGTGGTTCTTCATCGGCACCGTGAGGAAGGACTGCGAGCGGTAGCCGGTGCGGGCATCAAAACGCCGCGTGCCGGTGAAGTCGAAATTGGGCTCGGTGTAGGCGTCGGCAATGTTGACGGTCTGGCTGTGGATGGCGGCATAGGCAGCCACTGCCGAATCGTTGGGGCCGCCGGTCTCGTTGGTCAGCGGCAGGTTGGGGAAGTTGATGGGCACGCCTGAGGTGCCGCCCATCTTGATGTCCAGCGAGTCAGTGCGCAGGATCTCGAAGCGCAGCGCGCTGCCGTCCTCGGTCACGCGGTACAAGGTGCCGCCGTCGGCATGCGTGATGCTCTTGGCGGCCACCAGGATGGACTCCAGCAAGCGGTTGATGTCCCGCTCCTTGGACAGGGAGACGCCGATGTTGTTGAGCCGCTCCAGCCTTAAAAACAGGTCTCCCGCTGATTCCATGCCAACTCCTTATGTACGCTGACGGTACTTCTACGGCGCTCCCAAACACCTCGCACAACGCGCCTGGCCACATCATGCCACCATGGGCGCCTGCGCCCTACTTTTTCAGCAGCAGGCGCAGCGTGTTCTGCAACCGGCGTGCCGCCGCGCCGTCAAAGTCGCTGGCCAGCACGGTCGCCGTGTCCAGGCCCCAGGTCTGGCCCGGTGCCGGGTCGTTGCGCCGCGTCAGCAGCTGCAACTGCAGCGCGCGCCGCGCGTCCAGGTGTTCGGCCGGCGTAGGCGCCTCGGCGGCCATTTCCAGCCGCAGCAGGGCGGTGTCGGCCTGGCCTTTGACCGATTGCGCCGGCTGGCCCAACGCCTGGGCCCAGGCGCCGCGGGTGCCCGAGCTGACCTTGCCGCCCAGTTCCTGCGCGCCCGGCAACTTGGCCGCATCGCGATGCTCCCAGGCGCTCAGCAGCTGGGTCAGCGCCTCGCCATGGGCTTGGGCGGCCAGCTTTTTCAGTGCCAGTTGGGCATGCTCCAGCGCTTCGCGCTGGGCACGGAAGGCGGCGTCGCCCAGGCGCGGCGCGGCGTCAAAACTGCGCTCCTCACCGCCAAAGCGGCCACGGCCGGCATCACGCCCCCCGTCGCCACGCGGGCCACGGTCATCCGGGCGGCCGGGGCGCGCATCACGGCCGCCACGGGCGGCGTCCTTGCGGTCGCCAAAGCGGCCACCGCGCCCGGCAGGCGCAGGCTCGGCCTTTCGCATGCCGGGGCGGTCGTCACCCCGCACAGCCACCACCGGCTTGGGTACGGCCTTGGGTGCAGGCGCCGGGGCGGCCGGCGCTGCGCCGGAAGTCCCCTGCGCTGCATCGCCTGGCGTGGCTTCGGACGCTGCTTCACCAGCGGCTTCGCCCTCTGCGGGGCTGGCGGGGGTCGCAGCGTCGTCACCCGTGGCAGGGTTGCCCATGGCTTCAGCGGCAGGCACGGCAGCAGCCGCCACCTGGGCTTGCGCCTTGGCCTGGGCCTGGCCGCGCAGCGCGGCGTCCAGCCCCGCCATGGCAGCGCTGATGGCCTGGGCGTTGCCTGACTGGTTGGCAGCCTCCAGCGCCTTGGCGGCGTCCAGCACCGCGCGGTCGCGCTCGCTCAGGGCGGTGTTGGCCTTTTCACGCTCGGCGGTCTTGCGGTTGAAGGCGTCATCGATGGGCTTGCGGAAAGCATCCCACAGTTTTTGCTCCTGGCGCCGCTCCAGCGGCACCCGGTGCGCCTCGGCCTGCCAGCGCTGTTGCAGGGATTTGACGGCGTCTATGCGCAGCATGGGCGCGGCCCCCAGCTGGGCCGCCTCCTCAACCATGGCCTGGCGCACGGCCATGCTCTGCTGCTGCAGCGCCTCCAGCGGGGCGCTGGCGGCGGCCATGGCGGCCTTCCACTGCGGTTGCATTTCGGCAAAGGCCTTTTCGCTCAGGTGGCCGGCATCGCGCCAGCGGTCGCTGAACTGGTGCAGAACGCGGTTGAAGCCCTTCCAGTCATCGTCCTTGGCCACCGTGTTGTCGGCGGCCCAGGCTTTCAACTCTTCAATCAGCGCCAGCCGCTGGCCACGGTGTTCGGCAGCCTCGGCCTTGACCTTGTCCAGCCAGGCCTGCACCACCTTGTAGGCTTCGTTGCAGGCCTCGTCAAACCGCTTCCAGGCAGCATGGTTGGGCACGCCGCCCTGGTCGGTCTGCTTCCATTGCTCGCGCAGGGCGCGCAGGCTTTCCTGCATCTTGCGCCCGCCCAGCGCCTGGCCGTCGGGGCGCTTGAGCAGCGCCTCGGCCTTGGCCACCAGCTCCTCGCGCAGTTGGTCGGCGCGCCAGCGCTGCCAGCCTTCCAGCTCGCCGGCAGCTCCCAGTGCGGCATGGACCTGGGCTTCGAGCTTGTCGTCGATCAGCCGGCCATGCTCTTTCAATGCATTGCGCAGCGCAGCGGCGGCGCCAGCGCTGGCCTTGCCGTGGCCCTCGGCGATTTCCTGCTCCAGCTTGGCCAGCACCTCTTGCACGGCAGCCGTGGCCTGCGCGCGTTGCTCGGGGGGGATGGATGGCTTGGGCGGCTTCGGGGCCTTGGCCACGGGTTCCGCTGGCAGGCCGCGCAACTGGCGCAACTCGTCCGCCCACACCGGCACCGGCGGCAACGGTGCCGTGGCGTCGGTGGAGGCCGCCACCGTCTGCTCCAGCGCGGTCTTGAAGGCCTCCCACACCGCCAGCAACTGGGCGCGCGAAGCCTCCAGCAGCGGCGGGAACTTGGCCTCCACGCTGGCCCAATTGGCGTCCACCGGCAGCGTGGCGGCCTGGGTTTGCCAGTTGTTGACGTCGGCCTGCAGGGCCTCCCACGCGGCCTGGGCGTCGCGCCAGGACTTGGTGGACAGCACCTCGATGCGCTGGGCCAGCAGCACGGCGGCCTCGCGTTGCACCTGCACCCGGTGCTGCAGGTCCTCGATGATCTTGACCCGCTCGGCCAACTGGGCCTTCAACTGGGCCAGCGGCTCGCGGCTCAGCGGCGCGCCAGCCTTGGCGGCGTCGCGCTGCCAGGCCATGGCGTCGGCGATGTTCAGCCGTGGTGCGTCCAGCAGGGCCTGGGCCTTGCCGGCCCACTCCTGGGCAATCACCTCCTGCCCCTTGGCACGCTTGAGCTCGTCCAGCTTCTCGCGCAGCAGCTTGGCCGCGCCCTTGTCCTTGACACTGAGTTCCTTGAACACCTCCTGCATCTGCTGGGCCGAGGGCTCCTTGGCCAACCACTCGCGCACGCGGGCAGCGCGCTCGCCGGAGGTAGAGGCGGAAAAGGCACCGTCGGTCAGGGCGTCCAGCGGATGGGGTTCGTGCAATTTATTGGCGGCTTGGGACACGTGAAAGCAATTTCAAAAAAGTGGTTGGCAAAAATGCCAAACCGCTATTTTCGCCTTGATTTGCAAATTGGGAACGCAGGCCCCTGCGGACTACAGCCTTCTGCACGGGCCAACATATATAGAGAGACCGCAACCAGGCCACTGCACCAAGGCCGGCGAACGCAGGAAAAGCGGCACGAAACCCGCCAAATCGTCCGGCCGGGCGCGCAGGCAAAAGAAAGCCCGGTCGGTTGACGAAACGCCAGGCCGCCGGGCTCGACGGCTGGCACTAGGCCCATGCCGTCTCGGGTTTCGCAATGGGGAGAGTCGAGTCCCACACTGCGTGGAAGCAAGAGATTGCCTCCAATGTTTCGCCGGGATCGCTTCATCACAGCCGCCTCGCGGCGGGGACTGGCTACTGCCGACTGGTTGCCCATCAGGTGACAGGCCACGCCAGTCTAGTGAGCCGCCACCATTTTTTCAAATCGAAATTTCAATGACAAGCGCCACCGCCATCGGGCAAATGACTTGGATTTCTGCGCCCTTTTCAGCGAAAATCGGCGCCAAACTAAATTGTTTCGGAATATAAAATCAGTTTCATATTGTTGACTTGATATATAAACACCCCCTAGAATCCCGCATCCCCTCCTGATGAGGGATTACCCGAATCTCGCTGCCGACCCCGGCATATCGGGCTAGCCGCCGTCAACAACACACGGCGCAGCCCTGATGGCGTACCAACCCAAACGAGGCATTCACAGCCCGGCCACTGCGCAAAGCAATGCCTGGACGTGGAATCTTCGCGAAAGAAGGAAGTGCTATGACAGCGTCCAACAAGTTCACCCGAGCCCTGAGCGTCTTCGCGACCGATGTGGCCCAAGGGTTTTTTGAGATCACGCACAACGGCTTTGCCCTGCTGGGCCTGGTCGTGGTGTTTGCCGTGCTGACCCTGACGGTGCGGCCTGAATTGCGCGAAGCTGGCGAAACCCAGCTGTTTGGCTGGTTGCAAACCCGCCAGGTCGCCCTGCTGGGCATGGAGGTGGAAACCGACGCCATCGACCGCGCCACCGCCAGCAACCCCAAGGACCTGCCCAAGCAGCAGGCCGCAGTGGCCTATTGGCTGAGCAAAAAGTACCATGTGGCGCCAGAGCCGGTCAGCGCCCTGGTGGTGGAAGCCTATGACATCGGCAGCCGCAACAAGATGGACCCGACGCTGATTCTGGCCGTGATGGCGGTGGAATCCGGCTTCAACCCGTTTGCCCAGAGCGCGGTGGGCGCCCAGGGCCTGATGCAGGTGATGACCAATATCCACAGCGACAAATACCAGTACTTCGGCGGCAAACTGGCCGCTTTCGACCCGGTGAGCAACCTGCGGGTCGGTGCCAAGGTGCTGCAGGATTGCGTGGCGCGTGCCGGCTCGCTGGCTGGCGGGCTGCGGCTGTACGTCGGCGCCGGCAACAGCGAAGACGACGGCGGCTACACCGCCAAGGTGATGGCCGAGCACGCCCGGCTGCAGATGGTGGCCACTGGCCGTGTGGTGCCGCTGCCCATGCCGGCCGCACCGGCGGTGCAGACCGTGCCGGTGGCAGCTCCGGCCCCACAGCACGACGAGGCGCAAGCCGAAAAAGTGGCGGCCCTGGCCAGTTCCTGAACTGGCCTTTCCTGAACTCTCCAGTTCCTGAGCCTTCGCGCCTGGTGCGATGGCCCCACAGTGCGCGCCACCTCGGTTAAACTCCGCATTGCACGCGACTGGCGATAGGCGCCCCCCGCCCCTGGCGGCCGGGCGCTGACGTGGACCACCACTGGGGAGCGTGCCGCCAGGCCCTGGCCGCAAGCGGCGGAGCCTGTGTGTTCAGCCGTGCGCCTGGGCAGCCCTTGTTTTCACACAAGGCACACCGTCTCAAAGGACTGCCAACATGTACAACCGCAACATCCTCGTAGCACAGACCGACCCTGAAGTGTGGGCCGCCATCCAGGCCGAGCACCAGCGCCAGGAAGACCACATCGAGCTGATCGCCAGCGAAAACTACGCTTCGCCCGCCGTGCTGGCCGCGCAGGGTTCGCAGCTGACCAACAAGTATGCCGAAGGCTACCCCGGCAAGCGCTACTACGGCGGCTGTGAATATGTGGACGTGGTGGAGCAACTGGCCATCGACCGCGTGAAGCAGATCTTCGGCGCCGAAGCCGCCAACGTGCAGGCGCACTGCGGTGCCTCTGCCAACGAGGCGGTGTTCCTGGCCTTCCTGAAGCCGGGCGACACCATCATGGGCATGAGCCTGGCCGAAGGCGGCCACCTGACGCACGGCATGGCGCTGAACATGAGCGGCAAGTGGTTCAATGTTGTCTCCTATGGGTTGGACGCCAATGAGGCCCTGGACTACGACGCCATGGAACGCAAGGCGCACGAAACCCGCCCCAAGCTGATCATTGCCGGTGCCTCGGCCTATTCGCTGGCCATTGACTTCGCGCGCTTCGCCAAGGTGGCGAAAGACGTGGGCGCCATCTTCATGGTGGACATGGCCCACTACGCCGGCCTGATTGCCGCCGGCCTGTACCCCAACCCGGTGCCGCATGCCGATGTGGTGACGTCCACCACCCACAAAAGCCTGCGCGGCCCGCGCGGCGGCATCATCCTGATGAAGGCCCAGCACGAGAAGGCCATCAACAGCGCCATCTTCCCCGGCCTGCAGGGCGGCCCGCTGATGCACGTGATCGCCGCCAAGGCGGTGGCCTTCAAGGAGGCGCTGGCGCCCGAGTTCAAGACCTACCAGCAGCAGGTGATGACGAACGCCAAGGTGATGGCGCAGACGCTGACCGAGCGCGGCCTGCGCATCGTCAGCGGCCGCACCGAAAGCCACGTGATGCTGGTGGACCTGCGGGCCAAGGGCATCACCGGCAAGGAAGCCGAAGCCGTGCTGGGCAGCGCCCACATGACCATCAACAAGAATGCCATCCCGAACGACCCGGAAAAGCCCATGGTGACCAGCGGCGTGCGCATCGGCACGCCGGCGCTGACCACGCGCGGCTTCAAGGACGAGGAAACGCGTTTGACGGCCAACCTGATCGCCGATGTGCTGGACAACCCGCGCGACGAGGCCAATATTGCTGCGGTCCGCGTCAAGGTGGCGGAACTGACGGCCCGCTTCCCGGTCTACAAGTAACCTCAACTCAGGAGCACCGTACGTGAAATGCCCGTTCTGCAGCCACACCGAAACCCAGGTGGTGGAGACGCGCATTTCCGAGGATGGCGACTTCATCCGCAGGCGCCGCCAATGCGGCGCCTGTGAAAAGCGCTTCACCACCTATGAGCGCCCGGACGTCAATTTCCCCTCCATCGTCAAAAAGGACGGCCGGCGCATCGAGTTCGAACGCGCCAAGCTGCTGGCCTCGCTGAACCTGGCGTTGCGCAAGCGCCCGGTCAGCACCGAGCAGGTTGACAGCGCCATTGAGCGCATCGAGGAAAAGCTGCTGAACCTGGGCGTGCGCGAAGTGCCGTCCAACCGCATCGGTGAACTGGTGATGCGCGAGCTCAAGAAGCTGGACAAGGTGGCCTATGTGCGCTTTGCCAGCGTCTACCGCAGCTTTGAGGACATCGACGAGTTCAAGACGCTGGTGGACGAGGTACGGCGTTAGCGTCGCCTTCAGACAGCCCCTTTTGGCCCGATAGCCGCCCAGCGGTCAAATCCGCTTGATGAGCGGTCGTCCGGGCTATCGCCTCGACTGCCCTTTGTGCGTACCATTTGGGCATCGGGCGCGGTGCCCGAGTCACGAGGGCATTCATGGATTCTGTCAGCCGCTCTACCCCCCTCTCCCGCCGCTCGCAGGTGGGCTTCTCCATGGTGGAGGTGCTGGTGTCCATCATCGTGCTGTCCTTCGGGTTGCTGGGCATGGTGGGCCTGCAGGCGGCGGCGCTGAAAGGCAACCGCGAAGCCCGGTTGCAGTCCGTCGCCGCCGAGTTCTCGCGTGAAATGGGCGAAATGATGCGCAGCAACAAGGGCCAGGGCACCGGCCTCACGGCCGCGGACAACGGCTACCTGGTGTGCCCGTCCGGCGTCACCTGCGGCGGCACCACCACCAACACGGCCAACTATTGCCTCAACATGGGCAGCGGCTGCTCCACCAACCTCGATGTGGCCCAGGCTCAAACGACCGAGTGGCTGGCCCGTGTGAATGCCGATCTGCCTGGGGCCCGGGTGGTGGTCTGCCGCGATTCGGCGCCCTATGACAGCGGCGGCCTGCCGATCTGGGACTGCACCAATGGCGGTGACATCTTCGTCATCAAGATCGGCTGGACGCGCGGCTCCATCAACCGGGCCGCCACCGCCGCTTCCGCCATCGAACGGGTGACCGACAGCGGGAGCCGGCCCGGCGTGGTCTACCCCGTCACCGCAGGAATCTGACCATGATGTACAGCAGATTGTCCCTCCCCGGCCGCGCCACTTCGCATTCGCCGTGGGCCGCGCAGCGCGGCCTAACCATGGTCGAGCTGATGGTGGCCATGGCCATCAGCGGCGTACTGGCACTGGCCGCTATCTCCGCCCTGGTGGTCAGCCGCCAGGGCTTCAGCACCGTGGATGCGGCCTCGCAATTGCGCGACAACGGGCGCTTCGCCACCGAGCTGATCCAGCGCCTGGGCGTGCAAAGCGGCTTCAAGGACGTGAACTTCGCCACGGCCGGCCGGATCACCAACCTGGCTGGCGCATCTTCCAACCCGGCGCCCAATATCTTCGGCTTCAACAACGCCGCCATCTCTGCCGCCGTGACCGCAGCCGGCACGGACCCGCTGTCCGGCTTGGCCAACGGCAGCGGCTCCTCCATCAACGGCAGCGACATCCTGGTGTTGCGCTACCAGACGGTCGAAACCTTCCCCGGCTCCGGCGTGGCCGACAAGTCAATGATCGACTGCTCCGGAAACGGTTCTGCCACAGCACCGTCCAGCAGGGACGACCGGCTGATCAGCATCCTGCATGTGCAGGTACCCATCGGCGACACCGAGCCGTCTCTGATGTGCACCACGCTGCTCCCTTCTAGCACCAACACCTACACCACCACCGCGCTGATCCGGGGCGTGGACACCTTCCAGTTGTTGTACGGCGCGGACGGCGTCACGCCGCTGACCGCGTCAACGATGCTGAACCCGTCGACCCCGGCTTCCGGCAACACCTACGGCTTCATGCCCAAGACCTTCATCCGGGCGGATCAGATGGTGGTCGGCGGCGACCCCGTCAGTGACCAGTCCTACAACAACTGGCGCCGCGTGCGCGCGCTGCGCATCGGCATGGTGTTGCGTGGGGCGCCCGGCTCGGCGCAGAACACCAGCGGCTCCTCCACCTTCTACGCGCTGGGCGCGGCGCCCTCAGCTTCCGGTGCGGGCGTCGGAACCGCGCTTTCTTCCACCACCGACACCGGCACCCGCCTGACACCTGCTTCGGACGGCCGCTTGCGCCAGACGGTGACGTTCACGGTCCACCTGCGCAACGAACAAGGAAGCTGAGATGCCGCGCCACAGCACCCTTCACCGCCCGACCGCGTACCGGCAGCGCGGCGCCTCGCTGATCATGATCATGCTGATTCTGATCGTGGTTTCCATTGTCGGCGTCGGCGGCATCCAGATCGCCATGATGAGTGAGCGCAGCGCGCGCAATGACCGCGACATGCAGGTCGCCTGGCAGGCGGCCGAAGAAGGCCTGATTGACGCCGAGAACGACATCACCGGCCCCGCCACCTCCACCCGCCGCGACAAGTTCGACTCCAAGAACATCAGCGTGTTCATTGCCGGTTGTGGCACCGGGGATGCCGTGGGACTGTGCTCTATGGTCACTTCCGGCAAGCCTGCCTGGTTGACGGTGGACTTCACCAGCAACACCAACACCGCTTACCTGGGCCAGTTCACCAGCCGCACGTTGCCCAATGCCGGTAGCGCCGCAAGCAAGGGGGTGCAGCCCTTCCGCGCGCCGAACTATGTCGTTGAGCCTATCGCCGACACCTGGCTGGAGCGCAATATGAGCGTCCCCAGCTCGCTCTATGTTTACCGCGTCACCGCCATGGGTTTTGGCCCGCGCCAAGACATACAGGCCGTCGTGCAAATGATTTACCGCCCCTGAAACGGAGCCCTCCATGAACACCCTTGACCCCAAATTGCAATGGCTGCGTGATCGACGGTTGTTGAGCTGGCCGGTGCTTGCCGGCCTGATTGTGGTCTCCGCCATCGTGATCGGCGCCGGCGTGGCTACCGCGCCCAATATCAAGGCCGTCAACCTGTCGGCCGACCCGTTGTACGCCGCCGCCACCGCAGACAAGCCCACCATCGCGCTGGCCCTGTCAGTGGAATTCCCGACCGTGGGCGCGCTGTACGTGCAAACGCCCAACACCGCCACCGACAACTCTTACAGCATCGCCGGCCCCAACGGCTATGGCTACATCGGCTACTACGACACCGAGAGCTGCTACGTCTACAACAACAGTCCCGCCGAGACCCCGGTCAGCCCGCAAACAACGTCGGACTACAAGCGGTTTGACCGCATAGGGCCGGCCAACAATCGCAAGTGCGCCGATGCCTTCAGCGGCAACTTCCTGAACTGGGTGTCCAGTTCGTCGGTGGACATCCTGCGCCTGTCGCTGTCCGGCGGCGACCGCTTCGTCGACACCGCGTCGATGACCATTTTGCAGCGCGCCGTGGTGCCCAATGGCGATGCCAGTTCGCGCTGCCTGATGAACAGCACCAACTTCCCGGAAAAGCAGTTGCTGCGCTCGCCTGGGGGCGGCCTGCCGGCCTTCTTTGGCGCCATCCCGCTGGCGCTCCAGACCGCCGCCGGCAGCAACGACCTGTGGGTTGCCAACACACTGAACCGCATTCTGTTCGGCACCACCAATGTGACCGCCACACAGCAGAACGATTGCTCTTCCGCCGCCACCAACAAATTCACACTGGGCGCAGCCTTCCCCGGCGTGACGGTGGGGTCCACCGCCTCCCTCGCCAGCCAGGTTCTGCCCGCTGACGCCACCGCCACCGCCGCCGCCAACGAAAACGGGTCCTGGACGACGACCGGCGTCAATGAGGTCTGGTTCGGCACCGGCACGGCCAGCACGGCCAATACGTGGAAGGTGACGATCGTCAACGCCGGCACCTACACCTGCAACACAGCCACCTTCGGCACTCCGGCCAGCGGCACCCGCAGATGCTACGTGCGCCCCCTGTTGAGCACCGATAACTACTTCTTCGCCCGGGCCCAGGTCTGCAACGCTGCGGCCTATCCCTGGGTATCGGGAACCACTTACGCCGTGGGCGATGTGCGCTCCTATAGCGGCGTGAACTACGTTCGCAAGGTGGCCGGCGCCGGCACCACCATTCCCTCCAGCGATGGCACCAACTGGGACGCCACCTTCACCCCAGCAACGTCCTGGGTCAGCGGCACCACCTACGCGGTAGGCGACGTTCGCTCCTATAGCGGGGCCAACTACATCCGCACGGTGGCCGGCGCCGGCACCACCATCCCGTCCAGCGACACCGCCAACTGGAGCGTCACGTCCACCACGGCAGCGGTGTGGGTCAGTGGCACCACCTACGCGGTGGGTGACATCCGCGCCAGCGCATTGAACGGCCAGACCTACGTGCGCACCGCCGCCGGCGCCGGCACCACCGACCCTTCCAGCGACACCAGCAATTGGGCACTGAGGAATTCCATCAGCGGCCTGCAAGACATCCGCGACCCCGGCATTTTCATCAACAACGCCACCGGCCTGTGCCAGCAGTATCCCAACGGCAACTACAAGCCGGTGGGCGCCATCCAGAAGTACAGCGACCAGCTGCGCATCGCGGCCATGAGCTACGTGATCGAGACGCCGCACGTCACCAGCCCGGGCTCCGGTCGCCAGGGTGGCGTGCTGCGCGCGCCCATGAAGTACGTGGGCCCCATCGCCTACGACATCAACGGCCTGTCCACCGGCACCAATTCGGCCGCCGAATGGAACGCCAACACCGGCGTGCTCAACCCCAACCCCGACGGTGACACCACCTATAACAAGAGCGGCGTGATCAACTACCTGAACCAGTTCGGGCGCACCTCCACGGCTGCGGGCGCGTTGATCACCGAAGGCCACTACAAGTACTACGACCCCTTGGGCGAGCTGTACAACGACACGCTGCGCTACCTGCAGGGCATGCAGGCCATGGTCCCCCACAGCAGCAGCGCCATCACCGCATCCCACGAGGACGGCTTCCCCATCACCAAGACCTGGACCGATCCGTATGGCGGCGGCCGCAGCACCACGGGGGACTACTCCTGCCAGCGCAGCAACATCGTGGTGATCGGTGACAACAACACCGCCGAGCCCACGCGCATGGCCGCTGTGGACCTGACCAACAACGTCCCGGATTTCTCCTACAGCGCCGGTTGGACCAAGACGGTCTATGACTTCGAGAACAAGACCGCGCTAGCCACCTACCGCGACGGGCAGAATGTCAGCCGCAGCGCCACCAACCCCAACAGCGCCAACGGCTCCGTGCCCAACCGCCCCATCATCGGCATGGCCTATTGGGCGCACACGCACGACATCCGGCCCGGCACCACTTGGACCACCGGTGGCTCCACCGTGACATTGTCCGCCTCTGCTGCAGCACTCGCACGCCCAGGCCTGCGGGTGAAAACCTTCACCTTTGACGTCAACGAGTTCGCGACCCAGTCCGTGGACGCCACCCGGCGCACGTCCAACCAGATGTTCCTGGCCTCCAAGTACGGCGGCTTCGAGTCCGCCGCCAACGTGGACAAGAACCCGTACAACACCAAGGGCAACCCGTTCTACGAGGACGACAACACCACCGCCAACAACAACGTCTGGCAGGATTTCCCGGTGGCGCCCAGCACCTCTGCGCGGCGCGGCTCGGACGGCAGCCTGGGCGAGGCCAACACTTATTACCTGAACAGCGGCAATGCCAAGGACGTGCTGGGCGCCTTCACCGAGATCTTCAAGCGCGCTGGCGCCGCGGCCCGAAGCATCGCCAGCGCTGCGGTCCAGAACAAGAACCTGACCACGGCCGGCGACACGGTGTACCAGGGCACCTTCGACACCTCCGACTGGAGCGGCGACCTGCTGGCCATTCCCATCAGCGTCAGCGGCACCAGTACCGTCAGTTTCAGCAATTCCGTTTTCAGCTGGACAGCGGCGGCGCGCATGTCGGCGGCCAGCTCGCCATCGACCACCCGCAACATCGTGGCCGGCATCGCGCCCGCCGGCTCGACCGGATTCAACGCCATCCCCTTCACCTGGGTCAACGTCAACGGCACCGCCCTGGGCACCGACCTGGCCAAGCTGACACCGGCCTCCACCGCCGATGGCTATGCGCAGGACCGGTTGAACTACCTGCGCGGCGACAAGACCAAGGAAGGCAACCCCTTCAGGCCACGCAACAAGCTGCTGGGTGACATCATCAACTCTGGCGTGGTCTATTCCGGCACGCCCACGCTCGTCACTACGAGCACCAGCTATGCCTCCTTCTACGGCACCAATTCCGGGCGCACTCCGGCCGTGTTCGTGGGCGCGAACGACGGCATGATGCACGCCTTCAACGCCGTCACCGGTGACGAACTGTTCGCCTACATCCCGAGCTGGATGGGGCCCAAGCTGGCCGCCCTGACCGACGCGGGCTACAACAACAACCACCAGGTTTACGTCGACGGGCCGCCACAGGTGGGCGAGGCCCAAGTGGCCAACTCAGGCGCCGGCACCGACTGGAAGACTGTGCTGGTGTCCGGCACCGGCGGTGGGGGGCGCGGCGTGTTCGCGCTGGACGTCACCAACCCCGCCAGTTTCGGCACCAGCAAGGTGATGTGGGAGTTCACACAGAACGACGACGCCGACATGGGGTACGTGATGGGCCGACCCATCATCGCCAAGATCAATACCGCCGGCCCCGCCGGAGCGCCCGTGTACCGATGGTTCGCCGTAGTGGCCAGCGGTGTCAACAGCTATGTGGCCAAGAACAGTGCCAACCTGTACGGCGATGGCAGCCCCACCATCTTCCTGCTGGCGCTGGACAAGCCTGCCGCCACGGCCTGGGCCCTTGGCACCAACTACTTCAAGGTGAACATGCCCTTTGACGCCACGCTCGCAGTGACCATGGCGCCGGGCATCATCAATGCGGGGCCGGTGTTCAGCCGCACGGATGGCAGCATGACGCAGTTGTATGTGGGCGACCTGCACGGCAACGTCTGGAAGCTGGACTTCGCACCCTGGGCCTCAGGCGACTGGACGGCTGACAACCTGTCGTCGTTCAAGAACAGCGGTGCCGCCTTGCCCTTCTACATCGCCAAGGATGGCGCCGGCAACCGCCAGCCCATCGTGGCAGCTCCCACTATCATCGCCGGCCCCACACCCGCCTCGCGCTATGTCCTGTTTGGCACCGGCAAGTACATGGAGGTCGCTGACAAGAGCACTACCAGCACCCAGTCTGTCTACGCGCTGTATGACAGCGGCAGTTCGGTGGCGGACTCCTCCCCCGCCGGCTCGGCCATCATCAGCGGACGCGCCCGTTTGCAGGCGGGCACCGTCAGCACCTCGGCGTTCACCATCACGGTGCCGGCCTTCAAGTGGGGCCGCGCCATGTCGGACGCGGACACCAGCCAGCGTTCCGGATGGTATTTCGATTTCGCCACCAGTGGTGAGCGCCAGAGCGGCACCGCCCAGGTGGTGGGCAACTATGCGATTTTCGGCAGCCTGATCCCAGGTTCCTCCAGCGTCGGCGCGGCCTGCGTGGCCGGCGGCGGCAGCGGCAACCAGTACGTGGTTAACATTGACAGTGGCAACGGCAGCTTCACGACCTCCACCGTTGGCATTACCGGTGAGCCACTGGTGTTGAACATTTCCACTGCCACCACCACCAGTACCACCACACCCACGGGCACCAATGACAATACGGGCAGGCGGCTCAGGACGACGACCTCCGTTTACTTCTCGCCAGGCTCGGGTGGGCTCAGTACCGGCGTCAAGCAGTCCAACACCGTTGTCGTCGGCCGCATGAGCTGGCGCCAGATCAACAACTACCAGGATTTGAAGAACGAATGAAATCCCTACACACTCGCAAGCAGTCGGGCTTCACCCTGATCGAGCTGATGATCGTGGTGGCCATCATCGGCATCCTGGGGGCCATCGCCTACCCGGCCTACACCAAGTCGGTGCTCAAGGGCAAGCGTGCCCAGGGGCGCACCGCGCTGGTCGAGTTGATGCAGCAACAGGAGCGTTACATGACGCAGTACAACTGTTACCAGCAGTTCAGCAACTCGTCGGGCACCGCGACGGCGGTCGCCTCGTGCGGCCTGTCGCCGTCGCCGGTGCCATTCAAGACCTTCTCGGGCGACAGCACCAGCAATGCCGCCTATTGGCTGTCTGCCGGCTCATGCCCGGGGACACCCACCCCGGCCGCCAACGAATGCGTGCAGGTGACGGCCACGCCGGTGACGGGGAACTCCGACTCGGATGTAGGCACCATCAGCATGACCAGCACAGGCCAGAAGTTATGCAACAACCCGGCCGGAGCTGCAATCGCCTCGAGTTCCAGCACCTTCAAACTGTGCTGGCCATGAACATCCGGCGGCGCCCGGTGCGCGGTTTCTCTCTGATCGAGCTGATGGTGACCGTCGCGATCGCGGCCATCCTGATGATGGTGGCGGCGCCCAATCTGGTGACGTTCAAGCGCAACTCCGACCTCACGGCGGCGGCCAATGCGCTGCTGGCTTCCATCAACGCCGCCCGCGGCGAGGCCATGAAGCGCGGCCAAAATGCAATGGTGGTGCCGACCAACAACGGCACCGACTGGAACACCGGCTGGGTGGTGTTCGTGCACAAGCTCAGCGGTGCCGCCAGCACCTGGGCTTATGACGCCGCCAACGACGTCACCGTGCAGCAGCAAGAGGCCATGCCCAGCTACATCACGGTGACGGGCATTGGCAGCGCCACGGCGGGCAACAGCACGCCCTTCCTGATGTTCGATTCCTCGGGCTTCAACAAGGACAAGGGCGGCAACTTCGTCGCCTCGGTGGTGTCCATCGCGCGCAATGATGTCCCCAGCGCGCTGACGAGCAAAGAAACCCGGTTGATCATCATCTCCCGCTCGGGACGTGCCCGCGTGTGCACCCCGACTTCCGCCACGGACGCCAACTGCAACTCCGGGTTGCCGCAGTGAGCGCGGCGGCAGCCGCTTGCTGATCTCTTGGCCATGAACCCCACGCCCATGGAGTTGGCGCTGGCGCTGGCACGTCAGGCGCTGCGCCTGTCCAACCCCAACCCCCGCGTAGGCTGTGTCATCGTATCCAGCGACGGCGCCACGGTGCTGGGCCAGGGCCACACCCAGCGCGCCGGTCAGGCCCATGCCGAGGTGATGGCGTTGCGTGACGCCGCCGAACGCGGCCAGTCCGTCGCCGGCGCCACCGCCTACGTCACGCTGGAGCCCTGCTCCCACCAGGGTCGCACCGGTCCCTGCTGCGACGCGCTGGTGGCCGCTGGCATTGCCCGGGTGGTGGCCGCCCTGCCCGACCCGAACCCCCAGGTGGCCGGCCGTGGCTTTGAGCGCCTGCGCGCGGCCGGCGTGGCGGTGGAAGTCGGCCCCGGCGCGGCCGAATCGCGCGAACTCAACATCGGTTTTTTCAGCCGCATGCTGCGCGGCACGCCCTGGGTGCGCCTGAAGGTGGCGGCCTCGCTGGACGGCCAGACCGCGCTGGACAACGGCGCCAGCCAGTGGATCACCGGCGAAGCCGCGCGCGCCGACGGCCACACCTGGCGCGCCCGCGCCTGCGCGGTGCTGACCGGCATAGGCACGGTGCTGGAAGACAACCCGCGCCTGGACGTGCGGCTGGCCGACACGCCACGCCAACCGCACCTGGTGGTGGTGGACAGTCGGCTGGAAACGCCGCTGGACGCTGCGCTGCTCGCACCCCAGCGCCAGTTGTTCATCTACTGCGCGGCGCCAGACGCAGCCCGTCAGGCCGCCTTGCAGGCGCGCGGCGCCACCGTCATCGCCCTGCCCGGCCCGCATGGCAAGGTGGACCTGGCAGCCATGCTGCGCGACCTGGCGCAACGCGAGGTCAACGAGTTGCATGTGGAGGCCGGCCACAAGCTCAACGGCTCGCTGGTGCGCGAGGGCCTGGTGGATGAATTACTGGTCTACCTGGCGCCCAAGCTGCTGGGCGCCGGCCGCGGCATGGCGCAGTTCGGCCCGCTGAGCGAGCTGGCCCAGGCACTGCCGCTGACCTTCACCGCCACCGACGCAGTGGGGCCAGACCTGCGCATCGTCGCCCGGGTGACTGGGCGCGACTGCTTCTGAGGGGTTTCCCGCGCGGGCGCCGGCTTCGCCAGAGGTTCCCTGCGACAATCCCGGCATGTTCACTGGCATCATCACCGCTGTAGGCGGCATCAGCGCCGTGCGCGACCTGGGCGCATCGGCTGCATTCGGCAAGACCCTGCAAGTCAGCTGCCCCAGCGGCTACCTGGACGACGTCGGCCTGGGCGACAGCATCGCCATCAACGGCGCCTGCATGACCGTCACCACGCTGGACGCCAAGGCAGGCTGGTTCACGCTGGACATTTCCGCCGAATCACTGGACAAGACCAGCGGGCTGGACCGTACCGGCCCGGTCAACCTGGAAAAAGCACTGCGCGCGCACGACCGGCTGGGCGGCCATATCGTCTCCGGCCATGTCGACGGCCTGGGCCAGGTGACGCATTTCGCCCAGGTGGGCGAGAGTTGGGAGCTGCGCATCCTGGCCCCTGCCGCATTGGCCATGTACCTGGCTTACAAGGGCTCCGTCACCGTCAACGGCGTCAGCCTGACGGTCAACCGGGTGGCGGACCTGCCCGCCGGCTGCGAGATCAGCATCAACCTGATCCCGCACACGGTGGACAACACCGCCTTGGGCAGCCTGGTGGCTGGCAGCCGCGTGAACCTGGAAATCGACCTGATCGCGCGCTACGTGGAACGCATGCTCAGTATGGGCGCCAAGCCCTAGATTGCACGGCCCCCGCCTACACCGTTGTGTGGGCAACGGCACAGAAGCTTTGAACACACCTCTCGAGCATGGGTGCTGTGAACGTCGTCTACCGCGACGTGCCACACACCCACTGTTTGCATCAAGGAGAGTCAGCATGAACAAGGACCAAGTCAAAGGCACCGTCAAGAAGGCGGCCGGCAAAGTACAAAAGGAAACCGGCAAGTTGACCGGCAGCGTGTCGCAGGAGATCAAGGGCCAGGCACGCGAAATTGAAGGCCAGGCTCAGAAGAACCTGGGTGACGCCCGCGAAGCCGCTAAGGACATCGCCAAGTCGACCAAGCCCTGACCCTGCAACAGGGTGGCCGCTGCCCTGGGCGCTAAGCGTTCGGGGCAGTTGGCCAGGCCCTAAGGGCGCTCAGCTCGCGTTGCTGCCAGCGCCGTTTCCAAACAAGGAATTGTCGCCTTCGGGGCTGGCCTCGTTGCGCGCATTCTTGCCTGCTTTGGGCCTGTGCTTGCCATCGCCAGCCCCGGCTTCAGGGGCAAAAGGCTGATCCTGCGCAGATTGCGGCATCGGTTGGGTGTCGCTGGCTTGCTCCGGCTTGCCGCCGGGCCGCTTGGTGGTGGGCTGGCCCACCAGCGAATTGTCGATTGCGGACATGGCTTTGTTCCTTCATGTGGTCCCCCATGGTAGGCAGGCCCTGGTCGCGCCGGCATAGGACGCATTCACAGGTGCAAGTAGGACAAACGGCATCCAGCCTCATCGCTCAGCGCAAACGATAAGATACCCACCACCGCGACAAGCGCCGGCCAGTTGGGCCGCGGGCGTGGACCGCATGAAGGATGACCTATGCCAGCCGGCAACACGCTGCTCAAGTCCAGCGCGCAGAACGACCTGAATTCCGACTATGCCGGCATCGCGGAGCTGTGGGCCAACGAAGCCGCGCTGGCCGGGTACAACGCCGACATCGTGGTCAAACTGTCGCGGCATGCACCGGGGGCACGGCGGGTGCTGGAATTCGGCGCCGGCATCGGCACCTTGGCGCGCGGGTGGGCGCAAAAGACCGGCGTGCAGCCCGAATGCCTGGAAATCGACACCCGCATGCGCCAGGTGCTGGCCGAGCGTGGCCTGGTCTGCCATGCCTCACTGGCGTCCGTGGGCGGCGATTTCGACGTCATCTACACCTCCAATGTGCTGGAGCACATCGAGGACGATGTGGCGGCGCTGACAGCGCTGAAGTCCCATCTCAAACCGGGCGGCATGCTGGCCATCTATGTGCCGGCCTTCATGGCGCTGTACTCGGAATTCGACGCTGCCATCGGCCACTACCGGCGCTACGAGAAGGCTGAATTGCGCGAAAAACTCCAGCGCGCCGGCTACGACATTGTCGAATGCACCTATGCCGACAGCATAGGGTTCTTGGCCTGGCTGTCGGTGAAGTGGCGCAAGCGCCAGTCCGTGGGCGACCAAAGCGGGGCCTTGCGGGTCTACGACCGCTACATTTTCCCCGTCAGCAAACTGCTGGACGCCGTGGGTTTTCGCCATCTGTTCGGCAAGAACCTGCTGGTGATCGCCCGCAACCGGTCCGCCTAGGGCCCAGGCCCTAGCAACCCCACGCCTGCCAACATGGCTGCCGCCGGTAAAATGGCGTGTCCCGGCCTGTTAGAGCCCGATTGAAAGACCCCCATGAACGCAAGGCTCCCTGTAGGCATTTCCCCGGTGGAAGACATCGTGGCCGACATGCGCGCCGGCCGCATGGTGGTGCTGGTGGACGAGGAAGACCGCGAAAACGAGGGCGACCTGGTGCTGGCCGCCGACCACGTGACGGCGGACGCCATCAATTTCATGGCCCGCTTCGGCCGCGGCCTGATCTGCCTGACCCTGACGCGCGAGCGCTGCGAGCATCTGCGCCTGCCGCCCATGGCGGCGCGCAACGGCACCAAGCACAGCACCGCCTTCACCGTCTCCATCGAGGCGCGCGAGGGCGTCACCACCGGCATCTCGGCGGCCGACCGCGCCCGCACCGTGCAGGCCGCCGTGGCCAAGGACGCCCGGGCCGACGACCTGGTGCAGCCCGGCCACATCTTTCCGCTGCAGGCCGTGGACGGCGGCGTGCTGATGCGCGCCGGCCACACCGAGGCCGGCTGCGACCTGGCCGCCATGGCTGGCTGCTCACCCGCGGCGGTGATCTGCGAGATCATGAAGGACGACGGCACCATGGCCCGCCTGCCCGACCTGCAGGTGTTCGCCGCCGAGCACGGCCTGAAGATCGGCACCATTGCCGACCTGATCGAATACCGCAGCCGCAATGAATCGCTGGTGAAGAAGCTCGGCACCCGGCTGCTGAAGACCGCCTATGGCACCTTCACGCTGCACGCCTTTCGCGACCAGCCCGGCCAGGCCGTGCACCTGGCGCTGGTCAAGGGCGAATGGGGCCCCAACGACGCGGTGCCAGCGCGCGTGCACGAGCCGCTGTCGGTGCTGGACCTGCTGGAAGTCGGCCGCGCCATGCACAGCTGGAGCCTGGACGCCTGCCTGGCGCGCGTCAACGCCGAGGGCAAGGGCGTGGTGGTGTTGCTGAACTGCGGCGAAAGCCCCGAGCAGCTGCTGGCCCAGTTCGAAGGTGCCGATTGCGCCAGCCACGGCCCCAGCCAGGAGCGCATGGACCTGCGCACCTACGGCATAGGCGCGCAGATCCTGCGCGAATGCGGCGTGCAGAAAATGCTGCTGATGGGCAGCCCGCGTCGCCTGCCCAGCATGACTGGCTATGGGTTGGAAATCGCCGGTTACCTGCAGCAGTAAAACCCCCGTCCCCTCTTACACCAGAACAACAGGAACCCCCCATCATGTTTGGCGCAGACAAAGGCGATATTGACGCCGCCAGCCAGTTGCTCAACGGCAAGCGGCTCACCATCGGCATCGTGCAGGCGCGCTTCAACGAAGGCATCACCAACGCACTGGCCGCCGCCTGCAAGGCCGAGCTGGCCGAGTTGGGCGTGCAGGAGAAAAACATCGACCACGTGCTGGTGCCCGGCGCGTTGGAGGTGCCGGTGATGCTGCAGGCCCTGGCCGAGAAGACCAAATACGACGCGCTGATCGCGCTGGGTTGCATCATCCGCGGCGAGACCTACCATTTCGAGCTGGTGGCCAACGAATCCGGCGCCGGCGTGTCGCGCGTGGCGCTGGACTACCAGGTGCCCATCGCCAACGCCATCCTGACCACCGAAAACCTGGAGCAGGCCGTGGCCCGCCAGACCGACAAGGGCCGTGACGCCGCCCGCGTGGCGGTGGAAATGGCCAACCTGCTGGAAGAAGTCCTATGAGCGAGTCGTCCCACCCCTCTTCCAAACGCCCGCCGCGCCAAACGCGCACCGGGCTGACCGCCACCGGCGCGCGCAAGGCCGCCAGCAAGAACAACCGCAGCCGCGCGCGCGAATTCGCGCTGCAAGGCCTGTACCAGTCGCTGGTGGGGGGCAACCCCGCTGCGGATGTGGACGCTTTCACGCGCGACCTGGCCGGCTTCAGCAAGGCCGACTCGGCCCACTACGACACGCTGCTGCACGGCTGCATCACCGAAGCCGACGCGCTGGACGCGCTGATCACCCCGCGCCTGGACCGCCCGCTGGCTGAAATCTCGCCCATAGAGCGCGCCGCTATGTGGATAGGCGCCTACGAGCTGAAACACTGCCTGGACGTGCCCTGGCGCGTGGTGCTCAACGAAAGCGTGGAGCTGGCCAAGGAATTCGGCGGCACCGACGGCCACAAGTACGTCAACGCGGTGCTCAACAGCCTGGCGCCCGAGTTGCGCGCCGCTGAGGTCAAGGCCGACCAGGCCGCGAAGCCGGCCTGACCGACCACCACCGTGCGAAACCGCCCCCGATGAGGATCTCCGCCCGCGCCCAGCGCATGGAGCCGTTCTACGTCATGGAGGTGGCCAAGGCCGCCACCGCCCTGGCGCGCGACGTCGCGCGCAGCGACTCGCCGATGCTGTTCCTGAACATCGGCGAGCCCGACTTCACCGCTGCCCCCTTGGTGGTGGAAGCCGCCCAGAAGGCGCTGCGCGACGGCGTCACGCAATACACCCAGGCCACAGGCCTGCCCCCATTGCGCGAGCGCATCAGCGACTGGTACCGCCAGCGTTTCGGCCTGGCGGTGCCGGCCAGCCGCATCGTCGTCACCGCCGGTGCCTCGGCCGCACTGCACCTGGCCTGCCTGGCCTTGCTGGAGCGCGGCGACAGCGTGCTGATGCCCGACCCCAGTTACCCTTGCAACCGCCAGTTCGTCGCCGCTGCCGAAGCACGGGCCCAGCTGATCGCCACCACGCCGGCAGAGCGCTTCCAGCTCAGCGCCGACAAGGTGGCCGCCAACTGGCAAGACCAGGCGGATGCCGACGGCTGGCGCAGCCGTGGCGTGCTGCTGGCTTCGCCGTCCAACCCCACTGGCACCTCCATCCATCCTGACGAGCTGCGGCGCATCCACGAGTTCGTCTCGGCCAAGGGCGGCATCACGCTGGTGGACGAAATCTACCTGGGGCTGAGCTTTGATGAGCAGTTTGGCCACAGCGCGCTAGCGCTGGACGACCAGCTCATCAGCATCAACAGCTTCAGCAAGTACTTCAATATGACCGGCTGGCGCCTGGGCTGGCTGGTGGTGCCCGAGGTGCTGGTGCCGGTGGTGGAGCGGCTGGCGCAAAACCTGTTCATTTGCCCCAGCACCGTGGCGCAGCATGCGGCGCTGGCCTGCTTCGAGGCCGACAGCCTGGCCGAGTACGAGCGCCGCCGCGCCGAGTTCAAGGCGCGGCGCGACTTCTTCATCCCGGCGCTGAACGACATCGGGTTGACCGTGCCCGTGATGCCCGACGGCGCCTTCTACGCCTGGGCCGACTGCTCGGCCGCCTGCGCCAAGCTGGGGCTGAAGGACAGCTGGGAATTCGCCTTCGACATCATGCGCCGCGCCCACGTGGCGGTGACGCCGGGGCGCGACTTTGGCAGCGACAGCACCGGGCGGTTCGTGCGCTTTTCCACCGCCAGTTCGATGGCCACGCTGGCAGAGGCTGCGGCACGGCTGAAAACAGCATTGGCATGAACGCGGAAAGCACGACCAAGCCCCCATTCCAGTGGCCAGTGCGGGTGTACTGGGAAGACACCGACGCCGGTGGCATCGTCTTCTACGCCAACTACCTGAAGTTTTTCGAGCGTGCCCGCACCGAATGGCTGCGCGCCTTGGGCGTGGAGCAGCAAAAGCTGCGCGAGGCCAGCGGCGGCATGTTCGTGGTCAGTGAAACCACGGTCAAATACCACTTTCCGGCCCGGCTGGACGATGCCCTGACAGTTACCGCCCATTTACAGAATCTGGGCCGCGCATCCATGACAATAGCGCAAAGCGCCTTCCTGTCGGCCAATCCGCAGGCTGGCCCGTTGTGCGAAGGCACGATACGCATAGGCTGGGTGGAGGCCGCCACGTTGAAACCCGCCAGAATCCCGCAAACCATCCTGGATACCCTTCTCACATGACGCAAGACTTGTCCATCTTCAACCTGGTGCTGCATGCCAGCCCGGTGGTGCAATTGGTCATGCTGCTGCTGATATTCGTCTCGGTCACCAGCTGGGCCGCCATCTTCCGCAAGCTGTTCACGCTGGGCAAGCTCAAGGGCCAGAACGAGGAGTTCGAGAAGAACTTCTGGTCCGGCACCAGCATCAACGACCTGTTCAATGCCGCCACCCGCTCCGGCGCGGACACCGCGTCCATGGAACGCATCTTCGCCAGCGGCATGCGCGAATTCCAGAAGCTGCGCGAGCGCCGCATCAGCGACGCCGCCACGCTGATGGACGGCGCCCGCCGCGCCATGCGCGCCAGCTTCCAGCGCGAGATGGACGTCATCGAGTCCAACCTGTCCTTCCTGGCCTCGGTCGGCTCGGTATCGCCCTATGTGGGCCTGTTTGGCACGGTGTGGGGCATCATGCACGCCTTCAGCGGCCTGGCCAGCCTGCAGCAGGTGACGCTGGCCACCGTGGCCCCGGGCATCGCCGAGGCGCTGGTGACCACCGCCGTGGGCCTGTTTGCCGCCATTCCGGCGGTGGTGGCCTACAACCGCTTCGCTCGCGACATCGACCGCGTGGCCATCAAGCTGGAGACCTTCATCGAGGAGTTCTCCAACATCCTGCAGCGCAACCTGGCTGCGCAACCGGCGCCCACAGCGTCGACCACGCGCTGAACCGCAGAGGGACCACCACATGCCCGCCCTTGTCAGCCGTGGCCGCGGAAGGCGCACCATCAACGAGATCAACATGGTGCCCTTCATCGACGTGATGCTGGTGCTGCTGATCATCTTCATGGTCACCGCGCCGCTGATCACCCCCAGCATGATCGACCTGCCCAGCATGGGCAAGGCCGCCAAGCAGCCCGACCAGGTGGTGCAGGTGATTGTGGACAAGGACGAAACCCTGCGCTTGAAGACGCCCGAGCAGACCCGCCCGGTGGCGCTGGCCGACCTGGCCGCCGCCGTGAAAAAGCTGCAGACCGGCCAGGGCAACGCGGCTGTGGTCATCAGCGCCGACCGCAGCGTCAAGTACGAGCTGGTGGTGAAGGTGATGGACACGCTGCAGCGCGCCGGCGCCCAGCGCGTGGGCCTGTCGGTGCAACTGGCCAATTAGCACATATTGGCCGGGCCATGAACGCCGCCATACACCTCCACAGCCGGGTCCACGAACGCCTGGAGTTCGCACCGCCACAGCAGCGCGGGCTGTTGCGCGCGCTGGGCCTGGCCATCCTGGCGCATGCGCTGTTGGTGGCCGGCCTGTCGCTGAGCGTGCAATGGAAGAGCGAAGCGCCCACGGTGGCGGTGGAGGCCGAGCTGTGGTCCGCCGTGCCGCAGCAGGCCGCTCCCAAGCTGGAAGCGCCGCCGCCCGAGCCGGAACCCGAACCCCAACCCCAGCCGCAAAAAGTCGCTGAGCCCGAGCCCGCCCCCACCCCGCCGGTGCCCGACCCGGCCATCGTGCTGGAGAAGGAAAAGAAGCGCAAGGCCGCCGAGGACCAGGCACGCCAGCAGCAACTGCTGCTGCAGCAAAAGCAGGAAGCCGACAAGAAGCGCCTGCAAAAACTGGAGCAGGAGCGGCTGGAAAAAGAAAAGAAGGACAAGAAGCTCGCCGAGGAAAAACGCCAGGCCGAGCAGGACAAGCTCAAGCAGACGCAAAAGGACAAGGCCAAGACCCAGGAAGACGCCAAGAAGCTGGAAGCCCAGCGCCGGGAAAATGTGAACCGCATGATGGGCCTGGCCGGCGGCACCGGCGCGCCCACCTCTACCGGCACGGCGCAAAAATCCTCTGGCCTGTCGGCCAGCTACGCCGGCAAGATCGTCGCGCGGGTGCGGCCCAACATCGTCTTCACAGACGACGCGGTCGGCAACCCATCCGCCGTGGTGCGCGTGCGCACCGCCCCGGACGGCACCATCGTGGGCAAGCAGCTGATCACGTCCAGCGGTGTCAAGGCCTGGGACGACGCGGTATTGCGCGCGCTGGACAAGACCGAGACGCTGCCCAAGGACATCGATGGCCGCGTGCCGGCCACGATAGACATAGGCTTCAAGCCCAAGGACTGAGCCTGCGGCCCTGCGGTCTCACGGAAACTGCACGTAGGGCCCCGCCGGCACCTTGTCCGGCGGCACCCAGGCCGGCGCCGGCTGCCCGGCCGGGCCC
Organism: Hylemonella sp. P2_B10; assembly: GCF_056404875.1. Classification (NCBI taxonomy): domain Bacteria; kingdom Pseudomonadati; phylum Pseudomonadota; class Betaproteobacteria; order Burkholderiales; family Comamonadaceae; genus Hylemonella; species Hylemonella sp. P2_B10. Next base: position 832,052 of record NZ_JBFUDE010000001.1, read on the forward strand.
AGCGAACGCGTGTACTGGTACAGCGCCTTCAGGTCCGTGTCGCTCATGGCATGCACATTGAACCAGGGCATAGGCGGGCGTGGCTTGAAGCTGCGCGCGGTGGCCAGCCACTGCGCTTGCGTCATGTTGGCCATGTACAGCCGCAGGTTGCTCGGGTAGGTGGTGCCCCAGGGGCCGCGCCAGCCCAGGCCGTCACCGGTGAGCCACAGCTTTTCATCCACCTTGCCGGCGCTCTGGATGTAGCCAGGCGTGTGGCAGTCGTTGCAGCCGGCGGTCTGCGCCAGGTAACGCCCGCGGGTGACCAGCACCTTGTCGTAGCCCTTGGGCGGCTCGGCCGCCACGCTGTCGCCGGCGGCAGCCAGCACCAGCAATGGCCACACCAGGCGCGCGGCGCGCGCCAACAGATGGTTTCTCATGTGTACTCCTTGTGTGTCAGGGATTGGGATTGCTCTGCGGCTTGCGGGCCGCCTCCACCAGCGCGCGTATGGCCCAGCGCTTGACCTTGCGGGCCTCTGCTTCGTCCATTTGCAGCACGTCCTTGAAGACAATCATGGCCTCGGTGCCGACGATCAGCGCCAGCGCGCGGCTCAGCGTCTTCAGCATGGCGGGGCTGAACTGATCACGCGAAGGCGCCAATGCGGCATCGATCAACGGCGAGCGCCGGTTCTGGCGTATCGGCAGCGCCGGGTCCGCGCCGGGGTTGACACCCCGCTGCAGCGCGTGCGCCAGCATCATGCGAAACGGCGCGTCGTTGGCGACAAACAGGTCGTGCATGCTGGCATCCACCCGCTCCATGCGCTGCACGGCGTCGGTGCTGGCCATGCCGGCAAAGATGGCCTCGGGCTCGGGCATGCTCACGTCCAGCGCCGCCTCGTGGTGCAAGGCCTCCACGCTGGGAAAGTAGCGGTAGGCGGTAGCCCGCGACACCATCGCTTCCTGGGCGATCTCCTCCAGGTTGGGCGTGATGCCGCGCTTGAGCAGACGCGCCGCCGCCTGCAGCAGCTCCTTGCGGGTGCGCCGCTTCTGGTTGGCGCGCCCCGAGGTGTCGGTGTCAGCCATGCGTTCAGTCCTGCGGCAGTTGCTGCATCACGGCGCCGATGTCCACCCACACGTTCTCGCGCCGGATGTCACCACTGCTGCCAAATTCGATCACGTGCAGCAGGCGAAACGCCAACGGCCGGTCACGCCCCTCCAGGCCGAACGGCCGGCCGGGCGCCTTGCCGCTCCACATGGCGTCGTCCACCATGAAGCCCTCGCCATACAGGCGGCGCAGCGATTTGACCTGGCCGTCGGCCAGGTCGGAAAACAAGGTTTCGTAAAACGGGCGCGCGGCCTCGCGGCCATGCACCGGGCCGGTGGGCCAGCCCACCACATCGTGCTCGACGTCGTGCGACAACGTGGCCAGCACACCCGCCACGTCGTCGCGGGCTTCAAATCCGAAGTGCTCATCGAGCTTGCGGTCCATTTCCGCCGGTGTCATGCCCATGTCAATGCTCCAGTCTGGTTGGGATGGAGTGAATATTAATAAGACAAATATCTCATGTCAATACAAAAGTATCAAAACGAGATAACGTCCAGTTATAGCGCTGAAAAATCGTCCGCCCATGGCTGCGCCACCAGCAGCGGGGCCGGAAACGTCAACAGGCAGGGATGGCCGCCCGTGGGCGGCCAGAGAATCAGGCGGCTTCGCGCACCGCGCCGTGCGCCAGCGCCATCACATCGTGCGGGTGCAGGTCTTTCAGCTTGTGGTCGCTCCACACCTGGCGCCAGCGGCGCGCACCGGGCAGGCCCAGCCGCAGGCCCAGCATGTGGCGGGCAATGCTGGCCCAGGGCGTGCCGTATTGCGCCTGTCGTTGGGCCATGTAGTCGCACATCTGCGCCTCGACCTGCTCGCGCGTCAGGCCGGACTCGGGTTCGCCGAAAAAGGCGCTGTCCCACTCGGCCAGCCACCAGGGGTTGTGGTACGCCTCGCGGCCCAGCATCACGCCGTCCAGGTGCTGCAGTTGCTCGGCGACCTGCTCGGTGGTGGTGAGGCCGCCGTTGATGGCAATGGTCAGGTGGGGAAAGTCTTTCTTCAGCTGGTGCACCACCTCGTAGCGCAGCGGCGGAACCTCGCGGTTGGCCTTGGGGGACAAGCCCTTCAGCCAGGCATTGCGGGCGTGGACGATGAACACCTCGCAACCCGCCTCGGCCACGGTGCCGATGAAATCGCGCACAAACTCATAACTCTCGGTCTTGTCGATGCCAATGCGGTGCTTCACCGTCACCGGCAGCGTGGTGGCGTCGCGCATGGCCTTCACGCCATCGGCAACCAGTTGCGGCTCGGCCATCAGGCAGGCGCCAAAGGCGCCGCGCTGCACCCGCTCGCTGGGGCAGCCGCAGTTCAGGTTGACCTCGTCATAGCCCCACTGCTGGGCCAGCTTGGCGCACTGGGCCAGTTCACCCGGCTCGCTGCCGCCCAGCTGCAGCGCCACCGGGTGCTCTTGCTCATTGAAATCCAGGTGGCGCGGCACGTCGCCATGCAGCAGTGCGCCGGTGGTCACCATCTCGGTGTACAGCAGTGCGTGGCGTGACAGCAGGCGGTGGAAATAACGACAGCCGCGATCAGTCCAGTCCATCATCGGCGCCACGCTCAGGCGCCAAGGGCTGTAAGTGCTTGATTTTTCAGTGTTCATGGGGTCAGGGATGCCCCAATTTTCGCCGAAATCTGCGCCTGGCATGGCGCGCAGGGGCTTGCCCGGCCGGGATCAGGCGCGGGCCAAGCGCCCAGCCGTCGCCCGCACCTGGGGCAGCTCAGTCATCCGCCACCTGAACCACCCGGTTGCGGCCCTGCTCCTTGGCCTGGTACAGGCCCCTGTCGGCGCGCTCCAGGATGGTCATGCTGTCGGACACCTTTGTGGTGGTGGCCACGCCTATGCTGACGGTGATGGGCTTCAGCACCCACCTGGAGGCCTGCACGGCCGCGCGTATGCGGTCAGCCACCAGCAACGCCGATTCGCGCGAGGTGTCGGGCAGCACCACGGCGAATTCCTCGCCGCCGTAGCGCGCCACATGGTCGTAGGTGCGGGCCTGGGCCTGCAGCACCAGCGCCACCTGCTGCAAGGCCTCGTCGCCGGCCAGGTGGCCGAACTCGTCGTTGTACAGCTTGAAGTGGTCGACATCGATGATGGCCAGCGACAGCGGCGAATGCGAGCGCTCGGTGCGGGAAGACTCCTCGTTCAGCACACGGTCAAAGGCGCGGCGGTTTTCCAACCCGGTCAGGCTGTCGGTGGCGCTCTGGCGGGCCAACACCTGGTTGATGTCTTCCAGCCGGCCCTGGTAGGCCTCCAGCTCGCGCTGGCGCCGGTCCTGCTCCTGGCGCTGGCGCTCCAGCGTGGCCATGGCGCGGCGCAATTCCAGCTGCGCCACCACCTGGCGGGCCAACGCCTGCAGGGCGTCCCGCTGGGCCGGGCTCAACTCGCGCGGCACCCGGTCCAGCACGCACAGCGTGCCCAGCGCCTCGCCCTCCATGGTGACCAGCGGCGCGCCGGTGTAGAAGCGGATGTTGGGGTCGCCGGTGACGATGGGGTTGCCCTTGAAGCGCTCGTCCTGCGACGCATCGGGCACCGTCAGCAACTCGCCCGGGTGCAGGATGGCGTGGGCGCAAAACGAGATGTTGCGCGGCGTCTGCGTGAACTCCAGCCCCACCTTGGATTTGAACCACTGCCGGTCGTCGTCCACCAGCGATACCAACACGATGGGCACGTCGCAGATGTAGGCCGCCAGCTTGGTGATGTCGTCAAACGCGCGTTCGCGCGGCGTGTCCAGCACGTCGTACAGCCGCAGCGTCGACAGACGCTTGCTCTCATTGGCAGGCTGTGGTGCTTCCATGGATCGGCCGTCAGTGGGTGGTGCAGCCAGCATGGTAACGGTTTCGCCAAAGTCAGGGCAAGAAAAGGCCCTTGTACTGCTCGCGCAACAGGTTCTTCTGCACCTTGCCCATGGTGTTGCGCGGCAGCTCGGCCACCACGAAGCAGCGCTTGGGGATCTTGAAGTTGGCCAGCCTGGCCTTCAGTTCGGCCAGCAGCGCTTCGGGGTTGGGCGCGGCACCGGGCTTGGCGATCACCAGCGCCACCCCCACCTCGCCAAAATCGGCATGCGGCACGCCCACCACCGCGCTCTCGGCCACGCCCGGCATCTCGTTGATGTAACCCTCGATCTCGGCCGGGTAGACGTTGTAGCCGCCGCTGATGATCAGGTCCTTGCTGCGCCCCACCAGCACCACGTAACCGCGTGCGTCCACCTGGCCGACATCGCCGGTCTTGAAGTAGCCGTCGGCGGTGAAGTCCTCGGCGGTCTTCTCCGGCATGCGCCAGTAGCCCTTGAACACATTGGGGCCCTTGACCTGGATGCCACCAATCTCCCCCACGCCCAGCGGCTTGCCATCGTCGTCCTGCACCCGCAGGCTGACGCCGGGCAGCGGGAAGCCCACGGTGGCGCCCCGCCGCTCGTCCTGGTTGCCATGGCGCGGGTCGGCCCGGTAGGGGTTGGAGGTCAGCATCACCGTCTCGCTCATGCCGTAGCGCTCCAGGATGGTGTGGCCGGTGCGGCGCTGCCATTCGGTGAAGGTCTCGATCAGCATCGGCGCCGAGCCGGAGATGAACAGCCGCATGTGCCGCGTCGCCTCGGGCGTCAGCCCGGGCTCGCCCAGCAGCCGCACGTACAGCGTGGGCACGCCCATGAACAGCGTGGCGCGCGCCATCCGCTCCAGCACCAGCCTGGGCTCGAACTTGCTGAGCCACAGCATCTTGCTGCCATTGAGCAGCGCGCCGTGGATGGCCACGAACAGCCCATGCACGTGGAAGATGGGCAGCGCGTGGATCAGCACGTCATCCTTGCGCCAGCCCCAGTAGTCCTGCAGCACCTGCGCGTTGCTCAGCATGTTGCCGTGCGTCAGCATGGCGCCCTTGCTGCGCCCGGTGGTGCCGCTGGTGTACAGGATGGCGGCCAGGTCATCCGCCGCACGGCGCACCGGCGTGTGCTGGTCGCTGCAATGCGCGGCGCGCTGCAGCAGCGAGCCGCTGCGGTCGTCCCCCAGCGTGAACACGCTGTTGGCCCCGGCCTGGAAGGCGATCTTGCTGACCCAGCTGAAGTTCTTCGGGCTGCACACCACCACGGCCGGCTCGGCGTTGCCGATGAAGTATTCGATCTCGCCGCTCTGGTAAGCGGTGTTCAGCGGCAGGTACACGTAGCCCGCACGCAGCGTGGCCAGGTACAGCAGCATGCATTCCACCGACTTTTCCACCTGCACCGCCACCCGCGCGCCGGACTCCAGCCCCAGCGAATCCAGCAGATTGGCCAGCATGGCAGTGGCGCGCTCGATGTCGCGCCAGCTGTAGTTCAGGCCGTTGTCGGTCTCCACCGCGACTGCGTCGAGATCGGCTGGGAAGCCGGCGCGCAGGGCCGTGTACAAATTGTGGTCGGCTTGCGGGCCGGGTGTCGTTGCTGCTGACGGCATGCTTGTCTCGCTGTTTTTTTTGGAACTCAGTTGGCGAACTTCGGCTTTCGCTTTTCCAGAAATGCCTGGATGCCTTCACGGTGCTCGGCGCTGTCGGCATAAGCATAAGCGTCCGGCGGAGATTCGGCTATCAGGCCGCGCAAGGTCCGCTTGTTGACGCGTGCCGCCTGCGGCGCCAGCATGCACACGCGCTGCACGGCGGCGTCGGCTTCCACCGCCAGGCCGTTGTCCGGCACCACGGCGCTGAGGAAACCCCGCGCATCCATCTGCTCGGCGCTGAACACCGCTGCTTCCAGCAGCATCTGTCGCGCCGTCACCGCGCCGGCTTCGCGCAGCACCAGCTGTGCCTCGCGCGGCGCCATGGGGAAGCCCAGCTTGGCAATCGGCGCGCCGAAGCGGGCAGAGGTGCCGGCCAGGCGGATGTCGCAGCAGCTGGCGATCTCCACGCCTGCGCCCATGCAATTGCCCTCAATGGCAGCGACGATGGGCAGGTCGCAGGCCAGCATGGCGGCCAGACCGCCCCACACATCGTCTTCATGGAAGGCGCGCAGGCTGGCCTCAACGAAGCGGAACTCGGGGTATTCGGCAATATCGCCACCGGCGCAGAAGTGGCCACCCTGCCCTTGCACCAGCACGCAGCGCAGCGCCGCATCGGTCTGCGCCGCCTCGAACACCGCGCGCAACTGGCGCCACATGGCGCGCGTCATGGCGTTGAACTTCGGCGCGTGGCTCAGCGTGACCCGCAGCACCGGGCCCACCCGCTCGCTGACGATGCTGCCACTGCTGCTGGTCATGGGCGGTTCGCCGTGCCTGTCACTGCCGGTTCAGCGGCGTTCCGGCTGTTTGCTGGCCCACCAGAACATGCCCACGCCACCCAGGATCATCGGCACGCACAGCCACTGGCCCATGCTCATGCCCAGGGCCAGATAACCCAGGAAATCGTCGGGCTGGCGGTAAAACTCGGCAATGAAGCGAAACACGCCATAGCCCAGCAGGAAAGCCGCCGACACCTGGCCCAGCTTGCGCGGTTTGCGCGCATACAGCCACAGCAGCACGAACAGCAGCAGCCCTTCCAGCAGGAACTGGTAGACCTGCGACGGGTGGCGCGGCAGCGGGCCACCATCGCGAAACACCATGCCCCACGGCAGGTCGGGCGGCGCCAGGCGGCCCCACAGCTCGCCGTTGATGAAGTTGCCCACACGTCCTGCGGCCAGCCCGGTGGGCACGCAGGGCGCCACAAAGTCGGTCACCTCCAGCCAGTGCTTGTGGTGCGAGCGTGCGTACCAGGCCATGGCGGCGATCACGCCCAGCATGCCGCCGTGAAAGCTCATGCCGCCTTGCCACACATACAAGATTTCCAGCGGGTGCGTCAGGTAAAAGCCCGGCTTGTAGAACAGGCAGTAACCGACGCGGCCGCCCAACACCACGCCCATCACGCCCATGAACAGCAGGTCTTCCACGCCCTTGCGCGTCCAGGCTTGTTCGCCCTTCATGCCGGCATAGGGCGGGTGGCGCAGCCGCAGCACGGCCAGCCACATGAACAGCGCAAACGCGGCCAGGTAGGTCAGGCCATACCAATGCACGGCCAACGGGCCCAGGCGAAAGGCCACCGGGTCGATGTAGGGATGGGTCAGCATGCGTTCGCGGTACAGGTCGGTGGAAGCGGCAGGTCCGTGGCGCTCAATGGTGCTGTTGGCTGCCGGCCTGCTGGGTGCCCGCCATCAGCTTGTCGGTGTAGGCAATGGCCATGGCCGACAACAGGAAGGTGATGTGGATGGCGGTCTGCGCGATCAGCACCCGGTCGGTGTAACTGTCCGCGTTGATGAAGGTCTTCAGCAGGTGGATGGAGCTGATGCCGATGATGGCCATGCCCAGCTTGACCTTCAGCACCGAGGCGTTGACGTGGCTCAGCCATTCCGGCTGGTCACGGTGGCCATTCAGGTTCATGCGGCTGACAAAGGTGTCGTAGCCGCCCATGATGACCATGATCAGCAGGTTGGAGATCATCACCACGTCGATCAGCGCCAGCACCACCAGCATGATGACGGTCTCGTTCAGCCCGGTGGCGGTGCCCTTGGGCACATAACCCATGCTGGCGATCAGATGCTGCAACGCAACATCGCTACCGAAGGCCGCTGACACCAGGTACCACAACTCCAGCAGGAAATGCCAGACATACACCCCCTGCGCCAGGATCAGGCCCAGGTACAGCGGCAACTGCAGCCAACGGCTGGCAAAAATCAAACGCGGAATGGGGCGCAACGGCGTGGGTTCGGGCTGGGGCGTCGGGTGGTTGGGCATGGGGCTTCAAGAGAGGGAATCGCGGCCATTGTAGGGGCCGACGCACAGGCTTTGCGCCAGCGCAAGCACAGGCCAGGGGCTTTGGCGCACAATTTGGTTGTTGGGGGTCAGCGATGGGTGGTTGTAAGTTTGCCGCCAGTCAGTGGCACGTAAGTGCCCGGCGTCACAGTCTGGCCGATTTTGCAGAATAACCCGAGGAGACTTTTTCATGAGTGCAGCTTCGTCCACCATCGAGTCCGTGCTGGTGGAAAACCGCGTTTTCCCGCCCAGCGAGGCCATCGTGAAGGCGGCCCGGGTGTCCGGCATGGACGGCTACAACGCGCTGTGCGCGGCAGCCGACAAAGACTTCGAAGGCTTCTGGGCCAAGCTGGCGCGCGACAACGTGCAATGGACCAAGCCCTTCACCCGCACGCTGGACGAGTCCAACGCCCCGTTTTACAAATGGTTTGACGACGGCGAGTTGAACGCCTCGGCCAACTGCCTGGACAAGCACATCGGCACGCCGGTGGAGAACAAGACGGCGGTGATCTTCGAGGCCGACGACGGCACGGTCACCAAAACCACCTACAAAGAGCTGCTGGGCCGCGTGAGCCAGTTCGCCAACGCGCTGAAGGCCGCCGGCATCGCCAAGGGCGACCGCGTGCTGATCTACATGCCCATGACGCTGGAGGGCGTCATCGCCATGCAGGCCTGCGCCCGCATTGGCGCCACGCACAGCGTGGTGTTCGGCGGCTTTTCTGCCAAGGCCTTGCAAGAGCGCATCATCGACGCCGGCGCGGTGGCCGTGGTCACCGCCAACTACCAGATGCGCGGCGGCAAGGAGTTGCCGCTGAAGGCCATCGTGGACGAAGGCCTGGCGATGGGCGGCTGCGAGTGCATCAAGACGGTGTTTGTCTACCAGCGCACCGCCACCGCCTGCAACATGGTGGCCGGGCGCGACAAGACCTTTGCCGAAGCGCTGGCCGGCCAGAGCACGGACTGCGCGCCGGTGCCCGTGGGTGCCGAGCACCCGCTGTTCATCCTCTACACCTCGGGCTCCACCGGCAAGCCCAAGGGCGTGCAGCACAGCACCGGCGGCTACCTGCTGTGGGCCAAGCTGACGATGGACTGGACGTTTGACATCCGCACCGACGACATCTTCTGGTGCACCGCCGACATCGGCTGGATCACCGGCCACACCTACGTGGCCTATGGCCCGCTGGCGGCCGGGGCGACGCAGATCATCTTCGAGGGCGTGCCCACCTACCCGAACGCCGGGCGCTTCTGGCAGATGATCGAGCGGCACAAGTGCACGGTGTTCTACACCGCGCCCACCGCCATCCGTTCGCTGATCAAGGCGGCCGAGGGCGACGAGAAGGTGCACCCGGCCCGCTCCGACCTGACCAGCCTGCGCATCCTGGGCTCGGTGGGCGAACCCATCAACCCCGAGGCCTGGATGTGGTACCACAAGCACGTGGGCGGCGAGCGCTGCCCCATCGTGGACACCTTCTGGCAGACCGAGACTGGCGGCCACGTCATCACCCCGCTGCCCGGCGCCACGCCGCTGGTGCCCGGCAGCTGCACGCTGCCGCTGCCCGGCATCATGGCCGCCATCGTGGACGAGACCGGCAAGGACATCCCCAATGGCGCCGGCGGCATGCTGGTGATCAAGCGGCCCTGGCCGTCGATGATCCGCACCATCTGGAATGACCCTGAGCGCTTCAAGAAGAGCTATTTCCCCGAGGAAATGGGCGGCACCATCTACCTGGCCGGCGACGGCGCGGTGCGCAGTGCCGACCGCGGCTACTTCCGCATCACCGGCCGCATCGACGACGTGCTGAACGTGTCGGGCCACCGCATGGGCACGATGGAGATCGAATCCGCCCTGGTGTCCAAGACCGACCTGGTGGCCGAAGCCGCCGTGGTGGGCCGCCCGGACGATTTGACCGGCGAGGCCATCTGCGCCTTCGTGGTGCTGAAGCGCCCGCTGCCGCAGGGGGACGAGGCCAAGCAACTGGCCAAGGAACTGCGCGACTGGGTGGCCAAAGAAATCGGGCCCATTGCCAAGCCCAAGGACATCCGCTTCGGCGAGAACCTGCCCAAGACGCGCTCGGGCAAGATCATGCGCCGGCTGCTGCGCTCGATTGCCAAGGGCGAGACGATTACGCAGGACACGTCGACGCTGGAGAACCCGGCAATTCTGTCGCAACTGGGGCAGGCTTACTGACACTTCCGTTCGAGCTGAGCCTGTCGAAGACCCGCCCTAGGGTTCAGCTGGCGCCACACGCACCCGGTTGGCGAGCATGCCGGGCGTCCGCATTGGTTCTCCGGGGAGCCGCGCGGTGGCAGGCCCTTCTCGCACAGGCTTGGCTGGCCTCAACACCGCTTCTGGCTGGATAGCTGCTCGTGGGCACGATGTCCCCTGCGCCCCAATGCAGCCACCCGACACGCCTGCGGGGCTGGGTTTGCGTGGGCTTCGAACCCCCTTTCACCTCGTTGCGCAGTTGCACACTCTAGGCAACGCAACCGCGCAACTGTGAGTCAGTACGTTGATCTGGATACATTTGTGTTGAACGGCATTCGACCAACCCCGCCCAAGCACTTTAGCCTTCCATGCCCACCTTGATATTGCTGCCCGGAATGGATGGAACAGGCCGGCTTTTTGGCCCTCTGATCGAGGCATTCGGCGAGCGAGTCAAGACGCAAGTTGTGACCTATCCGAAAGACTCGACAGAGGACTACCCATCGTTGATCACTCGTGTCAGGGCAGAACTACCGAAAACCGGCGACTATGTGCTGCTTGGCGAATCATTCTCCGGCCCCATAGCCATTGCCCTCGCCGCAGAATCACCGCCAGGACTGGTCGGGTTGGTACTTTGCTGCACTTTCGCCAAAAGTCCTCGTCCTCAGTTGTTGAAACTGACGCCGCTCTCAGCATTGCTCCCACGCGCCTTGCTGGCATCTATGCCGGCCTTTGTCGTGCTACTGGGCAAATATTTCAGTTTTGAACTGTTCCAGTTGATCGCCAGCTCGGTCAAAGAGCTAAGTCCGAATGCTTTTCGAGCCAGACTGGCTGCCGTAGCCAATGCCGATTTTGAAGCAGACCTGAAGCGGGTTACGCAACCGATTCTCTACTTGAGAGCTACAGCTGATGTGCTGGTCCCGGCAAGTTCCTGCAAAGCGATTTGTGCACTCCAACCGGCGACAAGGGTTGCGGAAATTGAGGGTCCCCATTTCTTGTTGCAATCAAACCCTCGGGAGGCAAGCGAGCGAATCTGCTTGTTCATTTCCAAATAAGTTGCGCAGTTGCGTTGCCTAGGGAACGCAACTGCGCAACTTTTCAAAAAGGTATTCCGAGCCCCGGCAAACCAAGCCTCGCCGGCGCGCCGGGTGGCCGCATTGGGGCGCAGGGGACATTCGTGCCCACGAACAGTTACCCCAACCAAGAGCAGTGTTGAGGCCAGCCAAGGCTGTGTGAGAAGGGCTTAACACCGCGCGGCTCCCCGGAGAACCAATGCGGACGCCCGGCGTGCCTGCCAACCGGTCACGTTCGGCGCCAGCCAGAATATAAAAAGCCCGCTGATGCGGGCTTTTTTCATGTGGGCCGCCTGAACGGCGCCATTCACTTGATCGACAAAATCCAGCCCGCCAGCTTCTTGGCCTCGGCATCGTTGACCTGGGCGTTCGGGGGCATGGGCACCTGGCCCCAGACACCGGAGCCGCCCTTGATGATCTTGGTGGCCAGCTTGTCGACGGCGGTCTTGTCGCCCTTGTACTTGGCGGCCACTTCCTTGTAGGCCGGGCCTACCAGCTTCTTGTCCACCGCGTGGCATGCCATGCAATTCTTCGAGGTTGCCAGGGCCAGTTCGTCGGCGAACACAGGGGCCGACAGGGCCAAGCCGGCCAACAGGGTCAACGCGATACGTTTCATCTTTTTCCTCTTCGGTTGGGTTACAGTGCTTTAACGCTATTGTAGTGATCCCGGTTGACGGGCCGCTGTTACAGGTCAATACCGGGGCGCAGGCTGCCAGGAGAGAAACATCATGTATTTTTTGGGCATTGGCATCATTTTGCTGGCCATGTGGTACCTGGAGATTGGTCCGGTGGCCAGCTGGCCCTGGTACGTCATCGCCATTCCCTGGGGGCTGGCGGTGCTGTGGTGGTGGTGGGCGGACGCCACCGGCTACACCAAGCGCAAGGCCATGGAGCGCGAGGATGCGCGCCGCCAGGTGCGCATCGACAAGAACAAGGACGCGATCGGCACCAACCGCAAGCGAAAACGCTAAAAGCTGTCCAGCACCGCCCCCTTGCTGGCCGTGGAGGCGTTGAACGCAAATTTCGCCTGCACCCCCCGGCGGTAACGCGGCTCGGGCGCCGTCCAGGCAGCGCGGCGCTTGGCGATTTCTTCATCGGGCACATTCAATTGCAGCACCAGCTGGCGTGAATCGATGGTGATGCTGTCGCCCTCGTGCACAAAGGCGATGGTGCCGCCCACGGCGGCTTCGGGCGCCACGTGGCCCACCACCATGCCCCAGGTGCCGCCGGAGAAGCGGCCGTCGGTGATCAGGCCCACGCTTTCGCCCAGGCCGGCGCCAATCAGCGCGCCGGTGGGGGCCAGCATCTCGGGCATGCCAGGGCCGCCCTTGGGGCCCAGGTAGCGCAGCACCATCACGTCACCGGCCACGATCTTGCCGGCCAGGATGGCGGCCAGCGCCGACTGCTCGTCGTCAAACACGCGCGCCGGACCGGTCATCACCGGGTTCTTCAGGCCAGTGATCTTGGCCACGCAGCCCTCGGGCGACAGGTTGCCCTTCAGGATGGCCAAGTGGCCCTGCTTGTACATGGGGTTGCTGATGGGACGGATCACGTCCTGGTCGGCTGGCGGCACATCGGGAATGTCCTTCAGCACCTCGGCGATGGTCTGGCCGGTGATGGTGATGCAGTCGCCATGCAGCAGGCCGGCGGCCAGCAGCGTCTTCATCACCTGCGGAATGCCACCCGCCTTGTGCAAGTCCACCGCCAGGTACTTGCCCGAGGGCTTCAGGTCGCACAGCACCGGCGTCTTCTGGCGCACGCGCTCGAAGTCGTCAATGGTCCATTCCACATCGGCCGCATGCGCGATGGCCAGGAAGTGCAGCACTGCATTGGTGGAGCCGCCGGTGGCCATGATGACGGCGACGGCGTTTTCCAGCGCCTTGCGCGTCACGATGTCGCGCGGCTTCAGATCCTTCTTGATGGCTTCCACCAGCACCTTGGCGGATTCCTTGGCCGAGTTCATCTTCTCGTCGTGCGGATTGGCCATGGTGCTGGAGTACGGCAGCGACAGGCCCAGCGCCTCGAAGGCCGACGACATGGTGTTGGCGGTGTACATGCCGCCGCATGAGCCGGTGCCGGGGATGGCGCGGCGCTCGATCTCCAGCAGGTCGGTGTCGCTCAGGCGGCCGGCGGCGTTTTCGCCCACGGCTTCAAACACGCTGACGATGTTCAGGTCCTTGCCCTGGTAGCGGCCGGGCAGGATGGTGCCGCCATACACATAGATGGCCGGCACGTTGGCGCGCAGCATGCCCATCATGCCGCCAGGCATGTTCTTGTCGCAGCCGCCGACCACCACCACGCCGTCCATCCACTGGCCCTGCACGCAGGTCTCGATGCAGTCGGCAATCACCTCACGGCTGACCAGCGAGTACTTCATGCCCTCGGTGCCCATGGCCATGCCGTCTGAAATGGTGGGCGTGCCAAACACCTGGGCGTTGCCACCCGCCTCTTCGATGCCGGCAATGGCCGCATCGGCCAGCTTCTGCAGGCCCGAGTTGCAGGGCGTGATGGTGCTGTGCCCATTGGCCACGCCGATCATGGGCTTGACGAAATCGCCCTGTTGGTAGCCCATGGCGTAGTACATGGAGCGGTTGGGCGCGCGCGACTTGCCCTCGGTGATGTTCTTGCTGCGGGGGTTCAGGATGACGGGTTTGGTGTCCATGGGCTTGTGTACGCATCAGGTTGGCTAGACCCTCCAGTGTAAATTGCTTCTTCTGGGGTTGCTGTCGCCTTGGCAATGCTGCTGAACGCAGGCCACCGGGGTTGGCGAGATCAGGCCGCCACGGCACTCGGCTCCGCGGCTGTCCCCCGGGCCTGCGGCCCTCCTCCTTGATGCCGCTGCGCCGAATGCCGCATCGACCTGATCCTGCAAGTCGTATTGGCATACCACTGAGCGGCTACCATGGCGAACATACTCCTTCGGAGCGTGCATGACTGACACCACGGCCCCTAACCCTGTCACTGGCGGCTGCCTGTGCGGCGCCGTGCGCTGGCGCAGCGAGCAGCCGCCCGTCATCACCCGCATCTGTTGGTGTCGCGACTGCCAGTATTTCGCGGCAGGAAATGGCACGGTCAATGCCTGCTTTCTCACCGACGGCTTCACCGTCACCGGAGCGATGCAGGATTACGTCAAGACGGCTGACAGCGGCAACCGCATGCACCGGCGCTTTTGCCCCACTTGCGGTACGCAGCTGTTCAGCGAGGCCGAGGCCCGGCCGCACCTGGTGTTTGTGCGCGTAGGCAGCTTTGACGACCCGGAACTGGCGCGGCCGGCGATGACGATCTGGACAGAAAGCGCGCCGAGTTGGGCATGTATCAACGCGGAATTGCCGGTGTCGGAAGGGCAGCCGCCGCCAATCGGGTGATTCCGGGAACGGCATGCGAATCAACGCCGACCCCAGGAGTTGCGCAGTTGCGTTGCCTAGGGCGCGCAACTGTGCAACTTCTTCTACCGCACACCAAGGAGCAGCGCGCCAGGTCAAGGTAGATGCGTGCGCGTGTGCGTTGCCTAGTGCATGCACACGCGCAACAAATCCCGAACTCTGGGCTTCGACCCTTCGACAAGCTCAGGACAGGCCAGGCTCAGCCGAACGGAACAGGCCTCACCCCACCATATCCCCAGCCACCACCCACTTGTCAAACTGCTCACCGGTCACAAAGCCGGTTGCCAGCGCCGCCTCGCGCAATGAAGTCCCCTCCTTGTGCGCCTTCTTCGCAATCTGCGCCGACTTGTCGTAGCCAATGTGGGTGTTCAGGGCGGTCACCAGCATCAACGATCGGTTCACCAGCTCGTCAATGCGTTCGCGGTTGGGCTCTATGCCCACCGCGCAGTGGTCGTTGAAGCTGACCATGCCGTCGGCCAGCAGGCGCACGCTCTGCAAGAAGTTGTGGGCGATCATCGGGCGGAACACATTCAGCTCGAAATTGCCGCTGGCGCCGCCCATATTGATCGCCACGTCATTGCCAAACACCTGGCAGCACAGCATGGTGACGGCCTCGCTCTGCGTCGGGTTCACCTTGCCGGGCATGATGCTGGAGCCGGGCTCGTTCTCGGGGATGCTCAGCTCGCCCAGGCCGCTGCGCGGGCCGCTGGCCAACCAACGCACGTCGTTGGCTATCTTCATCATGCTGGCGGCCAGGGTTTTCAGCGCGCCGTGGGCATGCACCAGACCGTCGGCGCTGGCCATGGCTTCGAACTTGCTGGGGGCGGTGACGAAGGGCAGGTGCGTCAGCCGGGCCAGTTCGGCGGCCACAGCCTCGGCATAGCCCTTGGGTGCGTTCAGGCCAGTGCCCACCGCCGTGCCGCCCAGCGCCAGCTCGCACAGATGCGGCAGCGCGGCCACCACATGCGCCTCGCCATGCGCCAGCTGGGCCACGTAGCCGGAGAACTCCTGCCCCAGGGTCAACGGCGTGGCGTCCTGCAAGTGGGTGCGGCCGATCTTGACGATGCCGGCAAAGTCCTGCGCCTTGCCATCCAGCGTGGTGCGCAGTTTGCTGATGGCCGGCAGCAGGCGCTGTGTGATGGCCACCACCGCCGCCACGTGCATGGCGGTGGGGAAGACGTCGTTGCTGCTCTGGCTGCGGTTGACGTCATCGTTGGGGTGCACCAAACGCCCTTCGCCGCGCGGGCCACCCAGCAGCTCGCTGGCGCGGTTGGCCAGCACCTCGTTGACGTTCATGTTGGTCTGCGTGCCCGAGCCGGTCTGCCACACCACCAGCGGGAACTCGTCCGCGTGCTGGCCGGCCAACACCTCGTCGGCGGCGGCGACGATGGCGGCGGTCTTTTTGGCGTCTTGCAGGCCCAGCGCCTGGTTGACCACGGCCGAGGCGCGCTTGACCTGCACCAGCGCGCGTATCAGCTCTTTGGGCTGGCGTTCGCCGGAGATGTCGAAGTTTTGCAACGAGCGCTGCGTCTGCGCCCCCCACAGGTGGTCGGCCGGGACTTCGATCGGTCCGAAGGTGTCTTTTTCGGTGCGGGTGTTCATGGTGGGTTGTCAGCCAGGGTTGGGGCGACCTGTCAAAATAGCGGTCTGCGGCAACCGTACCAGAAATGCCGCCGCACATACCGACAAGCCTTCACAGCCCTACCCCCATCATGACCACCGCCATCCGCCAAAACGACCTGATCGAATCCGTGGCCGCCGCGCTGCAGTACATCAGCTACTACCACCCCGCCGACTACATCGCCCACCTGGCGCGCGCCTATGAGCGCGAGCAGAGCCCGGCCGCCAAGGACGCCATTGCCCAGATCCTGACCAACAGCAAGATGAGCGCCACCRGCCAGCGCCCGATCTGCCAGGACACCGGCATCGTCAACGTGTTCCTGAAGGTGGGCATGGACATCCGCTGGGAAGGCTTCACCGGTAGTCTCGAAGACGCGGTGAACGAGGGCGTGCGCCGTGGCTACAACCACCCCGACAACACGCTGCGCGCCAGCGTGGTGGCCGACCCGCAGTTCGAGCGCAAGAACACGAAAGACAACACCCCGGCCGTGATCTTCACCGAGATCGTGCCCGGCAACACGGTGGAAGTGACCGTGGCCGCCAAGGGCGGCGGCAGCGAGAACAAGAGCAAGATGATCATGCTCAACCCCAGCGACTCGGTGGTCGACTGGGTGCTGAAGACCGTGCCCACCATGGGCGCCGGCTGGTGCCCGCCCGGCATGCTGGGCATAGGCATAGGCGGCACCGCCGAGAAGGCCGTGCTGATGGCCAAGGAAAGCCTGATGGACGACCTGGACATGTACGAGCTGCAGGCCAAGGCCGCCAAGGGCGACAAGCTGACCAAGGTGGAAGAGATGCGCCTGGAGCTGATGGAGAAGGTCAACGCGCTGGGCATTGGCGCGCAAGGCCTGGGCGGCCTGACCACGGTGCTGGACATCAAGATCAAGATGCACCCCACGCACGCGGCCAGCAAGCCGGTGGCGATGATCCCCAATTGCGCGGCCACCCGCCACGCCCATTTTGTGATGGACGGCAGCGGCCCCGTGTACCTGGACCCGCCCAGCCTGGACCTGTGGCCCAACGTCAACTGGACGCCGGACTATGTGAAGAGCAAAAAGGTCAACCTGGACACGCTGACCAAAGCCGAAGTGGCCAGCTGGAAGCCCGGCGACACGCTGCTGCTGAACGGCAAGATGCTGACCGGCCGCGACGCCGCGCACAAGCGCATCCAGGACATGCTGGCCAAGGGCGAGAAGCTGCCGGTGGACTTCACGAATCGGGTGATCTACTACGTGGGCCCGGTGGACCCGGTGCGCGACGAGGCCGTAGGCCCGGCCGGCCCCACCACCGCCACCCGCATGGACAAGTTCACCGACATGATGCTGAGCCAGACCGGGCTGATCGCGATGATTGGCAAGGCCGAGCGCGGCCCCACCGCGATCGAAGCCATCAAGAACCACAAGAGCGCCTACCTGATGGCGGTGGGCGGCGCCGCCTACCTGGTGTCCAAGGCCATCAAGACCGCCAAGGTGGTGGGCTTTGCCGACCTGGGGATGGAAGCCATCTACGAATTCGACGTCGTGGACATGCCAGTGACCGTGGCGGTGGACGCTGGCGGCACCAGTGCCCACATCACCGGCCCGGCCGAGTGGCAAAAGCGCATCGCCACCGGCGAGTTCAAGGGCATTGCTGTCGCAGCGTCTTGAGTCGGCGTGCCTGCTGACCCGACCAGCCAAGGCCCGATTGGCGTCTTCGACAGCGGCATAGGCGGCCTGAGCGTGCTGCGCGCGCTGCAGGCCGAGCTGCCGCACGAGCACTTTGTCTACGTGGCCGACAGTGGCCACGCCCCCTATGGCGAACGCGACAGCGCCCACGTGCTGGCGCGCGCCGAGGCCATCACGCAATGGCTGCTGGGCCAGCACCACATCAAGGCACTGGTGATTGCCTGCAACACCGCCACGGCGGCGGCCGTGCAGGCCTTGCGCGCCAGCCACCCTGACCTGCCCATCGTGGGTGTGGAGCCAGCGGTGAAGCCCGCCGCCGCCCTCAGCACCACCAAGCAGGTGGGCGTGCTGGCCACGCGCGGCACACTGGCCAGCGCCAAGTTCCAGGCGCTGCTGGCCAGCCTGGCCGACCAGGCCAGCTTCCACTGCCAGCCCTGCGACGGCCTAGCCGATGCACTGGAGCGTGGTGACGGGGCGCGCACCGCCCAACTGTGCGCCCAGCATATGCGCGCGCTGGGTGACACCGGCACACAGGCCAGCCAGATCGACACCGTGGTGCTGGGCTGCACCCACTACCCCTTTGCCCTGGACATGTTGCAGCCCCTGGCAGGCGCCGGCGTGCACTGGCTGGAAAGCGGCGCCCCGGTGGCTCGGCAGGCGCACCGGGTGCTGGCGCAGCGCGCTCTGCTGGCGACTGCGGGACCGGGCAGCCTGCAGTTCTTCACCACCGGCCAGGCCGGTGTGCTGGCGGCTGCGGTGCATCGCTGGCTGGGCCTGGACGATGCGGCTGGACAGCCCCCGGTGACGTCGCTGGCCATCCCCGCTCAAGCGGGCTGATCCCGGTAACGCGTTTTACCGCTGGTAGCGGCCCGCGTGCCAGCATCGACTGGGCTTTGCGGGCGCTGCCCGAAGCGCAACATGGTGAGCCCCTGGCGTGACGGCGACAACTGTTGCGCGCGTGCGCGCCCTAGGTAATTCACACGCGCAACAAAAATAACGCACAAAAATCAACACAAAGAGCGCCAATACAAATATTGATCAATGTTCAATATATTAATATTCTCATATTAAAAAAGAATGTAGTTTGTTGCGCGTGTGCGTTGCCTAGGGAGCGCACAAGCGCAACAATGGCGCGGGGACGAGGCTCGCCGCGCCGAACAAGCGCCCTCACCCCACGCTACGCCAATCAACACCAAGATTCACATGACAAGGGGGTATTCCATGCACATTCATCACCTGACGCGCCGCACGCTGCTGGGCGCCACGCTGGCGGGCATCGCCACCCGGTCTTTTGCCGGCGCCTATGCCTTCAAGCTGCACAACAACGCCACGGGCTATGACATCAACGGCTTCTACACCTTCCAGAACGGCGTCTGGAGCAAAAACTGGTTTTCCAACGGCCGGCTGCTGAAGCCGGGCGAGTCGGCCAGCATGGACTGGAAGAGTGACGAGGGCGATTGCGAGGTGCCTTTCCGCGTCAGCTGGGTGAATTGGGGCAACCAGGACTTCAAGCTGGACTGGTGCAAGAACGTCAAGAACGTCTACATGCTGGACAAAGGCTTCCGCTGGGATTGAGCGGTCTGCGCCCTCCACCCCACTGACTGGTTGCGCTGGAATGTAGGCCAGCGCACAGTCAAGCCGGGCAACCGCGCGCAGCATGGGGCCTTCAACAACAAGGAGGCGTCCATGATGATGACACGTATTGTGCGAGCGACGGTATGGGGCGGCATGCTCGCCGCCAGCCTGGCCCTGGCGGCCTGCGGTTCCCAGCCCACTGCTGGGTACAACGGCACCCAGTTTGCGGCCCGCCTGTGGAGTGGCAGCGAGGTACCGGCCAACCCCAGCCCCGCCACCGGCAACCTGTCGGCCAGCTTCAACAAAGCCACCAGCACGCTGAACTGGAGCATTCGTTACGACGGCCTGAGCGGCCCGGTCACGGCGGCGCACTTCCATGGCCCGGCCGGCCCTGGAATGAATGCCGGGCCTACCGTGCCCATTCCCAATGACAAGCTGGCCAGCCCGATCACAGGCAGTGCTGTGCTGACCCCGCAGCAAGCGGCAGACCTGCTGGCGGGCCGCTGGTATTTCAACGTCCACACTGCCGCCAACCCAGGTGGTGAGATCCGCGGCCAGGTGATCGCCCAGATGTAACGGCACGGAGGCTTCGCAGAATACCCGGGCCGGTGCGGGTCAGTCATCCAGCTCCGGGTAGTGGCGGAAGATGCCCTCTTCGTTGAAGGGGATGCGCCGCGCGCTGTCCAGGTAGGCGCGCAGCGGCGGCAGCAGGGCCACGGCCATGTGCAGTGCCAGCAGGTGGGGCGTGCCGTGCAGCGCCTTGCGCGTGGCATTGGGAAAGGCATACAGCAGCCCATCCACCAGCTGGAAGGCCGACAGGTCGACATAACTCAGCCGCGCGCCCACCAAGTGGCGCGGCCCGGTGGGGTTGCGCGACAGGATGGACTCCAGCCATCCCAGGAACTTCGCAATGCGCTGGGTGCGGAACTCCTTGGCGGCCAGCGCGGCCGGGGCCTTCTGGGCCTGGTAGGTCTTGGCCACCCCCACTGGGTGGTGGGTGTTGTGGGCCTCCATCACCGCATCGGCGATGGTGAGCTGGATCTGGTGCGCCCACAGGCGGTCGGCTTCGCTGCGGCCCACCAGCTTCAGCTTTGGGCCCAGGTAGTGCAGGATCAGCGCCGTTTGCGCCACCACATGGCTGCCGTCCACCAGCACCGGGCAGGCGAATGGTGGGCGCGTCAGTGCCGGGTCGTCCAGCAACTGCTGCAGTTTTTCGGCGCCACCGCCTTCACGCTTGCCGCCACGGGCCACGTCGACGTACGGCGCCTGGGCGGTCTCCAGCGCCAGGCGGACGAATTCACCGCGCCCTTGGATGGTGGGCCAGTAGTGAAGCTGATAGCTCATCGCAGCGTTCCTTCTTGGGTAGCAAGTATGAGCAAGCCAATCTCCGGCGATCTGTGCGCTACAGCGCAGAGGCCTGGCGCCACCGTCCCTACAGTGGGCTCACACGCCATCTTCCACATCAGGACCCTTTCATGACGGACGTTCGAACAGGCCAGGCGCCTCCCACCCTCACGCGGGCCGAATTTGGCGGCCGCTTTCGCGTCGCTTTCAGCGACCCGGCGTACCGCACGGAAGACACCGCCATCGTCCGCCTGGAAGACATCGCCTGGGCCGCCTACCAGGATGGCCGCAAGGCGCCGCAGACGCGGGCCGCCGGCCCTGGCTTTGCCGACCCAACCTATCAGCTGTCGGTCGAGTGGCTGGCCACGCGCGAGCGCATCGCGCAGGCGCAGGCGCGCTGGGCCGACCCCGCCACGCCGGCGCGTGTGCTGCTGGTGTGCGGCTCGCCGCGCAACGACGGCACCTGCCCGGGCGAGATGTCCAAGAGCCACCGCCTGCTGGGCTGGGCACGCGAGGTGCTGGAGCAGGCGCAACTGCAAACCGATGTGCTGGACCTGAGCCTGATGACGTCGGACTACGGCCGCAACATCCACCCCTGCAAAGGCTGCGTGTCCACCGCCATGCCGCTGTGCCACTGGCCGTGCAGCTGCTACCCCAACCATTCCTTGAACCAGGTCAACGACTGGATGGCCGAGATCTACGAGCGCTGGACGGCCGCGCACGCGGTGCTCATCGTCACCCCCGTGCATTGGTACCAGAGCCCCAGCGTGCTGAAGCTGATGGTGGACCGGCTGGTGTGTGCCGATGGCGGCAACCCCGACCCCACAGCCACCCACGGCAAGAAAGCAGCGCAAGCCAAGGCACTTGAGCTCAAGGGCTGGAACTACCCGCAGCACCTGGCGGGCCGGCTGTTTGGCCTGATCGTGCACGGCGACGTGGCCGGCATTGACGACGCCCGGCGGGCACTGTCGGATTGGCTGACCTGGATGGGCCTGGTCAGTGCCGGCTCAAAGGCCGAGCTTGACCGCTATACCGGCTACTTCGAGCCCTATGCCACCAGCCACCAGACGCTGGATGAAGACCTGCCGCTGCAAGAGGAGGCGCGCAATGTGGCGCGTGCCATCGCCTACTCGGTGGGTGAATTGCGCGCCGGCCGACTGAAGCCCGCTGAGCCCGTGCTGAAGCGCCCGCGCCCGAAGTGACGGCACCACAGCGGCTTGGTGCCAAGGCCTCAGGTGGCCGGCGGCTCAATGCCGCACCCGTGTGCGGTTGTGCAAGCGGTCCCAGGCGTCGCGCGCGGCTTGCCGGGCCGCTGCCCATTCGAGCCTCGAAGTGCCGCGCGCGGCAGGCCAACCGCCCTCCAGGGCCACTTCGATGGTGTCGAACTCCATGTCATGGAAGCGCACGTAGGCCTCGATGCCATAGCGGTAGGCCGGGCCGTAGTCGATGTAGGTAGCCCCCATCGGCACATAGGGTTGGGCGAAAAAGTGGTCGCGCCAATAGTCATGCTCGTAGGTGGGGTCCACTGACTCGGCCACAGCCTTGCCAGCCAGTCCGCCCACCACTGCGCCAGCAGCCGCGCCCACCAGGGCACCCACCGGCCCCGCCACGGCACCGGCCACCGCCCCGGATGCGGCGCCGCCCAGGGCGGCGCCTATGCCCGTGCCCACAGGGTGTGCGCCGGGCGCGTCGGTGATGGGGTCGCGGTGGGCCCCGGCTTCATGGCGTATCTCTTCGCGGTTCATGGTGTGTCCTCCGTTGTGCACAGCGTGCAATGCGATTGGTAGCAACAGTAGTTCGCCCCACACCCGCAATCTGTGCGTTGACCCACAGTGCGCAGCGCCAAAGGCAAATGGGTCTTTGTCCTACACGTCGGTGCGCGGCACGCCGATGGCACAGGGCAAGCGGCTCTGGGACGATGCAAGCCAAGTTCAACAAGTCGTCAGGGAGTCACCTCATCATGTCCACCCTTAGCATTGCCCAGCCCCCCATACACAGACCGTCGTTGTTGCTGCTGGGCTCCGAGCCCTGGCGTGCAGCGGCAGAGTTTCTGTCCCACAAGTTCAGCCCCGGGCCGGCGGCGCGCAATGGCGACGGCCACCCGGTGATCCTGTTTCCTGGCCTGGCCTCCAGCGAGCGCGCTGTCGCGCCGCTGAAGCAGCATTGCGAAACGCTGGGCTACACCGCCCTTGATTGGGGGCGTGGCCTGAACCGTGGCCCGCAAGGCGAGCTCGACAAGTGGCTGGAGGAACTGGCCGGCGATATCGCGCGCCAATTGAAGGGTCAACGGCAAAGCGCCACGCTGATCGGCTGGAGCCTGGGCGGCCTGTATGCCCGCGAGGTGGCCAAGCTGCTGGGCCGCGAGCGCGTGCGCCAGGTCATCACCACCGGCACGCCCTTCAACGCCGAGGCCGACTACACCAATGTGGGCTGGTGCTACCGGCTGCTCAGCGGCAGCAAAGCCGACATCAACCCGGCGCTGGCCGAACGCCTGCGCCAGCCGCCGCCCATGCCGACCACCTCGATCTATAGCCGCACAGATGGCATCGTCGCCTGGCAAACCTGCCGGCATCCGGCGCGCAAGGGCCAGCATGTAGAAGACGTGGAAGTCAGCGGCAGCCACACCGGCATGGGCTGGAACCCGGCGGTGCTGCGGGTGATTGCCGACCGGCTGGCGCAACGCCCCGGGCATTGGATGCCATACGCCGGCGGTGAAGCCCTGCGTGCGGCATCGGCCTGAAGGACCCGCGGTGTGCAGGCACTGAGGCCAGATGGCAGGCATGAGGCTCACGGCGACAAGCTCCTGGATGCTGGTCAAGCAGGTCGTCGCCAGCAGCCTGGCCGACCAGGTGCCCAGCATGGGTGCAGCGCTGGCCTACTACACGCTGTTTTCGTTGGCGCCGCTGCTGCTGATCGTGGTGTCGCTGGCCGGGCTGGTGTTTGGCCAGGATGCCGCGCGCGGCGAAATCCAGGCCCAGTTGGACGCGCTGATGGGCCCACAAGGGGCTGCCGCCGTGCAGCAGTTGCTGGCCAGCGTGCGCCAGCCGGCCGAGGGCGCGTTGGCCACCCTGCTGGGCGTGGCGCTGCTGCTGGTGGGGGCGACCAGCGTGTTCAATGAATTGCAGATCGACCTGGACCGCATCTGGCGCGTGCCCGCCCAGCCGCCCATGGCCGGGTGGTTTCGCATCGTGCGCGCGCGCCTGCTGTCGTTCGGCCTGGTGCTGGCCATGGGCTTCCTGATGATCGTGTCGCTGCTGGTCAGCGCCGCCCTGGCCACGGCCCGGCACTGGCTGGGAGACGTGCCGCAGGACTGGTACCTGCTGGCCAACCTCGGCAACGCGACCGCAGACCTGGCGCTGGTGGCGCTGATGTTCGCCTTCATCTACAAGGTGATGCCGCGCGTCGCCGTGCAGTGGCGCGACGTCTGGGTGGGCGCCATCATCACCGCCTCGCTGTTTGCCGTTGGCAAGCTGGCCATCAGCCTGTACCTGGGCCGCAGCGGCGTGGTCAGCGGCTTCGGCGCCGCCGGCTCGCTGGTGGTGCTGCTGCTGTGGGTGTACTACTCGGCACAGATCTTCCTGATGGGGGCGGAGTTCACCTGGGCGTTTGCCAACCAGTTCGGCTCGCGCCGGCGGCTGGCGCAACCTGACATCGCGATGGAACCTGCATGAACCCCGCGCCTTTCACCTTGGCTGCGCCAAGCAGCCTGCCCCACAACCCGGGTACCGCGCTGGTGGGCACTGCCGGCTGGGCCCTGACCAACGAGACGGCGTCCTGCTTTCCCAGCCAGGGCACGCAGCTGGAGCGCTACGCGGCGACCTTCGGCGCGGTGGAAATCAATTCCTCCTTCTACAGGCCCCACATGCCCGAGACCTACGCGCGCTGGGCCGCCAGCGTGCCCGAGGGCTTCCGCTTTGCGGTCAAGCTGCCGCGCGCCATCACCCATTACGCGCGACTGAACCAGGTCGACGAGCCGCTGGCACGCTTTGCCGCGCAGGCCGGGGCCTTGGGCGACAAGCTGGGCTGCGTGCTGGTGCAGTTGCCCCCAAGCGGCAAGTTCGACGCGGCGGTGGCCGAGCATTTTTTCACCCAGTTACAGCGCAACTTCTCCTGCATGCTGGCTTGCGAAGCACGCCATCCCAGCTGGTTTGAAGCACCGGCCAGCGCGCTGCTGCAGGCCCAGGGCATCACCCGCGTGCAGGCCGACCCACCACAGGAGCAAGCCGCGGCCTTTGAGCCCACCACAGCCGCCGCCTATGTGCGCCTGCATGGCTCGCCGCGCATGTACTACTCGTCATACCCGGACGCCCTATTGATCCAGCAAACTCAGACTCTGGCTGAGCGCGCACAGGCGGGTCACACCAGCTGGCTGATCTTCGACAACACTGCAGCCGGCGCCGCGCAGCGCAATGCGCTGACGGTGCGCGGGGCCTGGCCTTGCGCCACCACCACAGCCGAGCAGGCGCCGCAACCCGAGTTGGTCGCCCAGGCCATGTGACCGTGCGCGGCCACACAGACATGGCGCGCAGTCCCCACGCACACTGACACATTACCCCTGGAAAGGAAAGAGAGGACGCCATGCGCATCAGGCTGAGTGCACTATCGACCGATCCGGCCACGCTGGCCCTGGCCTGCAACACGGCCAAGCTGCTGCTGCGTGTGACGTTGGGCTTGCTGTTGCTGCTGCATGGCATTGCCAAGCTGCAAAACGGACCCGGTGGCATCATTCACCTGGTGACACAGGCTGGCCTGCCCGCAGCCACGGCTTACCTGGTGTATGTGGGTGAAGTGCTGGCGCCGATACTGCTGATCGCCGGCTGGTGGACGCGCAGCGCGGCGCTGGTCGTGACCGTCAACATGCTGTTCGCTGTCGGTCTGGCCCACATGGGTGACCTGGGCAAATTGAGCAAGGAAGGTGGCTGGGCTTTGGAGTTGCAGGCGTTTTACCTGGTGTCGGCCATTGCGGTGGCCTTGCTGGGCCCGGGCACCTTCAGCCTGGGTGAGCGGCGCGTCACATCCCCCGCGCCGCGTCAAGCCTGGCAGGCCCGCCGCGCAACGCTGCGTCAGGTGCGCTGAGCCACTCTACATGCCCCAAGGGGGAAATCTGGCCTGCCCGGAGGGGATCGAACCCCCGACCCACAGCTTAGAAGGCTGTTGCTCTATCCAACTGAGCTACGGGCAGTTGAAAAGAAAGGGCTCACGCCACCCGCATGGTGGCCCAGGCCATTTGTAAATGATGGTCGGAGCGAAAGGATTCGAACCTTCGACCCTCTGGTCCCAAACCAGATGCGCTACCAGGCTGCGCTACGCTCCGACAACTCAGCATTGTACTGGCTGGCGCGCACGGAACTTGGCAAGCAGCCTCTTGTCTGTCTGTTTATCATCGGTTCAGGCGGCCCTGCCGCCGAAAACCAACAGCATTCACCATTGCCGCCATGGGCCCGAACACCTTGCAGCTGACCTGGCTGGAGCCCGGCCAGCCCTTTCCGCCACTGGCGCAGACGCTGGGGCCGGACTCGTTCGCGCCCGGGCTGCTGGCGGCCGGCGGCGATTTGTCGGTGGACAGCCTGCAGCGTGCCTACAGCAGCGCCATCTTTCCGTGGTTCAGCAAGAACCAGCCCATCCTGTGGTGGAGCCCCGACCCGCGCATGGTGTTGCAGGTGGCGCAATTTCGCCTGCACCGCTCGCTGCGCAAGGTGCTGCAGCGCTTTGTGGACGCCGCACCGCGCTGCGAGGTGCGCATCGACACCGCCTTTGAGCAGGTGATACGCCACTGCGCCGCCGCCCCGCGCGAAGGCCAGCACGGCACCTGGATACTGCCCGAGATGGTGGCTGCCTACTGCGCGCTGCACCGCGCCGGCCTGGCCCACAGCGTGGAGACCTGGGTCGATGGCCGCTTGGTGGGCGGGCTGTATTGCGTGGCGCTGGGGCAGGCGGTGTTTGGCGAATCGATGTTCAGCCTGGCCACCGACAGCTCCAAGATCGCGCTGGCCGCGCTGGTGTGCTTTTGCCGCGCGCACGGCATCCAGATGGTGGACTGCCAGCAAAACACCGGCCACCTGGCCTCGCTGGGCGCGGGCGAGATGCCGCGCGACAGCTTCCTGGCCCACATTGCCCAGGCCCGGCTGCAGGCGGCGCCGGCGTGGCGTTTCGAGCCCCTATACTGGCACCAACTGCTGGCCGCCCCAAGCGCGGCTGCAACTCCCTGAAGCCCTGTGACGCCCTGTGACGCACCTTAAGGACCTACCGCTACAGACGCTGCAGTTCTATGCAACTGCACCCTACCCCTGCAGCTACCTGGCCGGCCGCCAGGCGCGCTCACAGGTGGCTACGCCCAGCCACCTGATCAACAACGCCACTTACTCCGACCTGGTGAACAAGGGGTTCCGGCGCAGCGGCATGTTCACCTACCGCCCCTATTGCGACGGCTGCAACGCCTGCACGCCGCTGCGCGTGCTGGCCGGTGAATTCGTCGCCAACCGCAGCCAGCGCCGCGCCGCGCGCCAGCATGCGGGGCTACAGGCGCGGGTGCTGAAGCTGTGTTTCGTGCCCGAGCACTACCAGCTGTACCTGCGCTACCAGAACGGCCGCCACGCCGGCGGCGGCATGGACCACGACAGCACCGACCAATACACCCAGTTCCTGCTGCAAAGCCGCGTCAACTCGCGGCTGGTGGAGTTCCGTGAGACGCTGCCCGACGGCTCGGCTGGCGCGCTGAAGATGATCTCCATCCTGGACGTGCTGGAGGACGGCATCTCCGCCGTCTACACCTTCTACGAGCCCGAAGCCGGCCAGAGCTACGGCACCTACAGCGTGCTGTGGCAGATCGCCCAGGCCAGGCAACTGGGGCTGGGCTTCGTCTACCTGGGCTATTGGATAGAGCACAGCGGCAAGATGGCCTACAAGGCCCGCTTCATGCCGCACGAGGTGCTGGTGAACGGTGATTGGCAGAGCGGTTAGCCCCCACGCTCCGCACGTCGTGTCGTCGCTGGACATGCCGCAGCCAGAGGCTGCAGCCCCTCAGGGGCCGCTTTTTGCCTCTACCCTGTATCGCACAGGGTGGTTTTCCATTTCACGGCATAAAATGGGCTTTCAGCATCAGGAGGAGGCCCCGTGAAGAAAGCCGATCCGGACGTGGTGGCCACGCCCACCGTGCAGGTGATAGAGCGCATGTTCGCCATCGTGGATGTGCTGGCCTCGCGCGAAGAGGCCATGTCGCTGAAGGACATCGCCGAGAAAACCGGCCTGCATTCCTCCACCACCCACCGCATCCTGAACGACCTGGCCACCGGCCGCTTCGTCGACCGCCCACAACCCGGCGTCTACCGGCTGGGCATGCGCCTGCTGGAGCTGGGCAACCTGGTCAAGGGCCGGCTCAATGTGCGCGACGCCGCGCTCACCCCCATGCGCGAGCTGCACAAGCTGATTCAGCAGCCGGTGAACCTGAGCATGCGCCAGGGCGATGAGATCGTCTACATCGAGCGCGCCTACAGCGAGCGCTCGGGCATGCAGGTGGTGCGCGCCATCGGCGGGCGCGCGCCGCTACACCTGACCTCCACCGGCAAGCTGTTCCTCGCCGCCGACGACCCACAGCGTGTGCGCGCCTATGCCACCCGCACCGGCCTGGCCGGCCACACCCGCAACAGCATCACCCAGCTGCCGGTGCTGGAGCGCGAACTGGCCAAGGTGCGCCAGTATGGCAACGCGCACGACAACGAGGAGCTGGAACTGGGCGTGCGCTGCATGGCCGCCGGGATCTACGACGACCAGGACAAGCTGGTGGCCGGCCTGTCCATCTCGGCCCCCAGCGGCCGGCTGGAAGACGAGTGGCTGCCCAAGCTGCAGACCACGGCGCGGGAGATCTCGGCGTCGCTGGGGCATCAGCCGAAGTAAACCTTGGCCAGACGACCAAACAAAAAGGCCCCTCGGGGCCTTTTTGTTTTGAAGCTC
Organism: Hylemonella sp. P2_B10; assembly: GCF_056404875.1. NCBI lineage: Bacteria > Pseudomonadati > Pseudomonadota > Betaproteobacteria > Burkholderiales > Comamonadaceae > Hylemonella > Hylemonella sp. P2_B10. The sequence goes on from NZ_JBFUDE010000001.1 coordinate 860,680, forward strand.
GCAGTGGCTTACATGAGATTGCCAGTGGACCCGGCACGCGCCACCGGCGCGGCGGCACGGGCGGGGATGTTTTCCACCCAGTGGCGCACGCGCTCTGCGTCGCCGATGCGGCTGAGCTTGCCGGCCGAGTCCAGGAACACCATGATCAGCTTGCGCCCGGCCACTTTGGCCTGCATCACCAGGCACTGCCCGGCTTCGTTGATGAAGCCGGTCTTTTGCAGGCCGATGTCCCACTGCGGGTTGTGCACCAGGCGGTTGGTATTGACGAACTGCAGGTTGCGCTTGCCCACGGCCACCTGGTAGCCGGGCGAGGTGGTCAGTTCACGCAGGGTTTCATTGCCGTAGGCGAAATTGACCAGCTTGGCCAAGTCCTTGGCGGACGACTGGTTCTTGCTGGACAGGCCGGTGGGCTCCACGTAATGCGTGTCGGTCATGCCCAGGACCAGGGCCTTGGCATTCATGGCCGGGATGAATGCGGCCAGGCCGCCGGGGTAGGTGCGGCCCAGCGCGTGGGCGGCACGGTTTTCGCTGGACATCAGCGCCAGATGCAGCAGCTCGCCGCGGCTCAGTTGGGTGCCCACCGTCAGACGAGAGCGGGTGAACTTCTCGCTGTCCACGTCGTCCTGGGTGATGGTGACCATTTCGTCCATGGGCAGGCGGGCTTCGCTCAGCACCACACCGGTCATCAGCTTGGTGATGGAGGCGATCGGCAGCACAGCCTGGGAATTCTTGTTCAGCAGCACCTCGTTGGTGTCCTGATCGACCACAAAGGCGACGGCGGACTTGAGCTGCAGCGCATCCTGCTCGGCGTGCAGGCCTGCCAGCTGGCCGAAGGACGGCTTCAGCGGCACGGCGGCATAGCGCACTGCCGGGGCCTTGCGGCGCAAGGTGACGTTAGCGCGCAACACCCGGGCCTTGGCCGGCGCCTTGGCAACGGCTTTGGTGGCTTTGGTGGATTTAACGGCAGGTTTGGAAGGGGTGGCGGCCTGGGCGGCGGGAGTGAAAGCAGCGAGTGCAATGGCGGATGCGCACAGCAGATGACAGAGGTGTTTCAAAGTGCTTTCCTATCCCGAACAGGTCATGACCCAATGCGACAATGCCTGCGTGGGATCACCAACACAGGCATGGGCTAGAGTTTAAGGAAAAATTCGCGCAGGATCAAGCACTTGCGCGGTTTTCCTAAAGACATGTAGGAAATAGGGGTTAGTACCTAAGCGGTAACTAGCCTTGTGCAGCCACCCGATCAGCTTTGCTTTGTAACTTGTTGAGCGCGCTCAGATAAGCCTTGGCGGAGGCCACCACAATGTCCGGATCCGCACCAACGCCATTGACGACCCGCCCGCTGTTTTGCAGCCGCACGGTGACTTCCCCCTGGCTCTCGGTGGAACCGCTGATGGCGTTCACCGCATAGAGCACCATCTCGGCGCCGCTTTTGGCGTGCGTTTCAATGGCCTTCAGGGAAGCGTCTACCGGGCCGTTGCCGTCCGAACTGCCCTTCACTTCCTTGCCGCCTACCGTGAACACCACGCTGGCATGGGGCCGCTCACCCGTCTCGCTGTGCTGTGACAGGGACACAAAAGCGTAATGTTCATGGTCGTGGGCGACGCTTTCGTCGCTGATCAGCGCCAGGATGTCTTCGTCAAAGATCTCGCTCTTGCGGTCTGCCAGCTCCTTGAAGCGGGCGAAGGCGGAGTTGATGTCGGCCTCGCTCTCCATCTGCACGCCCAGGTCCTGCAGGCGCTGCTTGAAGGCGTTGCGGCCGCTGAGCTTGCCCAGCACGATCTTGTTGTTGGTCCAGCCCACGTCCTCGGCGCGCATGATTTCGTAGGTGTCGCGCGCCTTCAGCACGCCGTCCTGGTGGATGCCCGAGGCATGGGCAAACGCGTTGGCGCCCACCACGGCCTTGTTGGGCTGCACCACAAAGCCGGTGGTCTGGCTGACCATGCGGCTGGCAGCCAGGATGTGCTGCGTGTCTATGCCCAGCTCCAGGCCGAAGTAGTCCTTGCGGGTCTTCACCGCCATCACCACCTCCTCCAGCGAGCAGTTGCCGGCGCGTTCGCCCAGGCCGTTGATGGTGCACTCCACCTGCCGCGCGCCACCGATCTTGACACCGGCCAGCGAGTTGGCCACCGCCATGCCGAGGTCGTTGTGGCAGTGCACGGACCAGATGGCCTTGTCCGAATTGGGCACCCGCTCGCGCAGCGTCTTGATGAAGTTGCCATACAGCTCGGGGACGGCGTAGCCCACGGTGTCGGGGATGTTCACCGTGGTGGCGCCCTCGCCGATCACCGCTTCCAGCACGCGGCACAGAAAGTCCACATCGCTGCGGTAACCGTCTTCGGGGCTGAACTCCACGTCGCTCACCAGGTTGCGGGCGAAGCGCACGGACAGTTTGGCCTGCTCGAACACCTGCTCTGGCGTCATGCGCAGCTTTTTCTCCATGTGCAGCGCCGAGGTGGCGATGAAGGTGTGGATGCGCGAGCTGTTGGCACCCTTCAAAGCCTCGGCGGCGCGCGAGATGTCGCGGTCGTTGGCGCGCGACAGCGAACACACCGTGGCGTCCTTGATGGCGTGGGCAATCGCCTGCACGGCCTCGAAGTCGCCGTTGGAGCTGGCGGCAAAGCCGGCCTCGATCACGTCCACCTTCAGGCGCTCCAGCTGGCGGGCGATGCGCAGCTTTTCGTCGCGCGTCATGGAGGCGCCGGGCGACTGCTCGCCGTCGCGCAAGGTGGTGTCGAAAATGATCAGTTTGTCGCTCATGGTGCGGGGTTCCTGTTGTTTGTCCTGGGTGGCGGCTCAGGCGGCCACGGCCGCCCGTGTTTCACCGGCAGGCTCGATTTTCGCCCGTTGCAGGCCCGACACGATGGCTTTCAGCGAAGCGGAGACGATGTTGGCATCCACGCCGACGCCAAACACGGTGTGCGCCTCGTCCACCCGCAGCTCCAGGTAAGCCACGGCCTGGGCATCGGCACCGGCACGCATGGCGTGCTCGTGGTAGTCCAGCACGCGCACACTGCGGCCGGTGGCGCGGCTCACGGCCATGGTGAAGGCCTCTATGGGGCCGTTGCCCTGGCCTTGCACCTGCATCGCCTGGCCGTTCAGTGCCACTTCGGCCCTCAGGCTGACCGTGCCGTCCACGCCGGGCTGGGTCTGGTAGCTGGGCGCCTCAATCTGCCCGACGCCGTATTCCTGCTGGAACAGCGCCCACAGGTCCTGTGCCGTCAGCTCCTTGCCGCCGGCGTCCATCACCCGCTGCACCACCTGGCTGAACTCGATCTGCAGGCGGCGCGGCAGCTCCAGCCCGTATTCCTGCTCCAGCAGGTAGGCGATGCCGCCCTTGCCGGACTGGCTGTTGACGCGTATCACCGCCTCGTAGCTGCGGCCCAGGTCCTTCGGATCCACCGGCAGGTAGGGGATGGCCCAGGCGTCGCCCTCCTTGCGGGCGGCAAAGGCCTTCTTGATGGCGTCCTGGTGCGAGCCTGAGAACGAGGTGTAGACCAGGTCACCCGCATACGGGTGGCGCGGGTGCACCGGCAGCTGGTTGCAGTGTTCCACGGTACGGCGGACTTCATCAATGTCCGAGAAATCCAGCCCCGGCGACACGCCCTGGGTGTACAGGTTCAGCGCGATGTTGACCAGGTCCACATTGCCGGTGCGCTCACCGTTGCCAAACAGGCAGCCTTCTACCCGGTCGGCACCGGCCATCAGCGCCAGCTCGGCGGCAGCCGTGCCGGTGCCGCGGTCGTTGTGCGGGTGCACGGAGATGATGATGGCGTCGCGCCGCGCCAGGTGGCGGTGCATCCACTCCATCATGTCGGCAAAGATGTTGGGCGTGGAGTGCTCCACCGTGGACGGCAGGTTGATGATGCACTTGTGCTGCGGCGTGGGCTGCCACACGTCGGTGACCGCATCCACCACCCGCTTGGAGAACGCCAGCTCGGTGCCGGACCACATCTCGGGCGAGTACTGGAACGTCCACTGCGTGGCGGGCTGCTGCGCGGCCAGTTCCTTGAACAGTTTGGCGTTGCTGGTGGCCAGCTCGACGATCTCGTCCTCGCTCATGCCCAGCACCACGCGGCGCATCACCGGCGCGGTGGCGTTGTACAGGTGCACGATGGCTTTTTTGGCGCCCTGCAAAGCTTCGAAAGTGCGGCGTATCAGCGGCTCGCGCGCCTGGGTCAGCACCTGGATGGTGACGTCGTCGGGCACCAGGTTGTCGTCAATCAGCTTGCGCACAAAGTCGAACTCAACCTGCGAGGCCGAGGGGAAACCGACCTCGATCTCCTTGAAGCCAATGGCCACCAGCATGTGGAACATGCGCAGCTTGCGCGGGATGTCCATGGGCTCGATCAGCGCCTGGTTGCCGTCGCGCAGGTCCACGCTGCACCAGATGGGCGCCTGGGTCAGCACGGCGTCGGGCCAGGTGCGGTCGGTCAAGCCCACGGGCTTGAAGGCGGGGTATTTGCTGGCGGGTTGCTTCAACATGGTCATGGTCAGGTTCTCAGGTGAGGAATCTTCAAATCCCCGTGAACCCAGCAGAGCCCGCAAAGAGAAACGGCCCGCTGCTGGTGCACACGGGCCGTTGACTGGTGGAACTTCGCGTTACGCGCGCACTACCGTCTCCGCCCGTGGGGGGATAGCAGTAGAGCCAGAGCAATTCGCTTGTTCATGCAGTCAATGTACCACAAAATTTTTCATTTATGCAAACCGCGCTCTTCCGGCTCGTCAGTGGAAACGCTGATAACGCTGGTGCGCAGCCCCTTGGCCTTGCGCCAGGCGTAGATGATGTAGCCGCTGGTGCCATAGGCGACAAAGATGCTGAACAACACCGTGGGCGGGTCAATGGTCACCACCGCCAGGCCCAGCGCGATCAGCACCATCACCACAAACGGCACGGTGCGCTTCATGCTGACCACCTTGAAGCTGTAGAACGGCGCATTGGTGACCATGGTCAGGCCGGAATACAGCGCCAGCGCGAAGGTGAGCCAGCGGATGTCGAACACGCCCAGCATGTCGGTGCCCTTGTACCCCAAATCCGTCATCAGGCCAATGAAGCCCACCAACAAGGCCGCGGCCGCCGGTGACGGCAGGCCCTGGAAATAACGTTTGTCCACCACTGCGGTGTTGACGTTGAAGCGCGCCAGGCGCAGTGCGGCGCAAGCGCAGTACACAAAAGCGGCAATCCAGCCCCAGCGGCCCAGGCCCTTCAAGGCCCACTCGTAAGAAATCAGCGCCGGGGCGGCGCCGAACGACACCATGTCGGCCAGCGAATCCATCTGCTCGCCAAACGCGCTCTGGGTGTTGGTCATGCGCGCCACGCGCCCGTCCAGCGCGTCCAGCACCATGGCGCAGAACACCCCCACGGCCGCCTGGTCGTAGCGCCCGTTCATGGCCATCACCACCGCATAGAAGCCGCCGAACAGCGCCGCCAGCGTGAACAGGTTGGGCAGGATGTAGATGCCCTTGCGGCGCTTGCGCACCATCACCGGCTCATTCGGTGCAATCTCGGCTTCCTCGCCATCGTGCATATATTGGTTCTCCAGAGGCGGAAGTGTAAAGCAGGCGTTACCGCTCGCGTTGCAAGTTTGATGGCCGCCGACGCCGCTGGTGTGCTTGGCCTGATTCGCTGGCTGCCGACGCCGCTGGTGCGCGTGACGCTCGAATACCGAACGCTGGCACGCCAATTACGTTCGCGGGATCAGGTCGTCATGGCACTCTGCGCAGCGGCATCAAGGAGGAGGCCCGAAGGGCCGGGGGACAGCCGCGGAGCGGAGTGCCGTGGCGGCCTGATCCTCACAAGCCATCGCTGCGTGAAAGGGGTTCGACAGGCTCCGCCCGAACGGATACGGAATGTGCGGACGAAAAAATGGCCACCGAAGTGGCCAATGAGGTTTGAAGGAAGTAACAACGTAAATCAGTTGCGCGTCTGGTCCACCAGCTTGTTTTTCTTGATCCAGGGCATCATCGCGCGCAGCGTCTCACCGACCTTTTCGATCTGGTGCTCGCTGGTCAGGCGACGGCGGCTCAGCAGCGTGGGGGCGCCGGCCTTGTTTTCCAGGATGAAGCTCTTGGCGTATTCACCGGTCTGGATGTCCTTCAGGCACTGGCGCATCGCGTCCTTGGTGGCTGCGGTGACGATGCGCGGGCCGGTGACGTACTCGCCGTACTCAGCGTTGTTCGAGATCGAGTAGTTCATGTTGGCGATGCCGCCTTCATAGATCATGTCGACGATCAGCTTCAGCTCGTGCAGGCACTCGAAATACGCCATTTCGGGCGCGTAGCCGGCTTCCACCAGCGTCTCAAAGCCAGCCTTGATCAGCTCCACCGTGCCGCCGCACAGCACCGCCTGCTCGCCGAACAGGTCGGTCTCGGTCTCTTCGCGGAAGTTGGTTTCGATGATGCCGGCCTTGCCGCCGCCGTTGGCCATGGCGTAGCTCAGCGCCAGGTCGCGCGTGCGGCCGGACTTGTCCTGGTGCACGGCGATCAGGTGGGGCACGCCGCCGCCCTGGGCATAGGTGCCGCGCACGGTGTGGCCGGGCGCCTTGGGGGCGACCATCCACACGTCCAGATCGGCGCGCGGCGTCACCAGGCCGTAGTGCACGTTGAAGCCGTGCGCGAACACCAGCGAGGCGCCCTGTTTGATGTTGGGCTCCACGTCGTTGGTGTAGACGCTGCCGATCTGCTCGTCGGGCAGCAGGATCATCACCACGTCGGCGGCCTTGACGGCCTCGGCGACCTCGGCCACCTTCAGGCCGGCCTTTTCGACCTTGGGCCAGGAGGCGCCGCCCTTGCGCAGGCCCACCACCACCTTGACGCCGCTGTCGTTCAGGTTCTGCGCGTGGGCATGCCCCTGGCTGCCGTAACCGATGATGGCCACCGTCTTGCCCTTGATCAGGCTCAGGTCACAGTCCTTGTCGTAGAAAACTTTCATTCTTATCTCCGGATAAACAAATGGCGTTGAAAAAATCGCCGGTTACAGAAAACTAGCTCAAAAACTCAGGAAATCAAACCCGCAGGATGCGCTCACCGCGGCCAATGCCGCAGGAGCCGGTGCGCACGGTTTCCAGGATAGCGCCGCGCTCTATGGCTTCCAGGAAGGCGTCGTTCTTGCCCTGGTCGCCGGTCAGCTCGATGGTGTAGCTCTTCTCGGTGACGTCGATGATGCGGCCGCGGAAGATGTCGGCCATGCGCTTCATCTCCTCGCGCTCCTTGCCCACCGCGCGCACCTTCACCAGCATCAGCTCGCGCTCGGTGTAGGCGCCTTCGGTCAGGTCCACCACCTTGACGACCTCGATGAGGCGGTTCAGGTGCTTGGTGATCTGCTCGATCACGTCCTCCGAGCCGGCCGTCTGTATGGTCATGCGCGACAGGCTGGGGTCTTCGGTGGGCGCCACCGTCAGCGATTCGATGTTGTAGCCACGGGCCGAAAACAGCGCCACCACGCGTGACAACGCGCCGGGCTCGTTTTCGAGCAAAACTGCAATGATGTGTTTCATAGTGCCTGATTCCTCTTTTCGCTGCCCTCCCCTTGCGGCGGTAACCGCGAGGCTTGGCAGGCAATAGATTCGTCGAATAAGTTGAACAAACCGGCGCGGCGCATGGAAGCGCCGTGCCGTGCGCTGCTACAGGTCTTCCGACCCCAGCAGCATTTCGGTGATGCCCTTGCCGGCCTGCACCATCGGGAACACGTTCTCGGTGGGGTCGGTGCGGAAGTCCATGAACACCGTGCGGTCCTTCAGCTTGCGCGCCTCGCGCAGCGCCGGCTCCACATCCTGCGGCCGCTCGATCAGCATGCCGACGTGGCCATAGGCCTCGGCCAGCTTGACGAAGTTGGGCAGCGCGTCCATGTAGCTGTGGCTGTAGCGGCCTTCGTACTCCACCTCCTGCCACTGCCGCACCATGCCCAGGTAGCGGTTGTTCAGCGACACGATCTTGATCGGCGTGTTGTACTGCAGGCAAGTGGACAGCTCTTGTATGCACATCTGCACCGAGCCTTCGCCGGTGATGCAGAACACCTCGCTGTCGGGCTTGGCCAGCTTGATGCCCATGGCGTAGGGAATGCCCACGCCCATGGTGCCCAGGCCGCCGGAGTTGATCCAGCGGCGCGGCTCGTCAAAGCGGTAATACTGCGCCGCCCACATCTGGTGCTGGCCAACGTCCGACGTGATGTAGGTGTCGACGTCCTTGGTCATGTTCCACAGCGTTTCCACCACATACTGCGGCTTGATGACGTCGCCCTTGCCGTGGTCGTACTTCAGGCAGTCGCGCTTGCGCCAGCCCTCGATGGTTTCCCACCAGGCGCCCAGCGCGTTGGCGTCGGGCTTGATGGCGCTTTCGCGCACCATGGCGATCATCTCGGTCAGCACGTCCTTGACGTCGCCGACGATGGGAATGTCCACCCGCACCCGCTTGGAGATGCTGGAGGGGTCGATGTCGATGTGGATGATCTTGCGCTCGTTCTGCGCGAAATGCTTGGGGTTGCCGATCACGCGGTCATCAAAGCGCGCGCCCACGGCCAGCAGCACGTCGCAGTTTTGCATCGCGTTGTTGGCCTCGATGGTGCCGTGCATGCCCAGCATGCCCAGGAATTTCTTGTCGCTGGCCGGGTAAGCGCCCAGGCCCATCAGCGTGTTGGTGCAGGGGTAGCCCAGCATGTCCACCAGCGTGCGCAACTCGGGCGTGGCGTTGCCCAGCAGCACGCCGCCGCCGGTGTAGATATAGGGCCGCTTGGCCGCCAGCAGCAGTTGCAGCGCCTTGCGGATCTGCCCGCCATGGCCCTTCTTCACCGGGTTGTACGAGCGCATGCTGACCGACTGCGGGTAGCCGCTGTAGGGCACCTTCTTGAACGACACGTCCTTCGGGATGTCCACCACCACCGGGCCGGGGCGGCCGGTGCGGGCAATGTGGAAGGCTTTTTTCATCACCTCGGCGAGGTCGCGCGCGTCCTTCACCAGGAAGTTGTGCTTGACGATGGGGCGGGTGATGCCCACGGTGTCGCATTCCTGAAAGGCGTCCAGCCCGATCGCGTGGGTGGGCACCTGGCCGGTGATGATCACCATGGGGATGCTGTCCATGTAGGCCGTGGCAATGCCGGTGACGGCGTTCGTCACACCGGGGCCGGAGGTGACCAGTGCCACGCCAACGTCGCCGGTGGCGCGCGCATAGCCGTCAGCCGCGTGCACGGCGGCCTGTTCGTGGCGCACCAGCACGTGCTGAATGGTGTCTTGCTTGTAGAAGGCGTCGTAGATGTGCAGTACCGCACCGCCGGGGTAGCCCCAGACGTATTTGACGTCCTCGGCCTGCAGGGCCTTGACCAGAATTTCTGCGCCACGCAATTCCTGCGGTGCCGCGGCAGTGGGGGAGGATTTGGCGGCAGCGTGCGCTGCGGCCGCCGAAGCGAGTTCGGCCTTGGAGATGTCCATATTCAACCTTTGCGAATTTCTCTGACGAAAAACCTTGGGTGCCCCTGAGCGCGCTCTTGTGAAGCTGCTGCGGAACTTGAGGCCAAAGCCATGGGCGCCATGATCTGAACGCCGAGCAGTGACCCGTTTGCTTTAATTTGCAACTGCGATTATCGCATTGCAACATTCAATTTCGACCAAATCTGGCATTTGGGGCAAAAAAAGCTGGCCCGAATGGCACAATTCAAGCCAAATCGCACCCTCTTTGAGGTGCGTCGCCCGCACTAAAACCGTCCACCCCATCTCTTGGCAACCGAACAAGAACTCAACGATTTCCTCAAAAGCGTGGAGGCCCGCGCTTTCAAGCGCTCGGTGTACCACGTGCGCAACGAAGAATCGGCGCTGGACATCGTGCAGGACAGCATGATGAAACTGGCGGAGCACTATGGCCACAAGCCGGCGGAAGAGCTGCCCATGCTGTTCCAGCGCATCCTGTCCAACTGCACGCTGGACTGGTTTCGCCGCCAGAAGACCCGGAACGCGCTGTTTTCCAACATGAGCGACTTCGAAACACCCGGCGAGGACGGGGATTTCGATTTGTTGGAAACTTTGGACGTCTCCGTGGAGTCGGAGCAGACGGAAAGCGCCGAAACCACCACGCAGCGGGCCCAGATCTTGCGAGAAATAGAAGCCGAGATCCAGGAATTGCCAGCACGTCAACGGGAAGCCTTCCTGATGCGTTACTGGGAAGAACTGGATGTCGCAGAGACCGCGGCGGCCATGGGCTGCTCGGAGGGAAGTGTGAAAACCCACTGCTCGCGTGCCATCCAGGCCCTGAGCAAGGCCTTGAAGGCAAAGGGAATACAACTATGACAAGAATTCAAAATCACCCCAGCACCAGCGCCCAGGAGCGCTTCGCCGTGCGTTTGACGGCCCGCCTGTCCGGCGGCGCCCAGGCGCTGCCCTACGACATCGCCGAGCGGCTGCGCGCCGCCCGCGAGCAGGCGCTGGACTCGCGCAAGCAGGCCCTGGTCCGCACCGCCTACGGCCTGCAGGTTGCCGCCGTCACCGGTGGCGCAGCAACTTTGAGCCTGGGCGGCGGCGACAGCGGCGATGAGCGGCCCGGTTGGATGCACCGGATTGCATCAGCCTTGCCGGTGATTGCACTGTTGGCGGGCCTGATTGCCATCAATTGGGTGCAAAACGAACTGCGCGCCGACGAAGTGGCCGAGGTGGATGCCGCCCTCCTGACCGACGACCTGCCGCCGGCCGCCTATACCGACCCGGGTTTCGCCCAATTCCTGAAACTGGGCCGTACCCCCGTCAACGACCAAGCCCAACCACCACAGCAGCAGTAAGCCCCGGTTTGCCGATGTCCCTGCCCCCGGCGCTTCGCCCCCATCCCGGCGGCCTCGGCCTCGCGCTGTTGCTGGCCACCCTGTGCCTGGCGCTTGACGCGCCAGGCGCTTTTGCGCAAGCCGCATCGCCTACCGCCACCCCGGTCCCCGCAACTGCCTCTTCAAGCGTGCCCGCAGCCGCACCGGCCGCCAGCAAGCCCGTCGCCGCAGCAGCCACCGCCCCGGCCAGCCGCCAGGCTGCGGCGGCTTCCGCCCCCAAGCGCAACACCTCGCAGGCCCTGCCCAAGGTGGTGAAGCCCGCCTGGAGCGAGCTGACACCCGCGCAGCAGGCAGCGCTGGCGCCGCTGGCCGGCAGTTGGGCCGCGCTGGGCGAGCCGCAGCGGCGCAAATGGCTGGCCTTTTCCAAGAATTACCAAAAACTGACCCCGGCCGAGCAGGGCAAGCTGCACAGCCGCATGAAAGACTGGGCGGCCCTGAGCCCGGCGCAGCGCGACATTGCGCGGCTGAATTTTGCCGAGGCCAAGCAACTGACCCCGGAGGAAAAAACAGCCACCTGGCAGGCCTACCAGGCCCTCAGCCCCGAGGAAAAGCAGAAGCTGGCCGCCAAGGCGCCGGTCAAGCTGCCCGGCGCGGCCACGCCCGTCAAGCCCACACCGCCCCAAAAGCTGGCCGCCGTGCCGGTGACGCGCCAGGCATCCACGCCTACCCTGCACGTCAGCCACCCTGCGCGCCCCGTGGCGCCTCAACCCACGGCTGCGGTGATCGCGCCGGCAACGGCGCCCGCCCTCGCGGTCAGCGCAGCATCGGCCAGCACCGCCAAGCCCTGACCCGTTTTCCCGCAAGAAGATGAGCACCCTTTCAAGTGCGGCGCCAGCCGACGAATTGCCGTTGACCGCTCCCCCACTGTGGCGCCGCATGGCCTGCTGGACCTACGAAGGCCTGCTGCTGTTCGGCGTGATCTTCATCACCGCCTGGCTGTTCAGCACGCTGACCCAGACACGCCATGCGCTGGACAACCGGCACGCCCAAATGGCCTTCCTGTTCGTGGTGCTGGGCATCTACTTCATCTGGTTTTGGGCCCGGGGCCAGACCCTGGCCATGAAGACCTGGCACATCCGCATCGTCGACCGCCAGGGCCAAGCCGTCAGCCAGACGCGTGCGCTGGTGCGCTATGTGCTGAGCTGGCTGTGGTTCTTGCCGCCGCTGGCGGTGCTGGCGCCTTTCCACCGCAGCGGCGCCGAAGTCGCGCTGCTGGTGACCGGCTGGGTGGTGGTGTGGGCCCTGCTGGCGCGCTTCCACCCGCAGCGCCAGTTCGTGCATGATGTGTTGGCCGGTACCCGGCTGATTTCGGCGCAGCCGAAAATCGCCGCCGCCAATGCCCCTGCACCGAAAGCCTGACTTCCCCCACGCCCTGCCCGCCCCTTGCCCATCATGAGCGACCAAACCAGCTTCTCCCTGTGCGTGTACTGCGGCTCGCGCCCGGGCATCAACCCGCTGTATGCGCAGGCCGCGCGCGACGTCGGCCAGTGGATAGGCCGGCACGGTGGCCAGCTGGTCTATGGCGGTGGCAAGGCCGGGCTGATGGGCCTGGTGGCCGATGCCGCGCTGCAGGCCGGCGCCCGCGTGGTGGGCGTGATCCCCAAGGCGTTGGTGGAAAAGGAATGGGCCCACCTGGGGTGCACCGAACTGCACGTGGTGGACACCATGCACGACCGCAAGCGCATGATGGCCGAGCGCGCCGACAGCTTCCTGGCCCTGCCGGGCGGCATTGGCACCATGGAAGAGTTTTTCGAGGTCTGGACCTGGCGCCAACTGGGCTACCACGACAAGCCGATCGGCCTGTTGAACACCGCAGGCTACTACGACGCGCTGCTGACCTTCCTGAACGCCAGTCTGGAGCAGCAGTTCCTGGGGCATTGGCAGATGGACTTGATCAAGAGCGGCGCTGAGGTGGGCACGCTGCTGCCCGAGCTGATCACCAACGCCGGCATGGCGCCGGAATCGGCGCTGGACAAGATCTGACCATCCATACTGGTTTGGGTGATCAGGCCGCCGCGGCGCTCAGCTCCGTGGCTGTCCCCCGGCCTGCGGCCTCCTCCTTGATGCCACTGCGCTGAACGCCACGACGACCTGATCCCGCGAATGTGACTGGCGTGCCAGCGCAATGCACGCCAACGAATCCGATGTCGCTGGGGCGTGTGGCGGAGGGAAATCAAGGAGGAGGCCCGCAGGGCCGGAGGACATTCCCGTAGCCACGCGCACCAGCGGCGTCGGCTGCCAGCGACCTGCCATCCCAGCGGCATTTGGCACCGGCCAGCCGCTGTCAGCCCTTCCTGAACGGGTTGCGCTGCTGCAACTCGCCCAGGTAATCGGCAATACCGGCTTCTTCGCGCTCCAGAAACCGCTCGATGGCCTCGGCAAACGCCGGGTGCGCCAGCCAATGGGCACTGGTGGTGCCCACCGGCAGCAACGCGCGCGCCATCTTGTGCTCGCCCTGGGCGCCGCCCTCGAAGCGCTGGTAACCCTGCTCAATGCACCACTGCAGCGGCTGGTAGTAGCAGGCCTCGAAGTGCAGGCAGTCCACGCGCTCCAGCGCACCCCAGTAGCGGCCATAGGCGACGCGGCCGGCGTTGGCGCCCAGGCCCTCGTCGGTCAACGCGATCAGGCTGGTGGCCATGGGGTGGCCCGCCCGCTCGGCCGTGAACAACAGCCAGTTCTGCGGCATGGTGTCGGCCATGCGCTGGAAGAAATCGCGCGTCAGGTAAGGCGCGTTGCCATGCTCCAGGTAGGTGCGCTCGTAACAGGCGTAAAAGAAGTCCCAGTCGCGTGGCGCGATGTCGGCGCCGCCTGCCCAGCGAAACGTCACGCCCGCCTCGGCCACCTTGCGGCGCTCCTGGCGTATCTTCTTGCGCTTGTCTTGCGCCAACGAGGCCAGGAAGGCGTCGAAATCAGGGTAGCCCGGCTCGGTGTTTTCCCAATGAAACTGGACGCCGTGGCGCAGCATCATGCCGGCCTCGACGCAGGCTGCGGTGTCTTCGGGCGCGCCAAACAGCAGATGCAGCGAAGACAACTCCTCTTCCTCGCACCAGGCCACCAATGCCGCTGCCAGCGCCAGTCGCGCCGGCTCATCCCGCGCCAGCAGCCGCGTACCGGGCACCGGTGTGAACGGCGCAGCGACCAGCGCCTTGGGGTAGTAGCGCTGGCCGTGCTGGTGGTAGGCGTTGGCCCAGGCCCAGTCGAACACATACTCGCCATAGGAGTGGCCCTTCAGGTACAGCGCGCAGGCGGCCACCAGCTCACCGCCCTGCTCCAGCGTGATGAAGCGCGGCGTCCAGCCGGTGCCGGGCACGGCGCTGCCGCTGGCGTGCATGGCCGCCAGGTACTCGTGGCGCATGAACGGGCTGGGCGCGCACTGGGCGGCCAGCAGCGCATTCCAGCGGGTTTTGTCGAGCGCCAGCGGCGTGTCGTGCACGCGGGTGACATAATCTTTTATGACTGAACGCTTGCTGTTCACCGGTACCGGCACCTTCTTTTTTCGCCTACACGTCAATGACACTCAAGATCTGCATTGCCCAATTGAACTTCGTGGTGGGCGACATGCCCGGCAATGCACAAAAAATCATCTCAGCGGCCCAGGCGGCCCATGCCGCCGGCGCCCGCCTGTTGCTGACGCCGGAACTCTCCATTTGCGGCTACGCCGCCGAAGACCTGTTCCTGCGCCCGAGCTTCATCGCCGCCTGCGATGATGCCGTGAAAACGGTGGCCCGTGCTCTGGCCGGGTTAAAGGACATGTGCGTGGTGGTGGGCCACCCGCAGGGCGATGACAGCCGCACCCGCTCGGTGGCCATCCAGCACCGCCACAACGCGGCCAGTGTGCTGCGCGAGGGCAGCATCATCGCCATCTATGCCAAGCGCGAGTTGCCCAACTACCAGGTGTTCGACGAGCGGCGCTACTTCACGCCCGGCCAGGGCGTGTGCGTGTTTGAGGCCGGCCCCGAAGGCCAGCGCGTCAAGGTGGGCTTGCTGATCTGCGAGGACGCCTGGTTCGAGGAGCCCGCCCGCCTGGCTGCCCAGGCCGGCGCCGAGCTGCTGGCCGTCATCAACGCATCGCCCTTCCACGTCGGCAAGGGCGACGAGCGCGAGCTGATGATGCGCGCCAGGGTGCGCGCCACCGGCCTGCCGCTGGTCTATGCCCACCTGGTGGGCGGACAGGATGAGGTGGTGTTTGAGGGCCGGTCGTTCGCGTTGAATGCCGACGAAAGCGTGGCCAGCCGCGCACGCAGTTTTGCCGAAGACAACTTCATGCTGGACGCGACCCGTGCAGGCGGCAGCTTGCGCCTGGCCGGCCCCATCGATGCCCCCCGCACGGACGAGGCCGACCTGTGGGACGCGCTGGTGCTGGGCGTGCGCGACTACATTGGCAAGAATGGCTTCCCCGGCGCCATCCTGGGCCTGTCGGGCGGCGTCGATTCGGCGCTGGTGCTGGCGGTGGCGGTGGATGCACTGGGTCGCGACAAGGTGCGTGCGGTGATGATGCCCTCGCCCTACACCGCCGACATCAGCTGGATAGACGCCCGCGACATGGCCGACCGCCTGGGCGTGCGCTACGACGAGATTTCCATCGTGCCCGAATTCGAGGCCTTCAAGGCCAGCCTGGCCAAGGAGTTCGCAGGCCTGAAGGAAGACACCACCGAAGAGAACATCCAGGCCCGCATACGCGGCACGCTGCTGATGGCCCTGAGCAACAAATTCGGCAGCATCGTGCTGACCACCGGCAACAAGTCCGAGATGGCCACCGGCTACTGCACGCTGTACGGCGACATGGCCGGCGGTTTTGCCGTCATCAAGGATCTGGCCAAGACCACCGTGTTCGCGCTGACGCGTTGGCGCAACCAGAACGACCCGTATGGCAGTGGTGCCAGCCCGATCCCCGAGCGCATCATCACCCGCCCACCCAGCGCCGAGCTGCGGCCCGACCAGAAGGACCAGGACAGCCTGCCGCCCTACGAGGTGCTGGACGCCATCCTGGAGCGCTACATGGAGAACGACATGGGCCTGGAGGACATCGTCGCCGCCGGTTTTGAGCGCGCCGATGTGGAGAAGGTGACCCGGCTGATACGGATCAACGAGTACAAGCGCCGCCAGGCGCCGGTGGGTATTCGGGTTACCCACCGCAGTTTCGGCAAGGATTGGCGGTATCCTATTACCAGCAAATTCCGCGCATGACCTTCTTCAACAGCACCAGGTAACCGCCATGAAACAGATCACCGCCATCGTCAAACCGTTCAAGCTGGAAGAGGTGCGCGAGGCCCTGGGCGACTGCGGCGTCACCGGCCTGACAGTGACCGAGGTCAAGGGCTTCGGCCGCCAGAAGGGCCACACCGAGTTGTACCGCGGCGCCGAGTACGTGGTGGACTTCCTGCCCAAGGTGAAGGTGGAAGTGGTGGTGAAGACCGAAGACGTTGACCGCTGCGTGGACGCCATCATCAAGGCTGCGCGCACGGGCAAGATCGGTGACGGCAAGATTTTCGTCACCAGCGTGGAGCGCGTGGTGCGCATCCGTACCGGTGAGCAGGACGAGAGCGCTGTCTAAGCGCTCCTCGTTGAGCTGAGGTCGGCTTGGTTGTTGACGCAATCAGGGCGGCCGATCTTTAGCTGCCGACGCCGCTGGGGTGCGTGGCAGCCTGATCCTGCGAGGACTGAGTGTTGCGGTGGCTCGATCCCTCAAGCCAAATCAGTTGTTCAACGCGGCACTCACCATGCCCATCTCGGCGTTGCTCAGCAAAGCCTCCATGTTCATCACGATCAGCATGCGCTCGCCGATGTTGGCCAGGCCGGTGATGAAGCGGGCATCGATGGCGGCGTCGAACTGCGGCGCCGGCTTGATGGCCTGGGCGCTCAGCGTCACCACATCGGAGACGGCGTCCACCACCGCGCCGATCACGGTGCCGCGCACGTTGAGGATGATGACCACGGTGAACTCGGTGTATTCGACCTTGGCGATGTTGAGCTTCAGGCGCAGGTCCACGATGGGGACGATGACGCCGCGCAGGTTGACCACACCCTTGATGAAATTGGGCGCGTTGACCATGCGGGTGGGCTCCTCGTAGGAGCGGATTTCCTGCACCCGCAGGATGTCGATCGCATACTCCTCGGAGCCCAGCCGCAGCGTCAGGTACTGGCCGCCGTCGGCCAGGCTTTCCGCGGCCTTGTTGGGGGTGTTGGGCCGGCCGAATGCCTGGGACTTTTGGGTGGTTTCCATCGTTGTCGCTTCCTTGGACGCTGGGCGCGGTTGAATCATGATACACGCCCGTGCACCGATTATGAAGCATGAAGGCAAACCCTAGTGCCCTGCGCAGCCAAGCGCGGCTACGCTAGTCCGCAGGAGACAAATGCGCGATGAAATCACTCAGCGGCCTGGACGCCACTTTCCTGTACCTCGAGACCCCGGAAATGCCCATGCATGTGGGCTCCATGAACGTGTACGAACTGCCGCCGGACTTCAAGGGCAGCTTCCACCAGGCGGTGAAGGCGCACATCGCCCGGCGCATCCACCTGTCGCCCATCTTCACGCGCAAGCTGGCCTTCATGCCGTTCGACCTCGGGCACCCGATCTGGGTGGAGGCCGATGAGGTGGATCTGGACCATCACATCCGCAAGGTGCCGGGCAGCAACATCACGCTCAGGATGATGGAGGCCACCTGCGCCAAATTGCACAGCCGCCTGCTGGACCGCGAGCACCCGCTGTGGGAGTTCCATATTTTCGACAGCCTGAAGTCGCCACCCGGAAAACGCCTGGCGGGCTTTTATGCCAAGGTGCACCACGCCGGGCTGGACGGCAAGGGCGGCACCGTGCTGGCCAACGCCATGCTGGACCTGACCCCCGTGCCGCGCGACGTGCCGCCACCTGACCCGGCGCGCTCGGGGCCCAGGCGCGCCGACCTGAAGGTGGGCGAGATGATAGGCGCGGCACTGTCCAACACCATGGCGCAGTACGTGAAGATCGCGCGCATGCTGCCGCAAACCGCCAGCAGCCTGGGCCAGGCGGTGGCCGGGCAATCGCTGGCGCGTAAAAGCGACTCGGGTTTGGCGCTGAAGTCACCGGTATCGCTGGCCCCCAAGACGCCGTTCAACACCGCCATCGGCATTCAGCGCGATTTCGCCACCGTCAGCCTGCCGTTTGCCGACTGCAAGGCCATGGCCAAGGCGGTGGGCGGCAGCTTCAACGACGTGGTGCTGTGGCTGTGCGCCACCGCGCTGCGCGGCTACCTCGCCAAGCACGACCATATCCCCAAAAAACCGCTGATCGCCGCCATGCCGGTGAGCCTGCGCGAAGAGAACAACAAGGAGATGAACAACCAGGCCTCGGCCTCGCTGGTGGACCTGGCCACCCACATCGCCCAGCCGCACAAGCGCATGCAGGCCATCATGGCCAGCACCGCCAAGGTGAAGGCCGCGCTGGCCAGCCTCAAGGGTGTGCTGCCCACCAACTACCCCGGCCTGCTGGCGCCGCTGTGGGTGGGCGGCGCGGCCAAGGTGGCGGCGCGCACGCTGCGCATCGGCGGTGTGCTGGAGCGGCTGCCGGCCTTTGCCAACGTGGCCATCAGCAATGTGCCGGGCCCGCAGGTGCCGCTGTACCTGGCTGGCGCGCGCATGCAGACCTATTACCCCTTGAGCATCGTCTCGCACGGCCTGGCCTTGAACATCACCATTCAGACCTACGCCGGCAGCGTGGACTTTGGCCTGATCGCCGGCAAGCAGGCCGTGCCCGGCCTGCATGAACTGGCCGATGGGCTGAAGGCGGCCTTCGACGACGGCAAGAAGCTGTTTGTGACGGCGCCCGCGCATGAAGCGCCAGCCTCAGTAGTAACCCGCAAGCCCAGCGCGAAGAAAGTCACCAAGGTGACGCAAAGCGAGACGCCCGCCTCTAAAGCGCGCAGCAAAGCCAAGGCCCCAGCGAAGAAAGCTGTTACCGTTACCAACACTACAACTGCCAGGAAACAGGCAGGCCCCCGAAAGGCCACCTGACTTCCGCGTACACGATGACACGCTCGACGAGACAACGCAGCAGCAAGCACCCCGGCCATACTCAGGCTGTCCAGGCCACCCCCTCCCGACCCCACGCCGCGCACCCGCCGGCCCCCAACGCCCTGCTGATGGCGATGGAATTCCGCGCGCCGTGGGAGTTCGGCGCCCTGCTGCCAGCCTGGCCGCTGCTGCAGCGCGCGCCGGCGGGCGATGGCCATGCCGTCATCGTGTTCCCCGGCCTGTCGGCCAGCGACGCCTCCACACTGCCGTTGCGCGGCTACCTGCAAAGCCTGGGTTATGACGTCTCGGGCTGGAACCAGAACTTCAACTTCGGCCCGCGCGTGGGCGTGCTGGACGCCGCGCGCCGCCAGGTGGAGGACACCTGCGCCGCCAGTGGCCGCAAGGTGAGCCTGATTGGCTGGAGCCTGGGTGGCGTGTATGCGCGTGAGTTGGCCAAGCTGCTGCCACATTGCGTGCGCGGCGTGCAGACGCTGGGCACGCCGTTCAACGGCTCGCCCAAGAGCACCAATGCATGGCGCGTCTACGAGCTGACCAGCGGGCGCAGCGTGGAGCATGAGACCGAACTGTTCCAGCTGCCCGAGGCGCCGCCGGTGCCCACCACTTCGATCTACTCGCGCACCGACGGCGTGGTGGCCTGGCAGGCCAGCCTGCAGGACGCCACCAAGGCCGCCCACCCGCACACCGAGAACATCGAGGTCTATGCCAGCCACATCGGCCTGGGTCTGAACCCCACCGCGTGGTGGGCGGTGGCTGATCGGCTGGCGCAGGTCGAGAGCCAATGGCAGCCGTTCAAGCGGCCCAAGGGACTGCAGGGCGCGCTGTTTCCGAACCCGGATCGCTGAGAAAAACAAAAAGGGGCCGCGAGGCCCCTTTTCATTTGGCGCGTGGCCGCCGGACCTGTGCTCAGGCGTGCTCCTTGTTGTAGTTGGCGATGCCGTCCATGATTTCCTTCATGGCCGACTCCGGGCCTTCCCAGCCCAGGATCTTGACCCACTTGCCCTCTTCCAAGTCCTTGTAGTGCTCGAAGAAGTGCGAGATGGTCTTCAGCCGCAGCGGGTTCAGGTCTTCCGGCTTCTTCCACTGCGTGTACAGCGACAGGATCTTGTTGGTCGGCACCGCCAGCACCTTGCCGTCTTCGCCAGCCTCGTCCTGCATCTTCAGGATGCCGATCGGGCGGCAGGTCACCACCACGCCGGGAATCAGCGGCACCGGGGTGATCACCAGCACGTCCACCGGGTCACCGTCACCACTGATGGTCTTGGGCACATAACCGTAGTTGGTCGGGTAGTGCATGGCGGTGCTCATGAAGCGGTCGACGAAGATGGCGCCAGATTCCTTGTCCACCTCGTACTTGACGGGGTCGGCGTTCATGGGGATTTCGATGATGACGTTGAAGGCTTCGGGAACCTTGTCGCCGGGGGTGACTTTGTCGAGGGACATGATGAGAAATGCTCTGCTGGGTTGACGGCCGCACGGGAACCGTTGAGCCGCTGGGGAAAACCCTTATTTTGCCTGAAGTAGCTGACGCATTTCCTACGCGGCCCTGTTGGCCGCCAGGGTGCCAAGCTTGGTCCCCAACCAGGCCATCGGCAAGTAGGCCCCCAGCAAGTCCAAGGCGATGAACCAGGCCGGCGCCGGAATCATGAAACTGGCCGCCACGCCACCGCAGAGGAAAAGAATGCCTATGCCGTAAGCGAATCGCGCCTTGTGGCTGGCCGCCACCATGAAGGCCACGAAGACGCCCGCGAGCGTGCCCAACGCGTGCGCCAGGAAAGGCATGACGAAATGCCGCGCCTCAAACAGATGAATGCCCTTGGCCAGGCTGTCCGCATTGCGCACATCCACGCCCGCCGGCGGAGGAATCAGCGCCGGGCCCAGCGTGATCAACGCCATGTTGACGCATGAGCCGATGACAAAGCCCAGAACCAGGGCCAGCAGGTTGCGCAGCAGCTTGGGCATGAACTCTCTCTCCTTGACCAGACAGCGGCATTGTCCAATGCCTGAGCCTGCTTGGCGATGCCCCTGGTGTTTGACCCAGGTCACGGGTTCCTCAGGACAAACCCTGAATTTACAAACCGCGCAACACCCGCGCAACCGAAATCGTTGCATTTCGCGTTACATTCCGTTCGTTGGCCAATCGCCTTTCCCCAGCAACAGCTGCTGGCAGGCGGCGAGGAAGCAACGCAGCGGAGATGCCGCCAGCGTTGCCAGCAGCATCTCCAGTGAGCGAACCAACCTGTGAACCGGACAGGATGGGGCTCTGGCCAACGTTTCACCAAAGCGCCACGCCTGGGCCTTGTCCTTCACTGACAAGGAGAAAAACATGACTGGCAATTTTGCGCTGATGGTAGCGCTGGTAGGCGGCCTGATCGCCGTGGCTTACGGCTTCTGGGCCCGAAGTTGGATTCTTTCCCAGGACGCCGGCAACGCCCGCATGCAGGAGATCGCGGCGGCCATTCAGACCGGCGCCGCCGCCTACCTGTCGCGACAGTACAAGACCATTTCCGTCGTCGGCGTGGTGCTGGCCATTTTGATCGGCGTCTTCCTGGATCTGCAAACCGCCATCGGCTTTGTCGTCGGCGCGTTCCTGTCGGGCGCCTGTGGCTTCATCGGCATGAACGTGTCGGTGCGCGCCAATGTGCGCACCGCCCAGGCCGCCACCAAGGGCATTGGCCCGGCGCTGGACGTCGCCTTCCGCGGCGGTGCCATCACCGGCATGCTGGTGGTGGGGCTGGGCCTGCTGGGCGTGGCCGGTTTCTACTACTACCTGATTGGCAACGGCCAGGTCAACACGCACAACCTGAACCCGCTGATCGGCTTTGCCTTCGGCTCCTCGCTGATTTCCATCTTCGCCCGCCTGGGCGGTGGCATTTTCACCAAGGGCGCCGACGTCGGTGCCGACCTGGTGGGCAAGGTGGAAGCCGGCATTCCCGAGGATGACCCGCGCAACCCCGCCGTGATCGCCGACAACGTGGGTGACAACGTGGGCGACTGCGCCGGCATGGCCGCCGACCTGTTCGAGACCTATGCAGTGACGCTGATCGCCACCATGGTGTTGGGCGCGCTGCTGCTGGGCGAAGCCGGGCGCGGCGCAGTGCTCTATCCGCTGGCGCTGGGCGGTGTGTCCATCGTCGCCTCCATCATCGGCTGCTTCTTCGTCAAGGCCTCGCCGGGCATGAAGAACGTGATGCCGGCGCTGTACAAGGGCCTGGCCGTGTCGGGCGTGCTGTCGCTGATCGCCTTCTGGTTCGTCACGCACCAGATGTTCCCGCAGCTGGTGTCGCTGACCGATGGCAGCTGGATCACCGAGAAGCGCCTGTTCGCCTGCTGCGCCGTCGGCCTGGTGCTGACCGGCGCATTGGTGTGGGTCACCGAGTACTACACCGGCACCCAGTACGCGCCAGTGCGCCACATCGCACAAGCCTCCACCACCGGCCACGGCACCAACATCATTGCCGGCCTGGGCGTGTCCATGCGCTCCACCGCCTGGCCGGTGATCTTCGTCTGCTTCGCCATTGGCGCCACCTTCTGGCTGGCAGGCCTGTACGGCGTGGCCGTGGCCGCCACCTCCATGCTGAGCATGGCCGGCATCGTGGTCGCGCTGGACGCCTACGGCCCCATCACCGACAACGCCGGCGGCATTGCCGAAATGGCCGAGCTGCCCGACAGCGTGCGCGACGTCACCGACCCGCTGGACGCGGTGGGCAACACCACCAAGGCGGTGACCAAGGGCTATGCCATCGGCTCCGCCGGCCTGGCCGCGCTGGTGCTGTTTGCCGACTACACGCACAAGCTGGAGGAGTTTGGCCGCCACATCACCTTCGACCTGAGCGACCCCAAGGTCATCATCGGCCTGTTCATCGGCGGGCTGATCCCCTACCTGTTCGGTGCCATGGCGATGGAGGCCGTGGGCCGCGCCGCCGGCGCCGTGGTGGTGGAAGTGCGCCGCCAGTTCCGCGACATCAAGGGCATCATGGACGGCACCGGCAAGCCCGAGTACGACACCGCGGTGGACATGCTGACCACGGCGGCCATCAAGGAAATGATGATTCCGTCGCTGCTGCCCGTGGTGGTGCCCATCGTGGTGGGCCTGATCCTGGGCCCCAAGGCGCTGGGCGGTCTGCTGATGGGCACCATCATCACCGGCCTGTTCGTGGCCATCTCCATGTGCACCGGCGGCGGTGCCTGGGACAACGCCAAGAAGTACATCGAAGACGGCAACCATGGCGGCAAGGGCTCGGAGGCACACAAGGCCGCCGTCACCGGCGACACCGTGGGCGACCCCTACAAGGACACGGCCGGCCCGGCGGTGAACCCGCTGATCAAGATCATCAACATCGTGGCGCTGCTGATCGTGCCGCTGATGATGAAGTTCCACGGCGGCCCGCCGCCCGCCCCGGCGCCGGAACCGCTGCCGCTGGTGGCACCGGCAGCAGCCACATCGGCACCCAGCATGGCGGCGCCTGTTGCAGCCGACAACGCATCGGCACCGGCACCCGCGGCCAGCAAGTAAACCGCTGAGCCGGCCAACAAAAAGACCCGCCTAGGCGGGTCTTTTTTGTTTCTGGCCTTGCCTCAACTCACGCCGGCCCTGCCACCACGCCGCGCACCAGCGCGCTGGCCGTGGCCAGGAACTGGCCCAGGTCCTGCACGGTGTCGTTCTCTATCGCCTGCAACACCAACTCGTTGACGGCGCCGACGATCGCCATGGCCATCTCGGCGCTGATGGCGTGCGGCCCGTGCATGCTGTTGATGGACTGCATGACAAAGTCGGCGATCTCGCGGTTCACGCGCCGGCGCGCAGCCAGGCCGGGTGGTCCCAGCGACAGGATTTCAATGAACAGCGTGCGCAACAGCACCGGGTTGCTGGCCAGGCAGCCCAGGTAGGCGGCCAGCGCCCGATCGACCTGGCGCTGCCAGTCCAGCCTGGGGTCTATGGCATCGCGCAGCACCTTCAGGCTGGCGTGGCTGGCCGCTTCGTACAGCGCGATCAGGCAGTCGGCCTTGGTCTGGAAGTGCTCGTAGAAGGTGCGGCGTGACACTGCGGCCGCCCGCACGATGTCGGCGATGGTGGTGTCGGCGTAGCCCTTTTCGGACACGCACTGCGCCATGCCATCAAACAGGCGACGGCGATGGTCCGAAGTGCTGCGGGACGGTGTAATGACGGTCATACAGTCGAATATTGTCACTGGTTTACAAATGGTACTTGACAGTACCGATCATTTGTCGCACCATTCAACAACGGTACGAAACCGTACCCATGCCATGCCATGCCATGCCCCCAGATTGGAACCTCCATGACAGACCTCGTTGTGCGCCGTTTGCTGATTGACCTCGAAACCCCCATCGCGCGTCATTGGTGCAATGGCGATGCCTTCCGCACCGCCCTGTTCAATGCGCTGTCCATGAGCTTTCCGGAAGGCGAACAGTTCTTCATCGACGCGGTGCGTGCCGGACTGAAGGCCTTGCCGCCCGAGCAGCAGCAGCGCTTTGCCAAGGAAGTGCAGGGTTTCATCGGGCAGGAGGCCACGCACCGGCGCATCCATGCGCTGTTCAACGCCCATCTGGACCGCTTCGGCCTGGTCAACAAGATCGGCCCGAATGTGCCGGCGCGCAACCACGTGCTGGCCGGCGCCGATGTGCGCCACGCGCTGGGCATCACCGCCGCCATCGAACATTTCACCGCCATCCTGGCCGAGTGGTGGCTGAGCAACGACGACCTGTTCGACGGCTGCGAACCGCGCCTGAAGACCATGTGGATGTGGCACAGCGCCGAGGAATCCGAGCACCGCAGCACCGCGTTCGATCTTTACCACGCGTTGGGCGGCAACCATGAGTGGCGCATCACCTGGTTCAACCGCCTGACCTATGTGTTCATCACCGACGTCTGGCGCCAGACGGTGGACAACCTGCGGCGCGACGGCACGCTGTGGCGCTGGAGCACCTGGAAGAGCGCGGCCAGCTTCCTGATTGGCAAGCGTGGCCTGTTGCGCGAGGTGTACCCAGCCTGGAAGGCCTACAAGCGCAAGGATTTCCACCCCAGCCAGCAAGAGAGCGAACTGTCGCGCCAATGGCTGGCCAACAACACGCAGACCTACACGCCGGTCAATCGCGAACCTGCGCCCGCTGCCGCCTGACCACCCCATTCTGGCTTGCGTGCCTGCGTTCCGGCGTTGGCAGCCAGAAAGTTAGAGCCCGGTAAACACATCCATCGCCCGCCAAGGCACCGTCACCCGCACGTCC
Organism: Hylemonella sp. P2_B10; assembly: GCF_056404875.1. Lineage (NCBI taxonomy): Bacteria > Pseudomonadati > Pseudomonadota > Betaproteobacteria > Burkholderiales > Comamonadaceae > Hylemonella > Hylemonella sp. P2_B10. The sequence goes on from NZ_JBFUDE010000001.1 coordinate 885,731, forward strand.
ACACCCTCCTTCGCACCGCGCCGCGTCAAGAACTGCATCGTCACATCGAAGTGATCGACCAGCACGGGCAAGGGTTGCAGCGGCTGGTCCGAGGGCAGCCAGAAGTCTTCCCAATGGATGGGCAACACACGTTTGGCGCCGACGGCCTGCACCACACCCTGCCACAGCGCGTCGCGCTGGGCGTCCGACAACGCCCCCAACGTGCCCACGCCCATGAGCACCACGTCGGCGCGCACGCCGGCGAGCGCACCAGGCACGAAGCCGGCGCTGCCGGTGATCAGCAACGAACGGCCCGGGCGGCTCTCGTGCTGCACCAACACCGTGTAGTTCTGCCCTTCCTTGTAGGCCGTGGCGCGGGCCGGTGGCGTCAGCGGCTCGTTGATCTCACCGCCGGTGAAGCCCGTGTCCGGGTGACGCCCGGCCAGCAGCGTGACGGTGAAGCGGCCAAAGCGCTGTGGCTGGCCCAGCACGGCGATGCGGATTTGCGCCTCCGGCAGCCCCCAGCCACGCCCCACATTGGCGCTGGAGCTGGAGCCCAGCAGCAGCGCGCCGGTGCGTTTGGCCACTTCGGGGGCGTCCAGCGCATGGTCATAGTGCGAATGCAGGGGGATCACCGCCGCCAGCCGGCCCACCTGCCCGGTCCGCGTGGCCAGACCGGCGCGCGCCAGGCCGCGGCTGATGGCTTCCAGGTCAGGGGCGATCTTGCTGGTGAAGGTCTGCCCCATGCCAGGGCGGGAGAAAAAACCATCGGTCAGCAAGGCGGTTTCGCCGTCGTCGAGCAGCACCGTGGCCACACCCAGCCAGCTGACTTTCAGGCTGGCGCCTGGCGCTGTGGCAGCCGGCACCGGTTGGCGCCACCATAAAGCTTCAAAGGGTGTCAGACTGGGGCGCTCCTGCAGGCGCCAGCCGACAACGGCCGCAGCCAGCGCCGCCAACAAGGCCAGCAGGCCCAGGCCCCACCTGACGTAACGCATGGGCCGGTTCAGCCGAACACGCTGGCTTCCTGCTTGGTGGTCCAGTCTATCGGGTCTTGCTGCAACACCATGTCGATGTCCAGCTTCAGGTTCAACGCCACCTCATCGGGGAAGTTGTCGGCCAGCTGGCCGGCGTCGTAGTCGGCCTCCTTGGCACGGGCTCGCCAGGCCGACAGGTGCAGGATGCCAGCCAGCGGCTCATAGACCTCGTTCTGGAACGGCGCTACCTGGGTCTCCAGCGCGTCCACGATGTTCTTGGGGAAGTGCCAGGCACGCGCAAAGCCGGCCCCCACCTGCGCGTAGCAGTAGCCCAGCAGTTCCAGCTCGGCCGCCGCACGCCGCGGGAGCAACGGCGCCACCGTCTTGTCCAGCGCCACCATCTTGGCCGGCATGCCGCCGTGCATCACCAGTTCGCCCACGGCGTGTATCAGGCCGGTGGTGAAGGCGGTGGAGGAATTGGTCTTGAGCATGCCCGCCAGCGTGCGCGCCAGCTTGGCCACGTTGAGGCTGTAACGCCAGAACTGTGGCATATCCATGCCGGCAATGTGCGAGAAGGCCCCGCCCACCGCCGCCGCGCACACCAGCGCCCGCAACTGCCCCAGCCCCAGCACGGCCAGCGCCTCGGACACCGAGCCGGCCGGCTTGGCGAGCTGGAACATGGCCGAATTAGCCATCTGCAGCAGCCGGGTGGTCAGCGCCGGGTCGGTCTTGACCCATTGGCTGATCTTTCGCAGATCCGGCTCGTCCTGCTCCAGCTCACTGAGCAGTTGGGACACCACCTTGGGGATGCTGGGCAAGGCCACCGGAGAGGCCAGCAGGTCTTTCAGTTCCATAAATTCACGCCGGGGGAAATGACGCTCGGTTTGCGCAGAAATGAACAGCCCCTAGGATACTTCCAAATCCAATTCTTCCAAATTGCTGCAAAATCCGTGTCAGCCGCCGACACCACAGCCGGCGCGGAACAAATACATGAAGATTCTTGTAGTTGACGACCATGCGTTGATCCGCGAGGGCATGCGCCAGGTCCTGAAGGGCATGGACGAGGACCTGACGGTCCTGGAGGCGTCCACCTGCGCGCAGGCTTTCGAGTTGGCAGCCGGCCACCCCGACCTGGACGTGGTGCTGCTGGATTACCACCTGCCGGACATGAACGGCCTGACCGCGTTGGACCGCTTTGGCCAGAACCACCCGGAGTTGCCAGTCATCATGGTATCGGGCTCGGTCAGCCCGGAGATCATGCGCCAGGTACTGAGCGCCGGGGCGGCCGGCTTCATCCCCAAGACCAGCAAGAGCGAGGTTCTGTTGTCGGCGCTCGGCCTGGTGCTGGCCGGCGAGGTGTATGTGCCGCCGGAAATGCTGCTGCAGCATGCCCACGGCGCCACCGCGCCAGCGCCGGCCACAGGCGAAGGTGGGCGCGGCGCACCGGAATTGACGCCGCGCCAGGTGGAGGTGTTGCAACACCTGCTGGACGGGCGCTCCAACCGCGAGATCGGCGCCGCCATGCACCTGTCCGAAGAGACCATCAAGAACCACGTCACCTCCCTGCTGAGGCTGTTCGAGGTGCAGACGCGCACCCAGGCGGTGATCGCCGCCACCCGCCACGGTTTCAAGTCCAGTCAGCCGGCAGGCTTGAACTAGCCCCCACGGTCGCTCACTGCGTGTAGCTCCCTGGACAGGCCGATGGCCTGAGGCCATGGCTCTTCAGCCCGTCCCAGCCTGCGCAGGCAGGCTGTGAGCCGCAGGCTTCAGCCCCGAGGGGGCCGTGGTTCCCTTGGGGCGGCCCGGCGGGAACCGGGCTTCACCCACTAATCTGCTTTGCCTAAGCGGCGCAAAAGATTGCGCAGCTTTGCGGGCCGCACCGGCTTGTGCAGCAGCACCAGCCCGGCGGCGCGGGCTTGTTGCAGCACTTCGGCGTCGGTGTCGCCGCTGACCAGGCAGGCCGGAATGGCGCGGCCGCTGATCTCGCGCAGCAGCCGCACGGTGCCTATGCCGTGGTGGCCATCACGCAGCCGGTAGTCGCTGACGATGACGTCGGGCAGCGGGCCGAGGCGCAGCCGGTCACAGGCGGTCTGCTGGCCGTCGGCCAAAGTGACGGTGCAGCCCCAGGACCCCAGCAAATCGGCCAGCGCGGCACTGCCCAGGCTGTCGTCTTCCACCACCATCACGTGCAGGCCGGCCAGCTCGTCCATGGGCACGCTGTCGGAGCTGGCCTCGTGCGCAGCGTCGGATTGCGTGGCCGCCAACGGCACCGTGACCGAAAAACGCGTGCCGCAACCGGGCTGTGAGCGCATCGCCAGCGGATGCGCCAGCAGCCGGCAACTGCGCTCGACGATGGACAGGCCCAGGCCCAGGCCCTTGGTGCGGTCACGCTCCAGGTTGCCGATCTGGAAGAATTCAGCGAACACCTTTTGCTGGTGCTCTGCGGCAATGCCCATGCCGCTGTCCCACACCTCGATGCGCATCTGCGTGCCCCCCTTGAGCGGGCGGCAGGCCACCAGCACCGTGCCGCTGGGGGTGTAGCGCACCGCGTTGCTGACCAGGTTCAGCACCACCCGGTGCAGCAGGATGGGGTCGCTCAGCACCCAGGCCCGCGAGGGGCGAAAGCGCAGCCGCAAGCCTTTTTCGGCGGCGGCGGACGCGAAGGCGTTGCGCACCTGTTCGAACACGCTCTCGATCGGAAAGGCCAGCACCCGCACGTGCACCGACTCGGCTTCCAGCCGGGACAGGTCCAGCAGCGCATCCAGCATGTCCTGCAGGGCGCGCACCGAGGCGTCCAGCCCGGCCACCACGCGCTTGGTCTGGGCATCGCCCTGCAACTGCGCCAAGCGGGCGACGAACATGCCCAACGCGTGGGCGGGCTGGCGCAGATCGTGGCTGGCGGCGGCCAGAAAGCGCGATTTCGCCCGGGTGGCGGTTTCTGCCTCCTCCTTGCGCGCGCGCAGCTCCAGCGTGGCGGCCAGCACCTGCTGCTGCAACTCCTCGCGGCCGGATTTCAGGCTGATGGCCATCTGATTCAGACCCAGCTGCAGGTCGCGCAACGGGTCATCGTCGCGCACTGTCTGTTGCTCCGAAAAGTCGCCCTGTCCGATGCGTTCGATGCGCCGCGACACCCGCAGCACCGGCTGGATCACGCCACGCGCGATGCGCAGCGCCAGCAGGCAGCTGACCAGCAGCCCGCCCAGGGTCACGCCCAGGCCCAGCAGCAGCAACCGGCGCCGGCGCGCCAGCAGCGACTCGCGCGAAAACTCCACCACCACATGCCCCAGCAACTGCTGCCCGACATCGCCGGCCAGCGAGTTGCGCTCGAAGATGTCTCCCAGCGAGTGGCTGGTGCTGGCGATGGGCTGCACCAGCAGTTCGGTGGCGCCATCGGCATCGGCCTGCGCGCTCTCGGTGGCGCCCAGCAACGGCAGCGAGCTGTACCCCACCCTGCCGGCGCGAGCCATCAGGCGGGAGCGGTTGTCGAAAATGCTGACCGACAGCACGTCGGGCTCGCGCATGGCGCCGTTGACCAGGGTCTGCAGGTTGTCCACGGCGCCGGCAAAGACGCCAAACTCGCCGGCTGCGGCGAGCTGGCGTATCAGCGCCTTTTGCTGCTGCAAATGGGCCTGCTGCACATCGGTCACGCGCCCGAACATGAACACCGCCGACAGCAGCACGGCCACCACCACCAACGGCAGCATGGCGGCCAGCAGGATGCGGGTGCGAATGCCGTAGCGCTTCATCGCCCACGCTCCTGGCGCCGCAGCGCCTCGGTCAGCGCGCCGGCATCCAGCACCAGGCCCAGCGAGCGCGCCACGTTGTCGTTGACGCCGACGGTGAACTCCTGCGGGTATTGCGACACGATGGCGCTGGCACGGCCGCGCAACACACCCAGCGCGATGACACCGGCCTGGCGGCCGATCTGGCCGGCGGTGCTGTACAGCGCCAGCAGCGCGCCGGCGCGCACATAGGCGGGCGAAAACGCCACCATCGGCACCCGGGCGCGGAAAGAAGCCAGCAGGATGTTCTGTATGGTGGTGCTGTTGTAGAGCTGCCGGTCTGGCACGGCCAGCAGCACGTCGGCTTCTTCCAGCACCTTTTTCAGGTTCGGGTAGATGGGCTCGCCCGGCTCGGCGCGCACGCCGACGAACTGCATGCCCCGGCCCTTGACCGACGACTCCACGGCGCCGGCCCAGCTTTGGAAGTCCGGCCCCCACAGCATGCCCACCCGGCGCGCATGTGGCAAGGCCAGGCGCAACAGGTCCAGCTGGCGGCCCACTGGCTGGTCCAGGTACAGCGCGGCAAACTCACCCGATACGCGCCGGCCGGATTCGCGCTGGATCTGCTCAAAGGCCTCGCGCGGCAACAGGGCACACAACACCATGGCGCTGTCGGGTCGCCTGGCCAACGCGCGCGCTGCCTCAGCCCCCAGGCTGATGAACATGCGCGGCGCCGGGCCGCCGCCCGCCGCCAGCTCGGTCAGCCGCATCACGGCGATGTCGCGGCGCGCGATGCCGCCGTGCTCCAGCTCAATGGTCAAGGCCTCCACCGCCTCGGTGTAGCTGTCGCCCAGTTCGCTGGCCACGATCACCACCGCCGGCTCGGCCGCCCTGGCCGGGGCCGCCGCGCACAGCAGGCCCAGCAGCAGGCAGAGAATCGATAAACCGCGCATGGGCTACCGGAACGCTCAGTTTTCCAGGCTCAGGGTGACGAAAGCGCGTCGCTGGAACTGGAACAGCGGGTCAAAATCGCGGTACGGGCCGCCCAGACTCTGGACCACCAACGCCAGCTCACCGTGACGGCCACCCCAACGCAGCGTCTTGGCCAGGCGGACATCGACGCGGCTGAGCGGGAACTTCTGGTTCGAGCCCTGCAGCGTCTCGGTGCTGTGGTTCTGGAAAATCAGGCCCAGGTCCAGGTCACCGGCCAGTTTTTGGAACACCGCGACGGACGTGGCCCAGCGCGGCGCGGCATTCTGGGTGCCCGGGTCGCGGGAGCTGTCCTGGGTATAGGTCTGGCTGACGCTCATCTCAGCGCCCGGCCAGGGCCGGCATTTGAGCTGGTATTCCACGCCCTGGATGGTGAAGTCTTCGTTGTTCACGTAGTCCCACGGCGTGGAGGCCAGCACGGTGGTGCCGGCCGGCAACGCGTACTTCAGGCGGCGCACGAAGCCCTGGATGTGCTCGTTGAACACCCGCACGTCCAGGTCCAGCCCCAGGCGGGCAAAACTGCCCAGGTAGCCGATTTCAGTGGCGGTGACGTATTCCGGGTCCACATGGCCACGCGAACGCGTGGTGACCTGCAACGGCGTGCCGTTGAAGGCATACACCACGTCACTGAATTTCTCGAAGCTGCTGGGCGGCCTGAAGGCTTTGGAGACGCCAAAGCGCAACGTCTGGCCCTCGACCATGCGCCAGTTCAGCATCAGGCGCGGTGCGGTGTTGTTGTCCGACACATTGCTGTGCTCGGCCATCAAGCCGGCGTTGAGCAGCAGGCTGGGGGACAAACGCCATTCGATGTTGCCAAACAGCCGGTCAAAGCGGGTGACCAGCGGCGCGGCGCGGCCATACAAGGCCTGGGAGGTCACCTCTTCGCGGCGCAGTTCCATGCCCCAGACCCAGCGCAGGTCGGCGTTGGCGCGCACCGTGTGCTGGAACGACACGGTGTCGTTGCCGGCGCTGCCGCTGGCGCTGATGTCCACGGCACCTTTGATGCCGAACGGCGCCAGCGAGAACGGAAAGCTGTCAACGTAGCTCTCACGCGCATGCGAGACGCTGACCGCGAAGTCTTCATTCGGCGACAGGATGCGACGCCAGTCCAACTGCAGGTAACTGCTGCGCGAATATCGGTCGTGAAGGGCCTTGTCGGCACGGTTGGCAAAGCCCAGGCCGGAGGTCAGGTCCAGCGCGCCAGCGCGCAGTTGCAGCTCGTCACCGGCAGACGGGCGCAGGTCGGCCACCCAATTGACGCGGCCCAGCTGGTTGTGGCCATTGGCGCCCTCCAGTCCGGCGTCGCCCCGGCGGTCCAGCCCAAGGCGAAACGCGGCCCGCTCGTCGCCCCAGCTGATGCGCGCCTGCGCATCGCGCACGTGGCTTTCACCCACCGCCACGCTGCCCTGGGTACCGAGGGTGGCGATCGGGTCCAGCGTGACGATGTTGATCACGCCCAGGAAGGCGCGCGCGCCGTAGGCGGCCGAGTTGGAACCGCGCAGCACCTCGATGTGGTCGATGTCGACCAGGGCCACGGTCTGCAACCCCAGGGCGATGGAGCCGATCAGGAACGGCGAATACACCGAGCGCCCATCCACCAGCACCTGGATGCGGTTGGAAAACTCGCTGAAGCCGCCGTGGTAGCTGACCAGCGGGGCATCGGCCTCGAAGGCGTTGGAGGTCTGGAAACCCGGCACCAGGCGCAGCAGGTCAGCCACGTCCCGGGCGCCGGAGCGCCGTATCATGGCGCGGTCGATCACGGTGACGGCGCCGGGTGTCTCGTCCAGCCGCTGCGGCAGGCGCGACACCGACAGCACCACCGGCACGTCACCCAAAAACTCGCGCTCGGAGACCGCCACCGACGCTGGCGGCGAGCCCTGTGCCAGCGCGGCGCGGCCCAGCATGGCCAATACGGCGAACGAACAAACCGCCAGCTTCATGCCTGGCCCTCCTCGGCCCTGGTACGTGTTATGTCCATGTAGTATGGCCCATACCGGGCCGGCAAAACGGCGGAAAAGACGGTCCTGTTGGCGAAAAACCACCGCTGACGCCTGCCAAGACCGCACGCTGTAACGGGCATCCCGGAGGGTGGACAATAGCGCCATGTCCGAACGCGTGATCCCCATCGCAGCGCAATCCAGCGCCGCCTCGCTGGCCGCTGCGGCGCGCCAGCCGCTGGCCGCCAGCGGGCTGCTGCGGGACCAACTGGGCCGGCCGCTGCGTGACCTGCGCATCAGCGTCACCGACCGCTGCAACTTCCGCTGCAGCTACTGCATGCCCAAGGAAGTGTTCGACAGCAACTACAGCTACCTGCCGCATGCGTCCTTGCTGAGTTTTGAGGAGATCACCCGCCTGGCCACCCTCTTCGCCAGCCACGGCGTGCAAAAGCTGCGGCTGACCGGCGGCGAGCCACTGCTGCGCAAAAACCTGGAAGTGCTGGTGGCCCAGCTGGCGCAACTGCGCACGGTCGAGGGCCGGCCGCTGGACCTCACGCTGACCACCAACGGCTCACTGCTGGCGCGCAAGGCGCGGGCGCTGAAAGAAGCTGGCCTGCAGCGCGTGACGGTCAGCCTGGACGCACTGGACGACGCGGTGTTTCGTCGCATGAACGACGCCGACTTTCCGGTCGCCGACGTGCTGGACGGCATTGCCGCCGCGCAGGCCGCCGGCCTGGGGACGATCAAGGTCAACATGGTGGTCAAGCGCGGCACCAATGAGCAGGAAATCCTGCCCATGGCGCGGCATTTCCGCGGCACCGGCGTGGTGCTGCGCTTCATCGAGTACATGGACGTGGGCGTCACCAACGGCTGGCGCATGGACGAGGTGCTGCCCTCCAGCGAGGTGGTGCGGCGCATCGCCACTGAGCTGCCCCTGGTGCCGCTGGAGCACAGCGCGCCGGGCGAGACCGCGCAGCGCTGGGGCTACGCTGGCGCCGACGGCCGGCACGACCCGGCACTGGGCGAGATCGGCGTCATCTCCAGCGTCACCCAGGCCTTCTGTGGCGACTGCAACCGTGCCCGCCTGTCCACCGAGGGCAAGCTGTATCTGTGCCTGTTCGCCTCGCAGGGCCACGACCTGCGCGCCTTGTTGCGCGCCCCGGGCGGCGCCAGCGACGCAGAAATCACCAGCGCCATAGGCCATGTGTGGCAAGGCCGGGCCGACCGCTATTCAGAGTTGCGCGGCACCCTGCCCCAGGCTGCCGAGGCGCGGCGTGTGGAAATGAGCTACATCGGTGGCTGAAGCAGTGATGAAGCGGTGATGAAGAGTCTGGATCAGATCGCCGCCGAACTGGCTGGCTACGACCCGCAATCGCTCAGCGTGCCCGCTGCCAGCGCTTTCATCAACGCACTGGTGCAGCCGGTCAGTGGCTTTGAGGACTGCGCCATCACCCAGGCGCTGGGCCGGGTGTTGGCAGCCGACGTGGTGTCACCGCTGAGCGTGCCACCGCACGACAACTCGGCCATGGACGGCTATGCCTTCGACGGCGCCTTGCTGGCCAGCGGCCAGGCCCTGGTGCTGCAGGTGGCGGGCACGGCGCTGGCCGGCCAGCGCTGGCGCGGCAGCGTAGGCCCGGACCAATGCGTGAAGATCATGACCGGTGCCGTGATGCCCGAGGGCCTGGACACCGTGGTGCCGCAGGAGATGACGCGCCTGGACGGCCCCTGGGTGCACCTGCCCGCCGGCCAGTTGCAGCGCGGTGACAACCGCCGACTGATGGGCGAAGACCTGCACCAGGGCAGCGTGGCGCTGAGCCAGGGTGAGCTGGTCTCACCGGCCGCCATGGGCCTGCTGGCCAGCCTGGGCCTGGCCACGGTGCCGGTGCACCGGGTGCTGAAGGTGGCCTATTTCTCCACCGGCGACGAAATCCTCAGCCTGGGCGAGGCGGCGCGCGAGGGCGCCGTCTACGACAGCAACCGCTACACCGTGTTGGGCATGCTGGCACGGCTGGGCTGCCAGGTGCTGGACCTGGGCGTGGTGCCGGACGATCCGGGCCAACTGGAAGCCGCCTTCAGCCGCGCCGCGCGCGAGGCCGACGTCATCATCAGCAGCGGTGGCGTCAGCGTGGGCGAAGCCGACCACACCCGCGCCATGATGAAGCGGCTGGGGGACGTGGCGTTCTGGCGCATTGCCATGCGGCCAGGCCGACCGATGGCGGTGGGGCGCCTTGGCCAGGCGGTGCTGTTCGGCCTGCCGGGCAACCCGGTGGCGGTGATGGTCACCTTCCTGGCCTTTGTGCGGCCGGCACTGCTGCGCATGATGGGCTGCCGCCCCCGCCCTCAGCCACTGCTGAGGGCACACAGCGTGGAGGCAATACGCAAGAAACCGGGCCGCACCGAATACCAGCGCGCCGTGGTCAGCAGCGGTGCCGACGGCCAGCTGCAGGTGCGCATCACCGGCAACCAGGGCTCGGGCGTGCTCAGCTCCATGGTGCAGGCCAATGGGCTCATGGTGCTGGGCCATGACCAGGGCACGGTGCGACCGGGCGACCTGGTGGACGTGCTGATGTTCGACGGCGCGTTCTGACAGCGCCGCCAGCCATCCCGGCGCACAATGCGGCCTTGGGGGAAAGGGGAAAACCAAGATGGCCGGTACCGCCACAGACCAAGCCACTGACAACAGCATGCGGCAGCGCTTTGAGCGTTGCGTGTTGCCGCACCTGGACGCGGCCTACGGGCTGGCGCGCTGGCTGGTGCACGACGAACAGGTGGCCGAGGACATCGTGCAGGACGCCTTCCTGCGTGCCCTGCAGCAGTTCAGCAGTTTTCGCGGCGATGCGGCCAAGCCCTGGCTGCTGGCCCGGGTGCACCAGGCGGTGCGGGATTGGCAGGCCCGCAACCCTGCGCCACCGCACGCTGGATTGCTGGCTGATACGCAAGAAGCGGCCGCACAGGCTTTCGAAGCCGCAACGCCTGCGCCACCCCGCAAGCTGAAATTGGGCCGTGCGCAGGTCAACACAGCACTTGCCCGCCTGGCCCAACCGCTGCGTGAAGTGCTGGTGCTGAGCGAGATCGAGGAACTCTCTCCCGAGGACACCGCCCTGGTGCTGGGCATCTCCAGCAGCACGGCGCTGGCGCACCTGGCGCAGGCGCGCCGGCAGCTGTACCTGCATTTGCGCGACGGCGACAGGCGACCCGAACATGAACGCCCCTGAGACCCGCGCCCTGCCACCGGAATTGCGGCAACTTCTGACGCGCCACGTGGCGCCACCCGGCCTGAAGCGGCGCGTGGCCTACCTGGTGGCGCAGCAGGCGCAGGCCGCCGATGTGCCCGCGCCACCGCACCGTTCGGTGCCGTGGTGGCAACAGGCCTGGCGGCCGGCGGCCGGCCTGGCCTGCGGCGTGCTGCTGACCGTCTTGGCCCTGCCCTGGCTGGCGCCCTCCCACAGCGGCCAGGATGGTGGCCAGCCCTGGCAACAGCAATTGGTGGACGACCACGTGCGCTCGCTGATGGCCGCCCACCTGACCGACACCGCTTCCGCCGACTGGCATACCGTGCAGCCCTGGTTCGTGGGCAAGCTGGACTACACGCCGCCGGTGGTGGATGTCAGCGACCAGGGCTTTGCGCTGGCCGGCGCACGGCTGGACTGGCTGCAGGGGCGCGGCGTGGCCGCGTTGGTGTACCAACGCCGGGCGCATGCCATCAACCTGTTTGTGTGGCCGCAAGCCGGCCCCCGTATGGCGCCAGAGCCGGGCAGCCTGCGTGGCTACAACCTGGTGCGCTGGCGCGATGGCGAGATGATGTTTGTGGCCGTCAGCGGCCTGGGAGCAGCTGAGCTGCAGACGTTCGCCGGCCTGGTCGCAGCCAGGATGGCCACGCGCAACCCGGGGCGCTGACTAGCGCCCTCGCGCCCTTCCGCCCTTCACCTGGCCCTAGCGCCGCCCCAGCGCCAGTTCCACGCCACGGTTGGCCAGCGCGTCGGCGCGCTCGTTGCCGGGGTCGCCGGCGTGGCCCTTGACCCAGCGCCAGTCGATCTGGTGGCCAGAGTTGGCCACCACCGCGTCCAGCTGCTGCCACAGCTCCACATTCTTCACCGGCTGCTTGGTCGAGGTGCGCCAGCCCTTGGCCTTCCAGCCGTGTATCCACTCGGTGATGCCCTTGCGCACGTACTCGCTGTCCAGGTACAGCGTCACCGCGCAAGGACGCTTGAGCGCGTTCAGCGCCTCGATCACCGCCGTCAGCTCCATGCGGTTGTTGGTGGTGTTGAGCTCGCCGCCGAACAGCTCTTTTTCGCTGTCTTGCGACATCAGCAGCACACCCCAGCCGCCGGGGCCGGGATTGCCCTTGCAGGCCCCATCGGTGTAGATCTCCACCTGGTTCAATCGGTTGTCTCCAAAACGTTGCTCATGGTTCAAATTCATGCTGGGGCGCGGGCGCGCGGTGCGTGCGCCCGGCAATCGACACCGGCGCCGCCGCCGCACGCTGGGACACCGGCTTCCAGGCCGGGCCCAGCAGCCGCAAGCCGCGCACCCGCTTGACCGCCACCAAAAAATACACGGCACCGAAGATCGGCCACCAGCGGTCACCCACCTTGTCCAGCCACTCGAAGCGGCGCAGCCAGTCTTCGTTCTCCACCGCCGGGCGGTAGCAGCCGAAGCGACCGGTCTCCACCTCGAAGCTGAGCAGGCGCAACCAGTCGCGCAGGCGCCGGTAGCCGATGAACTCGCCCGCATCGGGCAGGAACAGCTGGGTGCCCAGCCCCAGGCGGCGGTACAGGTGGGCGCGGCGCTGGCGCATGGCCCACAGGCTGGTCGGGTTCAGCCCCGAAATCACCAAACGGCCCTCAGGCACCAGCACCCGTTCGACCTCGCGCAGCGTGGTGTGCGGGTCGGCGCTGAGTTCCAGCGCATGGGGCAGCACCACCAGGTCCAGGCTGGCAGCCGGAAACGGCAAGGCGGAAAACTCCGTCACCAGTGCCGCCCGCACCGGCGGCACACTGCCGGGCAGCGCACCGGTAGGCGCCTGCAGCGGCTGCGGGGTGGCCAGCCAGCGGTGCGGCATGCGGTTGGTTTGCAGCGTGTCCAACTCCGGCAAACCCAATTGCAACGCGTGGTAACCAAACATGTCGGCCACCGCATCGTCGAACTGTGCCCGCTCCCATTCCAGCAGGTAACGGCCGGGCGGGGTCTGGAACCAGTGTTGCAAACCTATAATTTGATCGCTCATGAATTGCCGCGATTTTAGACACCCCTGCCGGACCCACCATGCATAACGACTGCGGCGGGCTCCACAGCACAACGCCATACACACCCGGTTTGCGGCTCCCCTCCCTGCTCACCCAAGCCCTGGCAACCCTGTTGTTGTTGCTGCTGGCGGGCTGCGCCACCACCGCCCCGGGGGTGGCCACGCCAACAGCGCCGCAACCGGTGGCGTCGGCACAGGACGCCTCCGCCACCCCGGCCAGCACGCCTGTGTTGGCGCCGCTTTACCCGGGCGGCCCGCTGCGCCCCATCACCGCCGCCCAGGCCGCCTCGTTGGGCGTGAAGCAGCTGTCGGCGCCGGCCGACCTGTGGGAGCGCATGCGCCGCGGCTTTGCCATGCCCAACCTGGAAAGCGACCTGGTGCGTGACCGCGAGCAATGGTATGTGACGCGCCCGGACTACATCTTTCGCATGACCGAGCGCTCGCGCAAGTACCTGTTCCACATCGTCGAAGAACTCGAGTTGCGCAACATGCCCACGGAACTGGCGCTGCTGCCCTTCATCGAGAGTGCCTTCAACCCGCAGGCGGTTTCCACCGCCAAGGCGGTGGGCATGTGGCAGTTCATCCCCAGCACCGGCAAGAACTTCGACCTCAAGCAAAACGCCTTCCGCGATGACCGCAAGGATGTGCTGGCATCCACCCGCGCGGCACTGGACTACCTGCAAAAGCTGCACGGCATGTTCGGCGACTGGCAGCTGGCGCTGGCGGCCTACAACTGGGGCGAAGGCAGCGTCGGGCGCGCCATCGCCAAAAACCAGCGCGCCGGCCTGGGCACCACCTACAGCGACCTCAACATGCCGATGGAAACCCGCATGTACGTGCCCAAGCTGCAGGCGGTGAAGAACATCGTGGCCGCGCCAGCGATGTTCAACTCGCGCCTGCCCGACATCGGCAACCACCCGTATTTCGACACCGTCACCCTGACCAAGGACATCGACGTGGCGCTGGCCGCCAAGCTGGCCGAGGTGCCGCTGGACGACTTCAAGGCGCTGAACCCGTCGGCCAACAAGCCGGTGATCCTGGCCGCCGGCACGCCGCAGATCCTGCTGCCGTGGGACAACGCCACAGTGTTCCAGCGCAACCTGGACGCCTTCACCGGCACCCGGCTGGCCAGCTGGACGGTGTGGGTGGCCCCCGCCACCATGAAGGTGGCCGACGCAGCCAAGAAAGTGGGCATGAGCGAGGCTGAGTTCCGCAACGTCAACAACATCCCGCCGCGCATGCTGATCAAGGCCGGCTCGTCGCTGCTGGCACCGCGCGCCAACTCGGTCAGCCAGGACGTGGCGCTGCACATCGCCGACAACGGCCAGATGGCGCTGGCGCCCGAGGTGGTGCTGCGCCGCACCGTGGTCAAGGCCGGCAAGAACGACAGCGTGGCCAGCATTGCCACGCGCTACAAGCAAAGCGGTGCCAACGTGGCCAGCTGGAACAAGGTCAGCGCGCACGCGGCCTTCAAGCTGGGCCAGCAGGTGGTGCTGTACCTGCCGGCGCAGGCCAACCCACCCGCCGCCAACCGCGTGACCCGCAGCGTGGCGCGCGGCAAGGCCAAGCCGGCACCGCGACGCGTTGCGAAAGTAACACCACCCCGCAAGGCGGCGGTGCGGCCGACCAAGAAGTGACTTGACCGGGGCGCCGCGCCTGCTGATACTCGCGCTTGATGACCAGCGTAGACCACACGACCCCGCCCGCGCCACTGCTGACCCAGCCGCTGGCCAACCTGACGGCCTGGACCCGGCACTTCAGCGACACCGACATTCCCGTCTGCGCTGACACGGCCGCCCAGTTGGAGGCCTTGCGCGCCGACCCCGACAAGGTGGACGCCAACATGCTGCGCGACATGGCCGCCGGCGACCCGTTGATGACGCTGAAGATCCTGGCCTGGGTCGCGCGCAACCGGCCGGAGCGCATGGTGACCGAGACCGAAAGCGTGACCGCCGGCTTGGTGATGCTGGGCATCAGCCCGTTTTTTCGCGACTTCGGCCCGCAACTCACCGTGGAGGACCGGCTGGCCGACAAACCGCAAGCCCTGGACGGTCTGCGTGCCGTGCTGGGCCGCGCCTACCGCGCGGCCAATTTCGCGCTGTGTTTCGCGGTGCACCGCGCAGACTATGACGCCGACGTGATCTGCCTGGCCACGCTGCTGCACGACTTCGCCGAAATGCTGCTGTGGTGCCATGCGCCGGCGCTGGCCTTGCACATACGCGAAGCCCAGCGCGCCGACCCCACGTTGCGCTCGGCCGACATCCAGAACCGGGTGCTGAACATCGAACTGCCCGACCTGCAGCAGGCACTGATGAAGGCCTGGCACTTGCCCGAACTGCTGGTGCGCATCAGCGACGACAAGCATGCCACCCAATCCAATGTGCTCAGCGTGACGCTGGCCATACGGCTGGCGCGCCACACCGCCCAGGGTTGGGACAACGCGGCGATACCCGACGACATCACCGAAATCGCCGAGTTGCTGACGCTGTCGCCGGCCGCTGCGTTGGAGTTGGTGAAGAGCGTGGACCACTGAGGTTTCAGGGCCATGCGGATCTATGCGGATTTCAATGGCTGGCTGACCGGCTTGGAGCCAGAACACAAGGCCGTGTGTCTGGAAGGTTTCGGTACCTTGCGCGACTTGAACGCCCATCACTTAAAGCTCTACGACGGCTTGGAACTGACGTTGTGGTCTGACTCCAGTGACGATGAGATCATGGAGACGCGAGCCCGGGTCTATTGGTTCGCCGACACGCGCAAGACAAGGGGTGGCCAATGGCTGGCGGATATTGATCCGCAAGCGGTTCGTTACCTCTCAGCAAACCCCGGCGACCTTGCTGCCAATCGGTTTCTATGCAGCAATTGTGAGATCGATCTAACTGAAACTTTGGATCGATCCGCGATACCACCTGCTGGCGAGTGCCCTGCATGTCGCACGCCGATGGGCGAAGCGCTTGCGCCCCCCTCAGAGCACACATAAGTCGTCAGAGCTTCTCGGTCTCGCCCGCCTTGGGTTGCCAGGTCATCAACCGCCGCTCGATGCGGCCCACCAGCCCATCCATCAGCAGCGCGCAAGCGGTCAGCACCACGATGCCGGCGAACACGGTGTTGACGTCAAAGGTGCCCTCGGCCTGCTGGATCAGGTAACCGACGCCGCGCGCTGAGCCCAGGTATTCGCCCACCACCGCGCCCACAAAGGCCAGGCCCACGGAGGTGTGCAGGCTGGAGAACACCCAGGCGGTGGCGCTGGGCAGGTACACCGTACGCAGCAGTTGCCGCTGGTTGGCCCCCAGCATGCGGGCATTGGCCAGCAGCACCGGGCTGACCTCTTTCACGCCCTGGTAGACATTGAAGAAGACGACGAAGAACACCAGGGTGACGGCCAGCGCCACCTTGCTCCACACACCCAGGCCGAACCACAGCGCGAAGATGGGCGCCAGGATGACGCGCGGCATGGCGTTGGCAGCCTTGATGTAGGGCTCCAGGATGGCGCTGGCCATGGGCGACAGCGCCAGCCATAGCCCGCACACCAGGCCCAACGAAGTGCCCAGCGCGAAGGCCAGCCCGGTTTCCAGCAGCGTGACACCCAGATGCAGGTAGACATCGGCCCGGCCCGGCAAACCATCCGGGAAAACGGCACTGGGCCCGAAGCCTATGGGTGAGAACCACGACCAGACGCGCCCCGCGACTTGCAGCGGATCACCCAGGAAGAACGCCAGCCGCTGGTCGGTGGAGACCAGTTGCCACAGCGCCAGCATGGCCACCAGCACCCCCAATTGCCAGACCCGCAGGTTGCCCTGGGTTGGCTTCAGTTTCTGCCACAAACCCATTCAGGCGGCCTTCTTCAGTTGTTGCGCGTAGCCCTTCAGCACCTCGTCGCGCAACACGTTCCAGATGTCGGCATGCAGCTGCACGAAGCGCGGGTGCACGCGCACCTCGGCCACATCGCGCGGACGCGGCAGGTCGATAGCAAATTCACCCATGGGGTGGGTGGCCGGCCCGGCCGAGAGCACCACCACGCGGTCGCTCATGGCGATGGCCTCATCCAGGTCGTGGGTGATGAACAGCACCGCCTTTTTCTTCGCCGCCCACAGCGCCAGCACCTCGTTTTCCATCAACTGGCGGGTCTGCACGTCCAGCGCGCTGAAGGGCTCGTCCATCAGAATGATGTCGGGGTCCAGCACCAGCGTCTGCGCCAGCGCCACGCGCTTGCGCATGCCGCCAGAGAGTTGGTGCGGGTAGCGGTCCTCAAACCCCGCCAACCCCACCCGCTCCAGCCAGTGCAACCCCAGCGAGCGTGCTTCACTCGGTGCGATGCCCCGGTAGTTGAGCCCCAGCAGCACATTGTCCAGCGCGCTGCGCCAGGGCATCAGCGCCTCTGTCTGAAACATGTAGCCGGCACGCCGGTTCAATCCCAGCAAGGGCTGGCCAAACACCCGCACTTGACCGCTGGAAGGCGCCAGCAAGCCGGCCGCTACATTCAGCAGCGTGGACTTGCCGCAACCCGTCGGCCCCACCACCGACACGAACTCACCGGCCTGCACACGCAACGTGGTGTCTGCCACCGCCGTGTAGCCGGCGCCGTTGCCATCCGCAGCACGGAATGTGCAGTTGATGTTGATCAGCTCAAGCGCAGGGGCGTTGGTCATGGTTGGCGATCTTACTGTCCTTTGCTGCCGATGCCGCTGGTGCGCGTTGCGCAGGCACGCCAGCCAGATTGGCAGGATCAGGTCGCCATGGCGTTCAGCGCA
This sequence comes from Hylemonella sp. P2_B10, assembly GCF_056404875.1. Taxonomy (NCBI): domain Bacteria; kingdom Pseudomonadati; phylum Pseudomonadota; class Betaproteobacteria; order Burkholderiales; family Comamonadaceae; genus Hylemonella; species Hylemonella sp. P2_B10. The sequence goes on from NZ_JBFUDE010000001.1 coordinate 903,326, forward strand.
GCGGCATCAAGGAGGAGGCCCGCAGGGCCGGGGGACAGCCGCGGAGCTGAGCGCCGTGGCGGCCTGATCTTCGCAAACCATAGTCCCGTGAAAGGCTTCGACAGGCTCAGCCCGAACGGGAGTGAAGTTCAACCCGAGCGGGAACGGCGACTAGGCCTTGAACTTGTCCTTGGCGCGCCGGGCAAACACGTTGGTGTAGGTCTTGGCCAGGTCGATCTTGTCGGCCTTGATGCTGGTGTCGAAGCTGGTCAAGGCTTTGAGCGCCGTGCGGGCGCCTTCGTCCGGCACGATGCCGTCCAGCGCGATGGCCTCGCGTACCTTGTTGAAGGAGGCCAGGTACAGCCCACGGTCACCCAGCAGGTAGTTCTCGGGCACCGTCTTGATGATGTCGCTGGGGCCGGCTGTCTGCAGCCACTTGAGGCCTCGCACGATGGCGTTGGCCAGGGCCTGTGCAGTGTTGGGGTTCTTCTGCACAAACTCCACCGGCGCGTACAGGCAGGCGGCCGGCATCGGGCCGCCGAACACCTCTTGCGTGCCCTTCAGCGTGCGGGTGTCCGAGATGATGCGCACCTCGCCCTTTTGCTCCAGCATGGTCATCACCGGGTCGGTGTTGCTCATGGCGTCGATCTGGCCCGAGCGCAGCGCGGACAGCGCGCCGGCCGCCGTGCCCACGCCGATGAAGCTGACGTCGCTGGCCTTCAGCCCGGCGCGCGACAGCACCAGGTTGGCCACCATGTTGGTGGACGAACCCGGCGCCGACACGCCGATCTTCTTGCCCTTCAGGTCGGCCACCGTCTTGTAGCCGGGCATGGCCTTGGTCGACACGCCCATGGCGATCTGCGGCGCCCGGCCCTGCAGCACGAAGGCCTGGAACATCTGGTTCTTGCTCTGCAGGTTGATGGTGTGCTCGTAGGCGCCACTGACCACATCGGCCGAGCCGCCGACCACCGCCTGCAAGGCGCGCGCGCCGCCGGCAAAGTCGCTGATCTCCACTTCCAGCCCTTCGGCGGTGAAGTAGCCCAACTGCTCGGAAATCGTCAACGGCAGGTAGTAGAACGCGGCCTTGCCACCGACGGCGATGGCGATCTTGCTTTTTTCCGGCTTGGTGGCCTGCGCCCAGACACTGGGCAGCGCCAGCGAGGCGGCCGATGCCGCCGCCAGCAGCGTGAAGCGGCGCCGGCTGGTGGCCGGGGCCGCTTTCTGCCAATTGTGAGCAACCATGTGGAGTCCCCTGATCTTTTGTGGGACCTAGATTACCCAGGTTGGTGCAAGACCGCATTGGGACCATCCCTTCGGGGTTTGTACGTACCAAGCGGGGGAGGTAACAAATCCTTACAAATTGCGCTGTCCGCCGTGTTCAGCCTTGCCCAGCCACCAGCGTGGCCACTTCGGCGGCCGAGCGCACACCCAGCTTGGCGTAGACGCGGGCGCGGTGCACCTCCACCGTGCGCATGGAGACATGCAGTTCGTCGGCAATGATCTTGTTCAGCTTGCCGGCCGCCACGCGCTGCATCACCTCCTGCTCACGCTCGGTCAGGCTGGCCAGGCGGGCCTGCAACTCATCCGCGCGGGCGTGGCTCTGGTTCATGGCGGCGGCCACGGCCAGCGCCTGCTCTACCCGGTCCACCAGCGTGTTGTCGCTGTAGGGCTTCTCCAAAAAGTCGAAAGCGCCCTTCTTCAGCGCCTCCACCACCATCGGGATGTCGCCGTGGCCGCTCAGGAACAACACCGGGTTGCGCAGCCCGCGGCGCAGCAGCTCATCAAACACCTGCGGGCCGGACATGCCCTCCATGCGCACATCCAGCAGGAACACACCCGCCAGCGGCTTGGGCGCGGCATCCACCGTGGCCAGCAACTGCACGCCGCTGCCGTGCGTCCGCACGTCCAGGCCGCGCGAGGACAGCAGGAAGCCCAAGGCGTCGCGCACCACGCCTTCGTCGTCCAGCAGGTAGACCGGGCCGCCGGGGTTTGCCGGTTGAACCGTGCTCATGCGGCCTCCACCACCGGCGGCACGGTCTGCTGCAGATCCACCGGCAGCGTGAACGAGAAGCAGGCGCCGCCGCCAGGGTTGTCGCTGGCATCCAGCACGCCCTGGTGCGCCTCGACGATGGAGCGGCAAATCGCCAACCCCATGCCCATGCCCTCAGTCTTGGTGGAATAGAACGGCGCGCACAGGCTGTCGGCGCTCTGGCCCTTCAGGCCGGGGCCGTTGTCGCGCACGTCGATGCGCACAAAGCGTGGGTCAGCGCTGCGCGAGGTCTGCACCTCGATGCGGCGCGACTGCCCCGGCGCCAGCGGCTGCTCACTCAAAGCGTCGCAGGCATTGCGCACCAGGTTGATGACCACCTGCTCCAGCAGCACGGTGTCCACCACCAGCGTGGGCAACTGCGGGTCCAGCTGCAGCGCCAATTGCACCTCGTGGCGCTTGAGCTCGCGCGCCAGCAGGGCCACACCGTCCTGCACCACCGCATTGGGCGCACAGGGCTCCAGCCGGGGCTCGCGCCGGGTCAGGAATTCGCGTATGCGGTGCACGATGCGCCCGGCATTGGCCGCCTGCTCGCCCATGCGCTGCAGCGCGCTGAGCACCGCCGGGTCGGCACTGGCGTGGCGCTGCAGCGAATTGAGCACGCCGGCGTTGTAGCTGGAAATGGCGGTCAGCGGCTGGTTCAGCTCGTGCGCCAGTGTCGAGGCCACCTCGCCCAGCATGGTCAGGCGCGCATGGTGGGCCGTGGTATCGGTGCGGCGGCGCTCACGCTCTTCCAGCCGCTTGCGTTCGGTGACGTCCAGCACCGAGCCCATCCAGCCCACGTGGCGCCCGCCGGCATCAACCAGCGGGGCCTCGAACACCATCACGTCCAGCAACCGGCCGCTGCGGTGGCGCCACACCGCCTCGTAACCCTCGCGCGGCGCCTGGCCGGCCAGGTTTCGCCGGTGGCGCACCATGATCTCCTCCAGCGAGTCGGCCGGCCAATAGGGCATGGGCGGCAGCAGGCCCACCAGCTCCTGCGGCTCGTAGCCCACCATGTCGGCCAGCGCGCGGTTCACATACACCAGCCGGCCGTCCAGGTCACGGGCGCGCAGGCCCACCACCAGCGAATCCTCCATGGCGCGACGCCAGGCTGCCTCGGTGCGCCAGGCCGCTTCGGCGCGCGACACGCCCAGCATCTGCTTGCGCAGCATCAGCGTGGTCAAGCCAATCAGCAGCACGAAGCCGGCCACCAGCAGCACCGACAGGCTTTGGTACCAGGGCAGCAGGCGGTCGCGCGCGATCAGCTCCAGGTAGGTGTCGATCCAGATTGGCGACATGCTGATGCGGTAGGTTTGCAAATCCCCCGGGTCGCGGCCCTCGGTGGTGGAGGCCATCACATTGCCAAAGCTGTCGACAAAGCGCACGTCGTACTTGCGCGCCAGCCACCAGGGCACGTTCTGGCGCAGCATGTCGGCCGGTGAATAGCGCGCCACCAGCGAGCCGCCCGACGCCAGCGGCGCGGCCAGGTGCGACGAGGTGCCCACGTTGGACACGGCAGGCACGCCCAGGCCGGCGCTGCCGGCCGCTGTCGGCGGCAGTTGCGCCACCAGGCGGTGGTTGGCGTCCAGCCAGGTGATGCTGATCCAGAAACGCCGCAGCCCCAGTTGCACCTCGGGCAGGTTGGCAAAATCCTGCGGCGTGGTGGCGTGGCGCTGCATCACGCCGGCCAATTCTTTGAGCAGCAGCGTCTCGCGCTCGACGCGCGCACTCATCTGCGACTCCAGCGACAAGGCGTCGGTGATCATCTCCAGCCGCTGCTCCTCGGCATCCGACGAATGCACCGCCCGCAACCAGGCCAGCACGGCGGCCACAAAGGCCAGCGACAGCAGCAGTGGAACTGCCCACAGGCCGCGCCGCGACACCGGGCGCGGCGGCACGGCCACGGCCGGATGCTGCGGCGCAACAATTGGATCTGCCATAGCCGCAAGTCTAGACTTGCAAGGCAGGGCCCGCAGGGGCCGGCGGCAAAAAATGTGGAAGTCCACAATTTCCGCGTCGGCCACCCCCTGCGCACAATCCCCCCGGCAAAGGCAGCCATCCCGACTGCCCCCGAGGAGACCTCTCAATGACCGCACCCCTGACCCGCCGCCTGGCGCTGGCCGCCTGCGCCGCCGCCGCCCTGACCCTGTCCGCCGGCTCCGCACTGGCCCAGGCCCCCATCGTCATCAAGTTCAGCCACGTGGTGGCGCCCGACACGCCCAAGGGCCACGGCGCGCAGCGCTTCAAGGAACTGGCCGAAGAGCGCACCAAGGGCCGGGTGAAGGTGGAGGTGTACCCGAACAGCCAGCTGTACAAGGACAAGGAAGAAATGGAAGCCCTGCAGCTGGGCTCGGTGCAGATGCTGGCGCCCTCGCTGGCCAAGTTCGGCCCGCTGGGGGTGAAGGAGTTCGAGGTGTTCGACCTGCCCTACATCTTCAAGGACCAGGCATCCTTTCGCGCCGTCACCGACGGCGCCGTGGGCGCTGACCTGTTCAAGAAACTGGAGCCCAAGGGCATCAGAGGCCTGGCCTACTGGGACAACGGCTTTCACATCATGAGCGCCAACAAGCCCTTGCACAACGTGGCCGACTTCAAGGGCCTGAAGATGCGCATCCAGAGCTCCAAAGTGCTGGACGCGCAGATGCGCGCACTGGGCGCCATCCCGCAGGTGATGGCCTTCAGCGAGCTGTACCAGGGCCTGCAGTCCGGCGTGGTGGACGGCACCGAGGGCGTGGCGTCGAACTTCTTCACGCAGAAGATTTATGAAGTGCAAAAGCACATCACGCTGTCCAACCACGGCCACCTGGCCTACGCGGTGATCGTCAACAAGAAGTTCTGGGACGCCCTGCCGGCCGACATCCGCACCACCCTGGAAGGCGCGATGAAGGACGCCACCATCTACGCCAACGACATGGCCAACAAGGACAACGCGCAGTCGATGGACAAGATCAAGGCCAGCGGCAAGACCACCGTGTACACGCCCACCGCCGCCGAAACTGCCGAATGGAAAAAGGCCCTGATGCCGGTGCACAAGGAGATGGAAGCCCGCGTGGGCAAGCCCACGATTGACGCCGTGTACAAGGCCGCCGGCTTCGTCGCCCCCTGAACTGGCAGCCCAGCATGCTGAACCGCATACTCGACCACCTGGAGGAATGGTTGATCACCTTCCTCATTGGCGGCGCCACGCTGGTGATCTTTGCCGCCGTGCTGCACCGCTTCCTGTCCGGCGTGCCCTACATCCAGGACTACACCATCCGGCTCGACGTCAGCTGGGCGCAGGAGCTGTGCATCTACATGTTCGTGTGGATGGCCAAGTTCGGCGCCGCCTATGGGGTGCGCAACGGCACCCACGTGGGCGTGGACGTGCTGGTGCGCACCTTGTCGCACGACAAGGCCAAGTACCTGATCGGCTTCGGCCTGCTGTGCGGTGCGCTGTTCACCGGCATCGTGGGCACGCTGGGCGCCACCTTCGTGTGGGAGAACGGCTTCCACCACGCCTGGCTGCACATGTGGGGCATGAACGTGGGTGACATCCCCGAAGGCCCGACCTCGCCGGACCTGGAGATCCCGACCTGGATCGCCTACTCCTGCGTGCCGCTGGGCTCGTACCTGATGAGCTTCCGCTTCCTGCAGGTGTTCTGGGGCTTCGTGCGCACCGGCGAGGTGCCGCACCACGGCCACGGCCATGTGGAAGGCGTGGACGAAGACGCAGCCGCAGCGGAACTGGCCGCCACCGACAAGGGAGCACGCGCATGAACACCCTCATCATTTTCCTGCTGCTGATGGCGCTGATGATCACCGGCATGCCGATCTCGATCTCGCTGGGCCTGACGGTGCTGACCTTCCTGTTCACGATGACCGACGTGCCGATCGAGAGCGTGGCGCTGAAACTGTTCACCGGCATCGAGAAGTTCGAGATCATGGCGATCCCGTTCTTCATCCTGGCGGGCAACTTCCTGACCCATGGCGGCGTGGCCAGGCGCATGATCAATTTCTGCACCTCCATGATCGGCCACTGGTATGGCGGCATGGGCCTGGCCGGCGTGATGGCCTGCGCGCTGTTCGCGGCGATCTCGGGCTCTTCCGTGGCCACGGTGGTGGCGGTGGGCTCGATCATGCTGCCGGCGATGGTCAAGCAGGGCTACCCCAAGCGCTTTGGCGCCGGGGTGATCGCCACCTCGGGCGCTTTGGGCATCCTGTTCCCGCCGTCGATCAACCTGGTGATCTACGCCATTGCCACCGCCGGCATGAACGCCACCGGGCCGAACGGCGAAGCGGTGAGCTCGGCCTCGGTGGGCCAGTTGTTCCTGGCCGGCATCGTGCCGGGGCTGACGCTGTCCTTCCTGCTGGGCCTGACCACCTGGTACCGGGCCAAGAAGCACGACTACCCGCGCATGCCCAAGGCCACCTGGTACGAGCGCTGGCGCGCCTTTCGCGAAAGCATGTGGGGCATCCTGCTGATCGTGGTGGTGATTGGCGGCATCTACAGCGGCAAGTTCACGCCCACCGAGGCGGCGGCGATGGCGGCGGTGTATGCCTTCTTCATCTCGGTGTTCGTCTACAAAGACCTGAAGCTGAAGGACGTGCCCAAGTCGCTGCTGGGCGCGGCGGCCATGAGCTCCATGCTACTGTACATCATCACCAACGCGGTGCTGTTCAGCTTCCTGATGACGTCGGAGCAGATTCCGCAAGCCATGGCGGCGTGGATGACCAGCCAGGGCTTCGGATTGGTGGCCTTCCTGCTGATCGTCAACGTCATCCTGCTGGCGGCCGGCAATTTCATGGACCCGGCGGCGATCGTGCTGATCATGGCGCCCATCCTGTTCCCGGTGGCGGTGAAGATGGGCGTGGACCCGGTGCACTTCGGCATCCTGATGGCGGTGAACATGGAAGTGGGCCTGTGCCATCCGCCGGTGGGGCTGAACCTGTACGTGGCCTCGGGCATCACCAAGATGGGCATCACCGAACTGACGGTGGCGGTGGCCCCGTGGTTGCTGACCATGGTGATCTTCCTGCTGGTGGTCACCTTCTGGCCGGCCATGTCGCTGTGGCTGCCGCACTTGCTATTCAAGTAAGCACGTAGTTAACAACCCCCTCAGAAAGCGTGGCATCGGGTAACTGGTGCCACGCTTTTTCTTTGGTCCCTCGCGCTGCATGAAGGCCACCCTTTGGTGGGCTGCCGACGCCGCTGGTGCACGTGACTCCGCGAATGTCCCCCGGGCCTGCGGCCCTCCTCCTTGATTTCGCTCCGCCACGCGCCCCAGCGACATCGGGTCAATTGGCAAGCGCAACGCTTGAACACGGAGACACCGGCTCGCTAACCACGCTCGCAGGATCAGGTCGATGCGGCATTCGGCGCAGCGGCATCAAGGAGGAGGGCCGAAGGCCCGGGGGACAGCCGCGGAGCCGAGTGCCGTGTCGGCCTGGTCCTCGCCAACCCGGTTGGCCAGCAAACGTCCGCATGCAAGAGCGTGGGAAGCTCAGCGCCGATCGGCCAGCGCGTGGGCGATGGTGCCCAGGTCCACGTATTCGAGCTCGCTGCCCATAGGCACGCCGCGTGCCAGCCGGGTCAGCTGCACGCCGCGTGCCTTCAGGCCCTCGTTGATCACGTGCGCGGTGGCCTCGCCTTCGGCGGTGAAATTGGTGGCCAGGATGACCTCGCGCACCTCACCGTTCAGCGCCCGCTCGAACAGCTTTTTCAGCCCAATGTCGTGCGGCCCAATGCCGTCCAGCGGGCTGAGCTTGCCCATCAGCACGAAATACAGGCCCTTGTAGGCCAGCGTGCGTTCCACTGCCGACTGGTCGGCCGGCGTTTCCACCACGCACAGCTTGCTATGGTCGCGCTTGGGGTCCAGGCAGGTGCTGCACACCTCGGCCTCGGTGAAGGTGTGGCACAGCACGCAGTGGCGCACCTGGCCTGCCGCCTGCGACAGCGCGCGCGACAGCAGCTGCGCGCCCTCGCGGTCGTGCTGCAGCATGTGGAAGGCCATGCGCGAAGCCGACTTCACCCCCACGCCGGGCAGGCGGCGCAGCGCCTGGATCAGCGCGTCAACAGAGTTGGCGTCAGACATGGCGGCTTGTGCCAGCCCGGTGGGATGATGTCGTCAGAACGGGAACTTCATGCCCCCGGGCAGGCCCGGCATGCCGGCGGTCAGCTTGCCCATCTTTTCCTGCGAGGTTTCCTCGGCCTTGCGCACGGCGGCGTTGAAGGCGGCGGCCACCAGGTCTTCCAGCATGTCCTTGTCGTCGGCCAGCAGGCTGGGGTCTATGGTGACGCGGCGCACGTCGTGCTTGCAGGTCATCAGCACCTTGACCAGGCCCGCGCCCGATTCCCCGGTGACTTCGACGTTGGCCAACTCGTCCTGGGCCTTCTTCAGGTTGTCCTGCATGGCCTGGGCCTGCTTCATCAGGCCGGCCAGTTGTCCCTTGTTGAACATGGTGTGGGTTCCTTTAACTCAATGTGTTGTCGATTGTCGCGCAAGCGGCAGGTGAACTCTGTTCAGGCGGGCTTGATGCTGCCGGGCACGATCTTGGCGCCATAGTCGCGCATCATGCTCTGCACGAAGGGGTCTTCAAAAACGATCTTCTCCGCCAGCAACTGTTTCTCGGCCGCGGCCTTGCTGTTGCGGCGCGCCGGGCTGTCTACCACGCGGCCCACCTCCACCGCCAGCTTGACGTCAAAGCCCAGGGTGCGCAACGCACCGGCCAGGCGTTCGCGGCTGACCGGCTGGTTCAGCGACTCGCGCTCCACCCGCAGCAGCCATTGGTCGGTGTCGCGCGCCACCAGTTGCGACTGCAAGGCCAGTTCGCGCACCAGCGCGGCGATGGCCTCCTGCGCGATCAGCTGCGTCACCTGCGCGTGCCAGAAATCACCCTCTTCGGTCAGCACCAGGGTGCTGGCGGCACTGGTGCCGGGCTCCAGGCGCGGCTCGGCGCGGGCGCTGGGCTCCACCTGCGTGCGCACTGGCATGGCCAGCACCTGGTCCTGCGCGACCGGTGGCGCGGTGGTCGGCCGCAGCGGCGCGGCCTCGCGCGCGTCGTGCACGGCCAGCACCTGGCCGGGGGGCGCTGCAGCAGGGCCATTCGGCTCAGGCTCATCTTCCCAAGGTGGCGTAGGGGCAGACCTGGTTGCAACGGTGGCAGGCGCCGATGCCGGCGCACGCGGCGGCATGGCCGCGGTCACCGGTGCCGGCGTGGCGGGCCGTGGCTGCACCACGGATGCGGCTGGCCGCTGCTGCACCGAGGGCGCACCTGGCTGCGACTGCAACGACGGCGCCCCCGGCTGCGGCTGCGCCGCAGCGGGCCGCGCGTCATTCAGAGTTTTTTTTTCCGCCGGGCCGCTGGCCATGGCACCGGGCTTGAAGGCCAGCAGCCGCAGCAACACCATGGTCAGCGCCGCGTACTCATCGGGTGCCAGGCCCAGCTCGGCACGGCCGTGCAGGCACAGGCTGTACAGCAACTGCGTCTCGTCGGCCGGCATGGCCTGCGCCAGGCGAGCCAGCTCGGCGGCCTCGGGGTCGGATTCGTCCGCGGCGTTCTGCGCCGCAGGCACCGCCTGCAGCACCGCCATGCGCTGCAGCACCACGCTCATTTCTTCCAGCGTGGAGGCGGCAGACAAGCCCAGGTTGCGCAGGTTCTCGGAAGTGTCCACCACCGTCTTGCCATCGCCCCCGGCCAGCGCGGCGATCAGTCGGAACACATGCGAGCGGTCGACACTGCCCAGCATCTGGCGCACCGTGGCCTCGTCCAGCTTGCCGGAGCCGAAGGCAATGGCCTGGTCGGTCAGCGACAGCGCGTCGCGCATGGAACCCCTGGCGGCGCGCGCCAGCAGGCGCAGTGCCTGCGCATCGGCCGGCACGTTTTCAGCGGCCAGCACATGCTCCAGGTGCGCGCGCACGGTCTCGGGCGCCATCGGCCGCAGGTTGAACTGCAGGCAGCGCGACAGCACGGTGACCGGCACCTTTTGCGGGTCGGTGGTGGCCAGCACGAACTTCAGGTATTCGGGCGGCTCCTCCAGCGTCTTCAGCATGGCGTTGAAGGCGGTGTTGGTCAGCATGTGCACTTCGTCGATCATGAAGACCTTGAAGCGCCCCTGCACCGGCTTGTACACCGCCTGCTCCAGCAGCGACTGCACCTCGTCCACGCCCCGGTTGGAGGCGGCGTCCAGTTCGGTGTAGTCGACAAAGCGGCCAGCGTCGATGTCCACGCAGGCCTGGCAGACGCCGCAGGGTGTGGAGGTGATGCCGCCCTGGCCGTCCGGCCCCTGGCAGTTCAGCGACTTGGCCAGGATGCGCGATACTGTGGTTTTGCCCACACCGCGTGTGCCGGTGAACAGGTAGGCGTGGTGCAGACGCTGGCTGTCCAGCGCATTGGTGAGCGCGCGCACCACGTGCTCCTGCCCCACCATTTCGGTGAAGGTGCGGGAGCGGTACTTGCGGGCGAGCACGAGGTAGGACATGCATTCATTCTACGGTGTGGCCACGGCCTCTTCCGGCGCCGTTGCCGCGCCTTACCCCCCCTTTTCAACGGAGAACCCCTTTCATGATCCAAGGTCTGCGCACCATCAGCTATCCCACGCCCGATCTGGCGGCCGGCAAGGCCTGGTACGCCCAGGTATTGGGCCAAGCGCCCTATTTCGACCAGCCGTTCTACGTCGGCTTTGCTGTCGGCGGCTTCGAGCTGGGCTTGGTGCCTGACGGCCAGCCGGGTGCGACAGGCTGCACCGCCTTCTGGGGCGTTGAAAACGCCGACGCCGAACTGGCACGGCTGCTGAGCCTGGGCGCCAAGGCGCATGAACCGGTGATGGACGTGGGCGAAGGCATACGCGTGGCCTCTGTGACGGATCCCTTTGGCAATGTGTTCGGCATCATTGAAAACCCGCACTTCAAGCTGCAGGATGTGCGCTGACACCGCACCACAACAGGAGGTTCTCCATGCCCCGACTGCTTCGCGCCCTGGCCCTCGTCACGCTGAGTTGGACCGCCGGCGCCAGCCTGGCCCAGACGCCGGCACCGCCACCGGCCTGCACCAGCGCGCAACACCACCAGTTTGACTTCTGGCTGGGCGAGTGGGAGGTGTTCAACCCGGCCGGCAAGCAGGTGGGCCAAAGCCGCATCGACAGCATCTCCAAAGGCTGCGCACTGCTGGAAAACTGGCTGGGCCAGGGCGGGCTGGACGGCAAAAGCCTGAACATCTTTGATGCCAAGGACGGCCAGTGGCACCAGAGCTGGGTGGACAGCAGCGGCAGCCGGCTGGAGCTGGCCGGCAGCTTCGCCAACGGCGCCATGGTGCTGCAAGGCAGTGCGCCGGTGCCGGGCAAGCCCGGGGCCATGGTGACCCAGCGCATCACCTGGAGCGTGAACGCGGACGCCTCGGTGCGCCAGCTGTGGGAGTCGTCACAGGACGGCGGCAAGACCTGGGTGGTGGCCTTCGACGGCAAGTACGTGCGCAAGGCCAAGCCCTGAAGCCGCATGAGCTTATGGCCCACTGGCATAAGCAGCGCTCCTACAATCGCGCTTATTGATCCGTTTTTGCCGGAGTATCCCCGCATGCGCCTTGCTCTTACCGCCCTGTCCGCCTCCCTGTTGCTGATGGCCTGCTCCAAGGCACCGGAAACGCCTGCGGCCCCGGTGGCTGCCGCAGCCTCTGCCGCGCCCAAAGACGCCCACGCCGCCAGCATCGCCTGGGTCAAGCCCGAGGGTGCCGATGTGGAGGCCATCTTCGCCAAGGCCAAGGCCGACAACAAGCCGGTGTTCCTGTACTGGGGCGCGGTGTGGTGCCCGCCTTGCAACCAGATCAAGGCGACTGTCTTCAACCGGCCCGATTTCATCGAGCGCAGCAAGGCCTTCGTGCCGGTGTACCTGGATGGCGACACCAAGGGTGCGCAAAAGCTGGGCGCGCAGTTCAGGGTGCGCGGCTACCCGACGATGATCTTGTTCAAGCCCGATGGCACCGAGCTGACCCGCCTGCCCGGCGAAGTGGACGCCGGCCAGTACATGCAGGTGCTGGCCATGGGCCTGGCCAGCAGCTATTCGGTGAAGGAATCGCTGGCCGCCGTGCTGGCCGACGGCCCGGACGCCGCCAAGGCCAAGGCTGCGCTGACGCCCGAGGCCTGGCGCATGCTGGCCTACTACTCGTGGGAATTGGATGAAGCCAAGCTGTTGCCCAAGAAGGACGTGGCAGGCGCACTGCAAAAGCTGGCCCAGGCCTGCCCTGCGAACAATACGGAGGCCGCTACACGCCTGGCGCTGAAGGCCATCACCGCCGCCGCCAAGGACAAGCTGCCCGGCCTGGACATGGCCGCCGCCCAGACACGCGCGCTGCAGGTATTGGGCGACGCCAAGCTGGCGCGCGACAACTTCGACATGCTGGTCTACTACGGCGGTGACGTGGTGCCCGCCATCACCGCGGCCGGCAGCCCCGAGCGCGCCAAGCTGGTGGAGGCCTGGAACGCGGCGCTGGACAAGCTGGCGGTCGACGCCACGCTGTCCAAGGCCGACCGCCTGGGCGCCATCCAGGGCAAGGTGGGCCTGGCCGAAGCGCTGCGCCCCAAGGACAGCAAGGAGCCGCTGCCCGCCGCGCTGGTGGCGCAGGCCCGTGAGGCCGCCGAGGCAGCCGCCAAGTCCACCACCGACAAATACGAGCGCCAGGCCGTGGTGCCCAATGCCGCCGACCTGCTGGCAGACGTGGGCCTGCTGGACGAATCTGACGCCATGCTGAAGGCCGAGTTGCCCAAGGCGCTGTCACCCTACTACCACATGCTGGTGCTGGCTTCCAACGCCAAGAAGCGTGGTGACAAGGCCGGCTCGCTGGACTGGGCCGAGAAGGCCTATGCCGGTTCGGAAGGCCCGGCCACGCGCATGCAGTGGGGCACCGGCTACGTGACCAAAGTGGTGGACCTGGCACCGCAGGACAGCGCCCGCATCGAAAAGGCCGCGGCCCAGGTGATCAGCGAACTGGAACCCTCGCCCGAAACTTTTTACGAGCGCAACCGCCGCAGCCTGGAAAAGATGGGCGCCAAGCTGCTGGCCTGGAACGCCAAGGGTGAGCACAGCGCGGTGGTGAAGAAGCTCAGCGCGCAGCTGGACGGCGTGTGCGCCAAGCTGCCGGCGCAAGACGAATCGCGCGCCGCCTGCGCGGGTGTGTTCAAGCCGGCGGCCAAGACCAAAGCCTGATTCGCAAGGCCTGCACACAGCCAGCGCCGTCCAGACGCATGCCGCAAGTCGTCGCCTTCCTGCGCGCCATCAACGTGGGTGGCCATGTGGTCACGATGGAGCGGCTGCGCGCGCTGTTCGAGGAAGCCGGCTGTCAGCAGGTGGAAACCTTCATCGCCAGCGGCAACGTGATCTTCAACACCAGCGCGCGCAACCTGGCCGCGCTGGAAGCCAAGCTGGAAAAGCACCTGGAGAAGGCGCTGGGCTACGAGGTGAAGACCTTCGTGCGCACCGTGCCGGAGGTGGTGGCGCTGGCCGGCTACGCAGCCTTCAGCCCCGAAGAAGCCGCCAAGGCGCACACCATCAGCGTGGGCTTTCTGGCGCAGCCCTTGGGCAAGGAAGCCATCGGTGCCGTCAACGCGCTGCAGTCACCCGAAGACGCCTTCCACCACCAAGGCCGCGAGCTGCATTGGCTGACGCGCATCAGCCAGGCAGATTCCAAGCTGTCCAACGCCAAGTTCGAAAAGGCATTGAAGGGCAACGTGACCTTTCGCAATCTGAACACGGTGGTGCGTTTGGCTGCCAAGTACGGTCCTAAGAAAGCCAAGTCGTGAGGCGCTGGCGGGGATCAAGCCAGCCGTGCCAACCGGTTGGCGATGATCATGCCGACGCGGCACTCGGCTCCGCGGCTGTCCCCCGGGCCTTCGGCCCTCCTCCTTGATGCCGCTGCGCCGAATGCCGCATCGACCTGATCCTGGAGACGTGACTGGCGCGCCTGCGGTGGTATTGCGGCGCCACGCCTGCCAGCGGCCCCGATGTCGCTGGGGCGCGTGACGTAGCGAAATCAAGGGGGAGGCCCGCAGGGCCGGAGGACATTCGCGAAGTCACGCGCCCCAGCGGCGTCGGCAGCAAAAGACCTGCAACCCCCGGCAGCATCAGCCACCACACACCAAAGCGATCAAGCCTTGGTCTGGTATTGGAAGACTTCTTCCAGCGGCTTGCCAAACGCCATGGCGATGCGAAACGCCAGCTCCAGTGAAGGCGAGTACTTCGCAGCCTCCACCGCGATGATGGTCTGGCGCGTGACGCCCACGCGGTCGGCCAGTTGCTGCTGGGTCATCTCGCCAGCATCGAAACGCAGGCGGCGTATGTGGTTGCTGATTTCGCCCGAGGCGCGCGCGGCGTCCATGGCTCAGTAACCCCGGCGGTAGGACACCACTTGCGCAATGTACTTGCCCAACTCCCCCAACACCCAGGCCAGCAGCAGCAACTGGCTGATGAACAGTGGTGTCAGCGTGTAGCCGGTTGTGCGCGCCGGCAGGCAGGTGATCAGCGTCCACAGGGCCACCGTCAACACCCAGTACGACGCCCGCAGCGAGCGGGCTTCTATGGCCTTGTCACGCTCGTCGCATTGTTCCCGTTTGCTGCGCACCGAGATCAGCACGTGCGCGCCTATGGTCAACATGGCTTGGGCAAACAAGGCGCCGAGAAAGTAATTCAGCACCACCGGCGTCGTCAACTGCCCATCGACAAACAACTGCAGCACGTGGCCGAAATAGGGAATGAAGATGAGCAGCGTGATGGCCAGGCAGATCCAGGCACTTTTTTCGCGGTACAGCATGTAGGCACTCCTGAAAGTCAATTACAGGAGACTTAATGTAAATTATTTTTTACATTAAGTACAATTTAATTAACTCAATGAGGCCTAGAGAGCCAATAGGCCGGAAATATCAAAGCAATTGAAGCCTCGCCGGGAGGCGGTGCCATCAGCCCTTACAATGATGACTGACGGGCCTTCCCGCATGGTGAAGCGGCCAACCGGGTCAGGTGGGGAACCAAGCAGCCCTAACTGTGGAGTCAGTGCCGGGGTCGAGGCTCGTCAACTTATTCAAACAAACAAGCCCCGCGTTGCGGGGCTTGTTTGTTTTCCGGGCCCCGCATCGCACGGCCTGTCTGTTTTCAGCCTTCAGCGAAAGGCTTGGCGCAACTCGGCAGCGCACAAGCGCACCGCCGAATTGGCCTCGTCCACCACCCGGCCCATGGTGATGAAGCCGTGGATCTGGCGCTCAAAGCAGATCTGCGTCACCGCGTTGCCGGCTTCGCTCAATTTCTGCGCATAGGCCAGGCCCTCGTCGCACAGCGGGTCGTAGCCGGCGGTCAGCACCAGCGCCGGCGGCAGGTTCTTCAGGTTCTCGCACAGGATGGGGGAGGCGCGCCATTCCAGGTTCTGCGCCGGGTCGGGCAAGTAGTTGTCGTGGAAGTAGTCCATGGTCTCCTGCGTCAGCAGGTAGCCCTGGCCATTGGCCTTGTACGACGGATAGCCGGCGCGCTGGTCGGTGGCCGGGTAGATCAGCAACTGGAAGGCGATGGCCAAGTCACCGGCATCGCGCGCGCACATGCTGACCACCGCTGCCAGGTTGCCACCAGCGCTGTCACCGCCCACGGCGATGCGCTGGGCATCCAGCCCCAGCTGGGCGGCGTTGTCGCGCACCCAGTAGGTGGCGGCCAGGCTGTCGTCCAGCGCGGCCGGGTAGGCATGTTCGGGTGCCAGCCGGTAGTCCACTGCCACCACCGCGCAACCGGCGTGGTGGCACAGGTCGCGGCACAGTGTGTCGTGCGTGTCCAGGTCGCCAATCGTCCAGCCGCCGCCGTGGTAGTACACCAGCACCGGCAGCGGCGCGCCCGTGGCGCCCAGCGGCTTGTACAGGCGTAGCGCGATGTTGTCCTGCGGTCCGGGCGCGCTCAGCTCGGTGACAGAGGCCACCGGCTGCGGTTCGGGTTGGGTGAAGGAGCGGCGCTCGCGGTAGACGCGGCGGGCCTCAACAGGCGTGAGTGTGTGGGTGGGGGGAAAGCCCTTGCTGGCGATCAGCGCCAGCAAGGCTTGTGTTTGAGGGTGCAGCATGGGGCCATGTTAACAAGCCCCATGGCAAATTCATGTCACCACGGTGAGGAAGACGCCATAGCCTATGCCTGCACACCAGGCCAGGCCACAGGCTGCCAGGAAGCAGCCGTAGGCGCCTCCCAAGGCTGACCAGAAAGCGCTGACGGCGCGCGAAATTCCATGGTACGGAAGCAGTAGCAGGTGCAGTGCCCACCACACAATTTGATTGAATGACAGCATGCGCGAAGGTTACCCGTTTTCACTCCGCATTCAGGTGATGCTGCGCACAAATGGCGTAAATTTTCCCAAAAAAAGTGTAATCAGGTTTGTCAAAAATCCTGCGTATACGGAGACGTATCCCCCAAAGGTGGGAGTCGGCAACGGTCAACGCTATGGGCACATGCCAACAAGGCATGGTCGGCGCAGGCAAGGCGGCCTCACTGCCCCAGCCATTGCAGCGCCGACAGCCCGGCCTGCCGCCCACTGGCAAAGCAGGCGGTCAGCAGGTAGCCGCCGGTGGGGGCCTCCCAATCCAGCATCTCGCCAGCGCAGAACATGCCGGGTAATGCGTTCAGCATCAGGCCCGGTGTCATGGCTTCAAAGCGCACGCCACCGGCGGTGCTGATGGCCTCTGCCATCGGACGCGGCGCCGCCAAGTGCACCGGCAAGGTCTTGATGGCCTGGGCCAGCTCGGCCGGGTGGCCCATGGCCTCCTTGGTCAACAGCTCGTGCAGCAGGCCCATCTTGATGCCCTCCAGCCCCAACCGGCTTTTCAGGTGGCTGCTGAGCGAGCGCGAGCCGCGCGGGTGGGCCACCTCGGCCAGCACCTTGGGCGCGGGCATGTCGGGCAACAGATCCAGGTGGAACACCGCCTTGCCCTGCGCCGCGATGTCGTCGCGCAGCAGGTGCGCGGCGGCATACACCAGGCTGCCCTCCACGCCGGTTGCGGTGGCCACGAATTCACCCTTGCGGGTGAAGCGCGGGCCGTCAGGCGGTGACGCACCGGGCACGCTGAGCGCCACTGACTTGAAGGGCTGGCCGGCGAAGCGGCTGGCGAAATGCTGGCTCCAACCTGCACGCCAGCCATCGGGCGTGGGCACGGTCACATCAAAGCCGCAATTGGCCGGCAGCAACGGCGCCACATCCACACCCTGTGCCTGCAGCAGTGCAGCCCAGGCGCCGGTGGAGCCCAGGCGCGGCCAGCTGCCGCCCCCCAGCGCCAGCACCACCGCACGGGCCTGCACGGTGCGTGCGCCATCAGGCGTTTCAAAACACAGGCTGTGGGCGCCAGCGCCCACCGGCGGCTCGGCCCAACCCGTCCAGCGGTGCCGCATGTGGAACTGCACACCCGCCACGCGCAGCCGGTGCAACCAGGCGCGCAACAGCGGCGCGGCCTTCATGTCCTTGGGAAACACCCGGCCAGAGCTGCCAACGAAGGTGGCCACGCCCAGGGCCTCAGCCCAGGCGCGCAGCTCTGCGGCGCCAAAGGCCTGCAGCAGCGGTTGCACTTGCGCCTGGCGCGCGCCGTAGCGGCTGGCGAACAGGGTCGCAGGCTCGCTGTGCGTCAGGTTCAGGCCACCCTTGCCGGCCAGCAGGAACTTGCGCCCCACCGACGGCATGGCGTCGAACACCGCCACGCGGGCGCCGCCCTGGGCCAGCATCTCGGCCGCCATCAGCCCGGCCGGGCCGCCACCCATCACGGCGGCATCAACAGTTGTCGTTTCGCTCATCACCATCCGAATTCAATCCACCAACACCAGGTCACCCTGGGCAGTGAGGAAAGCAGCGCGCACTGAGGCCGCCGCGTGTATGGCCTGCACAGCCTGCCGGTATTCGCGCAGCTGGGCCAATGCCGATTCCTGTTGCTGCGGGTTGCTGGCCGACTTGTAGTCCAGCACCCACCATTCCCCGCTGTCACGCAGGCGCACCAGCCGGTCCAGCCGCAGGCTCTTGCCCTGGAACACCAGTTCCACCTCATTGGCCTGCCAGGCCAGCTGGGCCTCGTCCCAGGCCCAGGCACCGGCACCCTGCAAGATGCTGCTTGCCATGGTGGCCGCCTGCTCGGCTTGCTCAGGCGCCAGGCCCCATTCGCGCACCACCTGCTGCACATGGTGGGCCTGCACGCTGCCCCACTGCAGCAGCCGGTGCGCGGCCGAGCCCACGCGCGCGGCATCTGTTGCCATGGCCACAGAGACGGTGCCGGCCATAGGCGCCATGGCACCCGCCGCTGCACCCGCCGCCGGGCGCGCCAACTCGAATGACGGCAACTCCAGCAGACTGAAAGACTGCGCGCCATTGTCGTGCACCGGCGGCTCGGGCACCTGCAAAGCATCATCAGCCAGCGGCGCGGCATGGTCGGCCAGCCGGCGCCACCAGCTGCCTTCGGTGGCACGGTGCGGGGCAATGGCCGAGATGGCCAGCCGCGCGCGAGCGCGGGTGGTGGCGACGTACAAGGCGTTGATTTCCTCGCGCTGGCGCTCCTGGCGCTCGCGCGCCAGCGTGTCGCGGGCACAGGCCGGCGGATGGGCCTCGCTGGCCAGGAAGACGAATTTTTCCGGCCAAGCGGCCTCGCCCGGCCAGTCCACCAGCACGCCCATGGTCTGGGCGTTGCGCTCCACCGTGTCGGTGTCGAGCAGCAGCACGGCGTCGGCCTCCAGCCCCTTTGCGCCGTGGATGGTCAGCAGGCGCACCGCCAGTGGGTCCACGGCGGCCGGGGCCTGCACGCCGCCGGCCTTCAGCGCGCGCACCAGCGCATAGGGCGTAGCAAAGCGCCCGCCGCCCAGCTGCAACGCCACGCCGGGCAGCGCACGCAGGTTGGCCAGCACGGTGCCGCGCAGCGGTGCCGGCGCGGCAACGGCAAAGCGGGCCAGCAGATCGCCATCCTGGTAGATGGCTTGCAGGGCGTCATGGGGCGGCAGGCTGTCCAGCCACAGCCTCCAGCGCGCCAGTGCGGCGCCGGCCTGGCGCAGGCTGGCGGGCCAATCCAGCGCGCCATCCTCGGCACCAGCGGCTTCTTGCTGCAGCACCTGGTACCAGCCCAGCGGGCACGGCGGCGGGTAGCTGTCGGCCCGGCCGGCGCCGGGGCGTGCGGCCAGTGCGCGCTGGCGCAGGGCCAGCTGCACCAGGTCGTGATCGCTGGCGCCGAAGATGGGCGACTTCAGCGCGCGCGCCAGCGACAGGTCGTGCTGCGGCGACACCAGCACGTCCAGCAGCGCCACCACGTCCTGCACCTCGCAGCATTCGATCAGCTCAGTCTTCTCGCCCACCTGGGCCGGAATGCCCAGGGCGCGCAGTTCATCGTTCAGCGGCCCCAGGCCGGCACGCCGCCGCGACAGCACCATCACCTCCTGCGGCGGCAAGCCGCTGGCCACCTGCAAGGCCACCCAGCGCGCGGCCTGGCGCGCTTCCAGCGTGCGCAGGGTCTCCTCGGGCAGTTCACGCGGCGTGCTCAGGCTGTCGCGCCAGCACAGCGCGGCATCATCGCTGTCGTCGCCGGCTTCCCCGCGGGGTTCACGCGGTATCACCGGCAAACGGGTCACCTCGCCGCTATGCAATGCGGCGGTGGTGTGCGGGCGAAAGCCGTCGTAGCCATCGTGCGCGCGGGCGTGGCCCATCACCGCATTGACGGCGGCGATCACCTGCGGCGCATTGCGCCGGGTGTGGTCGCAGCTCAGCAGCTCGCCGCCTAGACCGGTGCGCACAAACTGTTGCGCCGCCTTGAACACCTGCGGCTCGGCGCGGCGAAAGCGGTAGATGCTCTGCTTGGGGTCGCCCACAATGAACACGCTGGGCGCCTGGCCACCGCCACCGCTGCCGCCATAGCCGCTGAGCCACGACAGCAGGGCCTGCCACTGCAGCGGGTTGGTGTCCTGGAACTCGTCGATCAGCAGATGGCTCACCTGGGCGTCCAGCCGCTGCTGCACCCAGCCCGACAGCACGGCGTCGCCCAGCATCACCAGCGCGGCGCGTTCGACGTCGTTCATGTCTATCCAACCGTGCTCGCGCTTGACGGCGGTGTACTGCGCAATCAGCACCCGGGTCAGCGAGGCCATGCGCTGCTGGTGCAGCCAGGCCTGGTGCTGGTGCTGGGCTGCGCACAGCTGCACCAGCTCGGCTTCGGCTTCCTGAGCGACCGGGAACTTGCGCAGGTGCTGGGTCAGCCGGTCTTCATCGGCCACGAAGAAGGCCTTGCGCAGCATGGCCAGGCGCATGGCGTCGTCCACACCTTCGGCAAACGCATCCACCACGGCGGCGGCGGCCTTCTGCGGCGTCTTGTTGGCCTCGCCGCCCAATGACGCGGCACGCGCCAGCCAGCGGGTGCGGGTGCCCTCGCCCGCCAGTGCCTGGGCCGGCTCGTCCAGGTGCTTCAGAGCGGCATGGCGTTGCGTGAAATGCTGCACCGAACCGTCCACCTCGCCTTGCGCATCGGCCAGGGTGAACTCCACCCGCTTGGTCAGCGCCGCGTTCAGCGCTTTCTCGGCCTGGGCGCGGCCGTGCTCGAACACCAACGCCTGGTAGTCGGCCTGGCGCTCGGGCTGCTCCAGCAGCGCGGCATAGAAGCGCCGCCACACCAGGGCCACGGCCTGAGCGTCGTCCTCCAGCAACTCGTAGTTGGCCGGCAGGTCCAGTTGCTGCAACAGCGCCAATGGCGCGCTGCGCAGCAAGGCAGCAAACCAGCTGTGGAAGGTGCGAATCTGCACCTCGCGGCCGCTGCCCAGCAGCTGCGCATACAGCCCGGCCAACGCGGCACACTGGGCCGCCGTGGGTGGGCCGCCGGCGCCGTCGGACATGCCGCGCAGCGCCAGCTCCTGGCGCAGCCGGGGCTCGTCGGCCTGGGCGAAGTCTTCCAGCCATTTGTACAGGCGCTCGCGCATCTCGCCGGCCGCGCGCTTGGTGAAGGTGATGGCCAGGATGTCCTGCGGCAGCACCCGCAGCTGGCCGTCGGTGCCCACGCCGTCCAGCAGCGCACGCAGGATGCGCGACACCAGCATCCAGGTCTTGCCGGCGCCGGCACAGGCCTCCACCGCCACGCTGCGGCGCGGGTCGCAGGCCACGGCGTAGAACTCGCTGGCGCTGACGTTGCGCCCGTTGCGCTCATAGGCCGCGCTGATCGCGGTGTCGGCGCTCATGCCGCACTCCAGAAATCCTTGCGGCACAGCCCGCGCGCTGCGCAAAACTCGCAGGCCTTGCCCTCGCCCAGCGCCGGCAGCGCGGCACCGGCGGCGATGCGCGACATGTCCTCGCGTATGCCCAGCACCAGCGCGTCGCGCAGCTCCACGATGCCGGGCTGGGCCAGGCTTTGCGTGCCCTCGCGCTCGCCCACATGCAGGTAGGCGGCCGACAGTGTGTCGTCTTCCAGCAGCGCGGCGTAAAAGGCCAGTTGGGTGTCCTCCAGCGGCTGCTTGACGCGCTCCTTGGTGGTGGCCAGGCTCTCGGTCTTGTAGTCGATCACCAGCGCGCTGCCATCGCGCAGGCGGTCTACGCGGTCTATCTTGCCCACCAATTGCAGCTCGCCCAGCGGCGTCTGCCGTGGCACCTCGGCCAACTCAAACCGGGTGCCACTGGCCTCGTGGTCCAACAGCCACGCCAGGTAGCCGTCGCGCACCCGGGGCCAGGCCGCGGCGAAGGGCAGGAACTCGGCGGCGGACAAATGCATTTCCGCCGTGGCCTGCTGGGCGGCGGCTTCCAGGTCCGTCTGCCGTTGCACCGCATGGGCCGCCGGTGCGCCCGCCTGCTGTTCGTGGAACAGCTTGAGCACCAGGTGCAGCCAGTTGCCGAAATCGCGCTTGTCCAGCTCGGTGTCCAGCTCGTCGGCCTCTTGCAACCGCAGCTGGCGCAGCGCAAAAAACCGGTAGGGGCAGCGCCGCAGGTCTTCATAGGCGCTGGCCGACAGCCGGCTGACGGCCAGTTGCGCGCCCACCGGCATCGGGTGCGGCGTGGCCTGCGGCTGCAGCAGGCGCTGGCCGCTGACGTCAGCACTCAGCGCCGCATCGCCCTGCAGCCACAGCTGGCGCACAAAGCCGCTGGGCATCAGGGTCTCACCCGCCTCGCCGGTGCGCCACAGCAGGTCGATGTGGGGCGTCTGCAAGGCATAGCGCCAGGCCCGCTCGGCGCCCTGCGCCAGCTGCTCGCGCGAGGCCAGGCCTAGCAGCGCGCGCTGCGCCGCCGTCCAGGGCCCTGGCGGCTCGGGCGACATGGGCAGGCGTACCTCGTCGCAACCGGCCAGCACCACGGCCGGTAGCGGCCGGCCCAGCAACTGGCTGAGCGGCAGCACCACCACCTGCTCCTGCGGCGGGTACTCGGGCGCGTAGCTCACGCCCTCCAGCGCCTGGCGTGCCCAGTTGGTGAACTCGGCCAGGCTCAGGCGTGCGCGCATGTGCGCGTATTCGGCCTGGCCGTCGGGCGTCAGCCTCAGCGCGCGCAACACGGCCTGGCCCAAGGTGTCGGCCTCCAGGCCGGGCCATTGGCCGCTGGCGTGCAAGGCATGGCCCAGGTCACGCAACCAGGCACCGATGGCGCGGCTGGTCTGCAGCGGCTCACGCAGCGCTTGCGCCTGGGCACCCAGCGCCATGCCGTGCGAGGCGGCACGCCAGTCGCTGATGGCGCGGCGGCGAAACTCGGCTTCGGCGGCGCTCACCGCAGCGGGGTCGAAGGCCGGCGCGTTCTTCAGCCAGTCCAGCACGGTGTCGGTGTCGGCATCCCAGGTGGATGCGGCCAGCAGACCCATGACGCCAGCGGCGGCACGGGTGGTCGACAGCTTCCAGCCGGTCTCGTCGCGCACCGCCAGGCCCTTGTGTGCCAGCAGGGCCAGCACGCGGCGCGTCAGCACCCGGTCTTGCGCGGCCAGCGCCACCGGCATGCGGCCCTGGGCCAGGTGGGCCAGCACGCAGGCCGCGGCGCGGCGCGCCTCGTCCTCGCCATCGCTGGCGGCATGCAGGCTGCGCTGGCCGGGCGGTGCAGGCAGGTCCAGCGGCAAGGCCAGCACCCGGTCGGCAAAGCGCGCTTTCAACGCCTCGGTCAACGGCTCGGTCTGGAAACCCTCCAGCACCACCAACAGATCCAGTTCAGCATCAAACAGCACGTCGGTGGCATAGCTGGAGTTGGCCGCCCAGGCCAGCGCGATGCGCGCAATGGCCAGCTCCAACGCCAACACCGGCCCGTCCATGCCGGCGGACAAGGTCTGCGCCATCTGCTCGCCCCAGGCCCCGCGTTGGCGCGGTGGCTGGGCCGCGGCCAGGCGCGCCAGCGCCCAGGCGGCCTCCAGCACGCGCGGTGCCAGCACCTCGGCACGCGGGGTCAGGCCGGCACGCGCCACCAGGCTGGCGGCAGTCAGCACATCGTGCGCGGCGTCCAGCCGCAAGTCGTCGCCTGCCAGCGCCACGCCGCCCAGCGCGACGCTCCAGTTCATGGTGGTCTCCAGGCGCGGCATGAAACCGGCATCTGGCGCGCCTTGCGCCCAGGCACTGCGGGCCTCCTGCATCAGCTGCGCATAGGGCAGCAACACCACGGTGCGTGCCGGGTGCACCTGCCGGCTGGCGATGGCCGCGCGCACCTGCGCCACCACGCGTGCCCATGCCTGCGCCACGTGGTGATGTTGATGAGTTTTTGCTATGTCAACCATAGCAACACCACGGAATGTGGGGAGGGTTGGTTTCTGTCACAATTCCCCCAACTTTACCCGTAGCGACAACTCCAAACGAGGAACCACCATGGCAAGCGAACTGATCAAACATGTTTCCGACGCGTCCTTCGAGACCGACGTGCTGCAATCGCAGCAGCCGGTGCTGGTGGACTACTGGGCCGAGTGGTGCGGCCCCTGCAAGATGATTGCGCCGCTGCTGGACGAAGTCTCCACCACCTACCAGGGCAAGCTGCAGATCGCCAAGATGAATGTGGACGAAAACCGCGACGTGCCGGCCAAGTTCGGCATCCGTGGCATCCCCACGCTGATGCTGTTCAAGGATGGCCAGCTGGCCGCCACCAAGGTGGGCGCGCTGAACAAGGCCGCGCTGACCGCCTTCATCGACCAGGGCCTGGCGGCCTGACAGGTCTGCTGGCGGCGGGCTGCGGCCTGCCCGCCCACTGCAACAAGCCGGTGCCACGCACCGGCTTTTTTTTTGCCGCATCTGGGTGATGGCGTCGTGGTTTACCCGCAGTCCGGTGTGAAACCGTCATCCGTCGCGTGCCTCTGCGTTTCGTCCACGGCGACGGTTGCATTCGGCATGCCTCTTTACATTTCTTCTTCAAATATCCCCGCCCTCTCCATGGCCTGAACTTGCAATGGACTTGCCGGTGCGGTGCATGCACCCAACCGGCAAACCGGCCGGACAACAGGCTTGTCCGGATGCTCAACGCAAGGCAAATGAAGGGAGACGGCCATGAAATACCTGGTATCACTGTTGTTGATCGCATTGCTGACCGCATGCGGCGGCGGAGCGCAAGAGTCAGACGACTGGACGCAAGACGATGACGACGGCTATGACTACAACGTCGCGCCGGTGGCCGTGGCCAGCGCCTACGACGCCCAGGTCCCGCTGGGCCAGATGATCCGGCTCATCGGCAGCGCCAGTTTTGATGCCGACCACGACCCGCTGTACTACCACTGGAACCTGTACGACACCCCGGCCGGCGAGACCGCCCTGTTCAGCGGCGGCAACACCGCCATGCCGCAGTTTCAGCCCACCCGCACCGGGACCTACAAGTTCACGCTGTATGTCAGCGACGGCAAGGACTACAGCGACGACGCCGACATCAACGTCGAGGTGGTGGCCCCGCTGCAACCGGGCGTGGGCGGCACCGCCCGCAGCGACGCCGATCGCAGCCAGTCCTACTGGGCTTATGACGCCGCTTTGCAGCCCAGCGGCGCTGTCGCCATCCGATTGACCAGCCTGCCGACATGGCAGGACCAGCTGGTCATCGAGTGCGCCAACAACGCCGTGCAGAACTACTACCTGCAAACAACCGCGCCCATCCTGGACAGCCGCATCACCTACCAGATCGGCACCAACAGCGCGGTGACGGAAACCTGGCTCAAGGACGGCAGCAAGCTGTACCCGGCCGCACCCAACATGGAGTTCCTGCGCAAGCTGTTCGTCAACACCGACTTCCGTTACACCGCCAGCGGCATCTTCGGCTCCACCCAGGGTGGCCTGGTGCGCCTGGCTGGCCTGCCAGCCACGGTGGACGCCACGCGCAACCTGTGCGGCTGGCCGCAAGACAGCTTCCCGGCCGGCAATGGCTGGTCTGCCCCGCTGCCCACGACCATCCCCGCCGACGCCAAGGAGGGCACCAACGACCCGACCGCCTTTGCCAGCGGCGTGCGGCCCAGCCTGTCAGGTGAGTACTTCCGTGTATTGGCCTGGAAAGCGGTGAACGCGCGCGGCAAGACGCAGCTGATCGTGCGCGCCGGCGATGCGCAAGGCCCCTGCGCCGGCACGCTGGGCGCGTCGCCCGACAGCTACTTCGCCGTCCAGGACGGCCGGACCATCGCGCTGACCACCGGCACCAGCTTTGCCAACAGTTGCACCGCGCCGGCGGTCTATGCACTGAACGGCGACTACGACCCGGACCGGCCGTTCACGTTGCAGGTCTACACCCAGCACGTGGACGCCAACAACCGCGGCAAGCCCTTCACGGCGCTGCAATTCGGCTGAGCCCTGCCGCGGGCAGGCTTGCGGGCGCAGGGGTACGCCGCAACGCCGGGAAAGCCCGGTGTTGCGGGGCGCCCCCGGTCCTGCAATTTCCTGTCATAATCAGCCCTGATCGCCGGCCGCACCCGCGCAGCCGGTTCGAATTTGGCGCGAAGGGCCGGTGTTAAGCCCCTTGCGACGACCTCCCCCCGATTCGTTTCCAACCTATCCGACATTTCGGTCAACCTGCCCCTCGGGCCCCAACTCCATGCATTTGAACGAACTCAAGGCACTGCACGTGTCCGAAGTCCTGAAACAGGCCGAAGAGCTTGAAATCGAAAACACCGGCCGCATGCGCAAGCAGGAGCTGATGTTCGCCATCATCAAAAAGCGCGCCCGCGCCGGCGAACAGGTGATTGCCGACGGCGTGCTGGAAATCCTGCCCGACGGCTTCGGCTTCCTGCGCAGCCCCGACACCAGCTACACCGCCAGCACCGACGACATCTACATCAGCCCCAGCCAGGTGCGCCGCTTCAACCTGCACACCGGCGACATGATCGAAGGCGAAGTGCGCACGCCCAAGGACGGCGAACGCTACTTCGCGCTGAACAAGCTGGACCGCGTCAACGGCGGCGGCCCGGAAGAGAACAAGCACAAGGTGATGTTCGAAAACCTGACGCCCTTGTTCCCCAAGGAGCAGATGAAGCTGGAGCGCGACATCAAGGGTGAAGAAAACATCACCGGGCGCATCATCGACATCATCGCCCCCATCGGCAAGGGCCAGCGCGCGCTGCTGGTGGCGCCGCCCAAGAGCGGCAAGACGGTGATGATGCAGCACATCGCCCACGCCATCGCCGCCAACTACCCCGACATCCACATGATGGTGTTGCTGGTGGACGAGCGCCCCGAAGAAGTGACCGAAATGCAGCGCAGCGTCAAGGGCGAGGTGATTGCCTCCACCTTCGACGAGCCGGCCGCCCGCCACGTGCACGTGGCCGAAATGGTGATCGAGCGCGCCAAGCGCCTGGTCGAACTGAAGAAGGACGTGGTGATCCTGCTGGACTCCATCACCCGCCTGGCGCGCGCCTACAACAACGTCGTGCCATCTTCGGGCAAGGTGCTGACCGGTGGTGTCGATTCCAACGCGCTGCAGCGCCCCAAGCGCTTCCTGGGCGCGGCCCGCAATGTGGAAGAAGGCGGCTCGCTGACCATCATCGCCACCGCGCTGATCGACACCGGCAGCCGCATGGACGAAGTGATCTTTGAAGAATTCAAGGGCACCGGCAACAGCGAAATCCACCTGGACCGCCGCCTGTACGAAAAACGCGTGTTCCCCTCCATCCAGCTGAACCGCAGCGGCACGCGCCGCGAAGAGTTGCTGCTGGCGCCGGAAATCCTGCAAAAGACCCGCATCCTGCGCCAATTCATGTACAACATGGACGAAATCGAGTCCATGGAGCTGATGCTGAAGAACATGAAGGCGACCAAGACCAATGTCGAGTTCTTCGACATGATGCGTCGCGGCGGTTGATCGCTCTTTTTTGCCGACGGGCCGCCCCTAGACAAAAAGCGGCCCCCTTGGGGGACAGGACGGACACGCAGTGCCGGACGTGGGGGCACTGATACAAGCCTGATACGCAGGCAATACGGGGCTGACGCGGCGGCGCCACCCCGCTCTTCCCGCCTTGCGGCGCACAGAGCACAATACAGGCATCTCACCGGCTGGCCAGACCCCCATTGGCTAACCGGGCACAACAAGAGGATGCCTCCATGAACAACGCTCGCCAACCCTCTCGCACCCGACAGCCGCGCGCTCTTGCGCGCGCCCCGCTCGTGCTGGCCCTGTCCCTGGCCAGCCTGGCCACCTGGGCCGCTGAGGACGCCCAGATCGTCATGGTGGTGGGCAAGGTCGAGGTGCAGCAAAACGCCCAGGGCGATTGGCGCCAGGCCGCCGTCAACCAGAAGCTCAACGCCGGCGACGCCGTGCGCACCGGCGAGGCCAGCCAGATGGCCCTGGTCGCCGCTGACCAGACCCAGGTGCGGCTGAACCAGCAAAGCTTGTTCAAGCTGAAGAACGTCGGCAACCAGGAGGGCGGCACCGCACTGGAGTTGCAGCAGGGCCGCATGTGGGCGCAGGCCAAGCAATTCTTCACCGGCGTGTTCCGCCGCACCACCAGCCTGGTCAACAGCCAGCCCGGTCGGCGCCTGCAGGTCACCACCCCCACATCCACCATCGGCATTCGCGGCACCGACTGGGAGGTCAGCGTGGGCGATGCCGGCACCACGCAGGTGGCCGTGTTCAGCGGTGAGGTGGAGGTCGGCAACGAGCTGGGCCAGGTGCTGGTGGCCCCCAATGAGCAGGCCACGGTGCGCGCCGGCCAGGCGCCGGTGAAGGTGCTGCTGTCAAACGCCAAAGACCGCGTGCAGTGGGTCACCGCCTACCGCCCCACCCCGCGCCGCTGGGTGCCCAATCCGTCGGCCGAGTTGGCCCCTGCTGTGAAAGCCATCGAAGGCGGCGACTATGCCAGCGCGCTGGCAAGCTTGAAGCCACAAGCCGCCACGTCGCCGCAAGCGGCCCTGCTGCTGGCCGACATGTACCTGTTCCTGGGCCAGTCGGACGACGCCATTGCCTTGCTGGCCCCGGCCAGCCGCGGCGGCAACGCCACCGCCACCGCATTGACGGCACGCGCACTGACCGTGGCCGGCCGCATGGACGAGGCCACCAAGCTGCTGGCCGCGGCCCTGGCGCAGCGCCCCGGCGACCGCGAACTGCTGCTGGCGCAGGCCGATCTGACGCGCCTGCAAGGCGACGGCCCGGCTGCGCTGGACCTGTTCACCAAAGTGGCGGCCACGGACGCCAACAGCCACGAGGCCTGGTTCGGCATCGGCCGCATCGAGAACGAAAAGGAAAACGTGGTGCCGGCCCGGACCGCGCTGGACAAGGCCATCACCCTGGCGCCGCAAGCCCCCGGTTACCACGGCGAACTGGCCACGCTGCAGACGCTGACCAGCGACCTGCCAGCAGCCCGCGCCAGCTTTGACGAGGCGCTGAAGCAGCAGCCCGACGACTACCTGGCCTGGACCGGCCTGGGCATCCTGCAACTGAAAGCCGGCCAACCGCAGCAGGCGCTGGAGTCCTTCCTGAAGGCCGGCGTCATCGAGCCGCGTTTCGCCCGTGCCCAGCTGTACACCGCGGTGGCTTACTACCAGCTGGGCAACTACGGCCGCGCGCTGGAAACCGTGAAGAAAGCCGCCGAGCAAGACCCCAAGGACCCGCTGCCCTACGTGATGATGGGCCTGATGCAGGGTGACGCGCTGGACCTGGGCGCAGCCGTGGACGCCGCCCGCCAGGCGCAGGCGCGCATGGGCTACCTGAAGTCGCTCAACCCCATCGCCAACGACCAGAAGGGCAGCGCCAACCTGGGCAGCGCGCTGGCCAATTTCGGCGCCGAGCAGTGGGCCTCGTACTACGCCGCGCAGGCCTACACGCCCTACTGGGCCGGCAGCCACCTGTTCCTGGCCGACCGCTACACCGGCAAGTTCAACAAGAATTCCGAGCTGTTCGCCGGCTTCCTGGCCGACCCGACGGTGTTTGGCGCTTCCAACCGCTCGTCGTCGCTGGTCACCACGCCAGGGCACTATGGCCGCGTGGACCTGACGCTGGAGTCCAACGACTGGCGCCACCGCGACCTGACCGGCACCGTCAACGGCCTGTCGGTGCAGGGCGTGCCGTTCTCCTATTTCCTCAGCGGCGACGTCGACGACGCCGACGCCCGCGCCACGGCCACCACCGCGCGCCTGCACAACTACACGCTGGGCCTGGGCCTGAAGCCCAACTACAACACCTCGCTGTTCGCCTTTGCCACCGACTCCAAGGTCGATGCCACGCTGCGCACCAAGGCCTTCACCAACACGGCGATGGTGCAAGACCAGAGCCGGCTGGACCTGGGCGGCAACTTCAAGCTGGCCAACGACAACCAGATATGGCTGAAGGTGGGCCGCGGCACCCAGCGCAGCGACATCTCCGGCCCCTTCTTCAGCCAGGAACTGGCCGACACCCTGAACCGGGCGCTGCAAACGCGCGACATCTCGCCCAACGGCAACCTGGACCAGTTCCATGTGGATGCGGTGCAGACGGACGTGCAGTTCCGCCACTCGTTCACCCAAGGAGCCACGCAATGGAACTGGGGCCTGGAAACATCGCGCCAGACCATCGCGGCGCCCATCGTGCAGATGTTCCCGCCGGTGCGCCTGACCATTTCGCAACCCATCACGATCGACCAGCATGACGCCTATGTGTCGGCGCGTTATGGCGTGCCGGGCGGCAACACGCTGCAGCTGGACCTGTTCTACCAGAAAAACAGCGTGCGCCGCAGTGACCTCAGCAACCTGGACCTGGTCCGGCCCGGCAACGTCATCCCGCTGTCCACCTTCAACGAAAACAGCAAACAGGACACCAGCGAACTCAACCCCCGGTTGGGCTACGAGTGGCGCCTGGGGTCCGAGCAAAGCCTGAAGCTGGTGGCGCAAAGATGGCGCCGGCCGGCATCGGCCGCCACGCTGGCGTCGCCCGATACATTGGGCATCGCCGTCAACGACCTGTTGACCGCCACCGGTGGCCTGTACCAGCGCGCCCGCCTGCAGTACGACGGCGAATCCGGCCGCAACATGTTCTTCCAGGCCTACCTGGACCGCGAAGTGGTGGACAACGGCCTGGCCGGTGAACCCACCACGGTCAACGACTTCCAGCTGACGCAACTGGAGAGCCTGCGCAACAAGGCCGATGTGTTCTCGCCCAAGCAGGACCTGGACGACATCCCCCGCTTCGTCAAGGGCAATGTGTCCACCCTGGGCCTGGCGGGCAGCATGCTGGTCGGCAGCAACCAGCTGGTGACGGCGCGCTACCTGTATCGCGACAGCGAACAACAAGGCGGCTTGGCCGGCCTGATGGTGCCCTATGTGCCGCGCCACTACCTGCTGCTGGGCAGCCAGTGGTCGTTGCCCGAGCGCTGGGTGCTGGGCGCCAGCGCGCTGTACCGCAGCCTGCGCTACCAGGACGACCTGAACCGCGACCCGCTGCTGGCCGGCTGGTCCTTCGGCCTGACGGCCTATTGGGAAACCGTGGACAAGCGTTCTGCGGTGCAGATCGTGCTGGACAACCTGCTGAGCGACAAGAAGGCCGCCATCCAGCCCGACCCGCACCTGCTGGTGCGCTACATCGGGCGGTTCTGAGGGCAGCCGGGGCGCCGCAACCGGCGGCCCGGTCAGCCCAGGGCTTGGCGACGCTCGCCAAGCTGTTGATTTCTATGTATAATCTGTGGTTTTTCGCGGAAAGTACGCCGGAATGGTCCGACGCGGCTCCCGCAATCGAATAGAGAGCACCCATGAAAGAAGGCATTCACCCCAACTACCGCGACGTTTGCTTCGTGGACCTGTCCAACGGCTTCAAGTTCGTGACTCGTTCCTGCGCCAACGCCAAGGAAATGATCAAGATGGAAGACGGCCGCGAACTGCCGCTGTTCAAGCTGGACACCTCCAGCGAATCGCACCCGTTCTACACCGGCACGCAAAAGTCGGTGGACAACATGGGTGGCCGCGTCGAGCGCTTCCGCAACCGCTTCGGCAAGCCCGCCGCCAAGTAAGCTGGCAACCAGCGTTCCCATGCGGAACGTTTTCTACAAAAAGGCAGTCCCCACAGGTGCTGCCTTTTTTGTTTGCTGCATGATCTGCTAGCGTGAACCAGCCTTCTCCAGCCATCGTCGCCCAGGATGCGGTGCGCCGCCTGCCCAGGCCGGCGCTGCTGCTGTTTTGCGCCGCCTACGTGCTGTCCGGCTTTGTGGGCCGCATGCCCTGGAAGAGCGCCGACCTGACCAGTTTCGGCTACATGCTGGAGCTGGCCCTGGGCCACAGCAGTTGGCTGTCGCCGCGCCTGATGGGTCTGCCGGCAGAACTGGACGGCCTGCTGCCCTACTGGCTGGGCGCCTGGGCCATTCAACTGGCGCCGAGTTGGTTGGCGCCAGACTTTGCCGCCCGCCTGCCCTTCATCGCGCTGCTGGGCGTGAGCCTGCTGGCCACCTGGTACGGCACCTACTTCCTGGCGCGCAGCCCCGGTGCCCAGCCGGTGGCCTTTGCCTTCGGCGGCGAGGCACTGCCGGCCGACTATGCGCGTGCCGTGGCCGACGGCGGGCTGCTGGCCTTCATCGCCTGCCTGGGGCTGGCCCAGTTGTCGCACGAGACCACGCCGGCACAGGTGCAGCTGTGCTGTGCCGCCATGCTGTTTTATGCCGTGGCCGCCCTGCCCTACCGCACCCTCGGCCCGGCAGTGGCCGGCACACTGGGCCTGGCCGGGCTGGCCATGTCAGGGGCGCCCAGCGTGGCCATGCTGCTGGGCCTGGGCAGCGCGCTGCTGCAACGGTTGGACCCGCAGGAGCGCGACAACCCGGCGCGCCGCAGCGCCTGGAGCTGGGGCCTGCTGGCCATGACCGCCAGCGCCGCCGCGCTGGCCACGGGCTTAGGCCTGTGGCAATGGCGCATCGACCTGCCGCAGGCTTCGTGGGTGGAATGGCGCAACTGGGGCCGGCTGCTGCTGTGGTTCACCTGGCCGGCCTGGCCACTGGCGCTGTGGACGCTGTGGCGCTGGCGGCGCCAGATTGCCAGCGGCAGCATCAGCCGCCACCTGGCGCTGCCGATCTGGTTTGCAGCCGTGGCGCTGGCCACCACCTTCACCACCGCCGCACAAGACCGCGCGCTGCTGCTGGCCCTGCCGGCTTTTGCCGCGCTGGCGGCCTTTGCCCTGCCGACGCTGGGGCGCAGCGTGGCCGCGTTGGTGGACTGGTTCACGCTTTTGTTCTTTACCGGCTGCGCGGTGGTGATCTGGGTCCACTGGGTGGGCATGCAGACCGGTGTGCCGGCCACGCCGGCCGCCAACATCGCACGCCAGGTGCCCGGCTTCACGGCCAGCTTCTCATGGATCGCCTTTGGCGTGGCACTGGCGGCCACAGGGGCCTGGGCCTGGCTGGTGCGTTGGCGCGTGGGCCGCTATCGACACGCCATCTGGAAAAGCCTGGTGCTGCCGGCCAGTGGCGCCGCCCTCGCCTGGCTGCTGCTGACCACGCTGCTGTTGCCAGCGGTGGACTATGCCCGCAGCTACGTGCCCATGGTAAACGCCGCGCGCTTCATCTGGGGCAACACGCCGCCGGCCTGCGCGCAAGAGCATGCGCTGGGCCGCAGCCAGATTGCCGCCTTCCAGTTCCATGCCGGGCTGCGCCTGCAGCCGCTGAACAGCCAGGCCAACTGCCCCTGGCTGCTGGTGGACAAGGATGGCCTGCTGACGCTGGAAAAGGCCACCGACATGGGCCAGTGGGTGCTGCGAGGCAGCATAGGCCACCCGTCGGACCGCGAAGAAAAAGTGCTGCTGTTCAAGCGTCGCTGAGCGCCGCCACCGCTGCCGGCGTGGGCAGGCTGGCCGGGGCCTCGCGCAGCCGGTTGCGGGCAAACGTGATGGCGAAGGTGGAGCCCACGCCGGGCGTGCTGTCTATGCGCAATTCCGAGCCGTGGCGCTGCAGCACGTGCTTGACGATGGCCAAGCCCAGCCCGGTGCCGCCGGTGTCGCGCGAGCGGCTGCGGTCCACGCGGTAGAAACGCTCCGTCAGGCGCGGGATGTGTTCGGGCGCGATGCCGGGGCCGGTGTCGCGCACCAGGAACTCCAGCCGGCCATCGGCCAGCCACTGCCAGCCCACATGCACCTGGCCGCCGCTGGGGGTGTAGCGTATGGCATTTCCCACCAGGTTGGACATGGCGCTGATCCACTCGCTGTGGGCGCCGGACAGTTCGAAGGCCGGCGCCGGCTCAAAGTCCAGCTCCAGCTTGCGCCCGGCGCTGTGCAGCAGCACGGCCACCAGCGAGCGCGCCTCCTGCTCCACCTGCTGCGCCAGGGACGACAAGGCCAGCCATTCGCCGTCGCTGGGCAGCGGGCTGCCCTCCAGGCGCGACAGCATCAGCAGGTCGCTGACCAGCGTCTGCATGCGCTCGGACTGCTGCGCCATCAGGCCCAGGTAGCGCTCGCGCTCCTGCTCGTCCAGTGGCAGCGTCTGCAGGGTTTCGACAAAACCGCTCATCACCGTCAGCGGTGTGCGGATTTCGTGCGACACGTTGGCGACGAAATCGCGCCGCATGGCCTCGGCCTGCTCCACCGCGGTGATGTCGCGCGACAGCAGCAGGCTACGCCCCTCGCCATAGGGATGCAACTGCACCGACAGGCGCACCGGCCGCGAGTTGGTGCTCTGGCGCCCCAGCATGACCACATCGTCAAGATAGTTCTTGGCGTTGAAATAGGTGGCAAACCCAGGGTCGCGCACCAGGTGCGCGAAATGCTGCAGATGGTCTCGCTGGGCGTCCAGGCCGAAGTGGTTGGCCGCCATCTGGTTGAACCATTCGATGCGGGCGTCGGCATCCAGCAGCACCACGCCATTGGGCGAGGCCTGCAAGGCGGCCAGGAAGTCCTGCAGCCGGCTGTCGCTGTCGCGCGTCTTCTGCTCGCGCGCGCGCAACTGGCGGCGCGTGCGGTCCATCACCTCGCCCCACAGGCCACTGGACAGCGTCATGGTGGATGAATTGCCCACACGCAGCCAGCGCAGCAGGCGCGCGCCGCGCGCCAGATCGATCAGGAACCAGACGATGCCGCCACACACCGCGCCCGCCAGGGTGATCCAGTGCGCATCCTGGCCGCCGTCCAGCCACCAGCCCACCGCCCCACCCAACAACTGGCAAAACAGGAAAGAGACGAAACGCCAGATCATGGACGGGCAGGTTACCGCGAAGCAGCCGCCGGCGCCAGCGCGCGCTCAAGCATGCAGGGTCTGCGTGGCACCGCTGGCACCATTGGCGCCGGCTGGGGTGGCAGCAGCCATGCCGGCCACCGGTTGCGCCGTCAGCCGGTAACCGGCGCCGCGCACGGTTTCCACCATCACGCCGCCGCCGCCCAGTGCCTCGCGCAGGCGCTTGACGTGCACGTCCACCGTGCGCTCCTCGATGAACACATGGTCGCCCCAGACCTTGTCCAGCAGCTGCGAGCGGCTGTGCACGCGCTCGGCATGGTTCATCAGGAAATGCAGCAGCTTGAATTCGGTGGGCCCCAGCTTGAGCGGCTGGTCCTGAAAACTGACGCGGTGGGTGGACGAGTCCAGCGACAGCGGACCTATGGTCACCGGGCCGCCCACCTGCTCAGGCGAGCGGCGGCGCAGCACCGCGCGGATGCGCGCCAGCAGCTCCTTGGTGGAAAACGGCTTGGCGATGTAGTCGTCGGCACCGGCGTCCAGGCCGGCCACGCGGTCGGCCTCGTCGCCGCGCGCGGTCAGCATGATGATGGGCACCGCCTTGGTCCGGGCATCGGCACGCCAGCGTTTGGCCAGCGCCAGGCCGCTTTCGCCAGGCAGCATCCAGTCCAGCAGGATGACATCGGGCAGCACCGCGTCGAGCTCGCGCTGGGCACTGGTGCTGTCCATGGCCCAGGTGGGGCGGAAACCGTTGTGGCGCAGGTTGACCGCGATCAGCTCGGCGATCGCCGGTTCATCTTCAACAATCAAGACGCCAGGCATGTTCTTCATTTGACGACCGACTCAATCTGTTCCATCGACGTGTGGCGCACATCCGCGCCCTTGACCACGTAGATGATGAATTCGGCGATGTTCTTGGCGTGGTCGCCGATGCGCTCTATCGCCTTGGCCAGGAACAGCAGGTCCAGGCTGGGCGAGATCATGCGCGGGTCTTCCATCATGTAGGTGACCAGCTTGCGCATGAAGCCGTCGAACTCCTTGTCGATCTGGTCGTCCTCCTTCAGGATGGACACCGCCGCCGCCGTGTCCAGCCGGGCAAAGGCGTCCAGCGCCTTGCGCAGCAGGCCGGAGGCCAAATCAGCGGCCACGCGCAGCTCCAGCGACGGCAGCGAGCGCGGTGCCCCGCTGCTGATGATGGAGCGCACCATGCGGGCGATCTTCTCGGCCTCGTCGCCCACGCGCTCCAGGTTGGCGGTGGTCTTGGAGATGGCGATCAGCAGGCGCAGGTCACGCGCGGTGGGCTGGCGCCGCGCGATGATGGAGGACAGCTCGCGGTCGATCTCGATCTCCATGTTGTTGACCTTGGCCTCGGTGGCGGTGACCTCGTCAGCCGCCTCGGCGCTGAACTGCGACAGCGCGTAGATGGCGTTGCGGATTTGCGACTCCACCAGGCCACCCAGCTCCAGCACGCGGGAGGAGACGGAGCTGAGTTCGCTGTCGAACTGGGTGGACAAGTGCTTTTCTGGCATGGCGATCCCTTTTTACGTGACTCTGGTACCTCTGTGGCGGCCGGGCCGCCTCAGCCGAACCGTCCGGTGATGTAGTCCTCGGTTTCCTTGCGCGTGGGCTTGAAAAACATCTGCTCCGTGGCGCCGAATTCCACCAGGTCGCCCAGGTACATGTAGGCGGTGTAGTCGCTGCAACGCGCCGCCTGCTGCATGTTGTGGGTGACGATGACCACCGTGTATTCGTTCTTCAATTCCGTGATCAGTTCCTCCACCTTGGCGGTGGAGATCGGGTCCAGCGCCGAGCAAGGCTCGTCCAGCAGCAGCACCTCGGGCTTGATGGCGATACCGCGCGCAATACACAGGCGCTGCTGCTGGCCGCCCGACAGGCTGGAGCCGCTCTGGTGCAGCTTGTCCTTCACCTCGCCCCACAGCGCGGCCTTGCGCAGCGCCCACTCCACCCGCTCTTCCATGTCGGTGGCATTCAGATTCTCGAACAGCTTCACGCCGAAGGCAATGTTGTCGTAAATGGACATGGGAAACGGCGTGGGCTTCTGGAACACCATGCCGACCTTGGCGCGCAGCAGTGCGACGTCGGTCTTGCTGGTCAACAGGTCCTCGCCGTCCAGCAGGATCTGGCCTTCGGCACGCTGCTCGGGGTAGAGCTCGAACATGCGGTTGAACACGCGCAGCAGCGTGGACTTGCCGCAGCCCGAGGGGCCGATGAAAGCGGTGACCTTGCTCTGCGGGATTTCCAGGTTGATGCCCTTCAAGGCGTGGAACTTGCCGTAGTAGAAGTTCAGGTTCTTCACCGAAATCTTGGAGGCGCCGTTCGTGGAAGTGTTGGTGTCCATGAGGTGTTTTGGATGTTGGTTACTTGCTTGGAACGCCGGTTCAAGGGGGTGTCAGTGCTTTTCGCGCGTCAGCACCCGGGCCAGGATATTCAGGCCCAGCACGGTGACGGTGATCAGGAACACGCCGGCCCAGGCCAGTTGCTGCCAGTTCTCGTACGGGCTCATGGCGAATTTGAAGATGGTCACCGGCAGGCTGGCCATGGGGCCGCTCAGGCTGGAAGTCCAGAACTGGTTGCTCAAGGCGGTGAACAGCAGCGGCGCGGTTTCGCCGGATATGCGGGCGACAGCCAGCAGGATGCCTGTGACCACACCGGCGCGGGCCGCCTTCAGCGTGATGCTGATGATGACCTTCCACTTCGGCGCGCCCAAAGCGTAGGCGGCTTCGCGCAGGCCCGGGGGCACCAGCTGCAGCATGTTCTCGGTGGTGCGTATCACCACCGGGATGACGATCAGCGCCAGCGCCATCACCCCGGCCCAGCCGGAGAAAGACTTGAAGCGCGCCACCACCACCGCATACACGAACAGGCCGATGACGATGCTGGGTGCCGACAGCAGGATGTCGTTGACGAAGCGGGTCACCGCGGCCAGCCAGCCCTTGGGGTCGTACTCGGCCAGGTAGATGCCGGCCATGATGCCTATGGGCGTGCCAACAAAGGTGGCCAGCAGCACCATCAGGAAGGAGCCGTAGATGGCGTTGGCGATGCCGCCGGCCTCGTTGGGCGCGGGCGTCATCTGCGTGAAGGTGGCGAAGGTCAGGCCAGCCAGGCCCAGGCGCAGCGTTTCCCACAGGATCCAGAACAGCCAGAACACACCGAACGCCATGGCGGCCAGCGACAGCGCCAACGCGACGACGTTGACGCGCTGGCGGCTCTTGAATTTGTTCAGCTTGCCCGCATCGATGGAAATGCTCACGATTTGGCCCCTTCGGATTTCTTCAGACGGGCCAGCAGCAGCTTGGAGCACGACAGCACGACGAAGGTGATGAAGAACAGCACCAGCCCCAGGTAGATCAGCGAGGCCTGGTGCAAGCCCTCGCCGGCCTCGGCAAACTCGTTAGCCAGTGCCGACGTGATGCTGTTGGCGGCCTGGAAGAAGCTGACGGAATCGAGCTGGTTCATGTTGCCGATGACGAAGGTCACCGCCATGGTTTCGCCCAAAGCCCGGCCCAGGCCCAGCATGATGCCGCCCACCACGCCGGCCTTGGTGTAGGGCAGCACCACCTTGCTGACCACCTCCCAGGTGGTGGCGCCCAGCCCGTAGGCGGACTCCTTCAGCAGCGGCGGGGTGACTTCGAAGACGTCGCGCATCACCGAGGCGATGAACGGGATGATCATGATGGCCAGGATGATGCCGGCCGACAGGATGCCGATGCCCACCGGCGGGCCGGAGACCAGGTCCCCCAGCACGGGAACACCCTTGAGCAGCTTTTGCAGCGGCGTCTGCACATAGGTGGCCAGGATGGGGCCGAACACCAGCAGGCCCCACATGCCGTAGACGATGGAGGGAATGGCCGCCAGCAGCTCAATGGCCGTGCCCAGCGGGCGCTTCAGCCAGGCTGGCGACATTTCCGTCAGGAACAGGGCGATGCCGAAGCTGACCGGCACCGCAATCACCAGGGCGATGAAGGACGTGGCCAGCGTGCCGTAGATCATCACCAGGCCGCCGAAGTCTTCCTTCACCGGGTCCCAGACGCTGCGGGTCATGAAGCTCAGGCCGTACTTTTCGATCGCCGGCCAGGCCCCCACCACCAGCGAGCCCAGGATGGCCACCAGCAAACCCAGCGTCAACCAGGCCGCCCCCTTGGCCGCCCAACCAAACAACACGTCCAGCAAGGGGCCGGAGCGCGCGCGTTTGGAAGGTGGCGGGTTGGCCATGGTGATGCGTCCCAGGGGCTGGTCGGTGGGAAAAGGAGCACTGCTCGCTGGGAGTGTAGAGGACACGGCGGCCACCTCGGCGGGTTGGGACTTCAGGTGAAGCGGAATTGCCCGGGATTACTTGAACGCGACCGGCTTGCCGGAAGCGTCCTTGATGTCACCCCAGGCCTTCTCGATGGCCACCTTCACCGTGGCGGGCATGGGCACGTAGTCCAGCTCGTCGGCGGTCTTGTCGCCACTCTTGTAGGCCCATTCGAAGAACTTCAGCACCGCGGTGGCTTGGGCGGGCTTGTCTTGCGCCTTGTGCATCAGGATGAAGGTGGCGCCAGTCAGAGGCCAGGAATCCTTGCCGGGCTGGGCCGTCAGGATCTGGTAGAAGCTCTTGGACCAGTCGGCACCGGCGGCGGCGGCCTTGAAGGCGTCGTCGTTGGGCGAGACAAAGTTGCCGGCGGCGTTCTGCATCTGGGCATAGACCATCTTGTTCTGCTTCACATAGGCGTACTCGACGTAGCCGATGGAGTTGGGCAGTCGGCCCACGAAAGCGGCCACGCCTTCGTTGCCCTTGCCGCCAGCACCGGCGGGCCAGTTCACGGCCGTGCCCTCACCGACCTTGGTCTTCCACTCGGGGCTGACCTTGCTCAGGTAGTTGGTGAAGATGAAGCTGGTGCCGGAGCCGTCGGCGCGGCGCACCGGGGCGATGGCGTCATCGGGCAGCGCCAGCGTGGGGTTCAGCGCCTTGACGGCGGGGTCGTTCCACTTGGTGATCTTGCCCAGGTAGATGTCGGCCAGCACGGCGCCGGACAGCTTCAGCTGGCCAGCGGTGATGCCCTTGATGTTGACCACCGGCACCACGCCACCGATGACGGTGGGGAATTGCATCTGGTTCTTCTTGGCCAGTTCGTCGTCCTTCAGCGGCATGTCGGAAGCGCCGAAATCCACGGTCTTGGCATCAATCTGCTTGATGCCGGCACCGGAGCCGACCGACTGGTAGTTGATCTTCACGCCGGTGGCCTTGTTGTAGTCGGCGGCCCACTTGGCGTACAGAGGCGCGGGGAAGGAGGCGCCGGCACCGGTCACCTCCTGGGCGCCGGCTTGTGCGGCAAAGCCCAGAGCAGCCATGGCGGCCAGGCCCACGACGGCGTGCTTGAAATACAGTTTCATCAAAAGCCCCTTGTTTAGGTTGGTCAGAACAATGGCCTTGAATTTAAGAAGTTTTTGTGACAAGCACGTGACAAACGGCGTTTGTAAGGTCATGATTTTGCTGGATTTTCTGTCACGAGAACTTGGCCGAAATGTCACCTGACCGTCACAAACAATCCTTACCCTTGGCCTTTTTCCATACGGAGTCCCGATGAAAACCAGTTTGATCAACCGCCGCCTGTTGCTGATCGCCGCCTGCGTGGCCAGCTTGGCCGGCTGCGCCACCATGTCCGGCCCGGTGACGGTGGCCGATACCATCGCCAAAAACCCCAATCTGAGCACCCTCAACGCCCTGGTGACTCAGGCCGGCCTGACCGACACACTGAAGGGCCCCGGTCCGTTCACGCTGTTCGCGCCCACCAACGACGCTTTCAAGGCCGTGCCGGCCAAGACCGTGGACGAACTGGCCAAGGACCCGCAACGCCTGAAGGCGGTGCTGAACTTCCACCTGCTGCCAGCCAAGCTGACCTCGGCCGAGGTAAAGAACAGCTCCATCAAGTCGGTGGGCGGCGACAACCTGGCGCTGGCCAAGGCCGGCAACATCGTCACCATCGAAGACGCCGCCACCGTGACGCCGGACATCGTCGCCAGCAACGGCGTGGTGCATGTGATTGACCGCGTGCTGATGCCGCCCAAGAAGTAAGCCACTGCCGGGTACTGCTGGGTGCTGCCGGCCCCGGCCGGCGAGCCGGCATGCGCCAGTGCTATGCTGGCCGCATGGACCGGATGAACGACAATAACTGATGCAAAACGGAACCCGCCTGGCCGCTGTGGACCTAGGCTCCAACAGCTTTCGCCTCGAAATCGGCCGGGTGGACCACGGTCAGTTCCTGCGCACCGAGTACCTGAAGGAAACCATACGCCAGGGCAACGGGCTGGACGAAAACCGCAACCTGACTGCAGAGGCCATGCAGCGGGGCTGGGACTGCCTGTCGCGTTTCGGCGAGCGCCTGGCCGGCTTCGACGCCATCCAGGTGCGCGCGGTGGCCACCCAGACCCTGCGTGAGGCGCGCAACCGGGAGGAATTTCTGGTGCGCGGCAAAGAGGCGCTGGGCTTTGACATCGACGTCATTTCGGGCCGCGAAGAGGCCCGGCTGATCTACCAGGGCGTGGCCCATGTGCTGCCGCAGTCCGACGAGCGCCGGCTGGTGGTGGACATCGGCGGCCGCTCCACAGAACTGATCCTGGGCCAGGGCTTCCAGGCCAAGGTGATGGAGTCGTACCGGGTGGGGTCGATTGCCTGGTCCACCCGCTACTTCCCCAATGGGCAGTTCACTGAGCAGTCCTTCCACATGGCGGCCATCGCCGCCAAGGCGGTGCTGGATGAGGCGCTGAGCCTGTACCGGCGCGACACCTGGGACCAGGCCTACGGCTCGGCCGGCACCGTGGGCGCGGTGGGCGACGTGCTGACGGCGGCCGGCTTTGCGCCCCACACCGTGACGCGCGAAGGCCTGGACTGGCTGCAGGACAAGCTGCTGCGGGCACAAAACGCCGACAAACTGCGCATCGACGGCATGAAGGACGACCGCCGCGCCGTGATTGGCGGCGGCCTGAGCGTGCTGCGCGCGGTGTTCGACCTGCTGGACGTGGAGCAGATGCATGCCGCCGCCGGGGGCCTGCGCCACGGCCTGATTTTCGACCTGATGGAAGACCCGCAGGGGCAGGCCGATGTGCGCAGCACCTCCATGCGGCGCCTGGCCCGCAAATTCGAGGCCGACGCCGCGCAAGGCGCGCGCGTGGGCCAGGTGGCCACGCAGTTGTTCGCCTGGCTCAACCCCAGCCTGCCCCGCAACGTGCAGGACCTGACCCGCCACAGCGCGGTGATGCTGACCTGGGCCGCCCAGGTGCACGAAATCGGCACCCAGATCTCGCACAGCGACTACCACAAGCACGGCGCCTACATCCTGGACAACGCCGACGCCATGGGCTTCACCCAGGCCGAGCTGCACCGCCTGAGCCTGCTGGTGCTGGGCCACCGCGGCAAGCTGCGCAAGCTGGAGGCCGAGCTGGCCGACCCGGCGCTGGCGGTGCAACTGCTGTGCCTGCGCTTGAGCGTGCTGCTTTGCCACGCCCGGCGCGACCCCGACCTTGCCGGCATGGGCTTGCAGCGCACCAAGGGCGGCGGCTTCTCATTGAGCTGCCGCACCGGCTGGATGGAGGCCTTCCCGCAGTCGGCCCACCTGCTGCGCGAAGAGGTGCTGGCCTGGCAAAAGACGCCCTGGCCGATGGAGCTGGATAGCTAGCCCCACGGGGCCGCAAATCTCCTGGAGGCGGCCCAGCGGTGACTTTGTGCGCGCGCACCAGCTTGCCGGCTGCGTTAAAACGGTATAAACTGTATATACCGTTTAACCGCAGGAAAGCAGATTCATGGCAACCTTGAAGAAGACTACCGCCGCCAAAAAGACCCCGGCTGCCAAGCCGGCCAAGGCCAGCACGGCGCCCACGAAGCCGGTGACCCCCAAGCCGGCGGCGGTGAAGCCTGCCGCAAAGAAGGCCGCCACAAAGCCGGCCAAGGCCACTGCCAAGGCGCCGGCCAAGCCGAAGGCAGCGCCCAAAGTCGACAAGACCCCGAAGGAAAAGAAACCCAAGCTGGTGCGTGACAGCTTCACCATCCCCAAGGCCGAATACGGGGTGCTGGAAGAGCTGAAGGCGCGCGCCGGCAAGCTGGGCCACCCGGTGAAAAAGAGCGAGCTGCTGCGCGCCGGTATCAAGGCGCTGGCCGCCATGTCCGATGTGGCCTACATCCAGGCCTTGACTGCCGTACCGGCCATCAAGACGGGGCGGCCCACCGGCGGCGCCTGAGGCTGGCCGCAGGGAACAGTGGGACAGCTACGAAGTGTTGATCTGTCTCGCAAGAAACAGCCGGACAGCTACGAAGTGTTGAGGACAGAGCAAAATTGCCTTGCAATTTTGGTCTGTCCCGCAAGGTCTAGAGTATTTCCGGTGACTGCACGCTGACAATCACCGTCTGCTCGTGCGCATCGCGTTCGCGGCTGCGCAGCCACCACACAGCACCCTTGCGCACCGCGCATTCGCTGTCGCTCAAGCCCAGCAACTGCGCAATCGCCTGCCCCAGCACCGGCTGGTGGCCGACGATCAGCACGGTGGACTTGGCATGGGGCCATCCCGCCACCTCCAGCAGTTGCGCCACCGTGCAATCCGGCGCCAACTCGGGCCGCAGCTTGTACTTGCGGGCCAGGGCCAGCGCGGTCTGCTCGGTGCGCCGCGCCGGGCTGACCCAGATGCGGGTGCCCTCGGGCAACTGGCGGTCCAGCCAGCTGGCCATGCGGGCGGCCTGCTTTTCGCCGCGTGAGGTCAATGGGCGGTCCATGTCGTTGGTGCCGTCTGCCGGCTCTTGGGCTTCCGCATGGCGCCACAGGATCAGGTCCATGCGAACTCCTCAGCTTCGCTCGCGGCCCGCATAGCGCGCCACCAGCGCCGCCTGGGCACCGTGCGCATGGGGGGCTGGTTTCACGCGGGTGTAGGTGCCATCGGGCTGCAGGTCCCAGGCGTCCACGCCGTCATGCAGGTAGGCCACCAGGCATTCGTCCACCAGGCGCTGGCGCTGGGCCGGGTCGGTGACCGGCCAGACCAGCTCGACCCGGCGCATCATGTTGCGGTTCATCCAATCGGCGCTGGACAGGTACAGCTCCTCCACCTCACCGCGGCGGAAGTAGAACACCCGCGAGTGCTCCAGGAAGCGACCAATGACCGAACGCACCCGGATGTTGT
The DNA here is from genome assembly GCF_056404875.1 of Hylemonella sp. P2_B10. Taxonomy (NCBI): domain Bacteria; kingdom Pseudomonadati; phylum Pseudomonadota; class Betaproteobacteria; order Burkholderiales; family Comamonadaceae; genus Hylemonella; species Hylemonella sp. P2_B10. The sequence goes on from NZ_JBFUDE010000001.1 coordinate 946,936, forward strand.
CGGTCTGCCCCGGCACCTGGGCCGGCAGCGTGCAGCCGCCGCGCACGATCAGGTCGATCTTGACGCCGCAGCGCCCGGCATGGATCAGCGCGCGGATGATGGCCTCGTCGGTCAGCGCGTTCATCTTGGCCACCAGCCGGGTGCGCTGGCCGGCCTGTGCGGCATCGGCCAGCTCGGTAATCTTTTCGATCAAGCGGCGCTGCATGTGAAATGGCGCCAGCCACATGCGGGCCAGCTTGGGCAGCCGCGTCTGGCTGGCCAGGTGCACAAACACGTGCTCCATGTCGTTGGTCAGCGCCGGGTCGGCCGTCAGGTGGCTGATGTCGGTGTACAGGCTGGCCGTGCGCAGGTTGTAGTTGCCGGTGGACAGGTGGCCGTAGCGCACCAGTCGGCGGCCCTCGCGGCGCGTCACCAGCATCATCTTGGCGTGCGTTTTCAGGCCCACCACGCCATACAGCACCTGCGCGCCAATGGACTCCAGCATCTCAGCCCAGTTGATGTTGGCCTCTTCGTCAAAGCGCGCTTTCAGCTCCACCACCGCCGTCACTTCCTTGCCGCGGCGCACCGCCTCGCGCAGCAGGTCCATCAGCTGGGAATCGCTGCCGGTGCGGTAGATGGTCTGCTTGATGGCCAGCACCTGGGGGTCGTTCACCGCCTCGCGCAGGAAGGCCAGCACGCCGCCAAAGCTCTCAAACGGCTGGTGCATGATGATGTCGTGCGCGCGCAGCTGCTCGAAGATGGAGTGCCCCGGCTGCATCTGGCTGGGAAAGCTGGGCTTGTGGGCGGGAAAGCACAGGCGCGGCTCGTTGACCAGGTCGATCAGCTGCGTCAGGCGCACCAGGTTGACGGGGCCGTGCACGCGGTACAGCGCCAGGGCGGGCAGCTTGAACTGCTTCAGCAGGAAACTGGCCAGGTGTTCGGAGCAGCCGGCCGACACTTCCAGGCGCACCGCCTCGCCGTAGTGCCGGTGCTCCAGCCCCTGACGCAGCGCCATGCGCAGGTTTTGCACGTCGTCCTCGTCCACTGCCATGTCGGAGTGGCGGGTGACGCGAAACTGCGAGAACTGGCCCACCTCGCGGCCGGGAAACAAGTCATGCAGATGGGCGCGGATCACGCTGGACAGCGACACAAACAGCACCCGCTTGCCGGAAATCTTGGCCGGCATGCGGATCAGGCGCGGTAGCACGCGTGGCACCTTGACGATGGCGATCTCGTTCTCGCGGCCGAAGGCGTCGCGCCCGGACAGGCGCACGATGAAGTTCAGCGACTTGTTGGCCACCTGCGGAAACGGGTGCGACGGGTCCAGCCCGACCGGAATCAGCAGCGGCTGCACCTCCTGGGTGAAGTACTGCTTGACCCACTGGCGCTGCGCGGCGTTGCGTTCGCCGTGCGACAGTATATGTATGCCCTCGGCGGCGAAGGCCGGCATCAGCTCGTCGTTGTACAGCGCGTACTGGCGCTGCACCAGCTCACGCGTCTTGGCGGCCAGCCTTTCCAGCGATTCGACCGAATAAGTGCCCTTCTGGTCATTGCGCTGCCAGGCCGTCAAATGGGGTTCGGCGCGGACCTCGAAAAATTCGTCCAGGTTGCTGGAGACGATGCACAGGAAGCGCAGGCGCTCCAGCAGCGGCACCTCACGCCGGCAGGCCCAGTCGAACACCCGCTCGTTGAAAGCCAGGATGCTGTGGTCACGGTCCAGCAGGGTGACGCCCGCCCCCAGGTCGGCGGAGGTCAGCGTCGGAGGTGATGGCGATTCGTCGGCCTGCATCTGTGCATTGTCATTTATTACCGGTGGATGACCGATTGTTGACAATCTTGATGACGAATTCGTGACAGGCATCAAGCTTCAGGCCGTCACGGTGGCTGCCTGCGGCCGCTCCACGATCTCGTGGTCGGGCGCCCATTGCACCAGTTCCAGGTGGCCGTCCAGGTGTTCCACCAGCGCGCTGCAGCTTTCCACCCAGTCACCGTCATTGCAATACAGCACGCCGTGGATCTCGCGCATCTCGGCGCGGTGGATGTGGCCGCAGACCACGCCATGGTGGCCGCGCCGGCGCGCCTCCTGCGCCACGGCAACCTCGAAGTCGTTGACGTAGCTGACGGCTTTTTTCACCTTCAGCTTCAGGTAGGCCGACAGCGACCAGTAGGGCAGCCGCAGGCGCCGGCGCCAGGTGTTCAGGTAGCGGTTGAGCTTGAGGGTGAACTCGTACAGGTTGTCGCCCACATAGGCCAGCCACTTGGCGTATTGGATCACCGCGTCGAAATAGTCGCCGTGCGTGACCCACAGGCGCCGGCCGTCCAGCAGCGTGTGCACGGTGTCGCCGACGACGTCGATGCCGCCGAACTGGTGGCCCAGGAAATGGCGCGCGAACTCGTCGTGGTTGCCGGGCACAAAGGTCACATGGCAGCCCTTGCGCGCGCGGCGCAGCAGCTTTTGCACCACATCGTTGTGTGCCTGCGGCCAGAACCAGCGGCGGCGCAGTTGCCAACCGTCGATGATGTCACCCACCAGGTACAGGTGGTCGCTGGGGTGGTGCTTCAGGAAGTCCAGCAGTGCCTCGGCCTGGCAGCCCGGCGTGCCCAGGTGGATGTCGGAGACGAAGACGGCGCGGTAGCGCTTGCCACCGGCATCGTCGGTGTGGTCGTCGGTGGGCGCTTGCGCAGCGGCTTCGGCCAGGTGGCCGTCCGTCCACGGTCCCAGGGCATCGAAGCTGGTGCGCATCAGTTCCCCAGGAAGTGCTTGCGGTAGCGCGCCGGCAGGTCGGCAATGCGCATCAGCATGGGCAGGTCGGCGGTGTTGAAGTCCGGGTCCCAGGCCGGGGCGCCCAGCACCTTGGCACCCAGGCGCAGGTAGCCCTTGATCAGCGCTGGCGGCTCCACCGGCAGGCTGGCATCCAGCCGCTCCACCGGCAGCGGCAGGCGCGGGCGCACATGGTATTCAATCGGCGCCAGATGGGTTTGGCTGACCTGGCGCCAGATGCTGGCGGCGGTGTCACCGCTGACCACGCCGTTGTGCAGCATGGGGATGCTGGCGCAGCCGATCATGGTGTCCAACTGGTTGCGCACCATGAACTCGGCCAACGCCCCCCACAGCGCCATGATGACGCCGCCGTGGCGGTGCTCCGGGTGCACGCAGCTGCGGCCCAGCTCCACCATGCGGCTGCGCAAGGAGCGCAGGCGGGTGAGGTCAAACTCGGTGTCGCTGTAGGTGCTGCCCACGCGCTGGGCCTGGGCCGGCGTCAGCACCCGGTAGGTGCCCACCACCTGGCGGGTGGCGGCGTCGCGCACGATCAGGTGTTCGCAAAAATCGTCAAACAGGTCCATGTCGTGGCCGGCCAGCGGGGTGCTCAGGCGAGCGCCCATTTCGTTGGCGAAGACGTCGTACCTCAGGCGCTGGGCTTCGCGGACTTCGTCCAGGTGCTGGGCCCAAGCCACCGCAATACCGCCGCGCCCGCCAAGACCGAGGTGCTGGCCACTTTCACTGTGGAGGTTGTGATCAGGTCGGTGAAGTGACCCCCTGGGCAGGGACACGGGTGACAGCGGGAAGGTGGGGCTGGGAATCTCTTTCATGGCGGCTCCTTCAGATGTGGGCCAGCGCGTGGCTGGCGAAGGAAGTGTGAAAGAGCGCGGTGACGCGAGAATGTCAGTTTGATGGCGGTTGCATGACATGGCACAAGCGCCGGGCCAAGTCGACTCAGGGCTTGCACCCAATGGCAGGCGGCGGAATTAAGTCAAAATGTCATCATCACAAGGCTTCAGCGGGCCCAGAGACAAAACGCCACAAGACTGATGAGTGCCGTCCCCCACCCCCTTCCGGCGGGCACCGATGCCAATGCGCAGCTGCGCCACACGCTGCGCGAGCAGGACGCGATCCTGGAAAACGCCGGCGTGGGCATTGCTTTCATCAAGCAACGCCAGGTGGTGCGCTGCAACCAGCGCTATGCGGAAATCTACGGCTTTCCGTCGGCGCAGAGCATGGTGGGTACCAGCAGCCTGCTGATCTACCCGGACGAACCGGCCTTCAAGCGCCTGGGGGCCGAGGCCTACCCGGTGCTGGCCACCGGCCAGTCCTACAAGACCGAGCGGCTGATGAAGCGCAGCAGCGGCCAGCTGTTCTGGGCCAGCCTGACCGGGCGGCTGCTCAACCCGGCCGAGCCCCAGGAGGGGTCGATCTGGATCGTCGACGACGTCGACCAGCAAAAACGCGCCCAGGCCGAGCTGGAGGCCGTCACCACCCAGCACAAGCTGATCTTCGACCACGCGATGGTGGGCATCGTGTCCCTGCGCGAGCGCAAGGTGACGCAGGTGAACCCCGCTTTCGAGAGCCTGTTCGGCTATGCGCCGGGTGAACTCCATGGCAGTTCCTCGCGCCAGTGGTACCTGACCGATGCCGACTGGGAGGAAGCCGGCCGGCGCTGCTACGAGCCGTTCAGCAAGGGTCTGGCCTTCGAGGGCGAGATGCTGTTGTGCAAGAAGGACGGCAGCCCCATCTGGTGCGAGGTGCGCAGCAAGACCATCGACCCGCAGGATCTGTCGCGCGGCTCGATCTGGATCACCATGGACATCAGCGCGCGCAAGAACGCCGAGGCCGCACTGGTGAGGGCCAAGGACGAGCTGGAGCAGATGGTGGCCGAGCGCACCCAGCAACTCAGCCGCACGGTGCAGGCGCTGGAGCAGAAGATCATGGAGCAGCAGGTGGCCGAGGCGCGCATCCAGCAGCTGGCCCACTACGACACGCTGACCGGCCTGCCCAACCGGGCGCTGCTGGCCGAGCGCGGCAACATGGCGCTGAGCATTGCCCAGCGCAGCGGTGAGCCGGTGGCGCTGCTGTTCCTGGACCTGGACCATTTCAAGAACGTCAACGACTCGCTGGGCCACCGCGTAGGCGACGAGCTGCTGGTGGCGCTGGCCAACCGCCTGCGCACCGCTGTGCGTGAGCAAGACACCGTCTCGCGCCTGGGCGGCGACGAATTCATCCTGGTGCTGCCCGGCACGGACGCGCAAGGCGCGGCCCACGTGGCGGGCAAGGTGCTGGAGTTGACGGCGCAGGCGTTCCAGATCGGCCATCACGAGCTCACCGTGACGCCGTCCATGGGCGTGGCGCTGTACCCGGCCGACGGCGCTGACTTCGACACCCTGTGCCGCTGCGCCGACATCGCCATGTACCGCGCCAAGCGCGACGGCCGCAACGCCTACCGCTTCTTCACCGGCGAGATGCAGGCCCAGTCCGCGCGCATGCTGCAGTTGGAAAACGCGCTGCGGCGGGCGCTGGAGCGCGACCAACTGCGGCTGCACTTCCAGCCCCAGGTGTCGCTGAAGACCGGCCGCGTCGTCGGTGCCGAGGCGTTGCTGCGTTGGCAACACCCAGAACTGGGCATGGTGTCGCCGGGCGAATTCATCCCCATCGCGGAAACCACCGGCGTCATCCTGCCGATCGGCGAATGGGTGCTGCGCAACGCGGTGCGCCAGCTGAAAAGCTGGCTGGACGCCGGCATGCCGCCCATCACGGTGGCGGTGAACCTGTCATCGGTGCAGTTTCGCCATGCCGACTTGCCCGAACTGGTGGCGCGCATCCTGGCCGAGGAGCAATTGCCGCCGCACCTGCTGGAGCTGGAGCTGACCGAGGGCGTGGCCATGACCGACCCGATGGGCGCCATTGCGGTGATGAACAAGCTGCATGAGCGCGGCGTGCGCATGTCCATTGACGACTTTGGCACCGGCTACTCGTCGCTCAGCTATTTGAAAAAATTCCAGGTCTACAAGCTGAAAATCGACCAGTCCTTCGTGCGCGACATCACCGACGACCCGGAAGACAAGGCCATCGTCGGCGCCATCATCGGCATGGCCGCCAGCCTGGACATGCAGACCATTGCCGAGGGGGTGGAAACCGAGGGGCAGCTGGAATTCCTGCGCGAGCGGGGTTGCGATGAGGTGCAGGGCTTCTATTTCAGCAGGCCGCTGCCGCCGGATGACTTTTTCGCCTTTTTCAACCAACAACTGCAAAAGTGACCGTTGACACAGCCGCCCCGCGGCCATTATCAGCCTTGGCACAGGGTGTCGGATAATTTAACAGAAGGTTTGCTCAAATTGCCATTTAACCTTTATATATCATAAGGTTAGCTCTCATGGCGCGAAATTTGCTTAGTATCGAGCAAATGCAAGTTGGGCACACCATGAAATCCGTCTTCAAGAAACTCCTTTCCAGTTGCGCCTTGGCTGCTGCGGCTCTGTCCGCACAGGCATCACCCGTCACCTGGACCGTGAACGCCACCTTTGGCGATGGCGCAACCGCCAGCGGCACCTTCACCTGGGACAGCGCTTGGAACTCGTCGACAAGCAGCCTGTCCACGTTCAGCATCACCACAACGGCGGGCGATGGCCTCTTCACCACGCCGTTCACTTACGACAATTCGAACAGCACGCTGTTCCTCAACAAATTCATTGCCGGCAACGAGTTCACCTGGGAAGCCAACGACCTGAGCCGTTTTTTCGACCTGGATTTCACCGGCGCGCTGACCAATGCGGGCGGCCCCATGGGCTTGTCCTTTGCCGGCTCGACCAATGGCGAGTGCATGGCAGGTGACGATCCGCTGTGCGAAGCCGCCCGGTTGATCAGGACTGGCGGCGTGAACGGAGAAGCCAGCGTCGATGTGCCCGAGCCCGGCTCCCTGGCGCTGATCGGCCTGGGCCTGGCTGCTGCAGGCTTGCTGCGGCGCAGGACGGCCAAGCCTGTCTGAGGCCCCGTCACTCACAAAAAAGCCCCGGGACGCGGGGCTTTTTTGTTGCTCAGGACTTGGCGGGTACCCCGCTGACAAAGCGGGCGCGGAACCAGTCGTTCAGCATGTGCTTTTCGTAGCGCAGCGGGTCAGCGCCGTAGATGCCGATATGGCTGACAAAGGCCATGTCAGAAATGGACTCTTCACCGCTCCTGAGCACCTGCCCATTGGACACCAGTGTGTAGCGCAGCCTGGCGTGCGGCCAATCCAGCGGGCTGCGGGCCACCCGTATCCAGCCGCTGACGGTGCGGCGCGAGGGCTGCAACTTGCCCACCAGATCGAGATCGAGCAACTCGATGGACAAGGTTTGATCGGCAGGCAGGTACTTCTGCCCCAGCCGCTGCAGGTAGAGGGTCAGTTCCTGCAAGCTGGCTGTGGGGTAAGGGCCGGGGGCATCCACGGCGTCCTTGAATGTCTCTGGATGATTCAGCGACACCACCACCGTACCCGCGTGGGCCGCGCCGACCGCCCCCACCAGCGACAGCACCAAAGCAAGTTTGTTCAATCGTGCAAGCATGGAAACCTCCTTCCGTCTTGGACCATTCATCCCTGCAGGGACGATAAGACAAGCATAGCGCGCCGTCCGGAAACTGCGCTGTGCATTGACACTTGCTTACAGAGTTTTGCCACCGCTTGTCAGTAATTTTCACGCAGGAAGATCAGCGGGCTCTTGTAGGTGCCGAAGGTCGCGCGCGCGGCCGGGTTGCGGTCAAAGCTGCTGCTGTTGGCTGACGAGGCGGCGCAGGTGTTGGTACTCAGGAAACCGAGCGCGGCCGAGGTGGTGCCCGCCAGGGACGGCGTCTGCGTGGGTGGGCAGATGGTGGTGGTGCCGCTGCTGCCCAGGTTCAGCACCACGTCCACGCTGCCAATCCCGGTCAGCGCGCTGCTGGGCTTGTTCAGCGTCACCGTACCGCGCCCCGCGGTCAACGCGCCGGCCGCAGCCACGGTGACGGCGCTGGCCGAGGCAATGCCGCCCTGGGGATTGACCACAGCCACATTGTTGGTGGCCAGCGCCGTGCAGCTGTCATCGGTGTTGGTGGTGAAGGCGCTGCCGTTGTAATACTGTGCCACCAACTGCATGGGCAGGTTCAACAGGTCCGAGCCGAAGCTGTTGAGCAACTGCAGCCGGCCCCAGCGCAGCTTGGTGGGATTGCTGATGGCAGCCACGGCAGCGACCGGCACCTCACCATCATTGGGCGCGGCGTTGATGACGGCAGACGTCTCACCCGCCAAGGCGGTGGGCCGGCTGAGCTGGTGCTTGGCGGTCACCGTCGCCACGCCGGAGCCTCCGCTGGCGCCATAGGCTGCCCAGGTGCCGCTGGGCGCCGGTGTACCAACAGACGGCGTGGAGCCTGCCGCCGCCGGTGTCAGCGTGGCGGTGAATCCCAACGCGATGTAGCTGGTCAGGTCCAGCTTGGCCAGCGCGCCGGTGTAGTTCTGCGTGGTGGTGTTGGCGCTGTTCTGTGCGGTCACCGTGAACACCGTGGTGATGCCGTTCTGGCCGAAGTAGGTGAAGGGGATGAAGGGAGTGGCAACGGGACAGGCCGGGGTCAGTGAATTGGCGTTGACGGCAAAGTGATCAGGAATGAAGCGGCCGATGTTGGCACTGGCCTGCAGCAATGTATTGACCTTGCCGGCGCCCAGGTAGTCGGTATCGGCCACTTCCGGAATCAGCGCCATGATGCCGACCTCGCTGTAGGCCAGATTGGTGACGGTGGCCACGCCCGCACTGAAGCTGCCACCGGCAACAGTGCCATTGGACACAATGCCCGGTATGCCGTTGCCCGCGGTCGGCAGCACCAGCGAAGGCGTCAGCAACACGCCTTCAGGGCTGGACTCCTTGCCAAAGCTCGGCGTCGCCGCGCCCCCCGAGGTCACCGCAGTGATGGTGGCCGTGAAGGCCTCACCCGCCTTGACGAACACCGGGCTCGAGGCGGTGGTGGCCGCAGGGTTGGCGGTCTGTGGCGACGCCGTTCGCTTCACATTGGTCAGCGTAAAAGCAGCCGGTTTGGTGGCGAATGTGTTGGATGACCCATTGAGCGTGGCCGAACCCACCGACTTGTTGAACCACAGCGCAGTCTGCCCGACGTCCGCGTAGCTCAGCTTGAACTGGGCATTGCCGTTGTTGTCGAAAAACAGGTTCACCGGCTGGTAGGAACCCACACTGCCGCTGTTGTTGCGGGTGACTGTGGTGGGAGCGGTGTCGTTGCCCAAGCTGTCGCCGCCAATGATGTTCATCTGGTTCGCCGCATAACAGCTGCCGGGATTGTTGCATTCGTAGCCCACGTTGACCGCATTGGCACCGGTCAACGCCGCCTGGCAAGCCCCATTCGTGGTGTTGGTCTGCAAGGCCCGCAAGTAGTATTTGCTGGACGTGGTGCCTGCCACCTGGTTCGCGACGCTGGTCGTGGCACCATCCGCGACCGCAGCCACCACAAAGCCGGCGGTATTGAACGTGATGCCGCAACTGCTGGCGGCAGTGCAATTGCTGCCATTGGGACAGCACTTGCGCGCGTTGGCGGCCGTCACCTGCTCGGCCGACAGTGTGACCGTGGCCGAAGCGCCGTTGCTGGCACCGGGATAAGACAAGGTGGTGGTGGCCACGCCCGACGAATTGAAGGTCAGCGTGGTGCTGCCCAACGAACCGGCGTTCGTGGCCAGCGTGGCGGTCTTGCCGTTCACGTTGGTCGCGGCGTTGGTGCACGGGCTGCTGCTGTTGGCGCAGGCGGTCACGGTGGCGGTGGCCGACAGGCAGCTCAGGCTGGCCGTGGGCAACGACAGCTCGTAGTGGTCCACGGCCGGAGAGCTGGGGGTGCACAAGGCCGGCATCGCCCCGTTGGAGTTGTTGACCACGCAGCTGCTGGTGCAACTGGCGCCGCAGCACACGCTATTGGCCTGGGCTTGGTAGCCCAGCGTGATGGTGCCGGGCGTGGTGGATTTGACGCAGGCCAGGGCCTTGGCGTTTTGCGCCAGCTGGATGTTGCCGGAGCTGGTGGTGATGGTGCCGGTGACCTGGGAGCCATATTGCAGATCCACCAGCCCGGTGCCGCCGGCCACGTTGCCGCTCACCACGGCGTTTTGCGCCACGGTGACGGCGCCGCTGGTGGTGATGCCGCCATCCAGCGTGGCGCCGAAATTCATGGCGACTGCACCGCTGGTGCTGCTGATGCTGCCAAATATATGGGCAGACTGGGCCACAGTGACGCTACCGGTGGTGGTGGTGATGCTGCCACTGATCTGCGCCGTCTGCCCCATGGTGATGTTGCCGCTGGTGCTGCTGACGTTGCCGCCGTAGACGCCTTGCTGCGACAGCGTGACACTGCCCGAGCCGGTGCTGCTGATATGGCCGGCCACGTTGGTCTTGAACCCCAGCGAGATGTTGCCGCTGGTAGCGGTGAGGCTGCCGCCCAGCGTACCCTGCCCACCCGAGTCGGTCACCGTGCCGGCCGTGATGTTGGCGTTGATTGTCGGCTTGTAGCCCATCGTCAGCGTGCCGCTGATGTTCAGCGTCAGATCGGCGGCGGTGCCGGCCGAATTGATGTTGTTGGTGTCGGTGGTGAAGTTGCCGGTGACCGTGATGGTAGCCGGCTTGGGCGAAGCGATGGTGATGCTGTCGTTGTACCCCAGCGTGACGTTGCTGCAGGTGTAGGTGGGGCCTGTGCCGCTGCAACCAGCGGGCAGGTTGCCGGGGAAGGTGTAGTTGGTGGCTGCGGAAACAGGCTGGCAGGCCAGCAACAACAGCCCTGCCAGCGCCCACACGCCGCGCCCGCGCACCCAAACCACCCACCGAAGGCGGGTCAGCCCGAAACTCAACCATGCCATGGGGTTTGCTCCATCCATGCGCTATTTCTCCAATGTGGCCGAGACACTGCGCTCGATGAAGTTCAGGTCGCCTCGTACGGGCGCCGGTGTGCCGGCCGGGCTGGCCGTAGCTTGCACCCGGTACAGGAACACCGGCACGCCGCCCTCCAGGTAGCAATTGGCGGTGGTCGAAACGGTCAGCGCAAAACCGTCCAGCGTGAAAGAACTGGACGTGGTGGTGCTGGCCGGCGCGGGACACACGGTGGCCGGGTTGGTGGTGACTTGCGCCAGCCCCCACTCCAGGCCTCCGCGCGCCGCCCAGTAGGCACGCACACCCTGTTGGTCCTGCGCCGATGTCAATTGCGCGGTGTTGGAGAAGGACACCATGAACGCCCCCATGGCGGCCAGCACCACCACCAGAAAAATGGCGGCAATGGCGGCAAAACCGGCCTGGGCGGGATAGCGTGCACGGCCGCTCATGGCGAATTGCTCACACGCACTTCATGCACCAGGTTGACGGTTTCACCCTTGTCGGTGAGCGACAGGCGGATGTTGACCAGGCCATTGCGCTGCAGGTCCACGCCGCTGTAGTCGAAGCTGCAGGCGCTGACATTCTTGGCCAGCACCGCGTTGCTGGTGGTGGCGCCGGCATTGCCGCAAATGTGCTGAAAGCTGCTGCTGCTGCGCCGCGTCAGCGTGCCGGCCGTCAGATCGCAGGCATAGGCGGCCGACAACTCATTGGCCGGAATCACATGCACGCGCTTGCTGCCGGAGGCCAGCGGAAAGGTGGTGGCCACGATCTGCAGGTTGGTGATGGTGGGGGCCAGCGAGAACGAGCGGCCGGTGATGCGGGCGACGTTGTTCTGGGCATAGGCGTCCGCGCCAGTGATGCCCAGGTTGTAGACCGCCACATAGTCGCCGACAGCCACCAACTGCGAAGCAGGGGCACTGCCCACCGGCCCCAGCACGTTGAAACCGGTGATGGAAGTGTTGGCCTTGAAGGCATTGCCGGAGTCATCCGCCAGATAGCGCCCCCCCGCCTTGGTGGGAATGAACTCCATGCACAGGCCTGCCGAGGCCGACGGCCCGACGCTGTTGGGCAGCGCCGTGCGCAGGTCGCGGGCAATGCGCCGCACCGTCAGGTCGGCGGCATCGGCCAGCGCCACGCGCCGCACGGTGGCGAAGTAGGCGTCCACCGGGCTTTTCATGAACACCGCCACCATGCCGCCGACCACGCCCAGGATGACGATCACCATGACCATCTCCACCATCGTGAAGCCTTGTTGTTGCCGGGTCTGGAGGTGCGCCATGGTCAGTAACTGGCCCGGTAGCCAATCAGGCTGATGGTGATGCCGTCAGGACCGGTGACGAACACGGTCACCCGTTTGGTGGCCGTGCCGTTGACCGTGGCCGGCGCCACCACCACGCCGGCACCACCGCCAGCCTGGGCGTAGTTGTAGGCGGACAGGCCGCTGACGGCGTTGCCCCGGCCATCCACCATGCCACCGGTGGTCTTGTAGGTGTTGTAGTCGTCCACGCAGTCAAACTGGGTCCGCGCACCGCCGGAGCCCGCTCCCGGCACCACGCTGCCCGGTGGCTTGGCGAAGTCTTTCAACAGGATCTCCTCCAGCAGCGACTCGGCCAGCGCCAGCGACTGCTTGTTCAGCATCGGGTCCGCGCTGGACTTGACCGTGGTGTTCATCACCGACAGGATGCCGGCCATGCCCAGGCTCACCACCACAATGAAGATGATGACTTCGGCCAGGGTGAAGCCGCGCTGGCGCCGCTTACTCATGCACGTACCCGGTGACCGGTTCCACGGAGATGCTGTTGACGACCGGCATCGTCGCTGTGCCTGTCTTGTCCAACGCAACCACCTGCAGCGCCTGTGCGCTGGACAGCAATGTACCGGTGCTGCCCGCGCTGCTCACCGGTTGCCCCTGGCCGTCAAAATTGAAATTGGTGGGGACAGCGGTGTATTGCGCCAGCGGTGTGCCGGTGAAGCTGGACGGGGCCTGCAGCAAGGCGGGGTTCTCGCCCCCCGGCCCTGCCAGATTGACGGTGCAGATGTTGGAATTGGCGCTGTCGGCCGAGGTATTGGCAATCTTCAGCGTCAGCGAGGTCTTGACGCCACCAAAGTCCAGGCACACCGTGCGGCGCTGGGCAATGGCGGTCTTTTGCGCATACCGCAGGTAAGCCAGCGTGCTGTCGTGAAAACCCCGGGCGCTGACGTCGGACTTGTCGATCAGCCTGGGCACCGCCACCACGGACAGCACCCCCACCAGCACGATGACCATGATGAGCTCAACCAGGGTGAAGCCGCGCGCCCATCCTGCCGGCGAGCGGCTTGCCAGCCCCGGCGCGCCCACCCAACGCATGCCTGGCGATTCTCTGCCTTGTAAGGTCATGATCTTGCATTGTAGGGCGCGCACGGCGGCCTTGTCTTGGGGTTTGACAGGGGAGCGGGGGGCGCCGATACTTGCCGCAGCAGCAGCCGCGTGAAAGGGACAGCAGCGTGAACCAGGCCTCCGAACGGCGCCATTTCTGGCGCTCCGTGTTCCATTCACCCGTGCGTTTCAGCGTCGGTGGAAACAAGCTGCAGGCGCAGCTGCTGGACGTGTCGTTAAAAGGCGCGCTGCTGGAGATCGACCAGCCCTGGGGTGGGCAGACCGGTGCCAAGGGCATGCTGCAATTCGACCTCGGCGAAGGCGTCAGCATCGCCATGCAGACCTCGGTGACCTATGCCAAGGGCCAGCACCTGGGCCTGCACTGCGACAGCATTGACCTGGACAGCATCACCCACCTGCGCCGGCTGGTGGAACTGAACGCCGGCGACGCCGGCATCCTGGACCGCGACCTGGCCAATCTGGTTCACGAAGCCTGAGCCTCAGGCTGAGCCAGCCGGCTCCAACCATTTTTGCAACACCATGGCATTGCCGTTGGTGTCGCCCAACTGGTAGTTGGCGAAGCCCACTCTTTCGTACAGCCGGATGGCGCGGGGATTGCCCTGCAGCACCTCCAGCGTCAGTTTGCAGGCGCCACGCTCGCGCGCCAGGGCCTCCACCAATTCCAGCATCTGCTCGCCCACGCGGCGGCCGCGCCAGCCGTCCAGCACCACCACGTCGTGCACATTGACCAGCGGCTGGGCCGCAAAGGTGGAGAAACCCTCCAGGCAGTTGACCAGGCCTATGGGCGTGCCCTCGCCCTCGCCCTCGCCCGCCCCGCCTCCCGCATAGGCCAGCACGCTGAAGGCTTGCCAGGGGCGCGCGGCCAACGCCGGTACCAGGTTGCGCTTGGCGTGCTCGCTCAGCGCATGGCCACCGCCCATGGGGTCCAGCGCATAGGCGTCCAGCAACGCCACCAGCGCAGCGGCGTGCACCGGGTTGGCGTAGTCGGCGCGCAGCACGCGCACCGGCGCGTCTTTCAACTCGGTCATGGCCTCAAACCTTCAGCGTCTGGGCAATGCGCTCGGCACAGGCCTTGGCCAGCGCCGGGTCGCGCGCCTCCACCATCACCCGCACCAGCGGCTCGGTGCCGCTGGCGCGTATCAGCACACGGCCGTTGTTGCCCAGCTCGGCTTTCACCGCCTCGGTCTCACTGGCCAGCCTGGGGCTGGCCTGCCAGTCCTGGCCGGGTTGCAGGCGCACGTTGACCAGCGTCTGCGGGAACAGCGTCACGTCCTTCAGCAGCTCAGCCATGGCCTTGCCGCTGCGCACGCAGGCCTGCAGCACCTGCAGCGCGGAGACCAGGCCGTCACCGGTGGTGTGCTTGTCCAGCGCGATCAGGTGGCCCGAGCCCTCGCCGCCCAGCAGCCACTTGCGCTTTTCCATCTCTTCCAGCACATAGCGGTCGCCCACCTTGGCGCGCACCATCTGCACATCGCGGGCGGCCAACGCCACCTCAATGGCCATGTTGGTCATCAGCGTGCCCACCACGCCGGGCACGTTCTCGTCGCGGCCCAGGCGCTCGTCGGCCATCAGGTACAGCAGTTCATCGCCGTTGTACAGGCGGCCCTGGCTGTCCACCACCTGCAGGCGGTCGGCGTCGCCGTCCAGGGCAATGCCGAAATCGGCCTTGTTCACCTTCACCGCCTCCACCAGCGCCTCGGGATGGGTGGCGCCCACGTGGTCGTTGATGTTCAGGCCATCGGGGTTGCAGCCTATGGCCACCACCTCGGCACCCAGTTCGTGGAACACCTTGGGCGCAATCTGGTAGGCCGCGCCGTGGGCGGCGTCGACCACGATCTTCATGCCCTTCAACGTCAGGTCGTTGGCAAAGGTGCTCTTGCAGAACTCGATGTAGCGGCCGGCGGCGTCCTGCAGCCGGCGCGTCTTGCCTAAGGCGCTGGAATCGGCCCAGGCCGGCGGCTCGGTCAGCGCTTCTTCCACCGCCAGTTCCCAGGCATCGGGCAGCTTGGTGCCGCTGGCGCTGAAGAATTTGATGCCATTGTCCGGATAGGGGTTGTGGCTGGCACTGATGACCACGCCCAGCGAGGCGCGCTGCGCCCGCGTCAGGTAGGCCACGCCGGGGGTCGGCAACGGGCCCAACAGCACCACGTCCACGCCGGCAGAATTGAAGCCGCTTTCCAAAGCGCTTTCCAGCATGTAGCCGGAAATGCGGGTGTCCTTGCCGATCAGCACGGTGGGGCGGGTTTCGGTCTTCTTCAACACCCGGCCCACCGCGTGGGCCAGCTTCAGCACGAAGTCGGGGGTGATGGGCGCCTGGCCCACGGTGCCGCGTATGCCGTCGGTGCCGAAATAGGTTCTGCTCATGGGAATGTCCTTGGGGTCTTTATGGTTCTGGTTGAGGGAATATGTCGTTATAGCTGCTGACCTGCGTCACGCCGCCGCCGACTGCGGCGCGGCCGGCACCGGCTCCAGGGAGGCCAGCACCTTGAGCGCCTGCACGGTCTCGCGCACGTCGTGCACGCGCACCACATGGGCGCCGCGCTCCACCGCCAGCAGCGCGGCAGTGACACTGGGCACCAGCCGGGCCTGGTTGTCCAGCGTGGCCAGGTTGGACAGCGAGGTGCTGATGACCGCCGCCAGCGAGGACTTGCGCGACCAACCCACCAGCACCGGGTAACCCAGCGCCAGCAGCTGGCGCTGGCGCGACAGCAGCGAGAAATTCTGCGGCACCGTCTTTCCAAAGCCCACGCCGGGGTCGATGGCGATGCGGTCGCGGGCCACGCCCGCCTCTTTCAGGCTGCGCGCCGCGCGGCCCAGGAAAGACAGCACCTGGATCACCGCATCGCCCTGCATGGGGCTGCGCTGCATGGTGCCGGGCTCACCATGCATGTGCATCAGGCAGACGCCGCAATTCGGGTGGGCGGCCACCACCTGGGTGCCGCTGGGCTGGTCGTCGCCCAGGTCCGGGTCGGTCCAGCGCAATGCCCAGACGTCGTTGATGATGTCCACGCCCAGGTCCAGCGCGGCCTGCATCACCTGCGGTTTGTAGGTGTCCAGCGACACCGGCACACCCAGCTTCACCGCGCCTTCCAGCACCGGCAGCACGCGCGCCAGCTCTTCATCGGCCGGCACCGGCAAGGCGCCAGGGCGGGTGGATTCGCCGCCTATGTCCAGGATATGGGCGCCGTCTTTCAGCAGCTTTTCGCAGTGCCTCAGCGCCGCGCCGGTGGTGGAGCGCTGGCCGCCGTCCGAGAAGGAGTCGGGGGTGACATTGACGATGCCCATCACCTGGGGCTGGTTCAAGTCAATCGCGAAACGCGAGGTCTGCCAGATCATGCGCAAGTGTAATAAGAACCACGCCCGCCAATGGAAAACGGGGCCCTGGGGCCCCGTTGATGTCGGCAATTTCGCGACAAATTACCGTTCGGTCAGCCCGCCATTCAGACGGGGGTCGTGGCCGGTTGCGAGGGCACTGCCGGCGGGCTGCCGCCATCGCCCGACGAAGACGGCGTGCGCGGCGTCCAGTCCTTGGGCGGGCGCGGCTCCTTGCCGGCCATGATGTCGTCCAACTGGTCGCTGTCTATGGTTTCCCACTCCAGCAGGGCCTTGGCCATGGCGTGCATCTTGTCGCTGTTCTGCTCGATCAGGCCACGGGCCAGCGTGTACTGCTGGTCGATGATGCGGCGCACTTCGGCGTCCACCTTCTGCATGGTCTGCTCGCTCATGTTGGTGGTCTTGGTGACCGAGCGGCCCAGGAACACCTCGCCCTCGTTCTCGGCATACACCATCGGGCCCAGCGCGTCGGTCATGCCGTAGCGGGTGACCATGTCGCGGGCGAGATGGGTGGCGCGCTCGAAGTCGTTGCTGGCGCCGGTGGTCATCTGCTTCATGAACACTTCTTCGGCGATGCGGCCGCCAAACAGCATGCTGATCTGGCTCAGCATGTACTCGCTGTCGTAGCTGTAGCGGTCCTGCGCCGGCAGGCTCATGGTCACGCCCAGGGCGCGCCCGCGCGGGATGATGGTGACCTTGTGCACCGGGTCGCACTTGGGCAGCAGCTTGCCGATCAGCGCGTGGCCGGACTCGTGGTAGGCGGTGTTGCGGCGCTCTTCTTCCGGCATCACCATGCTCTTGCGCTCCGGGCCCATCAGGATCTTGTCCTTGGCCTTCTCGAAGTCCTGCATCTCCACCATGCGGGCATTGCGGCGCGCCGCCATCAGCGCGGCCTCGTTGCACAGGTTGGCCAGGTCGGCGCCGGACATGCCGGGCGTGCCACGTGCGATGACCGACGCGCTGACGTCCTGGCCCAGTGGCACCTTGCGCATGTGCACGTTCAGGATCTGCTCGCGGCCGCGGATGTCGGGCAGCGTCACATACACCTGGCGGTCGAAACGGCCGGGGCGCAACAAGGCGGCGTCCAGGATGTCGGGGCGGTTGGTGGCGGCCACCACGATGACACCGACGTTGGTCTCGAAGCCGTCCATCTCCACCAGCATCTGGTTCAGCGTCTGCTCGCGCTCATCGTTGCCACCGCCCAGGCCGGCACCGCGCTGGCGGCCCACGGCGTCGATTTCATCGATGAAGATGATGCAGGGGGCGTTCTTCTTGGCGTTGTCGAACATGTCGCGCACACGGGCAGCGCCCACGCCGACGAACATTTCAACGAAGTCGGAGCCGGAGATGGCGAAGAACGGCACCTTGGCCTCGCCGGCAATGCCCTTGGCCAGCAGCGTCTTGCCGGTACCGGGGGGGCCGACCAGCAGCAGGCCGCGCGGGATGCGCCCGCCCAGCTTCTGGAATTTCTGCGGGTCTTTCAGGAATTCGACCACTTCCTTGACTTCTTCCTTGGCCTCGTCGCAGCCGGCGACGTCGGCAAAGGTGACCGTGTTGGCGGACTCGTCCAGCAGGCGCGCCTTGCTCTTGCCAAAGCTGAAGGCACCGCCCTTGCCGCCGCCCTGCATCTGGCGCATGAAATAGATCCAGACGCCGATCAGCAGCAGCATCGGGCCCCAGCTGACCAGCAGCGTCATCAGCAGCGAACCCTCTTCGCGCGGCTTGACGTCGAACTTGACGCCGTTGTTGATCAGGTCGCCAACCAGGCCGCGGTCCAGGTAGGTGGCGGTGGTGCGGATCTTGCGGTCATCGGTGGTGGTGGCTTCCACCTCGGTACCGCCCTGGCCTTCGCTGATGCGGGCGCTCTTGATGCGCTTGCCGCGCACCTCCTCCAGGAAGTCGGAGTAGCCCATGGAGTTGGCGGAGGCGCCGCCACGGGTGTCGAACTGCTTGAAGACGGCGAACAGCACCAGGGCGATCACCAACCAAACAGCTATTTTCGAAAACCACTGATTATTCAAACGGGGCTCCAGTGCGGACGCATTGAGGATGATGGAGGTTAGTTGTGCCTGATTTTACGGGTTTCAAGGCGCCTGCGCAGCGATTTTGAGAGCATCGCCCCCGCACGGCAGCGGGCCATTGCGGTGTTATTTCATGCTTTTGGCGCATGTTGGCCTGCTTTGCGGCTCTGCCAGTTGATCCAGATCAGCTTTTCAGACCCACGCCCACCAAAAAGGTTTCAGAAGATTTGTCGCGGGAGGCCTTGGGCTTGAACGGCTTGACGACCCGAAATGAGGCCTTGAACAGGGTCACCAGCTCCGCATAGCCGGCGCCGTGGAACACCTTGGCCACCAGCGCGCCATCCGGTTTCAGATGGTTACGAGAAAAATCCACCGCCAATTCGACCAGGTGGCTGATGCGGGCAGTATCGGCCGAGGCAATGCCCGACAGGTTGGGCGCCATGTCGGACACCACCACATCGGCCTTGCGGCCGCCCACCGCCTGCTCCAGTTGCTGCAGCACAGCATCCTCGCGGAAGTCGCCAAGCAAGAACAGCACACCCTCCACCGGCTCCATGGGCAGGATGTCCAAGGCGATGATGGCGCCATTCAGCGCCCCGGAAGCCGCCCCGCCGGGCGACAGGCGGCGGCGCACATACTGGCTCCAGGCGCCGGGGGTGGAGCCCAGGTCCACCACCAGATGGCCGGGCTTGATCAGGCCCAGGGTTTCGTCGATTTCCTTCAGCTTGTAGGCCGCACGAGCCCGGTAGCCGTCTTTTTTCGCCTGTTTGACGTAGGGATCGTTGACGTGCTGGTCTATCCAGGCACGGTTGACCTTCTTGCCGGTGGCCTTGCCGGCCTTCGCGGGCTTGGTCTGAGGTTTGCTGTCCATGTGTGGCTATTTTCGGCTTTTTTTGCCACCGGGCCGCCCCAAGGCAAAAAGCGGCCCCTTTGGGGGGCAGCGACGACACGAAGTGCGGAGCGTGGGGGCCAGTTGCACCGATAATACCGGCATGGCTGCCATACAACTCACCCCCGCCCAACGCAAAGAACACCGTTCCGAGGCGCATCACCTGGATCCCGTGGTCATGGTGGGCGGCGACGGCCTGACGGCCGCCGTCAAAAAAGAGGCCGATGCGGCGCTGAACGCGCACGGCCTGATCAAGATCCGAGTGTTCTCAGACGACCGCACGGCACGCGAGGCCATGTTCCAGACGCTGGCTGACGAACTGAGCGCCGCCCCCATCCAGCACATCGGCAAGCTGCTGGTGCTGTGGCGGCCCAAGCCGGTGAAGGAAAAAGTGGTGGACGAGGACCGCATGCCCGGTCCGCGCGACTTCAAGGTGCTGAAATACGGCCGCGCCGGCCAGAAGCCCGAAGTCAAGACCTTGCGCGTGCTGGGCAACCAGCGGCTCACCGCTGGCGGCAATGTGCGGCGTGCCAAGCCCAAGAAGCAAGTCAGCGTCAAAAAGCGCGCCCAGGGCTGAAACACCCCTTTGTCGCCACGTTGGTTTGGCGAGATTAGGCCGCCACGGCACTCCGCTCCGCGGCTGTCCCCCGGGCCTTCGGCCCTCCTCCTTGATGCCGCTGCGCAGAGTGCCATGACGTCCTGATCCTGCGAACTTGGTTGGCGCACCGGTGTTCAAGCGTTGCGCGTGCCAATTAACCCGATGTCGCTGGGGCGCGTGGCGGAGGGAAATCAAGGGGGAGGCCCGCAGGGCCGGAGGACATTCCCGTAGCCACGCGCACCAGCGGCGTCGGCTGCGTACCAAGCGAGTCAGCTTGCCTTATTGGCCGTCAGCTTCCAAAGCACCACGCCAGCGCACACCCACTGCAGCAAGTACATGCCACTGCCAACACCGTGCCAGAGGGCGAGGTTCTCCCGCGCCACGATGCGCGGCGCAACGGCGAATTCAGACAGCAGGGCCAGCAGCATGCCGGCCAGGATGGGCATGGCGGCGGCTTTCGGCAGGTTAGCGCCCTCACCCTCCGATTCCTGGCGCGACAGCGCCAGCAACGTCAGGCCGCAGATGGTTGACAACCAGGTCTGGGCGGCAAACAGCTTGGCGGCCATGGCACCGGCAATGGCTGGCGTGGGCAGGTTGGCGAACAACATGGGCACCACCAGGAAGCCGATGACGCTCAGGCTGGACCACCACAGCCCAGCCAGCCACACAGGTGCCCGGGCCTTCAACATCAGACGTAGCTGACGGCCACGATCTCGAAATGCTTGTCGCCGCCGGGCGCCAGCACCACGACGCTGTCGCCGGCCTCCTTGCCGATCAGCGCACGGGCGATCGGCGAGCTGATGTTGATCAGCCCCAGCTTCAGGTCGGCTTCGTCTTCGCCGACGATTTGGTAGGTGACCTTGTCACCGCTGTCCTCGTCTTCCAGCTCCACGGTGGCGCCAAACACCACGCGGCCACCGGCGTCCACCTCCGTGGGGTCGATGATCTGGGCGGCCGACAGCTTGCCTTCCACTTCCTGGATGCGGCCTTCAATGAAGCCCTGGCGGTCCTTGGCGGCCTCGTACTCGGCGTTTTCGCTCAGGTCGCCCTGGGCGCGCGCTTCGGCAATGGCGCCAATCACCCAGGGGCGGTCCTTGGTCTTGAGCTGGTGCAGTTCGGCCTTCAGTTTTTCAGCGCCGCGTTTGGTGATCGGAATGGTGGCCATGGTGTCGGTGTTGTCGCTATCCAAAGTACAGGGGGACAGAGCGGCGCTTGCGCGCCGGTCTGTCCCCGCGGGTTCAAGGTATGGATTATGCCAACAGTTGGGCGTGCATTTGCTGCACCGAGCAGACGTCCAGGTCGTCCAGGTACTTCATGCCCTCCACCGCCGCCTCGGCGCCGGCAATGGTGGTGAAGGTGGTGACACGGGCCAGCAGCGCCGAGGTGCGGATGTAGCGCGAGTCGGCAATGGCATTGCGCCGCTCTTCCACGGTATTGACCACCATGGCGATCTCGTTGTTCTTGATCATGTCGACGATGTTGGGCCGCCCTTCGGTAACCTTGTTGACCACCGCACAATCAATGCCGGCCGCCTGTATGGTGGCCGCCGTGCCCTTGGTGGCCACGATGCCAAACTTCATCGCCACCAGGGCCCGCGCCACTTCCACGGCGCGCGGCTTGTCGCTTTGCTTGACCGACAGGAACACGGTGCCGGTGCGCGGCAGCTTCATGCCCGCGCCGAGTTGCGACTTGACGAAGGCCTCGCCAAAACTCTTGCCCACGCCCATCACCTCGCCGGTGGACTTCATCTCCGGGCCCAGGATGGTGTCCACGCCGGGGAACTTGACGAAGGGGAACACCGCTTCCTTGACGCTGAAGTAAGGCGGCGTCACCTCCTTGGCAATGCCCTGGGACGCCAGCGACTGGCCCACCATGCAACGCGCCGCCACCTTGGCCAGCTGGATGCCGGTGGCCTTGCTGACAAAGGGCACGGTGCGCGAGGCGCGCGGGTTCACCTCCAGCACGAAGATCACATCCTTCACCACCCCGGCCTCATCGGGCACCTGCTGGATGGCAAACTGCACGTTCATCAGCCCCACCACCTTCAGCGCATGGGCCATGGCGGTGGTCTGGCGCTTCAGCTCGGTCACCGTGGCGGCGCTCAGGCTGTAGGGCGGCAACGAGCAGGCGGAGTCGCCGCTGTGCACGCCGGCCTGTTCGATGTGTTCCATTACCCCGCCGATGAATACCTGCTGGCCGTCGCAGATGGCGTCCACATCGCATTCGATGGCGTCGTTCAAAAAGCGGTCCAGCAGCACCGGCGAGTCGTGGCTGACCTTGACGGCCTCGCGCATGTAGCGCTCCAGGTCGCGCTGCTCGTGCACCACCTCCATCGCGCGGCCGCCCAGCACGTAGCTGGGGCGCACCACCAGCGGGTAGCCCAGGGCGGCGGCCTTTTCCAGCGCTTCGGGCTCGGCGCGGGCCGTGGCGTTGGGCGGCTGGCGCAGGCCCAGCGTGTGCAGCAGCTGCTGGAAGCGCTCGCGGTCCTCGGCGGCGTCGATCATGTCGGGCGAGGTGCCGATGATGGGCACGCCGTTGGCTTCCAGGTCCAGCGCCAATTTGAGTGGCGTCTGGCCGCCGTATTGCACGATCACGCCCAGCGGTTTTTCCTTGTCGACGATCTCCAGCACGTCTTCCAGCGTCAGCGGCTCGAAATACAGGCGGTCGCTGGTGTCGTAGTCGGTGGACACGGTCTCGGGGTTGCAGTTGACCATGATGGTCTCGTAGCCGTCTTCGCGCATGGCCAGCGCGGCGTGCACGCAGCAGTAGTCAAACTCGATGCCCTGGCCAATGCGGTTGGGCCCGCCGCCCAGCACCATGATCTTTTTCTTGGTCGTCGGCTCGGCCTCGCACTCGCTGTGCTCGGCCTCGTAGGTGGAGTACATGTAGGCCGTGTTGGTGGCGAACTCGGCCGCACAGGTGTCCACCCGCTTGTAGACCGGGCGCACACCCAGCTCGCGGCGCTTCTGGCGTATCGCGGTGTCGGTGGTCTTCAACTGCTTGGCCAGGCGGCGGTCGGAGAAGCCCTTTTGCTTCAGCGCGCGCAGCGTGGCGGCATCCACGTTGTCCAGCGTCTTGGTGACCTGCTCCAGCTCCAGCTCGATCTGCACAATCTGCTCGATCTGCACCAGGAACCAGGGGTCGATCTTGGTCAGCGCATGCACTTCGTCCACGCTCATGCCCTGGGCGAAGGCGTCGCCCACGTACCAGATGCGCTCGGGGCCGGGCTCGCCCAGCTCCTTTTCCAGCACCTCGCGGTCCTGGGTTTTCTCGTTCATGCCGTCCACGCCCACTTCCAGGCCGCGCAGCGCTTTCTGGAACGACTCCTGGAAGGTGCGACCCATGGCCATCACCTCGCCGACGGACTTCATCTGCGTCGTCAGGCGCGAATCGGCGGCCGGGAA
Source organism: Hylemonella sp. P2_B10 (assembly GCF_056404875.1). Classification (NCBI taxonomy): domain Bacteria; kingdom Pseudomonadati; phylum Pseudomonadota; class Betaproteobacteria; order Burkholderiales; family Comamonadaceae; genus Hylemonella; species Hylemonella sp. P2_B10. Next base: position 970,166 of record NZ_JBFUDE010000001.1, read on the forward strand.
TTTCTCGAACGCAAAGCGCGGCACCTTGGTCACCACGTAGTCGATGCTGGGCTCGAAACTGGCCGGCGTGGCGCCGCCAGTGATGTCATTGCGCAGCTCGTCCAGCGTGTAGCCCACGGCCAGCTTGGCCGCCACCTTGGCGATGGGGAAGCCCGTGGCCTTGGAGGCCAACGCGCTGGAGCGCGACACGCGCGGGTTCATCTCGATCACCACCATGCGCCCGTCTTTGGGGTTGATGGCGAACTGCACGTTGGAGCCGCCGGTGTCGACGCCGATCTCGCGCAGCACGGCCAGCGAGGCGTTGCGCAGGATTTGATACTCCTTGTCGGTCAGCGTCTGCGCTGGCGCCACGGTGATGGAGTCACCGGTGTGCACGCCCATCGGGTCCAGGTTTTCGATCGAGCAGACGATGATGCAGTTGTCCGCCTTGTCGCGCACCACCTCCATCTCGAACTCTTTCCAGCCCAACAGCGATTCTTCGATCAGCAGCTCATTGGTGGGCGAGGCCTCCAGGCCGCGTTTGCAGATGACTTCAAACTCTTCCGGGTTGTAGGCAATGCCGCCGCCGGTGCCGCCCAGCGTGAAGCTGGGGCGTATCACGGTTGGGAAGCCCAGACCCTTTTGGACGCCCCAGGCTTCGTCCATGGAGTGCGCGATGCCGGAGCGGGCCGAACCCAGGCCGATCTTGGTCATCGCGTCCTTGAACTTCAGCCGGTCCTCGGCCTTGTCGATGGCCTCGGGCGTGGCGCCAATCAACTCAACCCGGTGCTTGTCCAGCACGCCATGGCGCCACAGGTCCAGCGCGCAGTTCAGCGCCGTCTGGCCGCCCATGGTGGGCAAGATCGCGTCGGGCTTTTCCTTGGCGATGATCTTTTCCACCGTCTGCCAGGTGATGGGTTCGATGTAGGTGACGTCGGCCGTGGCCGGGTCCGTCATGATGGTGGCCGGGTTGCTGTTGATCAGGATGACCTTGTAGCCCTCCTCGCGCAGCGCCTTGCAGGCCTGCACGCCCGAGTAGTCGAACTCGCAGGCCTGGCCGATGATGATGGGGCCGGCGCCGATGATCAGTATGCTTTTGAGGTCTGTGCGCTTAGGCATGTTGTGAAGCTCCGGCGGCGCGGGTGGTTGCTGCGGCCTGCATCAAGGCCACGAAGCGGTCGAACAGGTAGGAAATGTCGTGCGGCCCGGGCGATGCCTCGGGGTGGCCCTGAAAGCAGAAGGCCGGCTTGTCGGTGCGCGCCAGGCCTTGCAGCGTGCCGTCGAACAGGCTGATGTGGGTGGGACGCAGATTCGGTGGCAGCGTCTTCTCGTCCACCGCAAAGCCGTGGTTCTGGCTGGTGATGCTGACGCGGCCGTTGTCCAGGTCTTTCACCGGGTGGTTGGCGCCGTGGTGGCCGAACTTCATCTTGAAGGTCTTGGCGCCACTGGCCAGCGCCATGATCTGGTGGCCCAGGCAGATGCCGAAGGTGGGGATGCCGCTTTCCACCAGTTCACGGGTGGCGGCAATGGCGTAGTCGCAAGGCTCCGGGTCGCCGGGTCCGTTGGACAGGAACACGCCATCAGGGTTCAGCTTGAACACCTCGGCCGCCGGCGTCTGCGCCGGCACCACCGTGACCTTGCAGCCGCGTTGGCTCAGCATGCGCAGGATGTTCTTTTTGACGCCAAAGTCATAGGCCACGACGTGAAAACGCGGCTGGTCTTGCTCGCCATAGCCCCGGCCCAGCGTCCATTCGGTCTGCGTCCAGGGGTAGCTGCTTTGCACCGACACCACCTTGGCCAGGTCCAGCCCGGCCATGCTGGGCGCGGCCTTGGCAGCGCTGACGGCCTTGTCCACCAGTGCGGGCGTGATCACCTCGCCAGCGGCCAGCGCCAGGATGCAGCCGTTTTGTGCGCCCTGGGTGCGCAGCAGGCGGGTCAGCTTGCGGGTGTCGATGTTGGCAATGGCCACGGTGCGTTCGCGCACCAGGTAGTCCGACAGGCTCAGGCTGGAGCGGAAGTTGGAGGCCAGCAGCGGCAGGTCGCGGATGATCAAGCCGGCGGCGTGGACCTTCTCAGCCTCCACGTCTTCGGCGTTGATGCCGTAGTTGCCGATGTGCGGGTAGGTGAGCGTGACGATCTGCTGGCAATAGCTGGGATCGGTGAGGATTTCCTGGTAGCCGGTCATGGCGGTGTTGAACACCACCTCGCCGACGGTGGAACCAGCCATGCCTATGGAATTGCCAACAAAGACCGTGCCGTCTGCAAGCGCCAGGATGGCCTGCGGGGTATTTCCCTTGAGAGACAGAAGCACTGGGTTCTCCGAGTAGTTACGGGTAGCCCAGGCGTGCACAAGCAATGAATTTGCGAGTCGCTCTGTGGGAGTACTGTCTTGATTTACGCCTGGGTGGGGGGCTTATGGGAAAGCCTCTGATTATATCGCAGGCCCGCTCCCCCATTCGGGCTGAGCTTGCCGAAGCCCTTAAAACCGCTGTCGCCATTCGTCGGTCCCATGCAGGCGCGGTGGGCAGCCCACCGCGCCTGCACGAGAATACCGCGTGGCGCCAGCCGCAGTGACTGGGCTTCGACAAGCTCAGCCCGAACGGACTTGGAAGGTCAGCCCGCAGCGCTTGCGTGCAGGCAAATCGCAGCAGCGGCGGCGACATTCAGCGACTCCTCCCCCCCCGGCTGCTCGATGCGCACCAGCACGTCAGCCTCACGCAGCAGCGGTTCGCTGACGCCCTGCCCTTCGTGGCCGAAGACCCAGGCGCAGGGGTGGGGCAGCTTCAGACTGCGCAGCGCCTGGCCGTTGTGCGAACTGGTGGCCACCAATGGCAGGGCCAGTTGCATCACGTCCTTGTGCTCCAGGCCTTCCACCAGGCGCAGGTTGAAGTGCGCACCCATGCCGGCGCGCAGCACCTTGGGCGACCACAGGCCGGCGCTGCCCTTGATGGCGGCCACCTGCTGGACGCCAAAGGCGGCGGCGCTGCGCAGGATGGAGCCGACGTTGCCGGCATCCTGCACCCGGTCCAGCACCACGGTGGCCAGGCCCGGCATCACCTGGCCCTGGTTGGGCAGCTCGATGAAAAAACCCATGCGCGCGGGCGACTCCAAAGCACTCAGGCCGCGGAACAGCGCGTCTTCCATCACCACCACCTTGGCGGCGCCTTCCGACCAGGCGGGTGGTGCCACCGGCCAGAAGGACTCGGCAAACACCGCCACTGCCGGCCGCACGCCGCGCTCCAGCGCGGCGCGGCACAGGTGGTCGCCCTCCAGCCACACGCGGCCGAACACGCGGTAGGCGGTGGGGTCTTGCGAGACCTTGCGCAACTCCTTCAGCAGCGCGTTGTCGCGCGAGCTGATGTGCACGATGCGCTGTTCGTCGCTGCTCATGCCCAATCCCCGGAGACGCGGGTGGTGCTCCCCGCCACAGTGATCTCCACCGCCATGCGCACGCCGGCTTCGCGCACCGGCGCGAAGCTCTGGCGGTGCTCGGGGCAGGCGCCATGCAGGCGCAGCGCCGCCATGTGCTCGGCCGTGCCATAGCCCTTGTGGCCTGCAAAGCCATACAGCGGGTAACGCTGGTGCAACTCCAGGCATAGCCGGTCGCGGTGCACCTTGGCCAGGATGGAGGCGGCCGAGATGGCCGGCACCAGCGCGTCGCCCCCCACCACCGCCTCGGCCAGCACGTCCAGCCTGGGCAGGCGGTTGCCGTCCACCAGCACCTTCACCGGCTTCAGGCGCAGGCTCATCACCGCGCGGCGCATGGCCAGCAGCGTGGCACCCAGGATGTTGAGCTCGTCGATCTCCTGCACGCTGGCCTCGGCCACGGCGCAGCACAGCGCGCGGGCGCGTATCTGGTCATACAGCTGCTGACGCCGCGCGGCGGTCAGCACCTTGGAGTCGGCCAGGCCGTCAATGGGCTGCAGCTCGTCCAGGATGACGGCCGCCGCCACCACCGGGCCGGCCAGCGGGCCGCGCCCGGCCTCGTCCACGCCGGCCATCAGGCCCGGCGTGTCCCAGCACAGCGTGGCCTGCTCAGCCTTCAAGAATCGCTTGGATCGCATCGGTCGCCAGTGTAGGGGTGTCTCTTTGCAACTCTGCGTGCAAAAGGGTAAATGTACGGTGAAGCGCGGCCACCCGGGGGGCGCCGGCGTCAATGGCCTGCAGCCAGTCCAGCACCGCATCGGCCAACGCGCGTGGCGTGGCGGCGTCCTGCAGCAGCTCGGGCACGACGAAATCGCGGCACAGGATGTTGGGCAGGCCCACCCAGGGTTGCAGTTGCTTGCGCCGCATGATCTGCCAGGACAGCCAGTTCATGTTGTAGGCGATCACCATGGGCCGCTTGAACAGCGCCGCCTCCAGCGTGGCGGTGCCGCTGGCGATCAGCGTCACATCGCAGGCCGCCAGCACGGCGTGCGACTGGCCGTTGACGATCAGCACCTGGCCGTCCATGCCGCTGGCGGCCACGGCCTGCTCGATCAGCGGGCGCAGCGCCGGCATGGCCGGCACGATGAAGCGCACGTCGGCCCGCGCGCGGCGCAGCAACAACGCGGCATCCATGAAACGCTGCGCCAGGTACTGGATTTCAGACTTGCGGCTGCCCGGCAGGATGGCCACCACGCGCGCGTCCTGCGGCAGGCCCAGCGCGGTGCGGGCGGCCGCGCGGTCGGGCTGCTGCGGGATCACATTGGCCAGCGGGTGGCCCACATACGTGGCATCTATACCATGCTGACGCAGCAGCTCGGGCTCGAAGGGGAAGATGCACAGCACGTGGTCGACGCTGGCGCGGATTTTCTCCAGCCGCTCGGCACGCCAGGCCCACACCGAGGGGCAGACGAAGTGCACGGTCTTGATGCCCTCGCGTTTGAGCGCGGCTTCCAGGTCGAGGTTGAAATCGGGCGCATCCACACCAATGAAGGCGCTGGGGCGTTCGCGCAGCAGCCGTGCCTTCAACTGATCGCGTATGCCGACGATCTCGCAGTAGTGGCGCAGCACCTCCACATAGCCGCGCACCGCCAGCTTGTCGCTGGGCCACCAGGCGTCAAACCCATGGCGCGCCATCTGCGGCCCGCCTATGCCGGCGCAGGCCATGTCCGGCCAGCGCTGGCGCATGCCGGCCAGCAGCAAGCCGGCCAACAGGTCGCCGGAGGTTTCACCGGCCACCAGGCCGAAGCGGGGGGCCGAAGCGGTCAATCTGCCCCCTGCCCTAGCGCACGATGCCGCGCTGCGGCGAGGTCTGCTCCAGGAAGCTCAGCATCATGTCGACGTCGCCGGCTGCCTCGGGGAACTCGTCGGCCAGCTCGCCAATGCGCGCCTGCGCCTGCTCCAGCGTGCGGTCGTCGCGGTACAGCGCCTTGTGCATGGCCTTGACGGCGCTGATGCGCTCGGGCGAGAAGTCGCGCCGGCGCAGGCCTTCGTAGTTCATCGAGCGGGCCGAGGCCGGCTGGCCCTGGCACATGACGAAAGGCGGCAGGTCGGCGAACAGCAGCGAGCACATGGCCGTCATGCTGTGCGCGCCCAGGCGCACGAACTGGTGCGCCACGGTGAAGCCACCCAGGATGACCCAGTCGCCCACATGCACATGGCCGGCCAACTGCGAGTTGTTGGCAAAGATGGTGTGGTTGCCCACCACGCAATCGTGCGCCAGGTGCACGTAGGCCATGATCCAGTTGTCGTCGCCCACGCGGGTGACGCCGGCATCGCCCGGTGAGCCGATGTTGAAGGTGCAGAACTCGCGGATGACGTTGCGCTCGCCAATCACCAGCTCGCAGGGCTCGCCGTCATACTTTTTGTCCTGCGGGATGGCGCCCAGTGAGTTGAACTGGAAGATCTGGTTGTCGCGGCCAATGGTGGTGCGGCCTTCGATGACGCAGTGTGCGCCAATGGTGGTGCCGCCGGCCACCTTCACCTCTGGCCCAATCACGGTGTAGGGCCCGACGGAGACCGAGCTGTCCAGCTCGGCCTTGGGGTCGATGATGGCGGTGGGGTGTATCAGTTTCGCGCTCATGGGGTCACGCTGCCGTCAGGCAATGGTGCGCATGGTGCACATCAGCTCGGCCTCGCAGGCCACGTTGCCGTCCACCTTGGCCACGCCGGTGAACTTGAAGATGCCGGCCTTCATGCGGTCCAGCGTCACGTCCATCACCAGCTGGTCACCCGGCTCCACCGGGCGCTTGAAGCGCGCGCCGTCGATGCCGGCGAAGTAATACACCGTCTTGTCGTCCGGCACCACGCCCAGCGTGTCAAAGGCCAGCAAGGCCGCCACCTGGGCCAGGGCCTCGAGCATCAGCACGCCCGGCATCACCGGGCGGTGCGGAAAATGGCCGGTGAAGAAAGGCTCGTTCATGGTCACGTTTTTCAGCGCCTGGATGCTCTTGCCCTTGTCCATGCTCAGCACCCGGTCCACCAGCAGGAAGGGGTAGCGGTGCGGCAGTTGCTTCAGGATGGCGTGAATGTCCATGGTCGTCATGATTTATTGGCTTTTTCGAGTTGTTTCACGCGTTCGCGCAAGCTGTTCAATTGTTTCAGGCTGGCAGCATTTTTCTCCCAAACCGCATTCTCGTCCAGTGGAAACAGGCCCGTGTAGTGGCCCGGTTTGGCAATCGAGCGGGTGACCACCGAGGCCGCTGAAATGTGCACGTGGTCGGCAATCGTCAGATGCCCCAGCACCACCGCCCCGCCACCCACCGTGCAATGCGCGCCAATGGTGGCGCTGCCGGCCACGCCGGCATTGCCGGCCAGCGCGGTGTGCTTGCCAATGCGCACGTTGTGGCCGATCTGTATCAGGTTGTCCAGCTTGACGCCATCTTCGATCACCGTGTCTTGCAACGCGCCACGGTCTATGCAGGTGTTGGCGCCGATTTCCACGTCGTCGCCTATGCGCACCGCGCCCAGCTGCTCGATCTTTTCCCAGGCGCCGCCCTCAGCCGGCGCAAAGCCGAAGCCGTCCGCGCCAATCACCACGCCGGCATGCACGATGCAGCGCGCGCCGATAGAGCAGCCCTCGCCCAGCGTGACGCGGGACTTGAGCACCGTGCCCGCACCCACGCGGGCGCCGCGCTCCACCACGCACAGCGGGCCAATGCTGGCCGTGGGGTGCACCTGGGCGGTGGGATCCACCACCGCACTGGCGTGCACGCCAACGGGCGCAGCCGCTCCCCCGTGCTCACGCTTCCACAACTGCGTCAGGCGCGCGAAGTACAGGTAGGGCTGGTCGGTGACGATGCAGGCGCCGCGCGCCTGGGCGGCGGCCTGCATGGCCGGGCTGACGATGACGCACCCGGCCAGGGATGTGACCAGCTGCTGCTGGTACTTGGGGTTGCTGAGGAAGCTGATGTCGGCGCTGCCTGCGGCTTCCAGCGGCGCCAGGCCGGTGATCTCCATCGCGGCGCTGCCGTACAGCACGCCACCCAATGCGTCGACGATGGAGCCTAGTCGCAGTGCCACACGTGAACTGACGCGATGGAACGGGGGCTCACTTGCCACCCGGCTGGCTCAAGGCCCGGATGACCTTGTCGGTGATGTCGTACTTGGGGTTGACGTAGACCGCCTCTTGCAGCACCACGTCGTACTTCTCGGTTTCGGCAATCTGGCGCACGGCCCGGTTGGCACGCTCCAGCACTTGCTGGAACTCCTCGCTCTTGCGGGCGTTCACGTCTTCCTGGAACTCGCGCTTGCGGCGCTCGAAGTCGCGGTTCATCTCGGCCCATTCCTTCTGGCGCGCGACGCGCTGCGCCTCGGACAAGGTGGGGCTTTCGCGGTCAAACTTGTCGGCAAAAGCCTTCAGCGTGGCGCCGCGCTCTTCCAGCTCTTTTTGCCGCTTGGCGAATTCCTGCTCCAGCTTGCTCTGGGCCAGCTTGGAACTCGCCGATTCCTTGAAGATGCGGTCGGTGTTGACATACCCTATGCGAAGTTCCTGGGCCAGCACTGGCGCGCTGGCCAGGGTTGCACACAGCAGCCCCCCCAGCATCCACGAGGGGCAACGCAGAAGATTCTTCATCAAAACTGGTTTCCGACTTGAAATTGAATAGTCTGGATTCTATCGCCTTCAAGCTTGTGCAGGGGCTTGGCGAAGGCGATGCGCAGCGGCCCCACCGGGGAGATCCAGCTGATGCCGACGCCGGCCGAGGTGCGCAGGTCGCTCAGGCGGATCTTTTCGTCTTCACCCCAGACGTTGCCCAAGTCGTAGAAGGCGAAGAAGCGCAGCGTCTTGTCACTGCCGGCGCCAGGCACCGGCAACATCATTTCGTTGGCGATGGTGAAGCGCTTGGCACCACCCACGGCGAGGCCGTATTCGTCCTTGGGGCCCAGGCTGCCCTGCTCAAAACCACGCACCGAACCCAGGCCGCCGCCATACAGGTTCTTGAACGCCGGGTACGGCCGGCCACCCAGGCCAACGCCGTAGTCCAGCTGGCCGTTGAAGGCGTAGGTGAACTGCTTGTTCAGCGGGTAGTACTGCTGGTACTGGTAGGTGCCGCGCGCATAACGGGCGTCACCCCACAGGCTGATTTCGGCCGAAGCGCGCTGCAATTTGCCCGCCGTGGGCGTCAACGCGCTGTCGCGGGTGTCGCTGCCCCAGCCCACCGTCAGCGGCACCGTGATGCTGGAGTAGCCGAAGGTGTTGGCGTAGCGCAGGTAGGCGTTGGGGATGTTGGCACCCGGCACGATGGTGGTGCGCTCCAGGCCGGCACCGAAGAACACCGTGTCCACTTCCGAGAACGGCACACCGAAGCGCAAGGCGCCGCCGGTGCTGACGAACTGGTAGCTGCTCGGGTCCTGGTAAGGGTTGCTGGAGCGGTGGTAGACGTCGATGGTGCGCGACACGCCGTCGTTGGTGAAATACGGGTCGGTGGTGCTGACCGAGATCACCCGGTTGTAGTGGCTGGTGTTGATCTGCAGACCCAACGACTTGCCGGAACCGAAGATGTTGTCCTGCCGGATGCCAAAGGAGAAGCCCAGGCCATCGGCACTGGAGTAACCGGCGCCCAGCGACAGGCTGCCGGTGGGTTTTTCGACGACGGTGACGATCACGTCCACCTGGTCGGGGGAGCCGGGCACGTCCTGCGAATCCACCGTGACTTCCTTGAAGTAACCCAGGCGGTCCACGCGGTCGCGTGACAGCTTGATGCGGTCGCCGTCATACCAGGCCGACTCGAACTGGCGGAACTCGCGGCGCACCACCTCGTCGCGGGTGCGGGTGTTGCCGGCCACGATGACGCGGCGCACATAGGCGCGCCGCGACGGGTCGGCCACCAGTGTCAGCACCACGCGGTTGTTCTTGCGGTCGATCTCGGGGCGGGCCTCCACCCGGGCGAAGGCATAGCCGAAGTTGCCGAAGTAGTCGGTGAAGACCTTTTGCGTCAACGTCACCTGGTCGGCGTTGTAGGCCTGGCCGGGTTTGATCTGCACCAGCGTCTTGAACTCGCCGTCGCGGCCCAGGTAGTTGCCCTCCAGCTTCACCTCGGACACCACATAGGGCTCGCCCTCGGTGACATTGATGGTGATGGACATGTCCTTCTTGTTGGGCGAGATCGCCACCTGGGTGGAGTCGATCTTGAACTCCAGGTAGCCGCGCGTCAGGTAGTAGGACTTCAGCGACTCCAGGTCGGCATTGAGCTTGGTGCGCGAATAGCGGTCTGCCTTGGTGTACCAGGTCAGCCAACCGCTGGTGCCCAAATCAAACAGGTTGAGCAGCGTGGACTCGGAGAACACCTTGGCCCCGACGATCTTGATGTCGCGTATCGAGGCCGGCTCGCCCTCGGTCACGGTGAAGGTCAGGTTGACGCGGTTGCGCTCGGTGGGCGTGACGGTGGTGACCACCTCGGAGGCGTACATGCTGCGGTTGATGTACTGGCGCTTGAGCTCCTGCTCGGCGCGGTCGGCCAGGGCCTTGTCGAAAGGCTGGCCTTCGGCAATGCCGACGTCCTTCAGCGCTTTCTTCAGGTTGTCCTTGTCGAATTCCTTGGCGCCGGCGAATTCCACCTCGCCGATGGACGGGCGTTCCTGGATGATGACCACCAGCACGTCGCCGTCCACCTTCAGGCCCACGTCCTTGAAGATGCCCAAGGCGAACAGCGAGCGGATGGTGGCGGCGCCCAGTTCGTCGGTGTAGGTGTCGCCGACGCGCAGCGGCATGGAGGCGAACACGGTGCCGGGTTCCACGCGCTCCAAGCCTTCCACCCGGATGTCGCGCACGGTAAAGGGATTGACCGCCCAGGCACTGGCAGAGAGTGCGAGAGCGGCTACCGCGGAAACGGCGCGCAAGCGGAAACGTTTGAATTGCATGGTCAAATTGTGAAAGTCAGGCCGGCACCGAGAGAGGACACAGGCACCGGAAAAAATTAGCCAAAGAGCCTGGTCAGGTCATTGAACAGCGCGATGCTCATCATGAGCAACAGCACCCCCACGCCGCCGCGCTGCAAGCGGTCCAACCAGACGTCAGACACGCTCTTGCCGCTGAGGCCCTCATAAAGATAATACATCAGGTGCCCCCCGTCCAAGACGGGCAACGGCAGCAGATTGAGCACGCCCAGGCTGACGCTGACCAAAGCCAGGTAAATCAGGTACTGGGTCAGCCCCATGCTGGCGGACTTGCCGGCGTAGTCGGCAATCGTCAATGGGCCGCTGAGGTTCTTCAGCGAGGCCTCGCCCACCAGCATGCGGCCCATCATTTTCAGCGTCAGGCCCGACACCTCCCAGGTGCGCACCGCCCCCAGCCACAGGCCGCGGACGAAACCGTAGCGCACCGTCAGCATCTGGGGCGGACCGCTCAGGTCCACGCCTACCCGGCCGACGCGCTGGCCCCGGTCCTGCGCCACATCGGGCTGCACGGTCAGCTCCAGCCGCTCGGCGCCACGCCGCACCACCCACACCCTGGCGGTGTCACCGCCCTGTTGGCCGAGGCTGCGGATGGTTGTGTAAAGCTGGTCAGCATCCCCTATCGGCGCCTCACCGATGCGCTCCACCACGTCACCGGCGCGCAGGCCGGCGCGCTCGCCAGCGCCAGCCGCCACGATGGCCTGGATGCGGGCCGGCCGATAGGGCCGCTCCACACCCAGGCGCTGGAACAGCCGGGCATCGGCCTCGGTCACCTGCATGTCACCCAGGCGCAGCAGCAGTTCGCGGCCTGCGCGGTCCTGCGGGCCGCGCACCACCAGGCGCACGTCCTGGCTGTCCAGCGCGGCCTGGGTCAGCACCCAGCGCAGGTCGTCAAAGGAGTCCACCGGTTGCGCGGCGCCATCGCCCACCGCGCTGCTCAGCACGGTATCGCCCGCCGCCAGACCGGCGCGCTGCGCGGCCGAACCGGCCGTGGGGGTGCCCAGCACCGGCGCCGGCACGTCCACGCCCATCCAGTTGACCAGCGCGTACAGCAACACGGCCAGCAACAGGTTGGCGGCCGGTCCGGCAGCCACGATGGCGGCGCGCGAACGCAGCGGCTTGTTGTTGAAGGCCAGGTGGCGCTCGGCCGGGTCCACGGCGTCCTCGCGCTCGTCCAGCATGCGCACGTAGCCGCCCAGCGGCAGCGCGCACAGCACGAATTCGGTCGGTGAACCAGGCCGTTGCCAGCGCCACACCACCTTGCCAAAGCCGATGGAAAAGCGCAGCACCTTGACGCCACAGGCCACCGCCACGCGGTAGTGGCCGTACTCGTGCACGGTGATCAGCACACCGATGGCGAGCAGGAAAGCAAGGACGGTCAGCATGGTGGGCGTGTCGAAGGCAGTCGGCAGCTCAGGCGCCCAGGTGGGCAACGAGTCGGCTGGCAGCAGCCCGGGTTTGCGCGTCCAATGTCAACAAATCCTCCAGTGTGTGGGGCTTGGAGGGGTGGACGGATTCCAGAGTTCCCAGGTTTACCTGGTGGATCTGGTCAAAGCGTATGCGCCGCGCCAGGAAGGCCTCGACGGCGATCTCGTTGGCGGCGTTCAGCACCGCGGTGGCGCCGGGCTCGCCCTGCAGCACATCCCAGGCGAGTTGCAGGCCGGGGAAGCGCTGGCGGTGGCCGCGCGTGTCCAGCGACTCGAAGCTCATGTCGGCCAAGGTGGTGAAATCCAGCGCCGCCGCGCCCGAAGTCATGCGCTCAGGCCAGGCCAGGCCGTAGGCGATGGGGCCGCGCATGTCGGGCGTGCCCAGTTGGGCAATCACCGAGTGGTCGGTGTACTGCACCATGGAATGGATCACGCTTTGCGGGTGGATCACCACCTGCAACTGGCTGGGCGCGACACCAAACAGGTAGCGCGCCTCGATGACTTCCAGCGCCTTGTTCATCATGGTGGCCGAATCCACCGAGATCTTGCGGCCCATCACCCAGTTGGGGTGGGCGCAGGCCTGCTCGGGCGTGACATCGCGCAGCGTGGCCGGCTCGCGCGTGCGAAACGGGCCGCCGGAAGCGGTGAGGATGATCTTGTCCACCCGGCTGGCCCAACTGCCGCGGTCCTCGGGCAGCGACTGGAAGATGGCCGAATGCTCGCTGTCTATGGGCAGCAGCGTGGCGCCACCGCGCGCCACGGCGTCCAAGAACACCTGGCCACCCACCACCAGCGCCTCCTTGTTGGCCAGCAGCAGGCGCTTGCCAGCCTCGGCAGCTGCCAGGCAAGGCCCCAGGCCGGCAGCACCGACGATGGCGGCCATGACCATGTCCACCTCGGGCTCGGCCGCCACCTGGGCGATGGCCGCAGCGCCGCTCAGCACCTGGGTGGCGCTGCCGGCCTGTTTCAAACGGTCAGCCAGCGTGCGCGCATGCTCGGCGCTGGCCATCACCGCGTAACGCGGCTTGAACTGCACGCATTGCTGGGCCAGCAACTCGACCTGGGTAGCCGCTGTCAGCGCAAACACCTCGAAACGCCCGGGGTGGCGGGCGATCACGTCCAGCGTGCTGGTGCCTATGGAACCGGTGGAGCCCAGGATGGTGACGCGCTGAACACCGGACGTGGGGGACATGTTCATGGCACCCACTGCGTCAGCATCATGGCCAGCGGCAAGGTGGGCAACAGCGCATCCAGCCGGTCCAGCACGCCGCCGTGGCCGGGCAGCAGGTTGCTGCTGTCCTTGGCGCCGGCGCTGCGCTTCATCAGCGATTCCACCAGGTCACCCAACACACTCATGGCGGCCAGGAAGATGGCGGCGATCACCATCACCACCACACCACCGGCCATCAGCCGCGAATACAGGCTGGGCACGCTGGCGTGCAACGATGCATCGGCCGCCTGCCAGCAAAAGGCCAGCACCAGCACGCCGGCCATGCCGCCCCACACGCCTTCCCAGCTCTTGCCGGGGCTGATGGAGGGGGCCAGCTTCTGTTTGTGCAGCCGCCCGCCGAAAGCGCGGCCGGCAAAGTAGGCAAAGATGTCGGCCACCCACACCAGCACCAGCACCGACAGCAGGAAATTGGTGCCCAGCAGCTTGGCCTGGGCAATGGCCAGCCAGGCCGCGGCCAGCACCGCCACGCCCGCCAGCAGGCGCAGGCCGCGCGGCAGCCGGCCCCAGCCCGCGGGCCCGGCGCGCAACAGCCAGGCGCCGCCCAGCACCCACAGCGCGCCCACGATCAGCCACAAGGGTTGCAGCGGCTTGCCCAACAAGCCCCAGCCCCAGGCGGCTACGCACAGCGCGGCAACGGCCGCACCCAACGCCACGGCACCGGCACCGGGCAGGCCGTTCAACCGCGCCCATTCCCAGCCACCGGCAGCCACCAACAGCAGCGCCAGCGCGCAAAACGGCTCGAACGAGGGGTAGAACAGCGCCGGCAGCAGAATGAGCAGCAGGACCACTGCGGTGATGACGCGCTGCTTCAGCATGGGGTGTGCATGAAACGGGGCGGCATTCAGCCGTTGGCAGCGGCGGCGGCCGGAGCCACCTGGGCGGATGTCTGACCGAAGCGGCGCTCACGCCGGGCGTAGGAGGCAATGGCCAGGTCCAGCTCGGCCTCGTCGAATTCGGGCCACAGCTTGTCGCTGAAGAACAGCTCGGAATAGGCGGCCTGCCACAGCAGGAAGTTGCTGATGCGCTGCTCGCCGCCGGTGCGAATCAGCAAATCCGGGTCGGGCACGAAGGACAGCGCCATGGCGTCGTTCAAGGCCGCCTCGGTGATGGGCTGGCCCGCTTCGGCCAACTTGCGCGCGGCCTGGGCGATGTCCCAGCGGCCGCCATAGTTGAAACACACGTTGAGCAGCAGCTTGCTGTTGCCTTCGGTCGCGGCCTCGCCCTGCAGAAGGCCGGCGCTGACCTTGGGCGACAGGCCGGCACGCTCGCCGACGAAGCGTATGCGCACGCCGTCGGCCTTCAGTTGGGGGATTTCACGCGAAATGGCCACCGCCAGCAGGTCCATCAGGCCGGACACTTCTTCAGGCGGGCGGTTCCAGTTCTCGGACGAGAAGGCAAACACAGTGAGCACCGCCACGCCCCGGTCGCCACAGGCCCGCACACAGCGGCGCAGCGAATCCACGCCCTGCTTGTGGCCGGCCACGCGCGGCAAAAAACGGCGCGAGGCCCAGCGGCCATTGCCGTCCATGACGACGGCGATGTGGTGCGGAATCCCGTTTTGGGAGCTCATGTAAAGAAAAGCAAATCAGAGGCTGGCAGCCTCAAACCGCCATGATGTCCGCTTCTTTACCGGCCATCAATTGGTCGATGGCGATGATGTGCTTGTCGGTGATCTTCTGGATATCGGCCTCGACACGCTTCTGGTCGTCTTCGGAAGCCTGCTTGTCCTTCACCAGCTTCTTCACCGCCTCATTGGCGTCGCGGCGCAGGTTGCGCACGGCCACCTTGGCGGCCTCGGCCTCGTTGCGGACGATCTTGGTCAGCTCCTTGCGGCGCTCCTCGCTCATCATCGGCATGGGCACGCGTATCAGCTCGCCCACCGACGACGGGTTCAAGCCCAGGTCGCTGTCGCGAATGGCTTTCTCGATCTTGGCGCCCATGCCCTTTTCCCACGGCTGGATGCCGATGGTGCGGGCGTCCAGCAGCGACAGGTTGGCCACCTGCGAGATCGGCACCGGGGAGCCATAGTAGTCGACCTGCACGGTGTCGAGCAACGCGGGGCTGGCGCGGCCGGTGCGGATCTTGCTCAGGTTGTTCTTGAAGGCGGCGATGGATTGGTCCATCTTGCCCTCTGCCGTGCTTTTGATGTCAGCGATGGTTGTCATGCTTGCTCTCTCCTCAGGCGTACACCAGCGTGCCCTCGTCCTCGCCCATCACCACGCGCTTCAAGGCGCCGTGTTTGAAGATGGAGAACACCTTGATGGGCAACTTCTGGTCGCGGCACAGCGCGAAGGCCGTGGCATCCATGATGCCCAGGTTCTTCGAGATGGCCTCATCAAACGAAATGCGGTTGTAGCGGGTGGCCGTGGGGTCCTTGTTGGGGTCGGCGCTGTAGACGCCGTCCACCTTGGTGGCCTTGAGCACCATCTCGGCACCGATCTCGGCGCCGCGCAACGCGGCGGCGGTGTCGGTGGTGAAGAAGGGGTTGCCGGTGCCGGCAGCGAACACCACCACCTTGCCCTCTTCCAGGTACTGCAGCGCCTTGGGCCGCACATAGGGTTCCACCACCTGCTCGATGGCAATGGCGGACATCACGCGGGCGGTCAGGCCGGCCTTGTTCATGGTGTCTGCCAGGGCCAGCGCGTTCATCACGGTGGCCAGCATGCCCATGTAGTCGGCAGTGGCGCGGTCCATGCCGACCGAGCCACCGGCCACGCCGCGGAAGATGTTGCCACCGCCAATCACCACCGCCACCTCCACCCCCAAACGGGTGACCTCGGCGATCTCGTCCACCATGCGCTTGATGGTGGCGTGGTTGATGCCGAACGCGTCGTCCCCCATCAGCGCCTCACCCGACAGCTTGAGCAAGATACGCTTGTGGGCTGGTCGGGCATCGGACATGAAGGACTCCTGAGGTTGGCGGGGTGGCTGATTGTGGCGGATACCGGCTATCTTACTTTCTACCGGGGCGGCGGCCGGTTACACATTCGCCCGCCCCGGCACAGCCGCTGGACGCGGCTTGCTTGACAACCGACTCAGGCAGCCTGCTTCGCGGCAGCCACTTGCGCGGCCACTTCGGCGGCGAAATCGTCCACCTTCTTCTCGATGCCCTCGCCCACCACGTACAGCGTGAACGCCTTCACGGTGGTGCCAGCGGCCTTGAGCATCTGCTCCACGGTCTGCTTGTCGTTCTTCACGAAGGCCTGGTTGTACAGCGAGACTTCCTTCAGGAACTTCTGCACGCCGCCTTCGATGCGTTTGGCCACGATTTCGGCGGACTGCACCGGCTTGCCTTCGGCGGTGGCCTTGGCAGCGTCTTCTGCGGCCTTGGCGGTGGCCACCGAGCGCTCGCGCGCCACCAGCTCGTCCGACACGTCGGCGCTGGACAGGGCGACCGGCTTCATGGCGGCCACGTGCATGGCCACGTCCTTGGCGGCGGTGTCGTCGCCTTCAAACTCGACCACCACGCCGATGCGGGTGCCGTGCAGGTAGGAAGCCAGCTTGGCGCCGGAGGCGAAGCGCTTGAAGCGGCGGAAGCTCATGTTCTCGCCGATCTTGCCGATCAGGCCCTTGCGCACGTCTTCCAGCGTCGGGCCGAAGCCGTCCTGGCTGTAGGGCAGCGCACTCAAGGCGGCCACGTCGGCCGGGTTTTGCTTGGCCACCAGCTCGGCAGCGGCCTTGGACAGGGCCAGGAAGCTGTCGTTCTTGGTGACGAAGTCGGTTTCGCAGTTGACTTCGATCAGGGCGCCGGTGTTGCCGTCGATGAAGCTGGCGACCACGCCTTCGGCGGTGATGCGGGCGGCGGCCTTGCCGGCCTTGCTGCCCAGCTTGACGCGCAGCAGCTCTTCAGCCTTGGCCATGTCGCCTTCGGCTTCGGTCAGCGCCTTCTTGCATTCCATCATGGGGGCGTCGGTCTTGCCACGCAGTTCGGCAACCATGCTCGCGGTAATTGCAGCCATTTTTTTCTCCGTATCGGTCAATGTAGGGGGTATCTGGGATTAAAAAAAAGGGGCATACGAGCCCCTTTCTTGGGTGTGGGGCGAAGCTCAGGCCGAGGCTTCGTTCACTTCCACGAATTCGTCGTCGCTCTCGGTGGCGGACACTGCCTTCACGACATCGTCGACGGCATTGGCGCGACCTTCCAGGATGGCGTCGGCGATGCCACGGGCATACAGCATGACAGCCTTGGAAGAGTCGTCGTTGCCGGGGATGACATAGTCAATGCCCACGGGCGAGTGGTTGGAGTCGACCACGCCGATCAGCGGGATGCCCAGCTTTTGCGCTTCGGCAATGGCGATCTTGTGGTAGCCGACGTCGATCACGAAGATCGCGTCCGGCAGCGTGGCCATGTCCTGGATGCCGCCGATGTCTTTTTCCAGCTTTTCCAGTTCGCGGGCGAACATCAGCTGCTCTTTCTTGCTCATCGCGTCCAGGCCGGCTTCCTGCTGGACCTTCATTTCCTTCAGGCGCTTGATGGAGGTCTTGACGGTCTTGAAGTTGGTCAGCATGCCGCCCAGCCAGCGCTGGTCGACAAACGGCACGCCGGCGCGCTGCGCTTCAGCGGCGACGATTTCGCGGGCTTGGCGCTTGGTGCCCACCATGAGGATGGTGCCGCGCTTGGCGGTCAGCTGGCGCGCGAACTTGGCCGCGTCCTGGAACATCGGCAGCGACTTTTCCAGGTTGATGATGTGGATCTTGTTGCGATGACCGAAGATGAACGGGGCCATCTTGGGGTTCCAGAAGCGGGTTTGGTGGCCGAAATGGACACCGGCTTCCAGCATTTGACGCATGGTGACGGACATGAAAAACTCCAAAGGTTGGGTCTAAAATCCAGTTCAATTTCGCGACGAGTGTGGGATTGGTTACCCACCTTGCAGCGACACCTTGGCGAACTGGTTTGCGATTAGTCTTGTATGAGCAAACGCGGATGCGCTACCCAGCAAAACCCAAAGAGTATAACACACCGCGCCGCGCCATGCCCCTGCTGCCAGACCTCCACCAGACCCGCCGCCAGCTGGCCAACGGGCAAACCAGCGCCGGGGAAGAGATGGAGCGCGCCATCGCCGCCGCCCAAGCCCCGGCCAGCCGGCACGCTTTCCTGAGCACCCGCGTTGACGCCGCCCGCCGGGAAGCCGGCGACGCCGGCCATACCGCTCGCCCGCTGGCCGGCCTGGCGGTGTCCGTCAAGGACCTGTTTGACGTTGCCGGCGAGGTGACAGCGGCCGGTTCGGCCGTGCTGGCGGACGCCCCGCCCGCCGCGCAGGACTGCCCGGCGGTGGCCCGGCTGCGCCAGGCCGGCGGCGTGCTGCTGGGCCGCACCAACATGACGGAATTCGCCTTTTCCGCCATGGGCGTCAACCCGCACCACGGCACGCCGGCCAATGCACTGGGCACCGATGTGCCGCGCATTCCGGGCGGCTCGTCCAGCGGCGCGGCGGTGTCGGTGGCCAATGGCGCGGCCTTCATAGGCCTGGGATCGGACACCGGTGGCTCGATACGCATACCGGCCGCGCTCAATGGGCTGGTGGGCTTCAAGAACACGGCGCGGCTGGTGCCCACCGAGGGCGCCCTGCCGCTGTCGACCACGCTGGACACGGTGTGCGCCATCACCCGCTCGGTGGCAGACGCCGTGCTGGCGCATGAAATCCTGGCCGCGCGCCGGGTGGTGCGCAGCAACGCACCGCTGGCTGCCTACCGCCTGGCGGTGGCCACCTCGCTGTTTCTCGACGACATGGCGCCGCCCGTGGCCCGCGCCTTCGAGCGCAGCCTGCAGCGCCTGCGCGCCGCTGGCGCGCACATCACCGAGATCGCGTTGCCACAGGTGCTGGAACTGCAGGCCATGCAGGCCAGCGGCTCGCTGTCGGCCGCCGAAAGCTATGCCTGGCACCGCCAGCTGATCGCGCGCGACGGCGCGCGCTACGACCCGCGCGTGCTGGTGCGCATGCAGCGCGGCGCCAGCATGCAGGCGCATGATTACATTGACCTGCTGCACGCCCGGCGTGACTGGATCAGCCGCATGCAAGACCAGTTGACCCCGTATGACGCGGTGCTGTCGCCCACCGTGCCCGTCACCGCGCCGGCCATTGCAGAGGTGGCACCCGGGTCTGAACGCGACGCGCACTTTTTCGCCATCAACAACCTGCTGCTGCGCAACACCAGCGTGGTCAACATGCTGGACGGCTGTGCCATCAGCATCCCGTGTCAGCAGAGCGGCGAACCGGGCATGGGCCTGATGCTGTGGCACGGCGCGCTGCGCGACGACACGGTGCTCAACATTGCGCACCAGGCGGCACAGGCGCTGGACGACCAGGCAGCGCCAACGCTGCGGCCCTGACAACCCTTCCAGAGCGGCCCGCATGGTCGGGCGCAACCACAACAACAACGAGATTTCTCAGCCAAGGGTTTCATGAAGATTGCAGTGATAGGCGCCGGCGTGATAGGCGTGACGACGGCGTATGAACTGGCCGCCGATGGCCACCAGGTCAGCCTGTTCGAGCGGCGCGGCGCGGCGGCGGAGGAAGGCAGTTTTGCCAACGCCGGCATCCTGGCGCCGGGCTACGTCACCCCCTGGGCGGCGCCCGGCGTGCCGCGCAAGGCGCTGGCGCAGCTGTTTGGCCGCCACGCGGCCATGCGGCTGGGCGGTGCACCGGGCACGGCTGAGTTGCGCTGGCTGTGGCGCTTCTGGCGCGCCTGCCGGCTGGACGCCTACCAAAGCCACCGCGCGCAGCTGCAGAAGCTGGCCTTCTACAGCCGTGAGCGCCTGCATGAGATCACCGACACGCTGAAGCTGGACTACGACCGCAGCGAGGGCTACCTGGTGTTGCAACGCTCGGCGCGCGAGGTCAAGCTGATGGCCCCTGGCCTGCAGGTGCTGCGCGATGCCGGCGTGCCGTTCAAGGAGCTCAATGCCGAAGACACCCGCAAGCTGGAACCGGCGCTGAATCCCGACACCACCTTTGCCGGTGCCGTGCACCTGCCGCAGGACGAGGTGGCCAATTGCCGCCAGTTCGTGCTGCTGCTGAAAAACGAAGCCCAGCGCCTGGGCGTGACGCTGCGCTTCAACAGCGAGGTGACCCAGCTCAGCGGCGAGGGCGGCGCGGCCAAGGGCGTGCGCCTGCAGCTGGCCGGCCAGGCGCAGCCGCTGGCTTTCGACGCCGCCGTGCTGTGCACCGGTGCGGCCTCGCCCGCCCTGCTCAAGGGCCTGGGGCTGCGCTTGAGCCTGCTGCCGGTGTACGGCTATTCGGTCAGTGCCCACATCCGCGAGCCGCTGAACGCGCCGCGCAGCGCGGTGATGGACGAGCGCTACAAGGTGGCCATCTCACGCCTGGGCAACCGGGTGCGGGTGGCCGGCGGGGCCGAACTGGGCGGGTCACCGGACAGGCACCGGCCAGCCGCCGTGCAGACGCTGTACAAGGTGCTGCACGACTGGTTTCCCGGCGCCGCCCAGATCTCCAGCGGCGTGCAGGAATGGAAGGGCGCCCGCCCCATGCTGCCGGCCGGCCCGCCGGTGATAGGTGCCAGCGGCGTGCCCGGCGTGTGGCTGAACCTGGGCCACGGCTCCAGCGGCTGGGCATTGGCCTGCGGCAGTGCCCGCGCCAGCGCCGACCTGCTGGCTGGCCGCACGCCGGCGCTGGACATGGCCGGTTTCGCCTACCGCAGTGGTTGAAGCACCACGTCGGCGCTCTGTACACTCGGCCCTGTCCCGGTACACAATGCAGGCATAAGGCAAGCGCCGACCCGATATGAGCCCCGAACTCTCGCAAAAACTGGCCGCCGCCGTGGACGGCATGCCCGCTTTCCCCAAGAGCGTGCAGAAAATCCTCGAGCTGACGCGCGATGTCAACAGCACGCCCAAGGACCTGGTGCAGGTGATCGACAAGGATCCGGTGGTCACCGTCAAGATCCTGAAGGTGGTCAACTCGGCCTACTACCGGCTGCCCAAGCAGATCACCGCCATCAGCCCGGCGGTGGTGTACCTGGGCTTCAACACCATCAAGAACCTGGCGCTGTCCATCGCCGCCATCGGCATGCTGCCCAAGGACAACGCCGCCGGCTTTGACGTCCAGCAGTACCTGCTGCACTCGCTGGCCACCGCCGGCATCGCCAAGCAGCTGGCGCTGAAGGTGGACGATGCCGACCCCATGGACTGCTTCATCGCCGGCCTGCTGCACGACTTCGGCAAGGTGGTGTTCGCCCAGTTCATGCCCGACGAATTCCGCGCCGCGCTGGAAGCCAGCCGCACCCAGGGCATTTCGCTGCACCAGGCGCTGCGCGACACCATAGGCGCCGACCACGCGGTGGTGGGTGCCATGCTGGTGGAGAAGTGGCGCTTTGACCCCAAGCTGGTGGAAACCATTCGTCACCAGGACAGCGCCAACCTGAAGGACACCGACATGATCGCCTGCGTGTTCGCCGCCAACCAGATCAGCAAGAAGCTCCGCTTTGGCGATGCCGGCAACGCACTGGTGGAGGAACTGCCCGCGCCGCTGGCCAAGCGGCTGGGCGGCACCCTGGACGAGGTGATCGCGCGCATGGGTGACCTGGACACGCTGTTCGAGGAAGCCCAGGTGTTTGCCCGCTTGGAAGGCTAAAACCCATGAAAATCAGATTCTGGGGTGTGCGCGGCTCCATCGCTTCGCCCGGCCCCGCCACCGTGCGCTATGGCGGCAACACCACCTGCATAGAGATACGCACCGACAACGACGAGCTCATCATCCTGGACGCCGGCACCGGCATCTTCCCGCTGTCGCAGACGCTGCTGGCCAAGCTGCCGGTGACGGCCAATGTATTCATCACCCACTCGCACTGGGACCACATCCAGGGCCTGCCCTTCTTCATCCCCAACTTCATCCCCGGCAACGTGCTGCGCCTGCACGGCGGCTTCGACCCGGTGTCGGGCAAGGGCGTGGAGCAGGTGATGAGCGTGCAACTGCAATACAGCTACTTCCCGGTGCGCGAAGCCGAAATGAAGGCGCGCATCGAGTACGTGACGCTGATGCCCGAGGAAAGCATACAGGTGGGCAGCGCCACCATCACCCCCTTCCTGCTGAGCCACCCGGTGGTGGATTTTGGGTACCGGGTGGAAAGCCATGGCAAATCGGTGTTCTTCACCGGCGACCACGAGCCGCCGTACAACATCTACCAACCCGACGAGCCCGAGTACGCCGAGTACCAGACCTTTGTGGACGAGAAGGAAGGCGCAATACGCGCCGCCATGAAGGGCGTGGATGTGTTGATTTGCGACACCTCCTACACCCGCGCCGAATACCCGGCCAAGGTGGGCTGGGGCCATGGCACCTACGACACCAGCATAGGGATGGCGCGCGCGGCCGGCTGCAAGACGCTGTTTTGCACCCACCATGAGCCCACCCGCAGCGACGACGCGCTGGAAAAAGTGTTCGCCCAGGCGCTGGCCGACAACGCGCCATTGCCGCCGAACATGGACATACGCCTGGCGCGCGAAGGTGAATACTTCGAATTCTGACCCCACAGGCAGCGCGCGGCCATGATGCGGGTCACGCCCGGCCCAGCCTGGCCGCTGCACGGCACTGCCGCCAGCCGGCAGGCTGAAACGCTGGCGCTGGCCAGCGTGCCGCCTCACACGCTGATGCGTCGCGCCGGCTTGAGCCTGGCGAAATTGGCGCTGGCCTATGCGCCCCATGCGCAGACGGTCTGGGTGGCGTGTGGCCCCGGCAACAACGGCGGCGACGGGCTGGAAGCAGCCATGCACCTGCGGCAATGGGGCAAGACAGTGGTTGCGACCTGGCTGGGCCAGCCCGACAAACGCCTGGATGCCGACACGCCCTACCACGCCGAAACCCCGTACCAGCGTGCCCGCGCAGCCGGCGTGCAGGTGGGCCACGAGCCCCCCGCGCACTGGGATCTGGCCATCGATGCGCTGCTGGGCCTGGGCGCCAGCCGCGCCCCCGAAGGCGCGATGGCGCAATGGATAGCGCACATGAACGCCGGCCCCGCCCCGGTGCTGGCAGTGGACCTGCCCACCGGCCTGCATGCCGACACCGGCGCGGCCCAAGCGCTGTGCGTGCGCGCCCGCGCCACTTTAAGCCTGCTAACGCTGAAGCCCGGCTTGTTCACCGCCCAGGGGCGCGACGCCGCAGGCGACATCTGGTTTGACGACCTGCACTGCCCGCCAGACCTGGCGCCAGCCACGGCCCGCCTGTCAGGCGCCCCCGCTTCCCAGGTAAGGGCGCACGACTCACACAAAGGCAGCCGCGGCGACGTGGCCGTGGTGGGCGGCGCACCCAGCATGCTGGGCGCCGCGTTGCTGGCCGGCTCGGCCGCACTGCACTTTGGCGCCGGCCGTGTCTACGTGGCGCCACTGGCCAAGGACGCCCCAGCCTGCGACCCCACCCTGCCCGAGCTGATGTTCCGCCACCCCGACGCGCTGGACCTGAAAACTGCCACCGTGGTGGCCGGCTGCGGTGGCGGCGAGGCCATACGCACCCTGTTGCCGCGCCTGCTGTCCGCCACCCCCAGCCTGGTGCTGGACGCCGACGCGCTGAATGCCGTGGCCAGTGACAGCCAATTGGCGCAACTGCTGCAAGCCCGAGCCAACCGTGGCTGGCTCACCGTGCTGACCCCGCACCCGCTGGAAGCCACCCGCCTGCTGAACAGCACCGCTCGCGATGTGCAGCAAGACCGCATCGCCGCCGCGCAACGCCTGGCCAGTCACTTCCAATGCACCGTGGTGCTGAAAGGCTCCGGCACGGTGATCGCCGTACCGGACCAGCTACCCGCCATCAACCCCACCGGCAATGCCCTGCTGGCCAGCGCCGGCACCGGCGACGTGCTGGCCGGCATGGTGGGGGCGCGGCTGGCTGCAGGCGCAACCGCCTTTGACGCAGCTTGCGACAGCGTGTACGTCCATGGGTTGTGTGCTGATTCGTGGCCCGCCGGGACAGCGCTGACAGCCTCGTCGCTGGCCCGGTCCATAGCGCCGTTTGCCTGAGTTGCCAATTACGGGCACCCTTCAGGCCGCGATGGTTTGCTGGCGTTCAAGCATTGCGCGCGCCAATTGACCCGATGTCGCTGGGGCGCGTGGCGGAGGGAAATCAAGGAGGAGGCCCGCAGGGCCGGGGGACATTCCCGTAGCCACGCGCCCCAGCGGCGTCGGCAGCAAGCAAACACGCGACGAACTGGCGCAGGCCGCCGAACAGGGCTTCGACAGGCTCAGCCCGAACGGCCTGTGAAAGCTCAGCCCCGCCTACGCCCCTTCGTGCCGCGCTTCTTCGCCGCAGCCGCCTTGGCCGCCGCCTTCAACGCCTGTATCGGCGAGGCGGGTGCGTGTACCGGGGCCGCAGCGCCACCTGCGGCCTTGCGCGGCGTGCGCTGCTTCATCGAGGACTTGGGCGGCAAGCCATCGGCATCGTCTCGGTGCTGCGGCTCGCGCTCGCGCTCACGCCCGGCGCCCTTGTCGCGCATGGCACGCTGCAGCAACTCCTCGCCCTCGCGCACCAGGCGGAAGTCGATCTTGCGGCCGTCCAGGTCCACGCGGCTGACCTGCACCCGCACGCGGGTGCCCACGGCATAACGCAGGCCGGTGCGCTCGCCGCGCAGTTCCTGGCGCACCTCGTCGAAGCGGAAATACTCGCCGCCCAGCTCAGTGATGTGCACCATGCCCTCCACGTACAGCGCGTCCAGCGTGACGAAGATGCCGAAACCTGCCACCGCGGTGACCACGCCGCCATATTCCTCGCCCAGATGCTCGCGCATGTACTTGCACTTCAGCCAGGCCTCCACATCGCGGCTGGCCTCGTCGGCGCGGCGCTCGTTGGCGCTGCAGTGCAGGCCGGCGGCCTGCCAGGCCACGGTGTCGGCGCTGGCCTTCTTGGGCTTGGCACTG
The DNA here is from genome assembly GCF_056404875.1 of Hylemonella sp. P2_B10. Classification (NCBI taxonomy): domain Bacteria; kingdom Pseudomonadati; phylum Pseudomonadota; class Betaproteobacteria; order Burkholderiales; family Comamonadaceae; genus Hylemonella; species Hylemonella sp. P2_B10. The sequence goes on from NZ_JBFUDE010000001.1 coordinate 994,983, forward strand.
CCATCCTTGTCCTTGCTGCGCGCGGCCTGGTTCTTTTCCAGCCGGCGCTGCAGCTTGGCATGCGCCTCGCCCGGGGTGGGCAGGGCCGGCAACTGGTACTTGCCCTTGGCCAGGATGGCCTTGATGACACGGTGCACCAGCAGATCCGGGTAACGCCGTATCGGGCTGGTGAAATGCGTGTAGGCGTCGTAGGCCAGGCCGAAGTGGCCACTGTTGATGGGCGTGTAGATGGCCTGCTGCATGGAGCGCAGCAGCATGGAATGGATCTGCTGCGCGTCTGGCCGCTCCTTGGTGGCCTGGGCGATGGCCTGGAACTCGCTGGGGTGTGGGTCGTCGCTGATGCCCATACCGACACCCAGCGCCTTCAGGTAGGTGCGCAGGATTTCCTTCTTCTCCGGCGTCGGCCCCTCGTGCACGCGAAACAGCCCCGGGTGCTTGCTCTGGTTGATGAAGTCGGCGCTGCACACATTGGCGGCCAGCATGGCCTCCTCGATCAGGCGGTGGGCGTCGTTGCGGGTGCGCGGCACGATCTTCTCGATACGGCCGTTTTCGTCGCAGATGATCTGCGTCTCGGTGGTCTCGAAATCCACTGCGCCGCGCTTGTTGCGCGAGCCCAGCAGCGCACGGTAGACGTCGTGCAGGTTCATCAGGTCCGGCACGCGTTCGCGCCGGCGCGTGGCCTCGGGGCCGCGCGTATTGGCCAGGATGGCGGCCACCTCGGTGTAGGTGAAACGCGCATGGCTCCACATCACCGCCGGGTAGAACTGGTAGCCGGTCACGTCGCCGGCGCTGGATACCACCATGTCGCACACCATGCACAGGCGCTCCACCTCGGGGTTCAGCGAGCACAGGCCGTTGGACAGCTTCTCCGGCAGCATGGGGATGACGCGGCGCGGGAAATACACGCTGGTGGCGCGGTCGTAGGCATCGATGTCGATGGCCGAGCCGGTCTCCACATAGTGGCTGACGTCGGCAATCGCCACCAGCAGGCGCCAGCCCTTTTGCGCCGATTTGCCGCGCCCGGTGGTGATGGGCTCGCAGTACACGGCGTCGTCGAAGTCGCGCGCGTCCTCGCCGTCGATGGTGACCAGCGGCACGTCGGTCAGGTCAACCCGGTGCCGCTTGTCCTGCGGCCGCACCTTGTCGGGCAACGTGCGCGCCAGGGCGATGCAGGCGTCGGAAAACTCATGCGGCACGCTGTACTTGCGCACCGCGATCTCGATTTCCATGCCCGGGTCGTCGATCTCGCCCAGCACTTCCTTCACGCGGCCCACCGGCTGGCCGAACAGCGCCGGCGGCTCCACCAGTTCCACCACCACCACCTGGCCGGTTTTGGCGGTGCCGGTGGCGCCCTTGGGGATCAGGATGTCCTGGCCGTAGCGCTTGTCCTCCGGGGCCACCAGCCACATGCCGCTTTCCTGCAGCAGGCGGCCGATGATGGGGTGCGGCGGGCGCTCCACGATCTCCACCACGCGCCCCTCGGGGCGGCCCTTGCGGTCGTGCCGCACGATGCGCGCCTTGACGCGGTCCTTGTGCAGCACCGCGCGCATCTCGTTGGGGGGCAGGTAAATGTCTGATTCGCCGTCGTCACGGGCCACGAAACCATGGCCATCGCGGTGGCCTTGTATGGTTCCTTCAACTTCATCCAGCAGGCCGCTGGGGGTACTCAAATTTTTGATAGGTCCTCTCTCTTTCCTGAAATGCAAAAGGGGGTGTCACGGCGGCTGTATGGGTAGACGCGCCTGCCTTGACAGCTAGTTTGAAAAAAATTTTGACGGCCTTGCAAAAACACAAAAAAAGTGCCTATAATTCAAGGCTGTGCCCAGGTGGCGAAATTGGTAGACGCACCAGCTTCAGGTGCTGGCGATCGCAAGGTCGTGGAAGTTCGAGTCTTCTCCTGGGCACCACGTTTGATAGAGGGTCTGTAACGCAAGTTGCAGACCCTTTTTTCATGCCTTGAATTCATGCAGACAATGCTAACACCCCGTCGTGCCACTTATTTCTGCGGTCAGCGCGAAATTTGCAGCACACGGGATGGTGCTTGATCACACCGGCAGGGCCATGAGATCGTGCCCCACGGCTTCAGATCGGCAGGGCCACGAGATCGTGCCCCTGCGTGCCCACGATGCGGGCCTTGGTGAATTCGCCCACCTTCAGCGTCTTGCTGATCTTCTCCGGTGGCAGCAGCTTCACCGTGCCGTCAATCTCAGGCGCGTCGGCATAGCTGCGGCCGATGCCGCCCTTTTTGCCCAGGCCAGGGGCCGAGTCCACCAGCACCTGCATGGTGGCGCCTATGCGCTCTTGCAGCTTGGCGGCTGACACTTGCTCGGCCACCGCCATGAAGCGTGCCCGGCGCTCTTCGCGCAGTTCGGGCGGCAGCATGCCGGGGATGTCGTTGGCGGTGGCACCAGCCACCGGGCTGTAGGCGAAGCAACCGGCGCGGTCTATGCGTGCTTCGCGCATGAAGTCCAGCAGGTGCTCAAACTCGGCCTCGGTCTCGCCGGGGAAGCCGGCGATGAAGGTGCTGCGCACCACCAATTCGGGACAGTCCCGGCGCCATTGCTGGATGCGCTCCAGGTTGCGCTCGCCGCTGGCCGGGCGCTTCATGCGCTTCAACACATCGGGGTGGCTGTGCTGCAGCGGCACGTCCAGGTAAGGCAGGATCTTGCCGGTGGCCATCAGCGGGATGATCTCGTCCACGCTGGGGTAGGGGTACACATAGTGCAGCCGCACCCAGGCGCCAAACGGTTCGGCGATCTCGCCCAAGGCCTGGGCCAGCTCCACCATGCGGGTCTTCACCGGCCGGCCGTTCCAGAAACCGGTGCGGTACTTGACGTCCACGCCATAGGCCGAGGTGTCCTGGCTGATCACCAGCAACTCCTTCACGCCGCCTTCGAACAGCGCCTTGGCCTCGTTCAGCACGTCGCCTATGGGCCGCGACACCAGGTCGCCGCGCATGGAGGGGATGATGCAGAAGGTGCAGCGGTGGTTGCAGCCCTCGCTGATCTTCAGGTAGGCGTAATGGCGCGGCGTCAGCTTGATGCCGGCGGTGCCAAAGCTGTTGGGCACCAGGTCCAGGAAAGGGTCGTGCGGCTTGGGCAGGTTGGCGTGCACCGCGTCCATCACCTCCTGCGTCGCGTGCGGGCCGGTGACGGCCAGCACGCTGGGATGCATCTGCTTGACCAGGTTGCCGCTGCCGCCCTCGCCTGCCTTGGCGCCCAGGCAGCCGGTGACGATGACGCGGCCATTGGCGGCCAGCGCCTCGCCGATCGTGTCCAGGCTTTCCTTGACGGCGTCGTCGATGAAGCCGCAGGTGTTGACGATCACCAGGTCAGCCCCCTGGAAGGTCTTGGAGGTCTGGTAACCCTCGGCGCTCAATTGCGTCAGGATCAACTCGGAATCGGTCAGTGCCTTGGGGCAGCCCAGGCTGACGAAGCCCACCTTGGGCGCGGCGCTGCCGGTACTTTTGGCGGCGGGGGGGGACAAAACTTCACTCATCCCCGTATTGTCCCAGGTTCGGCCCGGTTCGGCCAAGGCGCAGCAGAGTTGGCCATGGATCAGCTTGGCGGGGTCGCGTAAGATGCGCTCGCCAGCACCCGGCTTCGACCGAGGATGGGGCACCGTTTGACTTGTCCAGCTTGACAGACCGAACTCGCATGAAAAACTACAGCCTGACTTGCCCGAATTGCACGGCGCCCCTGGAGTTGCTTGGCGAAGCCAAGAATCTGAAGTGCGGGTATTGCGGCAGCCCGCAGGTGCTGGAGAGAAGCGGCGAGGCGGAGCCGGTCGACGAGATTGACGCCACCCACGAGGCCATACGCCGCGACAGTGCCCGCAGAAGCGCCGAAATCGAGATTGATCTGCTGATGGGAGAGCGCGATGAGGTGCTGGAGAAAAAGAAGGAAGCGATAGCCGCACACGCTGAAAAGCTCGCCAGCGGCCGCACTGGACGAAGAAACGCGGCGCTGACCGCCTTGGTCGTGATGTTTTTTATCGGTGGCGCCATGGCGCAAGCGACTGAGGGACACCCCACCATGTCAACATTGCTCAGTTTTGTCTGGCTGGTCGCCCTTGTCGGCGTTCCGATCTATGTCTATCGAAAAACCAAGGTGCCGGACACCGGTGCTTCCGAGGACATCCAATGGTGCGACAGGAAGTTGGCCCACATCGATCGGCGCCTGACGGAATACCGCGCCATGGCCGACAAGTTGACGTACTGAGTTTCCTGCGGCCCAAGGCCATCCAGGCCAAGCGCCCCCTCAGCGCTTCATGCCAAAGCCGCTGAGCATCTGCTCGGTCTGCTTTTGCAGTTGCTCCTGCATCTGAGCGAACATGTTCTTGGACTGCTCGATGGAGTTGCCCAGCATGCCCTGCACCATGGGGGTCTGCATGTTCATGAACTGCATCCACATCTCCGGCGTCAGGCCGGTGGGTTGCTCGCCCAGCTTGGACTGCACCTCCATCAGCGACTGGATGCTCTTTTCCAGGTAGCCGCCCATGAATCCCTGCATCGCATGGCCGTAGAAGCGGATAACGCTGGCCAGCACACTGGCGGTGAACATGGGCGAACCGCTGGCCTCTTCCTCCAGGATGATCTGCAGCAGGATGCTGCGCGTCAGGTCCTCGCCGCTCTTGGCGTCGCGCACCACGAAGGGTTCGGCGTCCATCACCAGCCGCTTGATCTCGGCCAGCGTGATGTAGGTGGAGGTGTCGGTGTCGTACAGACGGCGATTCGGGTATTTCTTGATCACCCTCTGCGCGGGCTTGCTGTCCTTGCCCTTGTTGCTTTGCATGTGCGGCCTGGCTCCTGTGTCCTGTGGGTGTGGACCGTGGTCTACGTAGCGTGTGTTGCGGCTGTGTATTGCGCTGCAACAGATTCTAAGGACCAGCCCCGTTCTGGTGCCCAAGGTTTACCCTGAGGCATGCTTTGTGCTTGATGTTGCACTGCACCATTCTTATCTTGTACGAACAGGAGTACATCATGCTGGACCGCACCACCACGCTCTTCACTCACGTGAAGCCCGGCGACACGCAGTTCGTCTCAGGCGGGCTGCGCGATTTCTTCTTGTACCGCGACCTCGGCATTGCCGAAGCCACGCACGGCCAGGTGATCGCGCACCTGGTGAAGGCAAACATGGCACCAGAAACAGGCACCGGTTGGCACCGACATGAGGCGGATTTCCAGATCGTCATCATGACCAAGGGCTGGGCCAAGTTCATGTACGAGGACAAGGAAACGCTGGTGCAAGCCGGCGACGTGGTGCACCAGCGCCCCGGCATACGCCACTACCTGTTCGACTACTCGCCCGATATGGAGTACCTGGAGATTGTGTCGCCGGCGGATTTCAAGACGGTGGACGTGGAACCGGTGTGCGAGATTCCGCCGCCCACGCCGTGGAAATAACCGGAACAGCTACAAACAGTTGGGGACAGAGCACATTTGCTGCGCAAATCTGGTCTGTCCCGCAAGGTTTCAGAATTCCGCATCCAGTTCATCAATCTCGTCGGGTTCGGTCTTCGCAGCTTTCAGCCATTCCTGCATCGCCGGCAGTTCCATGATGCGTTTGCAGTAAGCGGCACTGCCCTTGTCCAGCGCAATGTCATAGGTCAGGAAGCGTGTCACCACCGGCGCATACATGGCGTCAGCCATGCAAGGCTGCTTGCCGAACAGGTAGGGGCCGCCATAGGTGGCCAGGCACTCCTTCCAGATTTCCAGCACGCGGCTGATGTCGCCCTGGGCGCGCGACCAGACCTTGAAACCGGGGAAATGCGCCTTCAGGTTCATCGGCAGCGCCGAGCGCAGCGACGTAAAGCCCGAGTGCATCTCGCCGCAGATGGCGCGGCAGTGCGCGCGCGCCTTGGCGTCCGACGGCAGCAGCAGCGCCTTGGGCTTGATCTCGTTCAGGTACTCGCCGATCGCCAGCGTGTCCCACACCTTGATGCCGTTGTGCAGCAGCGAGGGCACCAGCATGCTGGGTGCCAGCAACAGCATCTCGGCCTTCATGGCAGGATCGTCCGGGGGGATCACCTTTTCGGTGAACTCCAGCCCGGCCAGCTTGGCCATCAGCCAGCCGCGCAGCGCCCAGGCGCCGTAGTTCTTGCTGCTGATCGTCAAAACGGCTTTGCTGGCGGCCATGCACTGCTCCTGTAACCCCAAAGGGGTGACACAACCTCCGCAAGCCTTGTGCCAACTTGTATACCAGCCGGTGTTTCAGCGCAGATTGGCCCGCAACTTGCCTGCCTTCCCGGTATCCGGGCCACCCGCCCGGCGCACGTCAGGAAACCCATGCTGTACCAAGCCTACCAAACCCAGTCCGACCTGATGTCCCCCATGCGGTTGCTGGCTCAGAGCAGCAGCGCAGCGCTGTGGCTGAACAAGACCGAGGGCAGCCTGCTGCGCAAATGGTCCGCCGCCATGGAGGTGCTGTCGCGCATGCGCCTGACGCATTCGCGCCCGGCCTACGGCATCAGCTCGGTGAAAATGGGCGAACAGGACATCGCCGTGACCGAGGAGAAAACCCTCAGCCTGCCCTTCGGCACCCTGCTGCACTTCAAGAAAGACCTGCCCGCCAGCGCCCCGGCCCAACCGCCGGTGCTGCTGGTGGCACCGTTGTCAGGCCATTTCGCCACGCTGCTGCGCGAAACCGTGCGCACCCTGCTGCAGGACCACGACGTCTACATCACCGACTGGCACAACGCCCGCGACGTGTCGCTGCGCAACGGCCCCTTCGGCCTGGACGACTACATCAGCCACATGGTGCGCTACATCGAAACCATCGGCCCCGGCGCGCACGTGGTGGCGGTCTGCCAGCCCTGCGTGGCCGCACTGGCCGCCACCGCGCTGATGGCCGAGGACGACCACCCGGCCCAGCCGCGCAGCCTGACCCTGATGGCCGGCCCGGTGGACTGCCGCGTCAACCCCACCGGCGTCAACACCCTGGCCACCAGCAAGCCGATCGCGTGGTTTGAAAAGAACCTGATCAGCCATGTGCCGCTGCCGCACGCCGGCCACATGCGCCGGGTCTACCCCGGCTTCGTGCAACTCAGCGCTTTCATGAGCATGAACCCGGAGCGCCACAAGAAGGCCTTTCAAGACCTGTACCAGCACCTGGTGGACGGCGACATCGAAAAGGCCAACCTGATACGCGCGTTCTACGAGGAATACCTGGCGGTGAACGACCTGCCGGCCGAGTTCTACCTGGAGACGGTGGAAAAAGTGTTCCAGACCTACGACCTGGCCAAGGGCACGCTCACCTACCAGGGCCGCACGGTGAACCCGGCGGCGATACGCCGCACCGCGCTGATGACGGTGGAAGGCGAGCGCGACGACATCTGCTCAGTCGGCCAGACGGTGGCCGCTCACGACCTGTGCAGCAGCATCCGCCCCTATCTGAAGACCCACCACATCCAGGTCGGTGTGGGCCACTACGGTGTGTTCAGCGGCCGCAAGTGGAACCAGCAGATCTACCCGCGGGTACGGGAGGTGATTTACGCCAGTGCTTCCTGAGTTGCCGTGCCACCTGCTCGAAACCCAGCGACGCCAGAGCAAGCTCCATGCGCACTCAAGCAGCGAACCGCCCACGCCGTATTTTTTCATCCGGCAGTGATTTGCGCATGACAAACTCCAGCGCTGACTCCCCCACGGGCGTCAGCGTCTGATCAAAACGCCCCAACCCAAATCGAAAAGTGGCGTCAAGCAGCTCAACTTTCAAAACCTGTGCGTCACCTGAATATATTGACAGCAGGTCCAGCAAGTCTATGGATTTAGGCGACCAGCTCAGATGCTTGCACATGGTAAAGGTCCACTTGTGATCTGCGTTGAAAGCGGATGGGAATACGCCTTGCTCGTACAAATCCTCGTCAGGGACGACCACAACCAGATGCCCGCCAGGCTTGAGGACGCGAAGCCAGTTCAGCATGGCCTCTTTCACGTCGTGCATATGCTCCAAGCAATGGCTTGAGTGGACAAAGTCCATTGAACAGTCGTCCAGCGACGCAAGCAACTGCGCGTCTCCGTCTTCAAGATCCCAGGCTCGACAGCTTTGCATCCGTGGAAAAAATTCGCCATACTGGTTGATGGGGTCAGGCCCAGCGCCAATGTCGACACCATGGCCCACAAAATACCGGGTCGCGAATCGACTGTCGTGAATACGGCGTGAAATTGCCTTGCTTGTTTCAAACATAAGATTTTCTCAATTTGAACTGACGCCGTTTTCGGTCAGGGAGCCCGCAAGCCTTGTGCAGAAAACTCAATCTCAGGTCAACCAAGCAGTCAGAAGCCAGGGGAGCACCATGGCGCACGAGGTGCGCAAAAATAGTCGCAGAAGTTTAGCGCAATGCATGGCTGGCATGCGGTCACCGCACAAGCCAACACAGAGCAAACCAAACTACGAGTCAGCCCGAAAACTCTGTCCCAGCGACATCGGCCGGTTCAGCAAAATGGTCTTGGGGTTGCGGCAGATGATGACCAGCACCACGATGGTGGCCAGGTAGGGCAGCATGGACAAAAACTCCGACGGCACCGCCAGCCCGAAACCCTGACCGTGGAACTGCAGCACCGTCACCCCACCGAACAGGTAGGCGCCCAGCACCACGCCGCGCGGCCGCCAGGTGGCGAACACCACCAGAGCCAGTGCGATCCAGCCGCGCCCGGCCGTCATGCCCTCCACCCACATGGGCGTCAGCGCCTGCGACAGGTAGGCGCCGGCCAGGCCGGCCATGGCGCCGCCGAACAGCACCGCACCATAGCGCAGCGCGATCACTGGCTGGCCAATGGCATGGGCGCTTTGCGGGGACTCGCCGGCGGCGCGTATCACCAGCCCAAGCCGCGTGCGCGCCAGCACCCAGCCCACCACCACCACCAGCAGCAGCGAGCCGTACACCATGGCGTCAAAGCGGAACAACAGCGGCCCAAGGAAAGGAATGTCCGACAGCAGCGGGATATTCAGCTTGGCCAGCGGCTGCACCGTTTGGCCCACCAGGCTGCGGCCGACGAACGCTGACAGGCCGACACCAAACAGCGTCAGCGCCAGCCCGGTGGCCACCTGGTTGGTCTGCAGCGTCAGCACCAGAAAGGCAAACAGCAGCGCCACGGCCATCGCCGCGCCACAAGCCGCCAGCAGGCCCAGGCCGGCGTAGCCGGTGTGCAGCGTGACGGCAAAGCCGGCCACCGCGCCGACCAGCATCATGCCCTCCAGCCCCAGGTTCAGCACGCCGGAGCGCTCGGTCACCAGCTCGCCGGTGGCCGCCACGATCAGCGGCGTGGCCGCGCCAGCGGTACTGGCCAGGAAAGGGATCAGATGGTCCAGCGTCATGAGGCCGCCTTGCTCGCTGCAGCCACGGCGCGGTGCCGTGGCTTGAAGCGGTAGTGGATGAACAAATCAGCCGCCAGCAGGTAGAACAGCAGCATGCCCTGGAACAGCCCGGTGATGGCCGAGGGCAGTTGCAGCTCCATCTGTGCCGATTCGCCGCCGATGTACAGCAGCGACATCAGCAGCGCCGCCAGCAGCACGCCCAGCGGGTGCAGCCGCCCCACGTAGGCGACGATGATGGCGGCAAAGCCGTAGCCCGGCGACACCGAGGGCTGTAGCTGGCCTATGGGCCCGGCCACCTCGCCCACGCCAGCCAGGCCGGCCAGGCCGCCGCTGATCATGAAGGCCAGCCACACATTGCGCTGCTCGCTGAAACCAGCATAGGCAGCGGCGGCCGGCGCCATGCCACTGACCTTCATGCGGTAGCCGGCGAAAGTGCGCGAGACAAAGAACCAGGCCCCGGCCACCCCCACCAGCGACAGGATGAAGGCCGCGTTGACGCGCAGGCCCTCCACCAGCAGCGGCAACATGGCGCTGTCGCTGAACATCTTGGACTGCGGGAAGTTGAAACCGTCCGGGTCGCGCAGCGGCCCATGCACCAGGTAGCTCAAGAACAGATAGGCCACATACACCAGCATCAGGCTGACCAGGATCTCGCTGGTGTTGAAGCGGGTGCGCAGCAGCGCCGGTATTGCCGCCCACAGCATGCCGCCCACAGCGCCGGCCAGCAGCATCAGCGGCAGCACCCAGTGCGATTCCGAGCCATGGAAGTACAGCGCCACGCAGCTGGCGGTCACCGCGCCCATGGTCAGCTGGCCGTCGGCGCCAATGTTCCACACGCTGGCGCGAAAACCCATGGCCAGGCCAACACCACACAGCGTCAGCGGCGTGGCCTTCAGCAACAGCTCACCCACGCCATAGGCGGTGCTGGCCGGCTTGATGAAGTACACATAAAAAGCGTGCAGCGGCTCCTGCCCCAGCAGGCTGAACAGCAGCGAGCCGCTGAGCAGCATGGCCACGGCGGCAATCAGCGGCGAGGCGACCATCATCGCCCGCGAGGGCTCGGGGCGGGCTTCAAGCCGGGGCATGCTGGCCTTCTCCTGTGGATTCGGGTTGGGAGGTTGGGCCGCCGCTTTCCTCCAGCGTGGCGTCAAAATTGCCGCTCATCCAGATGCCGATCTGGTTCACGCTGGTCTGCGCCACGGGCACCGCGCGCGACAGCTTGCCCTTGGCCAGCACGGCCAGGCGATCGCACATCATGAACAGCTCGTCCAGCTCTTCAGACAGCACCAGCACCGCCACGCCGGCATCGCGCAGGTCGATGATGGCCTGGCGTATCAGCATGGATGCACCGATGTCCACGCCCCAGGTGGGCTGGGCCACCACCATCACCTTGGGCGCCAAAAGCGTCTCGCGGCCGACGATGAACTTTTGCAAGTTGCCGCCCGACAGGCTGCTGGCCATGGCGCGTTCGCCCCCGCATTTGACGTTGAAGCGCTCGATCACCTGCCTGGCAAACGCGCGCACCGCACCGAACTGGATCAGTCCGTGCTTCAGCATGTGCCTGCCGTAGCCTGGCACGTAACCTGTCAACAGCGCGTTGTCGGCCAGCGACTGCTCGGGCACGGCACCGCGGCCCAGCCGCTCTTCGGGCACGAAGCACAAGCCTAAAGCGCGGCGCTGGGCAGCGTCCAAGCGGCCGGCGTCCTGGCCGGCCAGTTGCACCGCCGCCGCGTCAGCCATCAACGCCTCGCCGGAAATGGCCTTCAGCAGCTCTTGCTGGCCATTGCCCGATATGCCGGCAATGCCCAGGATCTCGCCGCTGCGCAACTCCAGGCTGACCTCTTGCAAATCGGTGCCGAACGGGTCGCTGGAGGCCTGCGTGAGTTGGCGCAGCGCAAAGCGCGTTTCGCCGGGCTGGCGCGGTTGCAGGTTGCACACCGGCAGCTCCTTGCCAATCATCAACTCGGCCAACGAGCGCTCGGTCTCCTGCTTCGGGATGGCGGTGCCCGACACCTTGCCTGCACGCAGCACCGTGGCCTTGTCGCACAGTGCCTGGATCTCGTCCAGCTTGTGGCTGATGTACAGGATGGAGCAGCCCTCGCTGGCCAGCCGGCGCAGTGATTCGAACAACTTCAGCACCGCCTGCGGCGTCAGCACCGAGGTCGGCTCGTCCATGATCAACAGGCGCGGCGACTGCAGCAGGCAACGCACGATCTCCACCCGCTGGCGCTCGCCCACTGACATGCTGTGGATGTGGCGCTCCGGGTCCACCGGCAAGCCGTACTCTTCGGACACCTGGCGTATGCGCGGGGCCAGCACCTTGGGCGGCACACGCTCGTCGAGCACCAGCGAGATGTTTTCTGCCACTGTCAGCGTCTCGAACAGCGAGAAATGCTGGAACACCATGCCAATGCCCAGCTTGCGCGCCGCCGACGGCGAGGGGATGTGCACCTGACTGCCTTCCCACATGATCTCGCCGGCGTCGGGGCGGGTGACGCCGTAGATGATCTTCATCAACGTGCTTTTGCCGGCGCCGTTTTCGCCCAGCACGGCGTGGATCTCGCCCGGCATCACGGTCAGGTTGACGTCAGCATTGGCCACCACCGAGGGGTAGATCTTGGAGATGCCCAGCATCTGCAAGCGCGGCTCGGACCGGAATGGGGACGCTGGGGCGGCAAGCGCTTCGGTCATGGCAATGGCGAGGCTCCTAAGGCAGTCGACGGCGTTCGCTTTCGCCATCTTGTACTTCAAACAACGCAAGTTGCATGCCGAAGCGCTGTCGCAACCCGCGCACGCCAGCATAACGGCAGAGCAGCGCACGCGCACCAAGAACAGGAGCCCTTGGTGCCAAAAAATCCCCATGCTGGTGCCTTGTATACAAGTTCGGGTGCATGTCGGTACTCACCCCGCGACGCGAAACGGTATAAATCCTTTGCGCGGCATACCCCCACCGGCACCAAGGCAATTGGCCCGCTACTTGCTATCAACCATTCTGGTAATCCCTCATAAATCCGCAAACCCCTCGCTCAAGGAGCTGCCATGACGACGAAGCACACATTTCTCAAACACAGCATGGCCCTGGCCGCCCTGATGGCCTGCGCCACGGGCGCGCAGGCCGCCGACTGGAGCGACACCTCCATCGGCTACCGCTACGGCAGCTCCTATGCCGAGCCTTTCAACAACCAGGACGTCAGCAAGAGCATCATCAACCTGACGCACGCCAGCGGCTACAAATACGGCAGCAACTTCTTCAACGTCGACCTGCTGATGTCCGACGAGAAGGACCCGTCAAGTTTCGGCTCCAAGAACGGCGCCCAAGAGGCCTACATCGTCTACCGCCACACGCTGGACCTGGAGAAGCTCTCGGGCACGCCGTTCAAGTTCGGCCCGGTGCGCAACATGGGCATCACTTTTGGCTTTGACTGGAACACCAAGACCGATGCCGGCTACAACTCGAAGAAGCGCATGCTGGTGGCCGGCCCCACCTTCATGCTGGACGTGCCCGGCTTCTTCAACGTCAGCCTGCTGGCGCTGTGGGAGAGCAACGCCCCCTACAGCACCTTCCCCGGCGGCGTGTCCACACCGCGCTACAGCTACGACACCCACGCCATGATCACCGGCGCCTGGAGCATCCCGATCGGCAAGCTGCCACTGTCGTTCGAGGGCTTCTTCAACATCATCGCGCCCAAGGGCAAGAACGAGTTCGGCGGCAACACCGCCACCGAGACCAACATCGACATGCAGATCATGTATGACCTGAGCAGCGTGGGCGCCAAAGGCTTCAAGATCGGCCTGGAATACCAGTACTGGAAGAACAAGTTCGGCAACGATTCCGCTGGCGCAGCCGGCAAGGGCGCCTTTGCGCACACGCCCATGATCCGCGTGGAGTACCATTTCTGATCCACGCCCCAGCACAACAGGAAACATCGACATGAACCGCCGCACATTCTTTGCCCTGGCCGCCGTGGCCACCGCCGTCCTCACCGCTTTTGCGCAGCCCGCCCGCGCGGCCGACGAACCGCTGAAGGTGGGTTTCGTCTACGTCGGCCCGGTGGGCGACGCCGGCTGGACCTACGCCCACGACCAGGGCCGCCTGGCGATGGAAAAGGCGCTGGGCGCCAAGGTGAAAACCACCTTTGTGGAAAACGTGCCCGAAGGGGCCGACGCCGAGCGCGTGATCCGCAAGCTGGCCACCGAAGGCAACAAGCTGATCTTCACCACCTCGTTCGGTTACATGAACCCGACCGAGAAGGTGGCCAAGGCCTTCCCCAACGTGATCTTCGAACACGCCACCGGCTACAAGACGGGCAAGAACCTGGGCACCTACGAGTCGCGCTTCTACGAAGGGGCTTACCTGCTGGGCGTGATCGCCGGCAAGATGACCAAGAGCGGCACGCTGGGCGTGGTGGCCTCGTTCCCCATCCCCGAGGTGGTGCGAAACATCAATGCCTTCACGATGGGCGCGCAAAGCATGAACCCCAATGTGAAGACCAAGGTGATCTGGGTCAACAGCTGGTATGACCCGGCCAAGGAGCGCCAGGCCGCCGAGACGCTGATCGCCCAAGGCGCCGATGTGCTGAGCCAGAACACCGACTCGCCGGCCACACTGCAGGCGGCGCAGGAAAAAGGCATCTACGCCTTCGGCTGGGATTCGGACATGGTGAAGTTCGCGCCCAAGGCGCACCTGACGGCCAACACCAACGACTGGGGTGGCTACTACACCGACACCGCCAAGGCGGTGCTGGCCGGCAAATGGAAGTCGGGCGAAGTGCGCGGCGGCCTGAAGGAAGGCATGGTGAAAATGTCACCGCTGAACGCCGCCGTGCCGGCTGACGCCGCCAAGGCCTTCGAGGAGAAGAAGGCGGCCATGATTGCCGGCACCTTCCACCCCTTCCAGGGCCCGGTGAAGGACCAGAGCGGCGCCGTCAAGGTGGCCGCCGGCTCGGTGATGCCGCTGAAAGACCTGCTGTCCATGAACTACTACGTGCAAGGCGTGGAAGGCACGGTGCCGAAGTAGTCGCGGCGCGGTACAGTCGCGGCATGTTGMGCGATCCGGTCTTGTTCGACGACTGGCACCCGGTGGCCCTGGCCACACAGGTGCCCAGCGGCGGCATGCTGGGTACGCAACTGCTGGACACCGCGCTGGTGGTCTGGCGCGACAGCCAGGGAACGTTGCAGGCCTGGGAAGACCGCTGCCCGCACCGCGGCATGAAGCTGTCCATGGGCACGCTGCAGGGTGACGCCCTGCGCTGCGCCTACCACGGCTGGGAATTTGACAGCGGCGGCAAATGCCGCCTGGTGCCGGCGCTGCCGCAACTGCGCGAGGCTGATCTGAAAGCCTGCGCCACCAGCTTTGCGGTGCGCGAGCGCTACGGCCTGGTGTGGGTGTGCCTGGGCACGCCGGCGCAAGACGTGCTGCCCTTCCCCGAGTTTGACGACGCGCGGCTGCGCAAGGTGTGGTGCGGCCCGTATGAGGTGCGCGCCAGCGGCCCGCGCCTGGTGGAAAATTTTCTGGATCTGGCGCACCTGTCTTTCGTGCATGAGGGCATCCTGGGTGAACCGGCCCAGGCCGCCGTGCCGGACTACCGCGTGGAGATGCTGGACGACCCCACCCTGGGCCAGGGCGTGCGCGCGGTGCAATGCAAGGTGTGGCAGCCGCGCGCCAATGCGGCGGCCGAAACCGGCAGCGAGGTGGCCTACACTTATCGGGTGCTGCGGCCACTCACCGCCATCCTGACCAAGGAGCCGCAGGCGCAGGACGGCTTTCACGAGGCCATCAGCCTGCACCTGCAGCCGCTGACCGAAACGACAACACGGGCCTGGATCATCCTGGCCATGCCCATCCACGACAAGACAGACGACGAGTTGCGCCAGTTCCAGGACACCATCTTCATGCAGGACCTGCCCATCGTCGAGAACCAGCAGCCGCAGCGCCTGCCGCTGGCCGCTGGGGCCGAGGTGTCCATGGCCTGCGACCGCATGTCGCTGGCCTACCGCCGCTACCTGGTCGGGCAAGGCCTGCGCTACGGCGTGATCGCGCCGGATTGAACCTGGCCAGCCCATGAGCGAACGCCTGCTGCTGCGCCACGCGCTGGTGCTGGCCACGCAAGACGGGGCGCGGCGCGAAATCCCCAACGGCGCGCTGCTGACCGACGGCCCCCGCATCCTGCGCGTGGCCAGCACCGCCGAGCTGGACGCCTGGGTCGCCCAGCACCCCGAGCACGCCCCCACGCGCACTCTGGACGCCAGCGGCTGCGTGGTCACCCCCGGCCTGGTGAACTGCCACCACCACATGTACCAGACACTGACCCGCGCCATTGGCACCGGTAAGGGCCTGGCGCTGTTCGACTGGTTGAAGCTGCTGTACCGGGTGTGGGCCGGCATCACGCCCGAGGCAGTGCATGTCAGCACCCAAGTGGCGCTGGCCGAGCTGATGCTGTCCGGCGCCACCACGGTGGCCGACCATTTGTACCTGTACCCAAACGGCTGCCGGCTGGAAGACGAGATCCAGGCCGCCCAGGCCATGGGCATACGCTTTCACCCCACGCGCGGCAGCATGAGCCTGGGCGAATCGGCCGGCGGCCTGCCACCCGACAGCCTGGTGGAACGCGAGGCAGACATCCTGGCTGAGTCGCAGCGCCTGATCGAGGCCTGGCACGACCCCGAACCGCTGTCCATGCTGCGCATGGGGCTGGCGCCCTGCTCGCCGTTCAGCGTCAGCAGCGCACTGATGCGCGAATCGGCGCGGCTGGCGCGCAGCTACCAGCGTGTGGGCCTGCACACGCACCTGGCTGAAACGCTGGACGAAGACCGCTTCTGCCTGGAGAAATTCGGCATGCGGCCCATTGACTACGCCGCGTCGGTGGACTGGCTGGGCCCTGACGTGTGGTTTGCCCACATGGTGCACCCCAATGCCACTGAGATCACCCGCCTGGCCCACACCTGCTCGGGCGTGTGCCACTGCGCCAGCAGCAACATGATCCTGGCCTCGGGCATCGCACCGGTGCGCGCCATGCTGGACGCCGGTGTGCGCGTGGGCCTGGGCGTGGACGGCTCAGCCAGCAACGATGGCAACCACCTGCTGGGCGAAGCGCGCCAGGCCATGTTGCTGCAGCGCGTGGGCTGGCCAGGTTTCGAATCCGACGCCGCCCGCCTGTCGGCCCGCGAAGCGCTGTGGCTGGCCACACAAGGCGGCGCCCGCACGCTGGCACGCGACGACATCGGCAGCCTGGAGCTGGGCAAGGCGGCGGACTTCGTGGCCTTCCGCGTCGATGGCCTGCACCATGCCGGTGGCTTGGGTGACCCGGTGGCAGCGCTGTTGACGTGCTCGCCGGCACCCGCGTGGTTGTCGGTGATCAACGGGCGTATCGTCGTCGAAGACGGCCGGCTGCAGGGCGTTGATCTGCCGCCATTGATCGAGCAGCACAACCGGCTGAGCCACGGGTTGTTGGTCAAGGCCGGGATGGCTTGATAGCGCTCCTCGCGCTAACGTGTTTGGATGATCAGGCCGCCACGGCACTCCGCTCCGCGGCTGTCCCCCGGCCCTTCGGGCCTCCTCCTTGATGCCGCTGCGCAGAGTGCCATGACGACCTGATCCTGCGAACGTGGTTGGCGTGCCAGCTTCGGCATCCGGCATTCGAGCGTCACGTCCGCCAACGGCCCCGATGTCGCTGGGGCGCGTGACGCAGCGAAATCAAGGAGGAGGGCCGAAGGCCCGGGGGACATTCGCGGAGTCACGCGCACCAGCGGCGTCGGCAGCCAGCGGATTAAGCCCCACGCGCCCCAGCGGTGTCGATCACAGAAGGCTCAGACGCTGTCTGGCTGGACGTGGACCTTGAGGGTAGCGCCGCTCAGGAGCTTTCCTGCAGCGCACGCCCGTTGAGCGGCTGCACCGGGCGAGCATTCATGGGGTAAAGCTTCTTGAACGCCGCCAATTGCGCCGGTGACAATTCCACCGGCTCCTTCAGCACATGCCACTGCACCTCTTCGCTGCAAGGCGGCGTGGTCAATGAACCTTCGAAGGCCCAGTAGGCTTGCTTGGCCGGCAGCATGTCCGCCACGTTGAGGCCACCGCCCAGCTCGGCCTTGCCGCCTTCCTTGGCGGGCATGGCGGCAAACACCTTTTGCAACGCGGCGTTGGGCTTGCCTTCCTTGAACAGAACGGCCACCACGGCCAGCTTGCCGGCATCGCTCTTGTGCACCAGATGCGCCACCAGGGGGTAGGGCTTGCCGTTGACCAGCTCTTCGCTCGGTGTGTGGAAGTGGAACTGCAGCAGCTTGTACCCACCCGAGGCCACCTTGACATCGCCACCCGCGGCCAGGTTGACCTGGATGGTGTGCCCGTTGTTGACCACTTCGGCGGCGCCCTGGCCGTAGTTGAAGGCGATGGCGGGCAAGCTGCCCTTGGTCGCGCCCTTGATGTCAATGGGCGACTGTTTCTTGCCCAGCTTGCAGGTTGCGAAGTCTTTCTCCAGATCGCCCCATTTTTCGGCACCCTGTGCGCCGGTGTACGTCCAATGGGGTGCCGCACCCTTCTTGTCCTCCGCCCACACGGTGGAAACAGCCACCGCCATGGCGGCAACACAAACGAGCTTTTTCATGGAGTCTCCTGTTGTTGAATGAACCGCTGACGAAGGCATTATCAGTACTTTCGGCGGCAGCGCGAAGCACTGGCACTTGTCTTGCTTGGCACAGAGCAACAACAACCCACCGCACGAGAACCCCATGACCCCCAAGCGCCTGCTGCTGAAACTGCTGACCGCCCTCACCCTCGCCACGCTGGGCAGCGTGGCCCAGGCGCAAATGACCCCCATCAAGTTCCAGCTGGACTGGCGCTTTGAAGGGCCCGGTGCGCTGTTCCTGACGCCGCTGGCCAAGGGCTACTTCAAGGATGTGAAGCTGGACGTCACGGTGGACGCCGGCAACGGCTCGGGCGGCGCCGTCACCCGGGTGGCTTCGGGCGCCTACGACATGGGCTTTGCCGACATGGCGGCGCTGATGGAGTTCCAGGCCAACAACCCGGACGCGCCCAGCAAACCGGTGGCGGTGATGATGGTCTACAACGACACGCCGGCCTCGGTGATGGCGCTCAAAAAATCCGGCATCAAGACCCCTGCCGACCTGAACGGCAAGAAACTGGGCGCACCGGTGTTCGACGCCGGGCGCCGCGCCTTTCCCATCTTTGCCAAGGCCAACAACGTCAGCGGTGTGCAGTGGACGGCCATGGACCCGCCGCTGCGCGAGACCATGCTGGCACGCGGCGATGTGGACGCCATCACCGGCTTCACCTTCACCTCGCTGCTGAACCTGGAGGCGCGCGGCGTCAAGGCGGCCGACGTGGTGGTGCTGCCCTACCCCGCCTATGGCGTGCGCCTGTATGGCAATGCCATCATCGTGTCGCCCAAATTCCTGAAGGAGCACCCGGCCGAGGTGAAGGCCTTCCTGGTGGCGTTCACACGCGGTGTCAAGGACATCCTGGCCAACCCTGCCGCTGCCGCGCAGGACGTGAAAGCACGCGACGGCATCGTCAACTTGGACCTGGAAACCCGGCGCTTGAAACTGGCGATAGAGACCGTCATCGACACCCCCAGCGCCCGCGCCGAGGGCTTTGGCCAAATCAGCGGGCCGCGCCTGTCCTTGATGGCATCGCAGGTGTCCGATGCCTTTGCCACCAAGACCCGCGTCAACCCGGACACGGTGTGGAACGGCAATTTCCTGCCCGCCAAGGCAGATTTGAACGTGTGGGCGAAGAAGTAACCGCGTTCAGCAATTCGACCGAGCCTCCATGCAAACCGCCCAAGCCCCCTGGTTCGTGGACTTCCAGGACGTCTGGCTGGCCTATAACGAGCAGTTGCTGAAGGAAAACCATTTTGCGGTGGAGGCCATCGATCTGAAGGTGCGCGCCGGCGAGTTCATCGCCATCGTGGGGCCTTCGGGCTGCGGCAAGTCCACCTTCATGAAGCTGACCACCGGGCTGAAGATGCCGTCTATGGGCAAGATCAGCATTGCCGGCCAGCCGGTCACCGGGCCGCTGAAGATCTCGGGCATGGCCTTCCAGGCCCCCTCGCTGCTGCCCTGGCGCACCACGGTGGACAACGTGCTGCTGCCGCTGGAGATCGTGGAGCCCTACCGCAGCAGCTTCAAGGCCAAGCGCAAGGAGTACGAGGCGCGCGCCCGTGGGCTGCTGCAGAAGGTGGGCCTGGGCGGGTATGAGGACAAGTTCCCCTGGCAGTTGTCGGGCGGCATGCAGCAGCGCGCCAGCATCTGCCGCGCACTGATCCACGAGCCCAAGATGCTGCTGCTGGACGAGCCGTTTGGCGCGCTGGACGCCTTCACCCGCGAAGAGCTGTGGTGCATCCTGCGCGACCTGTGGACCGAGCAGCGCTTCAACGTCATCCTGGTCACGCACGACCTGCGCGAATCGGTGTTCCTGGCCGACACGGTGTACGTGATGAGCAAGAGCCCGGGCCGCTTTGTGGTGAAGAAGGACATCACGCTGCCGCGCCCGCGCGAGCTGGAGCTGACCTACACGCAGGAATTCGGCGACATCGTGCACGAGCTGCGCGGCCACATTGGTGCCATGCGCAAGGGCGCCCCTGCTGCCACGGCCTCCACCACCGTCTGAAGCCAAGCCGATGAAACTCAACACCAAGCAAGTGGAACTCTGGGCCCCGTGGCTGCTGCTGCTGGCGGTGATCGCACTGTGGCAGATTTTGTGCGCGGCGCTCGACGTGTCGGAGTTCATCTTCCCCAGCCCCTGGCGCATCTGGAGCCAGTTCTGGGAGAACAAGGCGCTGATCGCCGGCCACGCCTGGCGCACCTTCTGGGTCACCATGGCCGGGTTTGCCATCGCCATCGTGGTGGGCGTGCTGCTGGGCTTTGTCATCGGCAGTTCGCGCCTGGCCTATGCCGCCATGTACCCGCTGATGACGGCCTTCAACGCACTGCCCAAGGCCGCCTTCGTGCCCATCCTGGTGGTGTGGTTCGGCATCGGCGCGGGGCCGGCCATATTGACGGCCTTTTTGATCAGCTTCTTCCCCATCATGGTCAACATCGCCACCGGCCTGGCCACGCTGGAGCCGGAGCTGGAAGACGTGCTGCGCGTGCTGGGCGCCAAGCGCTGGGACGTGCTGGTCAAGGTCGGCCTGCCGCGCAGCATGCCCTACTTCTATGGCTCGCTGAAGGTGGCCATCACACTGGCCTTTGTGGGCACCACGGTGTCGGAGATGACCGCCGCCAACGAGGGCATAGGCTACCTGTTGATCTCCGCCGGCTCGGCCATGCAGATGGGCCTGGCCTTTGCCGGCCTGGTGGTGGTGGGTGCCATGGCGATGGTGATGTACGAGCTGTTCAGCCTGGTGGAAAAGCACACGACGGCCTGGGCGCATAGGGGTTCTCAGAATGGCTGAGCTTCGTGGTTTTTGTCGTGGTTGCGTGCCTGCTTGGTTGGCTGGATCAGGCCACCACTGCACTCCGCTCCGCGGCTGTCCCCCGGGCCTTCGGCCCTCCTCCTTGATGCCGCTGCGCAGAGTGCCATGATGTCCTGATCCCATTCCAAGCGCTTTGGCACACTAACTTTTACCGCCCCGTCATGAACGCTGAGCAAGTCGCCCGTCACCTGCGCCGCGCCAATGAGGTCGCGCGCCGCGCCATGCAATTGGGCCGCCACCCGTTCGGTGCCATCTTGGTCGCGCCTGATGGTGAGACCGTGCTGGCCGAGCAAGGCAATGTGGACACGGTAAACCATGCCGAGTCCACGCTGGCGCGCACGGCGGCGACCAACTTCACGCCAGACTACTTGTGGCAATGCACGCTGGTCACCACGGTGGAGCCCTGCGCCATGTGCGCCGGCACGCAATACTGGGCGAACATCGGGCGGCTGGTGTATGGCATGACCGAACGACGACTGCTGGAGCTGACCGGCAACCACGACGAGAACCCAACGATGGACCTGCCCTGCCGCAGTGTGTTTGCCGCCGGACAGAAGGCGGTCGAGGTCATCGGCCCCGTCGCAGAAGTGGAGGAAGAGATCGCAGCGCTGCACCGTGGCTACTGGAAGCCTTCTTGAGAAGCGGACCAACTTGGCGCGCCTGCAGCTAGAACGCCCCCCACGCTGGCAGGACCAGGACATCATGGCACTCTGCGCAGCGGCATCAAGGAGGAGGCCCGTAGGGCCGGGGGACAGCCGCGGAGCGGAGTGCCGTGGTGGCCTGGTCCCCGCCAACCACGGTGCCCCTCAAATGGCCGGATTCACTGACCGAGGGAAAGTTGGCGGCTTGCGCAGCAACGTAGCCTGCTCATAGGCATAAGCCATCCCGATCAACGGCCCATCGGTCCACGCCCCGCTGACAAACGACAACGCCACCGGCAACCCCCGCACCTGCCCGGCCGGCACGGTGATGTGCGGGTAGCCGGCAATGGCCGCCGGGCCGGAGAAGCCGCCCAGGCTGCTGTCGCCATTGACCAGGTCGATCAACCAGGCGGTGCTGTTGCTGGGTGCCACCAGCGCGTCCAGCTTGTTGTCCTTCAGCAGCAGGTCTATGCCCTCGGTGCGGGAATAGCGCTGGTTGTTGGCCAGCGCATCCAGGTATTCCTTGGTGTTCAGGTCGCCCTTGGCCTCGGCGCGGATCAGGAACTCCTGGCCGAAGTATTGCAACTCCTTGTCCTTGTTCGCCAGGTTGAAGGCGATCAAGTCGGCCATGTTCTTGATCTTGGCGTCCGGCGCGTAGTCCTTCAGGTAGGCGGCCAGGCCGGCCTTGAACTCGTACAGCAACAGCTCCAGCGAACCAGCGCCGGTTTTGGCGAAGTTGGTCAGCTCGCAATCCACCAGAATCGCGCCCTGGTCGCGCAGCACCGCCAGCGCCTTCTCGATCTCTGCGTCGATCAAGTCGCGCTTGCCGCCAAAGTAGTTGCGCACCACGCCCAGGCGCTTGCCTTTCAATGCGCCTTTGTCCAGGAAACGGGTGTAGTCGCCCGGGCGCTGGGCCGCGCTGTCCTGCGTGGCAGCATCAAGCGGGTCCACGCCGGCCATCGCGGACAGCAGCGCCGCCGCGTCCGCCACCGTGCGCGTCATCGGGCCGGCGGTGTCCTGCGTGTGCGACAGCGGGATGATGCCGCTGCGGCTGACCAGGCCCACCGTGGGCTTGATGCCCACCAGCCCGCAGATGGAGGCCGGCGAGATGATGGAGCCATTGGTCTCGGTGCCAATGGTCACGGCCGCCAGGCTGGCTGCGGCGGCCGCGCCCGAGCCGGAGGACGAGCCGCTGGTGCTGCGGTCCAGCGCGTACGGGTTGCGCGACAAGCCACCCCGGCCGCTCCAGCCGCTGGTGGATCGGGTGGAACGCAGGTTCGCCCACTCGCTGAGATTGGTCTTGCCCAAAATCACCGCGCCGGCCTCGCGCAGCCGCTGCGCCAGGTGCGAGTCCTTGGCCGCTGGCCCATGGGCCAGCGCCAGCGAGCCGGCCGTGGTCAGCATCTTGTCGCCGGTGGCGATGTTGTCCTTGATCAGCACCGGAATGCCATGCATGGGCCCGCGCGGCCCCTTGGCCTTGCGCTCGGCGTCCAGCGCCTTGGCGATGGCCAGTGCATCCGGGTTCAGCTCGATGATGGCGTTCAGCTTCGGCCCGGCCTTGTCCAGCTTGGCGATGCGCGCCAGGTACAGCTTGACAATGGATTGGGCCGTGTGCTTGCCCGAGGTCATCGCAGCCTGCAGTTGCGCCACATCGGCGCTGGCGATAAAGCGTTGAGCCGGGTCGCTGGCCAAGGCGGCAAAAGCAGGGTGAGCGGCCAGCGTGCTGCCGGCGCCCATGCCGACCTTGACGAAATCCCTGCGATTCATGCGATGACCCCCGAGTGGTTGGAAGGTGCGACTGCCGCACCGGCTGGTTGGATTGTGCAACGGCGCGTCGCTGCAATGTGCAAGCGCAACATCAGTTTTCTGAAAACAGTTTTCACCGCCGGCACCACGCAGTTGGACTTCTGGCTGGCGCTATCCCTACCAACACGCTGCCGGTGAAGCTGGGGCGTGTGGCGCAGCGAAATCAAGGAGGAGGCCCGCAGGGCCGGGGGACATTCGCGGAGCCACGCGCTCCAGTGTCATCGGTAAACCGCGAACCGGCAACGCGTGGCGCCAGCTGGGCAGAACAACTACCCGCGCTGCCGCGCCATGTGCACCTGGTGCAACGTGATCTTGCGCACCTCAGCCTGGCTGGTCTCGATGTGGGCGCGCAGCAGCATGGCGGCCTGGTCGCCCCGCTTGCGCTGGATGGCCTTCAGGATCTTGGCGTGCTCGTCGTAGGTGGCGTCAATGCGCGCCTGCTTGGTGAAGTCCAGCCGGCGGATGATGCGTATGCGGTCGGTCACGTCGCGGTGCACGCGCGCCATCTCGGGGTTGCCGGCGGCGGCCACCAGCGCGCAGTGGAAGGCCTCGTCCCACTGCGTCACCTGCACCGTGTCGGTGCTGCGCTGGGCCACCGGCACCAGCCAGATGGCGGCCAGCTCTTCCAGCAGCGCGCGGTCTATCTTGGCGTGGCGCAGCGCGCCGTCCTCGCACAGGCGGTGGGCGGCGGTGGTCTCCAGCACCATGCGCAGGTCGTACAGCTGCTCGAACTGCTCGAAGTCGAACGGCAGCACGCGCCAGCCGCTGCGAAACAGCACCTCCACATAGCCTTCCTGCTGCAGGCGAAACAGCGCCTGGCGCACCGGCGTGCGCGACACGCCCAGGCGCTCGCTGATTTCGGTCTCGGTGAAACGGTCGCCCGGCACCAGCTTGAATTCGGCGACGTCGCGCTTGAGCTGCCCATACACCTCGTCGGCGCGCGAGCGGTGTGCCGGCGTTTCGGCGATGGCGGGCGCTGCGGTTCGGCGCGGTGGGGAGGCAGTGGCAGCAGGCATCGGACGAAACTCTACCAGCATCAGGCCGGCACCGGCGCCGCAAGGGCTTGCAGCAGCAGGCTGCTGGGCGCGGTCCAGCCGACGATGGCGCCCTGGGCGTGGATCATCTCGACCGCGGCGGCCTTGAACTGCGGGAAATAGCTCTCGGTGCAGTCGGTCAGCAGCAGGCAGTCGTAGCCCCGGTCGTTGGCCTCGCGCATGGAGGTCTGCACGCAGACCTCGGTGGTCACGCCCATGAACAGCAGGTGGGTGATGCCCTTGTCCTGCAGGCTTTCGTGCAGGCCGGTGGCGTAGAAGGCGCCCTTGCCGGGCTTGTCCACCACCCATTCCTTCGGTCGCGGCTCCAGTTCGCGGATGATCTGGTTCCCCGGCTCACCGGCTACCAAAATGCGCCCCATGGGCCCCACGTCGCCAATGCGCAGCGTGGGGTTGCCACGGTGCAGCTTGGCCGGTGGGCAGTCCGACAGGTCAGGCTGGTGCGCCTCGCGGGTGTGCACCACCAAACCATCCGCATCGCGCCAGGCAGCCAGCACCGCCTGGCAGGCCGGCACGATGGCCGCCAGCAGGGAAACGTCGTTGCCCAAGGTCTCGCCAAAGCCGCCCGGCTCGACAAAATCGCGCTGCATGTCGATGATGACCAGCGCAGTGCGCTCCACCATGAACTTGTACTCGAACGGCGTGGCTGCCAGGTGCAGCGGCGTGATCAGGGGTTTGGAAGTCATGCGGCCACCTTGTCGTGCGGTTCATCGTGCGCGCCGTGGCCACCGCCCATGTGGGCGCCCAGCACATGGCGGTCAGCACCGGCTGCCGTGGTCTCAAACACCACCCGGCCCTCGCTCATCACCACGATGCGGTCGGACAGCTCCAGCAGCTCGTCCAGGTCTTCGCTGATCAACAGCACACCGGCGCCGCGCGCGCGCACCTGGCGCAGCCGGCTGTGGATTTCGCGCACGGCGGCAAAGTCCAGCCCGAACACCGGGTTGGCGGCGATCAGCACGTTGATATCGCCCGCCAGCTCGCGCGCCAGCACGGCGCGCTGCACGTTGCCGCCAGACAAGGAGCGTATGGGCGCACCCTCGCCCTGCGTCTTGACACCGTATTCGGCAATCCATGCGCGGGCGCGTTCGCGCCAGGCACCGAAACGCAGCAGGCCACCCTTGGCCAGCGGCGGCTGGTCAAAGTCGCGCAGCGCCATGTTCTCGGCCACGCTCAGGTCGCCCACGCAGGCACTGCGCAGCGGCTCCTCGGGCAGGCTGCGCACCTTCAGGCTGCGGTTTTCGGCCCGGGTGGCGCCATAGGGCTGGCCCAGCACGCTGACCTGGCCGCCCAGGCGCGGCCGCTGGCCCACCAGGGCCTCCACCAGCTCGCGCTGCCCGTTGCCGGAGACACCGGCCACGCCCAATATCTCACCGCGCCGCACCGCCAGGTCGACACCATGCAGGGCCAGCGTGCCACGGTCACCGGGAGCCGTCAGGCCGCTGACCTGCAGGGCCACCTGGGCATCGGCGGCAGGCAGTGTGGCCTGCGCGGCATCTGCCGGCTCGGCCTCAGTGGCAGCCGCCTCGCCCATCATGGCCTGGGCCAGCAACGCGGGCGTGGTGTCGGCCACGCTGCAATGATGCACCGCCTTGCCCCGGCGCAGCACCGTCACGGCGTCGGCATAGGCCATCACCTCGCGGAACTTGTGGGTGATGATGATCACCGTGCACTGCCCGCTGCGGGCAAACGCCCGCACATGGCCCAGCACCTCATCAGCCTCCTGCGGCGTCAGCACCGAGGTGGGTTCGTCCAATATCAACAAGCGCGGCTTCAGGTACAGCTGTTTCAGCAGCTCCAGCTTCTGCTTCTCACCGGCCGCCAGCGCGGCGGGGGTGGCGTCCAGGTCCAGGCTGAACGGCGTGGTGGCCAGGAAGTCCTGCAACTCCTGGCGCTTCGCGCGCCAGTCGATCACCTGCGGCATCTGGTCAGACGCCAGCAACAGGTTCTCGGCCACCGTCATGCCGGGTGCCAGCGTGAAGTGCTGGTAGACCATGCCAATGCCCAGGGCGCGTGCCACCACCGGGTTGGCGATGTCCTGCTCGCGGCCGTCGATCAGCACGCTGCCTTCTTCCGCCTGCTGGAAGCCGGCCACGCATTTGACCAATGTGCTCTTGCCGGCACCGTTCTCGCCCAGCAGCGCGTGCACCGTGCCGGGCTCCACCCGCATGGTCACATGGTCCATGGCGGTGAAGCTGCCAAAGCGCTTGGTCAGCTCGTAGGTTTCCAGCAGCAGCGCGCCGGTGGCGGGCTTGGGTGGGGGGATCAGGTCACGGCGTGCCATGATGTCTGCGGGTCAGCCCAGCGCTTCCAGCAACTGGCCGGAGGTGGCATGGGCGCCGAACACGCCGCCCTGCATGGTGATCATCTTCAGTGCGGCGGCATGGTTGCCGGCGTCGGTGGCGGCCGTGCAGTCGGACAGCAGCAGGCACTCATAGCCCCGGTCGTTGGCGTCGCGCATGGTGGTGTGCACGCACACGTCGGTGGTGATGCCGGTCAGCACCAGGTTGCGTATGCCACGGTTTTGCAGCACCAGGTCCAGGTCGGTGGCGTAAAACGAGCCCTTGCCCGGCTTGTCGATGACCACCTCGCCCGGCAGCGGCGCCAGCTCGTCAATGATCTCCCAGCCCGGCTCGCCACGCACCAGGATGCGCCCGCACGGCCCGACGTCGCCAATGCCCACGCCACCGGTGCCGATCTGGCGCGAACGCCAGCGCTTGTTGGCAGGCAGGTCGGCCAGGTCGCTCCGGTGGCCTTCGCGGGTGTGGATCAGGGTGTAGCCCAGGGCACGCATGCGCGCCATCAGCAGCTTCAGCGGCTCAATCGGAGCGCGCGTCAGCGAGATGTCGTAACCCATCTTGTCCACGTAGCCGCCCGGGCCACAGAAATCGATCTGCATGTCGATGACGATCAGCGCGGTGTTGTGCGGGCGCAAAGCGCCGTCGTAGGGCCAGGCGTAGGGGTTGGCTTGGACGTACTTCATGGACGGCCTTCTCAGCGGGTGGACGACAGCTCGCCCGGGCTGCCCTGCGCCACGCTGCCGGGCTTGCAGGTCAGCACCAGGATCAGCAGCGTCAGCGCATAGGGCACGGTGTTGAACAGGTGGTAGCCCCAGCTGACGCCCACCGACTGCAACGCCGGCCCCAAGGCGCCGGCACCGCCAAACAGCGCCGCCGCACCAATGCAGCGCAGCGGGCTCCAGCGGGCAAAGATGACCAGGGCGACAGCGATCAGGCCTTGGCCGCTGGAGATGCCCTCGTTCCAGCTGCCGGGGTAGAACAGGGTCAGCGAGGCCCCACCCAGCCCCGCAATCATGCCGCCCACCGTGGTGGACAGCAGGCGTATCTGGGTCACGGAGTAGCCCAGCGCGCGCGCCGCATTGGCCGAATCCCCCGCCATGCGCACCAGCAGCCCGTAGCGCGTGCGGCGAAAGCCCCACCACATCACCCCCGCCAGCACCAAGCCCAGCGGCAACAATGCGTTGACCTGCAAGGCCGAGCGCACGGCAGACGAGTCGCTCCAGTTGCCCAAGGGGATGGCCGGTATCTGCGGCGCCTGCGGCTGTATCAGCGGCTTGCCAAAGTAGAACGCCAGGCCGGTACCCAGCAACATCAGCGCGATGCCAGTGGCCACATCATTGACGCGCGGCAGCGAACACAGCGCCCCGTGCAGCGAGGCCAGCAGCCCGCCAGCCAGCGCGCCGGCCAGCACGCCCAGCCAGGGCGAGCCTGTGAGGTAGGCGCCGCCGAACGACACCATGGCCGAGAGCACCAGCACACCTTCCAGCCCCAGGTTGATGCGTCCGGATTTTTCCGTCAAACACTCTCCCAGGCTGACGAACAGGAAGGGCACGCCCACCCGCAGCGCGCCGCCCACCAGGCCGGCAAACAAGGCCACCCATTGATCAGCGGTCATGCTGTTTTCTCCACGGGCGCAAGCTCGTCCTTGGGACCACCGGATGCCCGCTGCAACTTGGCAAACAGCGCCTGCCAGTCCATGCCGCGCAGCGCCTCACTGGCCAGGATGAACACGAACGCAATGCCCTGCAGCACCAGCACGGAGGCATCCGGCAAGCCCAGCCGGCGCTGCAGCAGGCTGCCCGCCGCCCCAAAACCACCGAACAGGATGGCCACCGGGATGACGGCAAACGGCTGGTGCCGCGCGATGAAAGACACCAGGATGCCGGCGTAGCCATAGGCCGCGATCAGCGAGGCATTGGCATTGGTGTGCACCGCCGCCACTTCCACGGCGCCGGCCAGGCCGGCACACGCACCCCCCAGGCCACAGGCCAGCAAGATCAACTTGGAAGCCGGCAAGCCCACCAGCTGCGCGGTGCGCGGGTTGCCGCCCACCACGCGCACCGAGAAGCCCGAGGCCGTCCAGCGCATCCACAGGCCCAGGACAATGCAGGCCACGGCGCCCAGCACAAAGCCCCAGTGCACGTCGGACCCGCCTATGCCGCCGATCAGCATGCCTTCGGGCAGCGCGTAGGTGGAAGGCTTGTTCAGGCTGGCCGGGTCGCGCAGCGGGCCTTCCACCAGGTGCTTGAACAGGCCG
The DNA here is from genome assembly GCF_056404875.1 of Hylemonella sp. P2_B10. Lineage (NCBI taxonomy): Bacteria > Pseudomonadati > Pseudomonadota > Betaproteobacteria > Burkholderiales > Comamonadaceae > Hylemonella > Hylemonella sp. P2_B10. The sequence goes on from NZ_JBFUDE010000001.1 coordinate 1,023,782, forward strand.
ATGGCGATGTAGGCCAGCAACAGGCTGGAGATGGTCTCATTGATGCCCCGGTACTGCCGCAGCCAGCCAGCCAGCGCAACCCACAGCCCGCCGGCCAGCGCACCGGCCAGGCACACCAACGCGGTGCCAACGATGTTGGCGGGCAGCGGCACCGCATAGGCCAGCGCGGCGCAGGCCAGGCCACCCAGCACCAGTGCGCCCTCGCCACCGATGATGACCAGGCCGGCGCGCGCCGGAATGGCCACGCACAGGGCCGTCAGCATCAACGGTGCGGCGCGTTGCAGGCTGTTTTGCCACGAGAACCAGTCGCCAAACGCCCCCTTGAACAGCAGCAGCCACACGTCCAGCGGGTTGACGCCGGCAAAGGCCACCAACAGGCCGAACACCAGCAGCGCTGCCGCAATGGCCAGCGTCGGCAAGGCGATGTCGATCAGCGTGTCGCGCATGGGGGCGCTCGGCTGCTCTGTATGTCGCCGGGGCTCAGATGGAGCCGACCACACCTTCCACCAGGTAGTTCATCTTCTCCAGCTCCAGGTCGGTCTGCTTGTAGGTCTTGCCGGCGGGAATGACCACCGCACCCTTGTTGTCCTTCAGCGGGCCCTTGAAGATGTCGAAGCTGCCGGCCACCATCTTGGCCTTGGTGTCGTCGGCACTCTTCTTGGCCGCGTCAGGCACCATGGAGCCATAGGGCGACATCTTGACGAAGCCTTCCTTCAAGCCGCCGCGCAGGAAGTTGGGGTGCGGCTTGCCGGTCTGGGCGGCCTCAATGATGGTCTTGTAGGCGGTCAGCCAGTTCCACTCGGCACCGGTCAGGTAGGCGGTGGGTGCCAGCTTGGCCTGGCTGGCGTGGTAGCCGCAGACCATCTTGCCGCGCTTGGCAGCTGTTTCCACAATCACCTTGGGGCCGTCCACGTGCATGGTGAACACATCGCACCCCTGGTCAGCCAGGCTGTTGGTGGCTTCCGCCTCCTTGACGGCCATGGACCAGTCGCCGGTGAAGATCACGCTGCAGGTGATGTCGGCCTTGACCGAGCGCGCACCCATCAGGTAGGCGTTGATGTTGCGCAGCACCTGGGGGATGGGCTTGGCGGCCACAAACGCAATCTTCTTGCTCTTGGTCATGTGGCCGGCAATGACGCCGTTCAGGTACTGGCACTCGTCGATGTAGCCGAAATAGCTGCCCACGTTCTTCGGGTGCTTGCCTTCGGTCCACATGCCGCCGCAGTGGGCGAAGCGCACCGTGGGGTTCTTGGCGGCCAGCGCCAGGATGTGCGGGTCAAAGTAACCGAACGAGGTGGGGAACAGCACCGAGGCGCCGTCCTGCGCGATCATGCCGGTCATGGTCTTTTGCACGGCGGCGGTTTCGGGCACGTTCTCTTCTTCCACCACCTTCAGGCCTGGCCATTTCTTGACCTCCGCCGCCGCCTGCGCCTGGGCCTGGTTGTAGCCGTAGTCGTCGCGCGGGCCAACGTAGATCACCCCCACGGTCATCGGCTTTTGCGCCAACGCCTGGTCGCCCCAGGTGGCCAACGTGCCGGACGCGCCCAGCGCGGCCAGGGTCTTGAGGGAATCGCGACGGTTCAGTTTGTTCAAGCTCATGCTCATCTCTCCAAAGGGTTGTTAGCTCAGGGGCGGCGCATCAAAGTGGTGCCAGCGGAGTCCAAATTTCTTGGATACAAGACGGGATGCATAAACTGTGCCTACCCTCCAACTGCCATCGCGCTTCAAACTGGTTGGCTGGGACCAGGCCGACACGGCGCTCAGCTCCGCGGCTGTCCCCCGGCCCTGCGGGCCTCCTCCTTGATGCCGCTACGCCGAATGCCGCATCGACCTGGTCCCACGAACATGGTTGGCGCACCAAAGCCCGGTATTCGGCATTCGAGCTTCACCTCCGTCAACGGCCCCGATGTCGTTGGGGTGCGTGGCGCAGCGGCATCAAGGAGGAGGSCCGCAGGCCCGGGGGACAGCCGCGGAGCCACGCACACCAATGGCGTCGGCAGCCAGCAAGACAAGCCGCCCCATGTGACTTCAATGAGCTAAGACAGCAAGCTGACATGGGCAGCGACCACACGCCAGCCGTCAGAAGTACGCATCCACGTCTGACTCTGGCGCCCGGTCTTGTCGCTGCCCACGCGTTGGAACTCAACGTTGGCGGTGGCGAAGTCGCGCCCGTAGGTGGTGATGACGTTCTTCAGCACGGTGCGCTGCAGACCCACAGCCGGACGCCCGGCGCGAAACGCCTGTATCGCCTCGTAGCCATACAGGTTCTCGGTGGCACCGTAGCGCAGCGTGTGCGGACTGTTCCAGAACAGCTCGTCCAGCACCGCCACGTCGTTGCTGGTCAGCGCCTTCTCATAGCGTTCGCACTGGGCCGTCACCTCGGCCAACACGTCGGGGAGGTTGATGTCCACTTTACAAATCCTTGGGCGGTTTCAGGTGGGCCACGCCGGCTTCCTGCAGCACCTTGGCAGCGCGCAGTGCCAGGTCTTCGCGCCAGGGCGGCGCGATAACCTGCACCGCAATGGGCAGGCCACCGGTGCCGCTGGGCCACATCGGTGCGGCCACCACCGGGCAGCCGGCGAACGAGATCGGTTGCGTCAGCAGGCCTACCGACGGGCGGCAGGGCAGGCGCTGGCCGTTGATGTCCAACCACTCGGTGCCGATTTCGGGCGCGGCCACCGGTGTGGCCGGTGCCAGCAGCACATCCCACTGGCGGAACAAGGCGTTGACCTGCTCGCGGTAAACACGGCGAAAGCGCTGTGCCCGCGTGTACCAGGCGGCCGGCTGCAAGGCACCGGCGATGAAGCGGTCCACCGACAGGGGCTCGAAATCGTCCGCACGGCTGCGCAGGTCGGCCAGGTGCAGGCTGCCGCCTTCCGCCGCACTGATGATGAAGGCCGCCGCCCTGCCCCGCTCCGGCTCGGGCCATTGCACCTCGTCGCTGGCGCCCAGCGTGCGGGCGGCCAATGCCGCCACCTCGCGCGCGGCCGGCGTGGCCTGTTGCTGGAAGTAGCCCCCCAGCAGGCCTATGCGCAGCCCCTGCACACCGGCACCCAGCCCCTCGCCCACAGGTTGCACTTGCAACGCGTGGCAGCCGGGGTCCAGCGGGTCCGGGCTTTGCAGCACGTCATAGGCCAGTGCCAGGCTGTCCACCGAATCGGCCAGCGGGCCCAGGTGGTCAATGCTGTGCACAAACGGGTAGCTGCCACGGCGCGACAACCGGCCAAACGTCGGCTTCAACCCCCACACCCCGCACAGCGAGGCTGGCACACGTATGGAGCCGTTGGTGTCCGAGCCCAGCGTGATGGGCACCTGCCCGGCCGCCACCGCAGCGCCGCTGCCACCGGAGGAACCACCGGCAATGCGCGCCAGGTCATGCGGGTTGCGGCAAGGGCCGTAGTGCGTGTTCTCGGTGGTGAAGCCGTAGGCGTATTCGTCCATGTTCAGCGCGCCCAGCAGCACCGCACCGGCGGCGCGCATGCGCGCCACCAGGAAAGCGTCCTCGGCAGCGGGCGGCAGGCCCCGGTTGACCTTGGAGCCGGCCAGTGTGACCTCGCCTTGCACGTCGAACAGGTTCTTCACCGCATACGGCACACCGGCCAGCGGCGGCAGTGCGGCACCACTGGCGCGCAACGCGTCTACCGCGTCTGCCTCATTCAGCGCCCGTTGGTAGGTCTTGGTGGTGAAGGCGTTGACCCGGCCGTCGGTGGCATCAATGCGTGCGATGCTGGCCTGAACCGCTTCGCGCGCGCTGATGTCGCCGGTGGCGATGGCCCGGGCGAGCGCCAGGCCAGGCATCACAGTCGCTTCGCGGGCCAGACTCATGGCGCGCCACGCCGGTCAGGCATCGGCGCAAAGGGGAGTGGTTTGTAAATTTCGGCCGGCTCGTCGTGTGGCGCCAGCGGTGCCTCTTCCAACAGCTGGGCCAGCTGCGCAGTGCGCGCCAGGTGCTGGGCCACGCGCTGGGTGCGCGCCTCGTCCATGGGGATGCCGTGCAGCGCCGCGCTGGCGCGCACGTAGGCGATGACCTCGCCCTCCGTCATCGGCGCACCTCGCGCTGGAAGATCTCCAGGCTGAGCTTCTTCATCGCCACAAAACTGGGCTCGGACAAGGTGTCCACCGTGCGGGGGCGCGGGTCACTGTAGGCCAGGATGTCGGCCACCCGGGTCGGCCGCTTGGTCAACAGCAGCACCTGGTCGGCCAGGTACACGGCCTCTTCCAGGTCGTGCGACACCAGCAGCATGGTGGTGCCGGTCTGCATGAACACCTGCTGCAGCTTCTCGCGGATGAACAGCGTCATCTCGAAGTCCAGCGCCGAGAACGGCTCGTCCAGGAACAGCACCTCGGGGTTGGGCGCCAGCGCCCGCATGATGGAGGCGGTCTGCTGCTGGCCGCCCGACAGCTCATACGGGTAGCGGTTGAGGTCGAACTTGACGTCGAACGACGCCACCAGCTCGGCCATGCGCTTGTCCACCTGGGCCTTGCTCTTACCCTCCAGCTTCAGCGGGTAGGCGATGTTGTCGATGGTGCGCATCCACGGGAACATCGCCTCGCGGTAGTTCTGGAACACGTAGCCGATCTTGGTGTCCTTCAACGACTTGCCGTCGAACAGAATCTGGCCGGCGTCGATGGGAATCAGCCCGGCGATCATGTTGATCAGCGTGCTCTTGCCGCAGCCGTTGGGGCCGAACACGGACACGATCTTGTTCTTCGGGATGTCGAGGTCGAAGTTCTCGTACAACGGCCAGCCGGCGAAGTACTTGGTCAGGCCGCGTATGGTGATGTGGGTGCCGGCCGGGCCGGGTTCGAACGTGGGCGCGGGCACGTCGGCATAGACGGGGCCATTGAGTACTGCATTCATCTTCCACTCCAGTGCACGATGCGGCGCTCAGCCAGCAGGAACAGGATGTTCAGCGCGTACCCCAGGGCCCCCGCCGCCAGGATGGCCGCGTACATGCTCTTGACGTTCAGCACCTGCTGCGCGTCGATGATGCGGTGACCCAGGCCGGTGTCCGAGCCGATGAACATCTCAGCCACGATGACGATCACCAGCGCCATGGACACCGCCGAGCGCAGCCCCACGAACGAAGGTTGCAGGCTTTCCCAGATCAGCACGTCCTTGAACACCTGCCAGCGCGACGCGCCCATCACCTTGGCGGCCATCACCCGCTGCTTGCGCGCGTTGATGACGCCGTAGGCGCTGTTGAAAATGACAATCAAGAACGCACCGAAGGCGGCGATGGCCACCTTGTTGATGTCCGAGACGCCAAAGATCAGCAGGAACAGCGGGATCAACGCCGACGACGGCGTGGAGCGGAAGAAATCGATCAGAAACTCCACGCTGCGGTAGGCCTTTTCGTTGCTGCCCAGCAGCACGCCCAGCGGCACGCCCACCACAGCGGCAATCAGGAAGGCCTCCAGCGTGCGCATCACCGTCATGCCGAAGTCCAGCAGCAGCGGCCCACCGGCCAGGCCGGTGACCAGCGTGGCGATGGTGGCAGTCGGGCTGGGCAGCAGGATGGCCTTGATGAAACCCAGGCGCACCACCAGGTCCCAGACGATGAACAGCACGATGGGCCCCACCACCGGCAGCAGCTTGGCCAGCGAGCGCTGCTTGGGTGGCGTGCTGGCGGCCATGGCCGGCGGCACCCAGGGTTTGGCACCCGTGGCCGCCACTGGCGCGGCCGGGGCGGTGGCGTCATTGGCCGCCGGAATGGGCGCCAGCTCGGCGGGCGGCGCACCGGCTTGCGTATTGGCCGGCGGGGTGGCCAGCGCGGTGGCGCCAGCGGTGGCAACAGAGATGGCCATGGCGCTTACCCCTTGTACAGCAGGCCATCCACCAGCACCTTCTTCTCGAAGATGCCTTTTTCGGTGAACAGGTCGTAGAACTTCTGGAAGTAAGCCACGTCGCTGGGCTTGAACTCGTTGTACAGCATGTAGGACGCCAGCGGCACCTCGCTGGTCAGCGGCCCTTCGATGGCGGTGTAGCCCTTCAGGTACTGCCGCGCCTCAGCCGGCTTGGTGCGCACCAACTCAATGCCCTTGGTGTAGGCGGCGATGTACTTCTTGGCCAGTTCGGGATTCTTCTTGATGAACTCGGTGGTCAGGCTGGCCGAGCCGCCGTGCCACGGCGCCATCGGGTCACCCAGGATGTACTTGGCCACCACGCCGGCCTCCAGCACGCGGGTGGTGCCGTTCAGGCGGCCCACGGTGCCGGTGGGCTCCAGCGTGTAGCAGGCATCCACCTGGCCAGCCACCAGCGAGGCCACGTGCTGGCCTATGGGCAGCTCGCTGACGGTGACGCCGCTGGCGCCGGCGCGCTCCAGCATGGTCTTGGCCAGCGTCACGTTCTGGATGCCGGGGCCGGAGGCGACCTTTTTGCCTTTGAGATCGGCCATGGTCTTCACCGGGCTGTCCTTGGGCACGATGAACTCGTCCAGCACATACTTGGCGTTGCTGGGGTTGGTGGCAAAAATCTTGAACAGGCCCGGCTGCGCGATCTCACCAATCGCCAGGTTGGCCGACCCCGTGCCGTTGGAGCTGCCGTCACTGCGGCCCGCCAACATGGCCTCCATCACCTGCTGGGCACCGGCGAACTTCAGCGGCTCCACATCCAGGCCGCCTTCCTTGAAGTAGCCTTTCTCCACCGCGGCGAAGAACGGCAGGCCGGCAGCCACCGGCCAGAAGCCGATGCGGATCTTGACGCCTTGCGCCCGCACGATGGCGGGCGCTCCCAGCGTGCCCAATGCGGTGCCGGCGGCAGCGGCTTTCAGCAACCTGCGCCGCGATGGACCGGCGGCAGTTGCGGCGGTCGCGGGGGTGTCAGAGTCAGTCAAAGGCATGGCAATCTCCTGAGGGGTACGTGGAACAAGAAAACTCATGAAGCGGCGGCGGCACGCGCGGCGATAAAGGCGCGCCAGCCACCGAAAGCGGTGATGTCCTGCGCGCCGGCCAGGGCCTGCGGTTCGCAGATGAAGCCCTGCACGCTGCTGCCGTCAAGCAGCGCCAGCGTGCCTATGCCCAGCGGCGCCGGTATCAGCGCCACGAAGCTGCCGTAGTGCGCCAGCGGCATTTCCCACACCTCCACGGCGATAGCAGCGCCCTCGCCCGGTGCCACACGCAGCAGGCCGGGCTTGGGCGGCACGGTGCCGGGCAGTGCGAACAGCTTGTAGTTGGGCGCGGTGTGGGTGCTGGCCAGAAGGCGTGCACCACGTTCAGTCAATTGGGTATTCAGCGGCATGCCCGACAGGTGGGCCCCCACCACGGCCACCTTGGCCGTGGTCGGTGCTTGCAAGCCGGCAATGGCCTGTGGTGCTGCCAATGGCTGGCCCGTGGCCCCCTGGGGCAAGCAAGTGGCCTGGTGGTAGCGCTGGCCCAGCTCGGCCAGCTGCAAATCGCTGCCACAGGGGCCAACCAGCGTGATGCCGAATGGCAAGCCGTCCGGGCGCAGGCTGCTGGGCACCGACAGCGCGGCATAGTCCAGCAGGTTGACGAAGTTGGTGTAGGCGCCCAGGTTGCGGTTCAACGCCACCGGGTCGGCCTGCATCTGGGCAATGGTGTAGTGCGTGGGCGCGGTGGGCACCAGCAGCACATCCATGCCATCCCACAGCGCGGCGGCCTGCTGGCCGAAGGCACGCAACTGCGCCTGGGCGTCGTACAGGTCAGCCGCGCTGTAGCGCCGGCCCCCGGCCAGGATGCTGCGCACCGGCTCCACCACCTGCGCCTCGTGCCCATCGAAGAACCCGCGCACCGCCGCATAACGCTCGGCCACCAGCGCGCTCTCGTACAGCAGCGCAGCGGCGCCGGCCAGCGGCGTGTAGTCAATGCTGACCGGGGTGCCGCCCAGCGCGGCCAGGCGCTGCAGCGCGTCCGTGAACGCGGCCTCGGCCAGCGCATCACCGAAAAACTGCAACTCGGACGGCACGCCAAAGCGAAAGCTGGCCGGCAGCGGTTGCGCGGCCAGCACCAGCTTGCGCGAGTACGGGTCCAGCGGGTCGTAGCCCAAGGCGGCCTGCAGCACCCGGACGGCGGTGGGCACGTCGCGGGCGAAGATGGACACGCAGTCCACACTCTGCGCCGCCGGCACCACGCCGCGCGTGCTGATCAGGCCCTTGCTGGGCTTCAGGCCCACGATGTTGTTCAGGCCGGCCGGCACCCGGCCGGAGCCGGCGGTGTCGGTGCCCAGCGCAAAGTCGGCCTGCCCGGTGGCCACCACGTAGGACGAGCCGGAGCTGGAGCCGCCCGACACATACAGCGGGTTGAAGGCGTTGGGCACCGGGCCATAAGGCGAGCGGGTGCCGTTCAAACCGCAGGCGAACTGGTCCAGGTTGGTCTTGCCCAACAGGCGCGCACCAGCATCCAGCAGGCGCTGCACCACAACGGCGTTGGCCGCCGGGGCGTAACTGAAAGCCGGGCAGGCAGCCGTGGTGGGCAGGCCCAGCGCGTCGATGTTGTCCTTGGCGGCAAAGCGCAGGCCGGCCAGCGGCCCGGCGGCGTCCACCGGCTCGGGCTGGGAGAGCCGAGAAATCCAGGCCTGGGGTGCCAACGAACCTGCACCATCAGCTGCTGCGCCTGCCGCCTGCGCCACCGGCGCATGCCCCTGAACCACCATGTGCACCATCCTTGAGCATTCAATCTTGTATCCAAGATTGAATGCAAAGAGCGTGCCATGCGCAAACGGGCCTACCGTGCCCGGATAAATGCCGTCAGGCGCGGGCGTATTGCTGTTCGAACGCCTGGGCCGTCAACGGCTTGGTGTACAGGTAGCCCTGGCCGAAGTTGCAGCCCATGTCCACCAGCAGCTGGCGCTGTTCTGCGGTCTCCAGCCCCTCGGCCACCACGCTCAAACCCAGGCGGTGGGCCATCATCACCATGGCTTCGCACAGCGCGCGGTCGCTGGCGCTTTCGCCCAGGTGGCGGGTGAAGGACTGGTCGATCTTCAGGTGGTCGATGTCGAACTTTTTCAGGTACGACAGCGCCGAGTAGCCGGTGCCGAAATCGTCAATGGCCAGCTGCATGCCGGCGGCGCGGTAGGCCGCCATGGTGTCGGCCACATGCGCCTCGGAATGCAGCAGCAGCCCCTCGGTGATTTCCACCACCACCGCCTCGCCGGGCAGGCCCAGTGTGCGCAGGTGCTCCAGCCAGGCACGGGTGCCGGCACCGGTGCGGTCAAACTGCGCCGGTGACTTGTTGATGCTGATGCGAAATGTCGCGTCATGGCGCTGGCGCCACTGCTGCACCCAACGGGTGGCCTCGTGGAAGACCCAGTTGCCGATGTCGACGATCAACCCCGTCTCTTCAGCCAGCGGGATGAATTCGGCCGGGCCGACCAGGCCACGGCGCGGGTGGTTCCAGCGCAGCAGGGCCTCGGCCTTGTGCACCTCGCCCGTGTGCAGGTCGACGATGGGCTGGTAGAGCAGCTCGAACTGCTGCTGCTGCACCGCTTCGCGCAAGTCCTTCACCAGTTGCGCGCGCGCCTGCGCCGCCTGTTGCAACTCGGCGGTGAAAAGGCAGCACTGGTTGCCACCCTGCACTTTGGCGACGCGCATGGCATGCGCGGCACTGCTCAGCAGGCTCTCGGCGCTGCCAGCATCGTTCGGGTACACCGAGACACCCAGGCTCGCGTGCACCACGGTGGGCCCCACGGCCAGGTGGTAGGGCTCGGACAACTGCTCCAGCAACGCGGCAGCCAGGGTAGACGCCGATTCGGTGCCACCGCCCAGCGGCACGACAGCCACGAACTCGTTGCTGCCCATGCGCGCCACGGTGTTGAACTGTCCCACCCCCCGCACGATGCGCCGCGCCGCGGCCACCAGCAAATGGTCCCCCTGGTCCGGGCCCAGCGCGTCGTTGACTTCCTTGAACTTGTCCAGGTCTATGGACAACACGGCGAACCTGCGGCCTTCATGCGCGGCGCGCAAGACCTTCTGCGTCAAGCGGTCTTGCAGCATGTTGCGGTTGGGCAGTTGCGTCAGCAGATCGAAATTGGCCTGCCGCCAGATCAACTCTTCCGACTGCTTGCGGTTGGTGATGTCTGAGAACAGCACCACCCGGCGCTGCACTTCGCCGCCAGCATCCAGGCTGGTGTTGATGGTGACCCAGCAGACCACCGATTCGCCGCTACGCTTGCGGGTCCAGACCTCGCCCTGCCATTGGCCTTGCGCCTGCAGCGCCTGACACAGCTTGCGCAGCAGCACCTGGTCGTCGCGCAGCAGGGGCAACCGGGCCGCGTCCGCGCCCACCAGTTCTTCAGTGGTGTAGCCGGTGATGGCCAGGAAAGCCGGGTTGACGGCCACCACCCGCCCTTTAGCGTCCAGCACCATCATGCCTTCGGTGCTGGTCTGGTACACCAGCGAGGCAATCTGCAGTTCCTCTTCGGCGCGCTTGCGCGCCATCACCAGGGCAACCAGGCTGACGGCCTCGCGCAGCAGCGCCACGTCACTGTGCGAAGGCGCCCCCGGCACGTCGTAATAGGCGGCAAACACGCCGGCCAGCCGGCCGCTGCCGTCCAGCACTGGCGCGGACCAGGTGGCCTGCACGCCGGCCCCAGCCAGCACGGCGGCAAATGCCGGGCTGTGGCTGGCGCCTGCGCCCGCCCCGGTCAACGCCACGCCGGGCTCAACGGCCAGACCGCAGGCGTTGGCCGCCGGCTCCAGGGCCAGGCCATCCAGCGCCTGCGCCAGCGGCTCGGGCAGATTAGGCGCCGCGCCACAGCGCAGGCGGTTGTCACGCGGGTCCAGCAGCAAGACGCCACAGTGCATGTGCGGCACCACTTCCTCGATGGCATAGACGATGGCGTGCAGCAGGCTCTCCAGGCCGGCGCCGCGCGCCAGCCGTTCCAGCACGTGGTCGCGCAGGCTGCTACGCTGCTGCTCACGGCGCTGCTCCGTGACGTCCCGCAGCAAACCCAGCACGCAGCGCCGGCCCTGGTAGGTGAAGCGGCTGGCCTGCAGGTCCACCCACACCTCGTCCAACGGGTCACGCTTGAGCAGGCGCACGCGGTAGTTGCCCGGCGGTGCGTCACCTTCGCCCACGCGGCGGGCGAAGCGGTGCGTCCACAACCCGAGGAACTCCGGCGCGACGACACGCTCAAATGGCATATCGGCAAACTCCGCGCTGCTGTAGCCCAGCAGCGCGGGAAGGGCTTCGTTGGCATAAACAAAGCGGCCGTCGCGCGCGATGAAGACGCCGTCGTTGACGATCTGCATCAATGCGCCGGCGCTCAACCCCGGCGGCGACAGCGCCCCATGCGAGCGCTGCGCGAACATGGAAACCACCTTCGGCGCGGGATGGCGCAGACAGGCGTCAATGAAAGAATGGCTGACTTGTTCCTCAAGGCCCATGGACCTGCTCCCCTGGAGCAGCGGCACGTGCTCCTACAGTATCTATTAGGCGACAGCAGGGCCGGACAAGTGTGATGAGACTGTGGCGTACGCCTACACCTAGCACAGCATTCGCTTTGAGGGCCGACAGCCACACCGTTGTTGGGGTGGTGCAGGCGACCATTGCCAGGGGCGCCGCAAAATGGTGCAATGTACTTATGATGCCGCACATCCGCGCGATGCCATGGCGGGGACACTGAGCAGGCCCAGGATCAGGCGGATACAAGTTTCGACTGTGGGCGCCAGAAAGGAGGAGACAGATGCACATAGGTTTTGTGGAAGACGACCCGCTGCAACGTGAGATGCTGACCGTGCAATTGCAACAAGGCCAGCACAGCTGCCGCGCGTTTGACACCGCCGCCGCCTTCCTGCAGGGCTTGAAGCAGGAAAGCTTTGACCTGGTGCTGATCGACTGGGTGCTGCCCGACGGCAATGGCGGCGAGTTGCTGAAATGGATACGTGCCAACATGGGCTGGCAGCTGCCCTGCATCGTGATCACCGCACACGAGTCAGAACACGACGTCGTGACCGCGCTGGAAGCCGGCGCGGACGACTACATCGTCAAACCCGCCAAACCGCTGGAACTGATGGCCCGCATCGCCGCCGCCTCACGCCGCGCGCGCCCCGGGGCACTGCCGGTGTTGCGCGCCGGCGACTACGAAATCGACATCAAACGCCAGCGCATGTCCATGGCCGGCAAGGTGGTGGAGATGACGCAAAAGGAATTCGACCTGACGGTCACGCTGTTCCAGAACCTGGGCAAGCTGCTGTCGCGCGACTTCCTGCTGAACAAGGTCTGGGGTATCTCGGCCGATGTGGACGTGCGCACCGTGGACACCCACGTGAGCCGGGTGCGCCGCAAGCTCAGCCTGGACGGCGGCCACGGCTGGAAGCTGGTGCCGGTGTATGGCTTTGGCTACCGCTTCGAGCGGGTGGAGTCGGTGGGCTGAACAAACAGAAGTGCAGGCCGCGCAATGCGGGTTTCTGAGGCCCGAAAACAAAAAAGCCCCGTTTTCACAGTGAAAACGAGGCTGATCATTGGTAGGCGCGATTGGACTCGAACCAACGACCCCCACCATGTCAAGGTGGTGCTCTAACCAGCTGAGCTACGCGCCTAAAAGTATTCGAGAACGCAAGTATAGCAGTTATTGCGGCATGCCCCGGCCAGCGCCGCCATGGCGACACGCTGCGGCCCAAACGCGCGCACCAATCAACGATAATTTCCGTTTACGTCAACGTCAACTCATCCCCCCTCTTTTCTTCTGGAGCACAACACATGGACATCAACGGCAAGGTATTCATCGTCACCGGCGGCGCATCCGGCCTGGGTGAAGGCACGGCGCGCATGCTGGCGGCCAACGGCGGCAAGGTGGTGATCGCCGACATGCAGGCGGAAAAGGGCGAGGCGATTGCCAAGGAAATCGGTGGCGCCTTCGTCAAGTGCGACGTCAGCCAGGAAGCCGACGGCCAAGCCGTGGTGGCCAAGGCGGTGTCCATGGGCAAGCTGATGGGCCTGGTCAACTGCGCCGGCATCGCTCCGGCGGAAAAGACCGTGGGCAAGAACGGCGCCCACAACCTGGGCGTGTTCACCAAGTGCATCACCGTGAACCTGGTGGGCAGCTTCAACATGATCCGCCTGGCCGCCGACGCCATGTGCAAGAACGAACCCGAAGCCACCGGCGAGCGCGGCGTGATGATCTCCACCGCCTCGGTGGCGGCCTACGACGGCCAGATCGGCCAGGCCGCCTACAGCGCCTCCAAGGGTGGCATCGTGGGCATGACGCTGCCGATCGCCCGCGACCTGGCACGCAACGGCATCCGCAACATGACGATTGCCCCCGGCATCTTCGGCACGCCCATGATGTTCGGCATGCCCAAGGAGGTGCAGGAATCGCTGGCCGCCAGCGTGCCCTTCCCCTCGCGCCTGGGCACCCCGCAGGACTACGCCAAGCTGGCCAAGCACATCATCGAAAACGACATGCTCAACGGCGAGGTGATCCGCCTGGACGGGGCCATTCGTCTGGCGCCGCGTTAAGCTTCCGAACACCCTCCGCACGCCAGCAGGGTTGCGGGGATCAGGCCGCGGCGGCGCTCAGCTCCGTGGCTGTCCCCCGCCCTGCGGGCTCCTCCTTGATGCCACTGCGCTGAGCGCCACCACGACCTGATCCAACGAATACGGTTGGCATGCCGGCAAGGGTATGCCGGCGCCTCGTTCGCCAACGGCCCCGATGTCGCTGGGGCGCGTGACGCAGCGAAATCAAGGGGGAGGCCCGCAGGGCCGGAGGACATTCGCGGAGTCACGCGCACCAGCGGCGTCGGCAGCCAGCAAGGCAAGCACGTGCATGGCTGTTCGGCGGGTGCGATAGGCCACTGACAAAGACGAGACACCGCTATAGTCAAGGCTGAAGTGAAGGAGACGCCACCATGTGGATGCGCTTGCTTGTTTCAGCCCTTCTGCTGTCGGCCACGCTGGCCATGGCCCAGGCCGGCCTGACCGGGACCTGGAACGCCAACCTCAACGGCACCCCCATTTCACTCACGCTGGACGGCAGTGGCGGCGGCCAGGTCGATGGCCGGCGCATACGCTACCAGGTGATGGGCCAGATGCTGTTCGTCGAGGACCAGGGACAGGTCTACACCTACCAGTTCCAGGTCAACGGCAACCAGCTGCAGGTGGCCGGCGGCGTCATCCAAGGCGTGCTGACCATGACGCGCGGCGTGCCCGGCGCGCCGCCACCGCAGCAGCAACAGGCCATGAACGGCGCGCCCAACACGGGTGGCGCTGGCGGTGTGCGCCAGGAACTGGTGGGCAAATGGTGCAAGGCCTCCAGCTTCACGGCCAACGGCGGCGGCGGTTCGCAAAGCTCGGCCTGTTTTGAGCTGCACCCCAACGGCAGCTACACCTATGGCTCGCAACGCACCGCTTCCGCCTATGGCGGCGGCATGTATGGCGGTACCTCGGCGGGCAATGGCGACGCCGGCCGCTGGAGCGCCACCGACTACCAGATCACCGCGCACTCCAACACCGGCAGCACCACCACCTACCGGCTGGAAAAGCGCAATCACCCGAAAAACCGCGACCCCATGCTGTGCCTGGACGGTGACTGCTACGTCACCTACTACCAGCGCCAGCCCTGGTAGCCCCGCAGTCGGCACGCCCCCAGCAGCACTTTGGCGGCTGCCTTACCATGGGGGCGATGAACCGCCTTCGCCTGTTGCCCGCACTGCTGCTGTTGCTGGCAGGCTGCGCCGGCCCCACACCTCCGGCCGCAACACCTCCCGCCCCCTCAGCCGCGCAACCCGAGGGCAGCACCGGCTACCGCGCCCACGCCGGCTGGGCCACCCGCAGCATGGCGGTGGCCGCCGCCGACCCGCGGGCCGCCCAGGCCGGTTACCAGATGCTGCAACGCGGTGGCAGCGCGGTGGACGCCGCCATCGCCACCCAGATGGTGCTGGCGCTGGTGGAGCCACAGTCCAGCGGGCTGGGCGGCGGCGCCTTTCTGCTGTACTTTGACGGCCGCCAGGTGCAGGCCTTTGATGGCCGCGAAACCGCCCCGGCCACCGCCGACAGCGGCTTGTTCATGCAGGCCAACGGTCAGCCCATGGGCTTTCGCGAAGCCGTCGTTGGTGGCCGCGCCGTGGGCGCGCCCGGCGTGCTGGCCATGCTGGAGCAGGCGCACCGCCAACACGGCAAGCTGCCCTGGGCCACGCTGTTCGAGCCGGCCATCGCGCTGGCCGAAAACGGCTTCGCAGTCGGTGAGCGGCTTCACGGCCTGCTGGGCCAGGTGCAGGTGCTGCGCGAGGACGACCCGGTGGCGCGCGCCTATTTCTTTGGGGCCGACGGCCAGCCCCGCCCCACCGGCTACGTGTTGAAGAACCCCGAGCTGGCCGCCATGCTGCGCCAGATCGCCCAGCAAGGCGCCAAGGCGCTGAGCCAAGGGCCCATTGCCCAGGCCATCGTGGACAAGGTGCGCCAGCACCCGCGCAACCCCGGCAAGCTGGGCTTGAACGACTTGGCCGCCTACCAGCCCAAGCAACGCATGCCGCTGTGCGTGGACTACACCGCCCACCCGCTGGCCGGCGCAGCCAGGGACTACCGCATCTGCGGCATGCCGCCGCCCAGCTCGGGCGCCGTCGCGGTGGCGCAGATCCTGGGGCTGCTGAACCAGTTGCCAGCGGCGGCCAACCCGCTGGACGCGGGCGCGTCCCCCGCGCCCTTCGCCTGCGTGGCCCTGCCCTGCCCCGGGCCGGCGGTGCCCTCCGCCGACTGGCTGCACCTGTACACCGAAGCCGCCCGCCTGGCCTCGGCCGACCGCGACCAGTACCCGGCCGACCCGGACTTCGTCGCCGCCCCGGCCGGCGACTGGGCCAGCCTGTTGGCCCCGGCCTACCTGCGCCAACGCGCACAACTGGTGCAGACCGGCAAGGACGGCAAAAGCATGAAGACCGTCCAGCCCGGTCGGCCCGGCGGCACCACCACCGCCTATGCGCCCATGGCGCAGCAGCCCGAATACGGCACCTCGCACATCGCCATCGTCGACGCCCAGGGCCACGCACTGTCCATGACCACCAGCGTGGAATATGCCTTTGGCTCGCAGCAGATGGTCAACCGCGGCCTGGGTCTGGCTGGCGGCTTTTTGCTGAACAACCAGTTGACGGACTTCAGCTTCCGCCCCACGGACGCCGCCGGCAAACCCGTGGCCAACCGATTGGAGCCCGGCAAACGCCCGCGCTCGGCCATGGCGCCCACGCTGGTGTTCGAGAAGCGGCCCGACGGCCAGTTGGGGCCGCTGGTGCTGGCCGGCGGCAGCGCCGGTGGGCCGCAGATCATCCACTACACCGCCAAGGTGCTGTACGCCACGCTGAACTGGGGCATGGACGTGCAGCAGGCCATCAACCTGCCCAATTTCGGCGCCTTCGCCGGGCCCGCGCAGCTGGAGGCAGGGCGCTTTGGCGAGGCAACGCTGCAAGCCTTGAGGGCGCGCGGGCATGTGGTGAACGAGAGCGGCCTGAACAGCGGCACCCAGTTCATCCAGCGCACGCCCACCGGTTGGTTCGGCGGGGCTGACCCCAGGCGTGAGGGCGCGGTCGCCGGCGATCCTTAACACCCGAGGCAGCTGGCTTGTTGGCTGCCGACGCCGCTGGTGCGCGTGGCTACGGGAATGTCCCCCGGCCCTGCGGGCCTCCTCCTTGATTTCCCTCCGCCACACGCCCCAGCGGCATCGGGCTCGTTGGCGGGCGCAGCGTATGAAAACCGAGGCGGAGGGTCAATCCTTATGCTATTCGGCGACTACGAGTAGAGGACAGTATCTAGAGGAAGCTTAATTCCGCAAAGAGGAACATACCAAGCACCACCAGCAAAGACGACGGTACCTCCAGCCTTACGTGCCAAGATGAGCAGCCGTTCAATATGGTCAACTATGGCCAAGGCCCGACGTTTGGCGACAAACGGCGCGAATGCCCTCTTCGGTTGACCTGGGAACTGAATGGTGCCCAGGGGCAGCCGCCACGAAGATGGTCTGTCTGAGAGTGAACTCCTCAAACGATCACAGACACACTTCGCTGCGTCGAATTGCTCGGGTGAGATGCTAGCGAAGCAATGCAATGTAAGAATGTCTTTCCCACGATCACTGAACTGCTGAAACGCAGGTGCAATCTCGTTCAGGTAGCCCCTTAGAAAGCGGGCTCGTGAAGCAACTGTCACACGTTGAATCAATGGCACAAAACCCTCCCCAAGAGGCTTATCCGCTATTCCAAGGACATAACTCATAGAGGTTTGGGCAACGACGTCGCGTTACTGTTTCGCTTGCCATCAGTCTAAGCGGTATCGATGTATCCGCGAATCCCCAATGGTGGGGGCAAGACAGGCTTCCGAGATTGGAAGCGCGCCTACCAGGCCAGCAGGATCAGGTCGTCATGGCGTTCAGCGCAGCGGCATCAAGGAGGAGGCCCGAAGGGCCGGGGGACAGCCGCGGAGCTGAGCGCCGTGGCGGCCTGATCCTTGCCAACCATCGTCGCCAGGCTTGCTGACCCCGACTCTCTAGAATCAGGTGCAATGGCCATCCCGCAAAGCTTTATCCAGGAACTGCTGGCGCGCACCGACGTGGTGGACATCGTCGGCCGTTACGTGCAGCTGAAAAAGGGCGGCGCCAACTTCATGGGGCTGTGCCCGTTCCATGGCGAGAAATCGCCGTCGTTCTCGGTCAGCCCGGCCAAGCAGTTCTTCCACTGCTTTGGTTGCGGCAAGAACGGCAACGCCATCGGCTTCCTGATGGAACACGCCGGCATGACCTTCGTCGAAGCGGTGAAAGACCTGGCCGGCCAATACGGCATGCAGGTACCCGACGACGGCATGAGCCCGCAGCAGCGCGAACGCGCCGCCGAGCAGCGGCAAAAACAGGCCACGCTGACCGATGTGCTGGAAAAGGCCTGCGAGGCCTACAAGAAGCAGTTGAAGATCTCGCCCAAGGCCGTTGCCTACTTCAAGGGCCGCGGCCTGTCCGGCGAGGTGGCGCGTGATTTCGGCCTGGGCTACGCGCCCGAGGGCTGGCGCAGCCTGGCCAGCGTGTTCCCCAGCTACGACGACCCGCTGCTGGTGGAAAGCGGCCTGGTCATCAGCAACGCCGAGGAAGACGGCGGCGAGGAAAAGCGCTATGACCGCTTCCGCGACCGCGTGATGTTCCCGATCCGCAACGTCAAGGGCGAATGCATAGGCTTCGGCGGCCGGGTGCTGGGCGACGAAAAACCCAAGTACTTGAATTCGCCCGAAACCCCGGTGTTCAGCAAGGGCCGCGAGCTGTATGGCCTGTTCGAAGCCCGCAACGCGCTGCGCGAGCACGGCTATGTGCTGGTCACCGAGGGCTACATGGACGTGGTGGCGCTGGCGCAGCTGGGCTTTCCCAACGCGGTGGCCACGCTGGGCACGGCCTGCACCACAGACCATGTGCAAAAGCTGTTCCGCTTCACCGACGCGGTGGTGTTCAGCTTCGACGGCGACGCCGCCGGCCGGCGCGCCGCGCGCAAGGCACTGGACGGCGCCCTGCCATTTGCCACCGATGTGCGCAGCGTCAAGTTCCTGTTCCTGCCGCCCGAGCACGACCCCGACAGCTACATCCGCGAAAACGGCAAGGAGGCCTTCGCCCAGTACGTGGCCCAGGCCACGCCGCTGAGCCGCTTCCTGATCGAGGCGGCCTGCGAGGGCTGCGACATGGACACCCCCGAGGGCCGCGCCCACATGGCCAGCAACGCCGCCCCGCTGTGGCTGGCCATGCCCGACGGCGCCCTGAAGCGCCAGCTGCTGGCCGAGATTGCCGACCTGGTGCAACTGGGCAGCCACGAGCTGGACGACCTGTGGAACAAGCGCAAACCGGGCAGCGGCGGCCGTGGTGGCGATAAACCCGACGGCCAAGGCAACCGCTGGCAGCGGCAGGAGCGCGGTAGCGAGGGCGAAGAGCAGGCCGGCGCAAGCAAACGCCCCTGGCGAGAGCGCTCCTTCAAACCCGCCCTGCCCCGCCCAACAGGTCGGCTGCGCAACTCCCTGCTCAGCCGGGCCGACCACGCCACTCGGCTACTCCTGGGCCAGGTAGCAGTATGGGACCAATTGTCGGCCGAGGACCATGCCATGTTGTGCGAGCTACCAGCACCACACGGCCCACTGTTCATCTGGCTGGAGAGCCAGTTGCACGAATACGGGCCCCAACCCTGGGGCGCTCTGCGCGAAGGTTTGCGCGACCATGAATCCGAGGCGCTGGCGATCCGACTGATGACGGCCGAAGACCTGAGCGCGGCCGGCGAGGAGGCTGAGCAACAACAGGCCCAAGAAGACGCCCAGGAACTGCGGGGCCTGTTGGACCGGCTGTTGGTGGATTCGCTCACCCGGCAAATGGATGAATTGGCATTGACGATGTCCAACGATCCAGCCGCTCAGCAGCGTTACCGTGATTTGTTGACCCGAAAGAATGCATTGACAGCCAAATTTACGCCCGGCAGCGGCAAGGCGGCCTGAAAAGTCGCTTGATTTTGCCGCCCGGCACCCTATATTTGCCTACGAGGCAGGCGTTATTGGGTATAATCCAAGGTTGTTCGTCGGCAAGCGCGACAGCAGCACCTCCGGGCCAGGCCAACCGTTGACACAGTTCACGACCGGCCACCTAACCGCAAGGACTGCATTCCAAATGTTCGCCCTTCTGTCTTGCCGTTGAGGAAACCACGTTTTCCTCTGCCTTCCACCATTGCACCGGTGTGTCTTGCGGTGCGTGCTAATTAATCAACAGCTTTTTTGTTTTGAGGATTTAAATGCCCGCTCAAAAGTCAGTGAAGTCAGCATCGCCCGCAACAAAAGCCAAGCCCAAGACCGCCCCGGCGGCCAAGGCGCCCGCCAAGACCGCCGCCTCCAAGAAAGCCCCGTCAGTGCCCGCCTCCAAGACTCCCGCCAAAGCCGACAAAGACACCGTAGCCGCCAAGGCCGCTGCCACCGTTGAAGCCGCGCCCAAGAAAAAGCCTGGCCGCCCGCCCAAGGCCGCCAGTGCCGACGGCAGCGCAGCGCCCGCCACCGGCGCCAAGCGCGGCCGCAAGCCCAAGAATGCGGATGCCTCCGCCAAGCCCGAGGCCGAAATCGACCTGTCCGACATCGAAGCCGAGTTCGCCGAAGAACCAGCGGCTGCCCCCGGCGAAAAGGTCAAGCCGCTGCGCATGAAGATCAGCAAGGCCAAGGAACGGGCCTTGATGAAGGAATTCGGTCTGGACGAGACCGTGCTGTCCGAAGAAGACATGGCCAAGCGCCGCCTGCGCCTGAAGGCCCTGATCAAGCTGGGCAAGACGCGCGGCTACCTGACGCACGGCGAAATCTCCGACCACCTGCCCGACAAGCTGGTCGATGCTGAAACGCTGGAAGTCGTGATCTCCATGTTGAACGACATGGGTGTGGCGGTGTACGAGCAGACGCCCGACGCCGAAACCCTGCTGCTGAACAACACCGGCCCCACCGCCGCCACCGAAGAAGAAGCCGAAGAAGAGGCTGAAGCCGCCCTGTCCACTGTGGACAGCGAATTCGGCCGCACCACCGACCCGGTGCGCATGTACATGCGCGAAATGGGCACCGTGGAGCTGCTGACGCGCGAAGGCGAAATCGAAATCGCCAAGCGCATCGAAGGCGGCCTGATGGCGATGATGGAGGCCATCTCGGCCTCGCCCGCCACCATCGCCGAGATCCTGCGCATGGCCGAGGACATCCGCGAGAACAAGGTGGTGATCTCCACCATCGTGGACGGCTTCTCCAACCCCAACGAGGCCGACGACTATGTGGCCGAGGAAGACTTTGACGAGTTCGACGCCGAAGACGACGACGACGGCAAGGGCGGCTCCAAGGCGCTGACCAAGAAGTTGGAAGAGCTGAAGAACGAGGCCCTGACCCGCTTTGACCGCCTGCGCGACCTGTTCGAGAAGGTGCACAAGGTCTACGACAAGGAAGGCTACGGCACGCCGCACTATGTGAAGGCCCAGCGCGCCCTGAGCGACGAGCTGATGACCATCCGCTTCACCGCCAAGACGATTGAGAAACTGTGCGACATGGTGCGCGCCCAGGTGGACGACATCCGCAAGAAAGAGCGCGAGCTGCGCCGCATCATCGTGGACAAGTGCGGCTACCCGCAAGAGAACTTCATCGCTGATTTCTCCGGCCGCGACAAGCACGGCGCCAAGGTGGCCTCGAACCTGCTGAACCTGAAGTGGATCGAAAAGCAGGCCACCGCCGGCAAGACCTGGAGCGCCATCATGGCGCGCAACGTGCCCCCGGTGCAGGACCTGCAGCAAAAGCTGATCGACCTGCAATCGCGCGTGGTGGTGCCGCTGGACCAGCTGAAGGACATCAACAAGCGCATGAACGAGGGTGAATCGTCCAGCCGCAGCGCCAAGAAGGAGATGATCGAGGCCAACCTGCGCCTGGTGATCTCCATCGCCAAGAAGTACACCAACCGCGGCCTGCAGTTCCTCGACCTGATTCAGGAAGGCAACATCGGCCTGATGAAGGCGGTGGACAAGTTCGAATACCGCCGCGGCTACAAGTTCTCGACCTACGCCACCTGGTGGATCCGCCAGGCCATCACCCGCTCTATCGCGGACCAGGCGCGCACCATCCGCATCCCGGTGCACATGATCGAGACCATCAACAAGATGAACCGCATCAGCCGCCAGCACTTGCAGGAGTTCGGCTTCGAGCCGGACGCCAGCATCCTGGCCGCGAAGATGGAAATCCCGGAAGACAAGATCCGCAAAATCATGAAGATCGCGAAAGAGCCGATCTCCATGGAAACGCCGATCGGAGACGACGACGATTCCCACCTGGGCGATTTCATCGAGGACAGCGCCAACACCGCCCCCATGGACGCCGCCATGCAGGCCGGCCTGCGCGACGTGGTGAAGGACATCCTGGACAGCCTGACGCCGCGCGAAGCCAAGGTGCTGCGCATGCGTTTCGGCATCGAGATGACCAGCGACCACACGCTGGAAGAAGTGGGCAAGCAGTTCGACGTCACGCGCGAACGCATCCGCCAGATCGAAGCCAAGGCGCTGCGCAAGCTGAAGCACCCGAGCCGGTCGGACAAGCTGCGGAGCTTCACCGATTCGCTGTAAGCTGACCTTTTAGCTTCACGTTTGTGAACGCCTCATGCCTTTGGGTGTGGGGCGTTTTCTTTTGGGCGCGCACCACACTCCATTCAGGCGCATATTCCGTTCGGGCTGAGCCTGTCGAAGCCCCAGGCTTCAAGCTAGCGCCACGCCATGGCCCTAGGCAGGCGCACCGGGCGTCCGTATCGGTTCTCCGGCTCGTCGGGAGGCTACTTGATTGGCGGCAGTTGCTCCCATGCCCTCAGTTGCCTGGCTGGCGCGGAATGCCGCCGCTTGCCCGAATGGCGCCTGCACCCCGACACGGCCACCCGGCACGCTGGGGTACACCTCCGCTTCCAACGAAGAGCAAATAAGCCCTAACAGCCAATACGATGGCTACAACCTCATGCACCCCGAGGACAGCGCCTCCCTTACCCATCTTTGGGGATTGGTAGATGGAACACTACCGAGTAGACTGAGCTCACATCCAACCGACTCAACGACGCAATGCTCGAAGTCCTCCTACGAACCCATCGCGACCCGGACGAAATCGACTTCGCTTTGCTTTGGCAGCAAGGTCTATTCGTTTTTGACTCGAATGTTTTACTTGACCTCTATCGCCTTCCTGAATCGGCGAGCAACGATCTCCTAGGAGTACTAAGAGATGAGAAGTTGCAGCAACGAATTTGGATTGGATTTCAAGTCTTGGTCGAATTTCTTAACAATCGGCATGAGGCGATAAGCGACCAAAAGAATAAATTCCATACGGTCCGGAGCTTGCTCGAGGAAGCCAGCGGTCAGTATGACGATGTCTTCGATAAGCTGTCAGAAGAACTCGCCAAGCTAAAACTGAAGCAACGTCATTCCCTTATAGACCCTGACAAATTCCTTACGCCAGACAAGATTTCAAATGGGAAATTGGCAATAGAGGAGTTCATTCGCGAGCTTTCAGTTCTTGAGGGCAAGCAGTCCGACGTTAACGACCGCGACCTAATCAAGGACATCGTTCTCAATATCTTTCAAGGGAAGATTGGTGAAGGCTTCAGCAAAAAGGAACTGGATGAAATTTGCAAAACCGGGGAGAAGCGCTACGAGGCGAACATTCCTCCAGGCTACAAGGATAAATCGAAGCAAGGATCCTATTTGGTGGAAGACAGGGAGTTCATACGGAAGTATGGAGACTTGATTCTTTGGAAGGAAATTATTCGCAAAGCAAAAATCGATCAGATCGCAAACGTAGTTTTAATCACGGGTGACGTGAAGGAAGACTGGTGGCTGGAGAAGAGAGGAAAGAAACTCGGTCCAAGAAAAGAGCTACTGAACGAGATTTTTTCAGAGGCGGGGTGCGTACAAAATTTTTATATGTACGACACCGCCAGCTTTCTTCGGCATGCAAAGTTACAACTCCAAGCTAGCGTTCAAGACTCATCTATAACTCAGGCAAAGAGTCTGATCGAGAAAGGCCGGCGGAGCCGAGCCGTATCGGAGGAGGGTTACGTCTCATTGCCTGATTTCATTCGGTCAGTTGCCGCAGGCTTCTCTAATTTGAGAGTGGGCATCGGTCGATCCGTACACAATCTCCCCCCCGTAAAACTTGATCACAACGGGCTCTTCCGAGGTGTAACGGAGATATTTGACAATGCCATGCATCATGGTGCGCAGGGATATGTCGGTGTGCAGGCTAAGGATCGGGATGACACGATAGTGCTCCGCTTCAAGAATCGGATCTCTCCAACCAAACCCGCCCCGACCATCGAGACGAATTTACTGGGATTGCCGATCTTTCGGGGTAAAGGACTTGGGAGCCTTCAAGAGACCATGTTTAAAGAAGGTATTCTTGTCGGTACTGACATAACCGAAAAGAGCTTTACAGTCGAGTTGAACATAGAAAAATCTAAGTTCTACAGCGACGCCACAGTGACGTTTAGCTAGAGCCGACGATTTCCACGCATCGCGATGAAGCATGCTAGCCAAGACACGTCAGCTTGGACTCTGAACTTCAGACAGGCAAGCAAACCTGTACGGCAAGCCCAGGCAATGCATTGCTGACAGCAAACGTCCCCCCATGCGCCTGCGCCACCAAGCGGCACAGGTACAAGCCCAACCCCACGCCACCAGTGGCCCGTTCGCGGGCGGCATCCGGCCGGTAGAACGGCTGCGCCAGGTGGGCCAGTTGCTCCTCTGGCACACCAGGGCCATGGTCGCGCACGGTCAGTTGCACGGCGGGGCGGCCGCGCAGGGTGGTCACTTGCAGGCTGATCTCGGGCGCAGGTGCATCCGGCGCCGTGTGCCGCAGCGCGTTGTCCAGCAGGTTGCGCAGCAGCAGGCGCAGGCGAGCGCGATCTGCCGAGATATGTGGCAGGTTGGGCGCAATGTCGCGCTTCACCGCTTCGGCGCCTTCGGTGGCTACCACCGTTTCGGTGATCAGCAGGCCCACGTCGGTCAGCTCGCGTTGCAGAGCCACATGGGGGCTGGCCAGGCGCTCGCTTTCCAGCAGGTCGTTGATCAGGTCGCGCATCAGGCTGATGTCGCGCAACAGCGCGTCGCGGCTGGCCTGCACCGCCGGGTCTTGCTCGGGCAGCAGCTCGGTGTTCAGCCGGGCGCGGGTCAGTGGGCTGCGCAGCTCGTGGCTGATGGCCAGCAGCAGGGTGCGCTTGGCCTCCAGCATCTGGTGGATGTCTTGCGCCATGGTGTTGACGGTGGTGGCCAGCTCGGCCAACTCGTCGGGGCGGCGGGCCTGGCGCACGGGGATGGGCTGGGCAAAGTCGCCGCTGCCAAAGCGCAGGGCGCCGGCGCGTATGTCGTCCAGCGGCAGCAGCATGCGGCGCACCCGCACGTAGGCGATGGCGGTCATCAGCAGGATCACCGCCAGCGTCAGCCAACCCACGTTGCGCGGACGGTCGTGCCAGAAGCGCACATTGGGGCCGAAGCGGATGCGGTGGCCGTCGGGGGTGAAGCGCTCCAGCAGGTGGGGCTCGTTGTGGTGCCATTCGCCGCCATCCAGCTCCTCGGCGCGGCTGTCGTCGTCGGCCAGCCGGGGTTCGTTCAGCACCTGGAAGCGGCGGTCAAACCCCCGGTAGCGGCTGGCATAGCTGCGGTAGTTGACCACCGGGCCGTCGATGCGCACGGTGATGGGCAGGCGCTGCGCCAGTGCGCGGGCGCGCTCCACGCTGGGCGGGGCGCCGATGTCGGCCGCCAGCCGGTCCACGTAGTCGGCCACCAGGGGGCGGGCGGCATCGCGCCAGCCCAGTGTCAGCGCCTGCTGCAGGCCCAGCAAAAAGACGGCGATCATGGCCAGCGCCAGCAGCAGGAAGAGTGCCGTCATGCGCACCCGCAGCGAATGCGCCAGCGCGTGGCGGGCGCGCCGGTGCCAGACGCTGTGGTCTTCTGGCGCGGCTGGTGGCGTCATGGTGTAGTCTGGCCGTCCGTGTTGTTGGCCAAAGGCGCCAGGGCCAGCGTGTAGCCGGCATTGCGCAGCGTCTTGATGCACTCCAGCGGTTCCAGCTTCTTGCGCAGCCGGCTGACCACGATGTCCACCGCCCGGGTGAACAGCTCAGCCTCGTGGCCGCGCACGTGGTTCAGGATGTCGTCGCGGCTGCACACCTTGCCGGGCTCGCGCGCCAGCAGGTGCAGCAAATCAAACTCGGTGCCGGTCAGCTCCACCGGCTGGCCCAGGCGCAGCACGCTGCGGGTGGCCACGTCCACCGTCAGGCCGTCAAACTGCAGGCGTGCGCCGGTGGTGGGGTGCGCCGGGGTGCGCCGGCGCAGCACGGTTTGCAGCCGCGCCACCAGCTCGCGCGGCTCAAAGGGCTTGGGCACGTAGTCGTCGGCGCCCAGCTCCAGGCCCACCACGCGGTCCATCACCTCGCCACGGGCGGTCAGCATGATGATGGGGATGTCGCTGTCGCGGCGCACCGTGCGGCACAGCTCAAAGCCGTCCATCTCGGGCAGCATCACGTCCAGGATGGCGGCGTCAAAGCCGCCTTGGCGCAGCAGGCCCAGGCCAATGCTGGGGCGGTGCGCGCACACCAGCTGCATGTCAAAGCGCTGGAAGTAGGCCGCCAGCGGCGGGCCCAGCTCGGTGTCGTCGTCGATCAGCAGGATGCGCGGCATATCGGTGGTGAGGCCCCTCTATGGCGCATTGTCGCCCAGCCGGCTGCGGCCGGGCGATCGCGTCATTCGCCGCCGCCGCCGTGGTGCCGCTTGCCGTGGTGGCGCGCCATGAAGTCGCGCACCTTTTGCTGCTGCGTGGCGTCCAGGCTGTCGTAGAAATCGCCCAGGGCGGCAATCACCTCGGGGCTTTTCATGGTCAGCGCGCCGGTTTTCTCGGACACCAGGGCCTGTGCGGCGGTGCGGTCAAACTTGGGGCCGGCCACCAGCGCCGCCACCTGGGCGCGCGGCTTGGCCTGGCCGTGCAGCGCCAGGTATTGCGCCTGCAGCTTGTCGGCCAGCACGTTCAGCTTGGCCTTCTGGTCGGCGTTGAGCGCCATCTTGGCGGCAATGCGGTCCACCGCCTTGCTGCGGTGCTGCGCCATCTGCTCCGGCGTCATGCTGGCGTAGGACATGCGGTGGCCGTGGCTGTAAGCCGCCACACCGCCGCCCAGGATGGACAGGCCGACCACGCCATACAGCACGCGCTTGAGCCAGGGTTTCATCATCATCGGGGTACCTTTGGAGAAAAGGGAATTGAACATGGTGGCCATGGTGCCGCCTGTGGCCCGTGGCGTCTTCTCCCCGCGGTATCGGTTTGTTTCGGTTTATTTCACGCCGGGCCGCGTGCGGTGCTGGCGTAGTCGGTGGGCGTCTGGCCCACCAGGGTCTTGAAATCGCGGATGAAGTGGGCCTGGTCGAAGTAACCCAAGTCCAGCGCCAGCATCACCCAGTCGGGCGGGCGGCCGGCGGCCAGTTGCTCCAGCGCCTCGTGGATGCGGTAGCGGTTGATGACCCATTTCGGGCTGGCACCCACATAGTCGCTGAACAGGCGCTGCAGCGCGCGCTTGTTCATGCCTTCGCGCCGGGCCAGCTCGTCCACCTGGGTGATGCTGCGGTCGTCCACGATGCCGTCCACCATGCGCGTGACGCGCGCCACCGTGTCGTCCGGCGGCGGCAGCCGCGCCAGCAGGAAGGCGTCCAGCAGCGCCGCTTGTTGCGCTGGCTCGCTCAGCGCCAGCACCTGGGCTTCCAGCTGCCCGGCGCCGGCAAAGGCGTCGGCGATGGCCAATGAGCTGTCGGCCAGTTCCGCCACCGGGCGGCCGAGGAAGGGCCGGAAGCCCCCGGGCTTGAACTTGACGCCAAACGCACCGCCCTGCCCCGCTAACGTGCGGGTGTAACGGCCGGAGGCCACGCCATACACACCGCTGCGCCCGGCTTCAAACACCAGCTGCACATTGGGGTGAGGCAGCGTTTCCACCGGCTGGGGTTCGCCGGCCACGTGCCAGCGCACGCTCCAGTAGCGCTCCACCAGGCCGGCCAACGCGGCTGCCGGCGCCAGCCGCGTGTGCTGGAAGTCACCCGGCACCACCGCCTTGCGCAGCACGCCCCGGGCGGCCCAGGTGCGCGGCGGCAAGGCGGGCCCAACGCCCTGGGCACCGTCGCTGCGGGCGTTGTCGCGTTTTTCCAATCGTTTTTTCCGCTTCGCTGCTGAAATTGCGTTGTGACTAACAGTGCCAACAAAGGAGCAGACACCATGAACCACGGATCTGGAAACCATTCGCCTCGCCAGTCTCGCGCACGCGCGCGGTGGCTGGGCTTGCTGCTGGCCTGCACTGCGCCGCTCGCGCTGGCGCAGCCGGCTGCTGCTCAATCATTTCATCACACTTCGCAGAAGGAACCCACCATGCCACAGCCCGTCAAAACCCAGAAAATCAACGGCACGTTCGACGTCACCATGATCCCGCAGGTCGCCGCCGCCCAGGCGGCCGGCCAGGTGATCGGCCGCATGCTGCTGGACAAGCATTTCCACGGCCCGCTGGCCGCCGCCAGCACCGGCCAGATGCTGGCCATGCGCACGCAGGTGCCCGGCTCGGCCGGCTTTGTGGCCATGGAGCTGGTGGTGGGCAAGCTGCAAGGGCGCGCCGGCAGCTTCGTGCTGCAGCACAGCGGCAGCATGAACCGGGGCGAATCCACCTATGCGCTGCACGTGGTGCCCGATTCCGGCACCGACGAGCTGACCGGCCTGGCCGGCAGCATGGTGGTCACCGTGGTCGATGGCAAGCACAATTACGATTTCAGCTACACCCTGGCCGCCACGCCCCAATGAGGCGGCTGCCCAACGCGGCGCGCGGCGGGCGTGGTGCTATGCTGCCGACGCGGGGGTCACGGGGGCTTGTGCGGCGGCTGGCGTCTGGCAGCCGCAGGTGCAGCTGGCGCCCGGGCAGTTGGCGCACTGGCAGGAAGAGGTGATTTGGCTGTGCATAAAAAGCTCCATTTCGTTGAACATGATGCGGAACGGTTTGTCCGTGCCATGAATTCTGCTGACCCAGGCCAAACCCCGCTTGAACAAAACGGCTGATGTGCCAGGCACCCACGTGAAGCCCAACCCGCCCGCCGCAACCAAGCCCATCATCGGCGTCGGCTGTGTGCTGCTGTGGAGCGGTGGCAGCCTGTGGATAGGGCGCAGCACCGGCAGGGCCGAGGCACACGCACACCATGCGATCCAGATTTCACTGGCCCTGTCTGGCCGCGTGATGCTGCGCAGCGACGCTGCGGCTGACTGGACGGGCTACGCTGGCGCCATCGTGCTGCCGCATCAGCGGCACCAGTTCGACGGCACAGGCGAAATGGTGGCGCAGCTTTTTGTGGAGCCAGAAACCGTGCAAGGGCGCGCGCTGTTGCTGCGCTACACGGGCACCCCCATCCATGCGCTCCCCGGTGAGGCCCTTGCGGCGCTGGTGGCCCCCCTGCATGCGGCCTACACCCGTGGTGCGAAAGATGAAACACTGGTTGCCACCGGCCAGCGCCTGCTGGAGCTGCTGGTGGGCGTCGAGCCTACGCCATTCAGCGTGGACCCACGCATCACGCGCGCCATCGCGCACATGCGCTCGCGGTTGAGTGCGCCAATCACGCTGACCGAGGCCGCAGCGGTGGCCCATTTGTCGCCCAGCCGGTTTCGCCACCTGTTCATGGCGCAAACGGGCATCTCGTTTCGGGCCTACCTGCTGTGGGCGCGGGTGGAAGCGGCTGTCGGCGCTGCCATGGGCGGCGTGTCGTGGACCGAGGCCGCGCACACCTGGGGTTTTGCCGACTCCGCCCACCTCAGCCGCACCTGCCGGCGCATGTTTGGCATTGCGCCGACCATGTTGCTCAGGGAGCCGCAGGTTGAAGGCCGAAGGGCCAGCGGGGTTGGTCAGCGTGGCGGTTGCGTCTGAACGCCCGGGATGGCACCCAGCTCCGTCACCCACGGCATGGCCGAGTGTTGCCAAAGCTGAAGTCCTGGCTTGAGCTGAGCGCGCTCAGCGACGCAGCCCAGCCGGAGCGTGACGGCTGGCGGATTCTCGACTGCCGACGAGTACAGCGGCGTTGCGCACTCCGGGCAGAACACCTGCGCGCGCCGGTTGCCGGACTCGGCTGTCTTGACGTAGGTCTTCGTTGGCCCGACAAGCTTGAGCGACTCGATGGACGCCTGGGCGATGGCCCGAAACGGCGCACCCGACAGGGTTTGGCAGTCTGAACAGTTGCAGATCATCACCTTGGAGGGATCAATCTCGGCGGTGAATGTGACTTGGCCGCAGTGGCAGGCACCATGAACTTGCATTGACAGAACTCCTGTGCACCGGGGGACGCTGATCTTGACTTTCATTGTGCCGCCTTGGCGGCGGCACGCAACACGGGTCGATACGGTTGCGCAACACGATTTCAGAGGCTTACTTTTGGCTGGTCTTGCGCCGCGACTCCATCAGTTCCACCAGTTCCTCTTGTGTCCTTGGTTTCAATTCGCCTTTCGTGAATGCACGGTACTGAGACAGCAGCATGGCTTCATACGCTGCTTTCGGCATATTTGATTCGACAAACTGGCTCCTTCCCCGCGACCTGCGCCAGAAACTCAACAGCTTCATGGTCATCAGGAATGCCCATTCCCCCAGTTTGTCAAAAAAATTCCACAGAAGAATTCCCTTCACCATCGCCGGAGGAAATAAACCACCGTCCGCCTTGCGCCCTCGACCTACGGCCAGTCTGTAGGTCAGCAGAAACAGGAAAAAGGCAAGGGCTGCGCATCCTGTGAAGACCAAGACAACAGTGAGGCCGAACTTGGCGGGCTCACTGACAACAGTACGCAATGCCTGATGGCAGATGAACAGCAGAACGCAAGAGAAGCCCGCGAGGATGCCCGCGCAAAAGAAGCGGAAGACAATTTCGAACCAACGCACAGTGGGGTGATCCCCCTCAGGCCGAGCCGGCCAGCTGCTGCTCCAGCTTGTGCAGCACCTCGTAGCACGGCAACACCTGCGCCACGCTGGCGTTGGGCTCGCGGCCCTCTCGGACGGCGGCGAAGAACTCGCGGTCTTGCAGCTCGATGCCGTTCATGGACACGTCCACCTGGCTGACGTCGATCTTCTGCTCCTTGCCGTCGAACAGGTCGTCGTAGCGGGCGATGTAGGTGCCGGTGTCGCCGATGTAGCGAAAGAAGGTGCCCAGCGGCCCCTCGTTGTTGAAGCTCAAGCTCAGCGTGCAAATGGCGCCGGTGCTGCTTTTCAGCTGGATGGACATGTCCATCGCAATGCCCAGCGTGGGGTGGATGGGCCCTTGCAGCGCATTGCAGGCCACGACAGGGCCGCCGGCCTGGTAGGCGAACAGGTCCACCGTGTGCGCGGCGTGGTGCCACAGCAGGTGGTCCGTCCAGCTGCGCGGCTGGCCCAGCGCGTTCATGTTGGTGCGGCGGAAGAAGAAGGTTTGCACATCCATCTGCTGGATGTTGAATTCCTTGGCCGTGATGCGCTTGCGCACCCACTGGTGGCTGGGGTTGAAGCGGCGCGTGTGGCCGCACATGGCCACCTTGCCGGTCTCTTTCTGCAGCGCCACCACCGCTTGCGCATCGGCCAGGCTGTCGGCCAGCGGAATTTCCACCTGCACATGCTTGCCGGCCTTCATGCAGGCGATGGCCTGGGCGGCGTGCATTTGCGTGGGGGTGCACAGGATGACGGCGTCCACCTCTTGGATGGCCAGGCTGTCTTCCAGCTTGGTGCTGACGTGTTTGATCTTGAATTTGTCAGCGACCTCCTGGGTCTTGGCCAGTTCGCGGCTGATCAGGGAGACAACCTCTACGCCGTCGATTTTCTGGATCGCTTCCAGGTGTTTGATGCCGAAGGCGCCTGCCCCGGCTAGGGCTACTTTGATCGTCATGTGTTTTCCAAAATGATATGGCCCACGGCCGTGTTCGATGCCGGCACATGGTAGTGCCGGTGCACCTCGCGCACGCTGTCGTTCAGCGCGCCACGCATGATCAGCCACATCACCAGCTCTATGCCCTCGGAGCCGGCTTCGCGCACGTAGTCGATGTGGGGGATGCGCGCCAGCGCGGCCGGGTCTTTGGTCAGGCCGTCCAGGAAGGCGGTGTCGAAGGTCTTGTTGATCAGCCCGGCACGTGGGCCTTGCAACTGGTGCGACATGCCGCCGGTGCCCCAGATCATCACCTTCAAATCCTGCTTTTCGCCCTCCGGCGCCACATAGGACTCGATGGCGCGGCGTATCGCCTTGCCCAGGTTGTAGCAGCGGTTGCCGGTGGGTGGCGGGTACTGCACCACGTTCACCGCCAGTGGAATGATCGGGCAAGGCCAGGCGTCGGGCTGGCCGAACATCAAGGAGAGCGGCACCGTCAGCCCATGGTCCACGTCCATCTTGTTGACGATGGTCATGTCGAACTCGTCCAGGATGGTGCTTTGCGCGATGTGCCAGGCCAGCGCCGGGTGGCCCTTCACCACCGGCACCGGGCGCGGGCCCCAGCCCTCGTCGGCCGGCTGGAACTCGGCTGCGCAGCCAATGGCAAACGTGGGGATCATCTCCAGCGAAAACGCCGTCGCGTGGTCGTTGTAGACCAGCACGATCACATCGGGTTTCTGCTCGGCGATCCATTGCTTGGAAAACTCGTAACCCTGGAACACCGGCTGCCAATACGGCTCCTGCGTCTTGCCCAGGTCCAGCGCGGCGCCTACGGCCGGCACGTGCGAAGTGGCCAGGCCGGCGAAGATTTTTGCTGCCATTTAAGTCTTCACAATTCCGTTGTTGTCGGCCATGCTGCGGTTGCCGTCGGGGGAACGGCCGCCGGCAATCATCATGTTGCGGTAGGCGTCCTCGGTCACGCCGGTCATCAGCGAGGCCAGTTTCTGGAACGAGTTGCCGTCGGTGGCGCCTATCTTGGCCAGGAAGTAGATGTTGCCGCCCTGTTTGATCATGCGGTTGTAGTCGCGCGCCAGCACGGCGGCGTGCTGCTCGGCGCTCATGGGGAAGCGCTTCAGGTAGCCGGCCTCATCGGCCTTGAAGGCGGCGCGGTTGTCGGCCTTCATCAGCGACATGCAAAACATGTTCAGGTGGTAGCCCAGGCGCGACTGCGTGGCGTCGAACACCGTGGTGCCGGGGATGTCCTTGAAGGCGGCTGTGTAGTCAGTGGGCATGGCGTCAAACTTCCTCGGGCCAATACAGCCGCATGGGGTTGTCCACCAGCAGCTTGTGCTGCAATTGTGCCGTGGTGGCGACCTGGGGGATGTAGTCCACCAGCAGACCGTCGTCCGGCATGTGGTCTTTCAGGTTCGGGTGCGGCCAGTCGGTGCCCCACAGCACGCGGTCGGGAAAGGTCTCGACAATGCGGCGGGCAAACGGCACCACGTCGCGGTAGGCGTGTTGCTCGCCGTTCAGCGCCTTGGGGCCGGTGACGGACAGCCGCTCCGGGCAGCTGACCTTGCTCCACACGTTGGGGTGCTCGCGCATCAGCTTCACAAACAGCTCGAACTCCGGCCCGTCCACCGGTTTGGCCACGTCCGGGCGGCCCATGTGGTCCACCACCACCGTGGTGGGCAGGCTGGTGAAGAAGTCCCACAGCTCGGGCAGGTCGGCGGCCTCGAAATACACCACCACATGCCAACCCAACGGCGCAATGCGTTGGGCGATCTCCAGCAGCTCGTCGCGCGGGGTGAAATCCACCAGGCGCTTGACGAAATTGAAGCGCGTGCCGCGCACACCGGCGGCGTGCAGGTCTTGCAGTTGGGTGTCGGTGATGGCCCGCTTGACGGTGGCTACGCCACGGGCCTTGCCGTTGGAATGCTTGAGCGCATCCACCAGCGCGCTGTTGTCGCTGCCGTGGCAGGTGGCCTGCACCACCACATTGCGGCTGACCCCCAGGTGGTCGCGCAGCGCGAAAAGCTGCTCCTTGCCGGCATCGCAGGGCGTGTATTTGCGCTCCGGCGCATAGGGGAACTGGTCGCCGGGGCCGAACACGTGGCAGTGCGCATCCACCGCGCCGGGGGGCAGCTTGAAGCTGGGTTTGGTGGGGCCGGGGTAGAACGGCAGCCAGCCCGGCGTCATCGTGAACTTGTCAGTCAATGTATTTCAGGCCGGCCTTGGCCAGCGCCTCGCGCATGTTGTAGATGTCCAGGCCCAACTCGCCGGCGGCAAAACGGGCGCGCTTGGCGGTCTCGTTGTCTTCGCGCACCTTGGCGGCTTCGGCCACGGCCATGGCCACGTCGGCGGGCACCACCACCACGCCATCGTCATCGGCCACCACCACGTCGCCGGGATTGACGATGGCACCAGCGCACACCACCGGGATGTTCACCGAGCCCAGCGTGCTCTTCACCGCGCCCTTGGCGTGGATGGCGCGCGAGAACACCGGGAACTGCATCTTGGTCAGGTCCTTCACGTCGCGCACGCCGGCATCGGTGATCAGCCCCAGCGCGCCGCGCGCGCGGAACGACGTGGCCAGCAGGTCGCCAAACAGGCCATCGGTGTTGTCGGCCGTCATCGCCACTACGGCCACATCACCCGGCTGCAGCTGCTCGGCCGCCACGTGCAGCATCCAGTTGTCCCCTGGCTGGGCCAGGATGGTGACCGCCGTGCCGCACACATAGGCACCGGGGTAGATGGGCCGCATGTAGGGCTTCATCAGCCCCACCCGGCCCATGGCCTCGTGGATGGTGGCCACGCCGAATTGCGACAGCGCCTGCACAGCCGCCTTGTCTGCACGCACGATGTTGCGCTTGACGATACCCAGATTGTTCATGGCCATGGTGTGTATCCCTCCGTCGTCCTTGTCATTACTTGCCCTTGGCCTTCAGCGCCGCGTCCAGCCGCGGGAACACGCGGCGCACGTTGCCCTCGTACACCTGGTAGCGCTGCTGCGCCGTCAACTGCGTGCTGGCCTCGATGTAGCGCTTGGTATCGTCGTAGTAGTTGCCGGTCTCGGGGTCGATGCCGCGCACGGCGCCAATCATCTCGCTGGCGAACAGGATGTTCTCCACCGGGATCACCTTGGTGAGCAGGTCTATGCCCGGCTGGTGGTAGACGCAGGTGTCGAAGAAGATGTTGTTCAGCAGGTGGTCTTTCAGCAGCGGCTTCTTCAGCTCTTGCGCCAGGCCGCGAAAGCGCCCCCAGTGGTAGGGCACGGCGCCGCCGCCGTGGGGAATCAGGAACTTCAGCTCGGGGAAGTCCTTGAACAAGTCACTCGTCAGGCACTGCATGAAGGCGGTGGTGTCCGCGTTCAGGTAGTGCGCGCCGGTGGTGTGGAAGCACGGGTTGCAGCTGGTGCTGACGTGGATCATCGCCGGCAGGCCGTACTCCACCATCTTCTCGTAGATGGGGTACCAATGCTTGTCGCTTAAAGGCGGTGAGTTCCAATGCCCGCCTGACGGGTCCGGGTTCAGGTTGATGCCCACGCAGCCGTAGTCCTTCACGCACTTTTCCAGCTCGGCAATGCAGGTGGCCGGGTCCACGCCGGGCGACTGCGGCAGCATGGCCACGGGGATGAAGTTGTCGGGGAACAGCTGACTGACGCGAAAGCACAGTTCGTTGCAGATGGCGGCCCAGGTGCTGGAGACGGCAAAGTCGCCAATGTGGTGGGCCATGAAGCTGGCGCGGGGGGAGAACAGCGTCAAATCACTGCCGCGCTGGCGCATCAGCTTCAGCTGGTTGGTTTCTATCGATTCACGCAGCTCGTCGTCGCTGATCTTCAGCTCGGACGGTTTGGGCATCGCAGCGGGGTCTTTGATGCCGGCAATCTGCCGGTTGCGCCACTCCTCCAGCGCCTTGGGCGCGGTGGTGTAGTGGCCATGGCAGTCGATGATCAGGGGGGTGTTCACGCTCATGGCAGGTCGTCTCTCTCGCGGTCGCGGGGTCTCGGTCTTATGCGTTGGATTGTGGGCGCGCCGGCGCAACCCTGCCAGCCGGAGGGTGCCACTAGCAGTTATCGCAATTCGGCATAATCACGGCAAAGCTATACAGAACAGAGACAATGCCTTGGACCTGAAGCAACTGGAATATTTCGTCCGCGTGGCTGAGCTGGGCAGCTTCACCCGCGCCTCCAATGCGCTGGGCGTGGCGCAGCCCGCTTTGAGCCGCCAGGTGCGCCTGCTGGAGGTGGAGCTGCGGCAAAACCTGCTGACGCGCAACGGCCGCGGCGCCGCCCCCACCGAGGCCGGCAAGCTGCTGCTTGAGCATGGCCGCGGCATCCTGCACCAGGTGGAGCGTGCGCGCGAGGAGCTGGGCCGCGTGCGCGGCGCGCTGGCCGGCCGCGTGGCCATTGGCCTGCCGCCCAGCGTGGCCAAGCTGCTGACCGTGCCGCTGACGCGCGAATTCCGCCACCGCATGCCCGACGCCACGCTGTCCATCAGCGAAGGCCTGTCGGTGGCCATGCAAGAGCAGTTGACCCACGGCCGGCTGGACATCGCCCTGCTGTACAACGCCAGCCCGGCGCCCGAGATCGAGCTGACGCCGCTGCTGGAGGAAGAACTGTTCCTGGTGCTGCGGAGCGAGAGCAAGGCCCCCACCAAAACCAAAGCCAAGGCGAGCGAGAAGCCCATCGCGCTGGCCGACGTTGCCGCCCTGCCCCTGGTCATCCCCAGCCGGCCCAACGCCATCCGCATGCTGGTGGAAGGCGAGCTGGCCAACCTGGGCCTGCGGCCCAAGATTGCGCTGGAGATCGACGGCGTGTCCGCCATCCTGGACCTGGTGGCCGATGGCGCCGGCTGCGCCGTGCTGTCGCGCAACGCGGTGGCCACCTCCAGCAACCCCAATGCGTTTGTGATGCGCGCCATTGCCGCGCCCAGGCTGCGCAGCAGGCTGTCGATGGCGGTCAGCTCCCAGCGGCCGGCGACGCTGACGCAGAAGGCGATGCTGGAGCTGATACGGGGCTCGGCGGGGCGGCTGGTGCAGGCGCCCTAGCCAGAAGCCCGCAGCTTCAGCGCACCGCCTGCAACCGCTGCACGCACGCCGCGCAGCCCGCTGACTGGGCGGCCATCAGCGGCGTCCAGCCGTGGGTGGAGGCGGTGCTGGCGCTGGCCCCGTTGGCCAGCAGCAGGCGAATGGCCTCGGTACGACCGCGCAAGGCGGCGTGCACCAGCGGCGTGTTGCCACCGGTGTCGGCCAGGTTGGCGTCCGCCCCGCGCGCCAGCAGCAGGCGCATGGCCGGCACGTGGCCGCGCACGGCGGCGTAGGCCAGCGGCGTCATGCCGTCCACCTTGGCGCGCAGGTTCACGCTCAGGCCATGGTCCAGCAGGTCGGCGGCGACCGCCGTGTGCCCGCCCAATGCCGCCGTGTGCAGGGCGCTGACGCCGTCGCTGTCCACGGCGTCCATCTGGGCGCCCGCCACCCGCAGCGCGGCCACCGTGCTGCCCTGCCCCAGGTAGGCGGCGGCCACCACGGCCGGCTGCGTCACCATGTCGCGGCTGTTGGGGTCGGCGCCCTGCTTCAGCAGCGCCGCCACCTGCTGGGGCTTGCGGGTGTAGATGGCGGTGATCAGCGCCTCGTTGAGCTTGTCTGCGGGTGCTGGCGGGGGTGTTTGCTGGGGTGTCTGCGCCCCCGCGCCCGACAGCGCCAGCAGCAGCGCCGCGAATGCCAAGGCCCGCGCGCGTGTGTTGTTGGCCATGTCAGGCCACCTTGATGACAAAGTCAAACTGCGCCGCCAGCCCATCTGCCGCGCGGCGCGGCGCCAGCACCAGCGAGGGGCGCACGCCGGGGTCCTGGCGTATCCACGGGTCGCCCTTGAAGTACAGCTGCGTGGTCAGCACCGGCCCGTTGCCAACGCTGGCTTTCACGTGGATATGCGCCGGGCGCTTGTCATTCGGCTCGCCATAGGGCGCCGGCTTGATGGTACGCAGTGTGTAGCGGCCCTGCTCGTCGGTGGCGAGCTTGCCGCGCAGGCGAAAGCCCTTGTTGTCGTAGTCGCCGGTGTTGTCGGCATGCCATAAGTCCAGCAGCGCACCGCGCAGGGGCTGGCCATGCACGTCCAGCACGCGGCCGGCCAGCGTCAGCGGTGTGCCGGCCATGCCGGGCTCCAACAGCACGGAGCGCACGGGCGCCCCGGCTTTGTAGAACGGCCCTTCCCAGTTGTTCTCGGTCTCCGGCACGGCCTCGGTGGCGGCCAGCACGCCGCCGGGCAGCAGCCAGGGCACACCAGCCAAGGGCAACCAGCGGGCGCCCGCCACGGCCTGCCGCATCAGCCGGCGACGCGACGCATCCAGTCTATCTGCCATCATGGGAGCTCCAGCCTGAAAAATGCATTAAAGCACCAACAGCCTTGCTTGGGAAATATGGCTCCAACAGGGTGCCCCGTGCGTGCCCAGCCGCGGCACCTGCTATCTTCCATGCCCATGTCCAGCCTTCTCCGATTCAACGTGCCATTGACGCCCCAGCGGCGCGTCTTCGCCGCCTTCTTCCTGTATGCCTTCACCCTCGGCGGGCTGTTCCCGCGCCTGGCGGAGCTGCAGCGGTCCATGAACATCGGCGAGGGTGAACTGGGCCTGGGCCTGATCGGCACCGCTTGCGGCACGCTGTTTTCATTGACGTTCGCCGGCCGGCTGATCGAGCGCGTGGGCCACCGCGCCACCCTGCTGGTGCTGATGCCCCTGGTTCCGGTGTTCTACGCGCTGGCGGCCCACGCGGGCGGGGCGCTGGCGCTGTTCCTGTGGCTGCTGCCTGCGGGGCTGTGCATAGGCGCCATCGAACTGGTCGTCAACCTGGAGGCCGACCGCGTCGAACACCAGGGCGGCAAACGCATCATGAACCGCGCCCACGCGTTCTGGAGCTTCGGCTTCTTTGGCGCCGGTCTGCTGGGTGCGCTGGCGGCCCGCCTGGGCGTCTCGCCACAATGGCACCTGGCCGGCGTGGTGCCCATGTCCATCCTGCTGATCCTGCTGCTGCTGGGGGGTTTTGAAGCCGCGCCGCACCGTGGCGGCAGCAACAGCGAACCCGCGCACCACATGGCGCGGCCCACGCTGGCGGTCGGCGCGCTGGTGCTGTTCTCGCTCTCGGGGCTGATCCTGGAAGGGGCCGGCATCGACTGGTCGGCCATTTACATGCGCGACGTCTTTGGGGCCGCGCCCTTCATCAGCGGGCTGGCGGTGGCCACCGGCGCCTTCGCGCAGGGCGTCACCCGCTATGTGGCCGACCGGTTCGTCGAGCGCCACCACCCCTACGCCATCGCGCGCATCCTGCTGGTGGTGCTGGGCCTGGGGACCTTGACCGTCACCCTGGCACCGAGCTTGCCGGTGGCACTGCTGGGCTTCGCGCTGATGGGCGTGGGCACCAGCGTGATGTTTCCGCTGGCCATGTCCGCAGCCGCGCAGCGCACAGACCGCCCGGCCGCCACCAACGTGGCGGCGCTGGCACAGATCACGTTCATCAGCTTCCTGCTGGGGCCGCCGCTGCTGGGTTTTGTCGCCGAGCACCTGGGCATACGCTGGACCTTCGGGCTGGGCTTGCCGCTGGTGTTGCYGAGCGCCGCAGCGTCCCCGGCCCTGCGGACCAAGCCCTCAACGCGTCAACCCTGACGCGTCTGGCGTAACACCGTCCTTCAGGCTGTAGCGCGACCCGACGGCCGCCACGATGGCGGCCTCACGCGGCAGCTGCAACTGGCGGCGCAGGCGGTAGACCGCCTCGAAGCCGGTGCAGTGGGCACCCAGCAGCCATTTGACGCCAAAGGCCTGCATCTGCTGGCCGGTCCAGTCAAGCCGGGCATCATCCAGCGGGAACAGGTGAAAGCCGCCCACCAGCGCCGTGATGGGACGCCCCGGCAGCAGCTCCTGCACATAGGTCATGGTGTTGACCACGCCCGCATGGCCACAGCCCGACAGCAGCACGGTGCCCTGGGCGGTGTTGATGACGAGCGAGGAGTCTTCGGGGATGGTGTCTTCCACCATCTTGCCGTTCAGCACCATCGGCCCGGCCACGGCCCAGTTGCGTTCGGGAAACTTGCGCGGCACCGGCCCGCTGAACCACACGCCTGGCAGCAGCTGGGTGGGCTGGTCATGCATGACGAAGCTGACGCCCAGCTTCTCCATTTCCGCGCGGTGCAGCACCATGTAGTTGGCCTCGCTGCCGTTGCGCTGCAGCCGGCCCATGAAGGTGGCGGAGGCCAGGTGCACGCGGCTCATCGCCCGTGGGTTCTTGCGCATCAGCGCCTCGCGCAGCGACAGAAAGCCCGCCGTGTGGTCGTCGTGGTTGTGCGTCAGCACCACCTCCTCCACGTCCGACAGGTCAATGCCCAGCGCCTTGGCGTTGTCCAGCACCGTGCCAGGGGAACCACCCGTGTCCACCAGCAGCTTGCGCCCGTCCGCCTCCACCAGCGCGGAGAAGCCCCATTCGCCACGCGTGCCGTAGTCGGCCACCATGGTCGAAAGGATGGTGATTTTCAGCTCCCGCACCTGCGCCGCCGCATCCACCGGCGCGGCCCCGCACACAGCGGGCACGCCCATGCAAAAGGCCAGAAGGGTGGCAATGGTGATGGCTCTCACGCGGGCTCCTTGGAGAATGGTCGAAGTGCGCGGCAGTATAGGCACGGCACCTGGTCCCTCAAGGGGCCCATGGGGCGTGGGCCGGCAGGGCCCACTTGTCGCCCGTTGGCGTGCGGGTCAGCCCTTCAGCACCAGCCTGCCATCGGAGCGGCGGGTGAAGTACGAGGCCACAGCGCA
The DNA here is from genome assembly GCF_056404875.1 of Hylemonella sp. P2_B10. Classification (NCBI taxonomy): domain Bacteria; kingdom Pseudomonadati; phylum Pseudomonadota; class Betaproteobacteria; order Burkholderiales; family Comamonadaceae; genus Hylemonella; species Hylemonella sp. P2_B10. Next base: position 1,063,875 of record NZ_JBFUDE010000001.1, read on the forward strand.
GCGCGGGCAACGCTTGGCCAACTCAGTGCTGTTGTTGAACTGGGGCAGGATGCCCGGGTCGTTGTCAATGTCCGCCGACAGCTCGGCCCTGCATGCAGGGCACGCCACCGCGAAAGGCTCCACGCTCAGTTCAAGTTCCCGTTTCATGCGCGGATGATGGCATGCCTTCGCCGCACAAATGTCGCCAAAGTGTGAACCGGGCCGATTCAGGCTTCGCTGGCCGCCACAAGGGCCCGGGTATAGGGGTGTTGGGCGTCGCCATGGCACAGCGCGTCACTGCTCAGGGTCTCGACGATGACACCGTTTTGCATCACCGCCAGGCGCTCGCACAGGTGTGCCACCACGCCCAGGTCGTGACTCAGCAACAGGTAGGTCAAGCCGTGGCGCTGGCGCAGATCGGCCAGCAGATTCAGCACTTCGGCTTGCACGGACACGTCCAGCGCCGAGGTGGGTTCGTCCAGCAGCACCAGGGGCGGGCGCAGGATGAGGGCGCGGGCAATGGCCACCCGCTGTCGTTGGCCACCCGAGATCTGGTGCGGGTAGCGGAAGCGGAAAGCGGTGGACAGGCCCACTTGCTGCAGCACGTCGTCGATGCGCTCATCGATCTGGTCCATGCCCTGAATCTGCAAGGGCTCGGCAAGCGTGGTGCGCACCGTGTGGCGCGGGTGCAGCGAACCATAGGGGTCCTGGAACACCATCTGCACCCGGCGTGCATGGGCGGCGCCGCGCTCACCGCGCAGCGGCACGCCGTCCATCGCCACCTGCCCCTGCCAGTGGTGGTACTGGCCGGCCAGGCAGCGCAGCAACGTGGTCTTGCCGGAGCCGGACTCGCCCACCAGCCCGAAAGCCTGGCCGCGCGGCACGTCCAGATCGACGCCGTGCAACACCGTGCGTGCCTGCTCGCCCTGGCCAAACGCCAGCGTGAGGCCGGCAACGGACAGCATGGAAGGCTGTGTGCTCATGGTGCACTCCAGGCCGCGTCGCGCTGCAGCACCGGCAGCACGGCCCGGCGCCGCCGCAGCGTGGGCATGGCCGCCATCAGCCCTTGCGTGTAGGGATGGGTGGCATGGGCCAGGTCGGCCGCCGCGAGGCTTTCGACCACGCGGCCGGCGTACATCACCAGCACGCGGTCGCAAAAGCGCCCCACCATGTTCAGGTCGTGGCTGATGAAGAGCAGCGACAGGCCCTGCTCGGCCACCAACTCGTCCAGCAGCGCCAGCACTTCCTGGCGCACCGAGACGTCAAGTGCCGACGTGGGTTCGTCGGCAATCAGCAGCTGCGGGCGCTGCGCCAGCATCATCGCAATCATCACCCGCTGGCCCATGCCGCCGGAGAGCTCGTGCGGGTACTGGGCCGCCACGCGCCTGGGTTCGCGGATGCGCACGCGCGCCAGCAGGGCTTGCACCCGGTCCTGGCATTCCGCGCGCGAAACAGCGTCGGCGCGCAGCACGGCTTCGCCAATCTGGCGGCCAATGGCCATCACCGGGTTCAGCGAATACTTCGGGTCCTGCATGATCATCGACATGCGGCGCCCGCGCAGGGCCTCCATGTCGCGCTCGCTGGCTTGCAGCAGGTCGGTGCCATCGAACTGCAGCCGCTTGGCCGTGACCCGCGCCTGGCCCGGCAGCAGCCGCAGCAGCGCACGGCCAACAGTCGTCTTGCCCGAACCGGACTCGCCGACCACGGCCAGCTTTTCGCGGCCCAGCGTGAAGGAGACGTCGCGCACCACCGGCACGGGCGTGGCGGGGGTGCCATAGGCCACGTTCAGGCCCTCGACGTGCAGCAGGGGTTGCTGGCTCATGTGTTCTGGCGCGGGTCCAGCGCGTCGTTGAGGCCGTCGCCCAGCAGGTTGAAGGCCATGCTGACCGCCAGGATGGCCAGGCCCGGTGCGGCCACCGTCCACCAGCTGTCCAGCATGTAGCGCCGGCCCTCGGAGATCATCGACCCCCACTCGGGCAGCGGCGGCTGCGCGCCCAGGCCCAGAAAGCCCAGCCCTGCGGCGGTGAGCACCACCGACGCCATGTTCATGGTCAGCCGCACCAGCACCGAGGGCAGGCACAGCGGGGCCAGGTGGTGCCACAACACGCGCAGGTGCGAGGCGCCCTGCAGCTGCGCCGCGACGATGAAGTCGGCCTGCCGCAGCGTCATCGCCTCGGCCCGCGCCAGGCGGGCGATGGGGGGCCAGGCGGTGATGGCGATGGCCAGGACCGCATGGTCCAGCCCGGGGCCCAGGGCGGCGACGAAGGCCAGCGCCAGCACCAGGCTGGGGAAGGACAGGAAGACGTCGGTCACGCGCATGCACACCGCGTCCACCCGGCCGCCGAAATAGCCCGAGACCACGCCCACAGCCATGCCCAGCGGCCCCACCACCACGGTGACCAGCATGACGATGAACAGCGTGATGCGGGTGCCGTACACCAGGCGGCTGAACAGGTCGCGGCCGAATTCGTCGGTGCCGAACCAGTGGTCCGCGCCAGGCGGCAGCAGGGCCGAGCCCAGCGCCTGCTTCAAGGGGTCGTGCGGCGCGATCCACGGCGCCAGTGCGGCCACCGCCACCAGCACGGCAATGACGGCCACGCCGATGGCTGTGAGCGGGTTGCGCAACAGCTTGCGCGCGGTGGCCAGGGCTTCCAGGCCCCAGGCCTGCCAGGCACCCATGGGCAGTGCAGAAGTCGTCATGTGCGGGCTCTCGGGTCAAACACGCGGTACAGGGCGTCGGCAGCCAGGTTCAGCGCCACGAACAGCACGCCAACCACCAGCACCGACCCCATCACCGCGTTCATGTCGCCCAGCAGCAGGCTGCTGGTGAGGTAGCTGCCAAAGCCAGGCCAGCCGAACACGGTTTCCACCAGCACCGCGCCTTCGAGCAGGCCGCCGTAGGCCAGCGCCAGGATGGTGAGCAACTGCACGCGGATATTGAGGAAAGCGTGGCCCCACACCACCTGCGTCCTGCTGAGGCCCTTGACGCGGGCGGTGGTGATGTATTCCTGCGTCATCTGCGCCAGCATGAAGCTGCGCGTCATGCGGCTGAGGTAGGCCATGGAGTGCAGGCCCAGCACGCAGGCCGGCAGCAGCAGGTGGCGCAGCGCGTTCCAGAAGGCCGCGGTGTCGCCAGCCAACAGCGTGTCCACCAGCATCAGGCCGGTGACGCGTGGCACCAGCCCTTCATAGGCCAGGTCGATGCGACCGATGCCACCGGCCCAACCCAGCCAGGCGTAGAAGACCAGCAGGCCCATCATGCCGAACCAGAACACCGGTGTGGAGTGGCCCAGCAGGCCGAGCACGCGGGCCAGGTGGTCTGGCATCCGTCGATGGTGCGTGGCCGCCCACACGCCCAGCGGCACGCCCAGCAATGCACCCAGCACAATGGCCAGCGTGGCCAGCTCCAGGGTTGCGGGCAGCACGCGCCCCAGGTCTTCGGTCACCGGTCGGCCGGTGAGCAATGCGTGGCCCAGGTTGCCCTGCGACAGGTCGCCCAGGTAGCGCGAGAACTGCACCCACAGCGGCCGGTCCAGCCCCAGTTGGCGGTAGACCTGCTCGTAGGTGGAGCGGTCGGCATCGGGGCCGACGATGGCCAGCACCGGGTCCAACGGCATGACGCGGCCGATCAGAAAGGTCAACAGCAGCAGGCCGAGCAAGGCCGTCAGGCTGCTGGCGGTGCCACGCACCCAGCGCCCGGCCCTTGCGTGGCGTGACAGGAAGGACGTCATGGCTGTGCCGCCTTGTAAACCTCGCGCAACCGCGTCGCCCCACTGGGGTGGCCCACATAGCCCTGCACGGCACGGCGCAGCACCTGGGTGTCCAGCATCTGGGCGATGGGCTGGATGGCGCCCACCGTCTGGTCAAAGCGCTGCTGCGCCTGGCGGTAGAGGGCGGTCTGCTCGGCGGCATCGCGCGTCAGCAGGGCCTGCTCGATCAGCTGGTTCAGCTGCGGGTCCGCATAGCCGGTGCGCCAGCCCTGGAAGTTGGTCAGCCGTGCGCTGTCGCGGTTGTCGGGGTTGTAGACCAGCGCGCGCAGGCTGGAGTGCGGGTGCGCCTCGGCGCCGCCGCCACCGCGCCCGACCACGATGTCGAAGGAACGGTCGCGCATGGAGCCGTACACCTGGTTGCCGGTGCCGGGCAGGATGCTGGCGCGGATGCCGGCCAGCGCCAGCGTGGCCTGCAGGCTGGTGGCGATGCCGGTGAACGGCGCCTCGGCAACGACGCGGATGGTGGTCTCGAAACCGTCGGGCAGGCCCGCTTCGGCCAGCAGGCGGCGGGCCGCCTGCGCATCCAGCCCGTAGCCGGGCTGCGCCAGCGTGGCGGGCAGGCCCATGGGCACGGGGCGCATCTGCAACTCGCCGTAGTAAGGCAGCACGCTGTTGGCCACGCCCTGGAAGTCAATCAGGTGGCGCAACACCGCGCGGCGCACGCGCTCGTCGGCAAAGCGCGGCGCGCGCGCGTTCACCGCCACGTAGTACATGGTGGCGCGGCGCACGGCGTCCACCACCAGCTCGGGACGCTTTGCCAGCGCCCGCACATCGGGCGCCGACAGGCCGCCGGCCACGTCCAGATCGCCGCGCATCAGCATCAGGCGCAGCGTCTGTGATTCGGTCATGTGGCGCACCACCACGCGCCTGAGCTTGGCCGGGGCTTGCCAATGGCGGGCTGCGCGGCGCATGGTCAGCAACTCCTTGGGCCGCCAGTCCTCCAGCTCGAAAGCGCCCGAGCCCGCCGCATGGGTGGTGAGCCAGGCGTTGGCGAGGTCGCCCTTGACCTCGTGCGCCAGCACCGCTTCGCGCTCGATCACGTAGCCGCTCATGGAGGTGGCCAGCGTCATCAGCACCAGCGTGGGGTCGGTGGCCTGGGGCAGGTCCATCACCAGCGTCAGCGGGTCTGCGGCGCGGATGGCGCCAGCCACATTGGCAGCGGTGTAGCCGTAGCTCTTCCAGACCGTGGCCAGCGCGAGGTTGAGCTTGACCACGCGCTGCAACGACCACGCGGCATGCTCTGCGGTCAGGGGCCGCCCACTGGCAAAGTGCAGGCCCGCACGCAGGCGAAAGCTCAGTCGGCGGCCACCGGCGTCCACCGACCAGTCCTGGGCCAGGCTAGGCTTGAAGCGCGTGGTGTCGGCCGCGTCCACCTCCAGCAGGCTGTCGTACAGGTTGCAGGTGATGGTGACGGCGTCCAGCCCGGTGGCCGCCGCCGGGTCCAGCGACAGCAGGTTGTTCATGCTCATGCCCACCAGCAACTGGTCATCCGGGGAGCCGGCATGCGCCGCAGCGCTCCAGGCGGCCGCAGCCAGCCCGGGCAGGTGGCGGCGGCGCAGTGGCAGGTTGAGGCCGGGGAACATGGAGGTGCCTTCGCGCGTCAGGGTCAGTAGGTGGCAACCGTGTGGCGTGCGATGTAGTCGAAGTTGATGTCTTCGCCCAGCCCCGACCCCTGGGGCAGCGCGACATAGCCCTGGGCATCCATGGGATCGACGATGGCGTTCAGGTAAGCCGGCACCTCTTCGTAGTCCAGGAAGGGGTGCAGCAGCCCGCGCTCGTACCAGGTGCAGTTGCGGATCGCGCCACACACCGCCAGGTTGGGTGCGCCATTGCCATGCACTTCGCAGTTCATGCCAAAGGACTCGGCCAGGTGCGCCACCTTCATGGTCGGGCCGATGCCGCCGCAGCCGGCCACGCCGGCGCGCAGGATGTCGCTGGCGCCGGCCGTCACCCAGCCGGCGCGGGCGTAGTGCTTGCCCGACAGGCTCTCGGGTCCGAGAACGGGAATGCGCAACTGCTCGGCCAGCCAGACGTAGGAGGCGGTGCTCTGCTCGTTCATCATCTCCTCGAACCAGGCGAAATTCAGCTCCTCCAGCGCGCGGCCAATGCGCAGCGCATCGGTGCGGCTGTACTCGTGGTAGCCATCCAGCATGAGCGCGATGTCCGGGCCCACGGCCTTGCGCACGGCGGTGCAGGCCTTGATGTCCATGCCCGGATCAGGCGCGAAAGCCACGGGCGGCATCCAGGTGTGCAGCTTGATGGCCTTGTAGCCCCGCTCAACCAGCTGCACTGCAAACGCGGCGTACTCTTCAGGCGTGGACAAGCCGCCTTCGAGTTCGTCACCGCACATGGTGCTGCCATAGGCCGGGATCTTGTCGCGGTAACCGCCCAGCAATTGGTACACCGGTGTGCTGAAGGTGCGGCCCACCAGGTCCCACAGCGCGCTGTCCACCGCACCCAACGCCCTGTCGGTCAGTTGCCCGGCGCTGCCGCGCTGCCAGTGCTCCAGCTCGCACCAGAGCTTCTCGCGATGCAAGGCATCGCCACCGACCAGCACGCGGCGCACGAACTGATCCAGCACATGGGGCCGCACCACCTGCGGTGGCGCGAAGCAATGGCCTTCAACGCCGTCGGTGCTGCGCACCGTCAGCAACGCGAGGTGCCCCGTGCCCAGCGGGCCGGGGTGGGAGTGGCCAGCTGCATCCACCGACCGCCGGGTGGGGTGAGTGAACTCTACGGCCTTCACACTGTCGATTTTGATCATGATATTTACATCAGTCGTCTGATGACTTGGAGTGTACACAAATAAATCTAAAAACCCCAACATCTTAGGGAAAACGAGGATAATTTATCCACATCGTCGTCTGACATCTTGGCGCTTACAACCCTATACTAACATCCGTCGTCTGATGATTAGAGCCAAAAACGCATTGACCTTCACACGCCCCACACCATGAGCACAACCTCCTCACAGCCCGCATCCAGCCGCACCCCCAGCCTGTCACAACGGGTGGTTGACGGTGTCAGCGAGAGCATCAACAGCGGCGCGCTCAAGCCCGGCGAACGGGTGCCTACAGAGCCTGCCCTGATGCAGACCTATGGCGTCAGCCGCAGCGTCGTGCGCGAAGCGATATCGCGGCTGCAAGCCGGCGGGTTCCTGCGCACCCACCAGGGCGTGGGCAGCTTTGTGCTGGCGCCCAAAGTGGAGGTGCCGCCACTGGAAGCACCCGGCGCCGAACTGAAGTTGCAGCAGAAGCTGGCCATGCTGGAACTGCGCGTCAGCCTGGAGCCCGAGGCCGCGGCGCTGGCAGCGCAGCGGCGCACGCCCGAGCAATTGGCCGCCATGGAACGCGCGCTGGATGACTTCGACATCCAGCACAGCACCGGCGAGGGCACGGCCGAGGCCGACTTCCGCTTCCACGAGCTGTTGGCCCAGGCCACCGGCAACGAGTACTTCGCACATGTGTTGCGCGCCATGAGCAGCGCCACCATTCCGCGCCAGGTCATCAGCGCCATCCGCCGCGGGCGCGCCCACAAGGCACCACGCTTCGGCGACCCGTCACCCCAACTGCGCTCTGGCAAAGACATCACAGCGCAGGAGCACCGCGCGGTGCTGGAAGCCATCCGCAGGGGCGACGCCGCGATGGCGCGCGCGGCCATGTTCATGCACCTGAACAACAGCCGCGAACGCATGAAGAACACCAGCCGCTGAGCCCGTGCCCGGCGGCACCCCATCCCCCCATCCGCAACAGCAACATTCCACCGGAGACAAACTATGCGCAGACATTCCCGCCCATTGGGCGCCCGCCCCACAGCGATCGCAGGAGCCCTGCTGACCCTGTCCACCCTGCCGCAGCTGGCTTTCGCGCAGGACACACAGGCCGCGGCAGCCATGGAACGGGTCGAGATCACCGGCTCCATCATCCGCCGCTCGGTCAAGGACGAAGCCGCCCTGCCCGTCACCACCGTGAGAGCCGCCGACATGGATGCGCGCATGAACACCGAGCTGAAAGATTTCATGCTGGAGTTGCCACAGGCCAACTCCCTGGGCAGCAATGCAGGCACGGCCGGCCCCATGACCAGCCTGCGCGGCTTTGGCCCCATGCGCACGCTCACCCTGCTCAATGGCCGGCGCATGGCCAAGGAACCCCTGACCGACCAGTACGTCAGCGTCAATGTGATTCCACGCATGGCGCTGAGCCGCGTGGACATCCTGCGCGACGGCGCATCGTCCAGCTACGGCTCCGACGCCATTGGCGGCGTGCAGGCCTACTACACCCTGAACAGCTACAAGGGCGGCGGCATCAAGGTGGARACCATGCAACCGCAGCGATCCGGCGGTGGTGCGACCAAGGCCCTGGGGCTGATCGGCGGTCTTGGCGATCTGGATTCGCAAGGCTGGAATGTCTACGCCGCCTTCGATGTGCAAAAGCGCGACGTGCTGTTGCGTGAGGCACGCCCGGAGCTGACCGACGGCTCGGCGCTGAACGCGCTGGGCATCAGCACCGCACCGGGCCTGGGCGCCAACGCCACGCCAGGCAATTTCACCGACCCGACCAACCCGACGTCATCGCAGCGCACCGTGCGCTGGAACCCGATGTACGCCTCCGGTTGCTTGGCCCCCTACTCGGTGCCCAGCACATCAGGCGGCCGCCAGACCTGCTTCCTGGATGCCAACACGCAGTACACGGCATTCAACAACAAGAACGACATCCTCAATTTCTATGCCCAGGGCAAGTTCCAACTTCCCGGCAACCACCTGATCACGGCCGAATTCAACCACAGCAAGTTCGTTGTCGACCAGTACAACAACCCTGCGGCGCCAACCGTGCGCTTGACCAGCACCCATCCCTACTACCCGGGCAACGGCATCGTGCCGGCCGTGCCGGGCCTGAACCTTGCCGGGCGCCCCATCGATGTGCTGTGGTCGGTGGCCGACGCCGGCCCGCGCATCCGTGACGACAATCACACCAACGACCGTTTCGTGCTCACCGCCGAGGGCGGCGTGTTCGGCTGGGATTACCGCGCAGGCCTGAATATCGGCCGTTCCGAGCGCGAGACGAAAGCCGGCGCCGGCTGGCTGCGGGTCAGCGGCATCGCCACCGTGCAAGGCACGGCGACCACGCTGTTCCTGGATCCCAAGCTCAATCCGTTCGGCCTGCAGAACGCCGCCGGCCTGGCCGTGCTGGCCGGGGCCTCGATGGAGGGGCAGACCCTGCGCCTGCACAAGGCCGAGAACTCTGCCGTCGACGCCACCTTCACCCGCTCCTTGATGAAGCTGTCCGGCGGCGACATGGTGCTGGCCGTAGGTGCTGAAATGCGCCGCGACACCTGGCAGGCCGTTGGCCTGGCAAGCAACGACCTCTCCGCAGCGCTGAACAAGCAGATCGACCTGCTGGGCGGTGACTCCGCCGCCGCCGGTGCCAACTCCAGCACCAGCATCAAGATCAGCCGCGACATCAAGTCGTTGTATGCCGAGCTGGACGCGCCGGTCACCAAGGAGGTGACGCTGAATGCCTCGGTGCGCAGCGACAAGTACAGCGACCTGGGCGAGACCACCGTCAACCCCAAGCTCAGCGTGCGCTGGTCGCCCGCCGCCAATCTGGTGTTCCGCGCTTCAGCCAATACCGGCTACCGCGCACCCAGCCTGCCTGAAATCTACACCAAGGAAACCGAGCGGACGTCGATCCCCGTCTTCAACGACCCGCTGCTGTGCCCCACGGTCAACGGCGTCGCCACGCCAAAGCCAGGCTATGCGCCTGAACTGGTGTGCAGCCTCACGGGTTACAACCAGATCACCAAGGTGCCCAACAATGCCGGGGTCAGCGCTGAAACCTCCCGCAGCATGACCTTCGGTTTTGCCGCTGAGCCGGTCAAGCGCCTGACGATGACAGTGGACTACTGGCGCACGGAGATCAACAACGTCATCGGCAACCGCGCCATTGACTACATGCTGGCCAACCCCAATGCCTACACCAACCTGTTCCTGCGCAACCCCGACGGCACGCTGGGCGTCATGAACGCATTGGGTTCGAGGGATGCCTTGATCAACACGCCTTCCAATGTGGGCGCTGTGCGCGGCGCGGGTATTGACCTGAGCCTGAACTACGTTGCCCAACGGCAAGACTGGGGCACGCTGTCCGGTGGCATCGACGTGGCCTACCTGACCCAATGGGATGCCCGCTCTGAAGGTGTCAACGGCGGCAACTGGGTCTCTGCATTGGGCTTCTACAACGACGTGGTGCCGGTCAATCCGAACGCCGGCATCTCAAACGCCACGCGCGGCATGAACAACCGCTGGCGCCACACGGCCAACGTGGCCTGGAAGGGCACGGACTGGTTTGTGCAACTCTCGCAGCGCTACCAGAGCAAGATTGTTGACCAGAACCTGCCCGCTGTCCTCGGCACAACGCTGTCCCCGCGCGACGTTGCCGCCTACACGCAGTACAACCTGCTGGTCAAGTACACCGGCATCAAGAACGTGGGCCTGTCGTTGGGTGTGAGCAACCTGTTCAATGCGCAGCCGCCAATGACCAACCACAACGGCTACCGCGGATACCTCACCAGCTCTGTGGACGTGCTGGGACGGGCGTATGTGCTGACCGCGGACTACAAGTTCTGAGCGTTCAGGCCCCGTCTTGCCCGCCGCCCCGTGCGGCGGGCAAGCTTCTTCATATGGGACAGCTGCGCAAGCTGCAATTCTTTCAACAAGCTCATGACCACTCCGACCACTCCGCAAGCTGACACCTCCATCGCCAGCCCGCAGCGCCGCGCGCTGCTGAAGGCGGTCACCGCCAGCGGCCTGGCATTGGCCAGCGGGGCCAGCGTGGCCGCACTGGCACCGGGCGACCCCTGGCAGCAGGCCCAGGCCATCATCGATGGCTTTGCCAAGCCGCTGACATTCCGCGACCAGGATTTCCCCATCACCGCCTACGGCGCCGAAGCCTGCAAGGTGGTCCCCGTCACAGCCTGGATATCCTTTGCCAAGGATGCCACCGTCAACACACCCGCACCAGGCGCCAAGGACTGCTATGCCGCCATCAAGGCCGCCATCGCCGCCTGCAACGCCGCAGGTGGCGGGCGAGTGGTAATCCCCGCCGGCGACTGGTACTGCGCCGGCCCCATCGTGCTGCTGTCCAACGTGCACGTGCACCTGAAGGCGGGTGCCCATGTCTACTTCAGCCAGAACCCGGGCGACTACGCCAAATACGGAGACTTCGACTGCGGCAAGAACGGCAAGCTGACCATGGTACGCTGGGAGGGCAATGACCTGCTCAACTATTCGCCGATGGTCTATGCGTATGGCCAGACCAACATCGCGCTGACCGGCGAGGACTGGACCAGCATCCTGGACGGCCAGGCCGGCCTCCAGTTCTCCGACGGACCGGACTGCTGGTGGTCCTGGAAAGGCCGCGAGCGGCTGGAACACGGCGTGGCCATCAAGCACGTGAGGAACAGTGGCCAGACCGAGGTGCACGTCAACCCGCTGAACCCGAAGTCGCTGCGCGAGGTGGCGCCGCACCTGACCGAGGCCGAGGCGGAGTTCATCCAGGGCAAGAACAAGGGCGAGCAATGGCGGCGCGATGCCGACTACCTGCGCGCATTGGCGGAAGCCCGTGTACCGAAAGAAAAGCGCGTCTTCGGTGTCGGCCACTTCCTGCGCCCGCACCTGGTGCAGTTCATCAGTTGCACCAACGTGCTGTTCCAGGGCTACCAGACCAACCACGCGCCGTTCTGGCAGCACAACCCGGTGAACTGCCGCAACGTGCACGTGAAGGGCATCTACGCCAACAGCCTGGGGCCGAACAGCGACGGCTTCGACCCGGAGGCCTGCGACCACGTGCTGATCGAGGATTCCCATTTCAACACCGGCGACGACTGCATCGCCATCGACGCCGGCAAGGGTCTGGACATCCAGTACGGCCCGGCGCAAAACATCGTGGTGCAGAACTGCCGCATGCAGACCGGGCATGGCGGCCTCACCTTCGGCAGCATCATGTCGGGCGGCATCCAGAACGTCTATGCGCAGAACCTGCTGTTCGAGAACATCCACTGGAGGACCGATCCGCTGAACGTGGCCATACGGTTCAAGTGCAGCTTGGGGCGCGGCGGCTTCCTGCGCAACATCCACGTGCGCAACGTCCAGGTGCCCAACGGCATACGCACCACGCCGGGGCTGTACACCAGCCTGCCCGGCTCGCTGGTGCCCACGAAGACGGTGGCAGCCTCGGCCGGCGGCATCATCACCATCGACTGCGGCTACGACGCCATCCTGGACAACGTGCGCACACGACCGCCGGTGGTCACCAACATCCACATCTCCAACGTGAAGGTCGGCAACGTGGCGACCGCCAACGGGCAGTTCTCCAGCTACCAGGCCATCGTCATCATGGGCCCCATCGCCACCGACTACAACGGCCCCCTGCCCGCCCCCACCATCGTGCCGGTGACCGACATCAACGTCACCGACTGCGACCTGGGCACGCCGGCCAACGACAAGCCCATCTACCTGTTCAACGTCAAAGGGCTGAAGCTGAAGAACGTCAAGATCGGTGGCAAGGTCTACAACGAAACGCTGTCGACCTGACATGAGGCACATGCTCCCCGCCCTGGCCTGCGCGCTGGCCCTGGGCGCCTGCGCCAGCCCGTCAGCCACCGAGCTGGCGCCGATCCGCGTGCTCCTGGTGGGTGACTCCACGCTGGCGCCCAACAACGGCTATGGGGATGCACTGTGCCGGCGTTTCAAACCCCAGGTGAGCTGCATCAACCTGGCCAAAAACGGCCGCAGCTCAGGCAGCTACCGCGCCGAAGGCTTGTGGCAGAACGTGCTGGCCCAGCTGGCGGACCGTGGCGCGTACAAGGACACCTACGTGCTGATCGAGTTCGGCCACAACGACCAGCCGGGCAAACCAGGCCGCTCCACCGACCTGAAAACCGAGTTCCCCGTCAACCTGGCGCGCTACGTGGCCGACGTGCGCGCGGCTGGCGGCACACCGGTGCTGGCGACGCCGCTAACGCGGCGCAGCTTTAAAGATGGTGTGCTGGTCAACGACCTGCAGCCGTGGGCTGACGCGACCCGCCGCGTGGCGGGCGACCAGCAGGTCATGCTGGTCGATCTGTTGGCGGCCAGCGCCGCCGCCGTGCAGGCCATGGGCCCGGCCGAGGCGGATACGCTGGCGGTGGAACCGCCGCCAGCGGTTGTGCCAACTGCAACCGCCGACCTCAACCGCGTGGAGAGCGTCACCACCGCCAAGAGCGCTTTTGACCGCACCCACGTCGGCCCGAAGGGCGCCAACTTGTTTGCCGCCATGACGTCGAAACTGCTGCGCACAGGCGTGCCCGCACTGGCGCCGTACCTGCATGCAGAGGACGCCTCCCGATGACCATATTCAGCATCAGCGCAGTCGCGCGCAACCGGACGCGGCCGGCATGAGGCCGGTAACGTGGCAACCGCCCCCCACGGTAGGGGGTGCTGTGGGGGGCGCGCTTGTCACCGCGTTGTTGACGGGGGTGCTGGCCGTCAACACCCCTGCGGCCTTCGCGCAAGACAGCCGCACCGTGGTGGAGCCCAGCATTCCGCGGCAGGCCTGCGCTGTGCTGCTGGCCAGCGCCGCCACCGCGAAGACGCCCGCCGTCAACGACACCGCGCGGCTGCAAAAGGCGCTGGACGCCTGCCCCGCCGGCCAAGCGGTACACCTGGCCACCACCAATGAACTGGTGGCTTTCGTCTCCGGCCCGCTCACCCTGCCCAGCGGCGTGACGCTGGTGGTGGACAAGGGCGCCACGCTGTACGCCGGCACCAACCCGCAGTGGTTCGACAACGGCAGCGGCCAGTGCGGCAAGATAGATCGGCAAAACATCAAGGCCTGCAAGGCGCTGATCACTGTGGCCGACGACGCGCGCGGCAGCGGCGTGATGGGCGATGGCACCATCGACGGCCAGGGCGGCGAGCGCATAGACGGCCAGGACGAGACCTGGTGGCAGTTGGCGCGCCGTGCCCAGGCCGAGAACGGCTACCAGAACGTGCCCCGGCTGATCGTCTCCAAGGGCGCGCGCGAGTTGACGCTGTACCGCATCACGCTGCGCAACTCGCCCAACTTTCACGTCTGGGTGCAGCAGGCCGACGGCTTCACGGCCTGGGGCGTGACGCTGGATTCGCCGCCCAAGGCACGCAACACCGACGGCATAGACCCGGCCTCGTCGCGCAACGTCACCATCGCCCACAGCATCCTGCGCACCGGCGACGACAGCATCGCCATCAAGGGCGGCAGCCTGGGCCCAACCGAGAACGTCTCCATCCTGCACAACCGCTTCTACAACGGCCACGGCATGTCCATAGGCAGCGAGACCAACGGGGGCGTGCGCCGCGTGCTGGTGCAGGACCTGACCATGGAAGGCAGCGTGTCGGGCCTGCGCATCAAGAGCGACGTGTCGCGCGGCGGCCTGGTCAGCGAGGTGAGCTACCGGGATGTGTGCCTGCGCAACGTCGCCACGCCGATAGAGTTCGACACCTACTACACGCGCGGCGCCAAGGGCGACCGCATACCACAGTACACCGGCATCAGCTTGCAGCAGGTGCACAGCCTGACACCCGGGCGCACCGTGCTGCGCGGTTTTGATGAGGCGCACCCCCTGGCCGTGCGGCTGGATGACGTGGCGATTGCCGGCGCCCCGCCCGCCAATGAAAAGCCCGCCGAGTTCACCACGTTGCAAGGCAGCATCGCCCGCACCGTCAGTGCCGCGCGCCAGGCGGAATGCGCCCAGCGGCTGGTGCCCTTCCCGGAGCCGCAAGCTGTCAACCGCCGCCCGCAGCTGAGCGACGAACAGGCCGCACGCTACAGCGTCACCGAGGTGCTGAAGTACGCCGGCAGCGTGGCGCAGGAGCGGCTAGACCCGTGGGACCCGATGGCCGACCCACTGGCCAACGGCGCTGCGCTGCTGCAAGCCGACTACACCGTGGACGCCGCTGCCACGCCCGACGGCCGCACGCGGTTTGTCAGTATCCAGGCCGCCATCCACCACGCGCTCGCGCAAGCCAACGCCGCGCCGGCAGACGGTCCGCGACGGCGGGTGGTGATTGCAGTGAAGCCCGGCACCTACAACGAACTGGTGTACGCACCGGCCCACCCCAGGCTGGCCATCACCTTGCTGGGCGGGGATGCCGATGCCAGCCGCACCCGCGTGGTCGCCAGGCTGGATGCCGCCACCACCGGGGCGGACTATTGGCATCGGCATGGCGCGCAGTTCAAGGATGCGCCGCCCGAGGTGCTGGCCATGGTGGCCACGCTGAAGGACAAGCCCACCCTGTCCACCATGGGCTCGCCCACCGTGTGGGTGCAGATGGACGGCTTCCAGGCCAGGAACATCACGTTTGAGAACGCCTACTATGAGCAACCTCAGCCGCCCGGCCAGCACCAGGCGGTGGCGCTGCTGTTGGATGGTGCGGACAAGGTCCAGTTTGAAGGCGTGCGCCTGCTTGCCTGGCAGGACACGCTGTACCTGCGCGCCAGCGCACCAGGCGCCACAGCGCGCAGCTTCTTCCACCGCAGTTTCATCCAGGGTGATGTGGACTTCATCTTTGGCGACGCGGTGGCCTATTTCTACCGCAGCGAGATCAGGTCCATGGGCGCGCGCGTGCAGCATGCCGAGGCCACCGCCGCCAGCACCCATGTGCTGGCGCGCTACGGCTTTGTCTTCAACGACAGCAGCTTCACCCACGACGGCAGCCCGGCCGCGCTGGCCGGCAAGATGCACCTGGGGCGTCAGTGGTTTCGCGGAGCGCGCTGCACACCTTATGCCAGCATGGTAACGCCAGCGGGTTATGTGTGCGCGTTCGGCGACAGCGATGGCTTCCAGGCGCCCAAGGGCAGCATCTCCAGAGGCCCGCTGGAGGCTGTGGGCAAGGTGGCCATCCTGAATTCGCGCCTGGGCCCGCACATCAACCCGGTACAGCCTTGGTCGGATTGGAACCGCAATGGCACGCCCTCCTACCGCCCCGTGCAGTACGACATGGAGGGCTTCACCGCCAACCTGCGCGCCGCCGGCATGGACCCGGTGCGCCAGCTGGGCCACAGCCCGCGCGCGCTGGATCCCTTCCTGGCCGAATACCGCAACACCCCCTTGCCATGACACACACCTCACACGCCACCAACCCGCAACGCCGCCGCCTGCTGCTGGGCAGCGCCAGCGCCACCGGCCTGGCGCTGGGCGAGGCCTTGTGGCCCACCACGGCCCTGGCCGCGTTCGAACCGGGTGACCCCTGGCGCCACGCGCAGGCGATTGTGGACCGTCTGTCGGTGCCGCTGCGTTTTCCCAAGCAGGACTTCAACATCACCACCTATGGCGCCAAGCCCTGCGCGGTGGTGCAGGTCAGCGGCTGGGTGGCCAAGGATGAGCCCGGCCTGCTTCCCACCCCGGCCAAGGATGCCGTGGATTGCCATGCCGCCATCAGGGCAGCCATAGAGGCCTGCAATGCCGCCGGCGGCGGCCGTGTGTTGGTACCCGCCGGCAACTGGCTGTGCGCCGGGCCCATGGTGCTGCTGTCCAATGTGCATGTGCACCTGGCGGCGGGCGCGCAGATCTACTTCAGCCCCAACCCGGCCGACTATGCCAAGTACGGTCCGTACGACTGCGGTGCCAATGGCCGGCTGGTGATCTCGCGCTGGCAGAGCAACGACTGCCTGAACTACGCGCCCATGGTGTATGCCTACGGCCAGAACAACGTGGCGCTGACCGGCGAGGACTGGACCAGCATCCTCAACGGCCAGGGCGGCACGCCGTTCAACGACGAAGGCCACTGCTGGTGGCACTGGAAGGGCGAAGGCTCAGCCAAATCAGGTCGCGGCACGCCAATGAACGAAAACCTGGAGAACCCGCTGAACCCGGCCAGCCTGAAGGCGCTGGCCCCCAACCTCGACCCCGACCTGCAGCGCCTGATACTGCAGGCCAACAAGGGGCGCTGGCGCACCGACAATGCCTTTTTGCCCGCGCTGTCCGAAGCCGGGGTGCCGCTGGCTAAACGCGTATTCGGCCAGGGCCACTACCTGCGGCCCTGCATGATCCAGCTGATTGGCTGCACCAATGTGCTGCTGCAGGGCTACCAGGTCAACAACGCGCCGTTCTGGCAACACCACCCGGTGCACTGCCGCAACCTGGTTTTGCGCCGCGTGCACGCAAACAGCATGGGCCCGAACAGCGACGGCTTCGACCCCGAGGCCTGCGACACCGTGCTGGTGGAGGGCTGCACTTTCCACAGCGGTGACGACTGCATCGCCATCAAGGCCGGCAAGAACAACGACACGCAATACGGCCCGACGCAGAACATCGTCATCCAGGATTGCGTGATGAACAGCGGCCACGGCGGCGTCACCCTGGGCAGCGAAATGGCCGGCGGCATACAGAACGTGTTTGCGCAAAACATCGAATGCCGCAACGCCTACTGGGCCACGCACCCGCTGTGGACTGCCATACGCCTGAAGACCAACATGAACCGCGGCGGCTACCTGCGCAATTTCTTCGTCCGCAACATCACGCTGCCCAACGGCGTGCAGACCACGCCCAACTTCTACAACCCGCTGCCCGGCTCGCCGATACCACCCAAGAGCGTGGCCACCTCGGGCGGCGCGGTGATCACCTTTGACTGCGACTACGCACCCGCCGCCGACGGCGTGCGCATACGCCCGCCGGTGGTGACCAATGTGCACATCTCGAACGTGAAGGTCAGCAATGTGCCCGCGCGCGGCAACCACAGCTGCTGGCAGGCCTTCCTGGTGCTGGGGCCGGTGGCGGCCGGCTACAACGGCCCGCTGCCTGCGCCGGCCGTGCCGCCGGTGGTGGACGTGACCATCGCCAACTGCGATTTCGGCAGCCCGGCCAACGCGGCCCAGCCCTGGTACCTGTACAACATGCGCCGCCTCACACTGGACAACGTGACCATAGACGGCAAGCTGTACAACACCGTACTGTCGGCCTGAATCAGGACTCAGACACCATGCCACTGTTGGACCGTCGCAAGCTGTTGGCGCTGGCCTCGGCCAGTGCCGCTGGCGTGCTGCATGCGGGCCCGGCGACCGCCCAGGCTGCTCCGGCCAACAACAGCGCGTCCAGCGCGCCTGCGCCCACAGGCACCCACACACCCCAGTGGGACATTTTCGAGCTCACGCTGCCCGGCCCCGACACGGGCAACCCGTTTCGCGAGGTGGACTTGCGCGCGGTGTTTTCGCAAGGCCGGCGCCAGATCGAGGTGCCGGGTTTCTACGATGGCGCCGGCCGGTACAAGCTGCGCTTCATGCCGGACCAGCCCGGCACCTGGCGCTACCAGGTCCACAGTGCCACAGCGGCACTGAACGGCCATAGCGGCAGCTTCCAGTGCACGCCGCCACGCCCCGGCATGCACGGTCCGGTGGGCGTGCACCAGATGCTGCATTTCGCCCATGCCGACGGCACGCCCTACCTGCCCTTCGGCACCACCTGCTACGCCTGGCTACACCAGAGCGAGGCCTTGCAGCGGCAGACGCTGGCCACACTGGCGGCCTCGCCCTTCAACAAGCTGCGCATGTGCGTGTTTCCCAAGCACTACGAGTACAACCACAACGAGCCGGGGCTGTACCCTTTCGAGCGTGATGCGGCCAGCGGCAAGAGCGACTTCAGCCGCCCCAACCCGGCCTTCTATCGCCACTTGGAGGCGCGGCTGACCGAGTTGCGCAGCATGGGCGTGGAGGTTGACCTGATCCTGTTCCACCCCTACGACCGCTGGGGCTACGCCAGCATGTCGGCGCAGGAAGATGACCATTACCTGCGCTACCTGCTGGCCCGCTTGTCGGCACACGCCAACGTGTGGTGGTCGCTGGCCAACGAGTTCGACCTGATGAAGGCCAAGACGGTGGCCGACTTCGACCGCCTGCTGTTGCTGACCGCGCAGCTGGACCCGTACAGCCACCTGCGCTCGGTGCACCACTCGCGCACGCCCTACGACACCGGCAACCCTGCGGTCACCCATGCCAGCCTGCAGACCACGGATTTCAGCAAGACGGCCGGCTACTTCGAGACCTGGCGCAAGCCGGTGGTGTATGACGAGGTGCAGTACGAGGGCAACCTGAACCGGCGCTGGGGCAACCTGTCCGGCCCCGAGCAAACCTGGCGCTTCTGGCGCGGCATGGTGGCCGGCGCCTATGTGTCGCACGGCGAAACGCTGCTGGACGCCGACGCGCCCATGAGCGAAGACACCACGCCCACGCTGTGGTGGTCGCACGGCGGCACACTGCGCGGCAGCAGCCCGCCGCGCATCGCATTCCTGCGCACCCTGCTGCAGGGCATGCTGACGCCGTTGCCCGGCGGCCCGGCGCTGCGCCCCGGCCTGCAGGCGGTCAAAGACCCCTACTACCCTTGCGCATCGGTACTGCAGGCCGATGGCAAGACGGTGGCGGCCCAACTGTACTTTCTGGACTACCACCAGCCTGTGTGGTACGAGTTCGCATTGCCCGAGGGGCGCTTTGGCGCCGAGCTGATCGACCCCTGGGCCATGCGCATCACGCCGGTCTCCGGCCCATTCAGCGGCAAGGCCAAGCTGCAACTGACCGGCCGGCCCTACCAGGCGGTGCGCTTCACGCGCCTGGGCTGACGAAGATGCAGCCCGATGTACCGCCCACCCACACCACCATGTCCTCTGACCTGAACCGCCGCCATGCCTTGCTGCTGGGCAGCGCCGGTGCATTGGCGGCGCTCGGCAGCGTGCCCGGTGCCATGGCCGCGCCTGCTGCTGTGCCAGAGCAGACACCCCAATGGGACATCTTCGAGATCACGCTGCCCGGCCCCAGCCAGGGCAACCCGTTTCGCGAGGTGGAGCTGAAGGCGGTGTTCACGCTGGAGCAGCGCCAGATGGAGGTGCGCGGCTTCTACGACGGTGCCGGCCAATACAAGCTGCGCTTCATGCCCGATGAGCCGGGTGATTGGCGTTACCGCACCCTGAGCAATGTAGCGGCGCTGAATGGCCGCGTCGGTCAACTGCGTTGCATGGCCGCGCGCGCCGGTGTGCATGGGCCGGTGGGCGTGCGCGACACCTACCACTTCGCCCACGCCGACGGCACGCCTTTCCTGCCCTTCGGCACCACCAGCTACGCCTGGAACCACCAGAGCGAGGCGCTGCAGCGGCAGACGCTGGCCACGCTGGCGGCTTCGCCCTTCAACAAGCTGCGCATGTGCGTGTTCCCCAAGCACTACGACGATGCGCACAACGAGCCGCCGCTGTGGCCCTTCGAACGCACGCCCGGTGGTGGCCATGACGTCAGCCGCCCCAACCCGGCCTTCTTCCGCCGCCTGGAGCAGCAGGTGAGCGCTCTGGCGGCGCTGGGCATCGAGGCCGACCTGATCCTGTTCCACCCGTACGAGCGCTGGGGCTTCAACAGCATGAAGGCCGAGGACGACCACCACTACCTGCGCTACGTGCTGGCGCGCCTGTCGGCGCACCGCAACGTCTGGTGGTCGCTGGCCAATGAGTTCGACTACATCAAAGCCAAGAGCACGGCCGACTTCGACGCACTGTTCCGTACCGTGGCCAAGGACGACCCCTATGGTCATCTGCGCTCCATCCACCACGCCGGGGCTATGTACGACTACACCCGCAACTGGGCCACGCACGCCAGCCTGCAGCGCTTTGATTTCCAGAAGACCGCCGGCTACCGGGCCGCCTGGGGCAAGCCGGTGGTGTGGGACGAGGTGCAGTACGAGGGCAACATGAACCGGCGCTGGGGCGACCTGTCGGGCGAGGAGCAGACCTGGCGCTTCTGGCGCGGTGTCATCGCCGGCAGCTACGTGGGCCATGGCGAAACCGTGATGGACCCGACTGTGCCCTTCGCCGAGGAGTCCAACTCCACGCTGTGGTTGTCGCAAGGCGGCAGCCTGCGCGGCAGCAGCCCGCCGCGCATCGCCTTCCTGAAGAAGATCGTGCAGCAGACGCTGGCCGGCGCCTCCGGTGGTCCCCGTCTGCGCCATGGCTTGCAGCCGGCGGCCAACCCCTACTACCCCCATGCCACGGTGCTGCAAGCCGATGGCAAGACGGTGGCCGCAGTGCTGTATTTCCTGGACTACCACCAGCCCATCTGGTACGAGTTCCCGCTGCCGGCGGGCCACTTCAGCGCCGAGCTGATCGACCCCTGGGCGATGACCGTGGCCCCGGTGGCAGGCACCCACAGCGGCAAGGCGCGCCTGCGGCTGACAGGGCAGCCTTACCAGGCGGTGCGCTTCACCAAGGTGGGCTGAATGGGGTGAGTTGGCCGAAGGCCCGGCCTCACACCGGGCCGTGCAGCGTGGACGTCGGCCCTTCCGGCTCGTGCGCACTGGAATACCAGCGCCAGGTGTTGCGCCCTTCGCGCTTGGCGGCATACAGCGCCAGGTCGGCGGCCTTGAACAGGCTCTCCTGTGTTTCGCCGTCCTTGGGGTACAGCGACAGGCCAATGCTGGGACTGGTGCCGACGCGCTGGTTCTTGAACTGCACCGGCTCGGTGAAACTCTCCACAATGCGCCGGCACACGGTTTCCACGCGCAGCGGGCCGTCCACCTCGGTCAGCAGGATGGCGAACTCGTCACCGCCGATGCGCGCCACGATGTCGGACTCGCGCACCGCCGCCTGCAGCCGCTTGGCGGCGGCGATCAGCAGCGCATCGCCGACGTCGTGGCCACGCGTGTCGTTGATCTCCTTGAAGCGGTCCAGGTCGATCAAGGCGAAGGCGAACTGGCGGCCCTGGCGGCGCGCCAGCGCCAGTTGCTGGTGGAAGGCGTCGTTGAACATGCGCCGGTTGGGCAGCAGCGTCAGCGTGTCGATGTAGGCGATGCGTTCCAGTTCGCGGTGCGCGACCACCAGTTCCTCGGTGCGCTGCGCCACCTGGTTCTCCAGCCAGGCCTGGCGCCGGCGCAGGAAGGCGGTGCGGCTGCGCACGGCCAACACCACGGCCAGCAGCACCAGCAGCAGCGCCGCCAGGCGGAACCACAGCGTCTGGTACCAGGCCGGCAGCACCCGCACCGGCAGCGCCAGCGGCTTGTCGGTCCACACACCGTCGCGGTTGGAGCCTCGCAGCAGCAGCTGGTAGTCGCCTGGGGCCAGGTTGGTGTAGACGGCCACACGGCGCGTCCAGTCGGTCTGCACCCAATCGCTGTCGTAGCCCTGCAGCTTGTAGGCGTAGCGGTTGTGCTGCGGGTCGGAATAGTCCAGTGCGGCAAATTCCACCGCCAGGCTGTTGGCATCGGGCTGCACCACCAGGGGTTCGGAGCCAGGGCCAGTGCCGTTGGCGCCGTTGAAGCGCGCCGGCGGCACCGGCTTGCCGCCCAGGCGCACATCGGTCACCACCACCGGTGCCACATAGCTCCAGTTCTGCAGCCGCTTGGGGCGCACCACGGTGAGGCCGCCCAGGCCGCCGAACAGGATTTCGCCTTCCGCCGTCAGGTCGCCCGCGCTGGCCCAGTAGCTGCGTATGGCCACGCCGTCGGCGCGGTGCAGGATGCGCATCGCAAAGGTCTCGGGATCGAACACCGCCAGGCCGTCGTCGGTGCTGGTCCAGATGCGGCCGGCCGGGTCCATCAGCCAGCGGTTGGCCGCGCCCTTGAGCGGCTTGCCGGCGGCCAGGCGGCGAAAGCGCGGGCGGCCAGCGGCGTCACGCCCCTCCAGCACATCCACGCTGCCATTGACGGTGCCCACCCACAGGCGGCCCTTGTGGTCGGTCAGCAGCGAAGGGATCAGGCCGACCGACAACGCCTGCGGGTCGCGCGGGTCAGCCTGGATCTGCTCGACCTGACCGCTGTCGGGATAGACCAGGTTGAGCCCGTTGTAGGTGCCCACCCACAGGTTGCCATTGGGCGCCGGCGCGATGGTCCAGATGCGCTCATCGGTCAGCTTGCCCTGGGCCACGCGCTGGCCCGGGCCATTGCCGGTGGCATCGAGCCGCCACAGACCGTGCGTGATGCTGCCCACCCACAGGGTATTGCCCTGCAGGTGCAGGCCGTAGACCGGCATGTCCGGGTGGTCGGGCGACACGGCAACGCGGCTGACGCGACGCGCTGCCAGGTTGGTCCGGTACAGCCCGCGCGAGGTGCCCAGAAAGACGTCGCCACCCGGCGAGCTGGTGATGGCCACCACCCGGCCCACCGGCAGCGCGTCTTGCGGCCGGGCCGCATCCGGTCGCAGCTCGGTCAGCCGTTGGCCATGGGGGTCCAGCACGTCCACGCCGTTGGCCACCAGGCCCAGCCAGACGTGGCCATCGGCCGTGGTGTGCACGGCATGCACGTCCTTGTCGGTAAGGCCACGCGCGCGGCCCGATGCGCCGAAGATGCTGAGGATGGCGCCTTGGCCGGGGTCGGTACGACCCAGTCCGCCCACACCCCCCACCCACATCAGGCCGGCGCGGTCGCGCAGCAGCGCATGCACGGTGTCGTGCGCCAGGCTGCTGGGCCGGCTGGCCGAATGGCGCACCCAGCGCGCCTGGCCACTGCTGGCATCGACAGTGGCAATGCCGTGGGCATTGGTGCCTATCCACACCTGCCCGGGCAGGGCCTCGGCAAAGGCTTGCACCCACTCCACACCCAGGTCGGCGCCGGACGCATCACTGGCGCGCACCGCCACCGCCGCGCCGGCTCCCGCGTCACCAAGGAAGAAAGCGCCATCGTTTCGGGTTCCCACCCAGATGCGCCCGGCACTGTCTTCGAACAGCGCGAACACCGCCACCACGCCGCTTTTGGCCACCGGCAACGGCACGGCGCTGAACTGCGAGGCGGCCGGCGTTCGGCGCAGCAGGCCTTCGGCGGTACCCAGCCACAAGACGCCCTGGCGATCGCGCAGCACCGCATTGACGGTGTGGGGCGTGCTGCTGTTGATGGTGGCGGGCAGGGTTTCGTGGGTGATCTCGCCACTGTCGGGGTTCAGGTGGTCCAGGCCTTTGCCGGTGCCCACCCACAGGCCACCGCGGCCGTCGTCGGCAATCGCTGGCACGGCCATGCTGCTCAAGCCCTTGGGGCCGGCGCTGTAGAGGATGAAATTGTCGTGCTCGCGGTCATAGCGGGCCAGCCCGCCGCCACTGGTGCCTATCCACAGGCGGCCGCGCGGGTCGGTGTGCAGCTTGAAGACGCTGTTGTCTGGCAACGCATGCGGGTCGACGGGGTCTGAACGGTAGGAACGGAAGCGGTAGCCGTCCCAGCGGGCCAGGCCGTCCTCGGTGCCAGCCCACAGGAAACCGTCGCCATCCATGGCCAGAGACAGCACGGCGGGGCTGGGCAGGCCGCTTTCCAGGTCGAAATTCTGGAACACCGTGTCGGCCAGTTGCGCCCAGCGCTGCCCTGCGGGCGGCACACCGCCAGCCATTGCCACAAGGGCCAGGCCAGCGCTCAGCGCCAGCGCCAGGATGCGAGACCATCGAACAGGAGAAGCGGCCAAATGTGCGTCACGGAAAGGCCTGGGCCGAAGAGGAATGCAGGCGAGAACATTACCTGGGCTGCAAGCAGCCCGCCCAGGTGAGAAAAAGTATACCGGAACGGTACGCCGCTCCAGCCGCCAACAAACAGCGAATGTGACGCTTTTCCTACACTCTTCTACTCATTTCTGTGCTGGCATCCGCAGCAGCACGGCGCCAATTTCCTAGCAACCCCGAACCCTCCGGCCATCGCCTCAAGCCTGCACCACCTTGGCGAACTCGGCCAGCAGCGCGCCCCAGCCGTTGGGAGAATCCACGCCCTGGCGCAAGCCGGCGGCAGCCTCGCCGTAGTTCTCCAGCAAGCGGTGCTCCAGCGTCACCTCGGTGTGCTCGGCATCGAGCGCGCGAAAGCGCACCTCCACCTCGGTGTACAACTCGGGGTCAAACTGCCATTGCGCGCTGATCTGCCAGGCCAACACCATGCGCGCTGGCGGCTCCCAGCTGACCACGCGGCCCCAGTCGCATTCGCTGCCATCTTCGCCGCGCTCGTACCATCGGCCGCCGGCTCTGGGCTCGATCACCACGTCGGCCTGCGGGCTGCCACTGGGGTTGATGGAATGCGAGCGCATCCACCAGCGGCCCATGTCGGCGGTGAACACCTCAAAGGCGCGCGCGGGCGAAGCGCGCACGCGCAGGGTCTTGACCACGGGCTCCACATAGGCAGTTGCAACGGTGCTGTTCATGCGCTTGATCTCCTTGTGCGAGGTTGTGAGGTTGAAGGCGGCGCCGGGCGGACGCGCGACGCGGCCCCGGGCTTGCGCGGCGGCGCCGCCGCGGTGGGGCTGTGCTGGATGTCGTTGTGGGCGCCGCGCTCCAGTTCGGCCTGGAAGGCTTGCAAGGACTGGTCCCAGAAGCCCTCCAGCCAGGCGCGCAGTTGGCCCAGGCCGTTCTCGTCCACCCGGTAGAGCCGGCGCGTGCCCTGGGCCTGGTCGCGCACCAGGCCGGCCTGTTTCAGCACCTTCAGGTGCTGCGACACCGCCGGTCGGCTGACCGGCAGCCCGGCGGCAATGTCACCCACCGCCAGCGGCCCGCCACGCAGCCGCTCGAACACGGCGCGCCGGGTGGCATCGGCCAAGGCGGTCAGCGCAATTTCGTAAGCCATGACTTACTGTAAGCCATGACTTACTGATTGTCAACAACGCAACCGCCAGGCCTTACCCATTGCCAAGCTGCTGAACCCGGTGAACAAAAGAAAAGGGCCGCAACGCGGCCCCGGGACATGGATTGAAGCGACCCGTGTCGCCAACGTTAGCGTGTCACTTGCCCGCTTCGTTGCCAACTCGGCGCAAAGCGGCACGCGGGTCCGTCATGCCAGGAGCGGTCAACACGGCATCGCTGCTGGCGTCCTGGCGCAGCACCCGGGCCTGGCGCATGTCCAGCACCGAATGCGCATTGCCGGTTTGCTGCTGCGGTGCCGGCCAAGGCGCGCCATGCACTTCCAGCTGCATCACGCCCAGGGCTGCGAGCAGGGTAGCCAGGACCACCAGCACGAAACCGGCGCTTGAGCCAGTTTGCGCGCCGGTATGGGAACCAGCATGGGCAGACGCTACCGCGCGAGAGGGGTTGGGTGTGACAGCCATGGTGGATTTCCTCCTGTTCTGGAGGCCAGCATAGCGTGGCAATGTGCGGCGCGCACGCGCGGTTCACAGCTTGTTACGACTATCGCACGGGCGATACGCATCTTGTCTTTTTGTCTGACCGCCAGCCTGCCTGGCTTCCTACAAGGGCAGCGCAATGCCCGGCCTGATCGAGGATCAGCCGGGCCAGCGGGTGGCGCCCAACAGCGCGTCCAGCATGGCCGCCAGGCCTTGGGCATCGTCGACATCGAAGCGCCCCAGTTGTGGGCTGTCGAGGTCGAACACGGCGCGCAGACGGCCATCGACCAGCACCGGCAGCACCAACTCGGAGTTGGAGGCTGAATCGCAGGCGATATGGCCGGGGAAGGCATGCACGTCGGGCACCAGTTGCACCGAGCGCGTGCGCGCACAGGCGCCGCACACACCCTGGCTGAATGCAATGCGCACGCAGGCCACCTTGCCCTGGAACGGCCCCAGCACCAGTTGCTCCTGCGGGGCCGCCACCACCAGGTAGAAGCCGGCCCAGTTCAACTGCGGCACCGCGTTGTAGACCAGCGCGCAAAACTGCGACAGGTTGGCCAGCCAATCGGACTCGCCCTCGAACAGCGCGCGTGCTTGTGCCAGCAAGGTGGCGTAGGCGGCCTGCTTGGATTGGGGGCTGGACATGTCCAGCTGCTCCAATGGGGTTTCAACACTCATGGGGTGACGACGTGGTTGGCGTGAAAGCTGGCGATGGTAACGCGCGCGCCATGTCCCCGGTGGGCCTGGTGCTAACAGGTGACGGTCAGCGCCGTTATCCAGCGTGCACGGTGCTCAGCGCGCGGCCTGACAGGCCGCCAACAGCCAGCCGCGAAAGGCCTGCATCGCACTGGTCTGCGGGCGCGATTTCAGCCGCGTCAACCAGTAGCTGCCGGTGCTGACCTCCAGCTCGAACGGCCGCGCCAGCCTGCCCTGCTGCAGCTCGCGCGCGAACATGCGCGCGGGCAGCAGCGCCACACCAGCGCCTTGCGCAGCCGCCTCGGCCGAAGCCAGCGAGGTGTCGAACACCGGCCCGCGCATGGCCGGCGGGCCGGCCACGCCAGCGGCCTGAAACCATTGCTCCCATTCACTGGCGCGGTAGGAGCGCAGCAACGGCTGGGCAGCCAGATCGGCCGGGCCCCGCAGGCGCGCGGCCAGTGCCGGCGCGCACATGGGCGTGAGCGGTGCGCTCAGCAACAAATCGGCCTGGGTGCCGTGCCAGGCACCATCGCCAAAACGTATGCCCAGGTCCAACCCTTCGCCGGCCAGGTCCAGCCGGTTGTTGTGGGTGAACAGGCGCAGATCCACAAACGGGTGGGCCTGCTGGAACTCGCGCAGGCGCGGCAGCAGCCATCCCACCGCGAAAGTGGCCACCACGCCCAGCGTCAGCACCTCGCGCGCACGCCCGCCGTCAAAGCGGTCCAGCAGCTGGGCCATGCGCTCGAAGGACTCGGCCAGCGCCGGCAGCAAGGCCTGTCCCTCATCGGTCAGCGCCAGGCCGCGCGGCAGGCGGCGAAACAGTTGCACCCGCAAACGCTGCTCGAGGTTGCGCACCTGCTGGCTGACGGCGGTCTGGGTGACGTTGAGCTCCTCGGCGGCGCGGGTGAAGCTCAGGTGGCGGGCGGACACCTCGAAGGCGCGCAGGGCGTTCAGCGGCAGATGCATGGCAATGGCGGGACGAAAAGCGTGGCTGCGAAAACAGGGAAAACCCAAGTTTTTCTTGGGTTTGGGGGCAGATATTACCGTTTGTTGTTCCTAACTCACCCCGATACCATGCAGCGCGTGATCCGCCCAACCGAAAGAAAACCATGGTCTTTTCCAAATTGCGTGCTGCTGCGGCTGCCAGCCTGCTGGCGTTGCTGAGCCCGCTGTCGCCAGCCGCCACCGCCGCTGTGGCCGGCCCAAACTGGGTGCGCAGTTGCACGCTGCTGGTCGAGCACACCAGCGGCCAGGCATTGCGCCGCGACGGCGGTGACGACTGCGCCCAGCGCCTGAGCCCGTTTTCCACCTTCAAGCTGCCGCTGGCGCTGATGGGCTATGACGCCGGCATCCTGACGGACGAGCATGCGCCGCGCTGGGACTACAAGCCCGAATTCAACGGCTATGCACGCCAGCGCCATGCCACCGACCCCAGCAACTGGCAAAGCGAATCCATCGTCTGGTACTCGCAGCAGTTGACCCGCCAACTCGGCGCGCCGCGCTTTGCCGCTTACGTGGCCCGGCTGGGCTACGGCAACCGCGATGTGCGCGGCGGCCCTGGCCGCAGCGACGACGGGCTGACACACGCCTGGCTGGGCAGCTCGCTGGCCGTCTCGGCCGATGAGCAGGCCAGCTTCCTGCGCCGGTTGCTGAAGGACGAGCTGCCGGTGTCGCCGCGCGCGATGGCGCTGACCCGTGCCATTGCACCGGCCTTTGCCGCAGCCGACGGCTGGCTGGTGCACGGCAAGACCGGCAGCGGCTGGCTGCGCGACCGCCACGGCAAGCCGGACCACCAGCGCCCGCTGGGCTGGTTCGTGGGTTGGGCCGAAAAGGACGGCCGGCGCATCGTGTTCGCCCGCATGGCCCTGGGCAGCCGCGAGCAGGACGAGGGGCTGGGCTTGACGCTGCGCGCGGCGTTCCTGAAAGACTTGCCGGCGTTGCTGGCAGCGCAGCCAGCCAATGCAGCCGCGGCAACAGCGACACTGGTGGCACCGGCTTCAACAGCCAAGGCCGATACAGGCCAGGAGGCTTCCAGTGGCTGCGCTGGCGACGGCTGGACCGACCCGGCGCCTGCGCGCCGCATCCACGGCAACACCTGGTACGTGGGCAGTTGCGGCTTGAGCAGCATCCTGGTCACCTCGCCGGCAGGCCACGTGCTGCTGGACGGTGGTACGCGCGACGGCGCAGCCCAGGTGCGGAGCGGCATCCGCCAGCTGGGCTTCAAGGTGGAAGATGTGCGCTACATCCTGAACGGGCACGCGCATTTCGACCATGCCGGCGGCATCGCCCAGCTGCAGCAGGCCAGCGGCGCCACCGTGGTGGCACGCGGCGCCGACGCCGATGCGCTGGAGCGTGGTGGCGGTGACCGCACGGACCCGCAGTTCCTCAGTGCCGACAAGTTCTCCCCCGTACCAGGTGTGCGCCGGGTGCGTGATGGCGAGACCGTGGCGCTGGGCGGCACCGCCATCACCGCCCACGCCACGCCGGGTCACACCCCCGGCAGCACCAGCTGGAGCTGGACATCCTGCGACACCACGGGCCAATGCCTGCGCATGGTGTATGCCGACAGCATCACCGCCTACACCGACGACGCCTACCGCTACAGCGACGAGGCCAGCCACCCCGGCGTGCTGGCGGCCTTCCGCACCAGCCTGGCCACGGTGGCGGCCCTGCCCTGCGATGTGTTGATGACGCCTCACCCCAGCGCCAGCCGGCTGCTGCAGCGGCTGGATGGCACAGGTGACCTGAGGCTGGTGGACAGCGGCGCCTGCCAGCGCTATGCGGCGCAGGCCGCGCGACGGCTGGATGAGTTTGTGGCCAAGGAAGGCAGCACTAAGCGCTGAAGCATCCAGGCGCTGAGCCGCGGCCCAGACCAGGCTCAAGCCGGCAGCGGCAACGCCCTTTGCATCCAGCGCCCGGCGTCCATGGGGCTCAAGGGGCGGGCATAGTAATAACCTTGCAGTTCGTCGCAGCCGGCATCGCGCGCGCTGGCGGCCTGCTCGGGGGTTTCGACGCCGGCGCCAATCACCTTCAGGCTGGCACCGCGTGCCCATTCGCAGATGGCGCGCACGGCGGCCACGGCAGGTGCTGCGGGCAGGTCTTCCACCAGCGCATGGTCAATCTTCACCGAGCGCAGCGGCAATGCGGTCTCAAAGGTCTCGAACGGCACGCTGTTGCCGAAATCGTCGACCGTGACGCCCACGCCCAGCTCGCGCAGCCGCTGGATCTGCTTGCCGGTTTGCGCCAGGTTGCCCAGCGCCGAGCTTTCGGCGATCTCCAGCGTCAGCAGGTGCGGGGGCACACCGGCGTTGGCCAGCATGCGCTCCACCAGTTGCGGAAAACCGGTGTCCAGCAATTGCCAGGCCGACACATTGACCGACACCGGCACGCACTTGTGCAGCTCGGCTTCCCAGAAAGCCATTTGCAGGCAGGCCTCATTCAGCAGGTGGTTGCCTAAAGCGCCTATCAAGCCGGTCTGCTCGGCGGTGACGATGAACTCTGCCGGACCGGCGGCGCCATGGTCCGGCCGGCTCCAGCGCGCCAGCGCCTCAAAGCCCATCAGGCGAGCGCTGCGCGCATCCACCTTGGGCTGGTAGACCAGGTGGAACTCGCCGTTGTGGATGGCGGCGCGCATATGGCGCTCCTGCTCCAGCAAGTCCAGCGGCACCGCCGGCATACGCCCCTCGGCAAAGAAATAGGACAACCCCGGCGTGCGCTTGGCCACGTGCAGCGCCGAGGCCGCAGAGTCCAGCAGCGTGTGGGCGTCAGCCGCGCTGTGCGGGTACAGCGCGATGCCCAGCGACACGTCCAGCATGTACTGGCGCGCACCCACCGCGATGGGTTTGTTCAGCGTGCGGCGCACACCGGCGGCAAATGAAGCAGCCGAGCGCACAGCGTCGCCCGGCGCCGACAGCAGCGCGAATTCGTCCTCACCCACGCGCATCAACTCGTGGCCGCGCTGGCCGCCTTGCATCAGCGCGCGCGCCAACGATTGCATCAGCTCTTCGCCGCTGGCCGAGCCGCTGGCGTCAGCCAGAAACTTGCTGCTGTCCACCTCCAGCAGGATCAGCACGAAGGAGTTGAACTGTTCCATGTCTTCGCAGCGCGCCAGCAGCCTGCGCAGCAGATGGTCGCGGCTGGAGATGGCCTGGGCCAGCACCGGCAACAGCAGTGGCTGGGTTTGCTGCGAATCTTGCACCACCGGCGCAGGTGCCTCGTGGCTGACCAGCAACTGTGTGGCCATGCTGCCTTCCCAGTCGGTGCGAAAAGCGTGCAGGTGCAGCCGCACCATGCTGCCGTCCTGTTGCAGGCTGTCCACCACCAGGTTGGCCTCGTCCTGGTGGCCCAGCAGCACTTGCTGCAGGGCTTCACGCTGCGACTGGGCAATGCCGGCAGTGAAGAAATCGACCAATGCGTCAGGCGCCACCTGCTGGGCCGAATGCACGCGCAGCAGCGTCAGCGCCGCCGGATTGGCATAGAGCACGCGCCTGGGGCTGAGGATCAGGATGGCCTGGCGCGAACCGTCGGTCAGTTGCTCCAACCGGTGCAGGCCTTCTTTGACGTCCAACGTCTCGCGCTCCAACGCGCGATACACCAGCACCAGACACAGGCTGACGTGCAGCAGGATGGACAAGCCGGCCTGCAGCGGCAGCATGTCGTCGCCCGACGCCAGCACCGCCAACTGCGCGGCACCCAAGGCGCCCAGCAGCAGCGCCAGCACGCCCCGGCCACCGGCCCGTGTGCCCATGGGCCACAGCAACGCCGCCACGCCCAGTCCCAGGTTCAACCCGGCCAACGCCGCTGGCGCCGCCATGGCCTCAAACCGGTGCGCCAGCAGCAGGCTGGCACCACCCACCAGGGCCAGCCACAGCGCCCGCGTCGACAGGGCCGGCACGCGACCGGCCAAGCGCGCCAGCCCGGTCAACACCAGCCAGCCATACCCGGCACCGGACAACAGCAGCACGGCCGGTGCGGCACGCCCCAGCGTCAATTCCACCACCGCATAGACCAGCGGTGCAGCCATCAGCGGCAGCACCCACAACAGCGCCCAGCCCATGGAGCGCGCAAAACCGTGCACCGGGTTGCGCCGCCACAGCCACAGCAGCGCCCAACCCACCGTCAGGTTGACAGCCAGATCGATCAGCAGCGGGTAACTGGTCGGGTTCACGCGCAGGGGTTCCTGGTGCCACTGAAGGCGGCACATCGTCCCCATCATCGCACAGCAGGCACAAGATTGGGCATGAAAAAAGACCGGTTAACCGGCCAGAAAGCCCGCTTCGCGCCAACGGAGCCCGCCGCCCGGCGGAGGGGGAGCCTGCGGGCGTACACAGTCCGGCAACAGTTTGCGCCCGCTGCGGCCCGATACTCCCGGCACATCATTTTTGCCCCTCACACCCCCTCGAAAACCGCAGACCACCATGCAGACGTCCACCTTCCCATTGCGTCAGGCCAGCATCCGCTGGAAGCTGCTTGGCGCCTTCCTGCTGCTGGTGGCCAGCCTGGTGTTGGTGGCGGCGGCGGCCGTGGGCCTGTTGTTCGACGCCGCCCAGCGTGCGGCGGTGCTGGAGGCCGAGCACGTGGCCGCCGAGGTGGCAGCCGGTTTCGAGCGGCGCCAGCAAGTGGACATGGCCGGCGTGCAGGACCACGTGGCTGGGGTGGGCAAGCTGTTCGACCGCGATCTGTTCGTGGTCAACCGCCACGGCGTGGTCACGGCCTCCACCAACCCGCGTGCGGTGGGCACGGTCTACCATAGCGAACACATTCTGGAGGCCATGCGCAGCGGGCAACCGCGTGCTTTCATTGGCCCTGACATCACCGATTCCGGTGACGCCCGCCAGGTGGTGGTGCCGCTGAGCGCTTCCGCCAACCCGGCTGGCGCCGGCGCGGTGGTGTTCGAATACACCCAGGTCTATGGCACGCTGATGGCCGAAGCCCGGCACGCGGCGCTGCTGATAGGCGCGGCCGCTCTGGTGCTGGTGGGCCTGGGCTGGCTGCTGGGCTTGCGCGTGACGCGCGCACTGGTGCATCCGCTGGCGCGGCTGGAACAGGCGGCCACCGGCATCGCTGACGGCAACTACGACGTCGACCTGCCTGTGGAATCGCACGACGAACTGGGCCGCCTGACCCTGGCCTTCAATGAGATGGGCTGGCAACTGCGCCAGGGCCGCGCCGCGCTGGAGGACCGCAATGCCGAGCTGGCCCAGACCAATGCCCGGTTGGAAGACGGCATGGCGCAGCAGATAGAGGCGGCCAAACGCATCGAGTACCTGGCCTACAACGACAACCTCACCGGCCTGCCCAACCGGGCGCAATTCAGCCTGGTGCTGAGCCGCGCCATCGCCAACGCCGAGCGCTACCAGGAACAGTTCGGCCTGTTCTTCATCGACCTGGACCGCTTCAAGCAGATCAACGACACCCTGGGCCACGCCGCCGGCGACGCCTTGCTGGTGGAGGTGGCCGAGCGGCTGCGCCGCGCGCTGCGTGACAGCGACACCATTGCCCGCCTCGGCGGCGACGAATTCGTGGTGCTGGTGCCGCGGCTGAAGCACGACCGCCACGCGCAGACGGTGGCCCGCAAGGTGCTGGCGGCGATTGCCGCGCCCATGCACATGCAGGGCCAGGAGTTGCGCGTGACCGCCAGCGTGGGCGTGAGCTGCTTCGCGCGCGACGGCGAAGACGAACAGACGCTGATGAAGCATGCCGACATCGCCATGTACCAGGTGAAGGAATCCGGTCGCGACGGCTTCGCCTTTTATTCACCCGAGCGCGACGCCAATACGCTGGAGCGCCTGGCGCTGGAAAACAGCCTGCGCGGCGCGCTGGAGCGGGACGAGTTGCAGTTGCACTACCAACCCAAGCTGGACTGCCGCACCGGCCGCATCACCGGCATGGAAGCACTGCTGCGCTGGCAGCACCCCGAGTTGGGCCTGGTGAGCCCGGCACACTTCATCCCGGTGGCCGAGGAAACCGGGCTGATCGTGCCGATAGGCCAGTGGGTACTGCGCCAGGCCTGCCTGCAGACCAAGGCTTGGCGCTTGCTGGGTCTGAAGGACCTGGTGGTGGCGGTGAACCTGTCGCCGCGTCAATTCCAGGACGAGAACCTGCTGTCCGACATCGTCGCCGTGCTGCACGACACCGGCATGGAAGGCCGCTGGCTGGAGCTGGAGATCACCGAAAGCGTGATCGTGCATGACGCCGACAACGCCCGCAAGCTGCTGCTGGCGTTGAAAGCCCTGGGCATCAGCATCGCGGTGGACGATTTCGGCACCGGGTATTCGTCGCTGTCCACGCTGAAGCACTTTCCCATCGACACGCTGAAGATAGACCGCAGCTTCATCCATGACCTGACCAACGACAGCGAAGACCGCGGCCTGACCGAGGCCATCATCCAGATGGGCAAGGCACTGAAGCTGCACCTGGTGGCCGAAGGGGTGGAGACCGTGGCGCAGGCCGAATTCCTGCACTTGCGCGGCTGCCACCAGCTGCAGGGTTACCTGTTCAGCAAGCCGCTGCCGGCAGCCGCCTTTGCCGCCTTCTTGCAACAGCACCGGGCCGAGACCACGCACAGCGGCCCGGCGGCCAACGAAACCCGCTTCGCGCGCAATGCCACCGACCCGCGGTAGGGGCGAGACCTGAAATGGCGCTCAGTAAGTGGAGCGTCCGCCGGTGATGTCGAACACCGCGCCGGTGCTGAACGAGCAGTCGTCGCTGCACAGCCATGCCACCATGGCGGCGATCTCTTCCACCTCGACGAAACGGCCCATGGGGATCTTGCCCAGCATGTAGTCGATGTGCTGTTGCGTCATCTGCGCGAACATGGCGGTCTTGGCCACGGCGGGCGCCACCGCGTTGACCAGAATGCCCTTGGTCGCCACTTCCTTGGCCAGCGACTTGGTCAGCGCAATCACCCCGGCCTTGCTGGCGCTGTAGTGCGAGGCGTTGGGGTTGCCCTCCTTGCCGGCCACCGAGGCGATGTTGACGATGCGCCCCGAGCCGCGCGACAGCATGTGCGGCACCACGGCGCGGCAGCACAGGTAGGGGGCGATCAGGTTCACCTCTATCGTGCGGCGCCACATGGCCGGATCCAACTCCCAGGTGGTGGCGTTCCCCCCGGTGATGCCGGCGTTGTTCACCAGGCCATCGATCTTGCCCTGCTGGGCCACCGTCTGCGCGCAGGCGGCGGCCACGGCGCCGTCATCGGTCAGCTCCACGCGGTGCGTGCTGACCTTGCCCAAAGCACCCAGCTGGTCTGCGGCGGCAGCGAGCTGCTTGTCGTCGATGTCCCACAGCGCCACGCTGGCGCCCGAGCGCAGCAGGCGCTGCGAGATCGCCAGGCCTATGCCCTGCGCACCGCCGGTGACCACGATGGCGCGGCCGTTCAGGTCGATCTGGTTCATGCGTTCAATCCTTTGAGTGCGTCGGGGTTGGTGGCTTGGCAATCCGCGATGTACTGGCGGATGATGTCGGCAAAGCTGTTCTCGGGCAGCAGGCCCAAGGCAGCGGCGCGCTTGGCCGAGGCACCCTTGGGCCAGTTGGCCACGATGCCGGCGATGCGCGCGTCGTGCTCGAAGCGCACCCGCGCACGCACCTGCGACCCCGCCACTTCCTCCAGCGCGGCCAGCATCTGCGCCACGGTGACGTTGAGCGCCGGCAGGTTCAAGGCGGTGCGGCCGTTGAAGGCCTCGCGCGTGGCCTCAAACACCGTGATCAGCCCCTGCACGGTGCGCTGCGGTGAGGACACCGGGTGCGACACGCTGGCGTCCACCGGGCACACCGCTTCCACCCCGGCCAAGGGCTCGCGGATGATGCCGCTGAAAAACGAACTGGCCGCGCCATTGGGCCGGCCCGGCCGCACGGTGACCGTCATCAACCGCGCCGCGCGACCATCGACATAGCCTTTGCGGGTGTAGTCGGCCAGCAGGTGCTCGCACACCAGCTTGTGGGTGCCGTAGCTGGTTTGCGGCGTGGTGGGGGTGTCGTCGGCCACGGTGGTGGGCATGGGCACGGCCGGGTCCGGCCCGAACACCGCCACCGAGCTGGAGAACACCAGCCGCGTGGGCACCGCGCCGCGCTGTGCGTGGCCGCGCAGTGCATCCAGCAGCGCACGCGTGCTGTCCAGGTTGGAGCGCAGGCCCAGCTCGAAGTCGGCCTCGCACTCGCCGGAGACGGCGGAGGCAAGATGGAACACGGCATCGAAGCGCTGCGCATTCAGTTGATCCACCTGGCTGAGCAACGGGCCCACCCAGGCCTGCACGCGCTGGTCGGCGGCCAGGTCGGGGGGCGGCGCCACCTGGTCGGCCAGTGCCATGCCGCTGATGGCCCGGCCATCGAGTTGCCCTTGGGCCAGCAGCGTGCGCGCCAGGCGCGCGCCGAGAAAGCCACCCCCACCAGTGATCAGGATGTTCATGCGCTGTGTGAACCGCGCCGGGAGCGCGGCATCTCCTCGTTGTGCTTGTCATAGTAGTATAGGGGTGAGACAACGGTGAAGGACCGTCAGCGTCCTGCCGCACACACATGAGGAAGCACACGACATGAGTTCTGCTCCGAAGAAAAAGCAGCCGCACGAGCTGCGCAGCCAGCAATGGTTTGGCCGTCAGGACCGCGATGGCTTCAACTACCGCAGCTGGGTCAAGGGCAAGGGCGTGCCGCACGACCAGTTCGACGGCCGCCCCGTCATCGGCATCTGCAACACCTTCAGCGAGCTGACACCCTGCAACAGCCACTTCCGCACGCTGGCCGAGCAGGTGAAGATCGGCGTCTACGAAGCCGGTGGCTTCCCGCTGGAATTCCCCGTGATGTCGCTGGGCGAGACGCTGTTGCGCCCCACCGCCATGCTGTACCGCAACCTGGCCAGCATGGACGTGGAAGAAAGCATTCGCGGCAACCCGGTGGACGGCGTGGTGCTGCTGATGGGCTGCGACAAGACCACGCCCAGCCTGTTGATGGGCGCCAGCAGTGTGAACCTGCCCACCATTGGCGTCAGCGGCGGCCCGATGCTGAACGGCAAGTGGCGCGGCCAGGAGCTGGGCTCGGGCACCAACGTGTGGAGCATGGGTGAGCAGGTACGTGCCGGCACGCTGAAGCTGGCTGATTTTTTTGAAGCCGAAAGCTGCATGCACCGCAGCCACGGCCACTGCATGACCATGGGCACGGCCAGCACCATGGCCAGCATGGTGGAAGCCCTGGGCATTGGCCTGCCGGGCAACGCCGCCTACCCGGCGGTGGACGGCCGGCGCAATGTGATTGCCCGCAACGCTGGCCGGCGTATTGTGGACATGGTGCACGAAGACCAGAAAATCGGCGACGTTCTGACGCGCGAGGCGTTCGAGAACGCCATCCGCACGCTGGCCGCGATTGGCGGCAGCACCAATGCCGTGATCCACCTGATCGCCATTGCCGGGCGCCTGGGCGTGCCGCTGACGATAGACGACTTCGAGCGCCTGGGCAGCGAACTGCCCTGCCTGCTGAACCTGAAGCCCTCGGGCCAGTACCTGATGGAAGACTTCTGCTATGCCGGCGGCCTGCCGGTGGTGATGAAGGAAATCTCGCGCCACCTGCACCTGAACATCGTCACCGCCAACGGCAAGACCGTGGGTGAGAACATTGCCGACGCGCAGAACCACAACCCCGAGGTCATCAAGACCGAGGCCGCGCCTTT
This sequence comes from Hylemonella sp. P2_B10, assembly GCF_056404875.1. Taxonomy (NCBI): domain Bacteria; kingdom Pseudomonadati; phylum Pseudomonadota; class Betaproteobacteria; order Burkholderiales; family Comamonadaceae; genus Hylemonella; species Hylemonella sp. P2_B10. The sequence goes on from NZ_JBFUDE010000001.1 coordinate 1,101,028, forward strand.
CAAGGCCAAAGCCGGCATTGCCATCCTGCGCGGCAACCTGGCGCCGCGCGGCGCCGTCATCAAGCCCAGCGCGGCCACGCCGGCGCTGATGGTGCACACCGGCCGCGCCGTGGTGTTCGAAGACAGCGACGATTTCCACAAGCGCATCGATGACGAGGCGCTGGACGTGGACGAGCACTGCATCCTGGTGCTGAAGAACTGCGGCCCCAAGGGCTACCCTGGCATGGCCGAGGTGGGCAACATGCCGCTGCCGCCCAAGGTGCTGCGCAAGGGCATCACCGACATGGTGCGCATCAGTGACGCCCGCATGAGCGGCACCGCCTATGGCACCGTGGTGCTGCACACCACGCCCGAGGCCGCCGCCGGGGGCCCGCTGGCGGTGGTGAGGAACGGCGACACCATCACACTGGACGTGCCCAACCGCAAGCTGCACCTGCACATTGACGACGCCGAAATGGCGCAGCGCCTGAGCCAATGGAAGGCGCCGCCGCCGGCATTGACCAGCGGCTACTGGAAGCTGTACATCGACACCGTGCTGCAGGCCGACGAGGGGGCCGACCTGGACTTCCTGCGCGGGCAGCGTGGGGCCTTTGTACCGAAGGACAACCATTGATATCTGCCCAAGGGCAACCACTGAGCAAGGACTGTAGAGCATGACCTCCCCGAAGATCGCCCTCGTCACCGGCGCTGGCAGCGGCATAGGCCAGGGCTGCGCCCACGCACTGCTGCGCGATGGCTGGCACGTGGTGTTCACCGGCAGGCGCATCGATGCATTGCAAGCGGCTATCGCCGCCAGCGGCGAACACGCCGGCCGTGGCCACGCGGTGGCTTGCGACGTCGGCAACGAGGCCTCGGTGAAAGCGCTGTTTGACGAAGTGCGCCAGCGCCATGGCCGCCTGGACCTGCTGTTCAACAACGCCGGCATCTCGCTGCCACCCAAGACGCCCGATGAGTTTGACGGCGAGGCCTGGCGCCGCGCGGTGGACACCAACCTGAACGGCGCCTTCTACTGCCTGGCCGGCGCCTTCAAACTGATGCGCGAGCAAAGCCCCCAAGGTGGACGCATCATCAACAACGGCTCCATCTCGGCGCACGCGCCGCGCCCCGGCTCGATTGCCTACACCGCCACCAAGCACGCCGTCACCGGCCTGACCAAGACCGCCGCGCTGGACGGCCGGCCGTTCGACATTGCGGTGGGCCAGATCGACATCGGCAACGTCGCCAGCGACATGACCGAGAAGATGGTCAAGGGCGTGCCGCAGGCCGACGGCAGCATCAAGCCCGAGCCGCGCATGGACCTGGCCGCCGTCACCGACACCTTCATGGCCATGGCGCGCCTGCCGTTGAGCGCCAACGTGCTGTTCATGACGGTGATGGCGACCAAGATGCCCTTCGTCGGGCGCGGTTGAGCCGTTTTTTTTCATACTTCCAGGGAGCCAAGCCATGTCCGCACGCCTTGCCGGCAAGACCGCCTTCGTCACCGCTGCCGGCCAGGGCATTGGCCGCGCCGTCGCCCTCGCCTTCGTGCGCGAAGGCGCCACGGTGACCGCCACCGACGTCAATGCACAGACGCTGGCCGCGCTGAAGGAAGAATGCGGCTGCACCACGCAACTGCTGGACGTCACCAACGCTGCCGCCGTGCAAGCCGCCGCGCAGGCTGCGGGCAAGGTCAATGTGCTGTTCAATGGCGCCGGCTTCGTACACGCCGGCACGGTGCTGGATTGCACCGAGGAGGAATGGGAATTCGCCTTCAGCCTGAACGTGCGATCGCAGTTCCGCACCATCAAGGCGTTTCTGCCTGGCATGCTGGCCAGCGGGGGCGGCTCCATCATCAACGTGGCGTCGGTCGCCGGAAGCATCAAGGGCGCGCCGAATCGCTTCGTCTACGGCACCACCAAGGCGGCCGTCATTGGCCTGACCAAGGCAGTGGCGGCCGATTTCATCACCAAGGGCATACGTTGCAACGCCATCTGCCCCGGCACGGTGGAATCGCCCTCGCTGCGTGACCGCATCGCCGCCCTGGCCAAGAGCACTGGACAGACACTGGCGCAGGCCGAAGCCAGCTTCATTTCCCGCCAACCCATGGGTCGCCTGGGTACGGTGGATGAGATCGCCGCGCTGGCGGTGTACCTGGCCAGCGACGAGTCCAGCTTCACCACCGGCACGGCGCAGGTGATTGATGGCGGATGGTCGAACTAGCTTCCAAGCTTCGCCGCACTGGCCCGACGTGCGGCGCCAGCTGAAACGCAAGGGCTTCGACAGCTCAGCCAGAACGGGATTGGCTGAGTTCGGAAGCGCGGATAGTGTTTTCCCTAATCACCGGGTTACCGCCTAGTACCGACCCGATGGTAGCGGTTACAGTGGCGCGGACAGCCATGAGGCTGCCTTGTGTTTTGCGGGTCCAACTTCGTGTTTTGAGTAGGAAGCGGTAGAGCAACAAATGGCAAGCGTCACGATATCCGCCGTCAGCAAGCGCTTCGGCGATGTGCCCATCCTGCATGGGGTGGACATCGACATTGCCGACGGCTCCTTCACCGTGCTGGTGGGGCCTTCGGGTTGTGGCAAGTCCACGCTCTTGCGCATGATCGCCGGGCTGGAAGAGATCAACGGCGGCGAGATCCGCATCGGCGAACGCCTGGTCAACAACCTGCAGCCCAAGGAACGCGACATCGCGATGGTGTTCCAGAACTACGCGCTGTACCCGCACATGACCGTGCGGCAAAACATGGCCTTCTCGCTGATGCTGGCCAAGGCGGACAAGCCCACGATCGAGAGCAAGGTGGCGCGCGCCGCCGACATCCTGGCCTTGGGCGCCCTGCTCGACCGCTACCCGCGCCAGCTCTCAGGCGGCCAGCGCCAGCGCGTGGCCATGGGCCGCGCCATCGTGCGCGACCCGCAGGTGTTCCTGTTCGACGAGCCGCTGTCCAACCTGGATGCCAAGCTGCGCGTGGCCATGCGCAGCGAGATCAAGGAGCTGCACCAGCGGCTCAAGACCACCAGCATCTACGTCACCCACGACCAGATCGAAGCCATGACCATGGGCGACAAGATCGTGGTGATGCGCGACGGCCGCATCGAGCAGACCGGCAGCCCGCTGGAGCTGTATGACCACCCGGCCAACCAGTTCGTCGCCGGCTTCATTGGCTCTCCGGCGATGAACTTCCTGCCCGGCACGCTCAAGCGCACGGCCGATGGTGCACAGGTTGAATTGAAAGACGGCACGCTGCTGGCAGCGCCGCGCAACGCCGGTGGCCAGGACGGCCAGCCTGTCGTCTATGGCACCCGGCCCGAGCACCTGACGCTGGCCGACAGCGGCGGCATTCCGGCCGACGTGGTGGTGCTGGAGCCCACCGGCATGGACACCTTCGTGGCTTGCCGTCACCACGGCGTGGATTTGTCTGCCGTGTTTCGCGAGCGCCACAGCTTCGCGCCAGGCAGCACCATACGGCTGCAGCCCGATCTGCAGCGCGCCCATTTGTTCGATGCCGGCAGCGGCCAGCTTTTAGCAGCCTGAATTTTGTCTTCCCTTGGTCAGTCCGCGTTCGTTTGCTTAGCCAGTTGATCTACCAATTACACAGAGGAGATACGCCATGAGTGACTTCAATCGCCGCAAGTTCCTGGAAACATCGGCCGGCGCTGCCGCGGCCGCCACCACGCTCGGTGTGGGTGGCTCGCTGCTGGCGCTGCCCGCCTCGGCACAAACCATTGCCTTCAAACCCGAGAAGGGCGCCAAGCTGCGCGTGCTGCGCTGGAGCCGTTTCGTGCAAGGCGACATCGACGCCTACATGGTCAACGTGAAGAAGTTCACCGAGAAGACCGGCATCGAGGTGCGGGTGGACAACGAAGGCTGGGAAGACGTGCGTCCCAAGGCCGCCGTGGCCGCCAACACCGGTGCCGGGCCGGACATCATCCTGTCCACCAACGACGACGCCAACCTCTACCCCGAAAAACTGCTGGACGTGACCGATCTGGCCGAGTACCTGGGCAAGAAGTACGGCGGCTGGTACCCGTCGGTGGAAGCTTACTTGCGCCCGGACGGCAAGAAGTGGCTGGGCCTGGGCCTGGGCGCCGCCGGCTCCTATATGGTGTACCGGCAAAGCCAGGTCAAGGCCGCCGGCTTTGACGCCTTCCCCAAGGACACGGCCGGCTTCCTGGCGCTGTGCCGGGCGCTGAAGGAGAAGAACACGCCGGTGGGCTTCGCGCTGGGCAACGCCACCGGTGACGGCCTGTGGTGCAACTGGCTGGTCTGGTCCCACGGCGGCATGCTGGTGGACAAGAACAACAAAGTGGTGATCGACAGCCCCGAGACGCAAAAGGCGCTGGAGTATGGCAAGGAGCTGTACGCCACCTTCATCCCCGGCACGCTGTCGTGGCTGGACCCGAACAACAACAAGGCCTTCCTGGACGGCCAGATCAGCGTCACCAACAACGGCATCTCGATCTACTACGCCGCCAAGAACTCGCCCGACCAGAAGCTGAAGGACATCGCTGCCGACATCCAGCATGCGTCCTTCCCGGTGGGGCCGGTGGGCACGGCCACCGAATCGCACCTGTTCTTCAACCAGATGATCATGAAGTACACCAAGTACCCGCAAGCGGCGAAAGAGTTCCTGCGCTTCATGATGGAGCAGGAGCAGTTTGACCCCTGGCTGACCGGTGCCGGCGGCTACATCGCCCAGCCGCTGCGGGCCTATGAGAAGACCGCCGTGTGGACGGCCGACCCCAAGAACACGCCTTACCGCGACGCCGTGAAGAACATGCGGCCGGCCGGCTACGCTGGCAAGCTGGGCTATGCGTCGGCTGGCGCCGGGGCGGACTTCATCGTCGTCAACATGGTGGCCGAGGCCATCAGCGGCTCCAAGACCCCCAAGGAAGCGATGGAGCGGGCCCAAAAGCGCGCCGAGCGCTACTACAAGGTCTGACGCCAGACCTGAGACCCTGCCCGACAACCCCGCACCGAGCGAAAGCCAAAGCCTCCACCCATGCTGCAACGGTTACTCAACAGCCGCAACGCGCTGGGCTGGGCTTTCATGCTGCCCGCCTCGGTGCTGTTGCTGCTGTTCCTCACGTACCCGCTGGGCCTGGGCACCTGGCTGGGCTTCACCGACGCCAAGATAGGCCGCGTCGGCCAGTGGGTAGGGCTGGACAACTTCCAGTTCCTGGTAGGCGACAGCGTGACGCGGTTGGCCTTGTTCAACACGCTGTTCTACACCACGGTGGCCAGCATCATCAAGTTCGTGCTGGGGCTGTGGCTGGCCATCATCCTGAACAAGAACATGCCGTTCAAGAGCTTCTTCCGTGCGGTGGTGCTGCTGCCCTTCATCGTGCCCACGGCGCTGTCGGCCATCGCCTTCTGGTGGATTTTTGATTCGCAGTTCTCCATCATCAGTTGGGGCTTGGTGAAGCTGGGCTGGATAGACAAGTACATCGACTTCCTGGGCGACCCGTGGAACGCCCGCATCTCCACCATCGCCGCCAATGTGTGGCGCGGCGTGCCGTTTGTGGCCATTTCGCTGTTGGCGGGGCTGCAGACCATCTCGCCCTCCTATTACGAGGCCAGCGCCATTGACGGTGCCACGCCCTGGCAGCAGTTCCGCCATGTGACGCTGCCGTTGCTGACGCCCATCATCGCGGTGGTGATGACGTTCTCGGTGCTGTTCACCTTCACCGACTTCCAGTTGATCTATGTGCTGACGCGCGGTGGCCCGCTGAACGCCACCCACCTGATGGCCACCTTGAGCTTCCAGCGCGCCATCTCGGGCGGGGCCCTCGGTGAAGGCGCGGCGCTGGCCACGCTGATGGTGCCCTTCCTGCTGGCGGCGGTGCTGTTCAGCTACTTCGGCCTGCAACGCCGCGCCTGGCAGCAAGGCGGAGACAAGTGAACCCATGAGCACCCCACCCACCTCCGCTTCCGCAGCCAGCCCGAACGCCGTTCGCAGCGCCAGCCTGGACGACGAGGCAGCAGGCGCCAACACACCCGCCGCCAGCGGCAAATCCAGCGACAGCCAGGGCATGGACTACCTGCAGTCGCTGCCGCGCCGTTGGGTCACGGTGTACATCCCGCTGGGCATTTTTGTCTTCGTGCTGCTGTTCCCGTTCTACTGGATGGCCATCACCTCAGTGAAACCCAACGAGGAACTGCTGGCCCGCACTGGCAACCCGTTCTGGGTCATCACGCCCACGCTAGCGCACTTCCACAAGCTGCTGTTCGAGACCGAATACCCCGGCTGGGTATGGAACACCATCGTGGTGTCAGTGGTCTCCACCTTCGTGTCGCTGGTGGTGTCGGTGCTGGCGGCCTATGCGATAGAGCGGCTGCGCTTTGCCGGTGCCAAGGCGGCCGGTGGCGCCATCTTCCTGGCCTACCTGGTGCCGCCCTCCATCCTGTTCATTCCGTTGTCGGCCATCATCTTCCAGTTGGGCCTGTTTGACACCCGCTGGGCGCTGATCTTGTCCTACCCCACCTTCCTGGTGCCCTTCATCACCTGGCTGCTGATGAGCTACTTCCGCTCCATCCCCTTCGAGCTGGAAGAGTGCGCGCTGATCGACGGTGCCAGCCGCCTGCAGATCCTGGTGCGCATCATCCTGCCGCTGGCCGTGCCGGGGCTGATCTCGGCCGGCATCTTCGCCTTCACACTGAGCTGGAACGAGTTCATCTACGCGCTGACCTTCGTCTCCTCAAGCGAGGTGAAAACCGTGCCGGTGGGCGTGGTCACCGAGCTGGTGGAAGGCGACGTGTACCACTGGGGCTCGCTGATGGCGGGCGCGCTGCTGGGCTCGCTGCCGGTGGCGTTTGTGTACTCGTTCTTCGTCGAGTACTACGTATCCGGCATGACCGGGTCAGTGAAGGAATAGCCCCACGGTCGCTCACTTCAGCGCAGGCTGTCGGGCACGGCGAACAAGCTGGCCTCCACCTGGTTCAGCCGCAGGTCGCGGAAGCGAAACACCCAATCACCCTTGGCGTCGGTGGCCGTGACCTGCACCGGCAGCAGCACGCCGTCAAAGCGTTGCCACTGCTGGAAGCGGATGGTGACCGTGTCGCCTGCGGCGCCAGCCGGGTTGGGCATGCGCAGGCCGGCCAGCAGGTGCGTTGTGGGGTCAAAATACATCTCGCTGGCGGCGCCCTTGTCATCGGTGGCGCGCAGCACCCAATGCGGCGCACCGGCAAAAGCCTGGGGTTGCGGCAGCAACTCAGATTTCGTGGCGTGGCGCAACGGCTCCAGCGCGATCATTTGGAAGTCATGGCCGCGAATGGCAGCGGCGCTGGCGGCGTCCAGCGCGGTTGCGCGCCCACTGCCCTCGTCCCGCGACCAGGCCCGCGCGCCGTTGATGAAGGCCGTGAAGGGCGCTCGCTGCGCCCCCGTTTGGCGGAACATGAACCAGGAACCCGCGCGCCGCTCGGAGCGCAGTTCAGTCTGGTAAGCGCCGCCGCTGGGCGAGGTGCAGTCCGCAATGGTCGAGATGCCATGGATGCGCGCCAGCGCCGCCACGTCCCCCATCGCCGCCTGGGCCGCGGCCACCACGGCCAGCGCGCTGGCTGGCGCCCCGGCCTGGCTTGCGAGGCCAGCCGCCGCACCGGCGCCCACCGGCGGTGGCCTGAAGTTGGACACATTGCCCACCCGCCACCAGCTGCCCTGCCGCTTCTCGTACAACTCTATCCAGGCGGACTCGAAGGCCACCGGCTCCCTGGCGTCACTGCCGGTGCCGCGCTCGCCACGGCCGCGCACCTGCGCCACCACCCAGCCCAGGCTGCCATCCGCCGCCACCTGGGCAACAGGCGGCACCGTGTCCAGGTATTCGGCAAAGCGGGTGCTGGCGAAGTAGGCCGCGAAGCGGTCACGGCGGGCCTGCCAGCCCGGGTTGGACACTTCGCCCCGGTTGGCCAGCAGGTAGTCAGGCGCCTCGGCGCGGAACAGCAGGTCCACATCGCTGCTGCGGTGGGCTGCCATCACCTGCTCATGCAGTTGCAGCAGTTGCGCGCGCTCAGCCGCCAGGTCGATCGGCGGAGCTGGCGTGCTCGGCGGGGATGTTGCACAAGCCGCCAGCCCCATGCAAACCAACAGCGTTGCAGCTGCCAGACCAACAACACGCATGCTTGCCTCCAACCAGGTTCAGCCCGCGACGGGCGGGTGACTGCAAGCCATTGTGCGGCGGGCAGCGGCTGCTGCGGGGGCCATTCAAACCCGCAAAGCCGCCGCCTGTCGCAAGGCGCGGCAATCGGTCAGGTGATCTTGGTGGCCTGCGACCATACGGCCTGCCAACGGCCGTCCAGCAGTTCATACGAATCCGTGTGCCAGCAGGCAAACGGCTCGCCCAAACCCTGCGCCGACGAGAACGCCAGCATGGCCTGGTAGCGCACCAGCGCCATCTGCGGGCTGATGCGCACGGCGATCTCGCCCAACTGCCACAGGCCATAGGCCATCACGCCGTCCGCCACCAGCCCCAGGTAGCGCTCACGCGTGAAGGTGCGTCCCGAAGGGGTGACCAGCAGGTAATCCGGCGCATGCAGTTCATAGGCCAGGGGCATGTCGCGCTCCACCAGGGCACGGGTGCGGGCGCGTTCCAGCTCGCGGAAGAAGTCGGCGTCCACAAGGGTCATGACATGGTCTCCAGTGTCTGGTCCCAGGCGGCCAAGTGCGGGGGTTTCACCGCCGGGTGGGCGCCAATGGCATCGATGGGTTTGACCGTCACCGGCCCTTTCTTGAACTTCATCTTCACCAGCACCTCGCCATGCGGCTTGCCAGCCACCAAAAATCGGTGGGAGAAGTACGCGCACTTGCTGTCGGCGTAGAGAATTTCGGTTTCCACCCGCACGCGGCTGAACATCACAACAGGCCGCGTGAACTTGACCAACTGCGATGCGTTGACGAAGGCCACCCCGGCGCGCAGCAGCGGGCCCATCAAGCGCGTGGTGATCAAAAAATCAAGCTGCGCCGCTTCGGCCAGCTGCAGGTATTTGTCGCTCTTGAGCACCCGCAGCCCGCAGTCGAACGGGGTGGCCCAGAAGTGGCAGGCCACCCGGGAGCGGGCGTCCCCCGTCGCGCGCTTCAGCAGGGCCTGGAGGATGGTGAGCAGGTTTCTGATCAAGCCCGCATGTTAATCAACCGACCGGCGTGGCCCGCCACAGCGCTGTCGCTGGAGGGACTCGCCAGCGCGGCCACTTCACATGCTAACGTCATTGCAGATGGGAATGGGTGATGTACCATGCGCCGACATTCCCCACCGGCCCTGTACCAGCCCACCTGCCATGCACCGCTTCACGCCCTCCTTGCTGCTGTCTACGTGTCTTGTTGTCGCCGCCGGCCAGGCACAGGCGCAAATCGTGCAAACCGAGCAGACCAGCGGCACCCAGGTGCGTCTGGTGGCCGTGAAACCGGTCAACGAGCGGGTGGTGTGGGCCAGCGGCGCCCAGGGCACCTGGGTGCGCACCCTTGACGGTGGCGCCACCTGGCAGACCGGCCAGGTGCCGGGCGCGGAGAAGCTGGATTTCCGCGACGTGCATGCCGTCAGCGACCAGCAGGCCTGGTTGCTCAGCATCGGGCCGGGTGAGCAGTCCCGCATCTACATGACGCGTGATGGCGGCGCCAGCTGGCAGCAGCAGTATGTGAACGACCAGGCCAAGGCCTTTCTGGACTGCATCGACTTCTGGGACGAACGCCAGGCGGTGGTGATCGGCGACTCGGTGGACGGCAAGCTGGACCTGCTGCGCACCGAAGACGGCGGGGCGCACTGGGCGCGGCTGCCGGCTGCCGCCTTGCCGGCTGCGCCCAACGGCGAAGGCAGCTTCGCCGCCAGCGGCACCTGCCTGATCACCCGCCCCGGTGGCCTGGGCTGGGCGGTGGTCAGCAGCCCCGGCCAGGCCCGCCTGCTGCGCACTGCGGACCATGGCCGCAGTTGGACGGCAAACGCCCTGCCCATCACCGCACGCACCGAGTCCGGTCCGCAGACGGTGGCCTTTCGCGACGACCGCCATGGCATGGTGCTGGCTGGTGGCCGCACGCTGACTGAGGGCGACGTGGCCGCTGCCGCCACCGAGGACGGTGGCCAGACCTGGACACCGCGCACCGGCCCCGCCCAGGTGCAGGGTGTGTGGGGCGCGGTGTACGTGCCCGGCGCCGCCACGCCCACGCTGGTGGCGGTGGGCATCAGCGGGGCGCAGTACACGCGTGACGAAGGCCGCAGCTGGACGGTGCTCAATGGCGCCAACTACTGGTCGGTGGCGTTCGCCTCGGCCAAGGCCGGCTGGGCGGTGGGTGCGGGTGGGCGCATCACCCGGCTTGCAGGGTTTTGAACCCCATGACCGCCGCCACACCACCACGCAAACACGCCAGACGCCGCCTGCTGGCCTGGTCCGGCCTGGGTGGCGCGGTGCTGCTGGCGGGCGCGGTACTGATCAGCGGCTGCGCGGCCTTCGGCGGCGCACCCGAAGGTGAACGGCTGGCGCGGGTGCAAAAGTCACCCCAGTGGCACGACGGCGAGTTCCACAACCCGCAGCCCATGTGGGTGGACCTGCGCACCGCCTACTACAAGCTGCTGTTCGGCCCGGCCGGCGCGGCACCGAGTGACGCCCACCCGGTGCCCGTGGTGCGTACCGATCCCGCCAGCCTGGCCACCGCGCCGGCCTCGGGCCTGCGCGTGACCTGGTTTGGCCATTCGGCCACGCTGGTGGAGATCGACGGCAGCCGGGTGCTGGTGGACCCGTTCTGGGGCGAGCGCGCGTCGCCGTTCAGCTGGCTGGGCCCCAAGCGCTGGTTCGCGCCGCCGATTGCACTGAACGCGCTGCCGACTATCGACGTGGTGGTGATCTCGCACGACCACTACGACCACCTGGATCAGCACAGCATCATCATGCTGGCCGCCAGAGGCAAAACGCGCTTCGTGGTACCCCTGGGCCTGGGCGCGCACCTGGTGCGCTGGGGCGTGGCGGAGGACCGCATCACCGAGCTGGACTGGTGGCAGAGCACGCAGGTGGGCACGCTGCAGGTGGTGGCCACGCCAGCGCGCCACGCCACCGGCCGCACCGGCACCAAGAGCAACAAGGTGCTGTGGGCCGGCTACGCGCTGGTCGGGGCCAAGCACCGGGTCTGGTACTCCGGCGACACGGGTTTTCACGACGGCTTGAAGCAGATCGGCGAGCGCCTGGGGCCGTTCGACTTGACACTGATCGAGTCTGGCCAGTACGACAGCAACTGGCCCGACATCCACCTGGGCCCCGAGCTGGCGGTGCAGGCCCACCACCTGGTGCGCGGCAGCGCCATGATCCCGGTGCACTGGGGTTTGATCAACCTGGCCCCGCATGGCTGGACCGAGCCGGCCGAGCGCGTGCGGGCCGCTGCGCTGTGCAGCGGCGCGAAGCTGCTGTTGCCACGCCCCGGCCAGAGCATGGAGCCGGGCCTGACCCCTGCCACAACGCCCGACACCCCACCCTGGTGGCCGGCCACGCCCTGGCTGACCGCCAGCCAACGCCCCATTGTGGCCACCCAGGCGGGCGTGGCCACAGAGCGCGTCACCATGCCGGCCTGCCCACCCACCTGACACCTGCAACACCCATGACCGACGCCGCCACCCTGCTTGCCGCCAAGCTGATACGCAACTTCAACGAGGTGCCGCTCACGCAGTTGCTGCGCGCGCCACTGTACGACGCCCACAGCGCGCGGCTGGCCAAGGGCACGGCCGCCAGCAAGCTGGGCGCTTCCATCGACATCGTGGCGCCAGGCAAACGCAGCTGCCCCTACCACCTGCACCATGCGCAGGAGGAGATGTTCGTCATCCTGGAAGGCCACGGCACGCTGCGCGTGGCCGGCGAGATGCTGCCGCTGAAGGCGGGCGACGTGGTGTTCATCCCCCCTGGGCCGGAATACCCGCACCAGATCTTGAACACCTCGGATGCGCCGCTGAAATACCTGTCCATCAGCACCCGGGAAACGCCGGAGATCTGCGAATACCCGGATTCCGGCAAATTCCTCGCCGAAGGCAGCCTGGACCGGCCCACCCCGTTCGATGTGATAGACCGCAAGGGCGCCGGCCTGGACTACTGGGACGGCGAGCCCTGACAGCGCGCCGACCGGCCCAGATCCCTGCAGCCGGCCGCCGGCTCAGACCACCGTCTGCTTCTGCTTGCCCAGCACGCCACCGTCCAGCGCCATCACATCGCCGCGCTTCAGGTACTGCGGCGTCGGCTTCACGCCCATGCCCACACCCTCGGGCGTGCCGGTGGTGATCAGGTCGCCGGGCATCAGCGTCATGTACTGGCTCATGTAGGCCACGATCTCGGCGATGCTGAAGATCATGTCCGAGGTGCTGCTGCTCTGGCGCGTCTGGCCGTTCAGCGTCAGCGACAGCGCGATGCCCTGCGGGTCCGGCAGTTCGTCGCTGGTCACGAGATACGGCCCGATGGGGCCGTAGCCGTCAAAGCTCTTGCCCTTGACCCACTGACCGTTGCGCTTCAATTGCCAGTCGCGCTCGGAGATGTCGTTGCACAGGCAGTAGCCGGCCACATGCTTCAGCGCGTCCCCCACGCTGACGTGGCTGGCGCGTGTGCCGATGACGAAGGCCAGTTCCACCTCCCAGTCGCTGGCCAGCGAATCCTTGGCCAACGGCACGTCGTCGTTGGGTCCGGCGATGGTGCCCAGCGCCTTGTTGAACACCACCGGCTCCTTCGGAATCTCCATGCCGGATTCCTGCGCATGCTTGCGGTAGTTCAGCCCCACGGCAAGGAACTGGCGCACGCTGGCCAGCGGCGCGCCCAGGCGCGTGCCCTCGGGCACCAACGGCATGCGGTGCAGGTCGATGGCCGCCAGCGCCTGCAGCTTAGGCGGCGCCAGCCACTCGGGCGTGAAGTCGGGCACCAGCAGCGACAGGTCGCGGGCGCGGCCCTGCGAATCCAGCGCACCGGGTTTCTCGGCGCCCAAGGGGCCATGACGTAGCAATTTCATGCGTCTCTCTCACTTTCTGGCTGTTCTGCGTGGTTGGAAAAGGCCATGCCGGCCCCAGACAGAGGATAGCCGGGAAGCCGCGCCGGCGTCAAAACAAGTGGATGCGCGCTGATGGACAATTCACCCATGACTGCCACGCCCCCCATCCTGCCCACCTATGCCGACGTGCAAGCCGCCGCCCAACGGCTGGCCGGCCACGCCCACAAGACGCCGGTGATGACATCGCGCACCCTGAACCAGCAACTGGGCGCCGAGGTGTTCTTCAAGTGCGAGAACCTGCAGCGCATGGGTGCCTTCAAGTTCCGCGGTGCCTTCAACGCGTTGTCACGCTTCAGCCCGGCGCAGCGCCAGGCAGGCGTCGTCACCTTCTCATCGGGCAACCATGCGCAGGCCATTGCACTGGCCGCGCGGGAACTGGGCATGCCGGCCACCATCGTGATGCCACAGGACGCCCCCAAGGCCAAGGCAGAGGCCACGCGCGGCTACGGCGGCCAGGTGGTCGAGTACAACCGCTACACCGACGACCGCGAGGCCATCACCCGCGAACTGGCTGAACGCCACGGCATGACACTGATCCCGCCGTATGACCATGCCGATGTCATCGCCGGCCAGGGCACCGCGGCCAAGGAGTTGTTCGAAGAGGTCGGCCCATTGGATGCGCTGTTCACACCGCTGGGCGGTGGCGGCCTGCTGTCGGGCACGGCGCTGGCCACGCGCGCACTGGCGCCGCAGTGCAGGCTGTATGGCGTCGAACCCGAGGCTGGCAACGATGGCCAGCAGGCTTTTCGCAGCGGCGCCATCGTCCACATCCCCACGCCGCAGACCATTGCCGACGGCGCGCAGACGCAGCACCTGGGGCAACTGACCTTTGCCATCATCCGCCGTGACGTCGACGACGTGCTGACGGTGACTGACGACGCGCTGGTGGCCTGCATGCGCTTTGCGTTCAGCCGCATGAAGCTGGTGCTGGAACCCACCGGTTGCCTGGGGCTGGCCGCGCTGGAGCCGTTGCGCGCGCAGTTGCAGGGCCGGCGTGTAGGAGTGATCGTCAGCGGCGGCAATGTCGATCTGGCGCGCTTTTCCGCGCTGACGGCAGGCTGACCCGCCCCGGGTCCAGCACGCGGCGAGGCCGCAGCAGAAAGCTGTGATGGCCAGCGAATCGCGCTCATAATCGTTTGTAAAGCAGGTTGTAGAGCAGGCTGTAGCTGCTGCAGTGCAGCAACTTTTGCGAGGGGCAACGCATGGCGAACATCGCGGGAACCGAGGGAGCCGATACGCTGTCGGGAACGGCGGCGGACGACGTCATCAGCGGCCTGGGCGGTGACGACATCATGGTCGGCCAGGCCGGCAACGACCTGCTGCTGGGCGGCGCAGGCGATGATGGCCTGCAGGGCGGCCCTGGCAACGACACACTGGACGGCGGCTCTGGCGTGGACATTGCCAGCTATGCCGCCGCCGACGCCGCCGTCAGTGTCAGCCTGGTCACCAACACCGCCACCGGTGGCGACGGCAACGACCTGTTGATCAGCATCGAGCAGATTCATGGCTCGCGCTTCAAGGACTTGCTGGTGGGCGGCAACCCCGCCAATGGCGTGGGCGTCTACGATGGTTTCGAAGGCTTTCGCGGCAACGCCGGCAATGACACGCTGGCGGGCGGTGCTGGCTTCGACGTGGCGATCTACGACACCAGCCCCGCCGCCGTGAGCGTGCACCTGGGCGGCGCCAACAACGCGCTCGGCTCGGCGCAGGACGGCTTTGGCGACACCGACACGTTGCAGGGCATCGAGGAAGTGCGCGGCTCCAAGTTCAACGACGTGCTGGTGGGCAGCAACTCCGCCCCTTACGAGTCCTTCGAGGGCATGGCGGGCAACGACACCATCAACGGCCGTGGCGGCCTGGACAGAGCCAGCTACTCGCTGTCACCCGCCGCTGTGTCGGTCAATCTGGCCACCGGCACGGCCAGCGACGGCTGGGGCGGCACCGACCTGCTGCTCAACATCGAGAGCGTGCGCGGCTCCGACTTTGCCGACACCCTCACCGGCAACGCCGGGCCCAACTTCCTCGAAGGCCAGGCAGGCAACGACACGCTGGACGGCGGCACCGGCCAGGACGCCGCCATGTACACGCACGCCAGCGGCAGCGTCAGCGTGAGCCTGGCCACCGGCGTGGTCAGCGGTGCCGATGGCGTGGACAAGCTGGTGTCCATCGAGGGCGTCTACGGCGGTGCCTACGCTGATGTGCTGACCGGCGACGCCGGCGACAATGTGCTGAACGGTGGCGGGGGCAACGACACGCTGGATGGCGGCGCCGGCACCGACACGGCCGACTACTACTTCGCCTTGACACCGGTCAGCGTGGACCTGGTGGCCAACAGCGCCAGCGGCGGCGATGGCAGCGACGTGCTGACCAGCATCGAGAACCTGCGCGGCTCCTACGTGGCGGGCGACACCCTGAAGGGCGACGCCGGTGCCAACCGGCTGGATGGCGATGGCGGCAACGACAACCTGCAAGGCGCCGGTGGTGGCGATGTGCTGCTGGGCGGCGACGGCAACGACACGCTGGACGGCGGCAGCGGCAACGACACAGCCGTGCTGCGCGGCAAGTTGGTGGATTACACCATCAGCTACGACGCCTTCAGCGGCCGCTTCACGCTGAGCGACACCAAGGCCGACCGCGATGGCGTGGACAGCATCACCGGCGTGGAGCTATTCCAGTTCACCGACACGCAGCGCAGCGCGTCGCAGCTGGCAGCCTACATCACCGACAAGACGGCACCCCTGTTCGTCAGCGCCACCCCCGGCAATGGCAAGGTCGGCGTGGCACTGGGCGCCAACATCGCGCTGAGCTTCAACGAGCCGGTGACACTGGCCGGCACGCTGATCCTGCGCGACTGGACCGGCACGGTGGTGGAGAAATTCGACGCCGACAGCGCGCGCGTCAGCATCAGCGGCAACACGCTGACGCTGGACCCCACCGCCACGCTGGCGCTGCGCACCGGCTACGTGTTGCAAATTCTGCCGGGCAGCATTGTGGACCTGGCGGGCAACAGCTTTGCCGTCGGCCTGGGCTACCACTTTTTCACGCTGGGCAGCGGCCAGTTCCTGCGCGGCACGCTGGGCAACAACCGCCTGACCGGCGGCGCAGGCGACGACACGCTGGACAGCGACGACAGCGACGCCGTGCTGGACGGCGCCGCCGGCAACGACATCGTCAGCGGCGGTGCCGGCCGCGACAACCTGGTGGGCGGCGTGGGTGACGACGTGCTGGTAGGCGGTGGCGGTGCCGACACGCTGTCGGGCGGCAGCGGCTCGGACACCTATTACGTCAGCGACACCCGCGCCATCGTCCTCGAGCTGGCGGTGGACGATGCCGCCGTCACACCCGGCTCGCCGGACGTCGGCCGCTCGGTGGACAAGGTGGTGGCCAGCATCAACTACACGCTGACCAGCTTCGTGGAAAACCTGGAGTTGGCCAGCGCCGCCGGCAACCTGGTGGGCACCGGCAACGACCTGAACAATGTGCTGACCGGCAACGAGGGCAGCAACACCCTGAAGGGCGGCGGCGGCAACGACACGCTGGACGGCGACGACGGGCTGGACACCGCCCTCTACACCGGCGCCCGCAACCTGTACGTCCTGGGCATCACGGCCGGCAGCACCTCGCTGACCGCCAGCGTCACCGATACCCGCAGCAGCACGGCCTCGGAAGGTGCCGACAGCCTCAGCAATGTGGAGCGTCTGCAGTTTGCCGACTTGCGCGTGGCGCTGGACACCGGTATCGCGCAGGTGGGTGGACAGGCCGCATTGCTGGTGGGTGCGGTGCTGGGCAAGGCGGCTGTGCCCACCCAACCGGCGCTGGTGGGCGCGGTCATCAGCCTGCTGGACACCGGGCTGTCGCTGCAAGACCTGTGCGCCGCCGTGATGGCGCTGCCCATCTGGGGTGCCTTGGCCAATGGTGGTGCGGCCACGGCCAGCAACACCCAGATCGCCAGCTACCTGCTCACCAGCCTGAATGGCAAGGCGCCCGACGACGCCACGCTGACGGCCGCCGTGGCCGCGCTGGACAACGACCCCCCGGGTGACTACCTGTGGGACCTGGCACTGTCGGAGGCCTGCCAGAACGCGGTCAACCTCACAGGGCTGGCCGCCACTGGCGTGGCCTACCTGTGAGCCCCAAACCGCGCACTGTGGGCCACGCGCCGCGCCGCGGGCCCGCGCCGGGGCCGGCGCTCAATCGGGTTTGATGTTGGCCTCGCGCACCAGTTTGTCGTAGCGTTGCTGGTCGGCCCGGATCAGCGCGCCGAACTGCTCGGCCGTGCCGGGGATTACCTCGCCGCCCACCGCCGCCATGCGCGCCAGCATCTCGGGCGACCTCAAAGCCTTCTGGATGTCGGCGTGCAACTGGGTGACCACGGCCTTGGGCGTCCTGGCCGGCGCCAGCAGGCCGTACCACACCGAGGCCTCGAAGCCGGGGAAGCCGGACTCGGCCACCGTGGGCGCATCAGGGAAGATGGGGCTGCGCGCCGTGCTGAGCACGGCCAGCACTTTCAGCTTGCCGGCCTTGAAGTGCGGCAACACCTCCAGCGCATTGACCGCCAACAGCGGCAGTTGGCCGCCCACCACGTCGGTGATGGCCTGGGCCCCGCCCTTGTAGGGCACATGCATCAGCGACACGCCGGCCGCGCGGGCGAACAGCTCCACCGCCATGTGCGGCGTGGAGCCGTTGCCCGGCGTGGCATAGCCTATGCTGGCCGGACTGGCCTTGGCAGCCTTCAGCAGCTCAGCCAGGTTGGCATAAGGTGCATTCACGTTGGCGGCGATGACCACCGGCACCCGCCCTATCAGCGACAAGGGCACCAAATCAGCCTCGGGGTTGAAGGGCGCGGGCTTGTACAGCGCCGGGTTGGCGGCCAGCGCATTGGCCGCCATCAGCAGCGTGTAGCCGTCAGCCGGCGCGTCAATGACCGAGCGCACGGCGATGTTGGTGCCGGCGCCGGGCCGGTTGTCCACCAGCACGCTCTGGCCCCAGCCGGCGGACAGCACCGTGCCCAGCGTGCGGGCGATGATGTCCACCGCGCCGCCGGCGGTATAGCCGACCACGATCTTCACCGGCTTGGACGGGTAGGCCTGGGCCCAGGCGCCTGTCGGCGCCAGCGCTCCCAAAGCCAAGGCCGCTGCAGCCAGCCAGCGGGCTGCCCGTGTCGCTTGTCGCGGGGTCCATGGTTCGTGTTGCATGGTGTTCCTCATAGAGTCATGGTGATGGATGAAGTGGTGGTGCCGCCCTCTACAGCGCCGGGGCATCAGGGCAACGGCAGCGCGCCGCGCAAGCCAGCGCGCTGTATGGCCTGCTGCAAAGCACCGCTGGCGCGCTGCGTTTGTGCAAACTGTTCCAGCACCGGCAGACCAGCTTCGCGTCCCTTGGGCACGGCCAGCGCCAGCTGTTCGGCCCCCCAGCGCCCGTCGAGCACGCGGCTGCCAGGCATGGCGTCGGCCAGTTCATGGAGGATGCCCTTGTTGGTGGCGTAGGCGTCCAGCGCACCGCTGCGCAGCTGGGCTTGTATGTCCGCCACTGAAGCCACCGGCACCACCCCGGCATGGGCGTATAGCCGCGCCAGGGAAGACTGCGACGTGCTGCCCTGCAGCACGCCCACGCGAACGCCGGGCTGGTCGATCTGGGCCATGGCCTGCAAGCGGGACGCTGCTGGCACCAGGTAGCCCAGCTCCAGTTGCACCAGCGGCAGGGCGAAAGCCACCTCCTGCGCCCGCTGCGGGCTGGCATTGGTGAAGGTGACATCGATCTGGCCGGATTTCAGCGCTTCCAGCACCTGGGCCGCCCTGCTGTACTCCTGCAAACGTACAGGCACGCCCAGCTGCCGACCCAAGGCCAGGCCCAGGTCATGCGCCAGGCCAGCCGGCTCGGCCCCGCCGGGCCGGCGCACCAGCGACGTGGGGCTGCCGGGGTACACCCCCACGCGCAGCACCCCGGTCGGCGCCAGCACGGCGACGGCCGAGGCCGCGCCAACGTCCGCCGGGCCCGACAGGGGCGCGCTGCCGCAGGCCGGCACGGTCGCCAGCAGCAAGACCACCCAGGTCCAAGAAAGGAAAACACCACGCAAACGGCTCATCCACGCTCCCACAGATGCCCGGGCCATGCGAGCGCACGCCCGCTGGGCCCATGCGTCCATGGTACAGCGCCCGGCCCCAGCCGGGTTAAGATGGAGCCCGACCGCGCCAGGGCCAAACAAAAGCAAACTTCCCCAGCCGGCCGCCCCGCCCACTGTTGTTTCAGCTGCCATTGCCGGCGGCTGCAGGAAGGAACCGCATGGCTGACTGTCACCGCCCCGAGCGCACCCGCTACCCCTGATGATGGACATCAGCCTGCCCGCCCTTGATGGCGTCACCCTGTTGCTGGCCACCGCGCTGATCACGTTGGCGCTGGGCCTGATCACCAGCGTGATGGCCCGGTTGACCCCTGGCCTGGGGCTGGAAGACAGCAGTGCCGCCATGTACTTCGGTTGCGCCGCCTTCCTGCTGTTTGCACTGCGCGGGCATGTGCCCATGGCCTTGAGCTTTGTGCTGGCCAACCTGCTGGTGCTGTGTTGCGGCGCCTGCTGCATGCAGGCGTATGCCCGGCTGATGGGCGCGGCCATGCCCTGGCGGCGCGTGGCGGCGCTGACCGCCTTGGGCTTCAGCGGCGTGTTGTGCGTGCACTTCCTCGGTGCGCCCTACGCACTGGCGGTGCTGACGCTGAGCATCACTTTCGGTTTTGAATACGGTTACGTGGTGCTGATGCTGCGCCGCAGCCCGATCCCGTTCAGCCGGCCGTTGCGCTTGCTGGGCATGGTGTCCATGGGCGGGCTGGCGCTGATTTCGGTGGTGCGCGTGGTGCTGGCCACGCGCGACCTGCTGATGGGCGTGCAGGGGCCGGCCGCGCTGTCGCCGCCGCAATGGGCGGTGGCACTGGTGGCGCTGCTGCTGTTCGTGCTGTCGTGCACGGCGGTGATGGCACTGGTGGGTGAACACCACCGCAACGAGGCACTGAACACGCTGCGCCGCGACAGCCTGACCGGCCTGTACACCCGCACCGCCTTCGACGCCATGCAGCCCGCGATGACGGCGCGCGCCGCCCAGGGCGGTTATGCGGTGGTGCTGTTCGACATCGACCACTTCAAGGCCATCAACGACCGCCACGGCCACGCCAGCGGCGACATCGTGCTGGCCCATGCCGCGCGCCTGGTGGGCCACAGCACCCGGTTGAGCGACCTGGCGGTGCGCTATGGCGGCGAGGAATTCTGCGTGCTGTTGTGGGACTGCTCGGCATCGGAGGCGGCCCAGTTTGCCCAGCGCATCGTCACCGAGGCAGAGCGCCAGCAGGTGCGCCTGGGCGACGGCCTGCAGGTAGGGTTCACCTTGTCTGCCGGCGTGGCGGACCAGCCACAGGAGGCCGCGACAACTGACGGGCCCGCCAGCGCATGCACCATCAACAGCACCATCCACCGCGCCGATGAGGCGCTCTACCAGGCCAAGCGCTCCGGCCGCAACCAGGCGGTGCTGCACAGCATGCCGGGTATGATGGTGCAGCCCGCCTGAACCATGACAGACGCCAACGCAAGCGCCAAACCTATCAAGTCCTCGATCCTGGTGGTGGACGACGCCGCCGACAGCCTGACCCTGCTGCAAGACCTGCTGCAGCCGCGCTACCGGGTGATGGCAGCCTTGAATGGCGAACGCGGCCTGGCGATTGCCGCCTCCGGCCACCCGCCGGACCTGATCCTGTTGGACATCATGATGCCGGGCATAGACGGCTATGAGGTCTGCCGAAGGTTGAAAGCCGAACCAGCCACGCGCGACATTCCCGTGATCTTCCTCACCGCCAAGACCGAGGACGAGGACGAGACGCTGGGCTTCGAGCTGGGCGCGGTCGACTACATCACCAAACCGGTCAGCCCACCGGTGCTGCTGGCCCGCGTGGCGACGCACCTGGCCTTGAAGGCCGCCTCCAACGTGATGCGCGACCGCAACCTGCTGCTGGAGTCGGAGGTCGACAAGCGCACCCGCGAGCTGGTGGCCATCCAGGACGCCACCATCCTGGTGCTGACCACGCTGGCCGAGGCGCGCGATTCCGACACCGGCAACCACATACGCCGCACCCAGGGCTATGTGCGGGCGCTGGCGAGAAAGCTCTCCAGCCACCCGGATTATGCGGAATTCCTGACCTCCACCAACATCCAGTTGCTGTACAAATCGGCGCCGCTGCATGACGTGGGCAAGGTGGGCATACCCGACCGCATCCTGCTCAAGCCGGGCAAACTCACGCCGGAGGAATTCGAGGTCATGAAGACCCACACCCAGGTGGGAAGCGACGCCATCACCCGCGGTGAGGAAGCGCTGGGCGCGCACGTGCCCTTTCTGACGCTGGCACGCGAAATCGCCTACACCCACCACGAGAAATGGGACGGCAGTGGCTACCCGCAAGGCCTGAAGGGCGCGCAGATCCCGATCTCGGGGCGGCTGATGGCGGTGGCCGACGTCTACGACGCGCTGATCTGCCGGCGTGTCTACAAGGAGCCGATGACGCATGAGCAGGCGATGAAGATCATCACCAGCGCATCGGGTTTCCACTTCGACCCCACGGTGGTGGAAGCCTTTGTGGCGATCGAGGACACCATACGCGCCATTGCCATCGCCTATGCCGACAGCGAGTCGGACCTGGCGCAAAAGCGCGAGTATTTCGCCACGGCGGGCTTCGGCGAGCCGGGCCAGCCAGGCTGACACGGCTGGCGACTCAGCTGCCTTGCAGCAGACAGCGTTCCACCGCCTGCTGCACCTGCGCCAGGTAGGCACGGCGCAACACCGCAGTATCTGACCAGGCGATGCGCCGAACCACCAGCGTGCCGTGCAGATAGCCCAGCAGCATGGCCAGGCGCACGTCAGAAGCCAGACGCAGGTGGCGCGTGCTGGCGCCTATTTCCCCGGCCAATTGCAGCGTGATGGCGTTGGCTGTCTCAAGCAGGCCGGTGTAGATGGGCTCGGCCGTGACCACCGCGCGCTCGTCTGCGACATCCACCCGGCTGAACCCGTACATCAGCGCGTAATGCTCCGGGTGCTGCTCCCAGTAGGTCAGAAAGGCCTCCACAAAGGCCATGTGGCGTGCACGCCCGGTACGTTTCTTGGCCACCGCCTGGGTCATCTCGGCCACCAGCTGCGCAATGATGTGCTGCCACAAGCCAACCATCAACTCCTGCTTGTCGGCGAAATAACGGTAGGTGCTCATGGGCGAGACCCCGACTCGCGCAGCCACAGCACGCATGGTCACCGCCTGCGGGCCGCCCTCGATGAACAGCGCCAACGTGGCCTGCATCAGCTCACGGCGCAGTTGCTCGGCGTCGTCCTTGTTGTTGCGCCGCACACGTGGGCGGACGGGGGCGGCGGGCAAGGCCTGAACGGTCTTCTTTTGGGTGGGCATACGGTCTCGGATGGGCGAATCTGACTATGCCCGGATTCTAGCAAATATATACACGTACATATACTTGCATACTTTATCTGCAGCCTGGACCAGATGCACCCCAGCGCCGGCCATTGCGAGGCAAGATCAGCGCCAAGGGCAAGGGCGAGATCGACATGGGCTTCGTCAACCCGCCTGCGCCTCAAGGCGCAGCTGGCGTTGGCGCGTGGCACACCACGCACAGCTTGTTGCTGTCCGGGTCGCGAAAATAAGCGCCGTAATAGTGCTCGTGGTAGTGCGCTCGCAGACCGGGCTCACCCTCGCCCGCGCCGCCATGGGCCAGGGCCAAGGAGTAAGCCTGGTCCACCACCGCCCGCGAAGCCGCCTGCAAGGCCAGCATCTGGCCATTGCCGGGCACATGGGCCTGGCCATCGAACGGCCGGCCCAGGATGAACAAGGGACGCGGCCCCGGCACCGATTGCCAAGCCGCCCAAGGGCGCGACGGATCGCAAAAGCGCTCGGGCAGACCGAGCAGCGCCATCAGCGGTCGGTAAAAGGCCAACGCGCGCTCGAAGTCATTGGTACCGATACAGATGTGAGAGAGCATGTTCAGTCCAGTTTGACGCCTGCCGCCCGCACCACCGCGCCCCAGCGCGGCAGCTCGGCTTCGATCAGCTGGCGGAATTCCTGCGGCCCCAGGCGCAGCGGCAAGGCGCCTTCCTGGGCGAACTGTTGAACCACACCGGGCTGGGCCAGCGCCTGGCCTATCCAATCGCTCAAGCGCCGCACGCGCGCGGCGGGTGTGGCGGCATTCACCACCACGCCATACCACTGGTCAGCCTCGAAGCCGGCGTAACCGCTTTCGGCCACTGTGGGCACCTCTGGCAGCACCGCCAGGCGCTGGCTGCTGGAGACCGCCAGCGCGCGCAGTCGCCCGCTGCGGATGTGCGGCAGCAACACGGTGACGCCGGTAAAAGTGGCATCCACCTGGCCGCCCATCAGGTCGATGGCCGCAGGGTTGGTGCCCTTGTAGGGCACATGCAAAAAGGGCATGCCGGTGCGCGCCTTCAGCGCCTCGAAGCTGATGTGCGCCGCGCTGCCGTTGCCGCCGGAGGCGTAGCTCAATGAGGTGCTGCGACTGTGCGCCAGCGCCACCAGCTCCTTCAGGCTGCGGGCGGGCGAGCTGGCCGTCACCACCAGCACATTGGGCACGCGCGCCACGCCGCTGACAGCGGTGAAACTGCGCAGCGGGTCATAAGGCAACTTGGGGTACAGCCAGGGGTTGACCGCCAAAGTGCCCACATGCGCCATCAGCAAGGTGTTGCCATCGCCGTCAGCGCGCGCCACCTCGGCGGCGCCTATGGAGCCGCCAGCGCCGGGCTTGTTGTCTATCACCACCGTCTGGTGCGAAGAGGCCCCCAGGCCGGGTGCGATGGCACGCGCCAGGATGTCGCTGCTGCCGGCCGGCGGGAACGGCACGACCAAGCGCAGCGGCGGCTGGTCGGCCGCACTGGCGATGCGCGCCAAGCCACCGGCCAGCAGCAACGCCAACCAATCGCGACGCGAGCAGGGTGGGTGGGAAAGAGGTTGGGAATTCATCGGCAGCGGATGCGAACTGCTAGCTTACCCAATCTTCGGCGCCGGCACCGCACCGCCGGCGACCCGTCAGTGCGCCGCCTTGCGGGCGGCCGGGCGGCGCGGCGCCAGTGGCGGTGGCGTCTGCCGCAACACGCCGTTGAGCAGCAGCGCGATGCCCTGATCGGCGATCTGCTCGGGCGTCAGATCGCCGTCGCTGCGGTACCAGCGGCCCACCCAGCTCAAGGCGCCGGCCAGCATGAAGGCGGCGAGCTTGGGGTCGCAAGGGGCGATGGATTGCTCTTCAATGCCGGCTGCGATCAAGCGGCGGAACTCCATGTCGATGCCGGCCTTCAGCCGGCGCAACTCCTTGCGCAAGGGCGCCGGCAGCGGGTCTTCGCCGATGCGTATCACGCACCTGCCGAAATCCTGGGTGACGATGGTCAGGTAGCTGCGCATGCAGGCCATCAGCTGGTCCAGCGCGCGGCCGCCGTCGCGCCGCACGGCGTCGATCTCCTGCTTCATCATCCCCAGCGCGATGCGCACGCACTCCAACAGGATGTCGTCCTTGCTTTTCACGTAGTAGTACAGCGTGGGCTTGGTCACGTGCAGCCGCTGCGCGATATCGTCCAGCGAGGTGGCATGGAAGCCCTGCTCGTTGAACAGCTGCGCCGCCGTTTGCAGCACCGCCTGGCGTTTGGATTCGCGCAACTGGGCGCGTTTGCCGCCGGCAGCCCAGGGTGACGTGCTGGTGCGTCCCCGCACGGTTTTGGACCCGGCAGCCTGGGTGCCGGCCGGCTTGGCGCGGGCGGCGGGGCTGCGTGGTGAGGGCACTTTGGCAGTGGGTGCGCGGGTGGTGGCCATGGGGGTGTGCGAGGGGCGCCGGCTCAGGCTGGGGAAAGTCCGTATGTGCAATGTTACCGATGAGTATATATTTTTACGCCAAAGTAACCCTCTGCCATTTGCTCGCAAACCCTATGTCCGCCGCCATCGCCGAACCAGGCGCCCCCCACCCGTCGCAGGCCCTGCTGCAGGTGGATGCGCTGACGCTGTCTTTTGGCGGCGTGCAGGCGCTGCGCGGCGTGGGCTTCGATGTGCAGGCAGGCTCCATCACGGCGGTCATCGGCCCGAACGGCGCCGGCAAGACCTCGCTGTTCAACGCCATCTCGGGCTTCTACCGCCCCACCAGCGGGCGCGTGCTGTTCAAGGGGCAGGACATCTCGCGCGTGCCGGCGCCGAAGCGCGCGGCGCTGGGGCTGGCACGCAGTTTTCAGAACATCGCGCTGTTTCGCGGCATGACGGTGCTGGACAACATCAAGCTGGGCCGCCACACCCACCTGAAGACCAACGTGCTGGACGCAGTGCTGTACGTAGGCCGCGCGCGCCGTGAAGAGGCCGAGCTGCGCCGTGATGTGGAAGAACGCATCATCGACTTCCTGGAGATTGACCACATCCGCCACGCGCCGGTGTCCGCCCTGCCCTACGGCCTGCAAAAGCGGGTCGAGGTGGCGCGGGCGCTGGCCATGCAGCCGCAGGTGCTGATGCTGGACGAGCCGGTGGCCGGCATGAACCGCGAAGAGACCGAGGACATGGCCCGCTTCATCCTGGACGTGCGGCGCGAATGGGGCGTGACGGTGCTGATGGTGGAGCACGACATGGGCATGGTGATGGACCTGTCCGACCACGTGGTGGTGCTCAATTTCGGCCAGGTCATCGCACAGGGCAAGCCGGCCCAGGTGCAGGCCAACCCCGAAGTGGTGCGGGCCTACCTGGGTGCGGGCGACTTCAGCCAGCTGCGCCAGGCTTTCAGGGGTGGCGGCAGCGGCGCCCATACAGCGGAGGTGGCCTGATGGATTGGGGCTACCTGCTGGAGATCTGCCTCACCGGCCTGGCCGGTGGCGGCCTGTATGCGCTGGCCGGCCTGGCCTTCGTGCTGGTGTACAAGACCACGCGGGTGGTCAACATCGCCATCGGCGAGCTGTTGATGGTGGGGGCCTACCTGTTCTTCGCGCTGGCGTCGCAATTCGGTGCGCCCATCTGGGCCGCCGTGCTGGGCGCGATGCTGGGCACCGGCGCTTTAGGCGCGGTGGTGGAGCGGCTGATGATCCGCCCGCTGATGGGCCGCCCGCCAATCTCGGCCTTCATGGTCACGGTGGGGCTGGCCTCCATCCTGGTGGGCATGGTGGAGATCATCTGGACAGCGGACCAACGCCGCCTGCCCGAGTTCATGCCCACCACGCCGGTGGTGCTTGGCGACGCGCTGCTGTCGCCCAAGGTGGCCTACGGCTCGCTGCTGGCGGCGGTCATCATCGCACTGGTGCTGGCGCTGTTCCGCTTCTGGCGCGGCGGCGTTGCGCTGCGCGCCACCGCATCGGACCAGGGTGCCGCCTACATGATGGGCATCAACGTGCCGCGCGTGTTCTCGCTGGCCTGGGTGGCGGCCGGCATGATCGCCGCCGTGTCGGGCATCGTGGTGGGCTCCATAGGCGGCATCTCGTCGTCCATGGGCGTGTTCGGCCTGTCGGTGCTGGTGGTGGTCATCGTGGGTGGACTGGACAGCGTGCTGGGCGCGCTGGTGGCCGGCCTGCTGGTGGGCCTGGTGGAGGCGCTGGCCGGCGCCTACCTGGGGGCCGAATACAAGCTGCTGACCACCTTCGTGGTGCTGGTGGCAGTGCTGATGGTGCGGCCGTATGGCCTGTTCGGCACGCACGAAATCGAAAGGCTGTAGCCCACCATGCGCATAGGCACGCTGAAGGAAAGTTACACCGCCGACGCGGCGCTGTTCGACTCCGTCACGCAGAAGGTCTGGCTGGGCGTGGGCACGGCGGCGCTGCTGCTGTTCCCGTTTGCCGCCAGCGACTACTGGCTGTACCTGGCCTGCCTGGTGGCCATCAACGTGGCCAGCGCCTGCGGGCTGAACATCCTGACCGGTTACACCGGCCTGGTCAGCCTGGGGCAAGCCGCCTTCATGGGGCTGGGCGCCTACACGGTTGCGGTGATGCAGATACGCTGGGGCACGCCTTTCTTGGTCAACCTCCTGGCTGGCGGCGCGGTGGCCACGCTGGGTGGCCTGATCGTGGGTGTGCCTTCGTTGCGCGTCAAGGGCCTGTACCTGGCCATTGCCACCATCGCCGCGTCGTTCATCGCCCATTTCCTGTTCGCCAACCTGAAGCTCACCGGCGGCAGCACCGGCCTGTCCATGCCGCCGGCCAGCCTGTTCGGGCTGGCGCTGGACACGTCATTTCGCCTTTACTGGCTGATCGTCCCCGTCACCGTGCTGATGCTGCTGGGCACGGCCAACCTGTTCCGCACCCGCGTGGGCCGAGCCTTCATCGCCATCCGCGACCGCGACATCTCGGCCGAGGTGCTGGGCATCCCGCTGATGCGCTACAAGCTGCTGTCCTTCGGCCTGTCGTCGTTCTTCGCCGGTGTGGCCGGTGGGCTGTGGGCCTACTTCTTCCGCGTTGTCACGCCGGAGAGTTTTCCGCTGCAGATGTCCATCTTCTTCCTGGCCGCCATCATCGTCGGCGGCATGGGCTCCATCCTGGGCGGCATCCTCGGCGCGGTGTTCATGACCATGGTGCCCGAGCTGCTGAAGGTGGTGTTCAACCTGCTGCCCGGCGGCACCGAGATGACAGTGTTCCTGTCGCCGGTGCGCACCGTCGTCTTCGGCCTGCTGATCGTCGGCTTTCTGGTGTTCGAGCCGCACGGCCTGGCCGAGGTGTGGCGCCGCATCCGCCGCTTCTTCCACCTCTGGCCGTTCCGTAACTGATACCGGCAACTGATTTTTTCGCCCTGACCCACAACCCTAGGAGACAGACCATGACACATTCCAAGCAAGCCCCTTCCCTGCGCCGCCGCAGCATCGTGCTGGCCGCCGCGGCTGGTGCCGCCGCACTGGCCGCGCCCCTGACCGCCCAGGCGCAGGCCGAGGACATCGTGATCGGCGGCTCCATCCCCATGACCGGTGTGTTCGCCTTCGCCGGCATAGGCATCAACGCCGGCATGGCCGACTACGTGAAGATCGTCAACGACGCCGGCGGCATCAAGGGCCGCAAGCTGCGCTACGTGCCGGAAGACACCGGCTACAAGGTGGACGTGTCCGTGGCGGCCTACAAGAAGATCACCAGCCAGAACAAGGTCAACCTGTACTACGGCGACTCCACCGCATTCTCCAAGACCATCAACCCCGAGCTGGAGCGCAACGGCCAGATCCTGATGGCCGGCGCCTCTTTCGCTACCGAGTTGAACGACCCGAAGAAGTACCCCAACCAGTTCCTGGTCGGCCCGGATTACACCGAGATGTTCGGCATCCTGCTGCGCCACATCGCCAAGGAGAAGCCGGGCGCCAAGGTGGCCTTCGTCTATTCCGATTCCGAGTTCGGCCGCGACCCGATCGATGAGAGCGAGGCCGCCGCCAAGAAGCTGGGCCTGAATGTGGCGCTGAAGATCATGACGCAGGCCGGCAGTGTGGATGTGTCCACCGAGATCGCCAAGCTGCGCCGCGCCGCGCCCGACTACACCATCTTCCACGGCTATGTGCTGGCACCCATCCCTGAGTTCGTGCAGCAGGGCAAGGCCCAGGGCATGACCAGCAAGTGGATGGGCACCTTCTGGACCATGGACAGCTCCACGGTGATGAAGATGGGCGAGGCCGGCGACGGCTTCATGGGTGTGATGCCCTACCGCTACTATTACGACACCTCGGCCAAGTCGCCGATGCTGGACAAGATACGCGCGCTGCGGCCCGAGTACCAGAGCACCGCCTACATCCAGGGCTTCCTGACCGCCATGCTGTTCACCGAGGCGGCCAAGCGCACGCTGGAGGCCGGCAAGCCGCTGGACGGCAAGAACCTGAAGGCGGCGCTGAATTCGATCAAGGACTTCGACACCGGTGGCCTGATCGGCGTGCCCATCACCATCAAGGGCAACTCCATCCCCGTGGGCCGGGTCTACAAGGCCGACATGAAGGCGCAGAAGATGGTGCCGGCGTCGGACTGGATTGCGCTGAACTGAACACCCATGACAGCAGGCGCGGTGAGCGAAGCGGCAGAGGCCATCCTCGATGTGAACAACATCGAGGTGGTCTACAACAAGGTCGTGCAGGTGCTGCGCGGCCTGTCGCTGCGCGTGCCGCGCGGGCAGATCGTGGCGCTGCTGGGCAGCAATGGCGCGGGCAAGTCCACCACGCTGAAGGCCATCTGCGGCCTGCTGCAGCTGGAAGACGGCGAGCTGGTGGCCGGCGACATCCGGTTGGATGGCGCCAGCGCCGCCCAACTGGCACCGCAGCAACTGGTACATCGGGGCCTGGGCCACGTGATGGAGGGCCGGCGCGTGTTCGAGGACCTGACGGTGGAAGAAAACCTGGTGGCCGCCACTTATGCGCGCCCAGGCGGCAAGGCGGGCAAGGCCGACTTCGACAGCGTGTACGAGTACTTCCCCCGCCTGCACGAGCGTCGCAAGGGCCTGGCCGGCTACCTGTCCGGCGGCGAGCAGCAGATGCTGGCCATAGGCCGCACGCTGATGGGCCAGCCGCGGCTGATGTTGCTGGACGAGCCCTCGCTGGGTCTGTCGCCCAAGCTGGTGGAAGAGATTTTCAACATCATCGCCCGCATCAACGCCGAGCGGGGCGTCTCCATGCTGCTGGTGGAGCAGAACGCCGCCGTGGCGCTGGCGGTGGCCGACAGCGGCTACATCATGGAGAACGGCAAGATCGTCATCGACGGCAGTGCCGAACGCCTGGCCAACGACCCGGATGTGCGCGAGTTCTACCTCGGCATGGGCGGCGCAGGCCAGACACGCAGCTTTCGCGACCTGAAGCACTACAAGCGGCGCAAAAGGTGGCTGTCATGAGCACACAAACCAGCCTTGACCTGCCCGCCAAGACGCTGCCGCAGATGCTGCGCGAGCAGGCGCGTCGCCATCCCGAACGGGTGGCATTGCGGCAGAAGGACTTCGGCATCTGGCACCCGCTGAGCTGGGCCGACTACGAGCGCCGCGCCATGCATGTCGGCCTGGGTTTCGCCACGCTTGGCCTGGGCGTGGGCAGCCACGTGGGCGTGATCAGCGAAAACCGCGTCGAATGGGTGCTGGCGCAAATGGGCGCCGGGCTGATTGGCGCCGTCACGGTGGGCGTGTACCCCACCAGCCCCAGCAACGAGGTGGCCTACGTGGTGGGCCATGCCGACGTGGAGGTTGTGGTGTGCGAGGACCAGGAGCAGGTGGACAAGCTGCTGGCCGCACGCGCCGCCCTGCCCCGGCTGCGCCGCATCATCATGGTGGAGACCAAGGGCCTGGCCAGCTATGCCGAGGAAGAGCGTGCGCTGATCACCCGCTTTGCCGACCTGGAAGCCGCCGGTCAGGCGCTGCGCGCCAGCGAGGGCGAGGGGCGCGTCCGCGACGCGCTGGGCAGCCAGGCACTGGACGACGTGGGGCTGATGATCTACACCTCCGGCTCCACCGGCGCGCCCAAGGGCGCGATGATCACCTGGCGCAACATCCGCGGCGTGGTGCCGGGCATCGTGCAGCGGCTGCAGCTGGACAACACGACCTCCCACCTGTCGTACCTGCCGCTGTGCCACGTGGCCGAGCAGATGCTGACCAACTTCGTGCCGCTGTACCTGGGCTCGCAGGTGAACTTCGGCGAATCCATACGCACCGTGCAGGAAGACCTGCGCGAGGTGGCGCCGCGCATGTTCCTGGGCGTGCCGCGCATCTGGGAGAAGCTGCACGCGGCCATCAGCATCAAGGTGCAAGAGACCGGGCCGCTGCGCCGCTGGCTGTTCGAGCGCGCCATGGCGGCCGGTGCGCCGCTGGCTGAGAAGCCGCGCGCCGAATGGACGATGGCAGAGCATGCCCGCTACGCATTGGCCTATTGGACGGTGCTGCGCGCGCTGCAAAATTTCATCGGCCTGCGCCGCGCCCAGGTGGCGCTGACGGGCGCCGCGCCGATCCCACCGGATGTGGTGCGCTTCTTCCGCACACTGGGCGTGCCGCTGGTGGAGGTGTATGGCCTGACCGAATCCACCGGCATGATCACCGGTCACGCGCTAGACCAGGTGCGGGTGGGCACGGTGGGCCCGCCGATAGCCGGCACCCAATGCCGCCTGGGCGACCAGGGCGAGCTGCTGGTGCACGGCGACATGGTGTTCGCCGGCTACTACAAGAACCCCGAGGCCACCGCTGGCGCCATCCGCGACGGCTGGTTGCACACTGGCGACGTGGTGGAGCTGACGCCGCAGGGCCATGTGCGCATCGTTGACCGACTGAAGGACATCATGATCACGGCCGGCGGCAAGAACCTGACGCCGTCGGAGATCGAGAACACCATGAAGGGCAGCCCTTTTGTGAAGGAATGCATCGTCGTGGCCGAGGGGCGCAAGTTCGCCTCGGCGCTGGTGCAGATCGACTACGAGACTGTGGGCAAGTGGGCCGAAGCGCGTGGCCTGGCCTTCACCCATTTCCGCTCGCTGGTGGAGCTGGCCGAGGTGCGCGCACTGGTGGACGCCGAGATCCGCCGCGGCAACGACCGCCTGGCACCGGTGTCGCAGATACGGCGCTTCCACCTGCTGACCAAGGAGCTGGACCACGACGACGGCGAAGTCACCGCCACCATGAAGGTGCGCCGCAGCAGCATCTACAAGGCCTACGCGCCGGAGATCGAGGCGCTGTACGCCTGAAGCGCTGCTGGCGCCTCAGGCCAACGCCACCGGGTCGGTGAACGCGTAACCCAGCGCTTCGGCCACGGCCTGGCAGGTCACCTGCCCCAGGCACACGTTCAGGCCGTTGCGCAGGTGTACGCTTTGCGCAACAGCATGGCGCCAGCCCAGGCCGGCCAGTGCCAGGCCATGAGCCAACGTGGCATTGTTCAGCGCGAATGTGGAGGTGCGCGCCACCGCGCCGGGCATGTTGGCCACGCAGTAGTGCACCACGCCGTCCACCACATAGGTGGGTTCAGCGTGGGTGGTGGCATGTGAGGTTTCGAAGCAGCCGCCCTGGTCGATGGCCACGTCCACCACCACGCTGCCGGGCTTCATGCGCGCCACCATCTGGCGCGTCACCAACTTCGGGGCTGCCGCGCCGGGCAGCAGCACGCCACCGATCACCACATCGGCGCCGTGCACCGCTTCCTCGATGCTGGCAGAGGTGGAATACAGCGTAGCGATGCGGTTGCCAAACACCAGGTCCAGCTGGCGCAGCCGCTCCACACTCTTGTCCAGCACGGTGACGCGCGCACCCATGCCCACCGCCATCTGCAGCGCGTGCGTGCCCACCACGCCGGCGCCGAGGATAACCACATGCGCCGCGCCCACGCCGGGCACGCCGCCCATCAGCAGGCCCATGCCGCCCTTGGATTTCTCCAGGTTGCTGGCGGCGGCCTGTATGGCCATGCGGCCGGCCACTTCGCTCATGGGCGCCAGCAGCGGCAGGCCGCCGCCAGGGCCGGTGATGGTCTCGTAGGCGAAGCACACCGCACCGGACTTGACCAGCGCCGCTGTCTGCTGCGGGTCGGGCGCCAGGTGCAGGTAGGTATAAAGGATCTGGCCCTTGCGCAGCATCGCGCATTCGGCCGGCTGCGGCTCCTTGACCTTGACCACCATCTCGGCGGCGTCAAACACCGTGGCCGCATCGGCGGCGATGCTGGCGCCTGCCGCCAGATACTGCGCATCCGTCAGGCCTATGGCCTCGCCCGCGCCCTGCTGCACCACCACGGTGTGGCCCTGCTGCACGAATTCGCGCACGCTGGCAGGCGTCAGCCCGACCCGGTATTCGTGGTTCTTGATTTCCTTGGGAACGCCGATGCGCATGCTGTCTCTCCATCTGGGGTTGGCCGCCGCGCCCACCGCGGGCACGCGGGAAAGGCGTCATCATGCTGGCGCGCATGCTGAACATCCATGACAATATTGGCGTGTTCACTTGAGCATTTATGAAACTGAAGAAACCTGCTGTATTGGGCCAATTGAGCGACGTTGACCTGCGCCTGCTGCGCGTGTTCAAGGCGGTGGCCGACTGCGGCGGCATGGCTGCTGCCGAGGTGGAGCTGAACGTGGCCATGTCCACCATCAGCCGCCATGTGAAGGACCTGGAACTGCGCCTGGGCCTGGTGCTGTGCCGCCGCGGCCGCGCCGGCTTTGAGCTGACGCCCGAGGGCGAGCGCGTCTATGCTGCCGCCGACGCGCTGCTGGGCGCCACCAACGGCTTTCGCGACACCGTGCACGACATCCACCAGCACCTGGACGGCGATCTGCATGTGGCGGTGTTTGAGAAGACCATCACCAACCCGCAGGCGCGCATCGCGCAGGCCATAGGCCTGTTCAAGCAACTGGCGCCCCGGGTGTCGGTGCACCTGCACCTGGGCACCATCGGGATGATTGAACGCGGCGTGATGGACGGCCGCTACCACCTGGGCATCGTGCCCGACCACCGCTTGTCCAGCGCCTTCGCCGACGACCCGCTGTTTGACGAGGTGATGCACCTGCATGCCGGCGCCAGCCACCCCTGGTTCACCGGGCCTGATGCCAAACGCGGCTGGGCGGCGCTGCGCGGCCAGCCGCTGGCCGGACTGGACTACCACTCGCCCAACATGGTGTTCACGCACCGGCAGCGGCTGGAGCGCAGCGCCACCGCCTCCGACCAGGAAGCGGTGGCCATGCTGGTGATCTCAGGCGCCTACCTGGGCTTTCTGCCCAACCACTATGCCGAACTGTTCGTTCGTGCCGGCCAGATGCGCGCGGTGGCGCCGCGCACGCTGACCTACCGCTGCACCTTCTCGTGCATCTGGCGCAAGGCGCCGGCCCCGAAGCGGCTGGCACTGGCCTTCCACGACTGCCTGCTGGAAGCGCACGCCGGCAGCGAAGCGCCTAGCGCCCGAAAGGCACGGTGACGATGGCTTTCAGCACCCAGCGGTCGGACACGGTGGTCAGCCCCCGGCCCAAGCCCAGGTTGACGTCCCAGCCGCGCAGGCTGAAGTCCACCACCGCAAACAGCAGTTGGCTTTGCTGGTTCAGGCGGCCCAGGTTGCCGAGCTCACCCAGGTCGTTGTAGCTCTCCAGACCAATCTGATAGTCGCCATCCGTCTTGTAGGCCACGCGGTTGGCCAGCTGCAAGGTGCTGGGGCTGGGCTCGGGGCCGGAGACCTTGAAGCCCAGGCTGGCATTGACGGCCCAGCTCCAGCGCGGGCTGCGCCACCCCAGGATGCCCTTCAACTCGCCGTTCCAGGGGTTCGGGTCCAGCCGGTAGTTGACGCGGCCCACTTCCAGGTTGGCACCCCAGTACCAGGGCGAGCCATCGGGCATGGGTGCCATGTACTTGACGCGCAGCTTCTGGCCGTCCACGGTGGCGTTGCCTTGCGCGTCGATGGAGGTCAGGAAGTAGGCGCCCAGCTCAATCTCCTTGGTCAGACCGTAGGAGAACTCCGGCGTGATGCGCAACACCTGCCACGGCGCCTGCGCACCGGGGTAGTCGGGCCGACCGTTGCCGGACAGCAGCTTGTTGACGTGCAGCTCCAGGCCAAACTCGCCGGGCGCGTTGATGTCGTCCGTGTAGACCTGGATTTCTTCCGGCGCGGCCTGGGCCGGGTGCGTTGCCAGCGCCAGCGCGACGACGGCCATCAGGCCAGTTGAGAGCAAGGTTTTGAAGAGCGTGGGGACCATGGCAATCACTTTCATGTTTCAGACGGGGTTGTGGATGGCGGCTGCCACGCGGCGGCCGAATTCGGCACAGCCGGTGCTGCCGCCCAGGTCAGCGGTGCGGCTGGCGGGGTCCGCCAGCACACGGTCCACCGCGCCGTCCATGTCGCGCGCGGCGGCGACGAAGTTCGCCAGCCCGTGGTGCTCGCCCAACCAGTTCAGCAGCATGGCGGCGGACAGGATCATGGACACTGGGTTGGCCTTGTCTTGGCCTTGAATATCGGGCGCCGATCCGTGCTGGGCCTGGGCGCAGCACAGCGCGTCACCGGCCATGATGGAGCCGGCCAACCCCAGGCTGCCCGACAGCTCACTGGCCAGGTCGGACAGGATGTCGCCGTAAAAATTCTCGGCCACCAGCACGTCGAAGCGTTCGGGGTTGCGCACCAGGTGGGCGGTGGAGGCGTCCACCAGCAGTTGCTCCAGCCGCACCTCGGGAAAGTCCCTGGCCACATCCGCCACGCATTGCAGGAACAGGCCGTCGGTCATGTGGAAGCTGTTGGCCTTGTGGATGGCGGTGACCAGTTTGCGGCGCTTCATCGCCAGCTCGAAGGCGCGGCGGGCGATGCGCTCGCTGCAGTGGCGGGTGATCTTGCGCACCGACAGCGCCATGTCCGGGCTGGGCATCATCTCGCCCCAGCCCTGGGCCATGTTGCGGTCGGGGTAGAAGCCCTCGGTGGCCTCGCGCATGATCACCAGGTCCATGGTCTTGCCCGGCTTCAGGTTGGATTCCAGGAACGGCCGCGTGCGCGCCGGGCGCACATTGGCATACAGGTCCAGCTCGACACGGAAGGCCGCCGACACATTGCGCCCACCCTGCTCGGGCTTGGGGTAGTCGGCATGCGACTGCGTGCCCAGCATGATGCCGTCGAACCCGCGGGCGCGCGCCAGCAGCTCGGGGCGCAGCGTGGTGCCGTGCTTGTGCAGGCTGGCAAAGCCGACGTCGTCAAATTCAAAGTTCAGAACCAGCTTGTGCCGGGCGTCGGCCGCGCGCAGCACGCTGACGGCCGCGTCCACGATCTCGGGGCCTATGCCGTCGCCGGGCAATACCAGGATGTTCATGAGGTGCTCACAGTGGGAATGGAAAAGGCGTCAGGGCGCGTGCTCGGCCGACACCAGGCGGGTGGCGCCGGTCTCGGTCAGCGTGCGGGTGGCGTCCAGCCGGGCATAGGTCCAGAAGATCTTCATGGCTTGCGTGGCCGACAGGTTGCGAAAGCGGTGCGGCAGCTTGGGCGGTATCCAGGTCACGTCCTGTGCCTGCAGCGGGATCTGCCGACCGTCTTGAAACTCCAGCACCGCCTGGCCTTCCAGCAGCAGCACACTCTCCTCGCAGTTGTGGCTGTGGAAGGGAATCGCCGCGCCGGGCTCGAAACTGGTGATGCCGTTGATGAAGCCGGTGGCGCCGCGCGCCGCATTCACCAGCGGCGTGGTGCTGGCGCCGCCACCGCGCTGGTGGCTGGGCAATTCGGTGGGCCGCAGCACCAGGGCCTGGCGATTGTCTTCGGGTGGGGTCATCAAAGTCTCCGTGCTTGTTGCGTCATACCGCTGGGCCGGTCCAGACCGTCTTGATGTTGGTGAACTCGTGCATGCCAAAGCTGCCCAGCTCGCGGCCGTAGCCGGACTGCTTGATGCCGCCAAATGGCAACCGGGGGTCGGACGCCACCATGCCGTTGATGAACACCGAGCCGGCTTCCAGTTCGCGCGCCAGCGTGTCGGCGCGGACCAGGTCACGCGTCCACAGCGCGGCGCCGAGGCCGAATTCGGTGCCATTGGCCACGGCGATGGCCTGGTCCGCGCTTGCCACGCGCAGCACCGCCGCCACCGGGCCGAAAGTCTCTTCCCGGCCGGCCGCCATCTGCGGCGTCACATGGTCCAGCACGGTGGGGGGGTAAAAGGCGCCGCGGCCCTCGGGCAGCATGCCGCCCAGCAGCAGCTCGGCGCCTTCGGCCAGCGTGCGCTGCACCTGGCCGTGCAGTTCGTCGCGTAGATTACGCCGCGCCATCGGGCCCATGGTGACGCCGGCACCCATCGGGTCACCCAGCACCCATTGGCGACTGGCCTCGCAAAAGGCCTGCACAAAGTCGTCAGCCACGGCCTCTTCCACGATAAAGCGTTTGGCGCTGATGCAGCTTTGCCCGGCGTTGTGGAAGCGCGCCTTGGCGGCCATCTGCGCGGCGGCAGCCACATCGGCATCGGCCAGCACGATGAAGGGATCGGAGCCGCCCAGCTCCAGCACCTGCTTTTTCAGCACCGCGCCGGCCTGGGACGCCACCAGCTTGCCCACCGGCGTGGAACCGGTCAGCGTGACGGCGGCGATGCGCGGGTCCTCGATCAGCGGCTTGACTTGGTCAGCCTCCACCAGCAAGCTGGTGAACAGGCCTTCGGGCGCGCCCGCCTCGCGGAACAGCTGCTGCAGCGCCAGCGCACACTGCGGCACATTGTTGGCGTGCTTCAGCACAGCGCCATTGCCTGCCGCCAGCGCTGGCGCGGCAAAGCGCAGCACCTGCCAGAAGGGGTAGTTCCACGGCATCACCGCCAACACCAGGCCCAGCGGGTCGAACACCACCTTGCTGCGGCTGGCATTGCTGGCCACGGGCTTGTCACCAATGAAGTCTGGCGCCGCTTCGGCGTAGAAGGCGCAGTTCCAGGCGCATTTGTCGATTTCGGCCTGCGCCTCGGCCAGCGGCTTGCCCATTTCCAGCGTGATCAAGCGCGCGTAGGACTCCCGACTGGCGCGCAGCACCTGGGCCACTGCCCCCAGCAATTCGGTCCGCCGCGCCAGCGGCTGGCGCGCCCAGCCACGCTGTGCGTTGTGCGCCTGCTGCAGGGCCTGCTCCACCTGCGCGGCGGACAGGGCATCGAAACGGGCGATCACTTCGCTGCTGACGGGGTTGGTGCTGGCAATCATGGAGGGTGGGGAAGGCGTGCAGGTTGCAGAGGGAGAGGATGGGCGTGGAGTTCGGGATTTTCCACGTCAAAGCATTTTGTTAGTATAAAAAACATTTGACGATATGGCAAGCCACCGCCCGGCATGCCACACCGCGCTGGCTGGACATACCTTTGACTGCCGGCTTCCCCCAAATGGGGGATGGCGCGCAAGCCGGTAGTTCTTGCAATGTGTCTTTTGTTCATTTAAAATGCATAAGAACAATTCGGCCCGCAACAGGGAAGCGGCACGGTGCAGGTGTTTCCCCCGGTGCCGCGACTGAAATCAACACACAAAACAGCGGTCTTCATGTCCAACCTCTCCCAGCTTGTCAGCCCCTCGGCCCCCGTCCCCACCCACGCGGCTGACGGCCTGGCGCGCGCGCTGCCGGCCAGCATGGGGGTGGACAGCCGGCGCGTGCTGGCGCTGCTGGACGAGCTGGACACCCATCAGCTGGAGGTGCACGGCATCATGCTGCACCGCCACGGCCACGTGGTGGCCGAAGGCTGGCGTTGGCCGTACGGCCCCAACCGGCCGCGCATCCTGCATTCGGCGGCCAAGAGCTTTGCCGCCTGCGCCATCGGGCTGGCGATTGCCGAAGGGCATTTCAAGCTCAGCGACAAGGTGGTGTCGTTCTTCCCGCGTGAATTGCCGCCGGTGGTGGACGACAAGCTGGCCGCCATGACGGTGGAAGACCTGCTGACCATGCGCACCGGCCAGGCCTCGGAAACCTCGGGCGCCATCTGGCGCGGCTTGAGCAGCAGCTGGATCGCCGAGTTCTTCAAGCTGCCGGTGGTGCACGCCCCCGGCAGCGCCTACGTCTACACCAGCGCGGCCAGCTACATGCTGTCGGCCATCCTGTCACGCACCACCGGCCAAACGCTGCACGACTACCTGCGCCCGCGCCTGCTGGAGCCGTTGGGCATCCACGGCGAAACCTGGGACCTGGGGCCTGACGGCATCAACCCCGGCGGCAACGGCCTGACCGCCACCACCGCCGACTTGCTGAAGCTGGGCATCCTGCACGCCCAGGGTGGCGTGTGGGAAGGCCGGCGCCTGCTGCCCGAGGACTGGGTGCGCCAGGCCACCCGCCCCCAGGGCGGCCCACCGGAAAGCCGCTACGGCTACCACTGGGCGATTCGCCCGGCGCAGGCCTTCAGCGCCATCGGCGTGTTCATGCAGACGGTGATCGTCTTCCCCGAGTACGGCGCCACCTTCGCGCTGATCGGTGCGATGGAGAACAGCCAGACGCTGTTCCCGCAGATCGAGAAACATTTTCCCGCCGCCTTCCTGGCCGCCCCGGTGGCCGAGGGTGGCGCTGCCGACACCCAGTTGCAGCAGCGGCTGGCCGCCTGGCAGCGGCCCATGCCGGCGCCCGGCGGCACATCGGCATGGCAGGACCGCATCGACGGCAAACGCTTTGCCGTGCGGGCCAACGCTGCCGGCGTCAGCCAGCTGCGGCTGGACTTTGCCGATGGTCTGTGCACTTTGCGCCTGACGGATGCCGAGGGCGAGCACAGCGTGCAAGCCGGCCTGGGGCACTGGGTGGAACAGCGCGGCTACATGCCTGGGCGCGACCTGCACCACGGCTATGCGCTGCGCGGCTCCAGCATCGTCGCCACGGCCGGCTGGCGCGACGCGCAGACGCTGGAGCTGACCTGGATCTTCGCCGAGACCGCCTTTCGCGACACTGTGCTGTGCCGCCTTGACGGCGACACGCTGACGCTATCGCGCAGCGTCAACATCAACTCCGGGCTGCGCAAGCTGCCGGACCTGACCGGCACGCTGATCGCGGCCTGACCTGATCGGCTGGCTTACTTGCCCGCCGCGGATGCTGCCGCCTGCGGCATGGGCTGCTTGCCGGGCTCCGAGGTGGGCTCCCACACATCGCTGGCGGTGGCCACCAGTTCTTTCATGGTGGACCAGGTGCGGCCGCCGGGCACACTGGTCTGCCCCAGCACCATGGCCCGGGCGTTCGCCACCATGCGGTCGGTGACGCGCCGCTTCTCCTCTTTCGGCCAGACTTCGAACGGGTGCGGCGCGCGCACCACCACCAGTTCCTTCAGGCCCGCAATGCGGTCGTACGAGGCGATGGAGCCCTCCAGGCTGTCCGCATAGTCCCACAGGCCGCGGGCATAAAACGCCGCCGGCCATTTGGACACGCTGGCCAGGATGGCCGAACTGGGAAAGAACACGATGTTGTGCTCCACCTGGCTGCCGGCGATGAACAGCTGGCGGTCGCGCCCCAGGCCGCGCCCCTCGTCCACCGGTGTAACGTCCGCCGGCACATAGCCCACGCCGCTGGTGAACTCGCTGATCAGCAGCGCGCCCTTGATGTTGCGGTTGCCCACCGCCGGGCCGCAGCTGATGGCCGGCAGGTCGT
Organism: Hylemonella sp. P2_B10; assembly: GCF_056404875.1. Classification (NCBI taxonomy): domain Bacteria; kingdom Pseudomonadati; phylum Pseudomonadota; class Betaproteobacteria; order Burkholderiales; family Comamonadaceae; genus Hylemonella; species Hylemonella sp. P2_B10. Next base: position 1,140,976 of record NZ_JBFUDE010000001.1, read on the forward strand.
AGTCGCAGGCCTTGTCGAAGTTGCGCGCCATGGCCCAGCCGGTGGACATGGTGCCGCGCGAGCTGCCCATCAGCACGATGGGACGGGTGGCGGCATTGGCACCGGCCAGCAACGCCTGCGCGGCGGGCAGCCCTTGGCGCGTTTCCTTGGCCGGCGTCAGCACGCGCATGCCTTCACCGGTGCCCAGTGCGGCGATGACGTTCAGAATGTCCCGTCCCTGCTGCAGCGTGTTGGTGTCGCTGTAGCCGCTGGACAGGCCCACGCCCCGGCGGTCATAGTGCAGCACGTCAAAACCCGCCTGGTGCAGCAGGTGGATGTGCAGGCGCCAGTCGCGCTGGCCGGGCGAGCCGGTGGTGGCGTTGGGGAAATCGTTCAGCACCGTGTTGCCGGTCTTGGCGTCGATGTGGTACAGGTGGTCCACCGGGTCGTCGATGGCGGTCAGGCGGCCGCCGCCGCCGGAACTCATGATGACCAGCGCGCGCACCCGTCCGCCCTTGCCATCGTCCACGCCCTTGCCCTGCAGATACCAGCCGCGCAGCTTCACGTCCGCCGTCAGCTTGCGGTGGATGCGCTCATAGGGTTCGGCCGGCGCGGTGAATTCCACCGTGTAGGTCACGCCTTCGGCGCCGGCGATGGGCTCGTTGTAGGGCGCCTGGGCAAAGTAGGCCGGGCGGCGGATGACGGCCAGGTCCGGCACCTCCGCTTCTTTCAGGCGGCCCAGCAGCAACAGCTTGCGCTCGTCGGTGATGCGGTATTCGCGGTTCGGCGGCACCCGGCTGGCAATCGGCTTGCCAACCCGGCCTATGCAGGCGGCGTCGGCCTTGCAGGCGACCCAGCGCTCGCGCAGCTTCTCGTCGCTGAACTCGTCCACGTAGTAATCACCGCTGTAGCCGGCCGGCGGCTTGAACGCGGTGGTGGTGAAGGGCACGCAGACGGCCGGCTTGCCGTCCTTGGCGATCAGGTAGCCAGACAGCACCATGTCGCGGTCGTAGCCCACGCGCGCCTGGCAATCGGGTGGCGCAATGCGAGGCGTGCTGCCCGTGGCAGGCTGCGCCTGAACGGCGCTGCCACTGCAGGCCAGCGCCAGACCCAGGCAGGCCAGTGCGCTCAAAGGTGTGCGGGGTATCAACATGTGTCCTTTCCAGTGCCGGCAGGCGGCGGCGTTGCGGCAGTGCTGCAAATTGCAGCTGCCCTGTTTCAAAAATTGTCTTTTTGTATCACAATATGCACTTAGCCGCAACAATTCGCGACAACAAATTGCCCGCCATCCCTTGCCCAGCCACCAGGAGCCCCCGCACCATGCCCCGCACCCTCTTGACCCCCCGCATCCGTTTGCTGCCGCCATTGATCGCCTGGCTGCTGCTGGCCTGGTTCCTGGCCCAATTGCTGCTGGGCACCCAGCCCGCCCATGCCGCCGAGGCCGACGACAAGGGCGCCCGCCAGTTGCTGGTCACCTACCGCGGCGAGGCACGCGACCGCCCAGCCTTCCGCGCCTGGCTGGCGGGTGAGGGCCGCACGCTGCCCGAGCAGTGGGTGAAGGAAGGCGTGCTGAAGGACTACCAGATCCTGTTCAATGTCTTCAACAGCTCCTACACCTGGGACGCCATGCTGGTGCTGAACTTCAACCGCTCGGCCGACGTCGGCCGCTGGCTGGCGCTGGAGCGCACCAGCCCCGGTGGCCTGAACGTCAACGGGTTGAAGCTGGCGCGCCCTGTGGACACCTACTGGGCCGACCTGGCCTGGTCCGGTGCCGTGCCCGACGCGGCCAGCCACAGCCGTGACAGCGTGTACTACGTGATCCCCTACGACTACAACGCCGCCGGTGAATACCGCAAGTATGTGGCCGCGTATGTGCTGCCGCAGGTGGAAGGCTGGATGAAGGAAGGCGTGCTCAGCAGCTACCGCTTCTACATGAACCGCTCACCGGTAGGCAAACCCTGGGATGCACTGTTCGTCTACCAATACCGCGACCTGCAGGCCTATGGCCGCCGCGACGAGGTGGTGGCCAAGGTGCGTGAGGGCCTGCGCAACGACCCGGTGTGGCAGAAACTGAATGAGACCAAGGCCAGCATTCGCAGCGAGACCGAGAACACCGTGGCGCAAACGGTGGACGCGCGCTGAGGCGCAGGTCAACCTTCGCCACAAAGTGGAAAAGGGCGCCCCAGGGCGCCCTTTGTCGTTTTGTTTGCAGGCCTACTCAGTCGTCCGCTTCCCCCGCCACCAGCTTCTTGCGCCCATAGCTGAGCACCACGAAGCTGTCGGGCTGGAAGGTGGTCACCGGCGTGCCTGCGGTGTCGTACACGTGGACAAACTGGGCGGTGATGAGGTGTATCTTGCCGCTGGCCTCGTCCAGCACACCGGTGCGCGCCATAGGGCGGGTGCTGACGGTCTGCACCAGCTGGTAGTCGTCGGCCGAGCGCTGGCCGATCACGGTCATGGTGGCGTCCTCGCCGTTCACGGTGACCACGGATTTGCGTGCCGCATCAAAGAACACATCGTCAGTGCCACGGCCTATGCGCACGCGCGCCACCTGTTTGCCAGCGACGGTGTCCAGCACCAGCAGCACCGGTTCGCTGGCGCCCTTACCGCGGCAGGCCACGAACAGGCGCTGTTGCGCCACGTCCACATCCAGCGAGGCCGGTTGTGCGCAGTTGGCAGTGGCCAGTGGCCACAGCGCGTCCTGCGCCAGCGTGCGGGTGTCCACGCGCGCCACCTGGGCCTTGTCGCGCAGCGGCAGGAAGATGTGGCCGCTGTCGTCGGGCCGGGGGGCGTCCACCTTCTCGCTGGCCAGCTCCACCTGGCCCACCGGCTCGCCGGTGCGGGCGTCGAAAAACAGCACAGGTGTGCTGTGCTTGTCATGGTCGGCCTCGCCCACGATGGCGAAGCGCTGGCTGACCGGGTCGTAGGTGGCGCCGTCAAAGCCGCCGGTGCTGCTCTTGTAGCGCTTCAGCGTCTGCAGTGTGGAGGGTTTGAACACCACCACCTCACCGTCGGTGGTGCCGGCCAGCCCCAAGTCCAGCTTCAGCGCCAGCGCCGAGGTGTTGGTGCCTTCGGATTTGGCCAGCGTCTTGATCATGCGGCCACGGCGCAGGTCATACACCTGCAGGCCGTCTTTGCGGTGGGCGATGAACATGCGGCCGCGCAAGGGGTCGATGGTGTTGTAGTCCCAGCCGGTGTTGCTGCTGCGCACCGGGGTCACGCGCTCCAGCGCATAGCTCTCCCCTGCGGCGGGTTTGGCCTCGGGCTTGGTTGCTGCGGGGGTGGCATGGGCAGCCGGGCAGGCCAGCAGCGCAGCCAGTGCAGTCAGTGCAAAGGGGGTCAGGCGTTTCAGGGGGAAGGTGGGGGTCACAGAACTGGGTCCTTGGTCGTTGGGGATGGTGGTGGCACGCCAAACGTGCTACAGTTAAAGTGTATTTTATGATCACAAAATATTCAAGCCAGTTTCCACCCAAGGAGAACGGCAGGAACCAAAATACATCCGCCCCGCTGAATTGAGGAGACACGCATGAAACAGCTTGCCACGCATACGCGGCCGCCCTGGGCTGGCGCCAGGGCCCTGTTGCTGTCGCTGCTGCTGGCGGCACCCGCGCTGGCTCAGCAGCAGCGCGCGCCGGCCGCCGAGCCGCGCGGCCTGCCCGACATGAAGCTGCACGACTTCGCCGCCAAGTGGATGGTGCAGCAGGATGACCTGGCCGATGTCGGCCACTACCGCGAGGCCAACCAGAAGCTGGCCGCCCTGACCGACAAGCGGGCGCGCATCGTGCTGATGGGCGACTCCATCACCTTCCACTGGCCGGAACAGGCCTTGCCTGCGGCGCAGCACCAGCTGGTGCTGAACCGAGGCATACCGGGCCAGAACAGCACCCAGATGCTGCTGCGCTTCGAAGACGACGTGGTGGCGCTGGCCCCTACCGCCGTGGTGCTGCTGGCCGGCACCAATGACCTGCGCGTTTATGTGGGTGACCCGGCCGCCGTCAGCACCGCCGACAGTGTGCTGGCACGCCTGCGCCGCAACGTCACCGCCATGGCCGACATCGCCCAGGCGCGCGGCATCGCGCTGGTGCTGTGCGCATTGCCGCCGCTGGGCACCGACAGCGCCCGGCTGGCGCGCGACCCGCCCACGCTGCGCCGCGCCAACGCCTGGCTGCGCGAGTTCGCCACTGCGCGCGGCCTGCGCTTTGCCGACTACCACGCCGCGCTGGCCGAGGCCGACGGCAGCCTGCCGGCCCGGCTGAGTGCCGACGGCCTGCACCCCAATGCCGAAGGCTACCGGCTGATGCTGCCGCGCGTGGAAACCGCGCTGGCCGAGCTGAGCCTGCGCTGAGGCCACCCAGGCCATTCCCCCCGCCCATCTTCACCCCCAACCGAGCACCTGATGATGAAACAACTCTCTTCCCCCACTCTACCTGCCGCCACCCTGCGTCGGCGCGCTGGCCTGCTGGCCGTGGCTGGCCTGGCTGCGCTGTTCCTGGGCAGCGCCCGGGCGCAGGCGCCGGCCTACCCCGCCAAGCCGATCTCCCTGGTGGTGTCGTTCTCAGCCGGCGGCAACAACGACATGCGCGCGCGCCAGCTGGGCGTGACCGTGGGCAACACATTGGGCCAGCCCATCATCGTGGACAACAAGCCCGGTGCCAGCGGCAACATCGGCCATGACTTCGTGGCCCGCGCCAACCCCGACGGCTACACACTGGGCATAGGCGCCATGGGGCCGCTGACAGTCAACCCCTGGCTGTACCCCAAGATGGGCTTCGACCCGGCCAAGGACTTCGTACCCGTGGTGTTGATCGAGATCTCGCCGCTGGTGCTGGTGACGCGGGTTGAAAAACCATACAAGAACATCAAGGATGTGGTCGCCGCCGCCAAAGCCAAACCGGATTCGCTGAGCCTGGCCAACGCCGGTGTCGGTGGCGCCCACCACCTGGCCGGCGAGCTGTTCCAGGACGCCGCCGGCATCCGCATGCTGACCGTGCCTTACAAGGGCGGCGGCCCGTCCAGCACCGCGCTGCTGGCCGGCGAGGTGGACCTGATGTTCGAGCAGACCTATGCCGCCATTCCCGGCATACGCGCCGGCAAGACGCGCGCGCTGGCCGTCACCAGCGACAAGCGCCTGCCCAGCCTGCCCGACGTGCCCACCATGGCCGAACTGGGCATGCCGCAGGTCGTGGTGTCAAACTGGCTGGGCGTGGTGGCGCCCAAGGGCACGCCGCCGGCGGTGGTGAAGAAGCTCAACGAAGCCTTCAACAAGGCATTGGCCGCACCCGACATGCGCGAGAAGATCACCAGCCTGGGCAACGTGGCCGGCAGCGGCACGCCAGAAGACTTCGGCGCCTTCATCGCCGCCGAATCACGCCGCTGGTCGGCGCTGGTCAAGGCGAAGAACATCAAGCTGGAGTGAACCCCTGCCCATCCCAGCCAGCCCAACCATCGCCATGCAGCCGCAATCCGCCAGCGCCAGCCACAGCCCTGAGGACTTTCCGCCCACCGCGTTGACCGTGGCCGGCGAGCCCCTGCGGGTGGTCGACCTGGCCGGCGCCTTCGGCCCGGAGTTGGCGCGCCTGCCGCTGGTGTTGCGGGTGCTGCTGGAAAACCTGCTGCGCTGCACCCAGGGGGACGAACGCCGTGCCGGCCTGGCAGCCATGCAAGCCTGGCTGGCGAGTGGCCGCAGCGAAGCCGAGGTGGCTTTCCAGCCCGGCCGCGTGCTGATGCACGACACCACCAGCACCCCGGCGCTGGTGGACATCGCCGCCATGCGCGACGTGCTGGCCCAGGCCGGCGCTGACCCGCTGGCGCTGAACCCGCGCCTGCCGGTCGAGGTGTCGGTGGACCACTCGCTGGCGGTGCAGGTGCATGGCCGGGCCGATGCGCCGGCCATCAACCTGGCGCACGAAATGCGGCGCAACCAGGAGCGCTACCGCTTCCTGCGCTGGGCCTCGGGCACGCTGCGCGGCGTGCACATCAACCCGCCGGGCACCGGCATCATGCACACGCTGAACATGGAGCAACTGGCCACCGTGGTGACGCGCGAAGAGCGCGGCGGCCAGCGCTGGCTGGTGCCCGACACGCTGATAGGCACCGACAGCCACACCCCGATGGTCAATGGCCTGGGTGTGTTGGGCTGGGGCGTGGGCGGGTTGGAGGCGCAGACGGTGATGTTCGGCATGCCGACGATGCTGCGCCTGCCCGACGTGGTGGGCGTGCGGCTGAGCGGGCGCCTGAACCCCGGTGTGCAGGCCACTGACCTGGCGCTGGTGGTGACGAAAGAACTGCGCGCCCTGGGCGTTGCGGGCGACTTTGTCGAGTTCTTCGGCCCCGGCGTGGCCGCGCTGGACGCCAACCAGCGCTGCGTGCTGGCCAACATGGCGCCCGAATACGGCGCCACCACCGGCTACTTCCCCATCGATGAGCGCACGCTGGACTACCTGCGCGCCACCGGGCGGGACGAGGCCCAGCTGCAACGGGTCGAGGCGTTCGCTCGCCATGCCGGCCTGTGGCTGGACCCGCTGGCTGCGGCGCGCTACACGCGCACGCTGGCGCTGGACTTGGGCCGCGTGGGCATGCACATCGCCGGCCCGCAGCGGCCGCAGGACCTGCTGCACTTCGGCCAGGCCAGGGCCAGCCTGGCGGCGCTGGGCTTCCAGCCGCCTGCGCCCGGGTCCACCACCGCGTTGCCACGCCACCCGGTGGCCGTGGCGGCCATCACCAGTTGCACCAACACCAGCGACCCACGGCTGCTGATCGCCGCCGGCCTGGTGGCGCGCAAGGCGCGGCGCTTGGGCCTGCGCGTGCCGCCATGGGTGAAGACATCGCTGGCACCGGGCTCGCCAGCCGCCGCGGACTACCTGCAGCGCGCCGGCCTGCTCGATGACCTGGCGGCACTGGGCTTTGACATCGTGGGCTACGGCTGCACCACCTGCATCGGCAATGCCGGGCCGTTGACCGACGCCATACGCCTGGCCCAGGCCGCCGGCACGGTCCAGCCGGTGGCGGCCCTGTCGGGCAACCGCAACTTCCCCGGCCGCGTGCACCCGGATGTGTCGCTGGCCTTCCTGATGTCGCCAGCGCTGGTGCTGCTGTTCGCATTGGCTGGCGACGCCGAGGTGGATCTCAGCGCCGAACCCGTGCAGCACACTCCTGACGGCCAGCCGGTGCACTGGCAGGCGCTGTGGCCCAGCGACGCCGAAATAGACACGCTGGCCTGGCAAGCCGCCAACCCGGCGGACTACCGCCGCGCCTTCCGGCTCGCCAGCCACAACGCGCAGTGGGAGGCCCTGCAGGCACCGGACACGCCCTGCTTCCCGTGGAACCCGGCCTCCACCACACTCAAACCACCACCTTTCGTGTCCGCCGAAGCCGGTAGCCAACTGGGGCACTACAGCGCCTACCCGCTGCTGGTGCTGGGCGACGACGTCACCACCGACCACATCTCGCCGGCCAGCGCCATTCCCCCGGACAGTGGGGTGGCCGATTTCCTGGTGGCGCAAGGCGAGCCGCGTGACGACCTGAACGTGTTCGCGGCGCGGCGCGGCAACTGGGAGGTGATGCTGCGCGCCACCTTCCACAGCAAGACGCTGCGCAACCTGCTGGCCCCCCACCTTCCCGTGGCGCACACGCTGCATGCCCCCAGCGGGGAGGTGCTGCCGATTTGGCAGGTGGCGCAGCGCCATGCATTGGCGGGCGAAGCCGTGGTGCTGGTGGCGGGCGAGCGCTACGGCACCGGTTCCTCGCGCGACTGGGCCGCCAAGGGCCCGCGCCTGCTGGGCGTGCGCGCGGTTCTGGCGGTGAGCTTCGAGCGCATACACCGCAGCAACCTGGTGGGCATGGGCATTCTGCCGCTGCTGCTGCCTCAGGGCATCACGCCACAGACCCTGGCGTTACGGCCGGGCGACCGCATCACGGTGGATGCACCCGACGCAGGCCTGCAGCCGCGTTGCGCCGTGCCCGTGCAGGTGCTGCGCACCAACGGCGAGCGCCAGACCTTCAGCGCCCGCGCCGCTGTGGAGACGCAACTGGAAGTGACGCTGTTGCGCGCTGGCGGTGTTATCCCGTTGATCCTGCAGCAGGCGCTGCGGGCCGACGCGCCGGGCTGCTGAACCTGCCACTGGCGGCAATGACCGATTCGCGGCATATTTTGATGCCAAAAAACATCACCAAACCACCTGACGCCGGCTCCTGCGGGCGCCAAGGCCCAGCCCCGCAGCCACGCGCAATGCGAAGCCATCTGGGGTCCGCTTCTTGCATGGGAACGGGTGAGGAATACAGTGTGCCTGCGGGTGCCCGAAAGACAGCCAAAACCGGCCGCCATCCACCTGATCAGCCAGCATCTGCGGCGGTTCAGGGTTTTTCCGCTCCGATCATGAAAAATTCATGATTGTGTTTTATGTGAATAAATAATACACTTAATTCGGATTCAACCCTTGCCTCTGAATTACCCCCTTTCTGCTCCCCACATCCAAGTCCACAAACCACCCTCCCGGAGTGCCCCATGAAACCAACTCGCTCATTCAGCCTGACCCCCTGCGCAGCGGCCGTGTGCCTGCTGGCTTGCCTGCCACTGGCCCATGCACAAAGCACAGCCGCCACCGACGCTGAGAAGAAATCCGACGTCAGCCAGCTGTCCACCGTGGTGGTAACCGGCCAGCGCGCCAACGGTTTTGCATCCAACGTGGTCGGCGTGGGCGCCTTCCGCGACCAGAAGCCCACCGACGTGCCGCTGACCAACAGCGTCATCACCCGCGACGTGCTGGACGCCCAGGGCGCCAGCTCGGTGATGGACGCGGTGCGCAACACCGCCGGCGTGACGCGCGCGCAGCTGGGCTCCTCCTTCTACGACAACCTGGCGGTGCGCGGCATTGCGATGGAAAACCGCAGTTCCTACCGGCTGGACGGCTCGCTGCCGCTGATCGCGCTGGTGCCCATCCCGATGGAAGACAAGGAACGTGTCGAGGTGCTCAAGGGCGCCTCCTCCATGTACTACGGCATGGTGCCGCCGGCCGGCATCGTCAGCTTCGAGATGAAGCGCGCCGGCCCCAAGCCGGTGACCACGGTGTACGGCAGCGCCAACCAGTGGGGTGCCTACACGCTGGGCCTGGACCTGGGCCGCCGCTTCGGCGACAACGACCGCTTCGGCATCCGCTTCAACGTGCTGGACGGCAAGGACGCCCCCGGCCTGCTGAACTATGAGGGCAAGCGTTCGCTGCTGGCCGCCGCGTTCGACTTCCGCGCCACCGACGCGTTGACCTTCAAGGTGGACCTGGAGCACTACAGCAAGAAGGCCACCGAGCAGGCCGCCGTGCAGTTGATTGGCACGGCCACCGTGCTGCCGGCCGTGCCCAACAACCGCACCAACCTGGCCGGCCAATGGGCGCAGACCGAAGGCATCGCCGACAACGCGCTGCTGCGCATGGACTGGGGTTTTGCCGACAACTGGAACCTGACGATGGAGTACGGCCAGGTGCGCGCCACGCGTGACCGCCAGTTCACGCAGTTCGCCTTCAACGACATCAGCGGCTACACCACCGGCGTGGGCCGCGTGTTCGGCAACTTCAACAGCGGCTCCTCCTACAACAATGACAACGGCCGCATCGACGTGTCGGGCCGCGTGGAAACCGGCCCCATCGCGCACGAGCTGAGCTTCGGCTGGACGCGCAACACCCGCACCCAGGACACCCGCGGCACGCTGGTGCAGTCCTGGGGCTGCTCGGCCATCTCGGCTGCCTGCGCCGTTACGTCCACCCGCAACGTGCCGCAGAACCTGTACAACACCATCCCCGTGCCGCTGCAGCTGCAGGTGGCACCCAATGGCCCGCAGGTCACCACCATCATTGACGAAGGCATGTACGCGGTGGACCGCATCATCCTGTCGCAGCAATGGCACGTGATGGTGGGATTGCGCCGCACCGACTACGACAGCGGACAGACCGACCCGGTGGTGGCCACGCCGCGCTACAAGACGACGCAGAACAGCCCCAATTTCTCGGTCATCTTCAAGCCCACGCCGGATTCGTCGCTGTACGCCAGCCGCCTGAAGGGCCTGGAGGCCGGCACCAACGTGGGCAACACCTTCTCCAACTCGGGCGCGCTGCTGCCAGCGGCCGAGACGACGCAGAACGAGTTGGGCGGCAAGATCCAGCTGCCCGGCGGCACGCTGTTCCAGCTGGCCTACTTCGACATCCGCCGGGCGCAGACCACCAGCGAGCCGGCGCCCCCCGGCTCCACTGCGCCTCCCGGCAACCCCACCAGCGCGCCCAGCACCTGGCTGATCCAGACCCAGAACGGCGAGGTGCAGTTCCGCGGGCTGGAATTCGCCGCCTCGGGCGAGATCGGCAAGAACTTCGGCTTCGTGGCCTCGGCGATGGTGATGGACCCGAAAATCACCCGCGACTCCACCACCGGCGCCAGCAACGTGCAGGGCAAGATACCCGGCAACACCGCCAAGCAGACCGCCAGCCTGTTTGGCGAATACCGCCTCGACTCGGTGCCCGGCCTGGGGATCAACGCCGCGCTGTACTACACCGGCGAACGCCCGGTGTCCAACACCAACAACGTGTTCCTGCCGGCGGTGACCACGCTGTCGCTGGGCGCGCGCTACAAGACGGCCTTGGGCAGCGTGCCCACGGTGATCCAGGTCAACATCGACAACGCCACCGACAAGAGTTACTGGTCGGCGGCGGACACCAGCACCGCCAACCCGCTGATCTCGTATGCGTTGCCGCGTACCATACGCTTCTCGGCCACGTTTGACTTCTGATGCCCCTGCCCCGCAATTGGCGGGCTCCGCTGCTTAAAGTTCATCGGTGGATCGCGTTCAGTGCTGGCATTGTGCTGGTGCTGAACGCCCTTACCGGTGTGCTGATGCTGGCAGCCGAACCGCTGGATGAACATCTGAACACGGGGCTGCACCAGGTGCAGCCCCGCGCCGTTGCGCTGCCGCTGGAGCAATTGCGCCAGTCGCTGCGAACGACCCTGCCCGGCCAGAGCCTGTCGCTGTACCCGACCGACGCGCCCAACCAGGCCATGGAGGTGCTGGTGCGCGGCGAGACCGGCTGGGAAGGCAAGCTGTGGCTGGACCCCTACACCGGCCAGGAGACCGGCCGGCGCGCGCGCTATGGGTTCAACCTGGAAGGCCTGTTCGAGCTGCACAGCTCGCTGCTGTGGGGCAAGACCGGCAAATCCATCCTAGGCGGGGTCGCTTTGTCGCTGCTGTTCATGCTGGTCAGCGGCCTGCTGCTGTGGTGGCCGGCGCGCTGGCGCAATGCCTTCACCGTGGTGTTGAACGGCCCGCGCCTGCGCGCGCTGTTCGACCTGCACCGCGTGGCCGGCGCCACGCTGGGCCTGTGGGTGATGGTGAGCGTGGCCACCGGCGGCCTGCTGGCCTACCGCCCGGCGCTGCAATGGATCAACCAGCTGACGGGCACGCAAACGCTGGAGGCGCCCAAGCTCGCGGATGCCGGCAAAGGCAAGGTCAAGGCCGCCGGTGCCGCCACGGCGAACGCTGCCACGCCGCCTGCCGAGTCCGCAGCACCCGCCGCACCCGCAATACCCCCCTCACCCGCCGCCACGTTGGACCAGATGCTGGCCACCGCGCAGGCGGCTTTCCCCAACAGCCGCACCGGCGTCATCACACTGCCGGCCAATGGCAAGCAGCCGATACGCATTCGCCAGAAGCTGGCGGACGACCCGCACCCCAACGGCCTGACGAGCGTGTGGTTGCACCCGCAGAGCGGCACCATCATCCGGCTCGACCCGTGGCGTTCGCTGGCGCCGGCCGAGCGCTCGCTGGCCTGGGTCTACCCGCTGCACGCCGGCAAGTTGGCGGGTGCTGTGGGTCTGGCCTTCACCACCGTCAGCGGGCTGGCCTTGCTGGGTTTCGGCATCAGCGGCACCTGGCTGTGGTGGTTGCGCCGGCCGCAGGCGGCAAAGGCCCGCATGGCAGCCAGCCAGGCCGCGCGCTGAGCAACGGCGGGGTGGCTCGTCGCCGCCCCTCCCGTCCTCGCTACATCTTGTAGGTCTGCAGGTGGATGCTGGTCTCGGTGGCGCTGATGCCCTTGATCAGCCGTATCCGTTCCAGCACCTGGGCCAGGTCGGCCAGTGTGGAGGCGCGCAGCTCGGCCAGCAGGTCCCAGCGGCCATTGGTGTCGTGCAGCGAGGCCACACCCGGCTCGCCCAGCAGCGTGCGCAGCACGGCGCGGGTCTGGTTGCCCTCCACCGCGATGCTGGCCCAGGCGTAGATCTCTTGCGGCTGCGCATCGGGCCGCAGGCGCACCGTGTAGCCGACGATGATGCCGCTGTCCTCCAGCCGGGTGATGCGGTTGCTCACCGTGGCGCGCGACACCTGCAGCTTGTGCGCCAGTGTGGCCACGCTGGCGCGGGCGTCAGCGCGCAGCAGCGCCAGCAGTTGTTGGTCCAGGGCGTCCATGGCGTGTGCGTGTGCTTTCTGACGTTTTGCGCGGTGGCAGTGGCAGAATGCACATGTTAAAGCATTTTGTGAACAAAATATACAATTCCAATTGACGCGCCCAACTTCAACAATGCCTGCATCCCCACAACAACTTGCAGGCAGCCACCATGACCATCCTCCTCACCACCGTCGACATCGCCAAAATCGTCGCCGCACAGGGCATGCCCGTGGTGCTGGGCCAGCTGGCCCTGCGGATCGAGGCCGACTTCCGGCGCTGGAGCGCGTTTGACAAGAGCGCCCGCGTCGCCAACCACTCACCCCATGGCGTGATCGAGCTGATGCCCATCGCCGACGACAGCATGTACAGCTTCAAGTACGTCAACGGCCACCCCCGGAACACCCGCACCGGCCTGCCCACGGTGATGGCCTTCGGCGTGCTGGCCGAGGTCAGCAGCGGGCGCCCGCTGCTGATCAGCGAACTGACCGTGGTCACCGCCCTGCGCACCGCCGCCACCTCGGTGGTGGCGGCGCGCGCGCTGGCCCGGCCCCGTGCCACCAGCATGGCGCTGATAGGCAATGGCGCGCAAAGCGAATTCCAGGCGCTGGCCTTCCACCACCTGATGGGCATCACCGACATCCACGCCTACGACACCGACCCCAGCGCCACCGCCAAGCTGGTGAAAAACCTGTCCGGTGTGCCAGGCTTGAAGGTACGCTCGTACGCCAGCACCGCCGCTGCCGTGGCGGGCGTGGACATCGTCACCACCGTGACGGCCGACAAGAACTACGCCACCATCCTGACGCCCGACATGGTGGAACCCGGCATGCACATCAACGCCGTCGGCGGCGACTGCCCCGGCAAGACCGAGTTGCACCCCGAGGTGCTGCGCCGCGCCTCGGTGTTTGTGGAGTACGAGCCGCAAAGCCGCATCGAGGGCGATGTGCAGCAGATGCCGGCCGATTTCCCGGTGACCGAGCTGTGGCGCGTGCTGACGCAGCAAACCACCGGCCGGCGCAACCCGATGGAGGTGACAGTGTTCGACTCCGTGGGGTTCGCGCTAGAGGACTTCTCGGCCATGAACTACCTGTGGCAAGCCGCGCGCAGCCGCGAACTGGGCCGCCAGGTGGACCTGGTGGCCAACCCGGCCGACCCAAAAGACCTGTTCGGCCACATCGCAGCCACCAACGCCGCCCGCGTGTGGCCGGCGGAGGAACCCCTGTTGCTCAGCGAGATGACATGAACACCCAGCACCACACCCTGCCCTCGGCCACGCCGGGCACCAGCCACCAGTTGACGGTGTTCCAGTTCGGCCCGCCGGCCGCCCAGACCGGCCAGCGCAAGGTGTACATCCAGGCGGCCCTGCATGCGGACGAGGTTCCCGCCATGCTGGTGGCCGTGGCCCTGAAGGAAGAGCTCACCAGGCTGGAAGCCGCAGGCCACCTGCGCGCCGAGGTGCAATTGCTGACCTGCGCCAACCCGCTGGGCCTGGCGCAGGCGGTGCTGGGCAACGCGCAGGGGCGTTTTGAGCTGGCCAGCGGGCAGAACTACAACCGGGGTTTCCCCTTCCTGGCCGGGCAGATCGCCAGCGCCGTGGAAGGAAAGCTGGGCAACAGCGCCGCTGCCAACCTGCAGGTGATTCGCCGCGCCTGGCACGATGCCCTGCAGGCGCTGCCCGAGACCACCGCCATCGCCGCACTGCAAAAACGGCTGATGCTGCTGGCGCACGATGCCGATGTGGTGCTGGACCTGCATTGCTCCAAGGAAGCCGCCATGCACCTGTACACCAGCGACGGCCTGTGGCCCGCCGTGGAGCCGTTGGCACGCTACATCGGTGCAAGAGCCTCACTGCTGGCGTTGGACTCGGGCGCGCAGTCCTTCGACGAAGCGCTGAGCTGCACCTGGGTTCAACTGCAGCAGAAATTCGGTGCACGCTTCCCCATCCCCAACGGCAGCGTGGCCGTGACGGTGGAACACCGGGGCCAGCGCGACGTCAGCCACCCGCTGGCCGAGCAAGACGCCCGCGCCATCCTGCACTACCTGACGCAGCAGGGCGACATGGAAGGCAGCGCGCCGCCATTGCCTGAACTGTCAGCCCCCGCCACGCCGTTGGCCGGCAGCGAGCAGTTCACTGCGCCCGTCAGCGGCGTGCTGGTGCACATGGTGGACGTGGGCGCCACGGTGCAGGCGGGCGACGTGCTGTTCCACATCGTCGACCCCATCAGCGGTGAACGCACCGAAATCGCCACCCACACCACCGGCGTGGTCTACATGCGCAAGGATGCGCGCTTCGTGCGCCTAGGCGACCCGCTGGGGCGGGTGTCGGGCAGCAAGATCATCCGCAGCGGCAAGCTGCTGGGGGCCTGAGGCCAGGCCGCTTGCAGCGGCCTTTCACTCACTGCCCCGCCGCCGCGCTGCGGCTGACCGCCCACTCGCCAATCCGCTGCCCCATGGCCATGCCGACCTCGGTGGAGTTGCGGTAGTGCACGCCGCCGTAGACGCGTGCCGATGCCACTTCACGCATGAAGTCGTCCGGCGTGGCCCAACTGCGCACTGCGCCCTGCGCGGTGGGGCTGGCGGTGCTTAGCACAGGCAGCGGCCGGGTACGGCCCTCTGCCTTCACCACGGTGGCCACGGTGGCGCCCAGGATGCAGTGGGCGCACGGGTACTCGGGATGCATGGGCGTGTCAATCATCGGCAGCCAGCTGGGGTCGCACTCGGTACCGTCGTTGCCGTCGGTGTCGCCATTGCGGATGGCCGTGATCGGACGCCAAAAGTTGTAGCTGTACTTGGCGTCCATCACGGCGATCAGCGCGTCGTCCATGGCCTGCGCCACGGTGGCGAACAGGCGCGCATTCGCCACCACGTCTCGCCCGGGCTGCAGCGCCACCGAACGCACCACGCCGTGGTAGATGGCCGGCAGCGAGTAGTCCCAGAAGCGGCCGATGTCGGTCTGCTCGGTGGTGCGCTGTTTGCTGTCGCGCAGGCCCAACGCCTTGATCTCGTTGTAGTCGCGCGTCCACAACCCGCTGCCCAGCGCCGGTGGCGGCGCCGGGCGGAACTGGTCGCCGCGCTCCAGCAGCCAGGGCTTGCGCGCCGGCCACTGGGTCACGGCTGGCAATGCGGTGGGCACATAGCTGCCTGCCGTGGTGTGTGGGCGGTAGGTGTCAGGGGTGCGCGGCATCTCGTCGGCGCGCTGTTCCAGCACGCGCTGGGCGGCACGCTCACCCACGGCCACAAAGCGGGCACGGGCTGCATCGTCGGCCACACCGGCCAGCGCGGCCTGGTAGGCGTTGTCGATAGCGGCCTTCTGCGCCGGCAGCAGCTGCGTCAGCGCCACGCGGTGGGCGGCGGCGACGGCGGCATCCACCGCATGAGGCGTCGCGGGTGCTGCGGTGGCCGCATCACGGGCAGCGGCGTAGGCGGCCGTCTGCACCAGCGCCATCAGGCGCACGGCCGGTGGCGTGCCCATGCGCGCCTCGGTGACGAATTGCGCGCTGCGCTGGTTCCAGTCGGTGATGACGTCGGCGCGGGCCGGCAGCGCCTGGCTGGCCAGCATGGCGGCGCTCAGCGCCGTGATGCCGGCGGCGCGGAATTTCTGAAATTTTTGCTTGAACATGTGAACTCCCTGTGGTGAATGTGATGAGCCAGGTTTGAACAAACGCGCCTGTGATCAGGCGCTGGTGAACAGCCGGTAGTCGGCGCGGTATGGCACGCGGGTGCGTTGCCCTTGGGTGCCGGCCGTGCAGCCGCTGGTGGGCGCCACACCGCCTTCGGTGCGCAGGCGCTGGATCTGCGTAACGGTGCTGAAGGTGCCGCTGCCGGCGGTGCTGCGTGTGGTGAGCAGCAGCCAGGGGATGGCACCGGCCTGCGGCGCATCGGCGCGCGACTTCACGCTGCCGACGATGCGGCTGCCGTCCAGGCTGAGCCAGTGGGGACCGGCGCCATGGCTGCCGGCGGGGCGGCCGCGCTGGTCAAACAGGTCCGCCTCGGGCGCCACGAAGGCCCAGGCCGGTGCGTTGGCGCCGGGCTCGGCGCGGCATTCGTAGATCTGCACGCCGGTGGCGGACAGGGTGGCCAGCGCACGCGCCTGCGGGCCGGCGTCCAGCGCGGCCGGCACGGGCAGCTCGGCCAGGGTGCTGGCGCAAGCGGCCAGGCTGGCCAGCACCGCGGCGCCAGCCAGCAGCGCCAGGCCCGGCCACAGCGGCGGGTTGTCAGTCGAAAGGGTCGTCATGGTGCGTGCCTCACTGCTTGGTGATGACGATTTCCAGATACTCGCTGGGCACCACCATCGAACCCGGGCCGGCCACGTTCAACTCGTCAATCAGGGCCAGGATGGCGCGTTCCAGCGACTGCGCGCCTGCCGTGTCCAGCGCGCCAAAGGCCTTGTGCACCGGGCCGTACAGCTCACGGAACACCTGCAGCCAGTGCGCCCCCGAGCGGTAACGGAAATTGAACATGCGGCGTTCGCACTGCAGCTTGACGGCCTGGGCGCCAAACAGCTCAACAATGTGCGGCTCGGTGCCCCACAACGCGGGTGACTGCACGCCGGCCGGCGGCGGCACGTGCGCACCAATCAGCTTGAACAGACGGCCGATGAAGCCATTGGGGGTCCAGTTGGCCAGCGCGATGCGGCCGCCGGGGCGGACGACGCGCAGCATCTCGCTGGCGGCGGCCTTGTGGTTGGGCGTGAACATCACGCCGAAGGTGGACAGCACGACGTCGAAGCTGGCATTGGCATAAGGCAGCGCCTCGGCATCGGCGACCTGGAACTGCATCGCCAGCCCCTCGGCCTGCGCCCGCGCGCGGCCCTTGTCCAGCAGCGCCTGCACGTAGTCGGTGGAGGTGACGTCGGCGTTGCGGCGGGCGGCGGCCAGCGAGGCGTTGCCGTTGCCGGCGGCAACGTCCAGCACGGCCTGGCCGGCGCGCACATCGGCGGCTTCGGCCAGCGTTTCGCCGACGATCTGCAGCGTGGTGCCGATGGTGGCGTAGTCGCCACTGGCCCAGGTGGCCTGCTGGCGCTGTTTGATGGCGGTGAAGTCGGGGGTGACTGTTTTCTCAAGAATGGCGTTCACGGGGTTTCCTCCTGTTGGGTTGATGTGAGCGGCGCGCAATGGCGACGACAGGAGATTGTGGAAACTTGGCGGCGTTGACGCTTCACCTTGCGTCGGTTAAATTTGCTCGCGCGTCCGGGAATGGGCGCCAACCGGCCCGGTCTTTGCCGAGCCGCCGCACGGTTTGCTCCAAGCTCCACCTGCAGAGACCCCGTCGATGAGCCACGACCCCTTGTCCGATGTGCTGCGCAGCGTGCGTCTGCGCGGCGCGATCTTCTATTACGTCAGCTTTGACGGCGAATGGGCGGCCGAGACGCCGCCCTCCCCCATGCTGGCGGACGCGCTGATGCCCGGGGCAGACCACGTCATCGCCTACCACCTGATGGCGCGGGGCGAGGGCTGGGCCGCCACCGAAGGCGAGCCGCCGGTGCGCCTGGCGCCCGGCGACATCGTGATGTTTCCGCGCGGCGGCGGCCATGTGATCTCCAGCGCGCCGGGCCTGAACGTCAAGGAAGACGACAGCGACTGGCGCTTCACCACCCGCAACGACCCCAAGCCCATCACGGTGGTCTACCACCGTGGCGTGCTGCGCCCCGGCGCGCCGGGGCCGACCGATGACGCCCAATCCGTCATCGTGTGCGGCTTTGTGGCCTGCGACACCAAGCCGTTCAACCCGCTGATCAACGCCATGCCGAACCTGCTGCACCTGCGCGCGGGTGATCTGGGGCCGTGGACCGTGCAGTTGCTTGACCAGGCGGTGGCCGAATCACGCGAGCATCGAGCCGGCAGCGCCGCCGTGCTGGAACGGGTGAGTGAGTTTGTGTTCGTCGACGCGGCGCGCCGTTTTCTGGACGCCCTGCCGCCGGGGTCTGCCAGCTGGCTGGGCGCGCTGCGCGACCGCCATGTCGGGCAGGCCATCGCCCTGCTGCACGAGAAGCCCGCAGAGCCGTGGAGCGTGGACGAACTGGGCCGGCAGGTTGGGCTGTCGCGTTCGGCGCTGCATGAGCGCTTTGTCGAACTGACCGGACAACCGCCCATGCAATACCTGACCAACTGGCGCATGCAGCTCGGCGCCGGCCTGCTGCGCAAGGGGCATGCCAAGGTGGCCGATGTGGCGCAAGAGGTGGGCTATGACTCCGAAGCCGCCTTCGCCCGTGCGTTCAAGCGGCTGGTGGGCCAGCCGCCAGCCGCCTGGCGGCGTGCGCAGTCTGGCTGAGGTCTGGCGGATCAGGTCAGCGCGCAGACCTCGTCAGCGCGAACCACCACCGAAGGCAGCAGCCTGAGGGCTTCCTGCTTCGCCATCGCATAGCACTCGCAGGCCCGGCCTTCCAGGCCTTCGCGTTGCAGCACCTCGATGTGGCCGCGCCGGTAGCGGATGTAGCCCGCGTCGCGCAGGTCGCCAGCCGCCACGGTGATGCCGCCACGGCGCACCCCCAGCATGGTGGCCACCATTTCCTGGGTCACCACCAGATCGCGCGAACGCTTGCGGTCCAGCGTGAACAGCAGCCATCGGCTCAGCTGCTGCTCCACCGTGTGGTGGCGGTTGCAGGCGGCGCTGAGCATGGACTGCGTGAGCAGCAGCATGGCGTAGCGCAGCAGCAGGCGCCGGGTGTCACCGTCGGGCGCGTTGAATTCCCGCAGCATTTCAGCGCAAGCCAGCCGGTAGCCGTGGCCGGCGGTGTGCACCATGGCCGTGCTGACGGTGGTGCCGGCGCCCAGCACCTGCGCCACGCCCACCATGCCGTCACAACCCACGCTGGCACTCTCGGCGGCGGCGCCGGACTCGTTGACGTAGTGCAACGACGCGATGGCAGTGGTGGGAAAGTAGATGTGCGTCATCGCCCTGCCGGGCTCGTGCAGCAACTGGCCCAGCGGCATGGCCACCAGCTCCAGGTCGGGCGCCAGGCGCGCGTAGGCCGGCTGCGGCAATGCAGCCAGCAACTCGTTCTGATTGGTGTGGTGCAAGGCGGGCATGAGGGGCTGGCCCAGTTCAGCTCTGCGCAGGGGCCGGCACGACTTCAACCCCGATGCCCCGGTAGCCCAGGAAGCGGCAGGCCGGATCGAAGATGGGTTCACCGCTGACGCGGAACTGCTGCTTGCTGCCGTCGGCGTTCACGCGGCCAAAGGGAAAATCCAGAAACGGCTGGCGGGCCTCGATCTTGGCGCGCAGGGCCGCACGTTCGGCCTCGTTCCAACCACTGGCGGGCAGTGCGGCGGTGTCATCGACATTGAGGTTGTCCACGCGCAGGCCCAGCATGTCCAGCACACTGCCCGACACCCGGGTGAAGTTGCCCAATGCATCCTGCTCCCAATACCAATCAGACGCCAGCTCGGCCAGGCTCTTGTAGCGCGCCTCGCTCTCGCGCAGCTCGGCGGTGCGCTCGGCCACGGTGTCCGCCAGCCGCTGGTTGTACCGCGCAAGTTGCTTGTACAGCAGGCGCACCTCCAGCATGTTGTGGATGCGGGTCTTCACCTCCAGCAGGTCAAACGGCTTGCTGACGAAATCCTTGGCGCCGGCCTGCAACGCGCGCAACTTGTGGGCGGGTTGGGCCGTGAACACGATGACGGGGATGTAGCCGCCGGCTTCCCGCTCCTGGTGCAAATCCTGCTGCAGGCCGCGCATCACCTCAAAACCGTCCATGCCCGGCATTTGCAGGTCCAGCAGAATCAGGTCGAACCGCTGCTGCCGGTGCATCGCGCAGACGTCGGCGGGAACCATGGTGCTTGTCACGTGGGTGTAGCCGGCCTCGGCCAGCATGCTCTCCAGCAGGATGACATTGGCATCCTGGTCGTCCACGATCAGGATGCTGGCGTTCAGGATGTCGGTGGGGGTGATCATGGTGTGGGCTCCAGTGGCTCGATTTTGGCCGGGCCGGGGTGGGCCAGCGCGAAGGCCAGCGCGTGGTCCAGCGCGGCCATGAATTCATTCACGCGAATGGGCTTGGTGAGGTAATCAGAAAAGCCTGCCGCCAGGCCCTGTTCGACGTTGCGGGGCATGGCGTTGGCGGACAGCGCGATGATGGGGATGTGCGCGGTGTCGGGGCCGGCGCGCAGGATCTTCATGGCCTCCACGCCGCTGATGCCGGGCAGGTGGATGTCCATCAGGATCACCGCGGGCTGGTGGCTGCGGGCAAACTCCACGCCACTGTGGCCATCGGCCGCGCTCAGCAGTTGCAAGTCGGGGCGGCGCGCGATCAGCTGGCGCACCAGTTCCAGGTTGGCCGGGTTGTCTTCCACATACAGCAGGCGGCGCGGCGCGTTGCCGCCATGCCGGCCCGGTGCGCCCAAAGTGACGGACGGCAGTGTGGCGGCGACCAGTTGCGGCGCCACGCAGCGCGGCAGATCCACCCAGAAGGTGCTGCCCTCGCCCACGCTGCTCTCCACGCCCATGCGGCCATCCATCAGGTCCACCAGCCGTTTGGTCACCACCAAGCCTATGCCGGTGCCCTCTTCCGCGCCAGTCTCCCGGCCCAGGCGGTTGAACGGCTGGAACAACTGCGCCTGCTGCGCCGAACTCAGGCCTATGCCGGTGTCCCGCACCAGGATATGCACCATGCCCTGCGGGCCTTCCTCATATTCCAGCATCACAGAGCCGCCAGGCTTGTTGTATTTGATGGCGTTGAACAGCAGGTTGATCAGCACCTGCTTGACGCGCGTGCGGTCCGCCTGCACGAACCAGGGCGCACGCAGGCGCGGGAACACCAGCGTGATGCCGCGCTGGCGCGCCTGCGGCTCGATCATCGCGTGGCACTCCATCATCACCTCCATCAGCGCCACCGGCTCATGCGACAGCATCACCCGGCCAGACTCGATCAGCGACAGGTCCAGGATCTCGTTGATCAGCTCCAGCAGGTACCAGCCGGCCTTCAGGATCTGGTCCAGGTTGCGCTTTTGCGCCGGCGTAGGCTCGCCGCTTTCCATCAACTGCGCGAAACCCAGGATGGCGTTGAGCGGCGTGCGCAGCTCGTGGCTCATGCCGGAGAGGAAGTCGGTCTTGGCCTGGTTGGCCTTGTCGGCGGTCGCCATGGCCGCGTGCAAGGCGGCCTCCACCTGTTTGCGCACGGAGTTGTCGGTGCCTATCAGCAGGTAGCCGATCAACGCGCCCGAGTCGTCCCGCAGCGCGGTGATGGAGATCAGCGCCGGAAAGCGGCTGCCGTCCTTGCAGATGTAGGTCAGCTCGTAGATGTCCTCGATGCCGCGCGAGGCCTTGAAGGCCAGCGCCTCGAAGCCGGGAGCGATGGTGGTGCCCAGTTCCAGGCTCAGCGCCTGGGCGCGCGCGCTCACCTCCTGCGGGTCGTGGATGTCGCTGGGGCGGATTCGGTCCACCACCTCGGCCGCCTGGTAGCCCAGCATGCGCTCGGCCCCCACATTGAAGAGCTGGATGATGCCGTTCTCATCGGTGGCGATGATGGAGAAGTTGGCGCTGTTCAGAATGGCGTTCTGCAGCGCGCCGGCTTTCAGCAGCGCCTTCTGGCGCAGCAGTTCGGCGCTGCTGTCGGCGGCCTGGCCTTTGGAGGCCACAGCCGCGCTGGTTGCCGCTGGGAGCATGGGATGGGTACCGGGTAAGGCAGGTGACAAGGGCCAGGGGTTGGCCGTGTCCCTGCGCTGGCAAGCTTTGATTGTCGCAAGCAAGCACGAAAACAGTCTGTACGCTGCTGTACATTGGCATCCGCCACCGGCCGCGCACACTTGCGAACTTCCTTCCAGCGTAACAGGAGTTCGCCATGACGCAACCTGTTTCTTCAAGCCCGCCAGACCTTTCCAGCCTGCTGGCGCAGCCCCCCACCGGTCGAGGAGCCGGCAATGGACGACGCTGCCACGCCGCCCACCGGTGCACTCGCCGTGCGCAACCAGAGTTCCTGGGCAGCTGACGGCGGAGCCCGCCGCAGGGCACGGGCCGGTCTATTTGGCCCTTATGTGCGGTAGCAGGCCAAGCCCAGCCTTGCCTGCCGGCCACACTCGCCCCACATCAACAGGACAACACCATGAACACCATGATCCGAACCACCCTGGCCGCCGCTGCGCTGGCCCTGGGTACCCAGGCCGTGCAGGCACAGATCGTCTTCTACGAAAACGACAACTTCCAGGGCCGCAATTTCACCGCCAATGGCTCGGTGGACAACTTCCGCCGCAGCGGCTTCAACGACCGCGCCTCCTCGGTGGTGGTGTTGAACGAGCGCTGGGAAGCCTGCGAAGACGTGCGCTTCGGCGGGCGCTGCATGGTGCTGCGCAAGGGCCGCTACCCCTCGCTGGCCGCCATGGGCATGAACGACCGCATCTCTTCGGTGCGCGAGGTCAAGCGTGACGCCTGGGTGGATGACGGCCGCTACGCGCCGCACGCACCGCTGCCGGCCTACGACGACCGCCGCCGCAAGGGTGAGCAGCTGTTCCAGGCCAACGTGACCGCCGTGCGTGCGGTGGTGGGCCCGCCGACCCAGCGCTGCTGGGTGGAGCAGCAGCAGGTGATGCAGAACAATGACCGCGGCCCCAACATTGGCGGCGCGCTGGCCGGCGCCTTGATCGGCGGCGTGCTGGGCCACCAGGTGGGCGGCGGCACGGGCAAGGACATCGCCACCGCCGGTGGGGCCGTGGCAGGTGCGGCAATTGGCGCCAACGCCGGACGCGACAGCGGCCAGAGCGTGAGCACCCAAAACGTTCAGCGCTGCGCCAGCACCCCCAGCCAGGCGCGCCCCGAGTTTTGGGACGTGAGCTACAACTTCCGCGGCCAGGAGCACCAGGTGCAGATGACCAGCCAGCCTGGCGCCACCATCACCGTCAACAACCGGGGCGAGCCGCGCAACTGAGCACCTGATGCACACTTGAGGGTGTGAGCATGGAAACACCCGCCCCGCCAGCCCCAGCGCCCAAGTCGCTGTGGGCGCGGCTGGGCCCGGGTCTGATCACCGGCGCGGCCGATGACGACCCCAGCGGCATCGCCACCTACTCGCAGGTGGGCGCGGCCTTTGGCTATGGCATCTTGTGGACCACCTTCTTCACGCTGCCGCTGATGGTGGGCGTACAACTGGTCAGCGCCCGCATAGGCCGGGTCACCGGCGAAGGGCTGGCCGCCAACATCCAGCGCCATTACCCGCGCTGGCTGCTGTTCACCCTGGTGGGCTTGCTGCTGGTGGCCAACACCATCAACATCGCCGCCGACGTGGGCGCCATGGGCGCGGCATTGACGCTGCTGATGGGCGGCCCGGCCCACTGGTACGCGGCGGCCTTTGGCGCCTTGTCGGTGGTGCTGCAAATCTGGGTGCCGTTTCCGCGCTATGCGCCCCTTCTCAAATTCCTCACGCTGGCGCTGCTGGCCTATGTGGCCACCGTGTTCGTGGTCAAGGTGCCGTGGGGTGACGTGGCCGTGGGCACGCTGCTGCCCGCGCTGTCCTTCAAGGCCGACTACGTGGTGGCCATCGTGGCGGTGTTCGGCACCACCATCAGCCCCTACCTGTTCTTCTGGCAAGCCTCGCAGGAGGTGGAAGAGCAACGCGCCGCGCCGGGTGAAGAGCCCCTGCTCAAATCCCCCGCCGAGGCGCGCGCGCAACTGCGCCGCATCAAGCTCGACACCTATGTGGGCATGACGTTTTCCAACATCGTGGCCTTCTTCATCATGCTCACCGCGGTGGTGACGCTGCACCTGCACGGGGTCACCGACATCCAGACCTCGGCCCAGGCCGCGCAGGCGCTGCGGCCGGTGGCGGGGGACTTCGCCTTTGCACTGTTCACCGCCGGCATCGTCGGCACCGGCCTGCTGGCGGTGCCGGTGCTGGCCGGCTCGGCGGCCTACGCGGTGGCCGAGACCTTCCACTGGCGCATGGGGCTGGGCCTGCAGCCGATGCAGGCACGCGGCTTCTACGCCATTGTGGCGCTGGCCACGCTGCTGGGGGTGGTGTTGAACTTCACGCCGGTGGACCCGATCAAGGCGCTGTTCTGGTCGGCGGTGATCAACGGCGTCATCGCCGTGCCCATCATGGCGGTGATGATGCTGATGGCGGTGCGCCCCGACATCATGGGCCCGTTCGTCATCAAGCGCCGCCTGCGCGTGCTGGGCTGGCTGGCCACCGCCGTGATGGCGGCCGTGGTGCTGGCCATGGTCGTGACCTGGGGCGGCTGACGCCGGCCGCCCTTTGCGGCGCGGCCTTGCGGCAACCAATCTCGCGCCTACGTCCGTCAGCGGACAGACCACGCGGTACAGCCTGCGTATTCTCAGCCCATTGACGTGGACCCCGGTGAAGCTCTTGCCTCTGGTCGAACGCCAAACACCAAGGACACGTATGAACTGGGACCGCATCGAAGGCAACTGGAAGCAATTCAAAGGCAACGCCAAGGAACAATGGGGCAAGCTCACCGACGACCAGCTGGAACAGCTGAGCGGCAAGCGCGAGCAACTGGCCGGCAAGCTGCAAGAGGTCTACGGCATCACCAAGGACGAGGCCGAGAAGCAGATGGCCGACTGGCAAAAGGCGATGCAAGACAAGCACGCCAAGACGTAAGGAGCCAGCATGCTGTACACCATTGCTGTCATCCTGCTCATCCTGTGGCTGCTGGGCCTGGTCACCTCCGTCACGATGGGCGGATTCATCCACATCCTGCTGGTGGTCGCCATCGTGATGGTGCTGCTGCGCGTGATCAGCGGGCGCTCACCGCTGTAAAGCAGCCCACTGGCAGATCGCCACGGGCGACGCCTTCAACCTTGTTTTTTCTCAACACCGAACTGGACACACCATGACAACCTACAAACACCTGACCACCCTGGTCGCCGCCCTGGCCCTGGCCAGCCTGGCCGCCTGCGCCTCGTCCCCCAAGCAAGAGGGCACCGGCGAATACGTGGACGACACCGTCATCACCACCAAGGTGAAGGCCGCCATCTTCAACGAACCGGCACTGAAGTCCGCCGAGATCAATGTCGAGACCTTCAAGGGCCGCGTGCAGCTCAGCGGCTTTGTCAGCTCGCAAGACAACGTCAACACCGCGTTGCGCGTGGCCCGCTCTGTCGGCGGCGTGACGTCTGTCAAGGACGACATGCGGCTGAAATGAGCCGCTACGCCGTTTCTTCAATCTTCAACACTTCAAGAGGTTATTTCATGAACACCACACACACCCTGGCCACGGCCACCCTGGCCCTGGCCGCCCTGCTGGGCACCACCGGCTGCAGCAACATGAGCCGCCATGACCAAAACACGGCGGTCGGCGCCGGCGTGGGCGCAGTGGCCGGCTCCGTGCTGACGGGCGGCAACCCAATTGGCACCGTGGGCGGTGCCGTCGTCGGCGGCGTCATCGGCTCCGAAGTCGACAAGCGCCGTTAAGCGTCTCGCCCGGCCCGGCCTGCACGCAACGCGCGTGACAGCGCCGGCAAACGGCCATGGGGTAGACTGAAACGCGTGCAGTCATCCCCCGCCGACCCCTCCCTGATCGATTCCCGCCATGCCCTGTGGCGCCTGCTGGCCACACTGGGCCTGGTGGTGCTGGGCAACAGCAGCATGTACGTGGTGTCGGTCGTGCTGCCTGTGGTGCAGGTGGAGTTCGGCATCGGCCGGGCTACCGCTTCGCTGCCCTACACGCTGATGATGGTCTGCCTGGGCTTGGGCGGTTTGCTGACCGGCAAGCTGGCCGACCGCTATGGCCTGATGCCGGTGCTGTGGGTCGGCGCCCTGGCGGTCTGCGCGGGCTTTGTCGGCGCCGGCCTGTCGGGCAGCATCTGGGCCTTCGGCCTGGCGCATGCGTTGATGGGCTTTGTCGGCAGTTCTTCCACCTTCGCACCTTTGCTCGCCGACACCGCCCTGTGGTGGAACCGGCGGCGCGGCATTGCCGTGGCGGTTTGCGCCAGCGGCAACTACGTCGCCGGCGCGCTGTGGCCACCCATCGTGCAACACGGCATTTCCACCATTGGCTGGCGCCCCACCTACATGTTGCTGGGCCTGGTGTGCGGGCTGGGCATGTTTGCGCTGGCGCTGCGCATGCGCCAGAGGCCGCCCATGGTCAGCACCGCGCCCACCAGTGCCGACGCGCCGGTGTTCGACCGCAGCCGCCCTTTTGGCCTGCAGCCCTCGCACGCGCTGGCCCTGTTGTTTGTGGCCGGCGTGGCCTGCTGCGTGGCCATGTCCATGCCGCAAGTGCACATCGTGGCCTATTGCACCGATCTCGGCTTCGGCGCCGCGCGTGGCGCCCAGATGCTGTCGCTGATGCTGGCCTGCGGCATCGTCAGCCGGCTGGTGTTCGGGCTGATCTGCGACCGCATAGGCGGCATCCGAACGCTGCTGCTGGGATCGGCCCTGCAGGGCATCGCGCTGCTGTTGTTCCTGCCTTATGACGGCCTGGTGCCGCTGTATGTGATCTCGGCCATGTTTGGCCTGTTCCAGGGCGGCATCGTGCCGGCCTACGCCATCATCGTGCGTGAGCATTTCGCGCCACAGGAGGCGGGGGCCAAGGTCGGCATGGTCATCCTGGCCACCCTGATCGGCATGGCCCTGGGCGGCTGGTTGTCGGGTTGGGTGTTCGACATCACCGGCAGCTACCACGCGGCCTTCATCAACGGCATAGGCTGGAACCTGTTGAACCTGTCCATCGCCAGCTGGCTGTACTGGCGCGTGCGCAAGGGGCAGCCCAGCCGCGCAGGCCTGGCGGCCTCGGCCTGACCCGCGCCAACGGCCGCTAGTGCGGGCGGAGGCAATTAAGGGTATAATTCTGCGGTTGTTGGCGATTGCTTACCTTCGCCACAACAAGGTTTGACAGGGCAGCGGCACCCCAAGGCTGCACACCTCAACCACCGCCCCGCTGGCCGGGTTCGCTCTGGTGGTCACACTTTTCCATTTGGCAAGCTTTTCACCATTGCGGTGGATGCACTGCGTCCGTACCGCGTTCAAGCATGCGGCTTTGGCACATCGCCAGCTGCGCAAGGAGCCTCGATGGCTAAAGAAGAACTGATTGAAATGCAGGGCAAGGTGTATGAGGTGCTGCCCGACATGCGTTACCGCGTCACCCTGGACAATGGCCACCAATTGATCGCCTATTGCGGCGGCAAGATGCGCAAGCACAGCATCCGCGTGCTGGCCGGCGACAAGGTCACGTTGGAAATGTCGCCCTACGACCTGACCAAGGGCCGTATCACTTTCCGCCACATTGAGAACCGCCCGCCCCGCACCGGTTCCCCCGCTCACGGTGCCCGTCGTTGACGGCACCCATTTTTTAACCACCCGTTTTTAACCCGTGCCATGCCCGTTTTTGGGCAGGCGCTCAACCTGAAAGCCTCAATCATGAGCAGCAAACTGTACGTCGGCAACCTGGCATATTCGGTACGTGACGAAGACCTCCAACAACAATTTTCTCAATTTGGCGAAGTGCGCTCCGCCAAGGTGATGATGGAACGTGATACCGGCCGCTCCAAGGGCTTCGGCTTTGTGGAAATGGGCAATGCCGCAGAAGCGGAATCCGCCATCCAAGGCCTGAACGCCAAGAACTTCGGCGGCCGTGACATGACCGTCAACATCGCCCGCCCGATGGAAGCCCGCGCTCCCCGCACCGGCGGCGGCGGCGGCGGTTACAACCGCAGCTACTGATCTGCAGACGGACGCCCCCGCAGGGCGTCCGGCGCTTCGCTGTCAGTTGGCGAAACGCTTGCGGTATTCCACCAGGCTGGCCCCCAGGCGACGTGTGAACGCGCGCCGAAAGCCGTCCACACTGGCGTAACCCACCATGTCTGCCAGCCGTTTGGCTGGCAGGTCCGACTCCTCCGCCAGGCAGCGGGTCTCGCTGCGCAAGACGCGCGCAATCGTTCTGTCGCTCATGCCCGCTAGTGGAGCCAGTGCCGGCACGGACAAATCCCCCCGCAAATTCGCCAGCACCTGGTCCTGCACCTCGCGCACCGTCAACCATGGCAGACTTTTTTCCAGAGCCCCGGATTCAGGGCGGGCTGCTGGCCAGCGCCTTGACCATGCGGTACATGAACTCACGACCGTCGTAGAGTTGGCGCACGCCGATGCGCTCATTCAGGCCGTGCACACCGGTGTTCTCCGGGTCAACGAACAGACCCGAGATGCCATAGATGGGAATACCCACCGCCCGAAACTTGCGGCCATCGGTGGTGCTGACGCCCATCGTGGGCACCAGCGGCACGCCGGGCCACATGTCGGCGGTGATGCCCTCGACCACACGCATCACCTCGGGGTTCAACGGTGACGCCGGCGTGGACTCGCCGCTCGTCGTGACCTTCAGCTTCAGCTTGGGCCCGGCAATTTCCTCCAACTTGGCGGTGACAGCGGCAACGTCCTGCCCCGGCAGGGCGCGGCAGTTGATGGTGGCCTTGGCGCTCTGCGGCAAGGCGTTGGTGGCGTGGCCGGCCTGGGCCATGGTGGCGACGCAGGTGGTGCGCAACAGCCCGATGATGCTGGAGCGGTTCGACAGGCGCTCTATCACTTCGGCGCTGGGCTTGCCGTCGGCCACTGCGAGGAAGTCGGCCCGCAACGCCGGGTCTTCCTGCTGCGGCGCACTGCGGCGGAAATAGGTCAGCGTGGTGTCGTTCAGGTCGACCGGAAAGCGGTGGTTGCGCAGCCTCACCAGCGCTTCGGCCAGGTCGTACAAGGTGTTGTCTGGCGTCGGACGGGCGCTGTGGCCGCCCGGGCCAGTGGCTTCCATCTCGTACTCGAGGAAGGTTTTTTCACCCACCTGCATGATGTGCACCAGCGGCTTGCCGGCCTTGAGCTCACCCCGGCCGCCTTCGTTGATGCCGAACTCGGCGTCCACCAGCGAGCGGCGCTCCTTCAACAGCCAGCGCGCGCCATTGAAAGGCGAGCCCCCGCGCTCTTCATCCGCCGTCAGCGCAACCACGATGTCGCGGTTGGGCACAAAGCCCTCGCGCTTCAACTGCGCGAGGATGGAAATGTAGGCCGCCGCCATCGCCTTGTCGTCGATGACGCCGCGCGCGATGAAGTAGCCGTCTTTTTCCTCCAGCTTGAAGGGGTCGGTCTTCCAGTCTTCGCGCTTGGCCTCGACGACATCGATGTGCGCCAGCAGCAGCAGCGGCTTTTTCTGCCCCGTGCCCTTGAAACGCGCGACCAGGTTGCCTTTCTTGGGAAAGGGCTCCAGCACCTCGGCATCGGCTGGCACAAAGCCGGCGCTCAGCAGACGCCGCTGCATGGCCTGCGCAGCCAACGTCGTGCCACCGCCCGAATGCGAACTGTCGATCTCGACCAGCTCCTTGTAGATGTCACGAAAGCGCTGGGTCTCCGGGCTCAGCGCCTGGGCCAACGCCCCGGTGTGGGCCAGCAGCGGCAACAGCGCTGCAGCAATCAATGTCAGGCCGCGCATGTGGCGTCCGCCCCCGCGTTGAGTTTGGCATTGGCGCCAAGGTCGGAGTTGGCGCCAGCGCCAAAGGCCGCGTCCAGCAGCGCCTTGGTGTAGTCGTGCTGCGGGCGGTCAAAGATGTCGGCCACGCTGCCCTGCTCGATCACCTTGCCCTGGTGCATCACCACGATGCGGTCGGCCACGGCGGACACCACCGCCAGGTTGTGCGAGATGAAAATGCAGGCAAAGCCATGGCTGGCCTGCAGCTTCTGGAACAGTGTCAGCACCTGCTTCTGGATAGTCACGTCCAGCGCCGACACCGGTTCGTCGGCCACGACCAGTGCGGGCCGGCGTATCAGCGCACGGGCTATCGCCACGCGCTGGCGCTGGCCGCCGGACAGCGCGTGCGGAAAGCGCTGGCCGAAGCCTTCCAGCCCGACCTCGGCCAGCATCTGCTCAACGCGCTCACGCTTGGCGGCGGCCGACATCGGCTCGGTGGCGTGGCGCAGCGGCTCGCCAATGATGTCGGCCACGCGCTGGCGTGGGTCCAGCGACGAGTACGGGTCCTGGAACACCATCTGGCAGTCCAGCCGGTAGGCACGCTTGTGTGCGGCGTCCGCGCCGGTCACCGGGCGGCCACGGAACAGCAGTTCCCCGCCACTGGGCGCCAGCAGGCCAATCAGCGCGCGGCCAAAGCTGGTCTTGCCCGAGCCGGAGCCGCCCACCACCGCCACCACCTCGCCGGGGCGAATGGCCAGCGACATCTGGTCCACCGCCAGCTTGAGCGCGCCGCGCTTGAACATGCCGGCCTTGCCTTCGTAGGCCACGGACAGGTTGCGTGCCTCGATCAGCGGTGGCGCATCAAGCACCGGCGGGCGATCGACCCGCACCGGCAGCGCGTCGATCAGCGCGCGGGTGTAGTCGTCGCGCGGCGCGTTCAGCACCTGGGCGGTGGGGCCGGTCTCGATCAGCTGGCCGCGCTTGAGCACCACCACCTGGTCGGCATAGCGCGCCACCAGGTGCAGGTCGTGCGTGACCAGCAGCACAGCGGTGCCCATGGTGCGCGTCAGCTCGGCCATGATCTCCATCACCTCGCGCTGGCTCAGCGAGTCCAGCGCGGTGGTGGGCTCGTCGGCGATCAGCAGCTTGGGCTTGAGCAGCATCACCGAGGCCAGCATGATGCGCTGGCGCATGCCGCCAGAGAACTGGTGCGGGTAGGACGCCATGCAGCCCACCGGGTCGGCAATCTGCACGCGGCGCAGCATGTCCTCGGCACGCGCTCGGGCCGCCTCGGGCTTGAGCTTCTCGTGCAACAGCAGGCCTTCCACCAACTGGGCGCCCACGGTCATCGACGGGTTCAGCGAAACCATGGGCTCCTGGAACACCATGCCGATGGCAGCACCCCGCAGCCGGCGCATGGCCTCGTCGCCCAATCCGCCCACGGACTGGCCTTCATACAGGATGTCGCCACCCGCCACCGTGACGCCGCTGGGCAGCAGGCGCAGCACGGCGCGCGCGGCCATGGTCTTGCCGCTGCCGGACTCGCCCACCAGCGCCAGCACCTGGCCCGGCGCCAACGCGAAAGACACCTGGTCCAGGATGGCGTTGCCGCCTGGACCACGCAGGTTCAGGGCGCTGACGCGCAGCAACGCTTGGGGGTTTGAAGGGGTTTCGCTCATGGAAGGGATCAATGGTGCGCCATGCGCGGGTCCAGCCAGTCGCGCAGCGCGTCACCCAGCAGGTTGATGCCCAGCAGTGCCAGCGCGATGCAGGCGCCGGGCGCAATGCCCAGCCAGGAGGCGGATTCCAGATAAGGCCGGGCAGCAGACAGCATGTTGCCCCAGGTGGGTGCTGGTGGCGGCACGCCCAGGCCCAGGAAGGACAGTGAACTCTCGGCCAGGATCACCCAGCCGAACATGGAGGTGGCAAACACCACCAGCGGCGCCGCGCAATTGGGCATCACATGGCGCGCCAGCGTGTAGAACTCGCCATTGCCGATGACGCGCGATGCCTCCACAAACTCCTTCTCGCGCAGGCTGAGCACTGTGCCGCGCACCAGGCGCGCACAGCTGGGCGTGTAGGCAATGCCCAAAGCGACGATGATGCCGTACTTGTTGGCCCCCACCACCGCCATCACGCCCAACGCCAGCAGGATGCCGGGGAAGGCCAGCAGCGCGTCGTTCACCACCATCAGCACCCGGTCCACCGCGCCGCGGAAGAAGCCGGTGACCAGGCCCAGCGCGGTGCCCAGCAGCACGGCCGCGACCACCGTGAGCGCCGCCACGGTGATGCTAGTGCCGGCGCCGGCCAGGATGCGCGACAGGATATCGCGGCCAAATTCGTCGGTGCCCAGCCAGTGCATGGCCGAGGGCGCCGCCAGGCGTTCCTTCAGCGACAGCTTCAGCGGGTCATACGGCGTCCAGACCAGGGAGAGCAGGGCCATCAGCAGCAGCGTACCCACCAGCACACTGCCCATCAGCGCGTTCGCGCGCAACTTGAAACGGGACTTCATGCGGTCACTCGGCAGCCGCCACGCGCGGGTCGAACAGCGGATAGCACAGGTCGATGACCAGGTTCACCACCACGTAGATGAAGGCGGCAAACAGCAGGCAGCCCTGCACCACCGGGTAGTCGCGGGCGAAGATGGCGTCCACCATCAGCCGGCCCAGGCCTGGCAGCGTGAACACGGTCTCCAGCACGGCAATACCGCCCAGCAGGTGGCCCAGCACCAAGCCTATCATGGTCAGCGTGGGGCCGAAAGCGTTGGGCAGCACATGGCGCAGCAGCACCGTGCGCTCGCGCAGGCCCTTGGCGCGGGCGTGGGTGATGTACTCCAGCCGCAGCGTCTCGATGGCGCTGGAGCGTGCCATGCGGATCAGCACGCCCATCTCGATCAAGGTCAACGTCAACACCGGCAAGAAGAGGTAGGTGATGGCGCCGCGCCAGTCCTCGCTGAAGGGCACGTAGCCGATCACCGGCACCCAGTGCAGCTTCAGCCCCACCACCAGCAGCAGCATCAGGCCCAGCCAGAAGCTGGGAATGGACAGGAACAGCGTGGCGCCGGTGACCACGGCGGCGTCCATGGGCGTGTTCTGCTTCCAGGCCGCCAGCAGGCCGGCCGGCACCGCCACCAGCGTGGCGGCGAACACCGCCACCAGCACAATGATGGCGCTGACCTGGAAACGGTCCCAGATCAGCGGCAGCACCGCCTCGCCGCTGGTGATGGACTGGCCCATGTCACCCCGCAGCACGTTGGAGAACCACAGCGCGAATTGGGTGGTGATGGGCTGGTCCAGCCCCAGGCGCACGCGCAACTCGGCAATCTGCTCCGGTGTGCCGCTGTCGCCCAGGATGACCACGGCCGGGTCACCGGGGATCAGGCGGATCATCACGAACACCAGCACGGCCACCAGCAGCAGTGTGGGCAGCGCCCACAGCACGCGCTTGAGCAGGTAGGCCAGAATGGAAGAAGGCATGTCCAGCGCGCGTCAGTTCACCGAGATGCCCCAGGCCCGCACCTGGCCCAGCGGCCAGCCGTCAAAGCCCTTGACGTTGGACTTGACCGCCGTGTTGCGCACCTGCGAGTACATGAAGATGGCCGGCACGTCCTCGCGCAGCTTGGCGTCCAGCTGGTTGAAGATGACCTGGCGCTTGGCCTTGTCGGCGACGTTGCGGGATTGCGCCACCAGGTCAAGCGCCTGCGGGTTGTCCCAGGCCTTGCGGGGCTCCTTCTCCTTGACGCCGCTGAACATCTCGTACGACAGCGACGGATCCAGCCGCGCCGAGTAGGTGAAGGACAGCATCTGGTAGTCACCCTTGCTGTAGCGGTCCTGCAGCGTGGCCCAGTCCAACACCTCGACCTCGATGTTGATGCCGGCCTCCTGCGCCATGGCCTGCGTCAGCATGGCCACGGCGAAAATGTACACATAGCGCTTGGAGGTCTGCATCTTGATGGTCTGGCCACGGTAGCCGGCCTCGGCCAGCAGCTTCTTGGCCGCCGCCAGGTCGCGCGCCGGCAGGTTGGCCTGGTCCTTGCCGTAGTAGCTGCTGGGGCGCGGGATGGCCGAGCGGCTGGCCTTGGAGACGCCGTTGGTCACGGTCTCCACGATCTGCGGCAGGTCCAGCGACAGCGCAATGGCGCGGCGGATGCGCACGTCCTTGAGCAGCGGGTCGCGGGTCTGCAGCAGCATGGCAATCTGGTCCATGGTGGGCTCGGCGCTCAGCACCACGTCCTTGTGCGCCTTGTACTCGGCCATGTCCTCTTCCGGCACGTCCAGCATGACGTCGATGCTGCCGGAGAACAGCGCCGCCTTGGCCGACGACGGGTCGGGGATCAGCACGAAGCGCACCTTCTCCACCAGCGGCGTCTTGTTGCCGGTGTTGCCGTCGCGCTGGCCGGGCAGCGCGCTGTAGTGCTCGTTACGCAGCAGCTCGATGTACTGCCCGCGCTTCCACTCGCCCAGCTTGAACGGGCCGGTACCCACCGGCTGCAACCACTTGCCGGCGGCGTCCAGCGAACTCTTGTGGAAGATGCCGGTGCCGCCGCAGTCGCCGCGCGCCAGGGTGGTCAGGAACAGGGCGGTGGGCCGGTCCAGCGTGAACACCACGGTTTGCGGGCCCTTGGCCTCCACCTTGGTGACCTTGGTCAGGCCGGTGCCGTCGAATTCGGTGATGCAGCGCCAGCCGGTGGCAGGCAGCATGTAGCGGTTCCAGGAAAAGACCACGTCGTCGGCGGTCAGCGGCGCGCCGTTGCTGAACTTCAGCCCCGGGCGCAGCTTGAAGGTGTAAGTCTTGCCGTCGGGCGACACGTCGATGGACTGGGCCAGCAGCGGACCCACCGAGGTGTCTTCCTTGAAGGCCACCAGCCCCTCCACCATGTGTGCCACCACGGCGTCGGTGTTGGCGTCGCGGTTGACGCCGGGGTCGGTGGTGCGTATGTCACCATTCAGGCGCACGCGCAACGTGCCTTTGGGGGTGGGGGTGGCCGCCTCGGCCGGCTCGCCGGCCAGGGCCACGAGCGCAGCCATCGCGGCCAGCGTCAGGGACAGGAAGGTGGTTTTCATCATGGGGTTCCCGTACGTTCCTTGGGCCAAACCTGCCGCGCCGGGGGCCGGCACGGCGGGTTTGCAGATGCCAGTCACAATCAGCACAATGTGGGTCAGCGTTGAATTTCCATCAAGTGTATTTTATGAACATAAAAAAAGCAACAACAAAAGCAAGGGGTGTCGCCACTGAGGGCGCCAGCCCCCTGCACATCGACCTGGCGCGGCGCATTGTGCGCATGATCCATGACGAGCAGGTGCCGGTGGGCTCCCGCTTGAACGAGAAGCGCCTGTCAGAGCTGCTGGGGGTGTCGCGCACGCCGGTGCGCGCCGCGCTGGGCCACCTGGGGGACCTGGGTTTTGTCGAGCGCAAGCAGAACCAGGGCGCCGAATTGATCGCCATCCCCACCATGCCCGAACCGGCGGAAGCCGCCGCCGCCCAGGGGGATGACCTGCTGGTGCAGATCGCCTCTGACCGGCGCATGGGCAAGCTGGCCGAGCAGGTGGCCGAGCAGGACCTGATGCAGGCCTACGGCCTGTCGCGCGCCGCCATCAAGAACGCGCTGGCCCGGCTGGCCGACCTGGGTGTGGTGGAGCGCAAGCTGGGCTACCGCTGGAAATTCGCCGACGCGGTGTACGACGCCACGGTGCAATCCGAAGCCTTCCGCTTTCGCCTGCTGGTGGAGCCTTCGGGCCTGCTGGAGCCGGGTTTCGCGCTGCCGCCGGGCTGGGCCGACGACATGGCTGACCAGCACCAGGCTTTCCTGAACGCCAAGTGGACCAAGGCCTCCAGCGTGGCCTTTTTCGAGATGAACGCGGCCTTCCACGAAGGGCTGGCCAAGGCCTCGGGCAACCGCTTCTTTCACGAGGCGCTGTGCCGCATGAACCGCCTGCGCCGGCTGAACAACTACGACTGGAAGCACGGCGCGGACCGCGTCAGCGTCAGCTGCCGCGAGCACCTGCGCATCCTGGATTCGCTGAAAGAGGGCAACGTGGGCAATGCCGCGCTGCTGATGCGCCAGCACCTGGAACTGTCCAGCCGCCTCAGCACCACCTGAGCCGCAAGGGCGCACCGCCCTTGTGCGCCCCTTCCGTCGGCGCCCGCAAACGTGCGACAATGGTATTTTGTAAACACAAAATTACCAAACTCGGGATTTGCCATGCCGCGCAGCGTCAGCGCCTTCCAGCAGGAATTGGGTAACCGGATCGCCCGCCTGATCCACCAGGAAGGCATGGCGGTGGGCAGCACCCTGAACGAAAAGCGCCTGGCCGATGAGCTGGGCGTGTCACGCACACCCGTGCGCACCGCCTTGGCGCGCTTGGCCCAGCAGGGTTTTGTGGACTACCAGCAACACCGTGGCGTGGAACTGCTGGCCCTGCCGCCGCTGCCCGGGCCACAGACCCAACCCACGCAGGAGGACGCGCTGCTGGCGCGCATCGCCTCCGACCGGCGCGATGGCCGGCTGGCCGACCAGGTGTCCGAGCAGGACCTGATGCAGGCCTACCAGCTGACGCGCGCCGCCATCAAGCAGGCGCTGACCCGGCTGGCTGAGCTGGGCATCGTGGAGCGCAAGCTGGGCTACCGCTGGCGCTTTCTGGACGGCATGTACGACGCGGCGGCACGGGCCGACGCCTTTCGCTTCCGCATCCTGGTGGAGCCCTCTTCCTTCATCGAACCTGGCTACGCGCTGCCCCCCGGCTGGGCGCAGGACATGGCCACGCAGCACCAGGCCTTCCTGGATGCGCCGTGGACGGCGGCCTCGGGCGTGGCGTTTTTCGAGATGAACGCGGCTTTCCACGAAGGCCTGGTCAAGGCCTCGGGCAACCGCTTCTTCTTTGAATCGATACGCCGCATGAACCGCTTGCGCCGCTTGTCCAACTACGATTGGAAGCACGGCCGCGAACGGGCCGACCAGAGCTGCCGCGAGCACCTGCAGATCCTCAAGCTGCTGCAGGCCGGTGACGTCGGCCACGCCGCGCTGCTGATGCGCCAGCACCTGGAGCAGGCGGCGCTGGTGCGTTCGCAGGCGGAGCGGCTGCGCGAGGACGGGTTGCAGGCCAAGGTTTGAACCCGGCTGCTCCAAGGCCTGGGCCATCAGGCGCCCAGGCCCCACCCTCCCTTACTTCATGTAGCGGCTGAAGAAATCAAACACGCGCCGCGTGGCGTCACGCTGCTCATCGGTGTCGCCATCCATGAAGACGTGGCCGCCGGGCGCGTTGTCGTAGGTGTGCGACTCGAAGGTCTTGCCTTTGGCCTTCAGCAGGTCCAGCAGGCGACCGGTGTGCAGCGCATACGGCGCGATCTTGTCGCCGGTGGTGGCCAGCACCAACAGCGGCGCCTGCATCTTGTCCACGTGGTTGACGGGCGACACGTCCATGTAGGCCGCCAGGTTGTCGTTGGGCAGCTGGCCCTTGAAGGAGGCGCTCTCGTTGGCCACTTCCACGCGGCGGTACTCCGGCTTGTAGGCCATGTAGGCGACGAAATCGGCCAGGCCCACGATGTCCACCGCCGCCTTGAAGCGCTGCGGCGCCTTGGCGATGGCCAGCAGCGTGGTCATGCCACCCCGACTCTGACCCATCACGCCGAGGCGATTGGCATCGACGAAGGACTGCTTGGCCATGTAGTCGCCTGAGGCGATGACGTCGGCGGTGTCGGTGACGCCGTAGTCGTTGCGGTAGTGCTCGGCGCCGTAGCCGCGGCTGCCGCGGTATTCGGGGAACATCACCACGTAGCCCTTCTCGATGGCCTGCGCCACCAGTTGGAACCAGCGCCAGTCAAAGCGCTCGTGGAAGCCGCCGTGGACCATCACGATGGCCGGG
Organism: Hylemonella sp. P2_B10; assembly: GCF_056404875.1. Lineage (NCBI taxonomy): Bacteria > Pseudomonadati > Pseudomonadota > Betaproteobacteria > Burkholderiales > Comamonadaceae > Hylemonella > Hylemonella sp. P2_B10. The sequence continues at coordinate 1,178,566 of NZ_JBFUDE010000001.1, forward strand.
TAGCGTTTGCCGGCCACCATCTTCACCGGCGTGAACACGTAGCCGGGGATCAGCACGTCCTTGCTGGGGAAGGCCACCCGCTTGATGCGCACCTGGTCGCCATGCTCCAGCTGGAAGTTCAGCACGATGACGCGCTGCTCCTGCTCGTACACACTGTGTATGACCACGTCCAGCTTGGTGGCGGTGTCCTTGGCGTCGCGGTTGATGTACTTGTCCAGCGCACCTTCCTTGGGGGCGCCGTCTTGTGCGTGGGCGGCGCCGGCCAGGGCCAGGCTGGCCAGCAACAGGCCAAGCAGCTTCTTCGGTAGCGAGGGGATCACGGTGAACTCCTTCAAGGGTGAAAGTCCGGGGAAATCGTCAGGCCGGCCGGGCGGGGTCTGCGCATTGCACCAGCACCTCGGCAAGCGTGGCCAGCGCCTCGTCCATCAACGCGTCGCTGATGGTCAGCGGGAACAGGAAACGGATCACATTGCCGTCGGTGCCGCAGGTCAGCAGAATCAGGCCACGGTCCAGCGCCGCCTGTTGCACCCGCTTGGTGAACCCGGGGTCGGCCTGTTGGGTGCCAGGCTGGCAAAACTCCACCGCCACCATGGCGCCTGGGCCTCGCACCTCGGCAATCTGGGGCACCTGGGCGCGCAGGTCCAGCAGCGTTTGTTTCAGCGTGGCGCCCAGCACGCTGGCCCGCTCGACCAAGTCCTCCTCGGCAAACACATCCAGCACCGCATGGGCGGCGGCAATGGCCAGCGGGTTGCCGGCATACGTGCCGCCCAGCCCACCGGGAGCCGGCGCGTCCATCACCTCGGCGCGGCCGCACACGGCCGACAGCGGCATGCCGCCGGCCAGGCTCTTGGCCAGGGTCATCAGGTCGGGCAGCACGTCGTAGTGCTCCATCGCGAACAGCTTGCCGGTGCGGCCAAAGCCGGTTTGTATCTCGTCGGCGATCAGCAGCATGCCGTGCTGGTCGCACAGGGCGCGCAAGGCGCGCATCAGCTCGAGCGGCGCCGGGTGGAAGCCGCCCTCCCCCTGCACCGGCTCGATGATGATGGCTGCCACGCGCGCCGGGTCCACATCGGCCTTGAACAGGTTGTGCAAGGCCTGCAGCGCATCGTCGGTGCTGATGCCGTGCAGCGGCACCGGGAAAGGCACGTGGTAGGTCTCGGCCGGGAAAGGACCGAAACCCAGTTTGTAGGGTGCCACCTTGCCGGTCAGCGCCATGCCCATCATGGTGCGACCGTGGAAGGCGCCAGAAAAGGCCACCACCGCGGTGCGACCAGTGGCGGCGCGGGCGATCTTGACGGCGTTTTCCACCGCCTCGGCGCCGCTGGAGAAAAAGGCGGTCTTCTTGGCATGCGTGCCCGGCGTCAGTGCGTTGATGCGCTCGGCCAGCCGCACATAGGACTCATATGGCACCACCTGGTAGCAGGTGTGCGTGAAGCGCTGTTGCTGCGCGGCGATGGCGGCCATCACCTTGGGGTGGCGGTGGCCGGTGTTGAGCACGGCGATGCCGGCGGCAAAGTCGATGTAGCGGCGGCCCTCCACGTCCCACAGCTCGGCATTGAGCGCGCGCTCGGCGTAGAAGCCAAAGGTGACGCCAACGCCGCGCGGCGTGGCGGAGAGCTTGCGCGCTTGCAGCGCGGCGTTGGTCAAGGGGGGGTGGTCGGTCAGCGTGTCGGGCATGGTGGGCATTCGGATGAGTTCAAGGCTTCTTCAGTTCGTCGGCCAGGATGTATTGGCGGGTGTTGCGGATCTGCGATTTGTCCTTGCTCCACTCGGTCCACACCGCGTCCTTGCCCGCCAGCGTGGCGCGCACCTCGCGGGTGACGCGTTCGCGCGCGGCGATGCCGTCTTCGCCGTTGTATTCCAGCACCAGCAGCGCCGACCAGTGGCGCGCCACCGCGTAACGGCCTATGAACATGTTGTAGTGCGACAGCGCGCCGTGGCCCAGCCAGCCCTTCAGCTGCGGCAGCAGGTAGCCTTCCAGGTAGCTGACATATTTATCGGTGCTGACCAGGTAGTCATAGGGGATCACCAGGTAGACGCCGTTGGCCTTGCTGGCGCCACCCTCGAACCATGGGTCCACCGGGTTGCTCTCCACCGCGGTGACCAGCGCCAACGCCTTGGGTGCCAGGCCAGCCGGGTGGGTGCGCTCGACCTCCTTCCAGCGGGCGGCCTGGGCCACGTCGGCAAAGTTGACCAGCAACAGCATGTCCCACACCGGGGCATCGGCATAGCGGCCGAACAAGACCTTGTAGCCCTTCAACCGGCCCTCGCGCTTCCAGCGCTCCAGCTGGTCCAGGCCCTCGCCTTGCATGTGGCTGTGCAGCGCAGGGCGGTTGGCCGGCGCCACCTTGTATTCGATGACCAGGCTGGTCATGCCGCTGTTGAATGGGTTGTCAACGGGGCTGGCAGCCCGGGCCGCTGATGTCAGTGCCAAAGCCATCAGCCCGCAAGCCACCAGCCGCAGAAAGGTACGCCAGCCATGCAAGGTCTTTATCACGCGGGCTTCTCCGTCTTCAGGGGCAACACACATCAAGCCTGCCGCCGCATGCGCGTCAGCAAGCTGTCCTTCAGCACAAACTGATGCCACAGCGCGGCCAATGCATGCAGGCCAGCCGCTCCGAGCAGGATGTTGGCCAGCAGGCCGTGCAGTTCCACCGCGTCGTGCCGCAGCGCCTTGTTGTCCGGCGCGATGGAGGGCACCGTGAACAGGTTGAAGATGTTGTCACCGCGTATCCACACGCAGGCTACGCCCAGCACCAGCACGGCGATCAGCAGCAGGTACAGCGCCTTGTGGTACACCGGGGCGACGCGGCCGGCCAGCCCCGCCACCGGCGGCAACCTGACACCGCCGCGCACACGCCAGGCCAGGCGCAGCGCCACCAGCACCAGCAGCATCACACCAAAGGTGATGTGCAGGCTGCGCGCGGTGATGCGCGGCGTGCCACGGGGGAAGAAGTCAATCGTCTGCCCGGCCACCCACAGCGCCAGCACCAGCACGGCGCTGAGCCAGTGGTAGAGGACGGTGCGGCTGTCGTACTGGGCTTGCGGAGGAATCTGTGCGGTAGTCAGCATGGTGGTCTGCTCAAAGGCGTTGAAAGTATTCAGCGTATCAGTACTGCGTGCTGACCGTCTTGCTGACCAGGTAGGCGTCCAATGCCTCCAGGCCGCCTTCAACGCCATAGCCGCTGTCCTTGACGCCGCCAAACGGCAGCTCCACGCCGGACACTTTGCAGGTGTTGATGCCCAGCATGCCCACCTCCAGCGCATCACTGAGCCGGTTGGCGGTGCGCAGCGAGCGGGTGAAGGCATAGGCCGCCAGGCCATAGGGCAGGCTGTTGGCGCGCGCCACCACGTCGTCGAAGCCGGCAAATGGCGTGATGGCCGCCACAGGGCCGAAAGGCTCTTCGCGCATCACGGCGGCCTGGTCAGGCACCTCGCTGAGCACGGTGGGCGCCAGGAAGCTGGCACTGCGCGCGAAGACCGGCAGCGCCGGGGCGATGACCTTGGCCTTGTGCGCCTGGGCGTCGTCTATCAGATGCTGGATGGCGGATAGGCGACGCGCTGACACCACCGGCCCCATGGTGGTGCTGGCCTCGCGGCCATCGCCCACCCGCAACGCCGCCGCAGCCGCGCTGAATTGTTCGACGAACTGCGCATAGCACTCCTGCTGCACATAAAACCGCGTCGGGGCGATGCACTGCTGGCCGGCATTGCGGAATTTGGAAGCCACGGTCTGGCGCACGGCGGCCTCGATATCGGCGTCGGCAAACACGATCACCGGCGCATGGCCGCCCAACTCCAGCGTCAGCTTCTTTACCCCCTGGGCGGCCAGGCCGGCCAGCAGCTTGCCGACGCGGGTGGAACCGGTCAACGACACTTTGCGCACTACCGGGCTGGTGATCAGGTGCTCTGAAATGCGGGCCGGGTCGCCATAGACAATGCCCAACACACCGGACGGCAGGCCGGCATCTTGCAGCGCGCGACCCAGCAGCAGACAGGTCAGCGGCGTTTCTTCGGCCGGCTTGATGATGCAGCTGCAGCCGGCGGCCAGCGCGGCCGCCATCTTGAAGCCGGGATTGCGGGCCGGGAAGTTCCAGGCGGCAAAGGCGGCGACGGGCCCCACCGGCTCTTTCAGCACCTGGTGGCGCACGTCGGGCGTGCGTGCGGGCACCACGCGGCCGTAAACGCGCAAGGCCTCGTCGGCGCACCAGCCGAACATGTCGGCCGTGGCCAGCACCTCGGCGCGGGCCTCGGTCAGCGGCTTGCCCTGCTCGCTGGTCAGCACCAATGCGATGTAGTCGACGCGGGTGCGCACCAATGCGGCAGCGGTGTGCAAGACGGCGCTGCGCTGCGACGCCGGTGTCGCACGCCACAGCGGGAAGGCGGCAGCGGCGGCGGCCAGCACCTCATCCAGTTGGCCCGACGAAGGTGAAACGTAGCTGGCCAGACGCTGACCGGTGGCGGGGTCGGTGATGTCGGCGGCCACATCGCCGGCGGCCTCAACCCAGCGGCCGTTGACCAGCAGCAGTGGCCGCGGCACAGCCACGCCATTGAACACCGTGTCCAGGGACGCGTCGGAGCGTTGGTCGAGCGGCATGGCGGGCACCTCTTCAGTCCAGCGTGGCCAGCACGTCGGCCAGCGTGCCAAACAACTGGTCGATTTGCGCGCGGTTGATCACCAGCGGCGGCGAGATCACGGTGGCGTCCCCGGCCGAGCGCACCAGCACGCCACGCGCCAGCGCACCCAGATGGGCCGCGTACGAGCGCTTGCCCGGCGCGTCGGCCACCGGCGCCAGGTCGAAGGCGGCCAGGAAGCCGGTGGTGCGGATATCCAGCACATGGCGCGTGCCCTTCAACGCATGGGCGGCATCCTCGAAATACTGCACGGTGGCTGGGTCGCCCTGCATCAGGCCTTCGCGCTCCAGCACATCCAGCGTGGCCATGCCGGCGGCGCAGGCCAGCGGGTGGCCTGAGCAGGTGTAGCCGTGCGGCAGCTCGATGGCGTTGGGCGGGCCTTGCACGATGGCCTGGTGGATGTGCGCGCGACTGAGCACCGCGCCCATAGGCACGGCGCCGTTGGTGATGCCTTTGGCACAGGTCATGATGTCGGGCAGCACGCCATAGTAATTGGCGGCAAAGCCCTGGGTGACGCGGCCAAAGCCGGTGATGACCTCGTCGAAGATCAGCACGATGCCGTGCGCGCTGCAAATCTCACGCAGGCGCTGCAGATAGCCCACCGGCGGCGGCAACACGCCGGTGGAGCCCGCCACCGGCTCGACGATGACGGCAGCTATTTTGCCGGCGCCATGCTGGCCGATGATGCGCAACAGGTCATCCGCCAGGTGCCCGCCCCAGGCCGGTTGGCCGCGCGTGAAGGCGGTCTGGCTGCGGTCATAGGTGTGGACCAGCCGGTCCACGCTGGACAACAGGTTGGGAAAGGGCTTGCGCTGCGCCGGCATGCCACCCACGGTCATGCCGCCGAAATTGACACCGTGGTAGCCGCGCTCGCGGCCGACCACCATCACCCGCTCGGTCTCGCCACGCGCCTGGTGGTAAGCCAGCGCGATCTTCAGCGCCGTTTCCACCGCCTCGGAGCCGGAATTGGTGAAGAACACATGGTTCAGGTCGCCGGGGGCCAGCTGGGCCAGGCGTTCGGCGAACTCGAACGCCAGCGGGTGGCCGAGCTGGAAGGACGAGGCGTAGTCCAGCGTGCGCGCCTGGTTGGCGATGGCCTCGCTGATCTCCGTGCGGCAATGACCCGCATTGACGCACCACAGGCCGGCAGTGCCATCCAGCACCTTGCGGCCATCGGGCGTCAGGTAATGCATGCCCTCGGCGCCACTGAACAGGATGGGGTTTTGCTTGTAGCGCCGGTTCGACGTGAACGGCATCCAGTGGGCAGCGGTGGAGACGGGTTGTGCAACGGAGGGCATGATGGATCCACAGAATGTTCTAAATTGATTTTAGTACATTATTTGTACTTTGCAAGACAAAATACACATTATTGCGTGCGCCTGCGGCGTCATTCAGCGTGCGCAAGCGGCTTCAGCCAAGCCCCGGACAAGCCGGTTACAGGGCGCTGGCGGCGGACAAATGGCGGTGCAACAACGCTTCGGCCAGCACCTTGTCGCCGGCTTCCAGCGCGCTCATCACCTCCAGGTGTTCCTGGGCGGCGGTGGCCAGCCGGCCGACGCCGCGGTTGTAAGAGGCGAACTCCTCGAAGCGGCGCAGCTTGCTCTGCTTGCTGATGACCTCATGAAAGAAGCGGTTGCCCGAGAACAGCCCCAGCATCTCGTGGAAACCCGCGCTGATCTCGAAGAACACGGACGGGTTTTGCGCCTTGGGCTTGAGCTTCAGAAAGTCCTGGTGGGCCAGCTTGGCGCGTAGCAGCACCTCGGGGTCGACACGAAAAGTCGGCTCGCGCAGCGACGCGCACTCCAGCACCAGGCGTATGCGGTAGCTTTCGGCCTTGGCGGTGTCGGAGTCCAGCATCGGCAGGAACTGCCAGCCCCGGCCCTGGCGCCGCTCAATCAGGCCTTCCCGGTTCAGGCGCAGCAACACGCGCCCCATGGCCCGCTTGGCAGCACCGTAGCGGCTGATCAGCTCACTCTCAGACAGCGTGTCGCCCAGCAGGTTGCCAGCGCGGTCGGCAATGATGGCGCGGTACAGCGTGTCCTCGGTGACGGTGTCTTCGGCCAGCAGCGCGCCCGCCAACCTGGGTGCCTGCGCGGTGACGAACACGCCGGCGCTGCCGCGCTTTTCCACCACCCCCTGCTGCTGCAACAGGTTCAAGGCAGCGCGCACCGGCGTGCGCGACACGCCCAAGCGCTGGGCCAGCGCGACCTCGGTCAAATGCCCGTCCACGCGCACCTCGCCGCTGGCAATCAGCGCGGCGATCTGCTGAGCCAAATCGCGCTGCAGCGGGCTGGCGGTGGTGGTTTCGGGCAGTCGGGCGTTCATTGTCTTAATTCGACAATAGTACATCAACCTGACCCGACCACCTAGGGGCCAAGCGCCCGCCACACCTGCTCAGGACAGCTTGCCGAAGCGCTCCAGCACGTGCCGGCTCATGCCGCGGGCCAGTTCGTCCTCACCCAGGAAGACGGTGCCGGTCGCCTCGCGCGCCAGCAGGCCGGCCTCTTGCTCATTGTGCGTGCGCACCACCGTCTCCACGCCGGGGTTCAGCGTGCGCGCGGTGTGCACCATCTGGCGCACGTCAAACGTGTCGGGCGTGGCAATCACCAGCATGCTGGCACGCGCGATGTGCGCCTGAACCAGCACCGCCGGGTCGGAGGCGTCGCCCCATACGGCCTGTATGCCCTGGGCACGCAGGCGCTCCACCAGCTCGCGGTTCTGCTCGGCCACCACGTAGGGGATGCCGCGTTCGGCCAGCGTGGCACCTATGCGCTTGCCCACCCGGCCGTAGCCCACCAACACCACCTGGCCCGACAGGTATTTGTCGGGGGTGGCTGCGGGCAGCCCGGCCAGCGGATCGTCCTTGCCGGCGAGTGTGTGCGCCAGCTTGTCAGCCAGCGCCGGGTGCGCGCGCAGCCAGGCCTGCAGCGGCTTGACGCCTGCAAACAGCAGCGGGTTCAGCGCGATGGAGATCAGGGCGCCAGCCAGCACCAGGCTCTGCCCCTCGGGCGGCAGCAGCTTCAGGCTCGCCCCCAGACCCACCAGGATGAAGGAGAACTCGCCGATCTGCGCCAGGCTGGCCGACACCGTGAGCGCGGTGTGCAGCGGGTAGCGGAACGCCAGCACCAGCGCAGCCGCCGCCAGCGACTTGCCAACAATGATGATGGTCACCACCGCCAGCACCTGCAGCGGCCGCTGCAGCAGCACCATGGGGTCGAACAGCATACCCACCGAGACGAAGAACAACACCGCGAAGGCTTCGCGCAGCGGCAGCGACTCTTCGGCGGCGCGGTGGCTGAAGGGCGACTCGCGCATCACCATGCCGGCAAAAAACGCCCCCAGCGCGAACGACACGCCAAACAGCGCCGTGGCGCCATAGGCAATGCTGACGGCGGCCGCCACCACGCACAGGGTGAACAGCTCGCGCGAGCCGGTACGCGACACCTGCCACAGCAGCCACGGGAACAGGCGCCGGCCCACCACCAGCATCAGCGCAATGAAGGCCGACACTTTCAGCAGCGTCAGGCCCAGCGTGGCCCACAGGCTGCCACTGCCCTCTGCCGCAGTGCCGCCCAACAAGCCGGCCAGCGGTGGCAGCAGCACCAGCACCAGCACCATGGCCAGGTCCTCCACGATCAGCCAACCGACGGCGATGCGTCCGTTCATCGATTCCAGCGCGCCGCTGTCCTCCAGCGCGCGCAGCAGCACAACCGTGCTGGCCACCGACAAGGCCAGGCCGAACACCAGCGCGCCGCCCAGCCCCCAGCCCCAGTACCACGCCAGGCCACCCCCCAAGGCGGTGGCCACGGCGATTTGCAGCACGGCGCCGGGCAGCGCAATCTTGCGCACCTCCAGCAAGTCATTGAGCGAGAAGTGCAGACCGACGCCGAACATCAGCAACATCACGCCGATCTCGGCCAGTTCAGCGGCCATGTTCGAATCGGCCACGAAGCCGGGCGTGAACGGGCCGATCAACACACCAGCCACCAGGTAACCCAGCAGCGCTGGCAACTTGAGCCGCGCGGCCACAAAGCCCAGCAGCAGGGCCAGACCCAGGGCGGAGGCGATGGTGGTGATCAGCGGGGTGTTGTGCAGCATGGGCCCGGGGTTTCCTTGTTGTGTGACGTGCAGGGCGTATGCCGCGCATCTGCCATTGTTCAACAAGGTGGAGTAACCTGCGGTGCGCAAGGTTCCCGCGCCTCGCGCAGGGTTATCCCGTCAACCAGCGTACCAGCCTAGCTGCGCCAAGTGACCAGAGGTATTGACCACCTCGGCCGCTGCAACCAGGCGCACGGCTATTTGTTCGGTGAACTGCCGTCGCGCACGGCGCGCGGCCCTGCCGTTCAGCAGGCTCGGTAACTGACTAGCCGTGCCTCGCCCGACTCGGCTCGCCGTGAAGCGGCTTTGCCACCATCGCCACGCGGGTGGGGGCTGCGCCCGCGGCGTTCCAGGTCGGGGTGGTCGTTGCGCTCGCCGTCCGGGTGTTCCGTGGGCCGGGCCCGACGGAACCAGGACTGCGCCGCCAACTCAGCGCGCGGTGGGTTTGCCATCTTCACGGTCATCTTCCTGGTAGGTGTCAAGGCGCCGGTCACGGCCCTTGGCGGAATAACGGGGCTTGTCGCCCCCCTGGCTGGCGGTGGGCTTGTCATCGGCCTTGTAACCGCGTGACTTCTGCCTGTGGGCGTCGTGCCAGGGCTTGTGCTTGTCAGACATGAGAGATTTCTCCGGTGGAAGGACCAAGGAAATGTGACAGGGGGAAACAGGTGTGTGTACGGCGCGGCTTCGTCCCAGGGCACGCGGCTGGCTAGCCCAGCTTGCGGCTGCCCGCACGCCTCGCTGCCCTGGCCGGGTACAGCGGCAAGACCAACGCGCCACCGCTGCCCTCCAGCAGGTGCCGATCGGCTCGGGCCAGTGCCTGGCGGCAGATGCCGCGCAGTTGGCGTGGGCCGTTTTGCGACCAGCGGCCCAGCAATTCCTGCAGCAGGCCACCGGCCTCGGCCAATCGGCATATCACGATCTGGGTGGAACGCATGGCTTCTCCTTAGGCATCGGTGCTGGGGTGCTGTGGCTATTGCAAGGTGGCCCACTCGGCCCGCGTGCGCTCGCTGTCTCCACGACCGCTGCGCCACTGCTCATACGACCCCGGCTCCATATAGACCGGACGCGCCGCAATGGCCAGCCGGCCCAGCGCCCGGCAGCAGCGCTGCACCAGCGCCGCATGCAGGGTGGCCGGCAATGGACGGAACTCGCTGCGGTAATGCCACAGGTCCTGGTTGCTGCGGTACACCAGCAGCGAAATCTCGCCGCGCACCGGCAGGCCACGGGACTGAAACTGCCGAAACTCATCGAGCACACAGTTGGCGGCATAGCCCAGGTACTCGTCCAGGCGTATCAGGACTTCGGCCACCGCCAGCGGCACCGGCACACGGCCAGCCTCCCAGGCGCGCACACGCTCTTCCTCATAGTCCGTCAACTCGGCGAGCTGGGATTCGGAGAGTCCTACGGACTCGCGCATGGTGATCAGTCCACTCGGTGCCATGGCGTCATCATCGGAAACCAGCCGTTCGCGGCAAAGCAGACAACGCCGCATGCGTTTGTAGGACAAGGCTGTAAGACGCCTGACGGCTTTCTGCCGGTGATTTTCCTTGCAGCTCACTTTTCGTTCGCCCAAAAAAATCCCGGCCGTAGGCCGGGTGGAAACCCTTGCGGGCCCTGTCCAGGGAGGTTGAGGCAGGGGGGTTCTCGCTAAACCCAGTTCCCACTTTAGGGAAAACGGCACGGACCGTCTGTGGCCTACCGCACATAAACACATGTTTTCAAACAATGTGGCAAGCGCCGGCCACAGGTGCGCGCTTCAGCGCACCGGGGGGATGTAGACGGGCGGCTCCTGCACGGGTGCGGTGGGCACCTCCGGCGGCGGGTCCAGCGGCGGCAGCACCTGCGGCGGAGGCATGCCAGGGGCCCTGGTCGGCGCCTCGGTGGGCTCTGGCACCGGCACCGGACCGTCACCCCCGTAGAGGAAGGCGTCGATCGAGTCTGCGTTCAGGTCATCCCAGCGCGCCATCAGGCGCGGAATCTGGCGCGGGGTGTAGCCGGTGTAAGTCATCATGCGGTGGTTCCTTTCTTGCGCGGGCGTTGCAGGGTGAGGTGTGGTCCGGGTCCCATTGGAAAAAGCGGGCTCACCGCCCGGCCGCGCTACCGAATGGGAATACCAGGCCGAACGAGAACACATTGGCCGCGCCGCGCCCACCCATCAGGTCATCGAGCTGGTAGCGTTCCACCTCGCCGCGCAGCGCCACCCAGGGGCGCAACTGGTATTGCAAGCCCAGGCCGAGCTTCAGGTTGGTGCTGCGCTGGCTCAGGCTGTAGCTGTTGGCGGCCAATGCGCCGGTGCCCTGGAAAGCATCGCTGGTGCGGGCATACTGCAAGCCCACGCGGGCCAAGCCGGTCAATCTGACGGCCAGCGGCAGGCTGCCCACCAGGTCCAGGTTCAAACCGGCGGCGCGCATTTCACCAGCCAGCCCGCCAGCCACCACATTGGTGCTGCTGGTGAAACGAAAGCTGTTCAGGTTGAAATAGCCACCCTCCACCGCCCAGTGGGGGTTGAAGCGGTAGCCGACGAAGATCTTGTAGGCCAGGTCGCGGTCATCACGCAGCGTGGACAAGGCCGACAGGCCGGCGCCGATGACACCGGTGGTGCTGTGCTCCTCCGGCATCCTGGCCTGGGCCTGGCCGGCAGCCAGGCCGCCGAAGTAGAAATTGCCGGGCATGCTGGACACGGCAGCGGCACCCGATTGTGCCTGTGCACCGCCGGCCAACCCCATGGTCAGGGCCAGACCGCAGCCCAACCCCCGCAGCGCCACCGCCAGCGCTTGCTGCAACGGGTGGGCGGTGGCGAGCATGGCCGGGCACTCCGTTTGTCAGCAGACGAAGCCGGCAGCGATGTCGGGGGTCAACAAAGGCAGCGTTTCCTGCTGCGAGTCGTCCAGCGACTGGCCCACGGACATCACGGCCTCGTATTCTTCGTACGACATGCCCAGCCGCTGGGACCACCCGTGCAGGGCGTTCTCGCTGCCGCTGTGCGATGGCGAGTGGTTGGTGGTGTGGTTCATGGTGCGGCTCCTGTGTCAGATAAGCAGGGATGTCATGGGAAGTGATCGTCGGGCATGGCTGCAGAGCCGTCAGCCGGAGAGCTTCGACAGTTGGTGAAGGAGCCGTCTGACAAGGCGCCAGCAGGCAGGGCCTGTGTGCGACCACGCACAGACGACCGCTGGGTCGTTTTTTAGGCTCAGGCCACCAGGGTCACACGTGCCAACCCGGCACAGATCACAACAATGAGTACGCCAACTGAAATAGCGCGCATGAGCACAGCAGACAACCCCGACAAATCATCCCCGAACACCATCTCCAGCGGCATACCCGGCCTGGACGACGTGCTGCGTGGCGGCTTCGTGAGCAAGCAGCTGTACCTGGTGGAGGGTGAGCCCGGCTCCGGCAAGACCACGCTGGCGCTGCAATTCCTGCTGGAAGGCGCCCGCCGGGGCGAACCGGTGTTGTATGTGACGCTGTCGGAAACCGCAGCTGAGATGCGCGCGGTGGCGACGGCCCACGGCTGGAACATCGAGGGTGTGCACATCCACGAAGTGTTGTCCACCGAAAAAGTGCTGGACCCGCAGCAGGACTACACCATCTTCCACCCCAGCGAGGTGGAACTGAGCACCACGGTGCAGGGCTTCTTGAGCGTGGTCGAACGGTTGGCACCCACGCGTGTGGTGCTGGACTCGCTGTCTGAATTGCAGTTGCTGGCCTCCAGCTCTCTCGTCTACAGGCGCCAGGTGCTGGCACTGAAGCTGTTCTTTGCCCGCCAAGGCTGCACCGCGTTGCTGCTGGACGACCGCACCGGCAGCGCCGACAACGGCGATCTACAAGTCCGCTCCATCGCCCATGGCGTGGTCTCCATGGAACGCATGGCCACCGAATACGGCGGCATACGCCGCCGGCTGGAACTGATCAAATACCGCGGCGTGGCCTTCCGCGAGGGACTGCACGACTACAAGATACAGCGCGGCGGCATCTCGGTCTACACGCGGCTGGTGTCGGCCACCACGCGCACGCAAGCGCGGCAGGACAATTTCGCCTCCGGCCTGGCTGCCTTGGATGCACTGCTGGGCGGCGGCGTGGAGGTGGGCACCAGCACGCTGATTGCCGGGCCGCCGGGCACCGGCAAGTCTTCGCTGGCGGCGCAGTTTGTATCAACCGCTGTGCAAGCAGGGGGACGCGCGGCGGCCTTCATCTTCGAGGAATCGGCGCGCAACTACCTGAACCGATGTGACGGCCTGGGCATCCCGCTGCGTCCGCACATCGAAAGCGGCCAGCTGCTGCTGCGCCAGATCGACCCGGCCGAGCTGACACCGGGCGAATTCATGCACCAGGTGTGCGCGCAGGCCGATGCCGGCGCCAAGGTCATCGTGCTCGACAGCCTGAACGGCTTCCTGCACGCCATGCCTGACGAAAAGTTGCTGGCTACCCGTTTGCACGAGTTGCTGACCTACCTGGGCCAGCGCGGCGTGGTCACCCTGATGGTGGGCGTGCAACAGGGCATGCTGGGCAGCGCCATGAGCACGGCGGTAGATGCCAGCTACGTCGCTGACAACGTGATCTTGCTGCGCTACTTCGAGGCCTTCGGCGAAATCCGCCAGGCCATCTCGGTGTTCAAGAAGCGCACCGGCCGACATGAGCGCACGCTGCGCCAGTTCTCGATGGACGCGCAAGGCATCCATGTGGGGCCGGTGCTGCGGCAATTCAGGGGCGTGCTGTCGGGCATACCGACGTATGACGACAGCAAGTCCGAAAACGAAAGCGCCCTGAATGAACGATGATGAGGCCGCACGACAACAACGGGTCCTGATCTATGCACCCTTTGGCCGCGATGCCGCGCTGGCCGCCGGCGCACTGCATGGCGCCCACCTGCACAGCCATTGCTGCCTCAGCCTGGCCGAAGTGGCCCGTGAGCTGCAGGCGGGCGCAGCCGCACTGCTCAGCGTGGAGGAGGCCTTGCCGCTGGACGGCATCACCCCGCTGCTGGAGTATGTGCAAACCCAACCCACCTGGTCCGACCTGCCGGTGCTGGTGCTGACCAAGCCAGGAGGCAATTCCCCCTGGGTGCGGCAGGTGCGCCAGCGCCTGGGCAACCTGACGCTGCTGGAGCGGCCCTTGCGCGCGCCCACGCTGGTCAGTGCCGCGCAGGCGGCACTGCGCGCGCGGCTTCGTCAATACCAGGTGCGCACCGCTGACCAGCGCAAGGACGAGTTCCTGGCCATGCTGGCGCATGAGCTGCGCAACCCACTGGCCCCCATAGGGGCCGCCATTCAGTTGCTGCAATTGCCCGCCGGCGGCGGCCCCAGCGGTGAGGCGCGCCTGCGCCGTGCCACCGAGGTGATTGCGCGCCAGGTCGAGCACATGAAAGGCTTGATCGACGACCTGCTGGACGTGGCCCGCGTGACCCGCGGCCTGGTGGTGCTGGAGAAGAAGCCGCACGACCTGCGCGATGTGCTGGCCGAGGCGCTGGAGCAGGTCGAGCCGCTGATGCGCCAGCGTGGCCAGCAACTGGTGCTGGCGCAGCCGGAGGTGCCGGCCATGGTGCTGGGGGACCACAAACGCTTGGTCCAGGTGCTCAGCAACCTGTTGAACAACGCCAGCAAGTACACGCCCGAGCAGGGCCGCATCAGTGTCACCCTGCATCTGGCGCCGGACCAGATGACGCTGGAAGTGGCGGACAACGGTGTCGGCATGACAGCGGAGCTGGTGAGCCGGGTGTTTGAGATGTTCGCACAGGCCGAGCGCACGTCGGACCGTGCCCAGGGCGGCCTGGGCCTGGGCCTGGCGCTGGTGGACAAGCTGGTGACCTCCCATGGCGGGTGGGTCAGCGCCGCCAGCGACGGCCTGGGTCGCGGCAGCCGTTTCACCGTCAGCCTGCCGCGCCACCGCGACGATGCTGCCGCGGCGCCGGCCGCCTTGGGCCTTGCGCGCGCGCAGCCGCCAGTTCAACCCACACGGGTGCTGGTGGTGGACGACAACGCCGACGCGGCCGATATGCTGGACGCGCTGTTGCAGGCCCATGGTTACCAGGTGGCGGTGGAATACTCCGGCACGCGCGCGCTGGAGCGCGCCCAAGCCTTTGCGCCGCAGGTGTGCCTGCTCGACATCGGCCTGCCCGACATGGACGGCAACACGCTGGCGCGCCGGCTGCGCGAGTTGCCCGAGGCGCGCGGCGCGCTGCTGCTGGCGGTCACCGGCTACGGCCAGCAGCAGGATGGCCGCGCCGCGCTGGCGGCCGGTTTCGACGAGCACTGGGTCAAACCAGTGGACATTGACAAGCTGTTGGCCCGGCTGGCGCAGGCAGCAAGCTGATTCCCGTCAGGCCGCCCAGCAATGTGCGCTGGCAGACGGTAGCGTTGCCTGCTGGCCACCACAATGAGCCCAAGCAAGTTGGGAGACACTTACTTTGGCTACAGGGCACGGCACACACACCGCCTCTTCGACGGACTCACCGAACTCACCGGGCCACTCGGTTGGCCCCGGCACGCCGGCTCCCGTCCACAGCCGAAAGTTGGCAGGCCGCCTTGGCTGGGCGCTGCTTGCACTGCTGCTGTTTGCGGTCGGCCTGGCCGCCGTGTGCGAAAGCATGGGCTGGCCTTTTTTGCAGCAGCCATTGCAGCGCTTCCTGAGCAACAGTTTGCAGCGCGAGGTCAGCTTCGACGCACCAGCGGGCGCTACCACGCCGCAGGATCGCACGTTCCAGGTGCATTTGTTGGGCAGCGTGAAATTGCGCGTGGCCCATCTGCGCGTGGCCGCGCCAGCGTGGAGCAATGCACCGCACTTGCTGCAGGCCCAAGACGTGGTCTTGGACATGCGCTATGCCGACCTGTGGGCCGCACACCAGGGCCGCCCGGTGCAGGTGCGGCGCTTGCAGGCGGCGGGGCTGGATGCGCAACTGGAACGGCTCAGCGACGGCCGCGCCTCCTGGCAGTTCGGCAAGCCCGACCAGCCGCAGGACGCGCCCGCGCCCCGTGTAGGCAACCTGCAGGTGGCCAGCGGCGTCATCCACTACCGGGACGAGCCGCGCGCGGCTGACGTCACCATCAAACTGTCGCTGACGGACGGGCCACCGCCAAATGCCGGCGCCGTGGCGCAACCCACGACCGCCACGCAAGCCCAGAGGCAAACCCTGCAGGCCCATGCAGGCGGCCGTTTCCGGGATTTGCCGCTGCAAGTGGCGCTGACCACCTCTGGCGCCCTGCCCTGGATCGCCGACGAGGCCGTCACCACCAGCCAGAAAGCCCCGCTGACGGTGAGCGCCACCGTTGGCCGCGCCACACTGGCGTTTGACGGCACGGCGGTGGACCTGCGTCACCTGAGCCAGCTGAGCGGTCAATTCACCCTCATCGGCCCGTCACTGGCTGCCGTGGGCGACCCGGTGGGCGTGACACTGCCCACCACTGCCGCCTTTCGTGCCCAGGGCTGGGTGGTGAAGCAGGGCGATGTGTGGAACGTGGTGGCCGACGACGTCACGGTGGGCAGCAGTCGGCTCAAAGGCGCTTTCACCTACGACCGTGGTCGCGCCGTGCCCCTGCTGGCAGGCCGCCTGGGCGGCAGCCGGCTGATGCTGGTCGACCTGGGCCCGGCATTGGGCGGTGCAGTGCCTTCGGCCACACCCGCATCGGCACCGGCAACGGCACCGGCAACGGCGCCAGCAATAGCGCCCGCTTCGTCAGCGCCCGCCGCACCCGCGGTCCGGCCGGCCGTGGTGGCTACCCAGGCCAACCCCGGTACGGTGAAGAACACGCTGGTCAAGGGCCCGCCACCGAAGATGGTGAAGGCGCCCGGCAAGGTGCTGCCGAACAGGCCATTCGACCTCGGGGCGTTGAGCCGCATGGATGCCGATGTGCTGATTGACATGGCCGAGTTGGCCTTGAACACCACGCTGCTGGAGCCGTTGCGCCCGTTGCGCACCCACCTGCGCCTAAGCGGCGGCGTGCTGACCTTGAGCAACCTGGAGGCGCGCACCGCCCAAGGCCGGCTGTATGGCAGTGTGAGCCTGGATGGCCGCGCCAACCAGGCCCAATGGCGTGCCGACCTGCGCATTGCCGGCGTGCGCCTGGAGCAGTGGCTGCACCTGAAGCGCCCCAGCCCTGAAGCCCCTGCCTACATCACCGGCGTGCTCAGCGGTCGCGCGCAGGTCACCGGCCAGGGCCGCTCCACCGCCGACCTGTTGGCCAGCCTGGACGGCAACGTGCACGGCGAACTGACCCAGGGCAGCATCTCGCACCTGCTGGTGGAAATGGCCGGGCTGGACCTGGCACAGGGGCTGGGCTTGCTGATCAAGGGCGATGACGCGCTGCCGATGACCTGCGCCGTGACCGACCTGGTGGCCAAAAACGGCCAACTGCGCCCACGGGTGATGGTGGTGGACACGCGGGATTCAACCATCTGGGTCGATGGTTCGCTGTCGCTGGCGCAGGAATCCATGGACTTGCGCGCGGTGGTCAGCCCCAAGGATTTCAGCCCGCTGACGCTGCGCACGCCGCTGCTGGTGCAGGGCACATTTTCCAACCCGCAGGTGTCGATCCAGAAGGCGCCGCTGGGCCGCAAGCTGGGGGGCGCGCTGCTGTTGGGCCTGATCAACCCGCTGGCCTCACTGCTGGCCCTGCTGGACCCGGGCGATGGCGCCAGCGCCCAGCACGATGCCCAGGGCTGCCGCGCGCTGGCGCAGCGCGGCACAGCGGCCACCACCGCGCCCCGTTAAGCAGGCCCTAGTGCTGCGGTGGATGGTTCGCGCTGGTGGGGAATGGGCTAGCCGGCGGCACTGCGGGTGCAGCAGCAGTGTGACCGGGAGCCGGTGAAGCTGAAGACTGCGAATCCGCCGCGGCAGGGCCGGGTGCCGGCGATGCAGCCATCGTTTGCAATTGCTGCATCAATGTCGCCAGCACACCGGTGAACCAGGCCTGCAAAGGCGCGCGGGCCATGACAGCGGCCACCAGCGCCGGACCCAGGCCGTTCAGCAGGCCATGGCGGCGTGCCACACGCCAGGGACGGGTCCAGGCCAGCAATGCGCCAACCACCAACGCGCCTGCTGCCAGTGTGTAAGGGTTGCGCCGTGCCAGCGGCGTCACCACCGCCTGGAATGCGCCGTTGGCCAACACCACCACACTGCGCAGCGGGTGTTGCGCCCACCAGTGGCCCAAAGCTTCGGCCACCACACCCATGCCCGGCAAGGCTTTCAAGCCATCGAGCAACGCGGCAGCACCGGGTGAGGCCTGGCGCCAGGCCGAACTGCTGGGCGGCGGCGGCGCATGGCGCGCCAGCAGCGCGGCACGCAGTTGCGCACGTGACAGCACCAGCCGCTCGCGCGGCGTCAGTTGCGGTGGTTCATGGCCTGGTGGCGTGCCGCTCATGGCGCACCGCCGGCATGGGTGACCTCGCGCAGCATGGCCAAGTCGGCCTGCGCCTGCTCGCGCAACTCGCCGAAGGGCCCTTTGGCGCCCGCTTCGCCAGCATCGCGCGACGCCCATACGCACGCAGCCGCGGCCGCGGCCGGCAGCAGCGGCACCAGCCACAGCAACCAGGGCTGTTGCATGTTGCCCGGGGGGGTGACGGCATACAGCAGCAGCGCGGTGCCAGCCAGCGCCAGCGCCACGCCACCCAGGCACAGCGCCAGCAGCAACAGTGCCAAGCGGCGGCGCCACTGCGACGCCAGCGCGGCCACTTCGGCAGCGGCCAACTCACCATAGGCCTGCGCATGCCCGGCCAGCAGGTGCGGCTGGGTACTCAGCAGGTGCATCAGATCTTGGAACATGGTGCGGCAATGCGAACGCGGCCCGGGGGCCGCGTGGCAGGTTGGTGAGTCCCGTGCGCGCTCAATGCGAGCGTGAACGGCTGAGCAGGCTGACCAGCGCCATCAGCGCCGCGCCCGTGGCAGCGGCGATCAACACCGCCTTGTAGGGCTCGGTCTGGATGTACTGCACGGTGCTGTCAGAGGCGTTCAGCGCCTTGTCGCGCAGGCGGCGCGACGTGTCGTTGATGGCATCCACGCCGCGCTGGGCCAGGGCCGTGGCTTGGTCCGTAACGCGGTCCACAATGGGGGTCACATGGGCTGCGATGCCGTTCGTCGTTTGTTCCATTGCTGTCTTGGTGTTCATGGCGGATTCCTTTTGCGTTGCGGGTGGCGATTCAGGTGAAGATGCACAAGCGTGCTTGGCTCGTGTCAGGGTTCATTGTCAGGAGCGGCCCGCTATGCAGGAATCGGTTGGCGGGCCGCGCCCCTGTCAGCGCAGCGAGGATTCGCTTGTAGGAGCATGACTACAGAGCACCGCTTTCCCATTTCAAAACAAGCACTTAGCCAACATCACCCAAAAAACGGGTGCTTGACCCGAGCGCCACATGTGGGATCATCCGCTCATGATACGAATCGCCATTGTTGATGACCATGCCATGGTTCGCGCAGGACTGAGGCAGTTCTTCGCCGACCAGATCGATTTCCAGGTGGTGGCCGAGGCCAGCAATGGCCGCGAGGCGCTCAACATCGTGCGCCAAGGCGAGGTGGACGTGATCCTGCTGGACATCTCCATGCCCGACCAGAGTGGTGTCGACGCGTTGGCCGCCATCAAGGCGCGCGCACCGGATCTGCCGGTGTTGATACTCAGCGGCTTCGCCGAGGAGCACTACGCCACCACACTGTTGCGACAGGGCGCCAACGGTTACCTGAACAAGGACTGTGACCCGCAGGACATCGTCACTGCCATACGCACGGTGACGCGCGGACGCAAATACATCACCCCCGCAGTGGCCGAGCGACTGGCCGATGGCCTCGGCAGCGGCGGCGCTGAAAAGCCACTGCACGAGCAGCTGTCCGAGCGCGAACTGCAAGTCTTCCTGCGCCTGGCCAAGGGCGAAGCGGTGGGCCAGATGGCCAACAGCATGTCGCTGAGCATCAAGACCGTCAGCACCTACCGCACCCGGGTGATGGAGAAGATGAAGCTCAGCTCCAACAGCGACCTGACCTACTACGCGCTGAAGAACGGCTTGATTCAGTGAACTGAAGGTGGGCCAATGCTGTTGGCCAGGTCGGTGCAGTAATCCATCAACGCGTCGATGTCGTTGGATTTGTCAAACACCCTGGCTGCGCCCAGGGCCAGACATTGGCGTTGCATGTCGGGCGTGGCATAGTTGCTCAGCACCACCAGATGGCGCGCATCGTGTTGCGCATGCGCAGCTCTCAGCACACCCAGTCCCGAACCTGATTTCAAAAAGATGTCGACGATGACCAGGTCCGCCTGGTTGGCCGGCTGGCTGAGCCAGCGGGTGGCTGATGCCTCGTCCTCGGCCGTTCCCACCACCAGCACCGGCCCCAGCTCTTCCAGCGTGGCGATCAGGCTTTCGCGTATCACTGGGCTGTCCTCGACGAGGTAGGTTTTTAAGGTGTTCATGGTGGGGCAGCATGCATGCACGCTGGCACCCAGTATTGCGTCTTACCACAACGCGCGCCATCGGTGGCCCACCCGCTCTTCGGAAGGAAGGGTCCTACATCTGTTACATCCACTTAAGGTTTCGGCGCAACCGGCCACCCCCAAACTGTAGGAGCGCGACTACGCGCAGTGGCGGCGGCGTCCGCTACGAACATGCAGCCACATTACCCATACTGAAAGCCGTGACAAGGGAGCCGTCGTACCTTGGCTTTAACAGCGGATGGAACGGCGGCACGCATCAAGCAAACCACGGCAGGAGAACCACATGATGAACAAGAACCACTTCAAGAAACTCGCACTGGCCCTGGCGGGCGCCGCCCTGGCCGGTGCCGCGTCGGCCCAGGTCGTGTTCTACGAACACGAGAATTTTGGCGGCCGATCGTTCAACACCGACAACTCGGTGGAGGACTTGCGCCGCTTCGGCTTCAACGACCGCGCCTCGTCGGTGGAAGTCATTCACCAGCGCTGGGAAGTGTGCGAGGACGCCCGCTTCGGCGGCCGCTGCACGCTGCTGCGCCCGGGCCGCTACCCGTCCATGGCTGCCATGGGCTTGAATGACCGCATCTCCTCGGTGCGCGAAATCCCGCGCGGGGTGCGTTACGAAGACAGCCGGTACGCTCCCATCGCACCGCTGCCGGTGTATGACGCCCGCCGCCGCGCGGATGAGCAGACCTTCACCGCCAACGTGACCAATGTGCGCGCCGTGATGGGCACGCCGCAACAACGTTGCTGGACCGAGCAACAGCAGGTGGTGCAGAACCAGCAAAGCGGGCCCAATGTGGGTGGCGCCATCGCTGGCGCGCTGATCGGCGGCATCCTGGGTCACCAGGTGGGCGGCGGCTTTGGCAAGGACGTGGCTACCGCCGGTGGCGTGGCTGCGGGCGCCGCCATCGGTGCCAACGCCGGTCGCGACAACGGCCAGGTGGTCAGCACGCAGAACGTGCAGCGCTGCACCAATGTGAGCGCCAGCGACAGGCCCGACTATTGGGAAGTGACGTACGTGTTCCGCGGGCTGGAGCATCGGGTGCAGATGACCACGCCTCCCGGCCCCAGCATCACCGTGAACGCGCTGGGTGAGCCGCGCGTCTGACCGCGCGCAGATTGCCCGCCCACGACACAGGCCCGGCCATGGCCGCACTGCCCGCAACATTCCGGGTGTGCGGCCGGGGCCGGGCGTACGTCATCGCACAGACAGCACCCGCGCATGCATCTAAGGTGGACAAGTGCTTGGCACATTGCCCATCCCATCGCCAACAAACCCAAAGAGGACAACCATGAACATGAAAGAGCCCCTGCTGGAGCCCATGCTGACCGACATCAAGACGCTGCGCGCGCGCGCCCGCAAGAACATCGAGGAAGGCGCTGTCACGCCCGGCTATGCGGCCGACCGGCCCGTGGTGCTGACCATGCTGAACGAGGCGCTGGCCACCGAGCTGGTGTGCGTGCTGCGCTACAAGCGCCACTACTTCATGGCCAAGGGCATCCACTCCGAATCGGTGAAAGCTGAGTTCCTGGAGCATGCCGATCAGGAGATGGCACACGCCGACCAGATCGCCAAGCGTATCGTCGAGCTGGGCGGCGAGCCCAACTTTTCGCCCGACGGCCTGTCCGTGCGCAGCCACGCCGAGTACATCGAGGGCAACTCGCTGGAGAGCATGATCAAGGAAAACCTGGTGGCCGAGCGCATCGCCATCGAGAGCTACCGCGAGATGATCGCCTACCTGGACCAGCGCGACCCCACCACCCAGCGCATGCTCAAGGAAATCCTGGCGATGGAAGAGGAGCACGCTGACGACCTGGCCTCGCTGATGGAAAACACCAAGCACTGAGCGGCATCAGCGGCTGCTGGTCGTTCGCCCACTGCCACGACAAGGCCCGCCGATCTGGCGGGCCTTTTTTGTTGGCAGGGTAGCCCACAACTTGCCTGAGCCACAAAAAAGGCCCGCTTGCGCGGGCCTTTGCTTTGGGCGTACCGGCTTACTTGGTGCCGGTCACCACCACTTCCACGCGCCGATCAGGCGCCAGGCAGGCGATCAGCTTGGCGTTGGGCTTGTCACCCTTGGGGCAATCACCCGGCTTGGTCACGGGGTTGGTCTCGCCCTTGCCCACCGACGAGATCTTGGCCGACGGCACGCCACCGCTGGTGACCAGGTAGTTCTTCACTGCTGCGGCGCGGCGCTCGGACAGGCCCTGGTTGTAGGCCGTGGAGCCAATGCGGTCGGTGTTGCCCTCCACGGTGACCAGGTCGTAGCTGGTGCCACGCAGGTCGCTGGAGAACTTGTCCAGCGCGGAGCGGCCGTCGGCCTTCAGTTCGGCCTTGTCGAAGTCAAACAGCTCCTGGGCCGAGAAAGTCACGCGGCGGGGGGCCGGCGGCGGGGGGGGCGGCGGAGGCGGGGGCGGCGGGGGCGGCGGCGCCACGTACTGGGCGACAACCGGTGCCGGTGCCGGCGCGGCAGCCATCACAGGTGCCGGTGCCGGAGCCCTGCGGCCGAGCGGGAACACCAGACCCACGGTGTAGGTGTTGACGTTGCCCTTGTTGCCAAGTCCGTCGTTCACCTGGTAGCGCTCAATGTCGCCACGCAGCAGCATGTTGCGGCTGATCTCATACTGCAGACCCAGGCCGATCTTGGCGTTGGTTTCGTTCTGGTCCACACCGGTACGCAGGGTGGTCGCTGCGCCGCTGGCGCGGTAGCTGCCGCTGGTGTTGGCCCATTGCGCGCCGATGCGGGCGCTGGCGGACCAACGCTCGCTCAAGGGGATGGTGCCCACCAGGTCGATGTTCCAGCCATCGATCTTGTATTCACCCACCAGGCCACCAGGCGGCGTGGTGAAGGCACCCCAGCTGAAAGTGCCGAGGTTGAAGTATCCGGCTTCCAGGCCGATGTTGCGGTTGAACTGGTAGCCGCCGAAGATCTTTCCCGCAGCGTCGCGGTCGTCGCGGCCGAAGCGGGTGATGCCGGGCGCCACGCCCAGCAGGCTGCGGGCTGTGGCCTGGTCATCCATCTGCGACAGCGACGAGCCGGCGGCGATGCCACCGTACCAGTAACGTTCTTGTGGGGTCTGCGCCAATGTGGCGCCGGCGATGACCGAACTCAATCCGGCCAAGCTCAGCATGCGTGCCAAGTGTGTGTGTTTCATGTTGTTGTCCTTTCGTCCTTCCTAACTAACTCGGGTGAATCGGAATGCCCGCGTGCTAGGGACAGCGGGCATGTAGGGCATTCTTGAGGCTGGTGGCGTTTGGCTCTGTACGCTGGCGAACGTTGGGCGCCCGCTGTGCCACGCCAGCAACACTGCAGCCTTGTGTGCGTGTACGTACAGACGAATGCAAAACCCCATGTGATAACCAACGCAAGGCAAGGCCGGCAGAGCACATCGCCAGCACAGGCCGCAGCCCACCACACAGGAGGAACAGCACATGAAAGACTTTGAACTCACATCCGACATGCTGACGATGCGTGGGGAGTTTTACCCCACCGGCTACACCTTCGTGATGCTGCCCACAGCGGACGATGCCAAGCAACTCGAGCGCGATCTGCGTGCTGCTGGCATGCAGGAGCCCGACATGCTTTACCTGACGCCCGAGGCTGTGCTGGAGCAGGTGGTGCCCACCGCCCGCACGCACAACAGCACACTGCCTTCGGTGGGCACCGAGAGCGCCACCACCGAGCGCTACCGCGAACTGGCCCTGAGCGGCCATTGCGCGGTGATGGTGCACCCGCGCAGCGACGCCGAAGCCGACAAGGCGATGGAGGTGATACGCCAGTCGCCCTGCTCCATCGCTGAAAAATACCGGCTGCTGGCCATTGAGGACGTGGCCTGATCGGCCGAGCATCGCAAAGCTGAGGTGGCCGGGCGAGTTGGGCAAGCCCTGGCAGGGCCACCAGGCTCAGCGTGCGCGTGCGGTGGTTGCCGTCGCGCTGGGTTTCCAGCCGCTCGCGGCCTCAGAGCAGAATTCAGACAGCATCTGCAAGGCCTGGCGCACCGCCTGGCTGGTTGCGGCCACGCCGCCGGCCGGGTCGTCGCTGGGTGCGGGGGCCTCGGTGCGTATGTCGCGCCAGGCCAGCACACGGCGGCTGGTGTCGTCCACCATATAGGCATGCAGCGCCAGCCGTGCGCGGCTGGGCCGGCTGCTGAAGTCCTGCGTCAGTTGCACAATCTCCACATCCAGCCGCAAATCGCCAGCCGCCGCACTGGGCGTGCCCACTACGGCGCGGAAAGCGCCGCTGCGTGCCAGCTGGGTCATCAGCGCCGGCGTCAGCATGCGCGCGGGTGTGTCCACCCATTCGCTGTAGGCAAAACGCTCCTGATGCGAGGGCTGGCGCTGGTAGACCATGTGGGCGCTGTCGTAGCCGGCAGCGGCCTGCACCGGGTTGACGATCAACGTCGGCCGGGGCACCACCAGGGTGGCAGACGGCGATGGGGCAGACGACGCCTGTTGCTCGACAACCGGCAGGCTGTCCAGCCAGCTGGTGTCAAAGCGGTAGAAATTGGGCGTGGTGGCCGGGCGCTGGCCGGCGCAACCGGCGAGCACAGCAGCGCACAGCACGGCGGTGAGGTGTTTCATGGTCATGGCTTGGCTTTCTCCGGCAAGGTCTCACCCGGGCCGGGTGGTACCGGCTTGTGGCCAAACAGCAGGCCGGCTGGGTCACGTTGGGTCTGGTCACTCAGGCGCCGCAACGAGCCCGACAGCACGCTGAGTTCGCCCAGCAGCCGCTCCAGCTCGGGCAGGGTCTCAGCCGTGAAGCGCTTGACGTCGGCACCCACCGAGTCCACGGTGCGGCCGGCGGTGGCGCTGGTGTTGGCGACCTCGTTGCCCATCTTCTCGATGGCGTCAGCACCGCGCCCTACCCGTTCCAGCACCGGGCCAGCCTGCGCACTCAGGCGCGCGCTGTTGGCCATGGTGCGGCTGGCGTTGGCGATGCCGGCATCGATCTCTGGGCGGCGTGCTGCCACCGTGTGCATCACGGCGGCGGCGTCGACCAGCATGGCGCGTATGTTGGCGCGGTTCTCGTCGCTCAGCAGCGCATTGAGGTTGTTGGAGGTGCTGTCCAGCTTGGACAACACATTGCTCAGGATGGTTTCCAGCCGCGCGGTCAGCGACGGCTTGGTAGGGATCACCGGGTAATGGTCGTCGTCGGGCGGCAGCAGCAGTGGCGCGTTGGCGGCACCGCCATCGAGTTCCAGGTAGGCGATGCCGGTCAGGCCCTGGGTCTTCAACACCGCCACGGTGTCGGTCTTGATGGGTGTGCCGTGCTGCATGGCCAGCAGCAACTCCACCCGCTGGGGGTTCACCGGGTCCAGCCTTATGGTTTGCACCCGGCCGACATCGACACCGTTGTACTTGACCGGCGCGTTCAGATTCAACCCGGCGACGGATTCGTTTTCTATCGCCCAGTAGTAGTCGATTTTTTTCTTGAACGAACCGCCGTAGGCCAGCCACAGCACGCCGGCGATCAGCGCCGCGCCCAGCGCCAGCACAAACGCCCCCACCAGTGGGTAATTGACTTTGGTTTCTATGATGCGCTCCCGGTGTCTTGTTGTTCGGTGTCGGTGGCGGCCTTGCCTGCGTGAAGCGGCGCGCCATTGTCATGCCCTGGCTCCTGCGCCTGCGCGGCGGCAGACCGGGCACGCGGGCCGCTGAAGAACTGGCGCACCGCCGGCAGGTCCAGTTGTTGCAGCTCTTCCATGCTGCCCACGGCCTGCAATTTGCCTTCGCCCAGCACGGCCACGCGGTCGGCCACTTGCCACAGCAGGTCCAGGTCGTGGGTGATGATCACGACCGTCAAACCAAACAACTCCCGCAGCTTCAACACCAGCTCGTCCACGCCGGCAGCGCTGGTAGGGTCCAGCCCGGCAGTGGGCTCGTCCAGGAACAGCAGTTCGGGGTCCAGCGCCAGCGCGCGGGCCAGCGCCGCACGCTTGAGCATGCCACCGCTGAGTTCGGCCGGGTATTGGGCGCCAGCCTCGGGCTTCAGACCGGCCATGGTGATCTTCCAGGCCGCCAGTTGGTCGATCAACGCGTTGTCCAATGCGGTGTGCTCGCGCAACGGCAGGCCGACGTTTTCCAGCACGGTGAGCGAGCCAAACAGTGCGCCACCCTGGAACATCACGCCGCAGCGCTGGCGCAGCACGTTGGCGGCATCCTCATCCAATTGGCTCAAGTCCTGGCCCAGCAACTCAATGCTGCCCTCGTCGGGCTTGTGCAGCAGGATCATCTCGCGCAGCAGCGTGGACTTGCCCGAGCCGCTACCGCCTATCAGTGCGAAGATTTCAGCCCGCCGCACCTCCAGGTCGATGTGGTCGTGCACCACGTGGTCGCCAAAGCGGGTGGACACGCCGCGCAGCCGGATGACCGGCTCGTCCGCAGCGGCTGGGCGGGCCGCACTGGCTTCGAGGGGGGTCACTGGTGCGGTGCCGGCGTCAACCATGTCACAACCTCAAGGCGCTGAACACCACGGAGAACAGCGCGTCGGCCACGATCACCAGGAAAATGGCCTGCACCACGCTGCGGGTGGTCTGGCGGCCCACGGCGTCAGCGCCACCACGTGTGTTGAAGCCCTGGAAGCAACCCACCACCACCACGATGGCGGCAAACACCGGTGCCTTGCCCACGCCGATCAGGAAGTCGGTCACCGTCACCGCCTTGGCGAGACGATCGATGAAGTCGGCAGCGCCCACCTCCAGCTGGGTACCGGCCATCAGCATGCCGCCGGCCAGGCCCAGCACATCGGCATAGACGGTGAGCAGCGGCATGGCCAGCACCAGCGCGATCAGTTTGGGCAACACCAACATCTGCTGCGGCGAGATGCCCAGCGTGCGCATGGCGTCAATTTCCTGCGTCACCGCCATGGTGCCGATCTGTGCCGCGTAGGCCGAGCCGGACCGCCCGGCCAGGATGATTGCGGTGATCAGCGGCGCGAACTCGCGCAGCATGGACAGGCCCACCAGGTCCACGACGAAGATGTTGGCCCCGTATTGGCGCAACTGGCTGGCGCCCTGGTAAGCCACCACCACGCCCAGAAGGAAGGACAGCAGCCCCACGATGGGCAGTGCGTCCACGCCGGCCAGCCGCAGGTTGAAAAGCACCGGGCGCCAGCGCAATTGGCTTGGCCGGCGCAGCACCGCCAGCAGCGCCACGGCGGTTTCGCCGACAAACCCCAGCATGGCCTGCCCCTGTTGCAGCGCCTCCACCGTGGCCTGGCCGGTGCGCGTCAGCACACCAGGTTGAGGCGCGGCGGGTGCCACCGGTTGCTGCGCCTGCAGCGCCACCGCGTCCATCAAGGGATTGAACTCGGCGCGCAGGCCGTTCAACGCCACCGGCGTGCCCTGCTCGCGCAGGCGCTGCAACATCTGCTGCAACAACCAGGCCCCGACGCTGTCCAGCGCCTGGATGCCGCTGGCGTCGGCGGCCAGCCCGCCGCCGGCCTGCGCTTTCAGGGCGGCCAGGCGCTGCGGCAAGTCGTCCATCGCACGTGCCGTCCAGGCGCCCGACAGGCGCCAGGCCTGGGGGGTGGTCTGTTCAATGCTGGCCGGTGCTGCGGCAGGGTTGCTCATGAATTGTTACGTGCGGGGGTGTACCTATGTGCAACCGAGCGTATGGGGGTGGTTGGGTGACGTCTGTACGACAACGCACCCAGGTGTGGCGCGTCGGCATATGCGTGCGCCAGCGCACGGAAGAAATTGAAAGCGAGGCGCACAGTGAAAGCACTCAAACCACAAGGGAGATCCATCATGAACACATTGCAAGTTTTTGCATCCCGGCCGTCACGTGGCCACCGGACATGGACGCTGTCATTGGCACTGGGACTGGCCGCCACCCTGTTGGCCGCATGCGACCGCATGGTTGACACCTCCACCGGCGCGCCACCGCCGCCCACCACCGTAGGCACGGTGATAGACGACGGCGTCATCAGCACCAAGGTGCGCTCTGCGCTGCTGGCCGACGCGCAGGTGAAGAGTTTCGACGTCAAAGTGGAGACCCGCAAGGGAGAAGTCATGCTCAGCGGCTACGTCGACAACCAGGCGCAAGTGGACCATGTGTTGGAGCTGGCACGCGCTGTCGAAGGCGTCCAGGGCGTCAATAACCGCATGGATCTGAAGACCTCGCCCACCACGGTCGGCAACAAGGTAGATGACGCCATCGTCACAGCCCGCGTGAAAGCTACGCTGCTGGCCGACGCGTTGGTCAAAGGCCTGGACATCACCGTGGTCACGCGCAAGGGCGAGGTGCAACTCAGCGGCTTCGTTGACAACCCTGGCCAGATGACCCGGGCCACCAACCTGACGCGTGACGTCGACGGCGTGGCCAGCGTCAACAACCAGATGTCGTTGAAGAAGTGAGGTCCCTCATGGCACGATCCGACTCCGGCAAGATGCCCCTGGACCGCCACCACGGCAATCACCCAGTCTGCCCGGTGTGCCAGGGCAATCTGGCGCGCGTGCCGCGCCGCCTGTCGGATCGGTTTGTCAGCATCTTCATGCTGGTGCACCGCTACCGCTGCTGCAGCATGCCGTGCAACTGGGAGGGCACGCTGCGCGTGCCCTATGTCCCTGGGCCGACCCCCACTCTGGCACGGCGGCGGGCTACGGATTAAACCGGCCCGCGCACGCCGCTGCGGTCGCATCGACCGCAAGGCTTTTGGCAGCCAGGGCCAGATCGCGTTGAATCAGGCCGCCAGGATGAAGTGTTCCATACGTGCGGCATCCAGCACCTGGTCCCAGCCCAGCGGCAGCAACGCCAGCGGGTTGCTGTTGTGCAAGGCGGGGGCGTCGCGCACAAACCATTCGGCCACCTCCCAGCTGTCGTACAGCGGCACCAGCTCGGACAGCACCGGGGTCAGGCCCGGCAGCAGGCCCATGTCATCGCGGGCAAACTGAAACAAGGGCAACCAGGCCTGCGCCTGCCACTCAAAGCTGATGATCTCGCGCCCGGCAATCCGGCGGGCCAATGCGCGCCGCTCGGTGGCACCACGGCGCTGATGCAGGGCACGCACTTCTTGTGCGCGCGCCAATCCACCGCTGGCGCGGTAGGCACCCAACAATTCCATGAAGCGCCGGTCCTGCTGGCACTTCTGCTCCAATTGGGCACAACGCCCTGGCCAAGCCGCTGTGTGGCGGCCGGCATGCGTCGTGGATGGAGCTTCGGAAAAGCCGGCAAGATTTTGGTGCATGGGGCCTCCCTGAGGTGCCTACGTCAGTTGTCTTCGGGATCGACCAGGCGGTCGTGCTCAGGGTCGTCGGCGATGGCCGGCGGCACCAGGCCATCTTCAATCGGCGTGTCGTCGGCTGCCAGCGGCTCGTCGACGAGCAACTCGTCGGGCTCGGGCGTGGGCACCGGAGGTGGCTTGCGGCTGGTCATGGCGTCAGACCCTATCGCGCAACAGCCACCACAGGCGTGCCCACCAATGGGCCTTGCGCGCGAACAGGCGGCGGCGCGGCCGGAAACCGAGAACGATGGGAACGGGAGGATGGTTCATGCTGGCCCTCACCATGGAGTGACGAAGTGCGACAAAGTGGTCGAGTCACTGTAGGTGTACGGCACGCCTTTGTGTGTAGGACGGTGCCGACATCGCGCGTCGGAACCCACCGGGCCTTTTGCGCTGTAGGACTGCGGCTACACACGCGTGCGCCGCAATGGCGGACGAGAACCACCTTGCGTCCGACAGCTTTGCGTGTGGCAATTTCGGATACTGGCTCCATCAGCTCTGGCGTGCGGCAATCCAGCCTCATGCAGGCACCACGGGAGAACGCACCATGAGACATTTCAGCTTCCACGCCGCCGGCCACACGCAGCACACAGGCTTTCCGATACGGCAAGACAGCGCCACGAAGAACCTGCCCCTCCGAGGCGATCTGGCGGCCCATGGGGCGCAGGAACAGGAAGCGCAACTGCACGACACCGATCTGGCACGCGCCGGTGAAGGCGCTGGCGTCGGCAGTGCGGTCGGCGGAGCGCTGGGCATGGTGGTGGCCCTGGGGGCCACCAGCGGCAGCAGTTGGGTGGTGCCGGGCCTGGGCATGGAACTGGCTGTCCCCCTGGTGGCGGTGATCACCGGCGCTGGTGTGGGCGCCGTGATCGGCGGTGCCTTCGGCGCCCTGATGGGCTGGCTGTCACCCGATGGGGATCTGCTGTGAAACGAGCTTTTTGCGTGATGCTGGCGATGGCCTGCCTGTGCGCCAGCAGCTTTGCGCAGGACCGGACCATGAGCCTGAAGGAAGCCTCTTACCGTGCCGGCAAGACACGGATCTCGGCCCGCTACCAGGAAGAACTGGCCACCTGCAAGGGACTGGGCAATGCCCAGGCACGCAGTGCTTGCGCCGCCGCAGCCGCCATCAACCGGGATGCCATGCGCCGCGCACTCAAAAGTGATATGGGGCCTACCGGCTTGAGCCTGTACCTGGCGCAAGCGGCGAATCAGCAACACGAAGCAACACCCACCACGGCGACGGCGCCGCGACTGGCCCCGCAACGCACTACGACGGCAGCCGCCGCCGCGACAGTGCAGATCGCTGGCGCCCAGCAGCCGCGCGCACCCAAGCCAGTACTAACAGCAACCATGTCACCATTGCCTGTAGCGGCCGGGGTACCGGTGGCGGCCCTGCAATCATCGCCCGCGTCGGACGATGCCCACCTGGTCACAAGCTATGCGGTGGCCTTCAAGGCCAGTTACGGCGGCAATTGAAAGCGCAAAAAGGGTGGTAGCAAGGTGCAGTAAGATGACAGAGGCGATGTGCCACAAGGGCGCATCGTCAACCCGCCCTCACCCGCCATGTCCGCATGACCACCCCTACTGACAACCGCACAGACACATCCAGCGGCCGGGCCGAAGCCGCCCGCTATGCGCTGCTGCGCCGCCTTGTGCCAGTGCTGCGCCACCACATGGTGGTGCACCTGCAGCCCATGGGCATGATCTGCGAGGTGACGGACCGCAAACTGGCCACCGGCGGCCCCGACGCCGTCACCGCCGCTCACAACGGTGTGGGCAAGATCGGCAAGCTTGCGCGCTCGGCCATTGCCTCCTGCCTGGACGTGGTGTCCTGGCTGGCGCCAGACCCGGAAGCCAACGTCAGCCTGACCGCCGGTGTGGCCGAATGCCTGGAGCTGGTGCGCAGCAACTTCACCTTTCGCGGCTTCACACTGGTCAACCAGATTGGCGAAGGGCAAGAGCTGCCGCTGCCACAGGCCACAACCCGCGAGGTGCTGACGGCCGCGCTGATCGCCTGCGCGGACGATGCCGGCGACCTGGACGAACTGACGCTGTCGCTTCAGCCGCCGGAATCTGGCGACAGCGGCACCTGGCTGTCGCTGCAACTGCGCCGCGGTGCCGGTGCCAGCCATGCCGATGAGGGCATCTACCGCCGCATCGTCTGGGATGACGTGCAAGCCCTGGCCGATGCGCACGGGCTGGCCATGGAACGCCTGCCCGCCGGCGTGGCGCTGCGCCTGCCGGGCTGACCTCCACGACCATCCGTTTCAGGCCCGCGCTGCGCGCCAGGCGTCCAACACATCCAGCACCTGGGCAAACTCCACCGGCTTGACCAGATGCTTGTCAAAGCCGGCCTGGTGGGCCCGCAGCTTGTCTTCGGGTTGGCCCCAGCCAGACACCGCCACCAGGTGCACGCCGTCGAGTTCAGGCAAGGCGCGCAGCCGCACGGCCAACTCATAGCCATGCAGCTTGGGCAGGCCGATGTCCAGAAAACACACCTGCGGTCTGAAGCCCGGAGCCGCCTCCAAGGCCTCTTGGCCGTCATGCGTCACACGCACTTCGTGGCCTTCAGCCTCCAGCAGCATGGCCAGGCTGGCGGCAAAGTCCACGTTGTCATCGGCCAGCAACACGCGCAGGCCCGGCGTGCTCGCTGCCGGCGCCGGTGCGGGTGGCTGCGGCGCGGGTGTGTTCAACGCGGCTGGCGCGGGCATGGCCGCGCCAGCCAACAACGGCAGGGTGACGGTGAAGCGGCTGCCGGTGCCCGGGCCATCGCTGTGCGCGGTGATGCTGCCGCCGTGCAGCTCAACGATGAACTTGGCCAGCGACAAACCCACACCCAAGCCGGCGTGGACGCGCTCCAACGAGCGGTCGGCCTGGGCGAACATGCCGAAGATCACCGGCAACATGGCTGGGTCCAACCCCATGCCGCTGTCCTGCACCGTCACTTGCACGTTGCCATCCTGGATCTGCGCGGCCAGGCGCAGCCGGCCACCGGGATCGGTGAACTTGGCGGCATTGTTCAGCAGGTTCAAGAACACCTGCACCAGGCGGGTGGGGTCGGCCAGCAGATACACCGGCTCTTGCGGCAGCTCCAGCGCCAGGTGGTGGCCGCGTGACTGCACCAGCGGCGCCGTGGCTTCCACCGCCATGCGCACCACGTCGGCCAGTTCGCAGCGCTCGCGCTTGAGCACCATCTTGCCGGTGGTGATGCGCGACACGTCCAGCAAGTCGTTGACCAGTTGCACCAGTTGGCGCAGCTGGCGCTCCATCATCTCCTGGGTGGCCTGGCGCGCGCTCGCGTCGGTAGTTGGCAGGCGCAGCACGTCCAGTGCATTGAGCAGCGGCGCCAGTGGGTTGCGCAGCTCATGCGCCAGCGTCGCCAGGAACTGGTCCTTCTGCCGGTCGGCCGCGCGCAGCGCGGCTTCCGCCTGGCGGCGCACACCCATTTCCTGCTCCAGAGAGCTGTTGGAGGCCTCCAGCGCCTGGGCGCGCCCGCCCAGTTCGGCCAGCATGGCGTTGAAGGCATCCACGAGGTAGCCGATCTCGTCGTCGGTGGTGCGGTTGGCACGCAGCGAGTAATCGCGCCGCGTCATCACGCGGCGCGCCACGTCGGCCATGCCGACGATGGGCCGGGTGATGGCCTTTTGCATCCACGAGGTCAGCATCACCGCCACAGCCATGCTGGCCAGCATCACCGCGCCCAGGATGGCCAGGTAGCTCAGCAAGCGCTGCGCCAATTCGTAGTCGGAGCGGAAGTAGATGGTGCCGACCAGCTCGCGGTTGTTCCAGATCTGCCGGAACAGCACCAGTTCGCCTGCCTCTATCCGGTAGGTGCTGCCCTCGGGGCTGGCCGGCAACGGCGGCGCACTGCCATCGGCATCGCGCTGATAGCTGGCGAACAGCCGGCCTTGCGCGGTGTACACGGCGGCGGCGATCACCTTGGGGCGCAGGCGCAACAGCGCCAGGTTGTCTCGCGCCACCTTGTCGTCGTCGAAGGTCAGGGCCGCCGCGCTGGCACGGCCCATCAGGTCGGCCTGGGTCACCATGTCGTTGATCCAGGACTGGTGGTAGGTGCGCAGTTCGTAGATCAGCAGCGTGCTGCCCATTAGCAGCAGCGCCAGGAAGCTGGTGCTGAGCACCACGAACATCAGTTTGCGGCGCAGCGAGAAGCGTATGCTGCCCAGCATGCCGGGCCGGTCCAGCCGGCTCTTTGCGGGAGGGGATTTGCCCAGGCTCATGGCGCTGACCCCGGGCGCAACTTGCGCGCCACGCCCAGCAGGCCGGAGCTGAGCTTCAGGCCGCGCGCCTCGGCCGTGTCAAGCGCGATGTCAAAACGCACCCGACCGCCACTGACGACGAAATTGATGATGCTGCCGCGCTCCAGCGCGTCCTCGTTCTCGCTGACCAGCAGCAGCGGCTGCCCGTTGGCGGCGGCGGCCTTGGCCAGCGACGCCAACCGTGCAGACTCGCCACGCGCCACGAACAGCATGTGCATGCCGCCCAGCGGCTCGCCCTCGTGGTAGCGGCGAACGCCGATGGGCCGGCCGCCGACGCTGCGGGTGGACAGCGCGGCAGCCAGGTCCTCGGCCAGGCGGTCGTCACCCATCACGCCGATGAGCAGCGGCGCATCCGGCTGGGAGAAGGTGCCGGCTGGCCAGACCACATAGTCGACAAACTTGTACAGGAACACCGCCTTGACGCGCCGCTCCAGCTGCGGCGCCTCCTCCGCCAGCACCAGCACAGGCGCTGCCGCCAGGGCCAGTGCCAGGCAGGGCGCACCCAGCCGACGAAGCCAGCGCCAGGCCAACGAGCTCATGGCAGCCGCCACACCAGGTTGGCGAATACGCCACGGTCGTACACCGGCCGCTGGGGCGCAACACCCCATTCGGCGTAGGGGGGCCCAAACAGGTTGCGCGCCACCAGCGACAGTTCGGGCCCGCCCGACATGCGCCAGCCCAGCCGGGCGTCGACGCTGAAGTAGGCCGGCACCACCGGGCTGGGCAATGCGCCCACATGGCGGGCATTGATGTCAAACTCCAGACCACCGGGTAAGTCCCATGACGTACCCAGCTGCCAGGTCTGCCCGGCGTCATTGCCCAGCGCTGCGGTGCCACCCACGGACACCGCACCGGGCTTGACCCGCAACTGCAGGTTCTGCACCATCGCCCCGGCCGTCAGGCGCCAATGCGGGCTGATGCGCAGGCTGCCCCAAGCCTCTATACCGGTGCTGTCACCATCGATCTGGTTGGCGATGACGGGGCCGATGGCCGTGGGCTGCACAGAGCGCTGACGGTCGAATTCGTGGTGGAACAGCGTGATGGCATACGAAGCCGCCGGGCTGGGCTGGGCACGCCATCCCAACTCGAACACATTGGACACCTCGGACTGAAAGCTGTCATTGGGCGCCAGCAGCGTGTAGGGTGGATTGGCCGGGCGCACCAGTTCGCGGTCCAGCCGCGCGGGGATGCGCACCGTGCGCGAGGCCGCCATCCACAGCAACTGCTCGGGTGATAACTGCCAGGCCAGGCGTGCGTTGGGCAAGTTTTCCAGCCCGGTGTAGTCGTTGTGCTCCAGCTTCAGGCCCAGCGTCAGCGTCAGATTGGGAGCCAGCGTGAACTCGTCCTGCGCGAACAGGTTGACCAGGCGCAGGTCACGGCTGGCGGGTGTGAAGGCCAGCGCAGGCGTCAGGTTGACCAGCTGGTCGGACTGGAAGCGGTAGCCGCCGCCCCACAGCCAGCGCTGGCTGGGACTCAGTTGAAAGCTGTGCTGCACGTCCATGTCCAGCGTGTCGAGCTTGTCGTTGATGGCGCCGGGTTGGTCACGCTCGGTGCGGTCGTAATAAGCCTGCAGCCGCAGGCTGGCGCCGTTACCCAACTCGCGCGTCAGCCGGGCCAGCAGGTTGCCGCCGGACAGCTCGCGCGGCGGTTGCGCGGCGCCTTGGTGGACGCTGCTGCCATACACATCGCCCTGCAGCGTGACGCTCTGACCCGGGCCAGCCCAGTCGGCGCGAAAGCCGCCCTGGGTGAATTGCGCAGCGTCCCCCAGGCTGCCACCGGCGGCGTTGTGCGTGGCATCGCGCAGGCTGCGCTGGCCGTACACGCGGTAGTAGCCGTTGTCGCCCAACTTGCCGCCAAAGCGCATGCCAGCCAGGCTGTCGGCATTGCCGCCGCCCAACGTCAGCAGCGTGCCCTGGGTGTCCCGGGCGGCGCGGGTGATGATGTTGATGAAACCATTGACGGCGTTGGAGCCCCACACGGTGCCACCTGAGCCGCTCATCACCTCGATGCGCTCCACATCGGCCAGCATCACGGCCTGCGCCTCCCAGAACACGCCGGAAAACAGCGGTGAATACACCGTGCGGCCATCGATCATCACCAGCATCTTGTCGGCCGTGGTGGCGTTGAAGCCACGCGCGCTGATGGCCCATTGGTTGGCATCGGCCTGCGCCACATGCAGGTTGGGCGCCAGCCGCAGGGCCTGCGGCAGGCTGGTGGCGCCGCTGCGGCGTATGTCCTCAGCGCTGATCACGTACACCGCACCGGCGGCACCGGCCAGGGTTTCGGTGCGGCGCGACACGGAAGTGATCTGCACCAGGCTGAGCTGCTCCAGCGTCATGCTGGTGAGTTCTGCAACCTGGGGCGCGGCTTGCGCGGCGCTGAAGGCAACTGCCATCAGCAGGCCAACGGCGCTGCGCCGCAGTGCGGGTGCGGACACCGTCAAGCCCATGACTTGCTCCCAGGAAGAATGGACGGCATGGCGTGGCATGTGCGGCTTATTCTAGCCAGCAGCTTGCGCGCGCAACTGAGCTTTCACAGGCCCCCGGCGGCACGGGCCGGTGGCTCTGGCACCTGGGGCGTGGACGGCTGGGCCTGGGTGTGCGCCAGCAGCGGCAGCACATAGCTGCTGCTCGGCGGCAGGCTGGCCCAGTGCAGGCGCTCGTCCTCGCGCAGCAGTCGCGCACCGGTGCGCGAGGCGATGGCCTGGGCCGCGCCCAGGCTGGCGGCGCGCAGCAGCAACAGGTTCAGGCTGCGGCCGTCGCGCGTCAGTGTCAGCTCGGCCTGCGGCCAATGCGCGGGCAGGCAGGGATGGAAGCTCAGCTGACCGGCACGCAGGCGCATGCCCAGCAAGGACTCGAGGGCCGCGCGATGCAGCCAGGCGGCCGAGCCGGTGTACCAGCTCCAGCCGCCGCGTCCCACGTAGGGCGGTTGGCTGTAGATGTCGCCGGCCATCACATAGGGCTCCAGCCCATAGGCAGTGCCATGCTGCGGGTGGGCGCTGCGGTGCGCCGGACTGACGTCGCAGAAGTAGCGCCACACGGCGTCGGCCGATCCCGCCGCACCAGCGCCACCGCGCAGCGCCAACTCGGCCTGCGCCATCAGCGCCCAGATCGTGGCGTGGTTGTACTGGCCGCCGTTTTCGCGCACGCCCGGCGGGTAGGCCTGGATATAACCGGCACTGGGTTGGGCGTCTTGCAGTGGCGGGTCCAGCAGCCGCACCAGACCGGCGTCTTCGTCCACCAGGTGCTCTTCGACCGCCGCCATCGCCATGCGTTGCATGGCAGGTGCTGCGGCGTCAGACAACACCGCCCAGGCCTGGGCGATCAGGTCAATGCGTGCCTCGGCATTGGTGTGTGATCCCAGTGGTGATCCGTCATCAAAGAAGGCGCGTTTGAACCACTGGCCGTCCCAAGCCTGGCTGGCGAGCGCCGACTGCCAACCCGCCAGGGCGTTGTTCCAGCGCTTGGCGCGTATGGCGTCCCCACGCGCCTGAGCCAGCGGCGCCAAGCCGCGCACCAACGCGCACAGGAACCAGGCCAGCCACACCGACTCACCCTTGCCTTCAATGCCAACACGGTTCATGCCGTCGTTCCAGTCGCCGCTGCCCATCAGCGGCAGACCGTGCACGCCCACGCGCAGACTGCGGTCTATGGCCAGCGCCGCGTGCTCGTACAGCGTGGCGGTGTCGGCGCTGACAGTGGGGGTGTGGTAGTTGTCCTCGGCACCTTCGGCAATGGCCTCGCCTTCCAGGAAGGGCACCCGCTCGTCCAGCAGCGCGGCGTCGCCTGTGGCCTCCAGGTAGCGCAGGCAGGCGTGGGGCAGCCACAGCAGGTCGTCCGAGAAGTGCGTGCGCACGCCATTGCCCTGGGGTGCATGCCACCAGTGCTGAACGTCGCCTTCACGGAACTGGCGCGCGGCGCACACCTTGATCTGCTCGCGCAGCCACTGCGGGCGCGCCCAGGCCAGGGCCATGGCGTCTTGCAACTGGTCGCGAAAACCGGTGGCGCCGCCGGCCTGGTAAAAGCCCGCCTTGGCCCACATGCGGCAGGTGACGGTCTGGTACAGCAGCCAGCGGTTGACCAGCGCGTCGAACAGCGGGTCGGGGGTCTTCACCCGCGCGGCGCCCAGCAGCGACTCCCACTGCTGGCGCACCTGCTCCAGCCGCTGCGCGGTTGGAACCTGGGCTGCCGCCAACGCCAGTTCGCGCGCCGCCTGTGGGCTGGCGCCATAGCCCAGCAGGAACACCCGCTCCACGCTGTCGCCCGGCGCCAGCAAGATGCGCGCCGCCAGCGCGGCGCAGGGGTCCAGCCCGGCACCGCTGGCACGGCCGAAGTGCTCGGGCAGCACCAGGCTGCCCCGGGTGTCAAAGCACTCGCGGCGGTCGCAGGTCCAGTCTTCAGACTCGGCCAGGTGGCCCACCTGGGCCAGGAAGGCCGTGCCGCCACCAAACCCGGCGCTGCGCTCGCGCTGCGTGCACAGCAAGGCCACCAGCTTGCGCGGCTGGCCATCGCTTTGCTCGGGCAGGTTCTGGCGCAACACGCCGGTGTCGGCGCTGCCGCGGTCCGAGCGGTTGGCCCCCATCACCCATTCGGCCAGCGCGATCAGCCGCAGCTGGCGGCTGGCGCTGCCCCGGTTGCTGATGCGCACGCGCATTTGTTTGACGGCGCTTTGCGGGTCCACGCACCAGGTCACGCTGACCTCCAGCTCGCCCTGGCGGTGCGTGACCACGCTGTAGCCCTGGCCGTGTGCCACGCGGTAGCTGGCGGATTCATCGGCCCAGGCGTTGGGCGTCAGGCTCCAGGCCTGGCCGCTCTTGCGATCCTGCAGCAGCAGCAACTCCGACGGTGGGTCGCCCACCGGGTCGTTGGACCAGGCGGTGAGCTGGTTCAGCCGGCTGTTGACGGCCCAGGTGTAGCCGCCACCGGCCTCGGTGAGCTGGGCGCCAAAGCCCGGGTTGGACAGCACATTGGCCCAGGGGCGTGCGGGGCGCAGCTTGCCGCTGACGTCAAAACGGAACTCGCCATTGGCGTCGTCAAACTGGCCCTGCGGCACCGGTGCGCTGGCCAGCCCGGCACTGGCCAGCGGCACCACCACGCTGGGTGTGGCGTTGCGTGCATCCTGCGCCTGCTGGTGCAAGGCGGCCCACTCCCACACATGGTGGCGCAGCGGCCGGCCGTCGGCATTGAAACGCAGCCGCGCTTGCGCCTGCAATGTGCCGAGCTCACCGGGTGACAACTCGTCGGTACGAAGCAGGTGAAAGCCAGTGGGCGCTGCACCGGGATTGCCGCCGCTGTCGGCCAGGTGGCGGTCGCGCAGGGCGGCGATATCGCGATGCAGGGCCATCAGGTAGGAGGTGGGCTCGGCGTTCACCACCACCAGGTCGCAGGCCACGCCACCCCAGGACCACAGGCGCAACGCCTGCGCCAGCGAGCGCAGCAACCCCAGGCCCTGGGACTGGCCAACGAAGGCCAGCACGATGGGCCGGTCACCCGAGATACCCAGGCGCCACAGCAGCTTGCGGTCGCACACCCGCTGGCTGTCGTCGGCGGCCAGCTCGCCCGGCGTCTCGTAGGGGTGCGGACGCGCCAGGCTCATCACCAGCGCGCTGGTCAGCGTCTGGATGGCGGCGAAATTGTCGGCGCTGATGCGCAGCTCGCGCAGCCGGATGCTGGCCAGGGTGGCCGACATCAGCGAGGCGCGCTGCACATGGCTGCGCTGGCGGTATTTGTCGATGATGGCGCGCAGCGTGCCGTCGTTGTCGCAGGCGGCGGTGGCAAAGGTCAGCTGTATGCTGGCGCCACCGGCCAGATGCAGGTGGGCGGCCAGCGCGCACACCGGGTCCAGCCCGGTGTCCAGCGTGCGCTCGGCGGTGGCGGCCTCCCCCATCTGCGGCAACTGCTCCAGCAACGCCAGCGGTTGGGCCGGCGTGCGGTTGCGGCCCAGCCAGCGCTGGCGGTCGACCTGCACGCGCAGGCTGGCCACCGGCTTGTCGCTGTCGGCCAGAAAGTGCGCCATGCGCATGGTCTGCTCGCCGGCAAGGCGCGGCTTGCGCGTGAACACCAACGCCTGGTGGCTGCCTTGCCACTGGGCCTGAAGGAACAGGTTGGAAAAAGCCGGGTGTGCCTCGTCGGCGCGCGCGGCGGTCAGCGTGGGCTCGAAGGCCGACGTCAGCTCCAGGTTCAGGGCATGCTGGTTCAGGTTGTACAGCTCGACGCGGCGGAACTCCACATCGTCCTCGGGGCTGACCCACACGGTGACATGGGCGCGCACGCCTGGCCAGCTGGCATCGAAACACACGCGGTCGGCATGGAAGACGGCCGTGTAGCGCGCCTGCGCGTCGGGCGCCGGGTGCTGGGTCACCGACACCGGGCGCAACTGGCTGGTGCCGCGGCTGGCGTCCAGCCAGCGCAGGTAGAAGAAGTTGCCGTGGGCATCGCGCAGCGCGTCATCACGCCAGCGGCTGATGTCGGCCGCGCCCCAGCGGCTCCAGCCGGCGCCGTTGGCGCGCAGGGCCACGCTGTAGCGGCCGTTGGACAGCAGGTGGGTGGGCTCGGGCGACAAGGTGCCCGGCGTGAGTTCGGTGCGCATGCGCGCCACACGGCGGCGTTGCTGCGCCGGCGGGACCGGCCCGGTCGTGAGCCGGTTCAGGGTGGGGATCTGGCGCGGCGAGCGCTCATGCAGCAGCGAGGCCACCGCCTCGATGTGGGTGTTGGCCATGCCCCAGCGGCGCGGTGCACCATCCAGCAGCACGTTGGCCAGCGCGACGATGATCATGCCCTGGTGGTGCGCCATGAAGGCATTGACCGGTGTGAAGCCGTCCGTGCTGCTTTCCAGCTGGCGCGCTGGCGAGAAGTCCAGCGCCTCGATGAAGCCGTACTGGGTGCGCGCGCGCAGGGTCTCCAGCGTGCGCAGGTTGCGGCACGCCAGGTGCGGCGCCACCTGCGCGGCCAGCCCAGTGGCATAAGGCGCCACCACCAGCTCGTCTGCGGGGGTGCGGCGCAACGCCAGGCGCGGCACGCCCTGCGGCGCATACTGGTAGGCCAGCGTGTGGTCGGCGGCGGCATAGGCCGACTCGGAAATGCCCCAGGGCGCGTCCTGCAGTTGCGCAAACTCCATCTGCTCGCGCAGCGCCGCCAGCGAAGCCTCGCGCAGCACGCTGCCATGCGGCTCGTCCAGCACCAGCGTGGGCATCAGGTATTCGAACATGGAGCCGGACCAGGAGCGCAAGCCAGCCCCGGCGCCCACCGCGTAGAACGGCCGCCCCAGCGACGCCCAGTGACGCACCGGGACCTCGCCCTTGGCAATGGCCAACATGCTGGTCAGGCGCGACTCGGAGGCCAGCAGGTCGTAGAAACTGGCGTCCAGTTGCTGCTCGGCGACACGGTAGCCGATGTGGAACAGCTGGCGCTTGCGGTGGTACAGGAAGGTGTACTCCGGCGCCCAGGCCAGGCGGTCGCACGCCTGCGCCACCGCCAGCAGGCGCTGCACCAGTGGCGCATTGGGCGGCTCGGGCGCGCGCACCAGCGCCAGACAGGCCTGGGCCACAGCCAGCAGGTGGCCGCTGAGGTTGCCGCTGTCCACGGTGGAGACGTACATGGGCAACAGCGGCGCGCAACTCTGGGTGTCGTACCAGTTCAGGAAGTGGCCGCGATGGCGTTGCAGCTTGCTCAAAGTGGCCAGCGTGGCCTCCAGCCGCGCCAGCAGCTCGGCCGTGTCTATCCAGCCGAACTGCCGGGCGCAGGCCGCAGCCAGCAGGTACAGCCCGATGTTGGTGGGCGAGGTGCGGTGCGCCAGCATCTCATGCGGTGTGGTTTGCAGGTTGTCGGGTGGCAGGTGGTTGTCCTGCGGGCCTACGCAGGCCTCGAACCAGCGCCAGGTGTCGTGCGCCACCGCGTGCATGTAGGCAGTTTCTTCGGCCGACAGCGCCTCGTCCCGACGCGCTGGCTGCGGCCGGCTGACCCACCAGGTACCCAGCGCCGTCAACGCCCAGGCCGCCAGCAAGAGGGCCGCCAACAGCGGGTACGGGCTGACCAGCAGCAAAGGCGGCGCCAGCAGCAGCGCAACCAGCGGCGCGCGCCAGTGGCGCTGCGCCAGCACGCGCAGTTGGGTGCTGGCGGCGGCCTGGGCGGCGGCGGCGGTGGTCCATTGCAGCAGCAGGCGCCGGCTTACCGCCATGCGGTACAGCGCGCGGACGATGGCGTCCAGCGACAGCAAGGCCTGCTGCACCAATTGCTGCAGCAGCCACAGGCCACCCCAGCAGGCCCGTGCCAGCTCGGCCCCGGCGCGGTGGTAGAAATGGTGCAGCGCCAGCGGGCCGCGTGCCGGCGAAAAACCGGCCAACGCGCCGATCATCGGTCCGGCGGAAAAAGCCGCCAGCACCAGCGCCAGCGCGGCCCAGGGCGACACCGCCTGGCCGGCCAACGCCAGCAACAGCAGCGCCAGCGACATCGGCGCCACCAGCGAGCGGCGCAGGTTGTCGAACATCTTCCAGCGGTTGATGGCGCGCAGCGCATAGCGGTGGGGCTGCAACAGGAAGGGCAGCAATTGCCAATCACCGCGCGTCCAGCGGTGCACACGCGAGGCGGCGACGTCGGCATGGAAGGGGGCGTCTTCGATCAGCGTGACGTCCGTCACGGTGGCGCAGCGCGCCAGCGATCCTTCCAGCAGGTCGTGGCTGAGCACCTGACTCTCAGGCAGCCGCCGGTGCAACACCGCATGCATGGCCTGCACATTGAGCAGGCCCTTGCCGGTGAAGGTGCCCTCGCCGAACACGTCCTGGTAAACCTCGGAACTGGCGGCACTGTACGGATCGATGCCGCACTGGCCGGCAAACAGCCAATGGAACAGCGTGAAGTCCTTCACCGCCGGCAGCGGCGCAGCAATGCGCGGCTGCAGGATGCCGTAGCCGTGCACCACGGTTGTGCCGCGTTCGTCCAGCTGAGGCCGGTTGTGCGGGTGCGCGGCCACGCCCACCAGCTCGCGCAGGCTGCCTGGCGGCAACCGGGTGTCGGCGTCCAGCGTCACCAGGTACGGGGTGTTGGGCGCCAGGCGCGAGGCCTCGCCCAGATCGATGAAGGTGGTACCGCCATGCTGTGCGTTGGTTGCCAGCGCCGCCACCAGCTGCTCGAGCTTGCCGCGCTTGCGCTCCCAGCCTATCCAGCGCCGCTCGCTGTCGCTCCATTGGCGCTCGCGGTGCAGCAGGATGAAGCGCGGCGCCATGCCGTCCGGCTGCGGGTAGCGTGCGGCAAGTGCCCGCACCTGCGCCCGCGCGCTGGCCAGCAGCGGCGCGTCGGAGGGAATGCGCGCGGCATCGGCATCGGCCCAATCTGTCAGCAGCGCAAATTGCGCATGCTGCTCCGGGTTGGCCAGGTGGTGCAGCTCCAGCCGGTGCACCAGTTCGTGCACCGCGGCCTCGTTGGTCAGCATCGCCGGCACCGCCACCAGCACCCGGTGCTCGGCCGGTATGCCCTCGGCCAGCGCCAGCCGGGGCAGTGGTTCGGGCCGGGCCGACTCGCTGATCAGCCGGTTGATCACCGCCACCACCGCCTCGGAAGCCGGAAACAGCATCAGCAATGTGCACAGCGCCAGCGCAGCCGCAGATTCGCCCGCCTCACCCAAAGGCCCGGAGCTGGCGGCGTGCTGGCGCAGGATCCACAGGATCAGCAGCGCCGTGCCCAGCGCCAGCGCACTCAGGTAGGCCGGCAGCACCATGTGACGCGCGCCAAAGCGCCAGGCACTGGCCAGCGGCTCGCGCAGGCCCAGTGCCTTCAACAGCGCTGCGCGGCCGGGGCCGCGCAGCCAGTGGCTGGCAACCGAAGCGTCTGCGTCCGTGCCGCCCCGCTCACCAAGGCCGCTGTCGGCGGTGTGCATCAAGCCCAGCAGCGTCTGCGCCACCGCCACCTCATCCCGGCCACTGCGCAGCGCCAGGCGCTCGATGTCATGCAGCGTCTGGTCGCGCGTGCGGACGTGCTCGGCGGCGAACATGGGCGAGGTCAGCAGCACGCGCATCAGCGTGTTGGTGCGCTCCACCAGATCAGCCCAATCGGCATCCCCAATGGCACGCAGCGCCGTGACGGCGTTGCTGACACTCAGGTTGTCGGCCGTCTGGTCGGCGCTTTGCTGGCGCTGCAACGCGGCCAGGTCGGGCGCCTGCACGGCCAGCCATTCGCGCACCCGGACGTCGACGCCGGTGTCGCGGTCCAGCAGGCGCTGCCCCATCTGGGCCAGCAGCACCTGCCCGACGCCACGCGCATTCAGCGCCTCCAGCAACTCGTCCAGCAGCTCTTCATTCCAAAGCTCCAGCGCGTCGCACACCAGGTTGGCGACCTCGCGCGCAGCCTTGTTGGTGGCCATGCGCTCGGCCAGGCGGCGCAGGTTTTCCACCAGCACCACGCGCAGCGTCGTGGGCAAGGCCCAGACCTCGTTGAGGTTCAGCGCGCGGGTCTCCTGGTAGGCGCCCAGGTAGGCGCCCAGCAGGTCCTCGTCGAAGGCGCTGTCGGTGTGGGCTACAAAGGCCCAGGCCACGCCGTAGATGCGCGGCAGGCCGGCCAGTGGCTCATCCAGCAACGTCGGCAGCGTGCGAAAGTAGCTGCGCGGCAAGCCGTCGTGGATTTCCTTCAACTGGGCTTCTATCAGATGGAAGTTGTCCAGCAGCCACTCGGCCGCAGGGCTGAGGTCATAGCCGGTGCCAGCCTGGTCGCCTATGTAATGGTGCGCCTCGCGCAGCACGCGGATGTTGTGGCGCAAGCGCGGAAAGAAGGCCCCCCTGG
This sequence comes from Hylemonella sp. P2_B10, assembly GCF_056404875.1. NCBI lineage: Bacteria > Pseudomonadati > Pseudomonadota > Betaproteobacteria > Burkholderiales > Comamonadaceae > Hylemonella > Hylemonella sp. P2_B10. The sequence continues at coordinate 1,222,977 of NZ_JBFUDE010000001.1, forward strand.
CCGAGCGCACGCGCTCGGCGCGGTGCGTTTCAGCCAGGCTGTGACCATGTTGGGCAAAGCGCTGCTGGCCGAATATCTCCGAGCGTATCGGTGGCAACACGGCGCCCCGGGCGCCGTCCAGCATGTCGCGCGATGCCAGCGACAACTGGGGCAGCAGGCGCAGCAACTCGGGTTGCCACATTATTCAGGCCGGTTGGATGGCCGGCTCAGAGGACCAGCGAACCCAGGCCGATCAGCAGCGTGACCAGAACCGCCGAGGTGAACACATGCGTGACCATGAAGCCGTGCGCCGACTCCAGCAGGCAATGCAGCGTGAAGAAGCGGCTCTGCAAGGCCTTGCATTGGTTCAAGTGGTCGCCCAGTCCCAGGGATTCGACCGCGCTGGCCAACCGCTGACTGCCCTCACCTATGGACGCCGTGCTCCAGCAGGGCAAGGAATTGAAAGTATTGATATTGGGGTTCATCGGAATCCTCCACGAGAGCATGTTGTGGGCCAGCGGACCGCCGCGGCCTGTGAGAATCGATGGTACGGGCGCAGACACTGGCAATCTGTCAGACAGGGACGCCGGGCCGTGTAGGACGAGTCCGTGCGGTGCAAAGGCGGTTTTCACTGGGGAGACCACCTTCGGCAAGGGGCACTCGCATGTAGGAACCTGCCGACAGCGATTGGCGGCTCGCGCCGATAGCGCAAAAGCCCGCGCTGGCAGACCATGAAGGCTCATTCAATGCCCAAAGGGAGCCCATGAAAACGATCTACCACCCCATTTGCGATCCGCGCCAAAACCACTTGCTGGCCGCCCTGCAGCCGTCCGACTGGGAACGCTGGCTGGAACAGATGGAGCCGGTGATGCTGGCCCAAGGCCAGGTGCTGAGCGAGCCCGGCCGTGCGCCATCGTCGGTGATCTTTCCCACCACGGCGATCTGCTCACTGCTGTACCTGACGGAAGAAGGCAGTTCCACCGAAGTGGCCGTGGTCGGCAACGACGGTGCGGTGGGCATTTCGCTGGTGTTGGGCGGCGACGCCATGCCCAGCGAAACCGTGGTGCAAAGCGCGGGCCAGGGCCTGCGCGTGAGCGCCCAGTTCATCAAGGCCGAAGTGGAACGCGGCGGCGCGGTGCTCAAGCTGCTGCTGCGCTACGCCCAGGCGGTGATCGCCCAGGTGGCGCAGACCGCCGTCTGCAACCGCTACCACTCCATCGACCAGCAACTGTGCCGCCGCCTGCTGCTGGGGCTGGACCGCCTGCCCAGCGACGAAATGGAGCTGACCCAAGAAGGCGCTGCCAACCTGCTGGGCGTGCGCCGCGAAGGCGTGACGGTGGCCGCGCACAAGCTGCAGCAAGCTGGCCTGATCCGCTACAGCCGTGGCCACATCGTGGTGTTGGACCGCGAACGCCTGGAACAACGCACCTGCGAATGCTACGCCGCCAGCAAGAAGGTCTTCAGCCGGCTGCTGGTGCCCCCCATGGCCCTGGCGGCTTGAGCGGCGCTTGAGTCGCCTGACCCTGCCGTCCGCTTATGGGCAACAAGCACAAGAAAAAATCCAGCGACAGCAGCAAGCAAGGTGGACAGGACCAACAAGCCACCGCGTCGTTCAACCACGCAGCCACGCCAGCTGACAGCGCAGCGGACATCTCCGGTGATGACTACGAGGCGCAACTGCACGACCTGCAAGTCGAGCTGGTGAAGCTGCAGCGCCATGCGATACGCCATGGCGAACGCATCCTGGTGTTGCTGGAGGGGCGCGACGGCGCTGGCAAGGACGGCAGCATCAAGCGCATCGTGGAGCACCTGAGCCCGCGCGAGACCCGGGTGGTGGCACTGGGCAAGCCTTCAGAGCGCGACCGCAGCAGCTGGTATTTCCAACGCTGGGTGCCCTTCCTGCCGGCCGCCGAGGAGCTGGTGCTGTTCAACCGCAGTTGGTACAACCGTGCCGGGGTGGAGCACGTGATGGGCTTTTGCAGCGATGCCGAATACGAAGACTTCCTGCAAACGGTGCCACGCTTTGAAGAACTGCTGGTCCACTCCGGCATCCGGTTGTTCAAATACTACCTGGACATCAGCAAGGACGAGCAGAAGCGCCGCCTGGCTGACCGTGCGCGCGACCCGCTGAAGCAATGGAAGATCAGCCCCATAGACGCGGTGGCCGTCAAACACTGGAAGGCCTACAGCACAGCGCGCGACACCATGCTGTTGCGCACCCACACCGAACATGCGCCCTGGCGCATCGTGCGCACCGACAACAAGCTGCTGGCGCGCCTGAACCTGATGCGCGATCTGCTGGCACACCTGCCCTACCAGGGCAAGAAGCCGGCGCTGCTGCACACCGACCCCCGCCTGCTGTTCGAGTTCACACCGCTGAGCCTGTAGGCACGCCGGCTGACGGCGTGACCGGAGGGCGGCGGCAATTGTCAGCGCTTGTCTTCCTTGCTGCGCGCCGCATGCGGCAACGCCGGGTCCTCGCCCTTGCTGTGAGACAGGCCCTGCGCCTCGGCATCGCGCAAATCCTGCGCTTGCGCGCCATTGGCGGGCTTGGCGTTGCGCGCGGCCTCATCCACCTTGCCCGACTCGGCAAAGGCGCGAGCCGACTGGTCATAGCGCTGGGCTGAGCGGTAATCGCCCTCACCTTGAATCTGGTCATTGCCGCCGGCCTGCGCGGGATCAGCCTTGCGGCTGTCGTCCTTGCCGGTGCCGGACTTCTTGCTGCGGGATGTCATGGAAAAGCCTCCTTGAGGGGTGAAGGGTGAATGGCCTCCCCATGCTAGTCAGACCGTGGTCAGGCGCCCATCAGCATTGCGCGCAAGCTGCCGTGGGATTTGTCCCACGCCAGGACTGCGTGTCCATGGGCTGGGCTTGCACGGTCTCGAGGCCTAGCATGGGTGACGTGATTCAACCCAAGGAGATCGCCATGAACCCCATGAGCAAAACCGTGATGACCTTGCTGGCCGGCTACGCCCTGTGGCGGCTGGGCGGCGACTGGCGACAGCACCAGTTGCAGCGCCAACAGGCCAGACCGCTGGCCAAGCCACGCGAAGAAACCCGCTGGGAAGGCGAAGGCGGCGCGTTGCCTGATGGCCCGCAAACCCAGGTGGGCCAGGTCGGCCAAGTGGATGACGATCTGCCGGGCACTCGGCACTGACAAGCGCCGCCAAAAAAAGTGCCGGAGCGCTCACGCACTCCGGCACGCCAGGCACCGTCACGGTGCCTTCCGGCAAGGGGGCTGCACCCCCTCGCTACGGTTACTTCACGAGCTGCCTGGCCGCAACTCAGTTGCGGATGACCAGCTGGTTGTCCACACTGGCGACACCATCCACCTTTTGCGCCAGGCGGGTGGCACGGTCCAGCGACGAGGTGTCGGGCGCGTTGCCGCGCAACACCACCCGGCCACTGTGCGTGTCCACGTTGATCTGCAAGGCGCTCAGCCCAGGGTCCTTCACCAGCTCAGCGTTGACGGCGGCGGTGATGGCGGCATCCTTCACCTGGGTGCCGGCGGAGTCCATGGCCTGGTTGCTGGCGACCTTGGCCTTGTCCATCTCGGCGCTGGCGGTTGCGGTGGCCTGATCGGTCTTTTCCTTGGCGGTTGCAATGGCGGAATCCAGCTTCTGGCCGGCAGTACGCTCATCATCGGTACGGCGGTCACAGGCGCTCAAGGACAGCACCGCCAGTGCCACCAGCGTGGCCGGCAGCAGTGCGCGTGCTTGTTTCATAGCTTGTTTCATCACAACTCTCCTTCGTGGTTGACGATGAGGCAAGCTTAAGGAAGCGGCCGGGCGCCTCCTATAGTCCAGTGGCGCGAGCGGGCGTCGGACATGTCGTACAGATTGTGGACCCCCATGGTCGACCACTGGGTGTGGCTCCCTAGCCCCACAGGGGCCACACGGCGCAGTTTTATGGGGTCTCAGGGCTGGCTGGGGTGTCGCGGCCGGCAACACGGGCCACGGTGGCCAGCAGTTCCGCTGGGTTCAGCGGTTTGGTCAGGTGCGCGGCGAAGCCGGCGTGCAGCGCCCGGGCGCGGTCCTCGGGCCGGGCAAAGGCGGTCAGCGCAATGGCCGGCACTGCCCCGCCCTGCTCCGGGGGCAACGCGCGCACCCGCTTCAAGAGCGCGAAGCCGTCGACCTGCGGCATGCCGATGTCGCTGACCAGCACCTGTGGGTGCCCCGCAGCCAACTGTTCCAGCGCCTGCTGCGCATTGGCCGCCACCAGCACCTGGGCCTGGCACTCGCTGAGCACCCAGCGCACCAGTTCGCGGCCGTCGTTGTCGTCGTCCACCACCAGCACCGTCAGGCCTGACAGGTCCAAGGTGGTGAAGGCGGTGGCCACGGGCGCGGCCACCAGCGGCCCGACGCGCGCCGGGGCAGCGCCAGCACCGGCTGACACCAGCGGCAACTGCACGCAAAACGTGGCGCCCTGGCCCAGCCCCGCGCTGGCGGCATAGACCCGGCCGCCGTGCAGCTCGACCAGGTTCTTGACAATGGACAGCCCCAGCCCCAAGCCGCCGTATTGTCGGGTGGTGGAGGCATCGGCCTGGCGGAAGCGCTCGAACACATGGGCGACAAAGTCCGGCCGAATGCCGACGCCGGTGTCGCTGACCTTGATCTCCAGCATGCGCTCCAGACTGCGCAGGCTCACCCGCACGCGGCCACCGCGCGGTGTGAACTTGATGGCGTTGGACAGCAGGTTGCTGATGACCTGCTGCAGCCGTCCCGGGTCGCCCGGTATCGGCACCACCGTCGAATTGGGCTCGCACTCGATGACGAGCTCCTTGCTGTCGGCTGCGGGGCGCACCGTTTCCAGTGCCGCTTCGATGAAACGTATCGGGTCCACCGGCTGGATGTCCAGTTGCACCTTGCCGGAGGCGATGCGGTTCATGTCCAGCAGATCGTCGATCAACTGCGCCTGCTGGCGCGCATTGCGCTCTATGGTGGCCAACGCGTTGTGCAGGTCCTGCTCGCTCTTGACGCCGCGGCGCAGCACATGCACCCAGCCCAGGATGGCGCTCAAGGGCGTGCGCAGTTCGTGGGACAACGTGGCCAGGAACTCGTCCTTCAGCGCACTCATGTGCTCGGCCAGGGCGCGCGCCGAGCGCTCGTTTTCCAGCAGCACCTTGCGCTCCTCGGCCGACTGCTGGGCGGCCTCGTAAAGGCGCGCATTGTCAATCGCCACCGCCGCCTGCGCCGCCATGCCCAGCAGCGTCTTTTCGCCGCGCTCGCCAAACACGCCCGGACGTGGGTGGCCGAAGAACAGCCCGCCGATGATGTCGCCCGAGCGTGACACCACGGGCACGGCCAGGTAGCTGCGCACCGGCGTGTCGGTGACCAGCAGCAGGCGGTGCGGACTGGATGCGCCCAAGGCAGCGTCATGCGGCAGGTCATCACTGCGCACCGGCTGGTAGCCACCCGGGGAGGACGCGAACACGTCGGCGGTGTCCGGCCGGCCAAACCGCCCCATGGCCTGGCGCGGCAACCCGGACACGGCGTAGCCCAGCAGGCGACCGCCCCGCTCGTCGTCAGCGTTGTAGAAAAAGGCACCGAAACGCGCACCGCTGATCTGTGTGCCGGCATCGGTGACGGCCTGCACGATGGACTTCAGGTCCAGCGTGGCGATCAGTTGGCGGCCCACGCGGTTCAGCAGTTCGAGTGCGCGTGTCTCGTCGCGCAACGACTCCTCGGCATGGCGCTGCTCGGTGACGTCGCGGTAGATCCAGACCCGGCCTGCCACCCTGCCCCCCACCACCTGGCGGCGCGATTGCCGCTCGATGACGCGACCGCCGCGCGGCAGCAGCACGTCAAAGCTGACGGGCGGGCTGTCCCGGTAAATGGCAGCCACCCGGGCCTTGTACTCCTCGGGGTCGGGCAGCAGTGTGCTGATCACCTCCATCAGCGCCGCATGGTGCTGGGGCTTGAGCGCGCTGTCGGGCATTTGCCACATGCGCACAAAACGCTCGTTGAAGTCTGTCACGCGCATCTGCTCGTCGGTGATCAAAATGCCATCGGTGGCGGCGTCCAGCGTGGCGTGCAGGCGCGCCAACGCCAGCTCCAGTTCCCGCCCCTGGTGCTCGAGCGCCACCCTGGCTTCGACCTCGCCCGGCCGGTGCGCACGCAGCAACTCGGCGGCATTGCGCGAGGCTTCGTCGCCGGCAGGGGTGTTCATGGCTTGGCACCTTCCTCGGCCGGGGGGGCGGCGGCAGTGTCGGCGGTGAGAGCAGATGCGGAATCAGCAGCCGAATCAGCGGCCAACTCTGCAGCGGTATCAGCAGCTTGTGGCAACCGCGCGTGAATCTGCGTGCCCTGACCGGTGGTTGACAACAGCTCCAGCGTGCCCGATTCCGCTTCCACCCGGTAACGCATGCCCAGCAGGCCGTGGGCAGTGGCGCCCACGCGGGCGGGGTCGAAACCGACGCCGTCGTCGCGCACCGAAATGTCCACCCACCCGCCTTGACTGCTCAGCGTGATCCACACCTCATGCGCCTTGGCGTACTTGGTGATGTTGGTGATGGCCTCCTGCACCAGCCGGTACACCACCAGGTCGGCGCTGGCGCCCAAGCGCACCGGCTGCAGCGCGCAGTGCACCTGCAACCCGGAGCGCTCGGCAAACTCGCGCGCCAGGATCTCCAGCGTGGCCACCAGGCCCAGGTTGCTCAACGCCGAGGGGCGCAGGTCCTCGATGATGCGGCGCTTGAGCGCGATGCCGGTGTTCAACGTCTCCACCAGATGGCTGAGCCGCTCAATCGCCTCGGGCGAGGTGCCGGCGATGCGCGAGCGTATGCGCGCGGCGTCCAGCTTGGCAGAGGTCAGCAGCGCGCCCAGCTCGTCGTGCAGGTCGCGCGCCAGGCGGTGGCGCTCGTCCTCGCGCGCGGTCTGCAGGTGGTTGTTGAGCTCGCGCAACTGGGCGGTGCGCTGGACCACCTCGCGCTCCAGCCGCTCCTGCTCGGCCTTGAGCGACTGCTTGTGGCTCTCTTGATGGGCTTCCAGCGCGGCGCTTTGGCGCAGGCCGACCAGAATGGTCAGCAGGCTCAGGGCCGAGAGTGCAGCCACCGCCAGCCAAGAGAACAGCAGGGTGTCGAAGATGCTTTGGCTGGTTGCTTCTATCTTGCGGGTCTCCAGCGCCACCAGGTCGGCGCTGAGTTTGCGCACCGCAACCATGTAGTCGTTGCCCAGGCCGTTGAGCACGAAGTCCACGCCGGCCTGGCGCTTGCCGCTTTGCGCCAGCTGCACGGTCAGCAACAGTTCCGACAATTTGGTCTCTGTCAGCTCATGCAACGCCTCGATGCGCACCAGCGAGGCGTTGTCGCCGGCGTAGAAACCGCGCAGCGCGACAAAGCCACTGTCTATCCTGGGCCGGGCTTCCTGGTAGGCGCGCAGGTACTCGTCGCGCCCGGTCAACAGGTAGCCGCGCTGGCCCGATTCCGCCTCCAGCACGCTCTGGGCAATGGCCTGCAACTGCATGCGCACCTGCCCTTGCGAGCCCAGTTGCTGCACCTTCGCCACGGCCCGCTGGTTGGCGTTGTGACTGACATACACCATCACCACCACGGCAACGATGACCAGGAAGATGGCCAGCGGGCTGCGTTTGAGGGTGGCGAGCATGCGGGAGGGCATCTGGGTTCTCCCTTTACTCAGCCCAGGCCCACGGTGCCGGTGTCGCCACTGCGGCCGGCGGCCAGCGCTTCGCAGTACAGCATGAGCGCTTCGATCTCGGTAGACTTGTCGAACACGCGGTCCGCGCCCAGCTCCAGGCATTTTTGGCGGATTTCGCGCGTGGCGTAGTTGCTCAGCACCACCACATGGCGGGCCTGGCCGGCGGCGGCACGCACCACGCCCAGGCCAGAGCCGCTCTTGAGAAAAATGTCGACGATGGCCAGGTCGACCTCCTGCGCATGGCGAGCCAGCCAGGCGACGGCAGTGGCCTCCTCCTCGGCCATGCCCACCACCTCGATGGGCACCAGTTCCTCCAGGGTCGCGATCAGGCTGTCCCGGATCACGGGGCTGTCCTCGACGATGAAGGTTTGCAACGCGGGCATGGGTGTATTTGCCCTGGCACCAGGCCATGGCAACCGCACTATATGCGATGGGTATGTAGGACAGCGACTACAAGCTTTCCAGCCCCTGTCCGCTACTGCTTGGCGGCCCGTTTTTTCATACTCTGTCCAACGATTACACACAAGCTGTCACACGCAAGTCAAGGAGCACAACATGAACTGGGACCGCATAGAAGGCAACTGGAAGCAATTCAAAGGCGCAGTGAAGGCGCAATGGGGCAAGCTGACGGACGACCAGTTGGCTGAACTGTCAGGTCAGCGCGATCAGTTGGCCGGCAAGATCCAGGAGGTCTATGGCCTGACGCGCGACGAAGCTGAAACCCAGCTCAATGCGTGGCAAAAGGCCCAGCAGGAGCGCGAAGACGCCCGCGTCTGAATTGACCTGCAAGGAGCAACTGCGATGAGCAACAACAACAAACCCACGCTGAAAGTCCAGGCCCTGGTCGCCTGGGTGGCCGTGTCGGGCCTGGCCTGTTGCGCAGCACTGGCCCAAGCCCAGGCCTTGAGCAAGGAAGAGTACCAGGTCGCCAGCAAGGCCATCGCGGCCGACTACGACACCGCGAAAAACGGTTGCGATTCCTTCTCCGGCAACACACGCGACATCTGCATGGCCGAGGCCAAGGGCAAGCGCGCCGTCGCCAAGGCTGATCTTGAGCTGCGCCACCAGCCCAGCGCCAAGCACCGCTACGAGTTGAGCCTGGCGCGTGCCGAAGCCGACTACGGCGTGTGGATGCAAAAGTGCGATGACCGCGCCGGCAACGACAAGGACGTCTGCGTGAAGGAGGCCAAGGCCGCCCGCGTGCACGCCGAGGCCGACGCCAAGGCCCGGCTGAAGACCAACGACGCCAACCAGGTGGCGGTGGAAAAGACCACCGACGCCAATGTGAAGGCCATGGACAAGATCACTGAAGCCCGCAAGGACGCCGCCGCCGACAAGCGCGAAGCCGATTTCGCGGTGGCCAAGGTCAAGTGCGACGTTTTGGCCGGCAGTGCCAAGGATCTGTGCCTGGGCGACGCCAAGGCCCGCTACGGCATGCGCTAAACCGCTGAATCACCACCACCAACGCCAACAACAAGAGGAACCACCATGCTGTACACCATTGCTGTCATTCTCATCATCCTGTGGCTGCTGGGCCTTGTCACGTCCTACACACTGGGCGGCCTGATCCACATCCTGTTGGCGATCGCCATCGTGGCCGTGCTGCTGCGCGTGATCCAGGGCCGCCCGCCGTTGTAAGCATCAACCCTTCTCAAGGAGAACACCATGACCAAGAACCTTCCCCCTTTCAAAACTGTCTTCACCTCGGCACTGGGCGCGCTGGCGCTGGTTGCTGTGGTGGGCTGTTCATCCAGCCCTACCCGCGAAAGCACGGGCGAGTATGTGGATGACAGCGTCATCACCACACGCGTCAAGGCAGCAATCTTCAACGACCCGACGCTGAAGTCCTCGGAAATCAACGTCGAGACCTTCAAGGGCCGTGTGCAGCTGAGTGGTTTCGTCAGCTCACAGGACCGTCAAACAGCGGCCATGAACATCGCCCGCAACGTCCCCGGCGTGGTCGAAGTCAAGGACGACATGCGGCTGAAGTAATTCAGCCGCACCCACCCCGGCCACGACGGCATGTCCGTCCGGCCATCTTCCCCCAAAGGAGAGCATCATGAAAAAGACCATTCAAAGTTTGACCGCCGGTTCCCTGGCCGTGGCCCTGTTGCTGGGCATGGGCGGCTGCGCCGACATGTCCCGCCGTGACCGTGACACCGCCTTGGGCGCTGGCGCCGGCGCGGTGGTCGGCAGCGTGCTGACCGACGGCAGTGCTGCCGGCACCATCGGTGGCGCCGTCGTCGGCGGCGTGATCGGTGACCAGGCCGGCAAGAAGCGTTAACCCAAACAGGCAGGGCCGGCGGCGCGTTGAATCGCGCCGCCGGCCCCGCGGCACACGAGGAACCACCATGAACACGAACAACACACACTCACGTGCCCCCTGGCTGCCGCTGCTGGCGGCCTTTGCATTGGCCGCCAGCGCCGGTTGCACCAGCAGCCTGAAGGCGCCGGCCACCGCCGATGTCGCGGTCACCAAGGCCACGCTGGACAACGCCACCCAAGCGGGTGCTGCAGAGCTGGCCCCGGCCGAGATGGCCGCGGCGCGCGACAAGCTGGCCATGGCCAACCAGGCCCTGGCCGCCAAGGATTACAAGGGTGCAACCGATCTGGCCAACCAGGCCCAGGCGGATGCCAAACTGGCCCAGGGCAAGGCCAATTCCACCAAGGCCCAGATTGCAGCCAATGCCTTGCAAGACGACATACGTGTGCTGCGCGAAGAGTTGGCACGTGCCAACAGCACCCCGCGGTAAGTTGGGTACCAACAACAACGAAAGCGAGCACTGAAATGAAAAAGCTGTCACTCACATCCTTACTGCTGACCGTGGCACTGGCGCTTGGCGCCTGCGCCAGCGGTCCGCGGGTCACCAGCCTGCTGGAGCAGGCCCGCATGGACTACCGCCAAGCCCAGAACAACCCCTATGTGGCCACCTATGCGCCACTGGAGATGAAACTGGCTGGCGACGCCATGGACCAGGCCAATACCGCCGCCAACAAGAACGAGAGCACCGAATCGGTGGACAAGCTGGCCTATCTGGCGCGCCAGAGAATAGGCTTGGCACAGGAAGTGGCCAAGCAGAAACTGGCTGAAGCCGATGCCGCCAACGCCGCCCGCGAGCGCGACCAGATACGCCTGGCGCAGCGCACCGCCGAGGCCAACCAGGCCGTGGCCAACGCCAACCAAGCCAAGGCTGAAGCCAACGCTGCCCAGGCCCAGGCCATGAATGCGCAGGCGCAGGCCGCCAGCGCCCAAGCCCAAGCAGCCAATGCCCAGGCCCAGGCTGCAATTGCCCAACGCGGCGAGCAAGAAGCCAAGGACAAGGCCGCGCAGCTGGAAGCCCAGTTGGCCGAACTGTCCGCCGTACGTACGGTGCGCGGCATCGTCATCACCCTGGGCGATGTGCTGTTTGACGTGGACCAGGCGCAACTGACGGCCAATGGCATGACAACGGTGCAGAAGCTGGCGCTGATCCTGACGCAAAACCCCCAACGCACTGTGATGGTGGAAGGTTTCACCGACAGCACCGGCAGCCACGCGCACAACCAGGAATTGTCCGAACGGCGTGCCGGCGCGGTGCGTATTGCGCTACAACAGATGGGTGTGGCCGGCGAGCGTGTGATCACCCGCGGTTACGGCGAAGCCTACCCGGTGGCCAGCAACGACACATCCGCCAACCGTCAGCTGAACCGCCGGGTTGAAATCGTGCTGTCAGATGCCAATGGCCGTGTGATCAGTTCGCGCTGACCTGAATCGAATGTACGTGTAAGGATAAAAAAGAAGACTTGTAACAGTCAGCACAGCGACGCCCCTGCCAGGGTGTCGCTGACAGGGAAAGCGCCAGGGCTGGATCACCGGCCAAGCGCGAAGGCGACAGGGTTTGCAACCGCCGCGACTTGACATGCGACGGCTGTACGGCTCTGATAGGCGCCGGTGGACGACAGTCTGCCGGCGTCTTGGTTGTTTGACGCGCCGGGAGTGTGGCGCTGGGAGCATAAGGTGATCGCATGGCCCAATTGCAGAAAACTCGCACAAAACAAACGGTCTACAAAGCAGTGGACGCGACGCCTGCCGCGCCGCCTGCAGCCATATCCCCAGAGCCGCCAGACCCTTCTCCACCCGCCAACGACCTGGTCATGCCCAAGGTGCTGGTGGTCAATGACAACCCGGCCAGCCTGACGGCTCTGGAGAGCTTGCTGGTACACCATGCCAAGCGCGTGGGCTACGAGGTGCGGACGGCCCGGTCTGGCGAAGAAGCGTTGCGCCAGGTGCTGCATGCCGAGTTCGCCGTCATTGTTCTGGATGTGCGCATGCCAGTCATGGACGGCTTCGAGACCGCTGCCGCCGTCCACTCCCACCCGCGCAGCGCTGCCACCCCCATCATCTTCGTCACCGCGCACCATGACGACGACATGTACCGCGTGCGGGGCTACCAGAAAGGCGCAGTGGACTATCTGTTCACCCCCGTCGTCCCGGAGATCCTGCAGGCCAAGGTGGCGGTGTTTGTGGAGCTGAAGAAGCTGAACCTGCAACTGCGCCACCAAGCCGAAACGCTGGCGCTGATGAACAAGGACCTGCGCATGCAGCGCGTGCAGGACCTGGAACGGCTGAACACCGAGCTGGCCGCCGAGGTGGTGGAGCGCAAGAAAGCGCAGCAGCGCGAGCACGAGCTAGCCACGCGCGACCCGCTGACCGGACTGCTGAACCGCCGCTCGCTGCTGGAGCAGCTGGACCACACCGTGGTCAATGCGGCACGCCGGCGCGAGCAGTTTGCGTTGCTGTTCCTGGATCTGAACAAGTTCAAATCCATCAATGACACGCTGGGCCACGAGGTGGGCGATGTGCTGCTCAAGCAGGTGGCGGCGCGGCTGCTGGATGCGGTACGCGGCTCTGACCTGGTGGCGCGCCTGGGGGGTGACGAGTTCGTGGTACTGATCGAGGCCCTGTCATCATCCGCCATGGCGGCACGGGTGGCGTCCAAGATCGCGCAATCGCTGGCCCTGCCCTACCAGGTGGGTGAGCGCGAGGTGAAGACCTCGGCCAGCATTGGCATCGGTCTGTACCCGCAAGACGGTGTCAGCGCCCGCTGCCTGATGGACAAGGCCGACAAGGCCATGTACCACGCCAAGCGCAACAAGGACGGCGGCATACAGTTCTTCCATGACGAGCTGAACCTGCTGGAGCAACAGCGCGAGCGCTTCAAGCAGGAGTTGCAGACGGCACTGAAAGGCGACGAGCTGACGCTGCACTTCCTGCCGCGCTGCGAGATCGCCAGCGGCCGGCTGACAGCGCTGCAGGCGCAACTCTACTGGCGCCACCCACGCCAGGGCCTGATGGCCGGGCGCGACTTCATAGGCCAGGCCGAAGGCACGCAATTGATGCAGGTGGCCGAGTGGATGCTGGCCGCGGTGTGCCGCCAGGCCAAGGCTTGGGACGCGGCCGGCTCGCCGTTGGCCCGCCTGCCGCTGGCCATCGACGTGGCCCTGCCCTTCATACCGCATGAAATGCCGCAGACCACGCTGGCCAGCCTGCGCCGGCAAAAGGCAGCACACATGTTGCTGCAACTCGGGGTGGACGAATCGCTGCTGATGCGCGATGCCGTCAAGGCACCCGAGGTGCTGCGCCAGTTCCGTCAGGCCGGCGTCACGCTGGCCCTGGACAACTTCGGCACCGGCTATTCGTCGCTGGCGCTGCTGAAGACATTGCCACTGGATGTGCTCAAGGTGGACGAGCAACTGATACACGCCATGGACAACCAGCCGCGCGATGCCCAGCTGGTGGGCGCGGTCATCTGTCTGGCCCAGGCGCTGAACCTGCGCTCGGTGGCCCAGGGCGTTGTCACCGAGCGCCAGCTGGCCACACTGCGCACGCTGGGCTGCCAGGACTACCAGGGCGAACTGCTGTCGCCCCCCCTTTCCGCCCCGGCTCTGGAGCAATGGCTCCAGGACACTTCTGCCACCCTCACCACCTCCGCCTAGCCATGGACACCACCACCAAACCCGGCAAACGGATCGGCCCCCACCTTGTGCCAACGAACAACGAGCAAATGGAGTCTCGCATGAACGTGATGAACGACGACGGTCAAATCGAAGAACTGGACACCAAACTGCTGCTGGCCACGCTGATCGCGCTGAAAAAGGGCGATTTCACCGCGCGCCTGCCGTCCGACTGGACCGGCGTGGCCGGCAAGATCGCCGACACCGTCAACGAAATCATCGAAACCAAGCAGCACATCGTCAAGTCCGTCACCACCGTCAGCCGGGTGGTAGGCCGCGAGGGCCGGCTGACGCAACGTGCCGAGGTGCCCAATGTGGCTGGCGGCTGGGCCACCATTGTCAACTCTGTCAACACGCTGATCGACGACCTGGTGCGCCCCACCACCGAAATGGCGCGCGTGATCGGCGCTGTGGCCAAGGGCGACCTGTCGCAGACCATGGAGCTGGAGGTGGACGGCCACCCGCTGAAGGGCCAATACCTGCGCGCGGCCATGACCGCCAACACCATGGTGGACCAGTTGTCGTCCTTCGCCTCGGAAGTGACGCGGGTGGCGCGCGAAGTGGGTACCGAGGGCAAGCTGGGCGGCCAGGCCCAGGTGAAAGGCGTGGCCGGCACCTGGAAGGATTTGACCGACTCGGTGAACTCCATGGCCGGCAACCTGACCTCGCAGGTGCGCAACATCGCCGAGGTGACCACCGCCGTGGCCAACGGCGACTTGTCGAAGAAGATCACCGTGGACGTGCGCGGCGAAATCCTGCAACTGAAAGACACCATCAACGTGATGGTGGACCAGCTGCGCTCCTTCGCGTCCGAGGTGACGCGGGTGGCGCGCGAGGTGGGCACCGAGGGCAAACTCGGCGGCCAGGCCTATGTGCCGGGTGTGGGCGGTACCTGGAAGGATTTGACCGACAACGTGAACTCCATGGCCGCCAACCTGACCGGCCAGGTGCGCAACATCGCCGACGTGACCACCGCCGTGGCCAATGGCGACCTGTCCAAGAAGATCACCGTGGACGTGAAGGGCGAAATTCTGGAATTGAAGAACACCATCAACGTGATGGTGGACCAACTCTCCTCATTTGCCTCGGAGGTGACGCGGGTGGCGCGTGAGGTGGGGACGGAAGGCAAACTTGGTGGCCAGGCCCAGGTGCGCGGCGTGGGCGGCACCTGGAAGGACTTGACCGACAACGTCAACTTCATGGCCTCCAACCTCACCGGCCAGGTGCGCAACATCGCCGAGGTGACCACCGCCGTGGCACGGGGCGACTTGTCGAAAAAGATCACCGTGGACGTGAAGGGCGAAATCCTGGAGCTGAAGAACACCATCAACGTGATGGTGGACCAGTTGAATTCCTTCGCCTCGGAAGTGACGCGGGTGGCGCGCGAAGTGGGTACCGAAGGCAAGCTGGGCGGCCAGGCCAACGTGCCTGGCGTTGGCGGCACCTGGAAGGACTTGACCGACAACGTGAACTCCATGGCTGCCAACCTGACCGGCCAGGTGCGCAACATCGCCGACGTGACCACGGCCGTGGCCAACGGCGACCTGTCGAAGAAAATCACGGTGGACGTGCGCGGCGAGATTCTGGAGTTGAAGAACACCATCAACGTGATGGTGGACCAGTTGTCCTCCTTTGCATCGGAAGTGACCCGCGTGGCGCGCGAGGTGGGTACGGAAGGCAAGCTCGGCGGCCAGGCCTACGTGCCCGGTGTGGGTGGCACCTGGAAGGACTTGACCGACAACGTGAACTTCATGGCCTCCAACCTGACCGGCCAGGTGCGCAACATCGCGGCGGTGACCACGGCTGTGGCACGGGGCGACCTGTCCAAGAAGATCACGGTGGACGTGAAGGGTGAAATCCTGGAACTGAAGGACACCATCAACGTGATGGTGGACCAACTCTCGTCATTTGCCTCGGAAGTGACCCGCGTGGCCCGCGAGGTGGGTACCGAAGGCAAGCTGGGCGGCCAGGCCAACGTGCCCGGTGTGGCTGGCACCTGGAAGGACTTGACCGACAACGTGAACTCCATGGCCGCCAACCTGACCGGCCAGGTGCGCAACATCGCCGAAGTGACCACCGCGGTGGCCAATGGCGACCTGTCCAAGAAGATCACCGTGGACGTGAAGGGCGAGATCTTCGAGCTGAAGAACACCATCAACGTGATGGTGGACCAATTGAACTCCTTCGCCTCCGAGGTGACACGGGTGGCGCGCGAGGTGGGTACCGAAGGCAAGCTGGGCGGCCAGGCCCAGGTGAAAGGCGTGGGCGGTACCTGGAAGGACTTGACCGACAACGTCAACTTCATGGCCTCCAACCTCACCGGCCAGGTGCGCAACATCGCCGAGGTGACCACTGCCGTGGCACGCGGCGACTTGTCGAAAAAGATCACCGTGGACGTGAAAGGTGAAATTCTGGAACTGAAGGACACCATCAACGTGATGGTGGACCAGCTGAACTCCTTCGCCTCGGAAGTGACGCGGGTGGCGCGCGAGGTGGGTACCGAGGGCAAGCTGGGCGGCCAGGCCAATGTACCCGGTGTGGCCGGCACCTGGAAGGACTTGACCGACAACGTCAACTTCATGGCGTCGAACCTGACCGGCCAGGTGCGCAACATCGCCGACGTGACCACCGCCGTGGCCAATGGCGACTTGTCCAAAAAGATCACGGTGGACGTGAAGGGCGAAATCCTGGAGCTGAAAGACACCATCAACGTGATGGTGGACCAACTGCGTGCCTTCGCTTCCGAGGTGACACGGGTGGCGCGCGAGGTGGGTACCGAAGGGCGGTTGGGTGGTCAGGCCAATGTGCCCGGCGTGGCCGGCACTTGGAAGGATTTGACCGACAACGTGAACTTCATGGCCTCCAATCTGACCGGCCAGGTGCGCAACATCGCCGCAGTGACCACGGCTGTGGCGCGCGGCGACTTGTCCAAAAAAATCACGGTGGACGTGAAGGGTGAAATCCTGGAACTGAAGGACACCATCAACGTGATGGTGGACCAACTCTCGTCATTTGCCTCGGAAGTGACCCGCGTGGCGCGCGAGGTGGGTACCGAAGGCAAACTCGGCGGCCAGGCCAATGTACCGGGCGCCGCCGGCACCTGGAAGGATCTGACCGACAACGTCAACTTCATGGCCGCCAACCTGACTGCCCAGGTACGCGGTATTGCCGGCGTGGTGACGGCCGTGGCCAATGGCGACCTGAAAAAGAAACTGACGGTGGCCGCCCAGGGCGAAATTGCCGCGCTGGCCAACACCATCAACGAGATGACCGACACGCTGGCCGTGTTCGCCGACCAGGCCACCACGGTGGCGCGCGAGGTGGGCGTGGAAGGCAAGCTGGGCGGTCAGGCCAATGTGCCCGGCGTGGCCGGCACCTGGAAAGACTTGACCGAGAACGTCAACCAACTGGCCGCCAACCTGACCAACCAGGTGCGCGCGATTGCCGAGGTGGCCACGGCGGTGACGCGCGGCGACTTGTCGCGCTCCATCCAGGTGGAGGCGCGTGGCGAGGTGTCCTACCTGAAGGACAACATCAACGAGATGATCCGCAACTTGAAGGAAACGACGCAGAAGAACGCCCAGCAGGATTGGCTGAAGACCAACCTGGCGCGCTTCACCCGGCTGCTGCAGGGCCAGCGCGACCTGCAGGCGGTGACCGGGCTGATCCTGTCCGAGCTGGCGCCGCTGGTGTCGGCCCACCACGGTGTGTTCTACATGATGGACTCGGTGGAGCAAAGCGGCCGGCTGCGCCTGATCGCCTCTTATGGCTACCGCTCCAGCCGCAAGCTGCATACCGCCTTCCTGCCTGGCGAGGGGCTGGTCGGGCAATGCGCGCTGGAGAAGCAACGCATCTGGCTGACCAATGTGCCGCGCGACTACATCGCCATCTCTTCCGGCCTGGGCGCGGCGCCGCCGACCAACATCGTGGTGCTGCCCATCCTGTTCGAGCAGCAGGTGAAGGCGGTGATCGAAATCGCCTCGCTGGACCGCTTCACCGAGACCCACCTGTCCTTCCTGGACCAGCTGATGGAATCGATCGGCGTGGTGCTCAACACGATCGAGGCCAACAGTCGCACGGAGAGCTTGCTGACCCAGTCGCAATCACTGGCTCAGGAGTTGCAGCAGACCAACCTGGAGCTGGCCGAGAAAGCGCGGCTGCTGTCCGAGCAGAACATCGAGGTGGAACGCAAGAACCGCGAGGTGGAACAGGCCAAGCTGGCGCTGGAAGAAAAAGCCACGCAATTGGCGCTGTCCTCCAAATACAAGTCGGAGTTCCTGGCCAACATGTCGCACGAGTTGCGCACACCGCTGAACAGCCTGCTGATCCTGGCCCAGCAACTGGGCGACAACCCCGAGGGCAACCTGTCGGGCAAGCAGGTGGAATTCGCCAAGACCATCCACGGCTCCGGCAGCGACTTGCTGACGCTGATCAACGACATCCTGGACCTGTCGAAGATCGAGTCCGGCACGGTGACGCTGGAGGTCAGCGAGTACCGTTTCCAGAACCTGCGCAGCTACGTGGACCGCACCTTCCGCCACATGGCCGAAGCCAAGCACCTGGCCTTCCAGGTGGATCTGGACCCCAGCCTGCCGGTCTCCATGATGACCGACACCACGCGGCTGCAGCAGGTGCTGAAGAACCTGCTGTCCAACGCCTTCAAGTTCACCGCACGCGGCGAGGTGGCGCTGCGCATCAGCCTGGTGCAGGTCGGCTGGAACAGCGAACTGCCCAGCCTGAGCCAGGCCGATGCGGTGCTGGCCTTCTGCGTCACCGACACCGGCGTGGGCATCCCCGCAGACAAGCTGCAGCTGATCTTCGAGGCCTTCCAGCAGGCCGACGGCAGCACCGCGCGGCGCTACGGTGGCACCGGCCTGGGCCTGTCCATCAGCCGCGAACTGGCACGCCTGCTGGGCGGCGAAATTCGGGTGGAAAGCGTGGTGGGCACCGGCAGCGCCTTCACACTGTACTTGCCGCACAACCGCTCGGGCTTCGTCAGCTATGAGGTGCACCGGCCGCAGCCGGTGTCGCTGCCGGCGGGCGAGCGCAAGCTGATGAGCATCGCCAACGGCACCGCACCGGTGGTGTATGCCGCGCCCGAAGTCCAGGAAGACGCGCACATCTCCGAGTTTCCTTACGACTACGTCGGCGATGACGACCGCCAGTCGCTCAGCCCGGGCGAGCCTTCCGTGCTGATTGTGGAGGACGACAAGCGCTTTGCCCAGATTCTGATGGACTGCGGCCACCAGAACAACTTCAAGAGCGTCATCACCGCCCAGGGCGATTCGGCGCTGAGCCTGGCGCGCGACTACCTGCCCTCGGCCATCCTGCTGGACCTGGACCTGCCCGACATCGACGGCTTTGCGGTACTGGAGCGTCTGAAGCGCGACCCCGGCACACGCCACATCCCGGTGCACGTGATCTCCAGCCTGCACGAGCGCGAACGCGTGCTGCGCATGGGGGCGATCTCGTTCCTGGAAAAGCCGGTCAGCAACGAGCGGCTGCAGGAGGAGTTCGACCGCATCCAGGGATTCCTGGTGGGCGGCAAGCGCAGCCTGCTGATCGTGGAGGACGACGCCGCCCAGCGCAGCAGCATCGTGAACCTGGTCGGCTCCAAGGACCTGCGCGTGGTGGCGGTGGAGACCGGCCAGGCCGCGCTGGACGCGCTGGCCGGCGAGCGTTTCGACTGCATGGTGCTGGACCTGACGCTGCCCGACATCAGCGGCTTCGACCTGCTGGAAAAAATTGGCCAGGATGCCACGCTGCGCGACCTGCCGGTGGTGATCTACACCGCCAAGGAGCTCAACCGCAAGGAGGTGACCAAGCTCAAGCGGGTGGCCAAGACCATCGTGCTGAAGGACGCGCGCACGCCCGAGCGGCTGCTGGACGAGACCGCGCTGTTCCTGCACCGTTCGCACGCCTCGCTGTCCGAGCCGCAACGCGCCATGCTGGACGACATTCATGTGGCCGAGGGCAAGCTGGCCGGCCGCAAGGTGTTGATCGTGGACGACGACCTGCGCAACATCTTCGCGCTGTCGTCGCTGCTGGAGCGCCAGCAGATGCAGGTGCTGTTCGCTGAAAACGGGCGCGACGGCATCGAGGTGCTGGAGAAGGACCCCAGCATAGAGATCGTGCTGATGGACATCATGATGCCCGAGATGGACGGCTACGACACCATGCGGGCGATACGCCGCATACCGGAGTTCAAATCCCTGCCCATCATCACGCTGACCGCCAAGGCCATGAAGGGCGACCGCGACAAATGCATTGCCGCTGGCGCGTCCGACTACATCACCAAGCCGGTCAACGTGGCCCAACTGCTGTCGTTGATGCGGGTGTGGCTGAACTGAGGCAGGACAGGGTGGTCATCATGGGCGGCAGCGCACAAGCGCTGGAGGACCTGGAGGTCGACCTGCTGCTGGAGGGCGTCTACCAGCACTTCGGCTACGACTTCCGGGGCTACCAGCGCGCCCCCTTGAAGCGGCGCCTGCGTGCGCTGATGCGTGACCACGGCCTGCCCACCGTGTCTGCGCTGCAGGAACAGGTGCTGCATGACGAGCGCATGGGCGAAGCGGTGCTGCGCATCGCCAGCGGCGCACAGGGCCAGCTGTTCGACGACCCCGAGCACCTGCGCGCGCTGCGCGAGACGCTGGGCGGCAACCTGAAGTCTTACCCCGAGCCCAAGGTATGGCTGGCCGAATGCGGCAGCGCCCAGGTGGCGTGGACGCTGGCCATCCTGATGGAGGAAGAGCTGCCCAGCCGCGCGCCGTTGATCTTCGCCACCGGTGCCAATGCGCTGCTGGCCTACGAGGCGCAGGGCGCCAGCATCAGCCTGGGCGAGTTGGCCAGTTGCGAGGAAAACTATGGCCGCTGCGGCGGCACCGGCACCTTGTGCAGCTACTTCGACGTCGAGCTGGACCGCGCCACCCTCAAGCCCGCCCTGCGCCAGCGCATCGCCTGGGCCCAGCACAACCTGGTGACGGATGCCTCGTTCAATGAGTTCCAGCTCATCGTCTGCCGTGGTGTGCTGGCCGATTTTGGCCCGGTGCTGCAGCGCCGCACGCTGCAGCTGTTTGACGACAGCATGGCCAGCTTCGGCCTGCTCAGCGTGGACGAGGCCCATGCGGTGCAAGCGGCACCGTTCGCCGCCAGCTACCGGCCGCTGGCCGCCAACCAGGGCGTCTACAAGCGGTTGCGCTGAGCCAAGTGTGAAACCTGGTGACGTAGCGGCTGGCACGCGGCATTGACCTACGCAGTTATGTGGGTTCGTGCACAGATGGCTGACTGAGCGGTGCCTAGGATCAAGATTCATTGACCTAGGAGGCCACCATGACCAAGACATCCAACCGCGGCCCGCGCGCCGCACTGATTTTGTTCGGCCTGTTGTGCGGCAGCGCCGCGATGGCGTTGCCCATGCCCGTGACCAGCCAGGGCCTGGCCGAGGCCGAAGCACGCTTCCGCCAGGAGATGTCCGTCTGCAACACCGGGCGTTCCAGCCAGGACCTGGCCACCTGCCAGCGCGAAGCGCGCAATGCACTGGCCGAGTACAAACGCGGCCGACTCGACACCAGTGGCAACCTGAACGCCAACGCCCGCCAACGCTGTGAGGCGCTGGAGGGCGACGACCGCCGCGACTGCCTGTCGCGCGCGCGCGGCGAGGGCCTGCAGGAAGGCAGTGTTGCCGGCGGCGGTATTCTGCGCGAGACCATCACCACCATCGTCCCGGGCAGCGAGAAGCGTAACTGAAGCCGCGCGCGCTGTGCCCACAATGCTCACGAGCCACAAATGCAGCTAGGCATGGTGGGGCTGGGCCGCATGGGCCAGGGCATGGCCCGGCGGCTGATGCGCCATGGCCACGCCTGCGTGGTCTATGACCGTGACCCCGCCGCCGCGGACGTGCTGGTGCGCGAGGACGCTGCACGAGCCGGCTCGCTGGCCGATTTGGTGCAGCAACTGAGCCGGCCGCGTGTGGTGTGGCTGATGCTGCCGGCCCCGGCGGTCGATGCCACAGTGGATGCGCTCACACCCCTGCTGCAGGCCGGCGACATTGTGGTGGATGGCGGCAACTCGCACTACCCCGACGACATACGCCGCGCCGAGCGGCTGCAGGCCTGGGGCATTCACTACATGGATGTGGGCACCAGTGGCGGCGTGCTGGGCCCGCAGCGCGGCTACTGCCTGATGGTGGGCGGCAGCCCGCAGGTGTTCGAGCACCTGCGCCCCCTGTTTGCCGCGCTGGCGCCCGGTGCTGCCACGGCGCCCCGCACGGCAGGCCGCAAAGGCACCAAGGGTGACGACGAAGACGGTTTCCTGCTGTGCGGGCCGGCGGGTGCCGGCCATTTTGTCAAGATGGTGCACAACGGCATCGAGTACGGCATCATGGCCGCCTATGCCGAGGGGCTGAACCTGCTGCGCCACGCCAACCTGGGCAGCCACACCCAGGGGCCGGAGGTGGACACCATGCCGCTGCGTGAGCCCGCGTTGTATGCCTATGACTTCAAGGTGGCCGACATTGCAGAGGTGTGGCGGCGCGGCAGCGTCATCAGTTCGTGGCTGCTGGACCTGACAGCCACGGCGCTGTTGCGCGACCCCGAGCTGGCCAGCTTCACCGGCCATGTGCCCGACTCCGGCGAAGGCCGCTGGACGCTGCGGGCCGCCGTGGACCTGGCGGTGCCCGCACCGGTGCTCAGCGCTGCGCTGCACCAGCGCTTTGCCTCGCGCGGCCAGGCTGATTTCGCCAACCGCCTGCTGTCAGCAGCGCGCCGGCAATTCGGCGGCCACGCCGAAGCACCCTCTCCGCTGGCCAAGTGAGCGCCGGGCACATCAGACACCGTGGTCCACAGGACACCCCCAGGAGACCCACATGTACAACCCCACACAAACACTGCATGACCTGGGCCAGCGCGTCTGGCTGGATGCCATCAGCCGCGAGCTGCTCGATGGCGGCTGGCTGCTGCGCTACATCGAAGAGCTGCACGTCACCGGCCTGACCTCCAACCCGACGTTGTTTGCCCAGGCCATTGCCGGCAGCAACCGCCACGACGCCGCCATGCGCGAGCTGGCGGCGCGTGGCCTGCAGGGCGAGGCCCTGTTCTTCGAGCTGGCCTTGCAGGACCTGCGTCGCGCCGCCGACTTGCTGCGCCCCTGCTTCGAGGCCAGCGACCAGCTGGACGGCTGGGTGTCGCTGGAACTGCCGCCCCAACTGGCCGAGGACACTGCCGCCAGCGTGCTGATGGCCCGGCAACTGCATGCGCAGGCGCAGCGACCCAATGTGTTCATCAAGATCCCGGGCACGCCCGAGGGCGCCAGCGCCATCGAGCAGTGCACCGCCGAGGGCATTCCCATCAACGTGACGCTGTTGTTCTCGCCCGAGCAGTACGAGGTGGCGGCCCATGCCTACCAGCGCGGCCTGCAACGGCGGCTGGCCAACGGTCAGGACCTGCGGGTGGCCAGCGTGGCTTCGCTGTTCGTCAGCCGCTGGGACGCGGCGGTCAACGACACGGTGGGGCCCCGGCTGCGCAACCGCCTGGGCCTGGCAGTGGCACGGCAAACCTACCGCAGCCACAGCGAGTTGCTGGCCTCCCCGCGCTGGCAACGCCTGGCCGAAGCCGGCGCCCGCCCGCAGCGCCTGCTGTGGGCCAGCATGGGCACCAAGGACAAGAACGCACCCGACACCCTGTACGCCGATGCCCTGGTGGCGGCGCGCACCATCAGCACCCTGCCGGAGAAAACGCTGCTGAGTTTCGCCGACCATGGCAAGCCCGGCACGGTGCTGCCACACGATGGGGGTGATGTGGAAGCCCAACTGCAGCAGTTCCGCAACGCCGGTGTCAACCTGAACCTGCTGGCCGCCCGGCTGCAACGCGAGGGCCTGGAAGCCTTCAATGTGTCTTGGCGCTCGCTGTTGACCAGCCTGCGCGACAAACTGGCCGAACCCTTCACAGCATGACGATACAACACCTTGCTCCCACACACGCACCCTCGCCCTCCACTGCTGTTGACAGCCCCGGGGGTGCCGGCCAGCCGGCCGCGCCCGAACAGCTGGTGGACCTGGACGCGCTGCGCCAGGCCTACCATGCGCTCAAGCCCGACGTTCGCGAGGAGGCGCAGCGGGTGGCATTCGGCACATCGGGCCACCGCGGCTCGTCGCTGACGCGCTCGTTCAACGAATGGCATGTGCTGGCGATCACGCAGGCGGTGTGCGACCAGCGCCAGCGTGACGGCGTCACCGGTCCGCTGTTCCTCGGCATGGACACGCATGCACTGTCGGCCCTGGCGCTGGACAGCGCGCTGCAGGTGCTGGCGGCCAACGGCGTGGAGGTGATGCTGGCCGCCGGTGGGGAGTTCACGCCCACACCGGCGCTGTCGCATGCCATTCTGGCGCACAACCACGGACGCACAGAGCGCATGGCCGACGGGATTGTGATGACGCCTTCGCACAACCCACCGGGCGATGGCGGCTTCAAGTACAACCCGCCACACGGCGGCCCGGCCGGCCCGCAACTGACCCAGGCCATAGAGCAGGCCGCCAATGTCTACTTGCGCACCAAGCTGGCGGGCGTCAAACGCATGCCACTGGCTTCGGCAATGAAGGCGCCGACCACCCACGCGCACGATTTCCTGCACGCCTATGTGGACGAGCTGGGCCAGGTGATCGACATGGCGGTGCTGCGCGACGCCGATCTGCACCTGGCTGTGGACCCCATGGGTGGCGCCGGCGTGCACTACTGGCCGGCCATTGCCCAGCGCTACCACCTGCGCCTGAGCGTGCTCAACAGCGCGGTGGACCCGCAGTTCGCCTTCATGCCGCTGGACTGGGACGGCCAGATCCGCATGGACCCCTCCTCCCCCTGGGCCATGGTCAAGCTGCTGGCGCAAAAGGACAACTACGACATCGCCTTTGCCTGCGACACCGACCACGACCGCCACGGCATCGTCACGCCACAGATGGGTTTGCTGAGCGCGGCGCAGTTCCAACCGCTGGCAGTGGATTACCTGTTCCAGAACCGGCCGCAATGGCCGGCCCATGCAGCCGTGGGCAAGACGCTGGTCTCCACCGAACTGCTGGACCGGGTGGCCCAGCGCCTGGGCCGCGGCCTGTACGAGGTGCCAGTGGGCTTCAAGTGGTTTGTGGCTGGGCTGAAGGACGGCACACTGGGCTTTGCCGGTGAAGAGAGTGCCGGCGCGAGCTTCCTGCGCAGGAATGGCCAGGTCTGGACCACCGACAAGGACGGCATCACCGCCGCGCTGCTGGCCGCGGAAGTCTGCGCCTACAGCGGGCGCGACCTGGGCGAGCTGCACCATGAGCTGACGCAGAGCCTGGGCCAACCCCACACCCGCCGGCTGGACGCGCCCGCCACGCCAGCGCAGAAAGCGCGCCTGGCGGCGCTGACGGCACGGCAACTGGGCACCATCCGAAGCCTGGCCGGCGAGCCCGTCACCCAGGTGCTGACCAACGCCCCCGGCAACGGCGCCCCCATGGGCGGCATCAAGGTCACCAGCGCCAATGGCTGGTTCGCGGCGCGGCCCTCGGGCACCGAGGCCATCTACAAGATCTACGCGGAGAGTTTCGTCGACGAGCAGCACCTGGAGCGGCTGCTGGAGCAGGCCCAGACCATGGTGGACGACGCGTTGGAAGCGCGCCCCGCCCGGGGTGGCGTGGCGGCCGGCACGCACCAGCGCGCAGCCGTACAGCGCGCGGCGCCGTGACGCAGCCAGCCTGCTTGTCCCGGTCGGGCGCGCGCCGCCCGCCCCATCACTGCCGTATGAAGCGGTGCACGAAGTGCAGCTTGGTGACCGCCTGGCGGCTCAGCACGAAGGGGTAGAAATCCGGCAGCCCCATGCTGCGTGACAGCTCGTTGAGCACATTGGTCAACTCCACCCAGTTGTTGACGAAGACCAGGAAATCTTGATCGTCCTGCTCACGCGCGTGCAGTTGCTGCTCGGCCTGGCCATCCTCTCCCCCCGGCAACCCGGTGCACAACACGTCGGCGGGGAATGGGTCTTTCAGCAAGCCAGCGGGGCGGCTGTCCACCCCGGCGCTGGCGGCGGTGTCCAGCGCGTCCAGCATGTGCAAGTAGTGGGCCCAGGTCTCGGCCCAGTCCTCCCATGGGTGGGCGCTGGCGTAGGCGCTGACGAAGCGGTCGCGCCAATCGGCCGGTGGCCCCTGCGCGTGGTGCCTTTGCAGCGCCTGGCCGTAGTCGGCCCGCTCGTCGCCAAACAACACGCGAAACGGCTCCATCCAGGCGCCGCCATCCAACAGCCGGCTCCAGTAGTAGTGGCCGGATTCATGGCGCAGATGGCCCAGCACGGTGCGGTAGGGCTCGTGCATCTGCGCGCGCACCGTCTCGCGGGCAGCGTCGTCAGCCTCCAGCAGGTTCAACGTGATGAGGCCGTCGTGGTGGCCGGTCATCACCGGCGGCGCGTCGGGCACGTCCATCAACAGATCGAAGGCCAGGCCGCGTTCGGTGTCTTCGCTGACGCGCGAGGCCACCGGCAAGCCCAGCGCGATCAGCGCCGACACCAGCCGGCGCTTGGCCATCTCGGCGCGGCCCCACAGCGCGGCGTGGGCTGGGTCATTGAGGTCGGGCACGGTACGGTTCAGGCGGCAGCAGCGGCACAAGGTCTGCGCGGTGTCTTCATCAGCCGGCAGCAGCCAGTTGCAGCGCGCGGCCTGGGCATTGTTGGCGCAGCGGCGGTACAGGGTACCGTCCGTGCTGCCCGCCACGCGCCACTGGTTCAGCGGCTCGGGCGGCGGCGCGTCTGCCCCGGCCGGCACCTCTGCTGGCTCCAGCGCCAGCAGCAAGGCCGCCTGCGGGTCATAGCCCAGCGCGCGCTCGCAATGCAGGCACACGCTATTACGGAAGAACACGGGGTGCCCACAATGGCAATGGAAGATGCGCCAGATCACCGGTGGCGGCATGGCAGGAAAAGTGTGCAGACCATGGGCCTGATGATGGCGCCAACCACGCCGCCGGGGTGTAGGAAGCTTGCGCGGGTTCCTGTAGGAGTGGCGCGGCTTGTCACGGCCGGGGCTGCCTTGTGTGAGGCTTCGCACCCAATTTGCCGGGCGGACTGCCTAAGCTGAAGGCACCACAACACCTCAAGGAGGAACACCATGGCAACCGTGCTGCTGATCTTGCTTTTGCTGATGATGGTGGGCGTCGCCCCCGCCTGGCCCCACAGCCGCTCATGGGGTTACTACCCCAGCGGCGGCCTGGGCCTGCTGCTGCTGGCGCTGCTGTTGATGATGCTCGCCGGCTATGTGTGAGCACCGGTAAATCAGCACAGTGGAAGGGAGGATGCCATGACATCCAACAGAACCAAGGCCTTTCGGGACCTGGGCGACGCCTACCTGCAAGACGCGCGCAATGACGCTCTGACACCCCGCAGCCGCGCCGAACTGGCGTTCGACGCCATCTACATGTACGCCATGTGCCTGCTGGACGACAGCAGCTTCACGCAGGACCACCCGCATCCCGAGGTGCTGTTCGGCGCCGCCGAGAAGTTGGGGCTGCCGCCCGAACGCATGATGCCCGCGGTGCGCCACCTGCACGACCGGCGCCGCCAACTGCGCCACCAGGAACAAATGGCGGAATTGAACGATCTGGCCAGCCAGCTCAGGGACCTGGTGCGCCAATGGGACGACTGAGTGCCGAGGGTTCGCCGCTGACGGCTCAGTGTCTTCGCCTCAGTGCCGCGCGGCACGTGCGGCGCGCTTGACCGGTGCCGGTGTTTTTGACGACGCCTTCGCAGCTGTCTTTGCCGACGCCCGTTTGCCCGCGGCACCAGCCGCAGGCCGGCGGCCAGCCAGACTCTTGGCCAACAGCTCGGTCAGGTCCACCACATTGGACGGCGCGGCGGTGTCAGGTGCAGATTCCACCGGCGTCACCTGCTCGGTCTTGCCCGCCGCGGCCTTCTTGCGCACCAGCGCATGAATGGCGTCGCTGAAGCTGTCGGCGTACTCTGCGGGCTTCCATTCGGTGGTCATCTCGGCGATCAGCTGGCGCGCCATCTTCATCTCATTGGGTTTGAGCTTGGACGAACCGCCACCAGCCGGCAACGACAGATCGTCGGCCGCGCGGATTTCGCTCGCCCAGCGCAGCGTGTTGACCATCAGCCCGCGGTCGGTGGCCACCAGCGCGGCCAGGTGCTCCTTGCTGTGCATCACCAGCCGCGCGATGCCGATCACGCCGGCCTGGCGCATGGCTTCGCGCAGCAGCACGTACACGTGCTCACCCTTGCCTATGGGCTCCAGGTAGTAGGGCCGCTCCAGCAGCATGAAGCCCACTTCGGCCGCCTGCACGAAGGCCTCGATCTCTATGGTCTGCGTGCTCTGCGGGTAGGCGGCCTTGATCTCGTCCTCGCTCAGCACCACGTAGTCGCCATCGTCCAGCTTCACGCCCTTGACGATGTCGTCCTTCTCCACCAGCTTGCCGGTGCGCTTGTTGATGCGCTTGTAGCCCACCGGGTCCATGCTGCGCTTGTCCAGCCAGTCGAAGTCGACGCCGGTTTCGGTGGACGCCGGGTACAGTGCCACCGGCACGTGCACCAGGCCGAAGCTGATGGCGCCTTTCCAGATGATGCGGGATGCCATGGGGGCTCCTTCTGTGGGTTAATGCTTGGTGCCGCCAGGCGGCTTGTAGTCCAACATCTTCATGGCCGGGCCGAGGGCGGCGGCGGCCTTGGTGTAGCCGCTCCAGGGCTGGTTGCCGACGGCCAAGCGGCGGCTGACGTTGGCCATCGTCCAATGGTCGGCGGCGGTCAGCGTTGTCAGCTCGTCCCAGGTCACCGGCACCGACACGCCCAAGCCCGGGCGCGCACGCACCGACCACGCGCACACGGTGGTGGCGCTGGCGCCGTTGCGCAGGTAATCGATGAAGATCTTGCCCACGCGGTTGCGCGGACCGCTCTTGGCCACGAAGCGCTGCGGAATGGTGGCCGCGAGATGCTCGACGATGGTTTGCGAGAAACCCTTCATCGCCTCCCAGCCATACAGCCGGCGCAACGGCACCACCACATGCAAGCCCTTGCCGCCACTGGTTTTCAGGAAGCTCTGAAGCCCCAGTTGCGCCAGGAACGCCTGCGTCAGCTGCGCGGCCTCCTGCACCTGCGGCCAGCGCACGCCCTCGCCGGGGTCAAGGTCAAACACCATGCGGTCCGGGCAGGCCAGCTTCGGCAGTTGGGCGTTCAACGTGTGAAACTCGATGACGTTCCATTGCGCCGCTGACAGCAGGCCGGCGGCGCCGGCCACCTCGACCATGGCCGAGGTGCCGGCGGCGCGGTCGGCATTCACTGTACGAACCCCCTCCAACTTGCCGAGCCCCAAGTGCTTCTGGAAAAACAGCTCACCGGCCACCCCGGCCGGCGCGCGCACCACCGACAGCGGTCGCTGCAGCAGGTGCGGCAGCATCAGCGCCGTGACTTCGTGGTAGTAGCGGATCAGGTCCAGCTTGGTGGCGCCCGATTTGGCGTCGATGACGCGCTCGGCGTGCGTGACGCGCAAGTCGGCGGGCAAGGGCTTGTGCTTGGCGGACAGCTTGGATGCGGCGGCCGGCGCCATGGCGTTCGCCGACAGCGGTTCGCTGGACGCACGCGTTCGTTGGGTGGCGCGGCCTTTGGGCTGGTGCTGCGGCTGCTCGCGCACGATGGCGGTGGCCGGCTTGTCGGTGCGCAATGCGTGGAACACCGCCTGGCGCACATGGCCGCTGGCGGTCCACTCCTGAAACGCCACTTCGGCCACCAGTTCGGGCTTGACCCAGTGCGGCTTGCCGGCAATGCGGGTCTTGCCGAAGGGGCTGGTGGCGCTGTCCACCGCCTGCAGGCGCTTCTTCAGGTCGGCCAGCAGGCGCTGGTTGAAGCCGGTGCCTACATTGCCGGCGTAGTGCAGTTCGCCCTGGTCGTCGTAGACGCCCAACAGCAGTGCACCCAGCCCCACGCGCGAGCCCTGCGGGTCGGTGTAGCCGCCAATGACGAACTCCTGCCGCAGGTGGCATTTGAGCTTGATCCAGGCGCTGGAGCGGCCTTCGGTGTAGGCCCCGTCGCGCCGCTTGCCAATGACCCCTTCCAGCCCCAGTTTGCAGGCCGAGGCGACCAGGCTGGCTGGGTCTTCTTCAAACGCGGCGCTGAAGCGCACCTGGCCGTTTTGCGTGTCGGCACCAGCCTGCTCCAGCAACTGCTGCAACAGGGCGCGGCGTTGCGCCAGCGGCGCCTGCCGCAGGTCGCGGCCCGCACAGTAAGGCAGATCGAACAGGTACAGCACCACGTTGCTGCCGCTTCCTTCATCGAAACTGGCTTGCAGTGCGCTGAAGTCAGGACGGCCTTGGTCATCGGCAACGATGATCTCGCCGTCGTACCAGCCGGTGGGCAGCTTCAGCTGGGTCAATGCCTGGTGCAGGGGCTGGAGCTTGGCGCTCCAGTCCTTGCCGGTGCGGGTGAACAGGCGCACGTCGCTGCCGTCCACCCGGGTCAGGATGCGGTAGCCGTCGTACTTGATCTCGAACAGCCAGTCCGCCGGCTCGGGCGGCGGCGCATCCACCAGCGTGGCCAATTGCGGCGCCAGCGTGTGCGGCAGGCTGGCCTTGCGGCCCAGGCTGGTGAGGTCTGACGCGGGGACGGGCTTGGCAGGTGCTCTGGCCTTTGAAGTCCGTTTGGCGCCGGCCTTGGCCGCGGGCTGGGCAACGACGGGCCGTGCCGCCACAGCCGCCGGCATCGCCAGCTTGCCCACACTGTCGGGCAGCTCGTCCACCACGCTGAAGTCAGCGGCAGCGCGTGCCAGGCTGTCCTTTTCCTTGATCAGCAGCCAGGCCGGCTGCTTGTCGCCGTCCTTGCTCTTGATGCGCACCAGTGCCCACTTGCCATGCAGTTTGTGGCCTTGCAACTCAAACTTCAGGTTGCCCTCACGCAAGCCCGCGCGGGCATCGCCCAGCGGCAGCCAGGTGCCCTTGTCCCAGACGATCACCTTGCCGGCGCCGTACTGGCCGGCCGGTATCGTGCCCTCGAAGCTGGCGTAGGAAGTGGGGTGGTCTTCGACCTGCACGGCCAGGCGCTTGTCATGCGGGTCAAAGCTGGGGCCTTTGGGCACGGCCCAGCTCTTCATGGTGCCATCCAGCTCCAGCCGGAAGTCGTAATGCAGCCGGCTGGCCCAGTGCTTCTGGATGACGAAGGACAGCGCGCCTTTGGCGCTGCGCCGGCGCGCGCCGGAGTCCTTGGGTTCGGGCGACACTGTGAAATTGCGCTTGGCCTGGTAGGTGGCCAGCGCGTCATCGGCACGTGCGCTGGGGCGTTCGCTGGCTTTGCGCATGGCGGTCTTCCAAGCAGTCAGCGCAGTGCCTGCTGGCGCGCGTATTCGGCGCGCTTCATGGCCAGGTAGGGGCCGCGATCCATCTCGTGCAACTGGCGGGCATAGGTTTCGGAGGCGTTGAACCAGTTCTGCAGACTGGCCTCCACCTGCTTGGCAGGGCCGGCGTTGGCGGCGGCCAGGTAGGCGTCCACCGCCAGGTAGTAGCGCATGGTGTTGCGCTCGACGATGCCGCGCACGCCGCCCACCAGCTCATCCTGCCCATTGATTCGTCTGCCAGTGGGGGTGAAGCCCACCTTGTCCCGGCCCAGTGTGCCCAGGTAGGCGCGTGTGGCCAGGCGGGCGGCAAAGCCCATGTCGTAGCCATAGCTCAGGTGCAGGAAGGTGCGGCTGCCGTCCAGCGCCACCGCGCGCAGCACAATGCGGTAGCCGCTGGTGCCCAGCGGACCCTGCGGCGCGTCCAGCACGGTCTCGAAATAATCACGGCTGACGGCCTGCGGCAGGTAGTTGAAGTCCAGCCGGTCCGCATCGGCCAGCTCCTGCGGCGTCTTCTTGCCCACGTACAGGCGCAGCACGGTGGGTTTGGCAGGGGCCTGCACCGGGTGGCAGTACTTGGTGTTGATGTGCAGCCACATCACGTCGCACCAGCGCTCGGCTTGCCCTAAGTTGGTGCTGACCTGCTCGAACGGGTAGTCCACCACCGCATAGACGTCGCCCTGCACGTGGCCCTGGGTCTCTTTCGAATCCAGCACCAGCGGGCGGCTGAACTGGTTGGCGGCCAGGCGCTGGGCCAACGCGGTGTATTGGGCGCGCAGCGCATCGGCGGGCGCAGCCGCCCGGGCCGTCGGCAGGACTGCAGCCAAGGCCAGCAAAGCGGAAAGTAGCAACGTCTTCATAGCATGTACTCGAATCGGCGGGCGAACCATTCCTTCAGCTTGTCGCCAGCGGGGCGCTGTGCCCATTGGTCGGGGGTGATGCGCTCGCTGTTGCGCAGGTCCTCGGCAAAGGCGCTCTCCATGGCGGCGCCGAAGGTCTCGCCCAGCACCACCACGTTGATCTCCTGGTTGTGCAGGAAACTGCGGGTGTCGATGTTGGTGGAGCCCACGGTGGCCCAGTTGCCGTCGATGACGGCGGTCTTGGCGTGCAGCACGGTGACCTTCATCTGGTAGATCTGGATGCCGCTGGCCAGCATCTCGGCGTAGAACGAGCGTGCGGCATACAGCACCATGCCGATGTCGCTGACGCCGGGCAGCACCAGCTTGACGTCGACACCGCGCGCGGCGGCGTCCTTCAGCGCCTGCAGGATCTGCTTGTCGGGCACGAAGTAGGCGCTGGTGATATGCACGCTCTTGCTGGCCTGCTGGATGGCCAGCACATAGGCCTTGTAGATGTCAAAGTCGCCCCCCGGCTCGCTGGCCAGCACGCGCACGGCCTTGTCGCCCACGTTCTTGAGCGGCGGGAAGAAAGGGGCACCGCCGGGATCGTCCTTGCTCAGCAACGCCCAGGTCTCCAGGAACACGGCTTGCAACGCCGCCACCGCCGGGCCTTCGATGCGCAGATGCGTGTCGCGCCAGCCAGGCTTGGCGCTGCCGGTGGAGGTTCTGGTGCCGCGCCCACGAAATGGCGAACTGCTGGCATAGTCCACGCTGATGTTGATGCCGCCGGTGAAAGCCACCTTGCCATCCACGACGAGTATCTTGCGGTGGTCGCGCTGATTGGCGCTTGCCGGCGCAAGCAGCGTCTGCGGCCCTACCGGGTTGTATGCCTGCAGCCGTATGCCGGCGTGGCCCATGTCGTCAAAGAAGGCCTTGGGCGTCTCCAGCGTGCCCACGCCGTCGTAGATGATGTTGACCTGCACGCCGGCGCGCTGACGCTCCATCAGCAGGTTGGCAAACTGCTGGCCCAGCGCGTCCTGGTCGAAGATGTAGGTCTCCAGGTTGATGTGGCTTTTGGCCTCGCGGATGGCCGCCATCATGGCGGCCATGGTCTGCGGACCGTCGTACAGCAGATCCACCTTGTTGCCGGCGATCAGCGGGCTGCCGGTGGCGGCCTCTTCCACCGCGGCCTTGGCGGCGCTGGATTGGCGCCAAGCGCTGCTCAGCCGATAGCGTGCCACCTGCGGCTGGCTGGCCGACCCGGCCATCGCGGGCGCCGCCGGCGCAGCAAGACGGGTGTCGAGGTAGTTCACTTCGGGTAACGCAGTGCATGCGCCCGCCAACGTGGCAACCAGCGCCAGGCCAATCAGCCGACCCAGGCGACGCAAGGCAGTGCAAGTGGCCACGGGGTGCGCTTGTGCGTGCCGGTGCGTCAAGAGGTCAGGTGCCCACGCTCAGGCCGGAGGCGTTCACGCTGTTCACGCCCTTGACCTTTTCGGCAATCATCTTCACCAGGTCGATGGCGTCCTGGTTGGGCAGCTTGCCGCTGAGCGTCACATTGCCCTTCTTGGTCTTGACACTGACCTTGAAGGCCTTGGAGATGCTGTTGGCGGCGATTTCGGACTTCACCTTGGTGGTGATCCAGCTGTCAGACACGGCGCGCTCGGCCTTCTTGACTTCGGTGGACGCCGAAGTGCTGGCGCCGGAAGTGGTCTGCGCCTGCGCAGTGCCCAGACCCAAGGCCAAGGCGCTGGTCAGCAGGAACGTGGAAATGATGATGCGCGAATTTTTCTTCATGATGATCTCTTTTTTCAATGGTTGAACGAGTGTTGCGCGTCATGTGCCATCTCATGGAAGGCATGCCTCATGGCGCTGATGCCAGCGTGCCCGCTGTAGGACGGCCGGTCGGTGCGATGACGCACGCAAGCGTGTAGGCCCATATCCCGTTGCATGCTGTGGCAGCCCCCGTTCAACGCAATAGCCATCGTCCGACAGGGAAGTCAGCCCGTCGGCTACAGACGCGGCAGCAGACAGCGGGCAAGATGAAATCCCCATGACGCCCGATGGCAACTGACGGCGATTGCCATGGATTTCCCCTCACCCTCAATGCCCCATTCATGGAGAACCGACATGACCCTCACTGCAAACGAATTCAACGGCTGCCCCGTCAAGGCGTCCCACATCATCGGCAAGGACGTGGTGAACCCCGAGGGCGACAGCCTGGGCGATATCAAGGAAGTGATGCTGGACCCAACCACCGGAAAAATCGCCTACGCCGTGGTCTCTTTCGGCGGTTTCCTGGGTTTGGGCGAAAAGCTGTTCGCCGTGCCCTATGCGGCACTGGACTACGACCTGCAGGACAACGAGTACGTGCTGGACGTGTCCAAGGAAGAGCTGAAGAACGCCCCCGGCTTTGACCCCCAGCACTGGCCCAGCATGGCCGATGAACGCTGGAACCGCGAGGTCTACAACTACTACAAGCGCACGCCGTACTGGGAGAACTGAGTACAGCGCTGCACGCCAGCTTTGGCCGGCGGACTTTTTACAAGTTTGCACCCGCCAGCCAAAGGAAAGCCGGGCTCTGCCCGGCTTTTTTGTTGACAGCCCGTGCTCAGGACGGTTCAGGCCACTCAGCCTGCCGCGCTGGTTGCCGTGCCCGGCTCGGCCAGGCGACGGTGCTGCTCCGCCGCCATTTGCGCCGGCATGATGCGCAACATGGCCACGGCCAGCTTGTTCTTGATGCCGGTGACCACGTCGGCCTCGCCGTCCATCATGGCCTGGTAACCCAGGCGAGCCACCTCGGCCGGGTCGGCCTTGTCGGGGTCGACGCCGAGCCTGGTGTCCAGCATGTCGGCGCGCTCGAAGAAGTGGGTATCCGTTGCGCCGGGCAGCAGGCAGCTGACCGTCACACCGCTGTCCTTCAACTCATTGCGCAGCGCGACGGCAAAGGAATCTATGAACGCCTTGCTGGCGTTGTAGACCGCCTGGAAGGAGCCGGGGAAAAAGCCGGCCACCGAGCCGGTGATCAGGATGCGGCCGCGCTTTTGCGCGCGCATGATGCGCCCTACCGTGTGCACCAGGTAAATCGTGCCACTGATGTTGGTGTCCACCACATGCTGGGCATCGTTGTACTCCTGGTCCAGAAAGGCACCACCCAGGCCATGGCCGGCATTGGCCAACAAGGCGGCCACCGGCCGGCCATCGAGCTTGCGGCACAGCTGCTCGACGCCGTCGCGGCGGGCCAGGTCGCACTGCACGGTGCTGACGTCCACGCCAAGACCGCGCAGCAGGATGGCGGCCTCCTCCACATCGGGCTCATCGGCGGCAATCAACAGATCGAAGCCGCCGTGGGCGCAGCACTGCGCCAGCTGAAAGCCGATGCCTGAAGAAGCGCCGGTGACGATGGCAAGCGGGCGCAGATCGGTGGTGTCCATAGGGGTGCTCCGGTTGTGCTTGGGGTGTGTTGGAGAACATCTTCCTGGTCGCAGAGCCCGCTGACTGTGCGCTGCCCGACATAGGTACACGGCTGACACGCCGCCGGCTGTCCTACAAAGTCTCGCAGCGCCGTCCTACACGCTTGCCAGCGCACAGGCCGCAAGATTCAGCCAGCACCCGAGGAAAACCTGATGCGCTTATCCAACCCCTGGCGGCCGGGCGCACCGCCGCAAGCCGGCAACCTGCACCCTGCGCCCCCGCACCCGGCCAATGCCCTGAAAACCCCGCTGGTGCTGCTGGCGGTGCTGGCCAGCATCTATGCGCTGCACTGGGCGGCGCCCATCATCATTCCCATCCTGGTGGCCGTGTTGATCAGCTACGCACTGACGCCGGTGGTGGACTGGCTGCAGGCGCACCACTTGCCGCGCCTCGTGGGAGCTGCCGCCCTGCTGCTGGGCCTCATGGGCGGCATTGGTTGGGTGGCGTACGCCTTCAGCGACGACGCCGCCCGCCTGATGGACAATCTGCCGCGCGCCGCCGAGAAACTGGGCGAGGCGGTGCGCGCAACGCAAAGCCAGCGTGACAGCCCGCTGAACACGATGCAAAAAGCCGCGAACCAGCTGGAGCGGGTGGCCGAAGAAACCGCCGCAGGCGGCACGGCCCCCACCGTCACACGTGGTGTGCAGCGTGTGGTGGTGGAAAAGCCGCGCTTCGCCATCAAGGACTACATCTGGACCGGCACGCTGGGCCTGGTGGCTTTCGCCACCCAGCTGACTGCGGTGGCGCTGCTGAGTTTTTTCCTGCTGGCCTCTGGGGACAGCTTCCGGCGCAAGCTGGTCAAGCTGGCCGGCCCCACCTTGACGCACAAGCGCATCACGCTGGAGACCCTCAACGAGGTGAACGACACCGTACGCCGCTACCTGCTGGTGCAGCTGGTGACCTGCGTGCTGGTGGGTCTGGCCACCTGGCTGTGCTTCTGGCTGCTGGGGGTGGAAAACGCCGGCATGTGGGGACTGGCCGCCGGCGTGCTGGACCTGGTGCCGTATGTGGGCGGCGCGCTGCTGGCGGGCGGCTCGGCGCTGGTGGCGTTCATGCAATTTGGCAGCCTGCAGATGGGCCTGCTGGTGGCCGGCGTCTCGGTGCTGATCCACACGGCCGAGAGCATGGTGCTGACGCCGTGGCTGAGCAGCCGCGCCGGCAAGATGAACCCGCTGGCCGTGTTCATGGGCGTGCTGATCTGGGGCTGGCTGTGGGGGCCCTGGGGGCTGCTGCTGGGCCTGCCCATCCTGATGGTGGTGAAGGCGGTGTGCGACCGGGTCGAGGGGCTCAAGCCGGTGGGCGAACTGCTGGGTGAAGACGGCGGCTGAAGCCGTGTCGGCACAGCGCTAAACGCGCCGCCCGCGCCCCGCCGCCTTGGCCTGGTACACCGCCGCGTCGGCGCGCTGCACCAGCCCTTTCCAACCGTGTGCGTCAGAGGCATCAAAGGCCACGCCCACGCTGGCCCCAATCTCCAGCATCAACTCGCCGACCTGAAACGGCGCGCGTGCCGCCTCCACCACCTTGTCGGCCACCGCGTCGGCGTTGCCGCGGCTGCGCAGGCCACTGAGAACGATGGCAAACTCGTCGCCCCCCAGGCGCGCCACCGCGTCGCTGGGACGCACCAGCCCTTGCAGGCGCTGCGCAAACTGCTGCAGCAGCACGTCGCCCACCGGGTGGCCATGGTTGTCGTTGACAGGCTTGAAGCGGTCCAGGTCGATGTACAGCAGGGCCAGGCCGGCCGCCTCGCCGTTGCCGCAGGTCTTGGACAGCATCTGGTGAAAGCCGGCGCGGTTGAGCACGCCGGTCAGCGGGTCGTGCTCGGCCATGTTCAGCAGGCGGCGCGTCTCCTGTCGGTGCAGGGTGATGTCCTGGGCCACACCTATCATGCCGTCCACCGTGCCGTCGTCCAGCCGCAACGGCACGTAGCTGACGTTGATGTGGCGTTCGTGGCCGGCCTCGGTGTAGTCCTTCTCATACTGCACGGT
Organism: Hylemonella sp. P2_B10; assembly: GCF_056404875.1. Taxonomy (NCBI): domain Bacteria; kingdom Pseudomonadati; phylum Pseudomonadota; class Betaproteobacteria; order Burkholderiales; family Comamonadaceae; genus Hylemonella; species Hylemonella sp. P2_B10. The sequence goes on from NZ_JBFUDE010000001.1 coordinate 1,260,238, forward strand.
TTCGCCGGCCAGCGCGCGCCGCGCCCAGGGCTCGCTGCTGGCGTACTCGGCCGGCTCCATGAACTCGGCCACGTTGTGCCCGGTCAGCACGGTGCGGTCCAGACCACGCCAGCGCTCGAAGGCGCGGTTGACCAGTCGGTAGTTCAGCTCGGCGTCGAACACCGCCACCATGGCCGGGATGGCCTCCACCACCGCCCCCAGCGTAGCGGTCTGCCGGCGCAGCGCCTGGCGGTCGGCCACCTGCCGGCTGATGTCGCGCATCACCGCCGAATAGCGCAGGGCCCGTCCATCGGCATCCCGGTGGGCGATCACCGTGTGGCTGACCTGCAGCACCTCGCCACCGGCGCGGAGCACCGTGGTTTCACCCACCCACACGCCGTCGCGCTTGACGGCGGGCATGATCTCCGTGGCGTAGCGCTCATTGGTCTGCGGCGTGTTGAATGCGGTGAAGCTGTGCGCATCCAGCGGCTCATCGGCGCCAAATCCCAGCGAACGGCGCGCCGCCGGGTTCATGTACTGCACCCGGCCCTTCCAGTCGGTCTGCACAATGAAGTCGGGTGTGTGTTCCAGGATGTCAGTCAGTTCACGCAGGCGGGTTTCCAGCGCCTTGCGTTCGGTGATGTCCTGCAGCGCGCCCACCAGGCGCACCGGCTGGCCCTGGGCGTCGCGCTCCACCTCGCCCACCGAACGCACGCAGGCCGAGCGCCCGCTGGCGGTGACCAGGGGCAACTCCAGGTCAAAGCCCAGGCCCTGCTCGCGGCTGAGGCGAACCGCCTCCTCGATCCGCGGTCGCACGTCCGGGGCGAAGAAGGCGATGACGCTGTCCAGCTGGGGCACAAAGCCGGGCGGCGCCTCCAGGGTGCGCTCGACCTGCTCGGACCAGCGCACCTGGCTGGTGGCCAGGTCCACCTCCCAACCGCCGACACCCGCCAACCTGCCTGTGCGCGTCAGGAAGGCCTCGCTGGCCTTCAGCGCCTCCTCTACGTGTTTGCGGCGCGTGATGTCACGGCCCACGGAATGCAGCTGCCGCCGGCCGGCGCTGTCTTTCTGCATGGTGTTGGTCCAGGCCAGCCAGCGCTCGCTGCCGTCGGGGGTCACGATGCGGTTCTCGGTGTGCGCGGGCTCGCCACTGTCCAGCACGGCCTGGACATGCCGGCGCACGGCCTCCAGATCGCCCGGCGCGACGTGGTCGAACAGGTTGTCGCCCAGCATCTGCTCCACACTGCGGTGGTAGTGGCGCGCGTAGGCCGGGTTGACATAGAGCAGCCGGCCATCGGCAGCGGCCAGCGACACCAGTTCCTGCTGCTCTTCCACCAGGTTGCGGTGGCGACGCTCGCTGTCGGACAAGTCATCCACCAGGCGGCGCTGCGCGCGCCCCAGCAGCGCCAGCAGCAAGGCCGCCAGCAGCACGCAGCCGCTCATCACCGCAACGGTCCACACCGCGGACTGGCGCGCGCTGGCGTTGTCGCGCAACAGCTCGGCGGAGGCGGCATCGCGGTCTTCGCGCACCAGCTCCAGCAGGGACACCAACTCCTTGCGGGCACCATCCATGAAGCTTCGCCCGGTACCGGTCTGTACCAGCCGCAAGGCCGCGTCGCGCTGGCCGTCGTCGTGCAGGCGCAGGGTCTCAGCCATCTCGTCGAACTTCAGGTGCACCAGCCGGGTGACGCTCTGAGCACGGCCAGCCAGCTTGTCCGCAGCCACGGGAATGCGGTCCAGGCCTTGCAGCAAGGCCGGCATCTGTGCCACGGCCTGGGTGTATGGCACCAGGTAGTCCCGCTGGCCGGTCAGCAGGTAGCCGCGCTGGCTGGTCTCGGCTTCACCCAGGCGCAGCAGCACGGCCCGGAGCTGGCGCACGCTGGTCTCGAGTTCAGCCTGGCGCGCGGCCTCCAGATCGGCTCGCTCGGCGTAACGCGTGAAGCGCACGGCAGCAGCGACCAGGGCCAGCAGCGACAGCAGCAACACCGCGGCCGTGACCCACAGCCACACGCGCAAATGATGACGTCTCGCCCGGTTCTGAGGGGTCATGTCCCAAGCTCTTGGAAGAAGGGTGCTGCCCGTTTTTTGTTTGTCTTGCCGCGTTATAACAAGATTTCGCGCCCAGCGGCCTGCCGCTTACACCGATAGACGGGGCAGTCGGCGCAAGCGTGAAACATTCAATGTGTAACGCGAAAGTAATCCACATCCGCAAAACCGGCACCAGGGGTGTCACCCACGCTGAACAGCCCCATCTGCGCGCCCACCCAGCGGCCTTTGCTGGCCGTGAACGCGGGCGCCGCCGGCACGACAGCACCAGGCTGCACACTGTAGAAAAACTGCACCTGGGCGCCCTCTTTCACTGCCTGCACCCGCAGGCGCAAATCCACCGTGGGCGGCGCGTCGGCCAGCAACACTGCGGCCTGTTCCTCGCACCGCCCAGCGGCGGCCACGCAGCTGGCATACACCAGCTGATGCTGCCCACCCTGACGGCGCAGGCCCAGCCAGGCCGGGCTCAACGCGTTCAGCACCAGGCCTGAGCGATCGCCCTCGGTGGCGTTTGCCACGGACAGGCGCACGTCCACGGTGAAGGCCGGCCCCGGCAGCTTCTGACTGAGGATGTTGGGCGCCAGGCGCAGCTGGCCGCGCGCCTCCGGCACCGCTTGCGTGTGCAGGCGCAGCCAGCCGGGGCGCTCGCTCAGCGAATACCAGGCCGGGCCGGGGTTGGCGTTCCACTGCCATTGCAGACCCAACTGAGGCGCCTCGAATTCATCACCGGTGGCCGGCACCACGACGGGCTGGCCCGCCACCGGTTTGCGCCAACTGGGCACCGGGTTGCCGGTGCCCGGCCGGGTGCCGGGCTGGCCCATCAGCGGCCAGCCGTCCTGCCAGGCCATGGGCTGCAGGTGCACCAGGCGACCATAGGCCTGGCGGTCCTGGAAATGCAGGAACCAGTCGCTGCCGTCTTGCGCGCGCACCCAGGCGCCCTGGTGCGGCCCGTTGGTGGGCGTGTCGCCTTGCTCCAGCACGATGCGCTCCTCATACGGGCCTTCGATGCTGCGGGCCCGGAACACCGCTTGCCAGCCCTCCTCCACGCCGCCAGCCGGCGCCAACACGTAGTACCAGCCCTGGTGCTTGTACAGCTTAGGGCCTTCCAGCGTGCGGTAGCCAGGCAGTTTGTTGCCGTCGATGACGGTTTGTCCCTGCAGGTCCAGCAGCCGGCGCCCGTCGGGCGACATGCGGCGCAGCGTCAGCAGGTTGTTGATGCCCGCGCGGCTCTTGGCCCAGGCGTGCAACAGGTAGGCTTTGCCGTCGTCGTCCCACAGCGGCGTGGGGTCGATGATGCCCTTGCCCGGCAGCAGCAGGTGCGGCGCGCTCCACGGGCCTTCAAAGCGCGCGGCGGTGATGACGTAGATGCCAAAATCCGGATCGGGGTAGAAGATCCAGAATTGGCCGTCGTGGTAACGCAGGCACGGCGCCCACACGCCCTCGCCGTGGCGCGGCACGCGGAAATGCGCCTCGGGCACCAGGCGCGGCAGCGCATGGCCTACCAGTGTCCAGTTCACCAGGTCTTTGGACGTCAGCAACGGCAAGCCGGGCGCGCTGTTGAAACTGGAGGCCGTCAGGTAGTAGGTGTCGGCCACGCGGATGGCGTCGGGGTCGGAATAGTCGGCAAACAGCACCGGGTTCTGGTAGCGGCCCTCACCCAGGTCGGCGACCCAAGGTGGATCGGCGGCCAGTGCTTGCTGAGTGCACAGCGCGAGGCCCAGCATCAGGCCTCGTGTGATGCGTTCAAAACACCGGGAAGTCGTCGCCGCCATGGATCAAGTGTCGCAGAAGCCGCTGGCGTGACAGGTCCGTGGCAGTCGACGCCGCTGGTGCGCGTGGCTTGGTCTATCATTTGCAGCAGTCCTTTCCAACACCATGACACAACGCACGGCTTTCGCTCCCCTCGCAACCCTGCTGCTGGCCCTGACCATTGGGCCTGTGCAGGCTCAAACACTGGCCGTGGCACCGCCCGCGCCGGTGGGTCTGACCTCCTTCGCCTCTGGCTTGCAGATCGGCGTCACCCTGCGCGGCAGCGGCCTGCAGCCGCAGCCGGGCCAGGTGGTCATCGCGCACTACCGTGGCACGCTGCAGGACGGCAAGGAGTTCGACAGCTCCTACAAGCGCAACCAGCCGTTCGCCTTCACGTTGGGGCGCAAGCAGGTCATCAAGGGCTGGGACGAAGGCTTTGCGCAATTGCGCGTGGGTGACAAGGCCACCTTCATCATCCCGCCGCAACTGGCCTATGGCGAGAAGCAGCGCGGCCCCATTCCGCCGAACTCCACACTGCGCTTCGATGTCGAGCTGCTGGACGTCAAGCCGTCCAGCCTGGCCGACGTGCTGGGTGACGTCATCGACGCCGAAAGCCTGGAAGCGGCCCAGCAGCGCTTCAAGGTGTTGCAGGCCAACAAGTTTGGCGACGCCTACGTGTCTGAATCGCAGCTCAATGGCCTGGGCTACCGCTACATGGGCAAGGACAAGCTGCCCGAGGCGCTGGCCGTGTTGCATTGGGCGGTGGCGCTGTTCCCCAACTCGGGCAATGTGCACGACAGCCTGGGAGAAGCGCAGTTGAAGGCTGGCCAGCGTGACGCGGCGAAGGCCAGCTATGAAAAATCGCTGGTGCTGGACCCGACCAATGACAATGCCCGGAAGGTGCTGAACGAGATGCAGTCGGGCACGCCAGGCAAGTAAGGCGCGCCGGCAGCTGTCAACGGCGTTTCGGGTCCGGCAACTCGCCCGCCTTGACCCAGGGCTGCGCTTCTTCCAGTGCCTTCAGCAGACGCTTGGGCGCCTGGGCGCGGTAACTCTCCATCATCCAGCGCATCACGGTGTCCAAGGGCACCACCGCGCCGGGCGCAAAGGCCACCGTCACCCAACCGCTCTTGCCCAGGCCGTAGGCGGTGGGCTTGGCCTGCGGCAGCGCCGCCAGCACGGCAGGGCCGTTGACCGGCAGCTTGGCGGACACGGTCAACCCACCATCATGTGTGCCCAGGTAAGCGAAGGTCTTGTCGTTGACGGCCACGTCCTCATGCCCGGGCCAGGGGCTTTTGGGCTGGGTGCCGGGCAGCGACAGGCCAAAGGCCTTGAGCTTTTTCAGCGCGGCGGCGTGGGAGGCGGCCATGGGTGTGGACCTGCCTGCGCCTCAGCGCGCCAGCTCCACCAGCACAGCCGTGTACATCTGCAGGTTCAACAGCAACTGCTTGGTGCTGATGAATTCATGTTCCGAATGCCCGGTGTACACCTCGCCCGGCATGCTGGGGCCGAAGCTGACCGCGTGCGGAAACAGGCGCGAGTTGGTGCTGCCGCCAATCGACACCGGCTTGGCGTCCTTGATGCCGGTGTAGTGAGAGAACACGCCCAGCAGCGTGTCCACCTGCGGGGCGGACTTCTGCACCCAGGCGTCGGTGATGACCAGCTTGATATCGGCCAGCTTCACCACGCCGCCATCGGCGCGGGCCTGCCAGGCGGCAAGCGCGGCGTTGATCTCGTCGCGCAGTTGCTGTTGGGGCTTGCCCTGCGGGCGGCGGGCGTTGATGTTGAGCTGCAGGCCTTCGGCCGGCTGGCGTATCACCGTGGGCGCGAAGCTCATCGGGCCCATGAAGGCGTCTTTGTAGGCGATGGCGCCGAACTTCTCGGCATACAGGCCGGTGCCAATCATGTCATTGGTGAAGTTGACCAACGCGCCGGCGGTGGTGGCCGGCCAGCGGGTGACGGCCAGCGCATCGGCCAGCATGGCGATGGCGTTGACGCCATCCTCGGGCTTGCTGGAGTGGGCTGACACGCCACGCGCGGTGATGCGCAGGCTGCTGCCAGCCCAAGCGAACTCGTAGCGCATGCCCTTTTGCTGCGCGCCGCGGGCTTTGATCTGCGCCTCCAGCGCCGGGGTGGCATTGGCAATGGTGGCCTTGGCATCCTCGGGAATCTGGCTGCCGAAGAAGCCGCCGGCAAACTCGGCCACATACGGTGTGCCGGCCGGCGGCACCAGTGCCTGCTTGGGGAAGGTGACGCTGATGGTGTTGTAGCCCTTCTCGGCCGTGACCACCGGGTATTCGGCGTCCAGCGTGATGTTCATGCCCGGGGCCGGGTGCGTCTTCAGGAATTCTTCCAGATGCTTCCAGTCGGATTCCTCGGCCAGGTAGATGTACAGTTCGATGCGCTTTTTCAGCGGAATCGCCTGGTCCTTGATCGCCTTCATCGCATACAACGCGGTGGCGATGGGCCCTTTGTCGTCCTCGGTGCCGCGGCCCAGCAGCTTGCCGGGCTCACTGGTGCTGTCCAGCTCGAACGGCGACTTGGCCCACTTGCTGGGGTCCACCGGTTGCACATCACCGTGGGTGATGATGCCCAGACGATCCGTGCCCTTGCCCAGCCCCACCACCAGCACATAGCCATGGTCGGCAAAGTCCAGGCCCAGGCGCTCGGCCTCGTCCTTGATGACCTTCTTGAAACCGATGAACTGTGGGTTGGCCTCGAACGCCACCTTGCTGGTGGCCACGGTGTTGAAGGCCACCATGCGCGCCAGCGTGCCAACCACCTCGGTCTGGTAGGTGGCCAGCGCATGGCGGGCGGCCTTTTGCGCGGGTTCGCTGGGGGTGGGGTTGGCGGCGTGGGTGCTGGCGGCACAGCACAGCGCGCAAAGGGTCAGCAACAAAGAGGAAAAGGGACGCATCGTGGCCTCGGCTAACAGGGGAACGCCATTGTACGGAGCAAGCTGCACGTCCAGCCCGCGTGGCCGGTTGGGCCTATCAGGCGGTGGCCATCTGCAGTGCCACCGCAGTGGCGGCCGTCAGGTTCCAGGGTTCGGCCACAGGGGCGGCACCGGTGGCCTGCCCTCCAGCCAGCGCCTGCAGCAGCCGCGCATTGCACGCCACCTCCCGCTGCGGGCGCACCAGCCGCAACTGCTGAACCAGCGCCTCCACCGCGCGCAGCAGTTGCAGGGCCTGGGCTGTGTCCGGCCGCCGCGCGCCCAGTGCGGCGATGGCGGCCAGGCAGTCCAGCCACTCGGCGCGCATCTCGTGGGACTGGAAAAACTGCAGCGCCGCGGCCAGATGGCCGGCCGCCGTGGGCTGGTCCCCCGATGCCATGGCCAGTTTGCCAAGCCACAGCCGCGCGCTGGCCTCGCCGCGCATGTCGCCAGCGGCCGTGCAAACCTGACGTGATTTTTGCAAGTGCTGCTGCGCGGCGGTCAGGTCTTCCAGTTCGAGGGCCAGCTCACCCAGCAAGCGTTCGCACTCGGCCTCGGTTTCAGGGTGCCGCACCTGCCTGGCCAGGGCCAGCGATTGCATGAAGTGGTCACGCGCCAGCGCCAGGTCGCCGTCGAACTGCGCGATGCGACCCAGGTCCTGCAGCACGATGGCTTGGTGCTGCTTGATGCCCAGCGCCCGCAACAGCTCCAGCGCCTCGTTGGCCCAGGCCCTGGCCTGCACGGTGTCGTGGATGTGCGCGTGCGCCAGCGTGGACAGCGTGGCGGCGATGTCGGCCGGGTTGCCCAGCGCGCGGCGCAACGCCAGGCAGGTGACCAACTGGTCGTGCGCGGCATCCAGATCGCCCTGCATCAGCGCCAGCGCAGCGCCCACATACAGCGCATGGGCATAGGGCATCGGGTCGGCCTGCACGTCGGGGCGCGCCAGCGCCTGGCGCACCAGTGCGCGGCCTTCCGTCATGTAGCCGCGCAAGCCCCAGAAGCCCTGCAGCGCCACAGCCATCTTGACGCTGATGAAGGGGTCTATGCCGCCAGCCAATGCCAGCGCCATCGCGGCGCGCAGGTTGTCGAGGTCTGCCTCGCCGCGTCGTACCCATTCGCCCTGGTCCTTGCCCTGCAGGCCATCGCGCAACTGCTTGGCCAGCGCAAAGTAGTGCATGCCGTGCGCCGCCGCCACCGGCTCGCTGCCGCCGCTGTCGCGCAGCTTCTCCAATGCATAGTCGCGCAGCGTCTCCAGCAGCTGGTAGCGGGTACCACCATCGCGCTCATCCAGCATCACCAGCGACTTGTCAACCAGCAGGCGCAGCAGATCCATCACGTCAGCGGGGTCCAGCGGCGCGGTGCCGCACACCGCTTCGGCCGCCTCCAGGTCCAAACCGCCGACGAAGACGCCCAAGCGGCTGAGCAGCGTCTTTTCGTCGTCGTGCAGCAGCTCATACGACCAGTCCACGGTGGCGCGCAGCGTCTGCTGCCGCGCATGCAGCACGTGGGGGCCGCGCGTCAGCAGCTGGAAGCGGTCTTGCAGCCGGCGGTTGATATCGGCCACGCTGAGGGTGCGCACGCGCGCCGCCGCCAGCTCCAGCGCCAGCGGAATGCCTTCGAGCCGGCGCACCAGTTCGGCAACGGTGTGCCGGTTGTCTTCCGTCAGGCGAAAGCTGTGGCGGTAGTCCTGCGCGCGCGCCACGAACAGGCGCACCGAACTGCAGGCCTGCAGGGCATCCAGCGCTGCACCGCTGTCGGGCACGGGCAGCGGCAGCACAGGATAAGCCACCTCCCCGGGCACACGCAGGGCCTCCCGGCTGGAGGCCAGCACGCGCAGGCCCGGCGAGCCTCGCACCGCCTGGTTGATGAAGCTGGAGGCGGCAGCAATCAGATGCTCGCAGTTGTCGACGATCAGCAGCAGGTACCTGCCCTTGAAGAAGGCCAGCAGAGCCTGCACCAGCGTCTGGCCCGGCACCTCGCGCACGCCCAGCACCTGCGCCGCCTGGGGCACCACCCGCTGCGGGTCGCGCACCGAGGACAGGTCGAGGAACCACACGCCATCGGTGAACGCGCCCAGGCTGTCCTGGCCCACCTGCAGCGCCAGCCGCGTCTTGCCCACGCCGCCGATGCCGGTCAACGTGACCAGCCGCGCACGCGCCAGATGGGCGCGCACGGACAGCGTTTCCTGTTCGCGGCCGAGCAAGGCCGTGGCGTGCTGCGGCAGGTTGTCACGCACCGGCTCGGCGGCTGCGCCCGTGTGGCTGGCCACGGCTGGCGCCAGGCTGCCGCCATCCGCCTCGGCAAAACCCAGCGCCGAGCGCCATTGTGCGACGGATGCGGGCTGCGCCTGGGGCAGCGGCCTTGGCATCGCCTGGCCGGCCAGCGCGTCCAGCGCCTGGATGTCCGCCGCGGCGTCCCCGTCACCCGGCCACAGCCCCATGAACTGTGCGAACGGCTTGCCCGGTTGCACCAGCAGTGCAGCCGGCGACAGCGCGCAGCCGTGAAGCTGCTGCGCATGCAGACAGGCCAGCGCGTGACTCAGCGGCGCCAGCCGTTGGCGCAGCCAGGCTGGGTCTGGCGGGTGACCCAGGTCGTCCAGGCTTTCCTGCCACGTCCGGGCCATCGCAAACGGCATGGCGGCATAGGCGGTGCCCTGAACCTGGAACACGCGGTAGACCTTGACCAATGCCGGATGGTCCAGCGTGGCCAGCAACTCGGCATGCCGCATGAAACGCGCCAACGCCGCCTCGAAAGCGCCAGAAGGGATCGCAGCAGCGTGCCCGGATCTCGGTTCGACCTGCCCTTGCGTGCCCCGCGCCGCCAGCTTCGGGGGCGCGAACTCCTGCAATGCCGCCAGCCGGCACAGCGCCTGGTCGATGGCCAGGTAGGTAGGGCCGCACACACTGCTGGCCAGGACGGCGATGATTTCAAAATCCCCCACCTGCGTGCCCACAGACAGGGCCGCGGTGTCATCAACTGCGTCGAGGGTCATGGGCATATCACAGGTGTCGGGAAATTTGACGGTGGCAGCCGCGACCCGGCCCAACACACCGGCGGGGATCGAAAAAGCCATTTGTCGTCAACGCTTTACATATTATGATGTTTGTGGCTTGAATTGTGCTTATCGCCCCGGTAGGGACCAATCCGTCACGTTGGGACAGCACGCGATGCATTCACGACTCCAGAAACTGCTTGCCGCCGCCGGTTGCTGGCTGGCCTTGAGCACGCTTGTTCCCGCGCAGGCGGGCATCATCGTGGGCACCTATGACCCGGCGTTTGGCCATGGCTTCACGGGGCTGGGCTGGATGGGCGAGGTGCGCATCGACATGCCCGACGACTGCCTGGCCTTGAGCGCCGCCAGCCTGGACAACGCCCAGTGCCAGAGCGCCCACATGGTCAGCGGCTACGTCAAGCTGTACGACCTCACGGACAAGAACAAATACGAGCTGCTGGATTTCATGTCGCCCACGCTGCGCCTGCACCTGGATGACCTGATCATCACGGACGGCACCCTCGCCGGCATTTTCACCTCGCTGCAACACTACGACAGCGCCGGCGGTGACTGGGGTGGCACGTTCAGCGAAAACTGGGCCCGGCCCCAGGGGACGCTGGGCGGACCGGTCGACCCGGGCTATGCCTTCTACCGCTATGGCTTGTCCATCGAGGGCGACATGGCGCTGCTGCGTGCCAGCGCCATCAACACCAACCAGCAGGGCGATCCGGTCTTCGGCTGCCCCTTTGACCTCGACTATGCCATCTGTGACTCGGAAACCTCGCCCCAGGTGCTCTTCACGGCCCTGGTAGAACCGCCCACGGATGTGCCCGAGCCTTCGGATCTGCTGTTGCTGGGCAGCGCCCTGGCCGCCGCAGCATGGACGCGCCGCAGGCACGCCCGCGCGCACTGAACCCGCCCGGGCCTGAACGGTTCAGGGCCTGCACAGCCGCCCACTAGGCCGGCAGGTAGGTCTCCACCAGCCGCGTCCAGTACGCCGCGCCAATGGTCAGGTTGCCATCGGCAAAGTCGAACTTCGGGTTGTGCAGCATGGCCGAGCCCTCGCCATTGCCCAGGCGCAGGAAGCAGCCGGGCTTGTGCAACAGGTAATAGGCAAAGTCCTCGCTGCCGGTGACGGGGCCGTACGGGTGCATCACCCGCTGCGCGCCCACCAGTTCCTGCGCCACGCCCAGTGCAAAGGCGGTCTCGACCTCGGTGTTGACCAGCACCGGCGTGCCGCGCACGTAGTCGATCTCCACCGTGCCGCCATAACCCTGCACATGCGCGGTGACGAGGTCGGTGATGCGCCGCTGCAGCAGCTCGCGCACCGCATGGCTGAAGGAGCGCACGCTCAGGCTCATGCGCGCGCTGTCGGGGATCACGTTGGCGGCAAAACCGGCGTTGAGCACGCCCACGGTGACCACCGCCGTGTCGGTGGGTGCCACGTTGCGCGCCACCACGCTTTGCAGCGCCATCACCAGGCTGCCGGCGATCAGTATCGGGTCCACCGTCTGGTGCGGACGCGCGGCATGGCCACCCTTGCCGTGGATGGTGATGTGGACCTGGTCGCTGGCCGACATGAAGGGTCCGCTGCCAAACAGGAACGTGCCCACCGGCTCGCCCGGGTTGTTGTGCATGCCGAAGATGGCGTCGCAGGGGAAGCGCTCAAACAGGCCATCGTCAATCATCTGCTGCGCGCCGCTGTTGCGGCCGGCTTCTTCGGCCGGCTGGAACACCAGGTTCAGCGTGCCGCTGAAGTTGCGCGTCTTGGCCAGCTGGCGCGCCGCGCCCAGCAGCATGGTGGTGTGGCCATCGTGGCCGCAGGCGTGCATCACACCGGCATTGCGGCTGGCGTGCGGCACAGCCGTTTCTTCCAGGATGGGCAGCGCGTCCATGTCGGCACGCACGGCCACGCTGCGCGCGCCTCCGCCCACCTGCATGCGGCCCACCACGCCGTGACCGCCGACGTTGCGCGTCACCTCGTAGCCCCACTCGTCGAGGTATTTGGCCACCAGCTCGGCGGTGGCCGCCTCCTTGAACGACAGCTCGGGGTTCTGGTGGATGTGGCGGCGTATGCCGGTCAACAGTTCTTCGGCATCGGCCAGGTCGGTCACCTGGCAGTAGCGTTTCATGGTGGCTTGAGGCATGCAGCAGTCCTGAAGAGGTCAGCCGCCACTATAGGCGTTTCAGGCTGGTGCGATACAGGACGCAGATTGCCCTATTTCAGCTTTACATTGCCCCCACCCAACAACCACCCGGAGCCCCACATGCCCACACTTGCCTCCAACGCCCAGCGCAGAATCCTGTTGCAAGCCGCAGCCGCAGGCCTGGCGGGCGGTGGCGCCTTGGGCGCGGCCCCAGCCGGCGCTGCAGCCGCCAAGCCCGCCGCCACCGGCAAGCCGGGCGACTTCGACTTTCTGACAGGCGACTGGAAGATCAAGAACCGCCAGCGCAAGAACGGCGCCTGGGACACGTTTGACGGCGAAGCCACGGTGCGCGGCATCCTGGCCGGCGTCGCCAGCGTGGAGGAACTGCGCATCCCGGCGCGCAAGTTCAGCGGCATGGGCCTGCGGCTGCTGGACGTGGACAAGAAGCTGTGGGCCGACCACTGGGTCAACGGCAAAAGCGGCGTGTTGACGCCGCCACCCGCCTGGGGCAGCTTTGTCAACGGCGTGGGCACCTGGGATTCGGACGAGGAGGATGCGGGCAAGCCCACCATCGTGCGCGGCGTGTGGGACCGCATCACGCCCAAGAGTTGCCGCTGGTACCAGGCGGTGTCGCGCGACAACGGCAAGAGCTGGGAAGAAAACTGGCTGATGGACTGGACGCGCGCCTAATTCAAATACACATACAGCCCCTGCACCGCCACGCCCTGCTCGTAACGCAGGGGCGCAGTGAGCAGCGCACTGACCGCGAAGCCATGCGCCTGCGCCAGGCCTTGCACATAGGCCTGTGAATGCGCGTAGCGCAGGCTGGGCCGCAGCTGCACACCGGGGTCGCCGTCTGCCAGTTCAACCGAAAAGGCAAAGCAGCCGCCGGGCCGCAGCAGGCGGCGCACGGCGGCAAAGGTGTCTGCCAACTCGCCAACGTAGATGAAAACGTCGGCGGCCAGCACCAGGTCGTCGCTGCGCTGCGCCTGCGCCAGGTAGGCAGCGATATCGGCATGCACCAGCGCGCGGTACACGCCCGAGCGGCGGGCCTGCGCCAGCATGGCCTGCGACAGGTCCACGCCGTCCACGGCGTCGGCGCAAGGCGTGATCAATTGGCCGCACAGGCCGGAGCCGCAGCCCAGGTCCAGCACAGAGGCGTAGCGCTTGCCCATCTGCAGCAGCGGGCGCACCAACGTCTCGTGTGCCTGGTAGCGCAACTGGCCCACCAGGTGCTGCTGAAAGTCGTCCGCATAGCTGTCGAACAAGGTTTCCACATACTGGCGCGGTGGCTTGGCCGGGGCGCCGTGGCCGCGCACCGAAGACAGGTAGTAGGCATGCAGCGCCGGGTCAGCGCCCAGCGCCAGCGCTTGCTCAAAGCTTTGGGCGGCTTCGGGCAGGCGGCCCAGTTCGCGCAGCAGGCTGCCGCGCTCGCTCCAGGCTGAGGCCAACCCGGGGCCGACGGTGACCGCCTGGTCAAACGCCTGCAAGGCCTGCGCCACCTGGTCGAGCTGCAGCAGGCAACGCGCCAGCGACAACCACAATCCGGCCTGCGCCGGCGCCCTGTCCAGCGCATGGCGCAGTGCGTCCACCGCTGGCTGCCATTGCCCCAAGGCTTCCTCGGTCAGCCCCAGGTAGGCCCAGGCATCGGCACTGGCGGCGTCAACCTCCGCAGCCTGCCGCAGCACTGGCCGCGCCTCTGTATGCCAGCCCAGGCGGAACAAGGTGATGCCCAGGTTGACCAGCACCGAAGGCCGGCCCGGCGCCAGCGCCAGCGCGGCCTCGAAGCTGTGCAACGCTTCATCCAGGCGCCCGGCCTCGGCGGCCTGCACGCCGTGCTGGAAATGCTGGCCCGCCTGCTCCAGCGCGCTGCTCATGACACCCTCGCTTGCACGGCCAGGCTCATGCGGGCTGCGCCGAGGGGCCAGTGCCATCAGCACCGCCACTGTCGCCATGACGGACCACGCGCGGCAGCGCCAGCGCGATGGCCGCCGCGCCCAGCCCGACCGCCAGCGAGCCCAGGTACATCCAGCTGTAGGTGTGCCAGTTGTCGTAGATCCAGCCGCCCGCGGCCGGCCCCAGGGCCATGCCCAGGCTGGAGATCATGCTCAGGCCACCGAGCACGCTGCCCATGATGCGGGGGTCAAAGTACGAACGCACCAGCGCAGCATACAGCGGCATCACACCGCCATAGGCCAGGCCGAAGATGAAGGCCACCGCATAAAACTCGCCCAGCCGCGACACCGCCGCGTAGGCGCCGGCCGCCAGTGCCTGCACCAACAGGCCGATGATGATGATGCGCTTGACGCCAAAGCGGTCCGCCGCCACGCCCAGCAGCAGCCGGCCCACCAGGCCGGCGAAGCCCTCGACGCTGTAGATGGTGACGGCTGTCATGGTGGGCAGGCCGCAACCTATGGCGTAGCTGACGGTGTGGATGATGGGGCCGGCATGCGTGGCGCAGCAGGCGAAGAAGGTGGCCGCCAGCACGATGAAGGGCTTGGAGCGGAAAGCCTGCTTGGTCAGCTCGCCCAGGCTGGCGGTGACGACAGCATCACCAGGGCCGCCGTTGGCAGGGGCGCCGCCCCCCACTTCGAAGCCCGGTGGCCGGCGCACCAGCAACGCCGCCGGCACCAGCAACAGCACCACGGCGCCGGCCAGCATCTGCAGCGTGGGGCGCCAGCCGTAGGACTCGATCAGCCACGCCGCGATGGGCGACACCGTCATCGGCGCCACGCCTATGCCCGCCGACACCAGCGCGACCGCCAGCGCGCGATGTTCGTCAAACCACAGCGTGACGGTGGCCATCAGCGGCGCCATGAAAGCGCCCGAGGCCACACCCACCACCACACCATAAGAAATCTGGAACTCCAGCAGGCTGGTCGCGCGGCTGGCCCAGGCCAGGCCCAGCCCCAGCAGCAGCACACCGCACAGCACCACGCGCGCCGGGCCCAACCGGTCGCTCAGGCTGCCCCACACGAACGAGGCCGTGCCCATGGCCAGGAAATTGAAGGTGATGGCCAGGCCGATGCCGGCGCGCGACCAGCCGGTGTCCGCCCCTATGGGCGACAACAGCACCGGCAGCGCCATCATCGCGCCCATGGCGGTGCAGGTGATCAGGGCGCCCACCGCCACCACCACCCAGCCGTAATGAAGCTTGCCACGCATGGTGTTGCCTTTCCTCTGTTCAGCCGGTTCGTTTCAGGTGCTCGTTCAGCGCGTCCAGCCGGCGCTCCCAGAACTCGCGGTATTCGTTCAGCCAGGCATCCACCTCGGCCAGCGGCGCCAGGTCCAGGCTGTAGTAACGCCGTGGGCCGTCCACCCGCGTGCGCACCAGGCCAGCCTGGCGCAGCGTGCCCAGGTGCTTGGACACACTGGGCTGCGCCAGTGTCAGCCGGTCCACCAGCGCGCCCACCGTGTGCTCGCCGCCGCGCAGCAGGCCCAGGATGTCGCGGCGCACGGGGTCGGCAATGGCGGCGTAAATGTCGGACATGGCAATATATTCTCAAATTGGAATATTCCTGTCAAGGAATATGTTTCACGATTCCGCCAATGATCCAGCAGGCTGCCGTCTGCGTACAAGCACGGATCAAGGCTAACCAAAGGCATGCACCATGGGCGCACAGGCAAGTTCGACAGCCATCCATTGGGTGGAACAAGGGCTGGTGCCCGATGCGGCAGTGCGCGTGGGCATACGCCGGCTGTTGCGCCAGCGACTGGCCGAGATGCGCCATGGCGACGTGGAGGCCGGCGCAGCGCTGACGCAGCAGTTCTTTGATGCGCTGCACCAGGCACCGCTGGCCCCGCTGCCCGAGAAAGCCAACGAACAGCACTACGAAGTGCCGGCCGCCTTCTTCGAGGCGGTGCTGGGCCCCCACCGCAAATACAGCAGTTGCTGGTGGCCCGAGGGCGTGGACACACTGGCCGGGGCCGAGGCCGCCGCGCTCGCCGAGACCTGCGCGCGCGCCGGTCTGGCGGACGGCCAGCGGGTGTTGGAGCTGGGTTGCGGCTGGGGCTCGCTCAGCCTGTGGATGGCCGAGCATTACCCCAACAGCCGCATCACCGCGCTGTCCAACTCGCATTCGCAACGCGCGCACATCGTGGCGCAAGCTTCCGCGCGCGGCCTGCGCAACCTGGAGGTGTTGACCGGCGACTTCAACCACTTCAGCATTGCGCGCCGCTTTGACCGCGTGGTGTCGGTGGAGATGTTCGAGCACCTGCGCAACTGGCCGCAGGCGTTTGCCAAGGTGGCCGGCTGGTTGCAGCCCGGCGGACGCTTCTTCATGCACGTGTTCGCGCACCGCGAGGCCCCGTATGCGTTTGAGGACCGCGACGCCAGCGACTGGATGAGCCGGCACTTTTTCTCTGGCGGCATGATGCCCAGCGACGACCTGGCGCTGCTGTGCCAGGACGACCTGCGCCTGCTGCAGCGCTGGCGCTGGGACGGCCGCCACTACCAGCGCACTGCCGAGGCCTGGCTGGCGCGCATGGACGCGCAGCGCGACGCGCTGATGCCGCTGTTCACCCAGGTGTACGGCGCTGAGCAGGCCGACATCTGGTGGATGCGCTGGCGGCTGTTCTTCCTGTCGGTGGCTGAGCTGTTCGGCCATGACCAGGGCGCCCAATGGTGGGTCAGCCATTACCTGTTCGAGCCGCGCGCATGACCACGCTGCAACTCGCCGGCACCGGCCTGGGGGTCGCCCTGCTGCTGGCGCTGCCGGTGTGGCTGGCCAGCCTGCCGTTGCGCGACGCCAGCCTGGCCGACCGCTGGTGGCCGGTGTTCATCGCCGCACCCGCGCTGGCCTACGCCTGGGCAGTGACTGTGGACACGCGCGGCGCCTTGGCGCTGGAGCTGCTGCTGGCCTGGGCGCTGCGCTTGGGGCTCCATGTGACATGGCGCAACTGGGGCCATGGCGAAGACCGCCGCTACACCGCCATGCGCCAGCGCAACCAGCCCAACTTCGGCCTCAAGAGTGTCTACATCGTGTTCGGCCTGCAGGCCTTTCTGGCCTGGATCGTGGGCCTGCCGGTGCTGGCGGCGCTGACCCACCCAGGACCGCTGGGTATGCTGGACGCTGCAGGCGCCCTGCTGGCCGCCATGGGGCTGCTGTTTGAAACCGTGGCCGACGCCCAACTGGCCCAATTCCGCCGCCAACCGCGCACTGAAGGCGCCGTGATGGATCAGGGCCTGTGGCGCTGGTCGCGCCACCCCAACTACTTTGGCGAAGCCTGCATGTGGTGGGGCCTGGGGTGCATGGGCTTCGCAGCGGGCGGTTGGACAGTGGCCTGGTGCCTGGCCTCGCCGCTGCTGATGACCTGGCTGCTGCTGAAGGTATCGGGCGTGGCGCTGTTGGAGCAGGACATTGGCGAGCGCCGCCCGGCCTACCGCGACTACATGGCGCGCACCAGCGCCTTCTTCCCCTGGCCACCGCGCCAAGGTCCCTTGGCATGAGGTGGCTGCTGGCGCCAGCGCTGCTGTGGACTGGCCTGGCCCTGGCGCAGGGCGAACCGGCGACAGCAGAAGCGGGTGAGTGGAATTTTGCCGTCACGCTGGACGGCCGACCCATAGGCATGCACCGCTTCACCGTCAGCGGCACGGGACCCGGTTCCGGTACGGGTGCCGAGCGCACGGTGGACAGCCGGGCGCAGTTTGACGTCCGGCTGCTGGGCTTCACGGTCTACCGCTACCGCCACCATGCACGCGAGCGCTGGCGGGGCGACTGCCTGCGCGAGTTGCGCGCCAGCACCGACGACGACGGCAAGCCCATCCAGGTGGACCAGCGCTTTGACGGCGACTGCCTGATGGGCTTCGCCTACTGGAACCCGCGCCTGCTGACGCAGCAGCGCCTGGTGGACCCGCAGACCGGCCGCACCGAGGCGGTGCGCCTGGAGCGGCTGCCCGACGCCAGTGTGGACGTGCAGGGCCAGCCAGTGGCGGCCAAGGGCTGGCGGCTGCTGACCGACAAGCAACGCATCACGCTGTGGTACGCCGCGGCCAGCGGCCGCTGGATCGCGCTGGATGCGGTGGCGGCCGGCGGGCGCATGCTCAGCTACCGGCTGCCTGCCGCCGCTGCCAATCCGTCCGCCCCCTCCTCCCCTGCCGGGCCAGGCCCGGTACCACCCTGAAACATCAACATGAACACTTCACCGCGCCGCCTGCTGCTGGCCTATGCCGTCGCCCTGGTCTGCTTCCTCGCGCTGGACGCGCTGTGGCTCAGCACCACCAGTGCACGCCTGTACCAGCCCGCGCTGGGACCGCTGATGGCCAGCCAGGTGGATTGGCTGGCCGTGGCGCTGTTCTACCCGCTCTATGTGATGGGCGTGGTGTATTTCGCCGTGCTGCCAGCCATGTCCATCCAAAGCGCCGCCAACGCGGCGCTGCGTGGTGCGTTGCTGGGCTTGCTGGCGTATGCCACTTACGATCTGACCAACCAGGCCACACTGCGCGGCTGGCCCTGGCACATCACGCTGATCGACCTGCTCTGGGGTGCCTGCATCACCGGCAGCTCGGCAGGGGTGGCCGCCTGGATCGCCCTGCGGGCTACATCCCGACCAGGGCGCCGTACACGCGGGCAATGACACCGTCAAAGCGCAGCCGGCCATCCAGCGAGGCCAGGCAGATGCACTCGCTGCCGTCCTGCACCACCGGCTGGTGGTGGATGTCGGCGTCGGCGGTGTCCAGGTCACCCGGGCCAAACAGTGCGCGGCCGTCGTGGAAACGGCCATAAAGCACCTGGGTCAGCTCCATGCCGTTGTGGGTGTGCTGCGGCAGGTACTTGCCGGCGCCGATGCGCAGCAGGAACACATTGGCCCCGGGCACATCGACCCGGCTCCAGCGCATGCCTGGGGCGACCCAGCGCCAGGGTGTGGCGCTGTATGGCACCAGCGCACGCGGCCAACTGGCGCCCTGCGGCAACGGCGGCGGCGCACTGACCTTCAGCACACGCCGGGTGTTGGCCTGGTCAGCCTCGGCAGCATCGATGCGCGCCAGCGTGCGGGCCAGCGCGTCGCCAGCCATCTCTGCCGGCGCCAGTTCGTCCAGCAGCACGCCGCCCAGTGTGTCCAGCGTGCGGGCACGCTCACGGCAGTGTGGGCACAGTTCCAGGTGGCTGTCGAGCACCAGCCGGGGGCCCAGCCCCAGGCTGCCGCTGGCACGGGCCAGCAACAGGTCGTCGTCGGGGTGGTATTGAATGTCCATGGTCAGCATTCCAGCAGGCGGCGCAATTGCGCGACCGCCAGACGCATGCGTGACTTCACCGTGCCCAGCGGAATACCCAACTGGGCGGCGATGCGCGCATGCGGTTCGTCGTCGTAATAGGACAGGCGCAGCACCTGCGCCTGCTCGGGAGGCAGTTTGGCCATGGCGCCGCGCAGTTGCTCGCCCATGCGGGCGGCGTGCAAGTCGTCGTCCAGCGCGGGTTGCGGCGCTTCCAGCAGGTCAAAGTCGAAATTCTCTTCCCCGGGCTCCTCACCCCGGCGGCGGCGCAGCGCGTCGGTGCGCAGGTTGCGGGCAATGGTGAAGATCCAGGTCGAGGCCGCGGCCTGTGCCGGGTCGAACAGCGCGGCCTTGCGCCAGACAATGGCCAGCGCCTCCTGCGCCAGATCCTCGGCCTGCGCCTCGGGGCTGCCGCCTTGCATCAGGTAGCGCTTGACGCGCGGTGCGAAGTGGGCAAACAGCCGCCCAAAGGCCTCGCGGTCCTGCCGCTCGGCCAGCGCGCGCAAGGCCTGCACCCACTCGGCGTCCGGGCGGGCGGGCGGCTCCCCAGCCACCGAGACGACCGTCAACACCGGCGCACGGGGGTTGCGGGGCGGTGTGTCGTCCATCAGCTTGCGGGTTTGGAATAGGGGCTTGAGGGTAGCCATGCCGTTTATACGCGCAAAAACCGGGGCTGGATCACCCAACCGCGTCATGCAGGGTTACCGCCAGCGATCCAAAGCCAGCCCTGCTGCGTATATACCGGCATGCCCCGTCTCCAAACCCCTCAAAGCAGCCCTGCGCACACCGCAGACGGCACCCCACCCCGGCTGCGGATCGCCGTGGTGGGCACCGGCATCGCCGGCCTGTCCGCGGCCTGGCTGCTGGCCGGTCGGCATGAGCTGACCGTGTTCGAGAGCGATGCGCGCATAGGCGGCCACAGCAACACAGTGGACGTGCCCGATGCGCGCGGTCTGCTGCCGGTGGACACCGGCTTCATCGTCTACAACGAGCCGGCCTACCCCAACCTGAGCGCGTTGTTCCGTCACCTGGAGGTGCCCACATCCGCGTCGGACATGTCGTTCGCCGTCAGCCTGGACAACGGCGCGCTGGAATACGCCGGCACCGACCTGCGCGGCCTGTTCGCCCAGAAGCGCAACCTGCTGCGGCCACGCTTCTGGTCCATGCTGCAAGAGCTGTTGCGCTTCTACAAGGAAGCCCCGCGCGACGCCCCCTTGGCCGGCGATCAAACACTCGATGATTATTTGGACCAGCGCGGCTATGGCCGCGCCTTGCGCGACGACCACCTGTACCCGATGGCCGCGGCCATCTGGTCGGCACCGGCCGCACAGGTGGGCCGCTACCCGGTGGCAGCCTTTGTGCGTTTCTGCCAGAACCACGGCCTGCTGCAGATCAGCGACCGGCCCATCTGGCGCACCGTGACCGGCGGCAGCCGTGAGTACGTGAACCGGCTCAGCCGCTCCTTTGCCGGCCAGCTGCGGCTGGACCAACCGGTGCTGGAACTGCGCCGCGAGCCCGAGGGCGTGCGCCTGCGCACCCGCGACGGCTGGTGGCCGCAGCGCTTTGACCACGTGGTGCTGGCCACCCATGCCGACCGCTCGCTGGCGCTGCTGGATGCGCCCTCTGCCGAGGAGCGCCGGCTGCTGGGTGCCTTTGCCTACAGCCGCAACCTGGCGGTGCTGCACCGCGACCCTGCGCTGATGCCGGCTCGCCGCGCCGTCTGGTCAAGCTGGAACTACCTGGCCCAGCGCGGCAGCAGCGCGCCACCCACCGTCAGCTACTGGATGAACCGGCTGCAGCCGCACCTGCCGCAGGGACCGGCGGCCGGGCCGCTGTTCCTGACGCTGAACCCGCCGGTGCCGCCCCGGCCCGAGCACCTGATACGCACCGAGGTCTACGAGCACCCGCTGTTTGACGCCGCCGCCATGGCCGCGCAGCGCCAGCTGTGGTCACTGCAGGGCCAGCGGCGCACCTGGTTTTGCGGTGCCTACTTCGGCGCCGGCTTCCACGAAGACGGACTGCAGGCCGGACTGGCCGTGGCCGAAGCCCTGGGTGGCCAGCGCCGGCCCTGGCAAGTGGCCAACGAGTCCGGCCGCATCCACCTGACGGGCCACTCGGAGGCCACGACGTCATGAGCGGCATCCAGCCAGAACCTCAGCAGCAGGCATCGGCCCTGTACGTGGGCACGGTGATGCACCAGCGGCTGCGGCCGCGCCGCCACCGGCTGGCTTACCGGGTCTACAACCTGTTGATCGACATCGACGAGTTGCCGACACTCGCCGCACGGCTGCGGCTGTTCTCGCTGGGGCGCTTCAACCTGTTCAGTTTTTACCCAGGCGACCATGGGGACGGCAGCGGCACGCCGTTGCACGCGCAAATCAATGCGCGCCAGCGGGCCGCCGGCCTGCCCACCGGCGGCGCCATACGCCTGCTGGCCATGCCACGCCTGCTGGGCCATGTGTTCAACCCGCTGAGCGTGTGGTTTTGTTATGCGCCCGAAGGCGCACTGCAAGCCCTCATCTACGAGGTCAACAACACCTTTGGCGAGCGCCACAGCTACCTGGTGCCCGTCGACGATCCCGCCAGCCCCATCATCAGCCAGCGTTGCGACAAGGCCATGCACGTGTCGCCCTTCCTGGGCATGGCGATGCACTATGGCTTTCGCATCCAGCCGCCGGGCGAGCAGTTGTCGGTGGGCGTCAGCGTGCATGACGCGCAGGGCGCAGTGCTGAATGCGCGACTGGATGAACAGCGCCAAGCGCTGACAGACAGCGCGCTGCTGCGCGTCTTCCTCAGCCACCCGCTGTTGACCCTGAAGGTGGTGGCCGCCATCCACTGGGAAGCGCTGCGCCTGTGGCTCAAGGGCGTGCCGCTGCAGCCGCGTCCGCCCGCACCGGCTCACGAATTGACCACTGTTTCCACGACCGACAAGCCATGAGCCTGCCCACCCCTACCCTGAACGCTCCAACACAGGCCTTGCCGCGCGCTGGCTTCACCCCCGTCGCCAACCTGTTGCACAAGCTGATGGCGCGCACCCGCGTGGGCCATTTGACGTTGACGTTGCCCGATGGCCGCCGGCTGGAAGCCACGGGCAGCGAGCCCGGCCCACACGCCAGCGTGCACCTGCACCGCTGGCGCGCACTGTGGCGCCTGGCGCTGGAAGGCGACCTGGGCCTGGCGCTGGCCTGGCGCGATGGCGACTGGGACAGCCCCGAGTTGCCCGCGCTGCTGGCCTTTGGCCTGGCCAACGAGGCCGCCTGGGGCTCACTGCTGGCCGGCAGTGGCCCGGCGCGCTGGCTGGCGCGGCTGGCCCACCTGGCCAATGCCAACACCCGGCGCGGCAGCCGCCACAACATATCTGCCCACTACGACCTGGGCAACGCCTTTTACCGCCACTGGCTGGACGACAGCATGCTGTATTCCAGCGCGCTGTACAGCGACGCGGCAGACGACACGCTGGAGGCCGCGCAGGCACGCCGGCTGGAACGCATCCTGGCGATGATGGACATGCAGCCCGGCGCCCGGGTGCTGGAGATCGGCTGCGGCTGGGGCACGCTGGCGGCCACGCTGGCGCAGCGCTTCGACGCCCACGTGACCGGCGTGACGCTGTCCAGCGAACAACTGGCCTTTGCCCAAGACCGCGCAAAGGCCTGGGGTGTTGCCGACAAGCTCGACCTGCGCCTGCAGGACTACCGCGACATCGAGGGTCAATATGACCGCATCGTCTCCATTGAGATGGTGGAAGCCGTGGGCGAGGCCTATTGGCCCACCTACTTTGACACGCTGCGCCGACGGCTGCTGCCTGGTGGCGTGGCCGTGCTGCAGGCCATCACCATCAACGACGCGCAGTTCGCGTCTTACCGCCAGGGGGCAGACTTCATCCAGCGCTGCATCTTCCCCGGTGGCATGCTGCCCTGCCCCAGCGCGCTGCACGAGCAAGCCGCACGCGCCGGGCTGGTGATCGAAGAAACGCAGTGCTTCGGCATCGGCTACGCGCGCACGCTGGCCGAGTGGCGGCGCCGCTTCCTGGCCGCCTGGCCGCAGATTGCGCCGCTGGGTTTTGACGAGGGCTTCAAGCGGCTGTGGGAATACTACCTGGGCTACTGCGAAGCCGGCTTCCTGGGTGGGCGGGTGGACGTGGGGCTGTACCGGCTGCGCCACGCGGACTGAACGACCACTGCGGCGCCGTCAAGCCGCCCGCAACTCGCGAATGCCGCGCCCCAGCCGCTTGCGCAACAGCGTGCGCAGCGTGGAGCCGTTGGCATAGCCCACGCTGTCGGCCACCTGGTCCACGCTGTGGTGGCCGGTCTTCAGCAGGTGCACGGCGCGCTCCATGCGCAAGTCCTGGATGTAGGTCAGCGGCGTCTTGCCCAGCACCTGCTGCACGCGCCGCGCCAGCGTGCGCTTGCTGGTGGCCAGCGCGGCAGCGGCATCGTCCAGCGAGATGGCGCCAGCCATGTGGCCACGCACCCAGCGGTCGAACCCCTGCACCAGCGGATCGGTGTGCGCCAGATGGTCGGTGATGGCATAGGCTGACTGCGCCGGCCGCGCATCCACAATCAGATAGCGCGACACCAGCGCCGCCAGCTCGGGGCTGGCCTGGCGCACCAGCCACAGCGCCAGGTCCAGATGGCCCAGCGCCGCACCAGCGGTGACGAACGGACCGCTGCGCACCAGCATGCGGTCGGCATCCAGCCGCACTTTGGGATAGCGCTGGTGGAACAGTGGCGCCAGCCACCAGCTGGTGGTGGCCTCGCGGCCTTCCAGCAAACCGGTCTCGGCCAGCACGAAGCTGCCTATGCAGGCAGCGGCAATGGGCACGCTGCGCGCCGACCAGTCGCGCAACGCCTGCACGCTGCGCCGCACATCGGGTCGCGCCAGCGCCGGCACCAAGGTGTCGGGCATCTTGCAGCCAGGCGCCGGCACCAGCACCCAGTCTGGCCGGGGGCAGGCGGCAAACGGCTGCACCGGCACGCGCATGCCCTGCGCGCTGCTGACGCGCCGGTTGGCGCCCACCACCACCACCTCGAACGGCGCGGGCAAAGCCAGCAGCGGCGCCAGCTCGTTGGCGGTGCCCAGCGCATCCAGCATGGTGGCCAAGCCGGTGTCAAACACGCCTTGCAGTGCTACCACGGCGACTTTCACGGGTTGTCCTGATTGGTATCAAAGTTGTCAATCGTGCCACTGTGCCAGAGGGCGGGTCGTCTGTAAAGTCCATTGCGTCGCCCGTCGCCGGGCGTCACACACAGCAACTTTCATCTGTCTACCCAAGGAGTCCTCATGAGCATTCAACTCGCCCTGTTCGCCCGTCTCGAAGCCAAGCCCGGCAAGGAGGCCGACGTCGCCCAGTTCCTGCAAGCCGGTCTGGCCATGGCCAACCAGGAGGCCAGCACGCCGATCTGGTTCGCGCTGAAGCTGTCGCCCAGCACCTTTGGCGTGTTCGACGCCTTCACCAGCGAAGAAGGGCGCCAGGCGCATCTGAAGGGTCCGATCGCCCAGGCGCTGATGGCCAAGGCTGGCGAACTGTTCGCCAAGCCGCCCAGCATCGAGGCCATCGAGGTGCTGGGGCTGAAGAACCAGGCCGTTGCCGCCTGAGAGCGAGCGGGAACGCCGCCCGCCCCGTGGCGGCGGTCAGCTGAACACGGGCCGGAAGAACGAGCGCTCGTAGCTGAGAAAGCACTTGGTCTGCCGGTAGTAGGCCATCGCAGCCTGGCATTCGGCATCGCTGGCGGCGGCGATGCGGTACCGCTCGTAAGCCGCCAGCGACTCGAACGAAAAGAACGCCAGCGCCACGTTGCTGGCGCCTTCGCTGGGCATCAGGTAGCCATGGTGGGTGCCACCAAACTTGGCCACCAACGGAATCCACATGCGGCCGTAGGTTTCAAATTCGGCCAGTTTGTCGGGGTCGAGGATGTAGCGCAGGTAGCAGGTGATCATGGTGCAGGGTTCCATGGGGTGGTTTGCATTCGCCCATTGTGCCGCCCACCTGTAGCGTTGGCACTTCAGGGTGGGTGCAGCGGCAGCCTGAAGCTGAACTCGGCCCCGCCCTCGGCGTGGTTGCCGCCCTGCAGCGTGCCGCGCATGGTGTGCGCCACACCCAGCGCAATCGACAGGCCCAGGCCCAGCGACTGGCCCCAGGGCTTGGTGGTGAAGAAGGGTTCGAACAGGCGCCGCTGCACGTCGTCGCTCAACCCCGGGCCGCTGTCGCGCACGCTGACCAGCGCCTGGTCGCCCTCATGCCGCACCGCCACCTGCACCTGGCGCCTGGACGCGCCCTGCACCGCATCCAGCGCATTGCGCAGCAGGCACACCAGCACCTGCGCCACGCGCGCGCCATGGCCCCAGGCACGCACCGGGCCGTCATGCAACTGCAGCAGCAGGCGTACATCGCCCTGGCGAAAATCCGTCTGCAGCAGTTGCACGCAGGCACGCACGCTGTCGCACAGGTCCAGCGGGCTGGCGGCCTCGCTGCTTTGGCGGGTCAGCATTTTCAGCCGCGCCAAGCTGGCGGTCATGCGTTCGCCGGCGTCGTCCAGGCGCGCCAGGCTGCGCTGGACCTTGTCCGGGTTGCCGCTGCTCAAGTAGGCCATCGCGTTGCGCGCCAGTGTGCGCATCTCGCTCAGGGGTTGGCTCAGCTCATGCGTGATGCTCTTGGCCAGCTGGCCCAGTTGCGCCATCCGGCCGGCCAGCTCCATGTCGCTCTGGGCGGCACACAGCACCTGCTCTACGCTGCGCAACTGCTCGCATTTCAGCTGCAGGCTGCGGCGCAAGCGCGCCAGCTCCTGGCGCTGCAGCACGATCTCGCGTTCCAGCGTGTCGCGCCGGCGCGGCAGCGCCGCCTCCGCCTGGGGCGGGCCACTCCACAAGTCCACCAATGCGTGGGCCGATGCCGGTGGCCCCAGGGTCAGCGCTTGCGCTGGTGCCTGCATGGTTTGTCAGCGCAGATGGCCCAGGCCGAACAGGTAGCCGTCCTGCGCCTGCCCCTTGTGGCAGGCCAGGCAGCGCGGCTGGGCGGCGCCCAGGCGCGAGTTGCCCTCAGGGGTGAACAGGCCATAGTGCCAGTTGCCATTGCGCAGCAGTTCGGGCACCGCCTCGCCCCAGCCGGCGCGCGACTCCATGCCGTCGTAGACCACCACCTTGCCAAAGCGCATGCGGCCCTTGTCGTCCAGCTGCGGCTTGCCGTCGGCATCCAGCAGCACGGCGTGGCTGGCCTCCATGATCACCGAGCCGTCGGGCAGCGCTTGGCCGGCGCGCGCAGCCTGCAATGCCACGGCGTTGGCATAGCTGATCTTGACCAGCTTCTTCTCGGCGTCGTCCTTGCGGTGGTACTCCGTATAGCCCTGCGGAAAGCCGGCGGGAAACGCCATGCGCGACACGACAGGCGGCACCACCGGTGGGCTGCCAGCCGCTGGCATGGCCGGCTGCGCGCTCCAGTAGGTGGCCAGCGCGCGTATGTCGGTGTCGTTCAACTGCGCGGCAACGTTGCGCATCAGCTCGCTCTTGCGGCTGCCGTCCTTGAAGGCCGTCAACTGTTTGACCAGGTAGGCATGCTTTTGCCCGGCCAGGTTGGGTATGTCGGACGCCGCGCTGGCACCGTCGCGCCCATGGCAGGTCTGGCAGGCCGGCAGCTTGTCAGGCATGCCGTCGGCGGCGTGGGCCGCTGCGACACACGCCCACAGCAGGCAGACGGTGCGCACCAGACGGTGCAGAGTTAGAGGGCTTTGGATCATGGCTTTTTTTGCTTGCTGTGTGCAGCAACCCGCGGGCACAGGCCCGCGGGCTCAGGCTTGTGGCCTACAGCTGCATCAGAACGTGTAATCCATCCCCAGGCGGTAGGCGCGACCGACAGCGCCTATCTGGTGTAGCGACGGGTTGTACGGCGTGGTGCCGGTACCACCATAAGTGCCCAAGTCCACTGGCGGCGCCTTGTCGAACAGGTTGGTGATGGCACCCCGAATCGTCAGGTCTTTGCTCAGCTTGTAAGCCGCCGTCACATTGGTGTAGGTGAAGGACGGGATGGTGCAGTATTGCGAAGGCGGCGTGGTGCCCGCAGACCTGAAGCCCGTGCCCACCGCTCCGCCCTGCTGGTAGATGCCCTGTATGCAGGTGTCGTACCCCAGTGCCGGCTCTGTCACCAGATAGCTGCTGATGTAGTTGGTGTTGGCGCTCAGCATCAGCGGGCCGTTGTTGTAGGTCAATGTCAACTGGGCGCGGTTCTTTGGGCTGCCGGTGTCGCCGCCCACGGACGATGGCCCGTGGGTGCCCGCCAACTGAATGGGCGCCTGGCCGGCAACCGCCAGCTCATAGCTGAACAAGTGCGTCACCTGGAAGTTGACCGCCAGGCTGCTGGCATCGGCGAACTTGAACTTGTAGCGCGTCTCAAGCTCCATGCCGGAGGTCTGCGAGGATTGTGCGTTCAGGTACGGCGCGGCGATGTAAGCGATCGGACCCACCGGGCTCAGACCAGAGCGGCCATCACCGAACACCACGTTTTGCGGCGTGCCGCGCACGATGAAGTCCGTGGGGTTGAAGCCCGGCGTGGCGGAGGCCGAGATGATCTGGTTGTCGATCTTGATGCGGTAATAGTCCAGCGTGGTCGACCAGCCCGTCACCGGTTCGAAGATCGCGCCCAGCGTGAACGACTTGGACTTCTCCGGCTGTATGCCCGGCGTGGTGACTTGCAGGTAGGTCGGCCCGAAGCTGCAGAACGCCGGCACATTTTGCGGCGCGCTGTTGACGGGGCTTCCGCTCGCATTCACCACCGGGCACAGCAGCGGGTCACGTATGTTGTTGAAGCCGAAGGTCAGCCCCGCCACACCGTTCTCCGTGGCGGACGGTGCACGGAAGCCCTCGGAGAACGTGCCACGCAACGCGAACTCCTTGTTCGGCGTGAATTTGAAGCCCACTTTGGGTGTGGTGGAGGTGCCATAGGTGTCGTAATGGTCCACGCGCAGTGCGGCGCTCAGCTCCAGCGACTTTGTCACCGGGGCCGCCACTTCGACGAACGCGTTGGTGTTGCTCTCAATGCCCATCGCATAGGCGCCGTTGATAGACATCTGGCCTTGCTGCACCTCTTTGGGGTTCGGTGCATTCAGGTCCTTGCGGAAATAGCCGATGCCAAAACTCAGGCCCAGCGGCCCGCCAGCCAACTGCATCAACTCCTTGGTGAAGCGTGCATCGGCGAAGCTCAGCGTGTCGGTCACCAGGTTCTTCACCGTCGGCGACACAAAGGCCCGCTGCGCTTCGGTCGCGGTGCCGTTCAGCGGGAAGGGGTTGGTGGGGTTGTTCACTGCGGCGTACAGGTTGGCGAAGTTGATGTAGCCGTTGTAGGTCAGGTAGGTCTCCACCCGGGTGTAGCCGACCGAGCCTTTGAAGTCCCAACCGCCCAGCGTGCCGTCGAGTTCTGCCACCAGGCGGGTTGACTTGGTATCGGCGTTGTTGGTGCGCCCGCCTATGCCGGGCACGAAGCCGCGGATGTTGGCCGGCGTGGCGAACGGATTGCCGGGGTAGCTGGCGGGTACGGTGTACGCGGAGTTGGCACCCACGATGGTGGGGATCTGCCCCGGCCCGATGGCCGTGACACCGATGAATGTGCCGGCTGGAATGGCCAGCGGCGTGGCATTCTGCTGTGCCCGGCTGTCGAAGTGGGACCCGGTGAGGTTCATATCCCAGTCGCTGCCAAGCCGGGCGTTGAAGCGGCCTATCAGGTTCAGGTTTTCGGTCGGCGGCTGCAGGTTGGTGTAGAAATCGGTGAAAGCGCACTGGCTGGCCTTCAGCATGGTGTAGTTGCAATTGCTGGCCAGGAAGGCATACCCAGTGGGATCGACGGCGGAGGCACCTGCCCGCTGCAGATAAGGTATCGGCAGGTTGGGCAGCGTGGTGGGCAGGAAGGCGGCGCCGGGGCGGCGGTCCTGGCCGCCCTCGGCCACCCAATTCAGGCGCGTCCAGTCGCCCGATCGCTGGCTCAACGCGATCGGGTTGGTGCGCTTGTATTCCAGCGAGAGGTAGCCGCTTTGCGGGTCGGCCGTGCTGCCAAAGCCGTGTGCGATGGCGAACGACGAGTTGGCGCCGCCGCCGTGCGAGGTGTTGCCGACGTCCAGGCTGACCACGGTGCCCTTGATGGCCCGCTTCAGGATCACGTTGACCACGCCGGCGATGGCGTCCGAGCCGTACACGGCCGAGGCGCCGTCTTTCAGCACCTCGATGCGCTCCACCGCCGAGAACGGGATGGAAGAGATGTCCACAAACGGGCGCTGGCCGTCGTCGGAGCGCGGGAACGGCGCCATGCGGTGACCGTCGATCAGCACCAGCGTGGCCCCCACGGTCAGGCCGCGCAGCGAGATGCCGCTGGCGCCGGTGGCAAAGGCACCGCTGAAGGACTGGCTCAGCGTGCCCATGCCGTTGGCGGTGAGGTCACGCAGCACCTCGGACACGCTGGTGTAGCCGGACTGCCTCAGGTCTTCGGCCGTCAGCACCTGCACCGGGCTGGCGCCTTCCTTGTCAGTGCGCGGGATGTTGGAGCCGGTCACCGTCACGCGCTGCAGTTCCTGGCTGCCGGTGCTGCTTTGCGCCAGCGCCGGGCCGGCCGTGCTCAATGCCAGTGCGGTGCCGCCAAAGGCGACGGCCAGCATGCGGGACAAGGGGGTGGGTTGCGAGCTCGTCAGCACGGGTATGCGCTTGCTTTTTTTCATGGGGTTTTCCTACTTGTGGTAGTTGATGTTGTGGCTGGGCCTCGCATGCCGCCCGTTGCCGGCTCTTGAACTGGGCCAGTCCATCGCTGTCTGGCCCCCTTTTCAATTCGGGTTGTTGTCGGTGGGTGTTCCGGCGGCGGCACCTGCGCGGCTCAGGATCAGCGCAATCGGCAGGCCCACACACGCCACGTGAATGGCCAGGCCGGTCAGCAGTGCCTGCAGCGGGTACGACGGGGTGAAGAAGATGGCCGACAACGGCAGCACCACGGCGTTCATCACCGCGTACACGCCCACCCCATACAAGGTCCCGCACAGCAACGGCCGTTGCAGCAGCAGTGGCAGGCGCCGGCTGGCCACGGCATAGACCACCACGATGCCCAGCATGATGGCGAAATGCAGCGCCAGGCCCAGCAGGCCGACGTCCCAGCCGGCCCCCTTGGCGCGGGCGCCAATCAACCCGCTGGCCACGGCGCGCAGCACGCCCAGGGCACTGCCGCCTTTCAGGATGGAACTGACGATAGCGGCCAGGATGTCCAGCGTGCCGGCGGTGAGCCAGGCCAGCAGCACGGCCCGGTTGATGCCGGAGCGGCCTGCGGTGCCGGTGAGGGTGATGTCAGCGGTGGTGTATGTGCGGTGTTCGCCCAGTGTGGTCATAAGCTCGGTGGTTGGCAGGCATCAGCGCTCTGCATGAGGTTCGAGGCGCAGTCTACGAACGGCGGTGTGCCTTTGACAGTCCCAATCCAGCAGGTTTTTAAGGGCCCACTCCCTCGACCCGAATGGGCCTGCCCAACCGCAGCAATGACTTGAATGAATGGGCCTGGAAAAGCATGAAAAAAGGGCCCAACGGGCCCTTTGAAAATGTCTGAACGGGTCAGGGCCTATCTGATGCCAACGCGCTGCACCCGCTCCCACTCCCCCAGGCACTTGTCCAACACCTTCATCGCAGCCTCGATCTCCACCACCGACAGCGCGGCGTAGCCGACCAACAGGCCGGGCATCTTGGGCTTGCGGTGGTACAGCGGGGCAATGGGGTGCAGGCCCAGCCCGCGCGCGCTGGCCAGGTCAACCAGCTGCGTGCACTGCTCATAGCTCATGTGCGGCAGCCAGGCCACCAGGTGCATGCCGGCGCTGGAGTCCTGCACCTGGAAATGCCCCCGGCCCACGCGCGCCAGGCCGTCGATCAGCGCCTTGCGGCGCTTGCGCCCGATCTGCACCACACGGCGCAGGTGGCGCTCGAAGCCGCCGCCCCCGATGTAGCGCGCCATGGCCGCCTGCTCGATGGCGCCACAGCCCCGGTCCATCAGCCGCTTGGCGACGATGAAGTCCTGCCGCAGCGCCGCCGGCACCACCATGTAACCCAGACGCAGCGAGGGAAACAGCACCTTGGAGAAGGTGCCGGCGTAGATCACCTTGTCGGCCAGGTCCAGTGCGCTCAGGGCTGGCAGCGGGCGGGCGTCGTAGCGGAATTCGCTGTCGTAGTCGTCCTCGAAGATCCAGCAGCGCCGCTGGTCGGCGTAGTTCAGCAGCGCGATGCGCCGCGGCATGGACATCAGGCTGCCCCCCGGAAACTGGTGCGAAGGCGTGACGAAGATCAGCTTGGGCGAGAGCCTGTCCATGGCGCCGACGACCAGCCCCTGCTCGTCGGTGCTCACCGGCACCACGCGCGCACCACAGGCATCGAACACGCCGTGGGCGGCGAAATAGGACGGGTCCTCCGTCACCACGGTGTCGCCCACATCCAGCAGCACCTGTGCCGTCAGCGCCATGGCCTGCTGGGTGCCGTGAACAATGAGCACATCGTCGGGCGTGCAGTGCACGCCGCGGCGGCGCATCAGGTAGTCGCACACCTTCTCACGCAGTGGCAGCAGGCCCTGGGCACTGGGGTAGTTGATGGAGGTGTGGCGCGCCGCGCGCACCAGCTCGCGCTGCCAGGCATCGATGGCCGAGGCGTCGTGCATGGGCTCGCCATACTGCAGGTTGAAGCGCAGCCCCCGGTGCAGGGCGCCTACGCCGAAAACCTTCAGCGTGCGCAGGCGCCGGGCGTATTGCGACTGCGGCCCCACCATGCCAGCCGGCTTCTTGCGGTTGGGCATCACCGCTGACTGGGTGACGAAGCTGCCGGCGCCGGTGCGGCCCTGGAAAAAACCTTCCGAATACAGCTGGTCATACGCCTGGCGCACGGTATTGCGCGACAAGCCCAGCTCCAGCGCCAATGTGCGCGTGGAAGGCAGGCGCGCGCCGCTCTTGAGCCGGCCGTCGAGCACGGCGGCCTCCAATGCCCGGGTGAGCTGGCGGTACAGGGCACCCTTGCCATCAAGTTGAAGAAACATGCTGCAAGTTTCTCCGGCAAATTGACCAAGTGGGCCCATGGGCCCACTCCAAATTGGGCCTGGTAGGACCCACTGCAATTCCTATTATGCGGAGGAAGGCACTCTGTTCAGAGTTTCGATTATCATGCAGGTGTTTACCTGCCTTATTTGCATCTAAAGGACAGCCATGACAACCCACGACATACAAGAAATCACTCAGGACTTCACAACCTGCTTCACCGTCAATCAGACACCGCTGCAGGTGTTTGCCGCCATCAACAACGTACGCGACTGGTGGGCTGGCGACATTGCGGGCAAGACCCACCACGTGGGCGATGAGTTCACCTACCACTTCCAGAACTTCCACTATTCCAGGCAGCGTGTCGTGGAGTCCGTGCCGGGCCAGCGGGTGGTGTGGCTGGTGGTGGAAGGCAGCATCAACTTCGTGGACGACAAGGCCGAGTGGGACGGCACCCGCGTCATCTTCGACATCAGCGACAGAGGAGGCCAGACGGAGTTGCGCTTCACCCACGAAGGGCTGGTGCCACCCAAGGCCTGCTACGACGACTGTTCAGGCGCCTGGGGCTCTATCATCAACAACAGCTTGAAGGACTGCATCACCAAGGCGTGATGAGCCCACGGAGACACCCTTGAACCATCTCAGACGTCTGGGCCTGGCCCTGGTGCTGCTGGCAGGCGCGGCGGCGCAAGGTGCCGAACCCTCTTCCGCCCGGGTGCTGCTGCAACAGGCGCTGGACGCGCAAGGCGGCGAGCCCTTGTTGCGCACTGTGCAGAGCATCGCCTGGCGCGCGTCAGGCTACCGCAATGCGCTGGAGCAGTCGGAACGGCCCGAAGGGCCCTACATCACCGAGTTCAGCGAACTGGCCGAGGAACATGACCTGGCCCGCCAGCGCAGCTGGCGCCAGGTGGACACACGCATCGCGCCGCTGCCCCCTGGCAGCAGTACTGTGGTGATGGCCGACCAGGTGGGCATGGCGCTGCGCAACGGGGCCGCGTCCGCCGCCAGCGCCGCCCAGGTGCAGCAGGAGACCGAGCGCCTGGCACTGAGCCCCGAGCGCCTTCTGCTCAGCGCCCTGGCCGCGCCCGACCTGCGGCGCGAAGCGGACACCGTGCTGCACGGCGTGCCGCACCAGGTGCTGGGCTTCCACCTGGACGGCGCGCCGGTGCGCATCCTGCTCAACGCCCACACCCACCTGCCCAGCGCGGTGGACTACGCCGGCCCCCTGGCGCGCGCCGGCTACGCGGCCTTGCTGGGGGACGCCGTGCAGCGCACCCTCTACAGCTTCTGGCAGCTGGACACCAGTGGTCTGCGCTTTCCCATGCAGTGGAACCTGCAGCTCAATGGCCTGGACGACCGGGTGTGGATGCTGCGCGAACTGCGCATCAACCAGCCCCCGGATGAGCAGCGCCTGGCCATACCGGCCACGGTGCGTGACCAATTCGCCAAGGCTGCTGGCGCGGCCGCTGGCTCCGTTGACATGCCGCTGGGCCAACCAACGCCCGAGCTGGTGCCAGGGGTGACGCTGATCGAAGGCGCATGGAACGTCAGCATCGTGCTGCAGGACGAGGGCGTGCTGATCATCGAGGCGCCCATCTCTTCCGCCTATTCGGCCAAGGTCATCGCCGAGGCGCGACGCCGCTACCCGGGCAAGCCCATTGTGGGCATGGTCACCACGTCGGATTCCTGGCCGCACCTGGCCGGCGTGCGGGAATATGTGGCCCAAGGCATACCGGTGTACGCGCTGGACTTGAACGAACCAGCGCTGCGCCGCCTGCTGGCTGCCCCCCACACCAGCCGGCCCGACCAGCTGCAACGCGAACCGCGCGCGCCGCGCCTGCACCTGCTGCGCGACCGGCTGGCCGTGGGCAGCGGCCCCAACCGGGTGCTGCTGTACCCGCTGCGTGGCATGACCAGCGAGCGCCAGCTGATGGTGTACTTTCCGCAGCACAGGCTGCTGTATGGCAGCGACCCGTTTCAGAAGTCGCGCGACGGCAGCTACTTCACGGCGCAAACCGTCAGCGAGCTGGTGCAGGCCGTGGCCCGCGAGCAACTGGCGGTGGACCGCTTCTACATGATGCACCTGGGCGTGTCGCCCTGGGCCGAACTGCTCACGGTACGCGGCAAGGCCTGGTGAGCCCGCGCTTCACAGCGCCAGGCAGACCTTGCCAAACTGCGCCTGTGATTCGTAATGGCGGAACGCCGCCGCGATGTCTTCCAGCTCAAAGCAGCTGTCCACCACCGGTTGCAGGCGGTTGGTGCTGATGGCGCGCACCATGTCCTGCTGGTCTGCGCGGCTGCCGATGGAGATGCCGCTGACGCGGATCTGGTTCGAAAACAGCGCCGGGATGGACACCTCCGCCGCAAAGCCGGTCAGCACCCCCACCAGCGCAATGTGCCCGCCCACCCTGCAGGCGGTGATGGACTGGGCCAGCGTACCCGGGCCGCCCACCTCCACCACATGGTCCACGCCCCAACCGTCGGTCAGGTCCTTGGCGCGGCGACCCCAATCGGGCACGGCGCGGTAGTTGATCAGCTCGTCCGCCCCCAGGCGCTGGAGCTTCTCAAGCTTGTCATCCGACGAGGATGTGGCGATGACGCGGGCGCCCGCCGCCTTGGCGAACTGCAACGCGAACAGCGACACGCTGCCGCTGCCCTGCACCAGCACGGTTTCCCCAGGCTTGACCCGGCCGCTGACCATCAGCGCGCGCCACGCAGTGACGCCGGTGCAGGTCAGCGAGGCTGCCTGGGCCATCGAGCAGCCGGCCGGCGCGTGGGTGAAGGCATGGGCCGGCATGCAGACACAATCACGGGCATAGCCGTCGAAGCTGTCGCCCGGCACATCGCGCCGGGTGGCCGGTGTCATGTCGCCGCCCAGCCACCACGGGTAGAAGGTGCTGACCACGGCGTCCCCCGGCTTGAACTCGGTCACGCCCTCGCCGGCAGCGAACACATCACCGGCGGCATCCGTCAGCGGCACGCGGCCGTCGGTGGACGGCACCTTGCCGTGCACCACGAACAGGTCGCGGTAGTTCAGCGCACAGGCGCGCACGCGCACCAGCAGCTCGCCCGGGCCGGGCAGCGGCGGGTCCGCTTCATGCACCAGATCCAGGCGGTCCAGCCCCGCAGGGGCGCGCAGCCGGATGACCCTCATGCAGCGGCCTGGGCCTGCGCCGTCAGTGCCTTTTCACTGGCGGTGATGGCAGTGTTCAAATTCGGGTTGCCCTGGCCGCTGGCGATCAGGTCGTGCAGGCTGCGCACGTAGGTGGTCCAGCCGTCAAAGCAGGCCTGGTAGCACTCGTACTCGGGCACCAGCCCGATCTGGGTGAAGGTGAGCTCGGTCTGGCCGTCCTTGCTGACGATATCAAACACAATGTCGTTGCCCTTCCACTCCGTCTTGTCCTTGGTGAAGCTGAAGTGGTTGTCCAGCACATGCCACACCATCTTTTTGCCGGGTACGATCTCCCGCACCACCAGGTCACAGCGGTGCAGGCCCAGGATGTTGTGGGTGAAGGTGTCGCCCACCTTGTCGGCGCTGCCGGTGATGCCGGCAGACCACCAGGCGCGCACGTTGGCGATGGCGCTGGTGACGGCCTCGGGCGATTGCGCCACGGTGAAGCCGGTGGTGAAGTTGCGGTTGTCGTTGCTCATGGTGTGGTCCTGTTTCAGGGTTGCGGTTGAAAAATCCCCACTCGTCTGCAGGCGAGTGCGGGCAGCCCGCCGGTGTCGGCGAGATGTTTGGCGGTGATTCGTTGGGGTGCCGGCGCTGGCCAGCGCCGGGCGGTGCCGGGCGGCTAGCGGGGCAGTGTCATGCCACGGCCCCTGGTGCGCGGCGCACTGCCCGCACCTTGCCGCTGGGCCCGCCGCCGCAGTAGAACAGCTCGGCGCCGTCGGACTCCAGCCCGCTGACGCCGGTACCGGCCGGCATCTCCAGCCGCTGCAGCACGGCGCCGGTCTTGGCGTCGATGTGGCGGATGTCGCTGACGTCGCCCTCCCAGGTGCCGTGCCACAGCTCGCCGTCCACCCAGGTCACGCCGGTCACAAAGCGCTCGGACGCGATGGTGCGCAGGATGGCGCCTGTGGCCGGGTCGATCTGGTAGATCTTGCGCGCCCGGTGCTCGCCCACCCACAGGCAGCCCTCGGCCCAGGCCATGCCGGAGTCGCGCCCCTGGCCGGGTGCGGGGATGGACGCCAGCAACGTGCCGGTCATGGGGTCGATCTTGTCGATGCGGGCTTCGGCAATCTGGTACAGGTAGCGGCCGTCGAAGGCAGTGCCGGCATGGGCCGCACAGGCGAGCGTGCGCGTGAGCTCCCCACTGTCGGGGTCGAAGGCGACCAGCTTGTCCCCCAAGGCGGCCCACACGCGCTCACCATCGTGCGTGATGCCGTGCACCTGCTCGGCAAACGGACCGTACTCGCGCACGATCTCGGCCGGGCGCGCCGGCGCCGGAGCTGGCGGGTTGTTGGCTTGGCTGTTGCGGCTCATCGTGCGTTCCTGTTGCGGCGCCGGTGATGGCGCGGTGAAGGCACTTTATTCGATTGGCAGCGCAGCGGGGAGTAACAAGATCGTCGTGAATCCGGCCAGCGGCGGCGCCAGCCAGCGGCGCGCACGCGCCTGGCCGATGGCCCGCACGCGGCCAGTCGCCTCCAGCTCGGCCAGCGCGCGCTGCACGGTGCGCTGGCTGGCGTCCAGCGCCAGCGCCAACGCCGACGTGGACCACGCCGCGCCGTCGCTCAGCAGCGCCACCAGCGAAGCCTGCTCGCCATCAATGGGGGGCGCCAGCAGCACCACCGCACGCCCGTCCAGCGGCCGCAGCGCGAAGCCGCGCGCCGTGGCCTCGATGCCCGCCTGCGCCTTGACCAGTGCGCGCAGCCGCCCGATTTCCACCCGCAGGCGGGCGCGGTGCGTCTCGTCCGGGCGGCGGATGCGAAAGGCGTGGGCAATCAGCGCCTCGCGCGCCACATCACCGGGCCAGGCTTCGGCCAGCGCGCGCGCCAATGCAAACAGGATGGGCCGGCGCGCCAGCGACCGCCAGGCACTGCCGGTGGCCAGGCCCCGGCGACAGGCATCGACCACCAACGCGTCCGACGCCAGCAGTGCCGCCACCTCGTCCAGCCGCAGTGGCTGCTCGCCGCTGGCGGACAGGCGCCGCGCGGCGGGGCGCTCCAGCGCGGTGCGGGCCTGGGCCACTTCGACCAGCAGCGCCGGGATGCGCGCGCGTTCGGCCGCCGCCTGCGCGCTGGCCAGCAGCCTGCGGGCCAAGCCCACGCGCAGCGAGCGCAACGCCAACTCGGCCGCCGTCAACCCGGCCACTGCGGCCAGCGGTGGCGCCAGCCGCATGCCGTCCAGCGGCGCCAGCGCCGCAGCGGCCTCGTCCAGCCGGCCCAGCAGCAGCAGGCGGCGCGCCGCAATCAGCCGCGCCTGCAGCGCATTGGCGTGGTCGCCATGCGCCTGCAGCGTGGCCAGGGCGGCAGCCAGCGGACGCGGCGAGCCGGCGATGTCGCGCACCGCCAGTGCCACCTCGGCCTCGGCCACCACGCAGCGCGCACGGGACAGCACCTCGTGGGCGCCAAAGGCGCGTGCGGCCCGCTTGAGCAGCTCGCGCGCCCGCGCATGCTCGCCCAGCTGGGCCATGGCAATGCCGCGCAGGGCCAGGGCCGGTGGGTCATCGCGCAGGGCCACGCGCTTGAGCGCACCCAGCGCGTCGCCTGCGGCCAAGGCGCGCGCGGAGGCGGCAATCAGGGAATCCATGAGCGCAGGTTACCTCAGCCGACCCGGGGCCATCCGGGCACGGCCGGTCTCAGCCCGCTCAGGCGGTGGGTGGGGTGGGCGGTGCCGTCGCCCGTGCAATGGCCGCGCTCAACTGCTCCGGCGAGCAGGGCTTGGGCAGCACCGCAAAGCCGTGCCGGGTGATGGTCTCGATCTGCTCGGCATAGCCGGTCATCAACAGCAACGGCAGCGCCGGCCAGGTGTCGCGCACATGGCGTGCCAGGGCCACGCCATCGGACTCGCCGGGCATCACCACGTCGGTCAGCACCAGGTCGGGCAGCTGGCCCTGCGCCTGGCGTGCCTCCAGCCACTCCAGCGCGGCCACCGCACGGTCCACCCGCGTCACCTTGCAGCCCAGCGCCTCCAACAGCAGCAGCAGCGTGGCGGCCACGTCGTCGTTGTCCTCCACCAGCAGCACGCTCTTGCCCAAGGCGCGGCTCAGACTGGGCTGGGAGGGGTTGGGCGTGGTCTCGGTGGTGTCGGCGGCTGGGAAGTACAGCGTGACCTGCGTGCCGCTGCCCACCACACTGGTGATGCCGGCCACGCCACCGGCCCGCTGGCACAGGCCATACACCTGGCTCAGGCCCAGGCCGGTGCCCTGGCCGACCGGCTTGGTGGTGAAGAAGGGTTCGAACACGCGCGCCAGCACGGCGGCGTCTATGCCCAGCCCGGTGTCGACGGCGACGATGGCCACCGCACGCTGGCCAGGGTGGCCCGGCATTTCGCCGTCGGCATTGTGCGCGCTGATGCTGAAGGCGCCACCCGACGGCATTGCGTCGCGCGCGTTGATGCCCAGGTTCAACAGCGCCAGCTCCAGCTCGGCCGCGTCCACGGTGATCAACCGGGTGTCGGGCGCCACCTCCACCGTCAGCGCCACCTGGCTGCCCAGCACCGGCCCCAGCAGGTCTTTCACCGGTGGCAGGCGGTCCTGCAACCTCAGCAACTCGGGCACCAGCGCCTGGCGGCGCGAGAAGGCCAGCAACTGGCGGGTCAGCTTGGTGGCCGAATCCACCGCGCGGCCGATGGCGTCCAGTGGGCGCTGGCCGGCTTCCGAGACAAAACGCTTGAGCAGGTAGGCGCTGTTGTTGATCACCATCAGCGCGTTGTTGAAGTCGTGCGCCACGCCGCCGGTCAACCGGCCCAGGGCTTCAAGCTTTTGCGCCTGCAGCAGCGCGTCCTCAGCCTTGCGCCGCGTCACCATCTCCTGCTCCAGGCGCTGCGCCGCCTCCAGCGTCTCGCGGCTGCGCCGCTGCGCCAGCCGGGCGGTGAAAAACAGCGCGGCAAACGGCGGCAGGCCGAAGGCCAGCATGACGCCGAGCTGCTTGAGCACCTCGTTGCGCACCTGGGCCAGGTTCATCGCCGTTTCCACATACAGCGGGTAGCTGCCCACGCGCCGGGTGGCTGGCAGGCGGTCCGGTTGGCCGCGGCCGCTGGCGTGGGTGCCGCTGGCAGGCGCCATGGAGGGCGCGCCGGGTTCTACCAGATCGGGGTAGCGGGTGTAGACCGCACCGCTCTGGCTGAACAGCGTGATGGCCAGCCCGGGCTCGTCAGCCACCAGGTCTTCGTAGAACTGGCGAAAGTAGTTGGTCATCAGGCTGATACAGATCACGCCACCGAAATTGCCGTCCGGCGTGTCGAAGCGCACGCTCAGGTTGATGATCTTCTCACCGGAGGTCTTGGTGACCAGAGGTTGTGACAGGAAGCGCCCAGCGTTGCCCTGCTGGTGGAACTGCAGGTAGTCACGGTCAAGAAAGGACAGCTGCTGGCTCACCTTGGCGAACCGGCTGGTGGCAATCGCCCGCCCATCGGCACCGATGATCCAGATGGATTGCAGTTGCGGTTGGTCCTGCATTTTCTGCACCAGAATGGCGTGCAGGCGCCCTTCGTCGGCATGCAACTCGGCGACGGCGCGGCCATCCACCAGGTCGTGCAGGCGATCGGCCAGTTCCTCGGCGCCGCTGAGCACCTTGCTGGCGTGTTCATGGGCCACGCGCAACGACCGGTTGACACGCAACTCGGCGTCCTGGCGTGTCTGCACGAACTCCGAAAACCCGAACAGCGCGAAGATGAACAGCGGCACTGCCACGCTGAGGATGCCCAGCAGTTGGATCTGGCGTTGTGTCTTGTGAGGGGCTGCCGGAGATGTCAAGATAGGTATCAGAATAACAAAGCCGCAAAATCGATCCCAGGCTGGTCCCTGGGGCCTTGGCGGTCATTCTGCCTTGAGCCCTTACAAGCACCAAGTGCGCCAGCACACAGACGGGGCGCGCCGCAAGGCGCAAGCTGTGTGCATGGCCGTGAACCCATGGCCTTTTCAACACTCTGAAAGGCATTCCATGAAATCCACTTACACCTTGTCTTGCGCCTCTCTGGCGCTGGTCGCCCTGCTGGGCACCACGGGTTGCAGCAACATGACCCCCCGTGAGCAGAGCACTGCTGTGGGCGCTGGCGTTGGCGCAGTGGCCGGCTCGGTCCTGACCGGCGGCAGCGGCGTTGGCACCGTGGGCGGCGCCGTGGTGGGCGGCGTGATTGGCGACGAAGTCGGCAAGAAGCGCTAACCCTCAAGCGGCAAAAGAAAACGCCCGCGCCAGCCGACGCGGGCGCATACTGCATCAGCGCACGCCCACTGCCGGGGCAGCGCTGCCCTCCCCCTGAAAGCGCCCCTTTGACCCGACTGAATTTCACCATCGAACTCAAGTACGAGATCGCCCCACCGGGTGGCGACTTCATTTTCAGCATCCATGCAGCGCAAACGCGGCACCAGACGGTGGTGCGCGAAGCGCTGTATGTAAGCCAGGCCATCACGCCGCACCTGTACACCGATCCGGTCACCCACACGCGCTTCCTGCGCCTGCAAGCCGTTGCCGGTGCCCTGACGGTGCGCAGCGAGACCACCGTGGACCTGGACCACCACATCGCACAACCACACCTGGTGCCCGAGGTGCCGGTGGCCCAGTTGCCTGGCCAGGTGCTGCCCTACATCTACCCCAGCCGCTACTGCGAATCGGACCGGCTGGGCCATCTGGCCATGAAGCTGTTCGGCCACCTGCCCATGGGCTATACGCGTGTGCAGGCCATCGCCGAATGGGTGAGTACCAACGTGCAATTCCGCTCCAACAGCTCCACCGGCGCCACCACCGCGCTGGACACGCTGCTGGACGGCAAGGGCGTGTGCCGCGACTTTGCCCACCTGATGATCTCTTTGTGCCGGGCGCTGAACATCCCGGCGCGCTTCGTCACCGGCATTGACTACGGCGCCGACCCCGCCCTGGGCCCGACCGACTTCCATGCCTATGTGGAGGTGTTTCTGGGCGACAGCTGGTACATCTTCGACCCGTCTGCCACCGCCATACCCATGGGCTTTGTGCGCTTTGCCGTCGGCCGTGACGCCGCGGAAACCGCTTTCGCCACCATGTTCGGCGCGGTGGTAGGCAGCGCGCCGGTGCTGCACATCGAAGCGGTGCCGGATTCGCGGGGGCAGTTGCATCTGCCTCAGCGGGTGCCCCAGGGGCTGTCCACCGACCGGGAAGAAATGAGCCTTTCGACCTGATTGTGTTCGCTACCGAGCAGACAAATGCCGACCCTGTGGGTTCAATGGTCTTAAGGCAAGTGCTTCCGCTTGCCTTGCAGTCGCCCCCAGCACTGCCGTTGCCAGACCGACACAGGGGCAGAACATGCCGAACGACACCAAACGAGACGCTGGCAGGGCCCAGTCCTCGGTGGACGCCAGCCTGCGCAAGCGACAAGCCGCGTTTTGCGCCATGGGGGATTCGTTTTTCCTGCACTCACGGGATGCATCACTGTCCACCGATGCGCGCGCGGACTATGCATCCGATGCGGTTTCCATGTACGAGATGGGGGGCATGGAAGATGGCCACGATGGATGTGTTGACGTGCGTCTGGCCCAGTTGATCGCCTTTGTGGCGCAGTGCAAGGCCGGAAAAGGCTGACTGCGCGACACGAGAACGCCAGCAACCCTGGTTTCAGACGACGATTTGCCCCGCCATGCGGCCCGTCAGTCAGTCAGTCAGTCAGCCGCCATCTTCGCGCTCTGCGCCACCTTGCCCAGGCGTTCATACTCGCGCGCCGACAACGCCTCCAGCTCTGCGGCTGTGGAGCTGCGTGGCGAAAAGCCCGCCGCCAGCAGCTTGTCACGCACGCCGGGGTCCCCCAGCGCGGCCTGCAGCGCCTTTTGCAGACGCTGGACCACCGGCGCGGGAACACCCACCGGACCGTAAACGCCGAACCAGGGTTCGACCACGGCACCGGGGAGGCCCGCCTCAGCGAGCGTGGGCACATCGGGCAACGCCGGCGACCTTTGGGAGCCCGCCACCGCCAGCGCGCGCAGCTTGCCAGCCTGGATGTGCGGCAGCGAAGCCGGCAGGTTGTCGAACGCCACCGGCACCTGGCCGCCGATCAGGTCGGTGACCAGCGGCGCACTGCCCTTGTAGGGCACATGCACCCAGTCGGTCTGGCTGAGCTGTGCGAACAGCACACCGGTCAGGTGCATGGAGGTGCCGGCACCGGCGGTGCCATAGGGCACGCCCGGCTGCTTGCGTGCATAGGCCAGCAGTTCGGCCACATTCTTCACCGGCAGGGTCGAGCCCACCTCCAGCACGATGGTGGAGTTGCCCAGCAGGCCGATGGCGGTGAAATCCTTGCGCGGATCAAACGGCACCTTCTTGTAGATGTGCGGGTTCAGCGCGTTGGTGGAGATGGCGCCCATGCCCACCGTGTAGCCATCCGGCGCGGACTTGGCGACGGCGTCCATGCCGATGTTGCCGCCGGCACCACCCCGGTTGTCAATCAGCACCGGCTGCCCCAGGGTCTGGGCCATATGGGCACCCACCGTTCGCGCCACCAGATCGGTGGTGCCACCGGCGGTGTACGGCACGATGAAGCGGATGGGTTTGGCCGGAAAGGCCTCTTGCGCAGCCAGCGGCCCCGCCGCAAAGGCCACCCATGCGATGGCGGCGCTGACAAGGGTACGGCGGGTCACGTTGTGCGGGGTGGCGGTTCTGCGGGTGTGCATGGGGTCTCCTGTTGTTCACAAGGATACCCACAAAAACCCACTAAAGGCGCTGCTCGGTCAATCGGTCGAGCAGTGTGATCCTGGTCAGGTCGATGTCGAACCGCACGGTCTCGTCCACCCGCACGTCAAGTTCCGCGGAAACGGTGGACGACCACAAAGCACCGCCAAACGCCAGCCACACCACCTGGTGGCTTCCCATGGGCTCGATCAGGGACACTTTGGCCTCCAGCGCGCCCGTTCTGGACAACAACAGGTTTTCCGGCCGAACCCCCAGGATCACCTCTTGGTCGGCGGCCAGCGGTTGGCGCAACGGATAGGCCCGCGCATCCAGCCGCAGTGCCGGTGACTCGAAGGTCGTGCCGCCGTCGCGTTGCGACAGCGTTCCGTGCAGGAAGTTCATGCCGGGCGCGCCCAGGAAGCCGGCGACGAACAGGTTCTCGGGCTTGTCGTAGACCTCACCCGGCGCGCCAATCTGCTGGATCTTGCCGTTGCGCATCACGACGATGCGGGTGGCCAGCGTCATCGCCTCCACCTGGTCGTGGGTGACGTAGACCATGGTGGAACCCAGCGTCTTGTGCAGCAGCTTGAGTTCACGCCGCAATTCAGTGCGCAGTTTGGCATCCAGGTTCGACAAGGGTTCGTCGAACAGGAACACCCCGGCTTCGCGCACCAGCGCGCGGCCTATGGCCACCCGCTGGCGCTGGCCGCCCGACAACTGGGAGGGCTTGCGATCGAGCAGCGGCGACAGCTGCAGCATGTCCGCCGCGCGGTTGACGCGCCGTTCGATCTCGGCCTTGGGCGTGCCGCTGATGCGCAGCCCGAAGGACAGGTTGCCCTTCACCGTCATGGTCGGGTACAACGCATAGGACTGGAACACCATGCCGATGTTGCGGTCCGTGGGGTCGGCCCAGGTCATGTCCTGCCCGCCGATGGCGATCGTGCCCCCGCTGACATCAATCAGCCCGGCAATGCTGTGCAGCAGCGTGGACTTGCCGCAGCCCGAGGGACCCAGCAGCACCAGGAACTCGCCGGCCTGCACCTGCAGGTTGAGGTCCTTGATGACTTCGGTCTTGCCGAAGCTGATGCACAGATTGGAAACTTCTACGCTGGTCATCTTCTACCCTTTGACAGCACCGGCAGCGATGCCCCTGACGAACCAGCGGCCCGACACAAAATAGATCGCCAGCGGCACCAGCGACGTGAGTATGGTCGCGGCCATGTTGACGTTGTACAAGCGCTCGCCCGTCGTGGTGTTGATCAGGTTGTTCAATTGCACCGTCATCGGCAGGTTCTCCCGCCCGGCAAATACCAGGCCAAACAGGTAATCGTTCCAGACGCCCGTGATCTGCATGATGGCGGCCACGATGATCATGGGCGTGGACATGGGCAGCATCAGCTGAACGAAGATGCGCACGAAGCCGCCACCGTCAATGCGCGCGGCGTTGAACAGCTCGTGTGGAATGGACAGGTAGTAGTT
Source organism: Hylemonella sp. P2_B10 (assembly GCF_056404875.1). NCBI lineage: Bacteria > Pseudomonadati > Pseudomonadota > Betaproteobacteria > Burkholderiales > Comamonadaceae > Hylemonella > Hylemonella sp. P2_B10. The sequence continues at coordinate 1,304,594 of NZ_JBFUDE010000001.1, forward strand.
GCGGAACAGCAGCGTCATCACCGGCATGCTGAAGATGATGTGGACCACCACGATGCCGGGCAGCGAGCTGTACAACCCCAGCGACGCCAGAATGCGCACCAGCGGAAAGATCATCACCTGCGCCGGAATGAAGGCCCCCAGCAGCAGGATGCCAAACAGCACATTGGCGCCGCGCGAGCGCCAGAAGGACAAGGCATAGCCATTCAGCGCGCCCAGCAGAATGGGCAGGATGGTGCTGGGGACCACGATGGCCACCGAGTTCATCAGGCCGCCGCGTATGCCCTCGCAGGCAACGCCGGTGCATGCGGTGCTCCACGCGGCGACCCAGGGCTCCACGGTGACGCTGACCGGCCAGGCAAAAATGTTGCCCAGCTGAATCTCGGCCATGGGCTTGAACGAGGTGACCAGCATGACGTAGAGCGGCATGGCAAAGAACAGCGCCGACACCAGCAGGAAGCCATACACGCTCCAGCGCGCGGGCTTGAATGCGCCGCGTCTTGCGCCGGCTCTTGGTTTGAGGGCGGCGCTGGTCATCGGTTCTTCTCCGCCCGCTGCGCGCGCGCGCGCAGATACCCATACGGTGCCAGCAGCGCCAGCACGGTCATCAGCAGCACGATGGACCCTGCCGAAGCCAGCCCGAGGTTGGCGCGGCCAAACAAATGGTCCATGATGAACTTGGCGGGCACCTCGCTGGCGGTACCCGGGCCGCCCTGCGTCATGGATGCCACGGCGTCGAACAGCTTGATGACGGCGGTAGACAGCAGCACGAACACCGTGGCCAGCGACGGCCCCAGCATGGGCAGCACGATGGACAGGTAGACACGCCAGGTCGGTATGCCGTCCATGCGCGCGGCCTTCCAGATGTCCTCGTCGATGCCGCGCAATCCGGCCAGCATCAGGGCCATCACCAGGCCTGAGGTCTGCCACACGGTGGCGATGACGATGGTGTACATGACCATGTCCTGGTCAATGATCCAGTCAAAATTGAAGCCCTCCCAGCCCATCAGGCGAACCGCCTGCTGTATGCCGTTGCTGGGGTTCAGCAGCCATTGCCAGACCAGCCCGGTGGCGACGAAAGACATCGCATAGGGGTACAGGTAGATGGTGCGCAACACGCCCTCCCCCATGACCTTCTGGTCAATGAAGACCGCCAGCAGGAAGCCCAGCACCATGCAGATGGCGATGAACAGCACGCCGTAAAGCGCCAGGTTTTGCAGCGACAGCAGCCAACGGTCATTGGCGAACAGCCGCTCGTACTGCGTCAGCCCGACAAATTCGTCGGACGGAAAGGTGCGCGAGTTGCTCACCGAAATCTTCAGGCTCCATAGCACCGTGCCCAGGTAGGCCACCAGCACCGTCACCGCCATCGGAAGCAGCGCGATCCAGGCCATGCCGTGGCGCAACCAGCGGCGCGCAGGGAGTTTCATGACAGCGTGGCCCTCAGTTCTTCAATGCCGCGGCGAGGTCCCGCTGGGTCTTCTCGACCGGGATGCTCTTGTTCCAAAAGGCCGTCATCAGGTCTTGCAGCGCGCCGTTCTGGTCCGGGGTCAGAAACACCTCGCCGTTGGCCAGTTGCCGCGACTTGTCCTTCATGACGGCGATGCCCTGCTGCGCGCACATGTCCATCTTCGCGGCATCGGCGTCGGACCGCACGGGGATGGAGCCCTTGCGCAGACTGAACTCCACCTGCGTTGCCGGTGCCATCATCACGGTGGCCAAGGTTTTCTGGGCCTGTACCATCTGGGCGTCTTTTGTCTTGGGGAAGGCAAACACATCGCCCTGGATGACATAGGGCGACTTGGGGCCAAAGCCGGAGATGCAGCCGTAGTCCCGGCCGGGCAACTGGTTGGCGGCGGAAAACTCGCCTTTGACCCAATCGCCCATGATTTGCACGCCGGCCTTGCCAGTGATCAGCAGCGCCGTGGCGTCATTCCAGTTGCGACCGGGGGAGCCCTTGTCCACATACGACTGCAGTCGCTTGTAAACGGTCAGGACCTTCTTGAACTCCTCGCTCTGCATGGCCTTGGGGTCGCGGTCGCGGAAGAACTTCAAGTACAGATCGGTCCCGCCGACATTGGCCAAAACGGCGGAGAACACGATGTTGTCCTGCCAGGCTTGCCCGCCGTGCGCCAGCGGGATCAGCCCCGCAACCTTCAGTTTGTCCAACGCGGCAAACAGCTCGTCCATGGTCTTTGGCTCAGTGGTGATGCCGGCCTTCTTGAAGGCCGCCTTCGAGTACCAGAACCAGTTGAGCGCATGGATGTTGACTGGGGCGGCGTAGTAGTGGCCCTTGACACGCACGATATCGAGCACGGTCTCTGGCAGGAACTTGTCCCAGCCATCGCGCTTGGCAACCTCGTCGACGTTGTTGAGCATGCCTTGGTCCACCAGGTCGTGGAACTGCTTGGACATGTTGAACTGCACCGCCGCCGGCGGGTTGCCGCCGACCATGCGGTTGATGGCGACAGAACGCTGCTGCTCACCGCTGGAGATGGCGGTATCCACCCATGTGCCGCCAGTGGCTGTGTAGGCCTCCGCCAACTTCTTGACCGCCGCGGATTCGCCACCGGATGTCCACTGATGGATCACCTCGGCCTTCGGGCCTGCCGCATGGGCAGCGCCGAGGGCGGCGGCCGCCGTGGCCAGCGCGGCGAAAAGTTGTCTGTTGCGCATGTTGTCTCCAGGTCGTTGAAGCGGGGGGCGGTCAGTTCGATTTCTGACTCTTGAAAAAGCCATTGACGGTGAGGCGGCCCGCGCCCGCCTGGTAGCTGGCCGGTGACCACTGGATGTCACCGGAATGGAAGATGCTGCCGTCGTAGAACACCGCTCGGTTCCACTTGGCGCCCACCCGCCCTATCACCTCGAAATAGCGGTTGCTCTGGGTCATGTAGCCGGCGGGAATGCCGTACTTGTCAGCAAACGCGCTGGCATCCATCGCACTGGCGTCACGCATGAATTGCTGGGTTTGCGCATCCGGCATGAGTGAGCGGAAAAAGACCGTGCCGCCGAGCTGCTCGTCGCGGAACAGGTAATGGACGGTCGCAGCCATCACCTGCCCCGGCTCCAGGCCGGAATCGTCGCGATGGCAGATGCGCTGGCGCGCATCCAAGGTCGCGCTGTCCTGAGTGACGCGTGAAAAGCGGCCATACGCACCCAGCGCCACACCCGTCTGCAGCCGGGGGCCCAAGTGGTGGCGGAAATAAGCATCCAGCTGCGCTGACAGGTCGGCCGGCAGGTCCAGCTGCGGCCCCGGATAAGGGTGCCCTGGCCGAGCCTGAAAGCGCTCCGATGCGGACTGCGCCAGTTTCACCAGTGCGTCCGGGTCCTGTGCAAAATCATCGATGACGTAGACCTGCTGGCCATTGGCCAACGCGATGGCCTGAACCGTCGGGTTGGGATTGAAGAGCCCGGGCAAGATCGGCGACGGTGGTGGCGGCGGCTGGCCGGCCGGGGCTGTGCCCTTGGCCATGCCGGATTCCGACGGCTTGGGGGTGCCGCAGAACTGCGTCACAAAGTCCTGGTGCTTGGGCAACCTCATGAAGGTGCGCGCCGCCTCCTTGCGAATCTCACCGAGAAAATCCGCCAGGCTGTGGTCTTCCATCTGGCGGGTGATGGGGTGGTGTGCTTTGGGCATGATGCCCTGGCCCATCATCACCTGGACCCAGGAGTTTTCGGCGAACAGTTCGTCAGCGGTCAGCACCACGCGCGCGGTGTCGCGGAACTGCTGGATGCGGTGCTTGAGCAGCGCAGGGATCTCCATCTCGCGGCAATCGCGCCAGAACTGCGAATCGGTCCGGTTCTGCACGTGGTAGTGCAAGATGATGAAGTCGCGGATGACCTCGATCGCGGTGTTTGTCTGGTTGTTGTACTCGTCGATGTCGCTCTGGCAGATGCCGTCTGAGGGAAACAGCTGGATCAGCCGCATCAGGCCCTTCTGGATCAGGTGGATGCTGGTCGATTCGATCGGCTCCAGGAAACCACTGGCCAGACCGATGGCGACGCAGTTCTTCTTCCACACCACGTCGCGCTGGCCCGGCTTGAACTTGATGATCCTGGGCGGGCGGATGACCTCGCCCTGGATATTGGCCAGCAGCGTCGCCTTCGACTCGTCGTCGCTGAGGTGCTTACTGCTGTAGACCAGGCCATTGCCAACCCGGTGCTGCAGGGCGATGCGCCATTGCCAGCCCCAGGGATGGGCAATGGAGCGGGTGTAGGGCACGGGGTCGCCGGTTGACGTGGTCTGCGCCGCCACGGCGGTGTCGCAGGGCAACCAATGCGACCAGTCCTGGTAGCCCACGCCCAGGGTCTCGCCCAGCAGCAGCGAGCGCATGCCGGTGCAGTCGATGAAGAAATCAGCCTCCAGCAGCGCGCCGTTGTCCAGCGTCAGCGCGGTGATGTAGCCGCTTTGCGGGTCGGTGTGGACCTTGCCGATCTTGCCCTCGATGCGCTGCGCACCCAAGGCCTCGGAAAAGCGACGCAAGAAACCGGCGTACAGCGTCGCATCGAGGTGGTACGCGTAGTTGAGGCCGTTGTCGGGCAATATCGCGAAGCGGTTGTCCAGCCCGGCGCGCAATTCCAGGCAGTAGTCGCCATAATCGCTGGCCAGGCCCCGCTTGCGCGCTTCCAGCCAGAAGTGCTGGAAGCCGGCCGTCCAGTGCGGCTTGCCAGTCTTGCCGAAGGAGTGGAAGTAATCCTCCTTGACGTTGCGCCAGTTCTCAAAACTGATGCCCAGCTTGAAGGTGGCCTGGGTGGCGCGCATGAACTCCCGCTCGTCCAGATCAAGGATCTGGTGGAAGAAATGCAGGGTCGGGATGGTTGCCTCGCCCACACCCACGGTGCCGATTTCCTCGGACTCGACCAGGCGAATGTCGTACTGCTTGCCCAGGCTCTTGGAAAGTCCAGCCGCCACCATCCAGCCGGCGGTGCCGCCGCCGGCAATGACGATGCGCCGTATCGGCTTCGCGGGATGCTGGGTTTGATCTGTGTCCATGGTCATGGCGGGCCTCCTCTAGCGGTTGAGTCGATTCAGCAGCACCGAGCGCAGCTGGCGCGCGCTGGTATCCGTCAAAGGCCCCAGCACGCCGCGCGCGGCCGGGGGAATGTGCGCCGCCGTGTGCTCGCCGGCGCCAAAGATGTAGTGGTCGAACAGCACTCGCCAGGCATCGCGCTGTGCCGGCGGCAGGTCGCGCAGGGTCAGCAGCGCCAGCATCAGGGTGTTGAGCGGCGTGTCCATGTACCCTGGGGACTGCCGCCACCAGAAATTCACCAGCGCGTTGACGGGTTCCAGGCCTTCGACGCCGTGCCACCATTGGCTGGGAATGAACAGCGCGTCGCCCGGCAGCAGCTCGACCACCTGGGCGTGCTCGAGCGCTTGCGCATAGCGCGGATAGCGGGTGAGGTCCGGCCGGGAGGTGTCGACCAGGCTGACCGGCTGGCCTGCCGGCGTCAGGTCCAGCGGACCGACGTACAGGTTGCCCACCTGCTCGGGCGGAAAAAGCGTGAAGCGCCGGCGACCGGACACAACGCAGGCGATGTTGTCTGGCACGTCGAAATGCGTGGCGACGTGGACCCGGTTGCCGAGCCACAGGCTGGCCAGCGGATCGAGGTGGCTTAAGGCCGGCAGGTCGTTCTCCTGCCGCAGGCCGGGGAACGATCCTTCCAGCTCCGTCGAGCCGAGGTACAGCGCAGGCGGGCTGGCGTTGCCGGCGTTTGCCAGCAGTTCATCGAGCAGAGCACCGAAGGGGGCGACTTCCCGCTGGTAGTTGAAACCCGAGAAGTCGGCGTTGTAGAAGAAACGCCCTTCTATCTCCGGCGGCCCGCGCCACAGCCCCACCTTGGAGCGCTCACCAAAGCGGCGCAGGTAATCGCAACAGGCCGGGTCGGAGTGCAGGGCCGCCTGAACGATGGGCCAGTGCCGCACCAGACCGCGCATGAGCACCGGCTGGGTGGACTGCAAGACATCGTCCGGCAACGCGTCGGGGCTCACATCCGTGCGCTCCAGCATGGCTTCAGGCCTCGCGCGCGAGGTGGCGGCGAACCAGCTTGGCGAGGTTGGACATTGATGCGATCGCCATGTAGATGGGCTGCAGATAGTCCGCCTGGTGCAGCAAGCCCACCGCATCCGCGGCCAGGGCCGCGAGGCGCTCCTCGTGGATCATGTAATAGCCGACCAGCTGGCCATGCGACCCGTCCGGCCGCTCGACGTCCAGCACGAAGGGCTCCAGCAGCTTGTTCGACACCAGCGCCTGGATGAAATCCGGTATCACCTGGTTCCCTTCGTGCAGCGCACGCAGGACGGAATTGACCTTCTCCAGCAATTCCGTGTTGCCGCCCTGCGGCAGGAAGACAGCTTCGCCTTCGGCGCCATGGCTGATACGCGGGCTTGCCATGTCGACCAGCATGCGCATCTCGTCTGCGGAGACGCCGATGGAAAACAGCATGCGTTGCATCGCCAGCGGGAGGTAGTCGGCGTCCCAGCCTTGTTCGGTGAGGAAGAGGTTCTGGCCGTCCTGCAGGCCGAACAGCGCGACGGGCAGGAACCCACCCTGCCCGTCCGGCTGGAACACGATGGGATAGTGCGCCTGCAGGCTTCTGAATTCATCTGGCGTGACGGGACACGACATGACGTCGTCCCCCCATTGGGCGCCGCGCTGGGTGATGACGCGCAGATCCTTGTGCGAGATGTTGTTGAGTAGTTCGAGCATGGGGGCGGGTTGTTGGTTCACGCTGCGGGCACGCCGTGAAGATGGATGTGGTTGATGAGATCGCGGTGGCGCGGCAAACCACCCAACAGCCGCTTGGTGATGGTGGCCGCGTTGCGGAAGCACTCCTGCGCCCGGGCCAGCCGTGCCGGGCGCGGCAGCGCCAGCTCCGGCCTGAAGCCCATGCCGTACAACACGTACTGGTAGCTTGCGGCGGGAAAGACTTCTTCGATACGGAACAGATCGTTGCGATAGGGCGCCCGGTGCCGCCACAGCTGCAACAGTTCGCGCAGGCGTTCGGGCTGGGTTTCGGGGCGGCGATGTTCGCGCCAATAGTCGGAGTCGTCGCGCTGGCTCAGCGCGTAGTGCAGCTTCAGGAAGTCGATCACGCGTGCCCAGCGGTAGCTGAAGGCGTCGTTGAAACGCTTGGCCACCAGATCCATGTCGGCACGGTTGGCGGGCATTTCGTCGCGGATCATCACGGCAGACAGTTCAACCAGCGCCAAGGCTGAGGCCTCCAGCGGCTCGATGAAGCCCGACGACAGGCCAACCGCCACGCAGTTGCGGTGCCAGAAACGTTCGCGGTAGCCGGGCGTGAAGCGGATCTGCCTGGGCGCAGGCAGGTCCGCCGGGCCGCCGCTGCGCCGGATGTGCCGGTGCAGCGCTGCCACTGCCGCATCAAAGTTGGTATGCGCGCTGGAATACACCAGGCCCACGCCACGCCGGGTGGGCAGGCCGATGTCCCAGGTCCAACCTTCTGCGTGGGCCGTGGCGATGGTGGCCGAGGCCAGTGACGCCTTGCTGTCAGCATAAGGCACCTGCAAGGCCAAGGCCGTGTCGTTGAACAGCACGTGCTGTTGCGACTGCAGCGCAATGCCGTAATGCTGCCCCAGCAGCACGGAGGGCATGCCGGAGCAGTCGATGAAGAGATCACCCGTGATGTCGCCGTGGCCGCGGGTTTGCAACGCGGCAATGTCGCCGTTGTCATGCGAACGCACCGCAACGACTTCGTCCAGCACGTGCCGCACGCCGAGCTTCTCGATCGCGTGCCGGCGCAGCAGCAGGCCTATCTTGACGGCATCGAAGTGGTAACCGTAGTTGGCGACGGCGCCAAAGTCTGGGGTGGACACCTGCTTGGGCGCCAGGCGCTCGTTGCACAACTGCGGCTGGGGGCCGACACAATCGGCAAAGGACCGGTCCGCGTGTTCGTGCAGCCAGGCTCCCACCAGGTCGGCTTCACCATAGCCCTGCGGCAGTGAAAACGGATGGTAGTAGCGGTCCGTGTCGCCGCCGTTCACCCAGCCGTCAAAACACGACCCTTGCTTGAACGCGGCATCGCATTCCCGCACCATGTCGGCCTCGCTCAAACCAATGCGCTGCAAGGTCTCACGCATGGAAGGCCAGGTGCCCTCGCCCACGCCTATGGCCGGCGTGTCTGGCGACTCGACCAGGCTGACCGTGAGCGCGCCGGGCTCCGCTGCGCAGTGTTCGGCGGCCAGCAAAGCGGCGGTGATCCAGCCCGCCGAGCCACCACCCAACACCACAACGTGCTTCACCGCATCCGTCACATCAAGTCCCGCCACATAAAACCGCGGCCCCCATAAAACAAAATCGGCCAAGGTGGTCGATTTTGTGATCGCTCAGGGCAGAAATTACCAATCCGAACCTGCGCAGCCACCAGGGGCCGCGCAGGCCAGACAATCGTACTACTTAGAACCGGTAGCGCGCACCAATCAGGAAGCGGCGGCCGGTCTGCGTGGCCGAGATTTGTTGATCCACCGACCGGCCATGCTGGCGGATATAGCCGTCGTTCAGGTTGATCAAGTCCGCCTGTATCGTCAGGTTCTTGCCCACCTTGTAGCCAATCGACATGTCGATCTGCGCGTAGGGCTCCGTGTAGACCGGGTTGCCGCCGGCCCCATCGTTGGTGGCGGCCAGGAACTCGCCGCGCCAGTTGTAAGCCGCGCGCACGGACCAGGTGTTGTCTTCATAGAAGCCCACCAGGTTCGCGGAGTTGCTGACGCCCAACAGCGCGGCCTGCGTGGCGGTGCTGGTGTTGTCGTACTGCAGCCCGGTCCTCACCCAGGTGTAATTGCCAGCGACACCGAAGCCAGTCTTGCCAAACACGTGCTGCGCGTTCAACTCCAGGCCCTTGATGGTGTCCCCGGGCCCATTGGCGAACGTGTTGACGACAAAATTCAACGCCGGATCGCCGGGCAGGCCGGCAATCTTGCCCTGAATTTCTCCGGAGGCGTTGACACCGGTGACGGTCACACCCGGCTGGCCCTTGAAGTTGGTGAAGATGTAGTTGCGCAGGCACAGCGGCTGGGCGCCGGCGCCGCAGGCCGCCTGGGCAGCCTTGTAATAGGCGCCCCCGATAGGCGTGGTGACCCCCGGGATCGTCATGTTGATGCTCGAGGAGCCAACAAAATTGCTGATGTCCTTGTAGAACAGGCCGGCCGAGACATAGCTGGATTTGGCGTAGTAGTACTCGGCGGAGAAGTCCAGGTTCTTCGACAGCAGCGGTTTCAAGGCCGCATTGCCGGTACCCCCCGCGCCACCGCCGGCGTTAGCAAAGGATCCGTTGATGTTCACGCCACCCAGCAAGGTGTTCCAGCCGGGGCGGCCAATGTTCTCGCCGTAGCTGGCGCGCACCTTGACGTCGGAAGTCAGATCCGCATCCCAGTCAATGCTCGGCAGCAAATAGTGGTAGCTGCCGGTGGCGGTGCCAAAACTCGCCCCGCCGCGCGTGTAGTTGATCTCGTTTTGCGAATCCCACGAGGTCGCCGTGACGGGCGTGATCTGGGAAGAGGACTCCACCGTGGTGCTCTCGTAGCGCAGCCCGAGTGAGATGTTCATCGGAATCTTCGAATCGAAGACATGGTCCCACTGCACAAAAGCACTGGAGGACTTCTCCATCGTGCGCCAGTCATTGCCCAGCGTGTAGTTGGGTGCGGCAGAGAGGTAGGCTTCGGCCTGGGCGCGTGAATAGCCCCTCGAGGCGATCAGCACCTCGATGACGCGCGCGCGCAAGCTGTTGAAGTCGGCCATGTAGAAGTTCTGGAACAGCCGCGGATCGCCGCTGCCGGGGATCTGGGTGAAGAAGCTCGGCAGGTTTTCCGTGCGGGTCGCCACTTGGGAATAGTCGCCTGCGATGCCACCCCAGTCGGTGTTCGCGTTGGTGTAGCCGGCTGCCCGGTTGTTCACCTTGGTGAACCCCAGGCCGGCGTTCAGCTTGTTGTCGGCATTGAGCCTGTAGGAGAAGCTGGCCTGGAACTGGTCAACCGTCTGGTCGCTCAGGTTGCTGTTGAACTGCGAACCCGTCATCTGCAGCTTCTTCGGGTCAAACACCGTGGTCGGCAGCGAGAAGATGGGGAACTTCTGGTCGTAATAGGCGATGGCGTTGCCCTGCGCGAACAAGCCAAAATCCATCACCGAGTACGTGCCGAAGGGGCTGTTCGGCCCGGTGTTGGATGTGGAATGGTGGGCGTCGATCACCGCCTTGAGGTCGTTGCTGATCTTCCAGTCGACGTTGAAGCCGGTGGAGTTCAGCCTGGTCTTTTCCCCGTAGAGGCCGCTGTTGATGGCGACGTCATGGTCGTTGCCGGGGAACAGCGACGTCATCATGGTAGGCGACGGCACCTGGGCGCTGTTGAAGGTGGTCGGGCCGAATGAGAAGTTGAACCAGCTGGAGAATTCGGCGTTCTTCTTGTTGATGGTGTTGGTCGCGCCGGTGTAGTCCAGCGTCAGCCGCAGGTCCTTGCTCGGCTGGAACTGCAGCGTCACCTGGCCGTTGATGCGCTCGCGTTCCAGCGCGGTCAGCGAATAGCGCATGTCCACTGACGTCGCGTAGAGGCTGGTCGGGCGGTTGGTAATGGGATCAGCCCCGGTGGCAGGTTTCCTGGGAATGGCACCCCAATCACCGCCTTCGGCCGATTGGGCTGGCGTGAAGGTGCGCCAGCCGCCTGGCGTGTAAGCCTTGTTGGAGCCCGAATCGCGCTTGGAATAGCTGCCGCTGATGGCAATACCGAAGGCGCCATCGTTGAAGGTCTCGCTGTAGATGCCCGACAGTTCCGGCGTGACGCTGCTGCCCTGGAAAGGACTGGGCAGGCGCTTGTTGGAATCGTCGTAGTTGCCCTTGATGGAAAAGGCCGCCACCCGCTCCTTCAGGTCCAAGGGGCGTGCCGTCTTGATATTGATGGTTGCACCGATGCCGCCGGTGGCGTTTTCGGCGCGCGAAGTCTTGTAGACCTCGAGCGCTGAGATCGAGTCCGACGACAGGTTGGCGAAGTCAAAGGCGCGCGAACCGTTGGTGCCACCCAGTTCATTGTTGATCACCGAGGTCGGCATCTGGCGGCCGTTCAGCAGCACCATGTTGTAGTCGGGACCGATGCCGCGAACCGTGACCTTGGAGCCCTCACCGCTGGGCGCACGGTCGATCGAGACGCCGGCGATGCGCTGCATGGATTCGGCGAGGTTCGTGTCCGGGAATTTGCCGATGTCTTCGGCCACGATGCCATCGACCACGCCGCGCGCGGAACGTTTGAGATCGAGCGAGGTGTTCAGCGACCCGCGGATACCCGTGATCACCACGGTATCCAGCGTCTTGGGATCAGTGGCCTGCTGGGCGTTGGCGAAAGGCATGCCCAAAGCCATCATGGTCGCGCAGGCGGCGGCCACCGGGTTGACCCTGAAGTGGGCATTGCGCGGCACAGGTGATCTGCCTATATGCATTTTTTTCACTGTGAAATCTCCTTTTGTTTTACGGTTGACTGGCAAGAAAGATGACTGCACTCACGGGGCGAACAAGGCCTTGGTGACAAGGCGGGGGAAGCGGATCGGCGGCGTCGGCAGACCTGCCGGCTTGCCACTGCGACGATGTGTCTTGAGCTCATGCATGGGCCTTCGCCTCCCGCACCGAGGCGATGGTTTGCTTGAACCAGTGCGCGCTCTCCTTGAATGTCCGCTCCTGCGTCTGGTAGTCCACATGGACCAGGCCAAAGCGCTTGGCATAGCCGCGCTCCCATTCAAAGTTGTCCATCAGGCTCCAGTAGAAGTAGCCGCGCACATCCACACCGCCAGCGCGCGCCTGCGCCAACGCCTCCAGATGCGATTGCACATAGGCAATGCGGGCTTCGTCATGGATGTGCCCGTTCACCTTTTCATCGGCATTGGCCATGCCGTTTTCCGTGATGTAGATCGGCGGCAGCGTATAGGTCTTGTCCAGGCCCATCAGCAGGTCGCGCAGGCCATCCGGATAGATCTCCCAGCCCATGTCGGTGACACCCTGCACATGGGGCGCCGGTATGGGCGGCTGCGCCGCGCTGGCCCAGATCCGGGTGTAGTAGTTGATGCCGAGAAAATCGAGCGGCACGCCAATCGTGGCCATGTCGCCGGGCTCAACCTGCGGATAGTGGGCAATGCCCACATCGCGCGGATAGTCCCCCTTGAAAATGGGGTCCATGTACCAGCGGACAAGGCGTGCGTATTCGGTCTGGGCCGCCGCAAAATCAGCGGCCGAGCTCGTGGCCGGCGTGGCCGGCGACTGGTTCAGCACGATGCCCAGCGGGCATTTCACCTTGCTCGCGCGCATGGCATTGAGGGCCAGGCCATGCGACAGCAACAGGTGGTGCGAGACTTGCGCGGCCAGTTGCGGATCCTTGAAGCCGGGCGCAAAGCGGCCGATCTCGTTGCCCAGCACCGAGGTGCACCAGGGCTCGTTGTGGGTGGCCAGACTGGCCAGCCGGTCCCCCAACAGGCGCCCCATCTTGTCGGCGTAATCCGCAAAACGGCTGGCCGTCGCCCGCTGGCCCCACCCGCCCGTGTCCTGCAGGGCTTGCGGAAGATCCCAGTGGTACAGGGTCCCGTGCGCAGCAATCCCCTTGGCCAGCAGCGCGTCCACCAAACGGTCGTAAAAATCCAGTCCCTTCTGGTTCCACGCGCCCTGCCCCGTGGGCTGCACGCGTGGCCATGCGATCGAGAACCGGTAGGCGTCTACGCCCAGGTCGGCGATCATGTCCACGTCGCTGGCGTAACGGTTGTAGTGGTCGCAGGCCACATCGCCGGTGTCGCCGTTCTCGGTCTTGCCGGGCGTATGCGAAAACGTGTCCCAGATGGACAGTCCGCGCCCGTCTTGCCGGGCGGCGCCTTCGATCTGGAAGGCCGCTGTCGCCACCCCCCAGATGAAGTTGTCGCACAGAAGCGCACGCGCACTCGCGCCCAGTGCTGACTGATCCTTGGCAGGACGCTCCTGCCCCCATCGTGAACTCACTCGCATAACTGTATGGTTTTCTCTACATTAATTCGACAAACGAACTAAATGGGCGCTATCGCGGCACTGCTGGAAATAGATGCACCCGGAATAGCCCAATAACCGGTCCGCATGCGAATTTGACAACGCTGTCTAAATCATCGGAATAGGGGTTTTCCCGCGTCGGGCGGCCGGGGCGCACTGCCCCCGGCAAAGCCGCCTGCCCTTCCCTCGGGCTGGGGACACTGTCAGCGCGGGGGCGGTATGGTCGGGCTGGTTGCCGACAAAGGCCGGGTGAGGTGGTATCGAACCAACGCCGCAGCGCCAATGGCGACGGCATCCTCGCCGAAATACGCCGTCCCGACGGCAGGCGCCGGCAATTGCGCCGCAGCCGAATAGGCATTCAGGGCATCGCGCGCCGGTTGCAAAAAGGTATCTCCCAGCGCCAACGCAGGCCCGCCGATCACGATGCGCACAGGGTCGAAGGCCACCCAGAGGTTGTTCAACAACACGCCCAGGTGCCGGCCAGCCACCTGCACCGCCTGTGTGGGGGCTTGCGCCCCCGATTGAAGCTGCTTGTAGAACCTCTTCAGCGCCTGGCCCCGGCGCGACGGCGCGAGGCCTGCAGAGCCAAGCAGGCTGCCCAGGCCGATCAAAGCCTCCGCACACCCTTTGCGGCCGCAAGAACATAAGGGACCATCCGCCTGCAGGACGAAATGACCGACCTCGCCGGCAAAACCACGGTGGCCTGTTAGCAGGCTGTCCCGAACGACCACCCCGGCGCCCACGCCGTACCCGATGCTCAGGTACACCAGCGGGTCGGCCCCCGGCCGTGGCGAAAACTCAAATTCGGCCAGTGCGGCGACATCGGCTTCGTTTTGCACATGCAGCGGCAAGCCCCGAAGCGGGCTGGTCTCGAATTGGGCCGTCAACAGCGCAGCGGCACGGATGTTCTTCCAGCCCAAATTGGGCGCAAAGTGCAGAACACCGGCGTTCTCATCGACCCCACCGTGCAGGCCGACGCCAACGCCCAGCACCTGGCGCCCCCCTGTCACGCACTTGCGAGCCACCTGGACCAGGTGCTTTGCCGCCAGCTTGAGGCTGGCCTGGGCGTTGCTCACATCCTGGTAGGCAACGACCTGGTGCTCCAGCACGTCGCCCAGCAGATCGGTAGCCACGATGCGGATCTCGTCAATGCCGAGTTCGGCGCCCAGCAAGGCCAGGCGCGAGCGGTCAATGTGCAAGGGGGTTGGCCGGCGACCCAGACTGCCGGTGACCATCAGATCACTCTCACACAGCCAACCTTCTTCCACCAGCTCACGCACGGACAGGCTCACCGTGGATTTGGTCAACCCCACCGCTTCGGCCAGATCGGCGCGCGAGAGCCCAGGCACCCGCAGCAGTTTGCGCACCAGCACCATGCGGTTGATCTGGCGCAGAAGTTGTTGGTCACCCGTCTTCAACATGGAGGGCCCTCATGCCTGTAGAAGTGGCAGCGGGCCTCTTGTGGGGGCCACACGACACATTGCAATTTAATTAGTATAGTGATCAAATCAATTGAGATTGTGTGGGTCGAGACCGTCATCGGCCTTTCACGCCGAGCCGCGCGCATGACCGCGGCATCTGGTTGGCCTTTGTAGAATTCAGCGATATGTCGACAGCACGTTGCCCCGATTCAGCGCAGTTCCTGCAACGCCGGCAACTGCTACGCGGCGCTGTGGCAGCAGCACTGCCCGCGTTGGCCTTGCCGGCATCGGCCGGCGCGTCCTCCACGCCTTTGCAGGTCGGCGGCTTGCCGGTGACCTGCAACCTGACGCTGCCCGTGGCCTGCGTGGCCCGCGCCACCGCCAACGCGCAAGACAAGAGCGGCGGCCCGCGCTTCGAGTTCGAGTACAGCAAGTACAACGGCTGGCCAGAGATCAAGGAGTCGCTGATGGCCGGCCGCATACAGGCGGCCTACATGCTGGCGCCGCTGGTGATGGACCTGGCAGACAAGAAGATACCGGTCAAGATCGTCTCGCTGGGCCACCGCTCCGGTGCGGTCATCATGGTGCGCACAGACTCGCCTTACAAACGTTTCAAGGATTTGACCGGCAAGCGCATCGCCATTCCCAGCCGCTTCGCAGTGGACTTCCTGTTCCTGCGCAAGATGCTGGCGCAAGAGGGCATGACGCCCAAGGAGATAGAGCTGGTGGAGATGCCGCCACCCGACATGCCGGCGGCACTGTATGCCAAGGCGGTGGACGCCTATTGCACGGGCGAGCCGTTTGGCGCCGCCGCGCAACGCGCCGGCTATGCGCGTGCGCTGCGCATGACGCGCGACGAATGGCGCAACTACATCTGCTGCGTGCTCACGGTGCGCGAAGAGCTGATCAAGGAGAACCGCCCGCTGGTGCAGGACCTGGTGAACCATGTCCTGGGCGCCGGCCAATGGCTGGACCAGAAGCAGGACAACCGCAACAAGGCGGTCACCATTGCCGCCGGGCGCAAGTTCTTCAACCAGGACCCCAACATCATCCGCTTCGTGATGGAGAACCCCACCGACCGCGTGACCTATGGCGACCTGCGGATGATTCGTGCCGAGTTCGAAGAGTTGATGCAGTTGTCCATTGCCGCCGGCACGCTGAAGCAGCCCGTGGCCTATGAGCGCTACATGGACGAGAGTTTCGTCAAGGCGGCGCGCGCCACCGTGATTCCTCTGTGATACCCCCTTTGATACTCCCTGTGAATCTCTTTTCATCACCGCAGATGCACCGCTTATTTGCCGCCCTGTTGCTGTCGCCCTTGTTGTTGGGCTACCCCGCCATGTCGGCTGCTGCTGACGCGGCCGGCCAGCTGAAGGCCGGCGTGTTCTCGCCGCCGCGCATGGCGCCGGAGATTGCGCTGCGCGGCTCCGATGGCAACGAACTCAAACTGGCCCAGCACCGCGGCAAGGTGGTGGTGATGGCCTTCGGTTTCACCCACTGCCCCGAGGTCTGCCCCACCACCCTGGCCGTGCTGGCCCAGGCGCGCAAAAAGCTGGGCGCCAACGCCAGCCAGATGCAGGTGGTGTACGTGACGGTGGACCCCGAGCGTGACGATGCGGCACGCATGAAGAGCTACCTGGCCAATTTCGATGCCAGTTTCATAGGCGGCACCGGCAAGCCCGAGGCGCTGGCTGCCGTGCGCAAGGCCTATGGCATCACCGCCAACAAGGTGCCCATGCCCAGCGGCGGCTATGCGGTTGACCATTCCTCCTCGGCCTACCTGATAGACCGCGACGGCAGGCTGCGCGCCATGATGCCCTACGGCCGCACGGCCGACGACTTCGCCCACGATGTGGCGCTGCTGCTGCAGCCGCCCACCGGCAAGTAGGGTCGACTCTGGCATGAGTGCGCGTCGCCGCTTGGCATGGCTTACGTTCGGGTCGGTGCTGGGCCTGGTGCTGGCTGCAGTAACCTGGGCCGCGCTGGCGCCTCTGTCGATAGACTCGCGCGACGAGTTGTTTGAAATTCCACACGGCACCTATGCCCGGCGCATGGCCGGCGACAAGGTGGATATCCTGCCCGACACCATCCACCTGACCCTGGGTGCCAACGATGTGCTGCTGCTGCGCAACCAGGACGATGTGCCGCAGATTTTCGGGCCCACGTTGATCATGCCGGGGCAAAGCTTTCGGCTGCCGTTCGAAGTGGCCTCCACCTACAGCTTTGCCTGTTCCGCCCACGCCAGCGGACAAATGAGCGTGGTGGTGGCGCCCAGGCCCGAAGCGGGTTGGCAGATGCTGCGCTGGCGCATCCAGCATTGGCAAAACAGGAAAGGGCCGTGGTGGCAAGCAGCAACAAACTGAAGCAGATCTTGCCGCCGCTGGCGGTGCTGGCCGCCGTGGTGGCCGTCTGGTGGGTCACCGTGGTGCAAACCGAGAGCGCCATCTTTCCCACCCCCTGGCAGGTGCTGACCGGCGCCTGGGAGCTGGCGCAGGACGGCACGCTGTGGGAGCACATAGGCGCCTCGCTGTTCCGCGTCGGCACGGGCTTTGGCCTGGCCATGTTGTTGGCCATCCCGCTGGGCCTGTGGATGGGTTGGGTGGCCGGCGCGTACAGCACGTTGAACCCCATCTTCCAGATGCTGCGGCCGATCTCGCCCATCGCCTGGATACCGCTGGCCATTTTGTGGTTTGGGGTCGGCGATGTGTCGCCCATCTTCCTGATCTTCATCTCCTCGGTGTTCCCCATGATCGTGCAGACTACGTCGGGCGTGCACACCATAGAGCGCCGCTACCTGCGCGCAGCAGCCAATTTTGGCGTCTCGCGCGCGGTGCTGTTCCGCCAGGTGGTGATACCGGCCGTGTTGCCCGAAATCATCGTCGGCATGCGCATAGGCCTGGGCGTGGCCTGGCTGGTGGTGGTGGCGGCCGAGATGATTGCGCTGCGCTCGGGCCTGGGCTACATGATCATGGACTCGCGCAACGCCGGCAACCGCTACGACCTGGTGATCGCCGGCATGATCATCATCGGCTTGATCGGCCTGCTGCTGGACGGCACAACACGCCTGCTGGAGAAACTGAAGATCGTGAGATGGCGTTATGTCCGCTGAGCACAAGATAGAAGTCCGCAACGTCACCAAGAGCTTTGCCACGGCCAAGGGGCCTCTGCCGGTGATAGGCGGCGTGAGCTTCACGGTGGCCGACGGCGAGTTCGTCGCCATCGTCGGGCCATCGGGCTGCGGCAAGTCCACGCTGATGAACATCATTTCGGGCTTCGAGCGGCCCGACCAGGGCATGGTGCATGTGGACGGCGCGCCGATGGCCAGCCCCTGCGCCAAAGGCATCGTCATCTCGCAGCACGGCTCGGTGTTTCCCTGGCTGACGGTGCGGCAAAACCTGATGTTCGGCCTGAACGCGGACGGTCATGGTGGTCACGGGGATAGGGCCGCGCTGGCCGACCACTATGCGGCCATGGTGGGCCTCAAGGGCTTCGAGGGTGCCTACCCGCACGAGCTCTCGGGCGGCATGCTCAAGCGCGTCGAACTGGCCCGGGCTCTGGTGGTCAAGCCCGAAATCCTTTACATGGACGAGCCGTTTTCGGCCCTGGACGCGCTGATGAACCTGCGCATGCGCACCGAATTGCTGCGCATCCTGGAAGAAGAGCGACACACCGTGCTGCTGATCACCCATGACGTGGAAGAGGCCATCTACATGGCCAACCGCATCATGGTGCTGTCACCGCGGCCCACTGCGGTGCAGGCGACGTTCCACGTCGACATGCCGCACCCGCGCAAGCTGTCCAGCCCGCAGGCACAGGCGCTGCGCGAGGCAATATTGCGGGAACTGGGCGTGGGCTAAGGCCTGTTACCAGGCCGCGGTCAAGCCTTGCGCTTGCCCGCCCCCGGCTTGCTGGTCGACTCCCTGACCACCAGCTCATGCGGCAGGACCCGGTGCAGGGCCGCTTCGGGCAGGGGCTGCGCATCGTTGCGGTTGATGGCGATCAGCATCTCCACCGCCACCCGCGCCATTTCATCCATGGGTTGGCGCACGGTGGTCAGCGGCGGCCACACCAGGCTGGCCGCGTTGGAATCGTCAAAACCGGCGACGGACAGGTCACCGGGCACGGTCAGGCCCAGTCGGTGGGCGGCGGCCAACACACCCAGGGCCATGTCGTCGTTGCTGGCGAACACAGCCGTAGGGCGCACGCGCAGACCCAGCAGGTGCTGGGCCGACGCCACGCCGGAGGCGAAGGTGAACTCGCCCTGGTGAACCAGTTCCGGGTCGACCGCGATGGCGTGCGTCTTCATGGCCCGCAGGTAACCCTGGTAGCGCAGGCCGGAGGCTATCTGGTCTGCCGCGCCCTTGACGAACGCAATGCGCTGGTGGCCCAGGCCAATCAACAGGTTGGTGATTTCCTCCGCCGCCAGCGTGTCGTCCATGCGCACGCTGGGCGTGCCCTTGATGGTGCGCTCCGACGAAATCAGCACGCAGGGGGTCTGGCTTTCGGTCAGCGCTTTGAGCACCTGGCGGTTGTCACACAAGGGTGGGGTCAGGATGATGCCGTCCGGCCGCAATGCCGACACCATGTGGTGCACCTGCTGCTGCAGGTCGGGCGCGTCGTTATGCAGCGACTCCACCACCAGGTGGTAGCCGGCCTCGCGGCAACGCAGCGTGGCGCCCTGCTGCACGCCGCCCACAAAGGCGGCGCTGGGATCGTAGTACAGCAGACCGATCAGGAAAGAGCGCGCGCCGGCCAGGCTGCGCGCCGACTGCTTGGGGCGGTACTTCAGCTCGGCAACCACGGCCAGCACCTGCTCGCGGGTTTCCGGGTGCACGCCGGGCTCCTGGTTCATTACCCGCGACACGGTCTTGATGGAGACGCCTGCCTTGTGGGCCACGTCGGTGATGGTGGGCGCGGAGTTGGCCTTGCCGATTGCCATGTAGGTGGAGATTCTCTTTGTGAAACAACGACGTCAGACGTACGGCTTGATGATAGCTGCTGCACGCTGGCGGCACCGGCGCAGGCCCTTTTTACGGTCTGCAGCCTGCCAACAACTCTCCATTCTGGCAATTTTTGACAGCGCTGTCTAGTGTGTTAAACGAGTAATTGACAGCGCTATCTATTTTCGCGACTATCCAGCCCACAGCCAAGGCACTGGCCCAGCACGGGCAACGCCAGTTGGCAGGTTTTGGGGGACCAGATTCAGTGTGAATCTGTTGTTTGTCGCCGGCTCATCCCCGGCGACTTTTTTCTTCCGGGCTCGTCAATTCAACGCCGCACACGCCAGCGCATCGGCGTTTTTGGCCGCTCCTGCGACGATGCGGATGTTGGCAAAGGCGGCAACCAATGGTTTGTCCGCCGACACGCTGAACGGGGTGGCGATGGCATCCAGCTTCACGCCCTTGTCCGTGAAACACTTCAGCGCAATGGTGAGGGTTTGCTTGGCCTTGCCTGCCAGCGCCTGGAAAGTGGCCTGCAGATTGACACTGGCGTGGCAGCCCGGGCCGCAATCCATGGCCACCAGCACGGGCGTCTGTGGCGCGGTTTTGACCGCGACGTCAAATTGCAGTGCCCCTTCGTCCGTCGCGTAGGCCGGCAAGGCAACCGGCTTGTCGGCACGCGCTTCCAGGCGCGCCGGGCCTGACCAGAACACCAGCTTGGCGTCCTGCTGGGTGTTCAACTGCGCAATCTCCACCCGGATGTTCGGCAATTCGACCGCGTTGTTCAGGTCCACCCCCAGCGCAAGCCTCTGGGTGGCGTTCGAGATGAACAGGGGAAAGGTCGCGCGGTCGGAGCTGTCAAACACCGGCAGCAGATTCGATTTGCCACAACCACCCAGCGGGGCGCTGACATCCAGGTTGGGCAGCTTGGCGGCACGGGCATAGCGCAAACCATAACCCAGCCCAAACAGCGGCGGATGGCTCGCCGCGTCACGCCCACCCACCGCTGCGCAGGCTGATCCGGGCCAGGCAAATGACAGCGTGCCCTTGAAGTCGTGCGCCACCCTGCCCTTGTCATTGCGGAACAAGACATCGGTGACGCCTTTTCCCTCGGTGCCTGGCAGCCAGGCGGCCACAAAGCCGTCAGACAGGTTGAGCAGGTCGTTGACATACAGGGGCCGTCCGGAGAGCAGGATGGTGATCACCGGCTTGCCCTGGCCAGCCACGGCGCGCAGCACGGCGAGGTCTTCCGGGTATCGGCTGGACAGCCGCAGCGTACCGGACGGAATGATGTCGCCGTCGCCTTCGGCGTAGGGCGTTTCACCAATGACGGCGATGACGGCGTCAAACGGCGACACATCGATCGCGTCCACGGAAGCGCGGTAGGTCACGTTGGCGTCGCCATTGGCCGCGCCGTTGGCCGCACGTATGGCCGCCAGCAGCGTGTCCCCATTGGGGAAGTCGGCATTGGTGTTGTCCGTGCCCTGCCAAGTCAGCGACCAGCCGCCGGTCTGGTTGGACATGCTGTCGGCGCTCTTGCCCACCACCAGGAGCTTTTTGCCTGCGGCCAGCGGCAACACGCCGCCATTGTTCTTCAGCAAGACCAGCGACTCGCGGACCGCCTGGCGTGCCAGGTCGCGCGCCAACAGCGCCTGCGCCTTGCCGGCATAGGCATTGGCCGACGGCGGCTTGCCGAACATGCCAGCGCGCAGTTTCACGCGCAGGATGCGGCTCACGGCATCGTCGATGCGGGCCATGGGAATCTGGCCACCTTGCACCTGCGCGATGGTGTTGGCAATGAAGGCCTTCCAGTCGTTGGGCACCATGGCCATGTCGATGCCGGCATTGATGGCCTGCGGACAGCTGGCGGTGGTGCAGCCAGGCACCTCGCCAATGGCGTCCCAGTCGGAGACCACAAAACCATCAAACCCCAACTTGCCCTTGAGCACGTCCGTCAGCAAGTAACGGCTGCCGTGCACCTTGCCATGGTCAACGCCCGCAGCCACGTCGTTCCAGCTGTGGAAGGAAGCCATCACCGTTTGCGCACCCGCCGCCAGCGCGGGGTAGTAGCCGGCGCCATGGATGTTGATCATCTGCTGCAGGCTGGAGAGGTTGACGCCCCGGTCCTTCCCCTGGTCGGTACCACCGTCGCCGATGTAGTGCTTGGCGGTGGCGATCACATTGCCATCGTCCTTGAAGCTGCCCTGCAAGCCGCTGACATACGCACCGGCATACTGGCGCACCAGGGCCGGGTCTTGTGAAAAGCTCTCGTAAGTGCGGCCCCAGCGCACGTCTTGCACCACGGCCAGCGTGGGGGCGAACACCCAGTTGATGCCGGTGGCCCGCACGGCCTTGCCGACCGCTACCGCCATGCGGCGCACCAGCGCCGGGTTGTGCGCGGCGCCCAGGCCGATGTTGTGCGGAAACAGCGTGGCGCCGTAGACGTTGCTGTTGCCATGCATAGCGTCTATGCCCCAGATCACCGGCACCTTGACCGCCATGTCGGTGGCCATGGATGCCTGGTAGAACGCATCGGCCAAGGCGACCCAGCCGGCGGCGCTGGTGTGCTTGTCATTGCCGGGCCAGCTGCCGCCGCCGTTGAGCACCGAGCCCAGGTAGTACTGCGACACATCGGCCGGTGTGACGGACTTGAGTTCGGCCTGCGTCATCTGACCGACTTTTTGCGCCAGCGTCATTCCCGCCACGATGCTGGCCACCTGCTTTTCGATGTCAGCATCCCGGGCGATGGCAGAGGCCACGCGGGGCCAGCCGCCCTGCTGTGCAGGTGGCGCGGCGGCGGCAGCGCCCTGCAGATTTCCCCCAACCAGCGCAACCAAAGCGGCCGCGCGCAGCAGCCAATACTTGATAGCCATGTTGTTCCCTATAGCGTGCTCAAGGTCTGCGAACTCGGACAAGAGTGCGCGGCAGTCGAGGTGAAGGTGTGGAGCGCTTGGGCGGAATTGAGCGTGCTCAACGCCACCGAGCCGTCATTGCAGCTTTGGAACGCCACAACCTCCCCTCGATGTTGGGGTGCTGGCATTGTATGCAGGGTGGGCGGCAGGGGATCAAGGGTTTTACCTCGGGCCCAAAGCTGACACGCAGCCCCCGCGAAAGCCTCGCAGCAAAGAAAAACAGCTTAGGGGCTTGCGCCTCTAAGCTGTTGTTCTAGAACGTAAATTCTGGTGCGGCTGGCAGGAATTGAACCCACGACCCCTTGGTTCGTAGCCAAGTACTCTATCCAACTGAGCTACAGCCGCGAAGCCACAGATTGTAGCACAGGTTTTTCAGGCGGCCACCGGCTGGTCTTTCAGCCCCAGCCAGGCGCGCGCCTCCTGCGGGCTGGCAATGGCGCGGCCGGCGTTCTGGGCGCACCGGGCCAACGCGGTGATCAGCTCGCCATTGCCCTTGGCACGCTCGCCGCCGGGCAGGTAGAAGGTGTCTTCCAGGCCGGTGCGCAGCATGCCGCCCAGGTCGGCGGTTTTCTGGTGCACGGGCCAGATCTCGGCGCGGCCTATCAGCGTGGTCTGCCACACGCTGCTCGGGGCCATCCATTTGGGGCACAAAGCCAGCAGGTCGGCGTCGCACGGCATGCCGGAGGCCACGCCCATCACCAGGTTGTATTCGGGCCGGCCCATGTGGGGCTTGAGCATGCCGCCCTTCAGGTACATACCCACGCTGCGGATGATGCCCACATCAAAGCACTCGAACTCGGGATGCGTGCCGCACGCGTCCATCACGTCCAGGAACTGCTGCACCTTGGCCACCGGGTTGTCGAACACCATGGGCGGCCAGGCCCATTGGCCGTCGTCCTTGATCTTCAAATAGTTCAGGCTGCCGGCGTTGCAGGCCGCAATCTCGGGCCGCACGCGGCGTATGCAGGCCACCGGACCATCGATGTCCTTGCCCACCACCCCGGTGGTCAGGTTGATGATGACGCCGGGGCAGGCGGCGCGAATCGCCTCGGTGATGGTCCAGGCCACCTCCGGGTCCCACGACGGCAGGTGGCCCATGCCGGGCTCCTGGCGGCGCAGGTGCACGTGCATGATGCTGGCACCGGCGTTGAAGGCGTCGCGCGCCTCGGCGGCCATCTGCGCCGGCGTGACGGGCACCGGGTGCTGCTGCGGGTTGGTCAGCACGCCGGTCAGCGCACAGGTGAGGATGGCTTTGTCCATGGTCTTTTCTCCTTGTGTCGGGGTCAGCCCTTGGCGGCCGGCGCGTCCAGTTCCAGCTCCACCAGCACGGCGCCGGCATCCACCTGCTCGCCCACGCGGGTGTGCAGGGCCACCACGCGGCCCGCCGCCTGGGCACTGAGCCACATCTCCATTTTCATTGCTTCCACGCACAGCAGCGGCTGGTCGGGTTGCACCGTGTCGCCCACCGACACCGCCAGCTGCGTGACGCGACCGGCCACGTTGGCGCGCACCTCGCGCGCATCGCCGACAGCACCGGCATCGGGCCAGGCACTGCGCTCGGTGAATGTGAAGCCGTGGCCTTGCAGCGCCAGGTGCAGCGCGCCGTCATGGCCGAAGCAGGCGATGGCCTGGCGCTGCACACCACCCCACTCGTAGCGCAGCAGGCCTTCGGTGAAGGACAGCACGCGCACGGCGGCGCCGGGCACGCGCTGCACGCGCAGCGCGTCATCGCACACCAGGGTGACGTCATACGCCGCCACGCTGTTGGCACGCAGTGGCGCCGCACCGCCCTGCCCCTGCAGCGCGAACACCGCGGCGGCCAACGCCCAGGCCGCGTCGTCGGGCTGCGGGCGCTGCATCAAGGGTTCGGTGCCCGCCTGCTGCCACTCGTCCAGCAGTGACGTGGTCATCTGCGCGGCGCGAAAGCGCGGGTGGTCCAGCAGGTCGGCCAGAAAGCGGCCGTTGTTGCGCAGGCCGAGCAGCGGCGCGTCCTGCAAGGCGGCGCGCAGACGGCGTATGGCGTCTTCACGGTCGCGGCCGTGCGCCATCACCTTCGCCACCATGGCGTCGTAGTGTGGCGTGACGCTGCCGCCTTCCACGATGCCGTGGTCCACGCGCACGCCCGCATGCAGCGCGCGCCCGGGCCGCCACCAGGCAATGCGGCCGGTCTGTGGGGCAAAGCCGGCGTAAGGGTCTTCGGTGTACAGCCGCACCTCGATCGCGTGGCCCTGGAACTGAATGTCTTCCTGCTTCAGCGGCAGCGGTTCACCGGCGGCCACGCGCAACTGCCAGGCCACCAGGTCCAGCCCGGTGATGAGTTCCGTCACCGGATGCTCCACCTGCAGGCGCGTGTTCATCTCCAGAAAGTAGTGCTTCAGGTCTGCATCAACGATGAACTCCACCGTGCCCGCGCCCCGGTAGCCCACCGCCAGCGCGGCGGCCACGGCGTCGCGCCCCATGGCGTCGCGCATGACAGGGCTGACCACGGGGGAGGGCGCTTCTTCAACCACCTTTTGTCGCCGGCGCTGCGCAGTGCAGTCGCGCTCACCCAGGTGCACGGCGTTGCCGTGGGCATCGGCAAACACCTGGATCTCGATGTGCCGGCCATCGGTGATCAGCCGCTCCAGCATCACGGCGCCGTCGCCAAAGGCGCTCTGCGCCTCGCGCCGCGCCTCGGCGATGGCCTGCGCCAGGTCGCTGGGCTGGTGCACCAGCCGCATGCCGCGGCCGCCACCGCCGGCCTTGGCCTTGACCAGCAGCGGGAAGCCCAGCTTCTGCCCTTCGGCCACCAGCAGCGCATCGTCCTGCGCATCACCCAGGTAGCCGGGCGCGCAAGGCACTCCGGCCGCCAGCATGCGCTGTTTGGCCAGCGCCTTGTCGCCCATGGCGGTGATGGCGGCGGCCGGCGGGCCGATGAAGACCAGCCCCGCTTCCACGCAGGCCTGGGCGAAGGCGGCGTTTTCGCTCAGGAAACCGTAGCCGGGATGCACCGCATCGGCACTGGTGACGCGGGCTGCAACCAGCAGCGCGGGCACGTTCAGGTAAGAGTCGGCCGGTGCCGGGCCGCCCAGGCGCACCGCCTCGTCGGCCTGCTGCACATGGAAGGCCTGTGCGTCGGCATCGCTGTACACGGCCACGGTTCGGTAGCCCAGGTCGCGCGCGGTGCGGATCACGCGGCAGGCGATTTCACCCCGATTAGCGATCAGTATTTTTGAGAAGCTCATGGTCGGGCGCCCCTCACATCCGCGCCACGCCAAAGGCGTTGGGCCGCAGCACACGTTTCTCGGCCTGCGCGGCCAGCATCAGACACAGCCCCAGCACGCGGCGCGTGTCCTGCGGCGCGATGATGCCGTCGTCCCACAGCCGCGCAGTGCCAAACAGCGCGGCGGATTCCTTGTCCAGCCGCAGCCGCAGGCCATCGGACATGGCTTGCAGCGCCTCATCATTGATGGGCTGACCGGCACGCTCCAGCTTGGCGCGGTTGACGATGTCCATCACCTTGGCGGCCTGCGCGCCGCCCATCACTGCGGTGCGCGCACTGGGCCAGGCAAAGATGAAATGCGGGTCGAACCCGCGCCCGCACATGCCGTAGTTGCCCGCGCCATACGACCCACCCAGCACAATGGTGAACTTGGGCACCCGCGCATTGGCCACCGCCTGGATCATCTTGGAACCGTGCTTGATGGCCCCTGCCCGCTCGGCCACCGCGCCCACCATGTAGCCGGTGGTGTTCTGCAGGAAGACCAGTGGCGTGCCACTCTGGTCGCACAGCTGGATGAACTGCGCCGCCTTCACCGAGCCGTCCGGCTGTATCGGACCGTTGTTGCCCAGGATGCCCACCAGCTGGCCGTGGATGCGGGCGTGGCCGCACAGCGTCTCGGCGCCAAAGAGCTGCTTGAACTCCAGAAAGTCGGAGCCGTCCACCAGCCGGGCAATGACTTCGCGGGCGTCATACGGCTCGCGCTCGTCCGCCGGCACCACGCCCAGCAACTCTTCAGCAGGAAACAAGGGCTCGGAGAATTCACCCGGGGCCGGCACGCTGTCCCACTGCAGCTTGTCCACCAGCTCGCGTGCCAGCGCGATGGCATGGGCATCGTCCTCGCTCAAATACTCGCCCAAGCCGGTGACGCGGGCGTGTGTCTCGGCACCGCCCAGCTCTTCCTCGGTGCAGTCTTCCCCGATGGCGGCCTTCACTAGTGGCGGGCCGGCCAGGAAGATGTTGGAGCGGCCGCGCACCAGGATCACGTAGTCCGACAGGCCCGGCAGGTAGGCCCCGCCGGCCGTGGAGGACCCGTGCACGATGGCAATCTGCGGCAGCCCCATGGCCGACATGCGGGCCTGGTTGGCAAAGCTGCGCCCGCCATCAACAAAGATTTCGGCCTGGTACATCAGGTTGGCGCCGCCGCTTTCCACCAGGTGCAGCATGGGCAGCTTGCAGCGCTGCGCGATCTCCTGCGCGCGCAGCGCCTTGCGCAGGCCCATGGGCGCCACCGTGCCGCCCTTGACCGCGCTGTCGCTGGCCGACACCACGCACATCTTGCCGGCCACCTTGCCGATGCCGACGATGGAGCCGCCCCCCTGCACCGACTTCTTGCCGTCGTCGTCGTGCATGTTCAGGCCGGCCAGGCGGCTCAACTCCAGGAAGGGCGAGTCGCGGTCCAGCAGCCGGGCCACGCGCTCGCGCGGCAGCAGCTGGCCGCGCTGCTCGAATTTGGCGCGCTTGGATTCGGACTCGGCGATCACCAGGCCTTCGAGGCGGCGCACCTCATCCAGCAGGCCCTGCATGCGCTGGGTGTTGGCGGCGAATGCGGCGGATTTGGCGGTGATGCGGGAACGCAGAACGGGCATGGCGGGGGTGAAGGGGTTGGAGGGCTGGGGCGTGACGATTGACGCATTAGAAGCCAGGGTGACGTTAACGTCAACCAACTGCCGTATTGGGATTTATACTGATCCATCGGGCAGGCCACTGGCACTAGGATGGCGGCGTATTGCATTGGCCTGCTTTTTTTTCATCCACACACCACCTCCGGGAGCCCTCCATGGACCTGCAAACCTGCACCGAGACCATACGCAACAAGGTCGGCGCCGACAGCGGCCTGAACGCCACGCTGAAGTTCGACTGCGGCGCCGAAGGCGCCATCTACGTCGACGGCCAGTCCACCCCCAACAGCGTGAGCAACGACAACAAGGACGCCGACTGCACCATCGGCATCTCGCTGGCCAACCTGGGCGCCATGATCCGCGGCGAACTGGCCCCCACCACCGGCTTCATGACCGGCAAACTGAAGGTGGAAGGCGACATGGGCGTGGCCATGCGCCTGCAGCGGGTGCTTTGAGCGTGTAATGACTTTGGCCAAGGGCAAACCCGCCGCCGAAACCACCCTGGGTGACGCGCCCGGGGCCCAGGCTTTCGTCGACCTGCACCGTGAGGCTCCGGGCAGCACCGAACTCTTTGGCATCAACGCGTTGTGCCAGCAGTTCGGCATCACGCTGCGGGCGCTGCGCTTTTACGAGGACAAGGGGTTGATCACCCCGCAGCGCGTCAACGGTGCGCGCGTCTACACCCGGCGCGACCGCGCGCGCCTCGCCTTGATCCTGCGCGGCAAGGCTTTCGGCATGCCGCTGGCCGAGATCAAGCGCCTGCTGGACATGTATGGCGACCATGGCGAAGGCCATGCAAAGCAGCTGGGTTACGTGGTCAAGCGGCTGGATGATGCGATTGCCGATTTGGAGGCCAAGCGCGCGCAGATCGACACCACGCTGGCGGAGCTGAAGGTGATCAACGCCAACTGCAAGAAGCAGCTGGCGGCGCGCAAGCGATCCGGGGGCTGACACCCCATCAGCGCCCTCTTTTTGAGGGGCTTGCCATGAATACTGTTTTTATGTACAGTATTCACATGGACACCTCACTGAAACACGAATTCCGCCAACTCTACAAGCCCGCCACGCTGCGCATGCCCCAATGGCTGCGTCGGGTGTGGCTGTGGATGTGAGCCCGGCCGGGAAACCCCACCATGAGCGCCCCCCTGCCCCTGCAAGCCTTCCGCCGCGAAGCGGAAGACGTCATCCGCACGGCCGCAGCGCCCGATGTGCAGCGCTGGGAATGGCGCCACCAGTTCGGCACCATGGTCATTGAGGTGCGGGGCGACGAGGTGTTTGTGGACCAGGTGAAGGTGCAGCGCCTGGGGGCTTTCAGCGCGCCCGGGGGTTAGCCGTCACGTCGCGCGCGCGGCCATGGCGGGTTCGCCGTGGCTTGAGGGGTGTGCCGCCGGGTGGTGGTCCACCAGGCGGTCGGTGACGCCGGCGCCCAGCCACATGCACAGCAAGGTCAGCCACGCGTCAGCACCGGGCCGCTGCCCCAGCGCTCCAGCACGCCCACCATGTCCATGTGACTGCCTTATTTCATTAATTGCGCATATATTACTTTGAAGGCATAAAAAGAGCGAGCAAGCACGCGCTTCATTGACCCGCATCAACCTCACTGCGGCGCGCGGCTGGCAGTATTCGGACCAGCAACTGAGATCTTCAATAACCTAGGAGCTGACACCATGCAAGCCAATGTAGGAACCATGGACCGCGCCCTGCGCGTCGTGCTGGGCGTAGCACTCATCATCGCCACCCTCACCGGCCTGATCGGCCCCTGGGGCTGGCTGGGTCTGGTGCCGCTGGCCACCGGCCTGGTGCGCTTCTGCCCCATCTACCTGCCGTTGGGCCTGAGCACCTGCAAAAAGTCAGGCAACTGAGCCCCAAGGAAGCGCCGCCATGGCCATGCATATCCCCGACCATTTTTCTACCCTGACGCACGACGTCACCATGAACCTGCGCGCCTTGCGCGCCGACACGCCCGAGCTGATGAAGGGCTTTGGCGACCTGGCCCGCGCCGCCACCCAGGAAGGCCTGCTGAGCAGCAAGACCAAGGAGCTGATCGCGCTGGCCCTGGGCGTGGCCGGCCACTGCGATGCGTGCATCGGCTTTCACACCCAGATGCTGGTGCGCCTGGGCGCCAGCCGCCAGGAGGTGGAGGAAGCACTGGGCGTGGCTGTGTACATGGGGGGCGGCCCGTCATTGATGTACTCGGCCAATGCGCTGGCGGCGTTTGCCGAGTTCAGCGCCGAGGCGAACAAGGGCTGATTCAGCCGCGCACGAGGTACGAAATCGGCAATGGCCAGGTAGCGCCCGGGCTGGGCAGCAACAACCCGCCAGCGCCAGACTTGGCCTGGCTCCGCTGGACTTCAATGCGCCATCAGCACCGGCAGTGTCATGGTGGCCAACAAGGTGCGCGAGGCGCCGCCCAGCAGCCATTCGCGGGTGCGGCTGTGGCTGTAGCATCCCATCACCAGCAGGTCGGCCTGCATGTCATAGCAGCGTGACAGCAGCATGTCCCCCACGCCGCCACGCTCCGGTCCCTGCCACTGCCACTGGGCCTGCACGCCGTGGCTGCGCAGGTAACCCGCCAAGTCCAGCCCAGGCGCCTGGGCCGGGGCGTCGGACTGTGGCGCCCAGGTCAGCACATGCACTTCCCTGGCCTGCTTGAGCAGCGGCAAGCTGGCCGCCACGGCGCGGGCGGCCTCGCGCGAGGCCTTCCAGGCGATCACCACCTTGCTGCCGATGCGCTCCACGTTGCCGGCATAGGGCAGCACCAACGCGGGCTTGCCGCTGGCCACCACCACGGCCTCCACGAAGTCCGGCGGCACCTGGGCCATCTGCGAGCGGTTGCCGTCATGCTGGCCCAGCACCATCAGGTCGGCGAACCAGGCCTGCCGCACGAAGGCATCTACCACCTGCGACGGCTCCAACTCGTCCCAACTGGCGTCGGCACCCAACGCCTCGCAGCTCTGGTCGTAGGCCCGCCGGGCTTGCCGGCGGCGGTTGTCGTCGATCTGATGGATACGGACTGACAGGTCCATGGACAGGCCGTCGGCCGGCACCGACACCTCGGCCGGCGTCACCGCATACAGGGCCCGCACCTTGGCACCATGCGCCTGCGCGAGGCGAAATGCCGCTTCGAGCCGCATGCCGCAACGGTCTGAGCCGTCCGCATGCACCAGTATTTGCTTCAGCGCTGAATCCATGGCTGCCTTCCGGGTTGGGTGAATGGGTGCCATTGCCCACCGTGTTGCACGGTCTTGGGTGATGGCTGGACCAGTCTAGCCAGCCATCTCCAGAAACCCCTTGACTCAGGTCAAGCCACCATCAAGCGGGCCATGGCAGCGCCGCACGCGTTACTGGTCAGACAACTCGCGCTGCAGCCCCTGGACAAAGTCCAGCATGCCCTGGTGAAGCTGTTGTGCTGCATCGGTCAGCCCCGCGCGCGTGCTGGCCACTTTCACCGCCTGCTCAAGTTCGCCCGCCTGCCGTTCCAGCGCCACCGCGCCTATGGTGGCCAGCGCCCCGCGCACCGAGTGGCAGCAGGCGCGCCACTTCTGCGCGCCTTCAGTCTCGTCGCCGGAGCTGTCCAGCAGCACCGGCAGGCCATCGCGGTAGGTGTCCACGAAGCGCTGCAGGATGCGCACCAGCACCGGCAGTTGCCCACCCAGGTTGGCCAGCGCGTTCGTGGCGTCAAAACCGGGTATGGCGGCCAGCCGCTGCTCCAGCGGCGCCCGGGGGGAATGCGCGGGTTGTTGGGGCTGGGCTGGCGGGCTGGCGCCGCCCTCCAGCGCGCCAAAACCCGAGGTCGGGTCACGCGCGGCCTGCTGCTGCGGCAGCGGCAGCCAGCGCAACAGGGTGGCGTACATCTGCGGCGGGTTCACCGGTTTGGCGATGTGGTCGTTCATGCCGGCGTCCAGGCAGGCCTGGCGGTCCTCGGCAAAGGCATTGGCCGTCATGGCCAGTATCGGCGTGGCACGACCCAGCTTGTGGCGCAGCACGGCAGTGGCCTCCAGGCCGTCCATCACCGGCATCTGCACGTCCATCAGGATCAGGTCGTAGTTGCGCGTCAGCGCCAGTTCCACCGCGCGGGCGCCGTCCGGGGCGGTTTCCACCAGCAGCCCGGACGAGCGCAGAAGGGCCTCGGCCACCTCGCGGTTCACCGGGTTGTCCTCGGCCAGCAGAATACGCTGGCCGGCATGGCGACTCTTGAGCAACTGCTCATGCCCGCCGACGTCGTTCTCGCGGCCGGGTGCGGGCGGCGGCGCTTTGACCACCAGCACCGAGGCCAGCGTGTCTTGCAGCGTGGAGGTGGTGAAGGGCTTGACCATCACCGCCTCGAAACCGTCGCCGCGCGCGCGCTGCACCACGCCGGCTTCGTCGTAGGCGGTCACCATGATGCACGGCGGCAGGCCCTCACCCAGCAGCGCGCTCAAGCGCGCGCGCGTCTCGAAGCCGTCCAGCGGTTCCATGCGCCAGTCGATCAGCATCACGTCATACGGCCGATTGGCCGCCATGCGCGACTGCACCGTGTCCAGTGCCTGCTGGGCCGATGCGGCCTCGTCCACCGTCAGGCCCAGCATGCGCAGCCGCTCGCCGATCACCAGCAGCGACTCCGGCAGATCGTCCACCACCAGCGCGCGCATGCCGGCCACGGCGGGCGCCGGCCGCAGCTCACGTGCCTCCTCGGCGCGCTGCAGATCGACGCTGAACCAGAACGTGCTGCCCAAGCCCGGCGCGCTGCGCATGCCGGCGTCGCCGCCCATGGCGATGGCCAGCTGGCGCGACAGCGCCAGCCCGAGGCCAGTGCCGCCGAACTGCCGGCTGATGGAGCTATCCCCCTGCTCGAAGGTGCTGAACAGCCGCGCCTGATGGTCTGGCGCAATGCCCGGGCCGGTGTCCTGCACCTCAAAGCGCACGTGCAGCTGGCGGCCCTGCTGGCGCACGATATCGGCCTTCAGCCGCACCCAGCCGTGCGCGGTGAACTTGACGGCGTTGGACAGCAGGTTCAGCAGCACCTGCGACAACCGCGTGGCGTCGCCCACCAGCCGCTCGGGCAGGTGGTCGGGGTCCACCACCAACTCCAGCCCCTTGTCCTTGGCCTTGGCTTGCACCATGTCCACCACGCCGCCCAGCAGCGCCTCGACCGAGAACTCGGCCTGCTCCAGCGTCAGCTTGCCGGCCTCCACCTTGGACAGGTCCAGGATGTCGTTGATCACCTGCAGCAGGTGTTGGGCCGCGTCGCCCACCTTGTGCAGGCGCTCGCGTTGCACGGCGTCCTGGGTGTCGCGGGTGATCAGGTGCGTCAGGCCGATGATGGCGTTCATCGGCGTGCGTATCTCGTGGCTCATGTTGGCCAGGAAGGCGCTCTTGGCGCGCGTGGCGGACTCTGCCTCATCCTTGGCACGCACCAGTTCGTCATTGGCCCGCTTCAGTTGCGCCTCATAGGTCTTCAGCGCGCTGACGTCAAAGCCCATCACGTAGATGCCCAGCACTTCGCCGTTCGCCCCCCGGTGCGGGATGTAGTGCACCAGGAACACGATCGGCTGCCCGTCGCTGCCGGTCCTGCCGGGCATGGTCATCTCGAACGACTGGGCCTGGCCCATGCGTGCCGCGTCCAGCCTCGGTGTCAGTTGCGCCATGGCCTCGGCGCTGAGCACCTCGGCCACCGGTTTGCCCAGGATCTGCTCAGGCCTCTTCCCAAACCAGGCGGCGTAGGCCAGGTTGGCGTACTGGATGCGCAGGTCTTTGTCCCAGTAGGCGACACGCCCGGGTATGGCGTCGCTGATGGCGCGGTTGAAGCGCAGCGCCTCCTGCAGTTCGCTGGTGCGCTGCGCCACTTCGCGCTGCAACGCCTCGCGGTGGCGGGCCACGTCGCGTATCGCGCGGCGCTGGCGCATCACCCGGCTGGCCACGCCAATGCTCAGCGCCAGGATGGCGGCCACCGCCACAATGTAGATGGCCGTGCGCCGCGCTGGCGCGTCCACGTCGGCCAGGTCCATCTTGGTGACCAGCCACATGTCGGTGCCTCGCACTGGGGTCACCAGGCCCAGGACCTGTTCGCCCCGGTAGTCCACCGCCCGTACCACGCGGTCTTGCGGCAGGTCACCGCGCAATACGCGTGCCACCAGCAACGGGGACTCGGCCAGCGACACGGATACCGTGCCCAGGCCCGGGCTGTGTTGCAGGCCACTGATGGATTCCACGTGGTTGCCGGCCTTGCGCCACAAAATGGACTCCGCCTCGCGCAACGTGGCGCCCGGGCCTATTGCGGCCTGCATCATGGCCTCGGCATCCATGCGCAGCACCACCGCGCCATGCGGCTTCGGCCCGGTCTTGAGCAATGGAATGACAATGTCCACCCGCCGCGGTATCGGCTGGCCTTTGCGCTCGTAAATGCCGGTGTTGACGGATTCGCCGCGCGCCACCGCATTGCGCATGGCCTGCACCAGAGCCGGCTCCACGGCGGGCTGTGCATCGGCCTCCACCAGCAGCGGCTGGCCGTCGGCATCCAGTATCAGCGCCTGATCACCCTCGGTGGCCTTGCGCAGCTTGACCAGGCGCTCCAGCAGTTCGGGCAGCGCGGTGCTGTCGTGGCCGTGGTGCCAGCGCTCGAAGATGTCGGCATACACGGTGCTGTCGTCCAGCAGGTAGGCAAAGCGCATCTGCCGGTCCATCCAACCGCTCAGGCGCTCGGCGCGCAAGCCCGACAGCGCACCCAGCCGTGCCATGGCCTGGTTGCGCTGGCCCTCGTATTCGCGGTGGATGGCCCAGGCGGCCAGCAGTGCGATCAAGGCCGCCGCCAGCAGGGGCATGCCCCAGCTGGCCAGGCCCCGGCCACGCCCGTTGGTGGAACCTTCCGCTTGCTGCATCAGCTTGCCCTCCCCTGACGCCTCATATTACCCGGTATGGCACGAAGTCGGCCGGGACAAAAGAAAACCGGCCCGGCGATTTAAACGCGCGGGCCGGGTAAAAGCTCATCGGGGATTCAGAAGTCAACCATGAAGGACACCTGGAACACCAGACGCCAACATGGCCATTTCAGTATGCACACGCGCCGGCGCGCTTTCTGTAGGCCATCGCGCTGTTGTGCTGTCAGACAGGGCCTGTAGAGGCCATCACCCGAGTCCAAGTGGGTTTCGGCCCTGGCACAGCATCAGGGCGCCAGCGTGTCCATCTGCCGCTTCATCGCGGCCATGCCGGCATCGATCATGCCGGCGACGGCATCTTTCAGCCCATGCGGCAACAGGTCGGCAATCCACACCACGCGGCTGCCACCGCCATCGTGCGCAAACACCTGCAGCGAGGCGTTGTGGTGGCTCATGCGGCCCCCCACCACGCTCCAGGCCACGCGGCGCGCGGCGGCGTCCACGTCCACGATCAACTCACGCGCCTGCATGCCGTTGGCAAAATGCACCAGGCGCTCGCTGCCATCGGCCGACAACTGCGTGTCGGTCAAGAAGCCGGGCGCCAGCCGAGTGTGGATGTTGCCGATGTCGGCCAGCGCGTCCCACACCTGCGCAGGCGTGGCGGTGGTGGCGATTTCCCGGTGAATGGACGCCATGCTCAGGCCGCCTTGCTGCAATAGGCTTCCATCCGGTAGCCGTCGGGGTCGATGATGAAGGCGGCGTAGTAGTTGCTGCCGTAATCGGCACGCACACCCGGCGCGCCGTTGTCCTTGCCGCCCTGGGCCAACGCGGCTTTGTGGAAGGCATCCACGCTGGCGCGGGTGGGTGCCTGGAAGCAAAAATGCAGGCCCGAGTTCGGGTCAGGCGTCACCGGGCTGCTGGCAGCGAGCAGCCACAGTTGGGTGCCCTCAGGGGTGCCGTAGCCCAGGTAGCTGTCGCCGCTGCTCTGGCAGCTGTAGCCCAGCGGGGCAAACACGGCGTCGTAAAAGGCCTTGGCGGCGGCGATGCTGCGCACGCCTATGGATGCATGGTCGATCATGGTCTGAACTCCTTCAACAAGTGACACGATGGATGGCGAAACACAATGTCTGCACATGGGGCCATGATGCCAAGCTGGCACCGGCGCGGCTTGGGGAAAATTGCTAACATGGCCGCCAGCATTGACGTTCCCATGAGCCGCCCTGCCCGCATTCCGCCCGAGTTGCCAGCCTCAGCGCCCATCCCCCGCGTGGTGGCCGAAGGGGCGGACTGGCAGTTCACCGAATTCGTCTGCACCAGCGGCCCGCAAGACCGGCCGTTTGAGGAGCGGCACCAGTGGTTTTCCATCGGCGCGGTGATGCAGGGCCAGTTCAGCTACCACACCGACAACGGCCGCGCGCTGCTGCAGCCCGGCGCCTGGCTGCTGGGCAACGACGGGCGCTGCTACCAGTGCGGGCACGACCACGGCACCGGTGACCGCTGCCTGGGCCTGCGCGTGGCGCCAGCGCTGTTTGACGAGATTGCCACCCACAGCACCGGACTGAGCGGCTACCGCTTCAAGCTGGCCGCGTTGCCGCCGCTGCCCCGGCTGCTGCCGCTGATGGCGCAGATGCAGGCCTGGGCACTGGCCGGCGACACCCGGCCGCTGGAAGAAGCCGTGCCCCTGCTGGTGGCCGAGCTGCTGCACGCCGCCGAAGGCCACACCAGCGCCGCCGCGCCACGCCGGCCCAGCGCGCGCGACGAGCAGCGCGTCAGCCGCGCGCTCGACCATATCGCCGCCAACGCCAATGACGACGCCCTGGGCCTGGACACGCTGGCCGGCGTGGCGGCGATGAGCAAGTACCACTTCCTGCGCACCTTTCAACAGACCGTGGGCGTGACGCCGCACCAGTACCTGCTGAACCGGCGGCTGCAGCAGGCCGCGCTGGGCCTGGCAACCACCCGGCAGGCGGTGCAGCAGGTGGCGCTGGACGCGGGGTTTGGCGACCTATCGACCTTCAACGCCCGCTTTCGCCAGGTGTTTGGCGCTGCGCCGCTGGCCTACCGGCAGCGCATGGCGTGAAGTTCTGGCCGGCCAAAAAGCCCTCCTTTCCGTGAAATCCGTCACATGCCGCTGCGCCCGCTGGTGCTAGCGTGAGCGGCGGCGCACGACCCCACCATAAAAAGGGCGGCGCGATTTCAGGGAGAGGCAATTGAACAACGAGAACAAGCCACAGCTTGCCGGCAAGCTGTCTGTACGCGATCTATTGGAACGGTTGACCTTCAGGGAAACCCTGCTGGTTGTCGCCCTGGTGGAGGCCATCTGCTGGTGGGTCACGCGCATCACGCTGCAGCACTTCAGCTGGGACACGTTTCAGGCCGAGTCCATGCGCACCGTGTTTCGCTGCGTGACGGCGCTGGTCTTCTGGCTGCTGATGCATGACGTCATCACCGCCCGCAAGCCTGACTTTTCGGTCTTTCGCGGTGCCGCCTTCCGCAGCGCCGTGGTGCTCTTCCTGCTCGTGCCACTGGTGCTGCAGCATTACACGATGCAGCCGGCCTTCGCCTGGTTCTTCGGCATCGCGGCCCTGCCGGTGGGCATCAAGGAAGAGTTGCTGTTCCGCGGCCTGCTGCAGAACTTGTTGAACCGGCGCATGGGCCAGGCCATGGCTGCGGTGCTGGCCGCCGCCCTGGCCACCTTGTGGCACGTGGGCGTGGTGGAACACGCGCTGTGGTCCTACGGACTGATCTTCCTGGCCAACGTTTTCATCGGGCTGGTGTACGCGCGCACCGGCAGCCTGCTGCTGGCCATCGGCGTGCACACGGCGTATGACGTGTTGTTTGCCCTGCCGTCGCTGAACTGGTTCAGGTCTCCCGTGCCTATCGCGGTGTGCATGTTGTCCTATGCCATCGGCATGACGTGTTTTGGTTGGTTGGCCGCCGGCCAGCGCAAACCCACTTGACAACTCAATTTACGCGTGTAATCATTATTTCAATTACACGCGTAAACACTATTTGACATGTCTGACACCCACGACGACAT
Source organism: Hylemonella sp. P2_B10 (assembly GCF_056404875.1). Taxonomy (NCBI): domain Bacteria; kingdom Pseudomonadati; phylum Pseudomonadota; class Betaproteobacteria; order Burkholderiales; family Comamonadaceae; genus Hylemonella; species Hylemonella sp. P2_B10. The sequence continues at coordinate 1,341,638 of NZ_JBFUDE010000001.1, forward strand.
TGCCGCCATCAGCGAAGCCGAATCCGTGGTGATGGAGGTGCTGTGGCGCCACCCGCAGCCGCTGGCCGCCGACGACATCATCGCCGCGCTGGCGCAGGCGCAGGACTGGCAGGAGGCCACGGTGAAGACGCTCGTGAACCGCTTGCTGAAAAAAGGCGCCATCAGCGCCACGGCGCAGGGCCGGCGCTACCTGTACAGCCCGGTGCTGCGGCGCGACGACTGGCTGCACCGCCAGAGCGCTGGCCTGCTGGACCGGTTGTTTGACGGCCAGGTGGCGCCGCTGGTGGCGCACTTTGGCCGCCACCGCAAGCTGAGCAAGAAAGACCTGGCCGAACTCAAGCGCCTGATCGCGCAGATGGAGCAATGAGCATGCTGCCCTCGATCCCCTCCGACTTCGCCCCACTGGCGCACGCGCTGCTGCAATGGTTGCTGGCGCTCACAGCCGTCAGCAGCGCGGTGATGCTGTTCGTGCTTGCGCTGCGCCCCCTGTTGCGCCGCCTGGGCGGCGCGGTGCTGGCCTACCGCGCCTGGGCGCTGCTGCCGCTGGCGCTGTTGGCCACCGCGCTGCCGCACCCGCCACTGGCACAGATGCCCTTTGCCGAGTTATCCCTGTTCAGCCTGCGCAGCGCGCAAATGAGCAGCGCCGCACCGCTGCTGGGCGACGCCGCCTGGCTGGCGCTGTGGTTCCTGGGCGGCGCGCTGCTGCTGACGGCCATGGTCTGGCAGCAGCGGCGCTTCCAGCGCGGCCTGGGCGCGCTGTGGCCCACCGAAGCCCAGCGCGTGCTGCGTGCCACGCATGCCGATGCCGGCCCCTTGGTGCTGGGCCTGCTGCGCCCGCGCATCGTGCTGCCGGCCGATTTCCACCAACGCTACAGCGCTGCCGAGCAAACCCTGATCATGGCGCACGAGGTGGCCCACCTGCGCCATGGCGACCTGGCCGTCAACGCACTGGCTTGCGCGCTGCGGGTGCTGTTCTGGTTCAACCCGCTGGTGCACCTGGCTTGCGCGCGCCTGCGGTTCGATCAGGAGCTGGCCTGCGACAGCGCCGTGCTGCGCCGCCACCCGCAGCAGCGCCACACCTATGCCAACGCGATCTTGAAAGCCCAACTGGCCGCCGGCCAGGCCAGCCGCAGCCACCCCATGGGCGCCGTGCTGGCACCCATGGCCTGCCACTGGCAACCCCACCACCCTTTGAAGGAGCGCATCATGCAACTCGCCCGTCCCGCCCCGCGCCGTGCCCAACGCCGCGCCATGCACACCCTGCTGCTGGGCGCCGCCCTGCTCACCGGCTACGGCGCCTGGGCCGCCGTGGCCGATCTGGACGCCGTGCCGATGCTGCGCGGCAAGGTGCAGCATACGCAAGCGATGCCAGCGCCCCAGCCGGCGGCAGCGGCCATGCGCACCAACGCAGTGGGCAAAGACTGCCGCCTGCAAAAGGCATTGGACGCAGAGCCCATGCTCATCATCGCCTGAGCCTGCCGGCGCATGGTGACGGCAACCCCTACCGGCGTGGATGCCGCCACCGCCCACGCGCTGCTGCAGTGGCTGCTGGCGCTCACCGCCATCAGCAGCGCCGCGTTGTTGCTGATCCTGCCACTGCGCCCGCTGCTGCGCCGCCTGGGTGGGCCCGCGCTGGCCTATGCAGCTTGGGCACTGCTGCCGCTGACGCTGATGGCCACCGCGTTGCCGCACCCGACGGCGCTGACGGCCACTGTGGCTGCGTTCACCACGACCACCTCAAGCTCGCTGGACCCCAGTTCCGTCACCATGCCCATGGCGGCTTCGGAGCCGTTCCTCAGCGACAGCGCCTGGCTGGGCCTGTGGCTCGGCGGCGCCGCGCTGCTGCTGGCTGCCATGGCCTGGCAGCAGTGGCGGTTCCAGCGTGCGCTGGGCGTGCTGCAACCCACCGGCCGGCGCTGTGTGCTGCACAGCCGCCGCGCGGACACCGGCCCGTTGGTGCTGGGCCTGCTACACCCTCGCATCGTGCTGCCAGCGGACTTCCGCCAGCGCTACAACAGCACCGAGCAGGCGCTGGTGCTGGCGCATGAGGCAGCCCACCTGCGTCATGGCGACCTGGCCATCAACGCGCTGGCAGCCGCGCTGCAGGTGCTGTTCTGGTTCAACCCGCTGGTGCACCTGGCCAGCGCGCGCCTGCGCTTTGACCAGGAGCTGGCTTGCGACCACGCAGTGCTGCGCCGCCACCCGCGCCGCCGCCAGGCCTATGCCAACGCCATTCTGAAAACCCAGCTCGCCGCCAGCGGCGCGCCCAGCCTGCCGCTGGCCTGCCATTGGCAGCCCCGTCATCCCTTGAAGGAACGCATCATGCAACTCACCCGCTCCACCCCAGGCCACACACAGCGCCGCGCCATGCAAACCCTGTTGCTGGGCGTCACGCTGCTTGCGGGCTACGGCGCCTGGGCCACGGTGGCAGAGCTGGACACCACGCTGGTCACGGCCACCGCTGCCGTGGCGCCGGTGGCCGCAGTCGCGCCGGTGGAAGCCGCAGCGCCAGCCAAACCGGTGGCACCGCTGGCAGCACGTGCAGCAGTGGCCGCCACGGCGGCTACGCCAGCAACGCCAGCCGCGCCGGTGACAGAACGGGTGGCCTTGGCGCAGCCTGAGGCTGCTGCTGCGGTGGCGCCGGCCGTCGAAGCGGCCCCACTGTCAGCGGGCAACAGCTTCCAGTTCAGCACCGACGGTGCCGTGATGAGCACGGGGCGACAACATGCCAGCGCCGCAGATGCCGCGCAATCGCTGAATGTTGCACCCGCACCCGGCGGCGCGGCGCGCTACAAAGTGGCGGTGGACCACACCGCCACCACGGCGGGCAAGGCCCATACCGACAACTTCGTACTGCTGCTCACTGCCGATCAAGACGCTGCCTTCACCGTGAACCAGGGCGAGCGTTCATGCCGGTTTACGCTGAAGCTGCAGCCGCGTGCCGACGGCTTGGTGGGCCTGGATATGCCCATCCAGTGCAGCGATGGCGAACGCCATCCGCGCGTCATTACCCGGCTGGGCGAAGCGGCCACGGTGGAGTTCGACAGCAAGGGCGGCACCGTGCACAGGCTGAAATTGCTGGTGGTGGCGCCCAGCGCCTGAACGCATATCGGCCATCAGGGCCTGGCCTGCAGGTAGCCGGCCAGGAACGGCAGCACTGCGGTCTCATAAGCCCGCACATTGAACGTGTGCAGATCCACATGACCGGCGCCCGGCACGCCCCACAACGTCTTGGGTTGGCGCGCGGCCGCAAACAAGTGCTGCGTTTCAGCCCAGGGGGTGTGCGCATCCTCGGTACCGGCGGCCAGCAACAACGGCGTGTTCAGCGTGGCCATGTGGTCCAGTGGCCGCAACTGGTCCGCATGCATGCCCAAGCGCAGCGGCAGTTGCCACAGCAGCAGCGGCGCCGTCAGACGAGCCAGCGGCCGGCCCAGGCGCGCGGCAATGCGGTCGGTCACGGCATCCTCCAGGGTGGGAAACATGGACTCCAGCACCAGCGCGTCCGGTGCCGGCCGGGGCTGCGCCAACACGGTGGCCACCGCGCCCAGCGACACCGCCACCACGCCCAGTTTTTCACCAATTGCCCGCCCGCGCAGCCAAGCCAGCGCCGCGCGCACGCCATCGGCCTCATGCAGGCCGAAGCTGATGCGCTCGCCGCTGCTCTCGCCGTGGGCGGGCAGATCCACCAACAGCACGGCATGGCCGGCACGCTGCAGCGCCAAGGCACGCGGCAGCATCGCCGTGCGGTCGCCGCGTATGCCGTGCAGCAGCAGCACGGCGCCGCCACCCGGCCGGCCGGGCGCGAACCATCCCCGCACCGATTGACCTGGCGTGCTGGCCATGGTCACGGCTTCGGCGCCGACCAGCGCAGCGGGCGGTGGGCCAACCGGATGGCGGGCTGAGCGGCTGAACCATTCGCCGGCAATCAACAGCACCAGCACGCCCAGCACGGCGGCCAGCGCCAGGGCCATGCCCACGCGCAGCAGCCTCGCAGACAGCCATCGTTGGCTTGCTCTCATCGGAAACCTCCCAGAAAATTTGTGGAAGGCCATTGTGTTCAACGACTGAAGCACCGTGCGCGCAGCAGGCCGCCTCCGCACTGGAGTTGCACACGCAGCTTGCACAAGCGCCACACCCTCTGCACAGCAACAGGCTGCGCGGTGGCGCGGCTCCAGCGGCCGGCTGTTTCAGGGCGGCAGCAAGCCCGAGGCCGCAGCGGATGCCTTGCGCGCCTGCAGCCCGGCCACAGCTTTGGCCATGTTGTCGCTGTACTCCGCTTTCAACTCCGCAACCGTTTTGCCGCTGCCCGCAACAGCCTCGCGCATGGCCTGCAACTCGCCCTGCCGGCCCAAGGCGCGCAGCCATGTGCCATGCGCGACCACGGCTTCGCAGGATTGACCGCTGATCTCGTCGGCTTGAGGCGTCCGCATTTGCAAGGCAATGGCTGCAGCCAGCGTGTCGCGCAGCGGCTGCGCCACCGCCTGGTAGCGCGCGTCACTCCAACCGGCCTGCTGGCCCACGCGCGCGGCGATCAGCGCGCCCATGGCGCTATCGGTGTTGCGGCTCAGCGTGTCGGCCAGCGTGGCGCACAGCTGGCGGCGGTTGCCGTCCTGCATGCTAGCGGGGTTGCAAGTGCCCGCCAGGGTGCCGCTGAAAGCCTGGGTGCCGAACTGCAGCATGGTGAGCCGGCTGGCGAGCTGGTCGCGCACCAGGTCCGCGGCGTTGCCCTGCGCTTGCGGCACATCACGCAGCAGCCAGGGCATCACTGCGCCGGTATAACCACGCTGGTACTTGGCTTGTGACGCTCGGTACAGCGCCTCGTACTGCGCGCCGGCATCCTTGGCCGCCTGGGCGCGGCCCATCAGCAGCAACCAGGGCTGGGCGTTGTCGGGTTCCAGCCGCGCCCACTGGGTGAGCAGGTCGGTCTTGCAGGCGGCCACGCCCTTGTAGGTGGGCCAGTTGCACAGGTCGTTGGCCAGGGCCAGCAAGGCCGGGTCACCGCCCTGCTGGGCCATGCCCACCAGCTGGGTCAGCGGTTGCGTGGCGGCAAAGGCCTCGGCCTGCCACAGCTGTGCCTGCTGCTCGCGCTCGGCGCGGCAGGCCAGGTCGTTAGCGGTGTTGCCGGCGCTGGCGGGCTTGGACGTCGAGACGCCGGGGATGTCCGGCAACTCGCAGGCACCGCTGCGCGTGGCGGCCAGTTCCTCGTGCATGCCAGTCCACAGCGGCGCGGTGGTTTGCAGCAGCAAGGCCGCTGCACGCGCCTGCGGCTCCGGGCGACCGGCCAGCTCGCGCGTCAGCGCCTGGCCACTTTCACGCAAATCGGGCAGGCCATCGGGGTGCACCCGGCCGGCCATCAGGTCGCGCAGCTTGTACACGCCCACGCCGCACAGCTCAACCTCCTCCGGCCCCGGCTTGCGCCGCGCGGTGGCCGGGGCGGAGGCGGCAAAGTCCACCAGCGGCGCCGGTTGCGCCGTGCCCAGCCAGGGCTGCGGACGCGGCCCGAACAGCATGCGCACCGGCTCGGCCACCGGCCGGTACATCCGGTACAAGCCATAGCCCAGCAGCGCCAACACGGCCAGCGTTATCAGGGTGAACAGCGGAAACCGGCGCCGGGGCGCGGCGCGGCGACCCGGCTGAGGCTCAGGACTGGTGGGGCGCATGTTCTGGTGGACTCCCTGGCTGGCAATGCCCCGCGAGCATACACGCGGGCGGGCATGGCCGCCTCGCTTCAGCGGCGCGGCTTCAAGGCCTGCAGGATGCGCCCGTAGGACACCGGGAACAGCCGCTGCAGCCCATACAGCAGCCAGGCTCCACGGCCGTAGACGATGCGCTTCTTTCCACGCGCCACGCCTTGCAGAATGGCCCGCGCCATGTGCTCGGGCGGCGTGGTCAGCAGCTGGTCGGTGTGGGCAATCAGTTCGTGTTCGGTGGCGTCGGCGTTGACCGACATGCGAGCCTTGTGGCCTATCGCCGTGCGTATGCCACCGGGGTGCACGCAGGTGGCTTGCACGCCTGTGCCCCGCAACTCCTGCCACAGGCATTCGGTCAGCGCGCGCACGCCGAACTTGCTGATGTTGTAGGCCGCCTGCCCCGGTATGGCGACAAAGCCGAACACGCTGCTGATGTTGATGATGTGCCCCGCGCGCTGCGCCAGCAGCATGGGCAGGAAGGCCTTGGTGCCGTGGATCACGCCCCACAGGTTGATGTCCAGTTGCCAGGCCATCTCGTCCAGCGTGGCATGGGCCACGGTGCCCACCAGCGACACGCCGGCGTTGTTGAAGACGAAGTGCGCGGTGCCGAAGTCGCGCTGCACCTCGGCGGCGTGCGCCAGCACCTGCTCGCGCTTGGCCACGTCCAACACATAGGCGCGCATCTGGGCACCGCCTTGACGGGGTGACTGCGCCTGCGCCAATGCCAGTGTCTCGGCCAGGCCGGCCTGGTTGACGTCAGAGATGGCCAGTTGCGCACCGGCCTGCGCCAACTGCACCGCCAGCGCGCGCCCTATGCCACTGGCCGCGCCGGTGACGACCGCGACCTTGCCGGCGAATGCGCCGTTATGGGGGAAATGCGCCATGCTGCCACCTCTTCCATTGCGCGCCGGGTGGCCGGGCGGGCCGCCCGGTCAGAACTGCGGCGACAGCGAGGTGACAGCGCCAGTGGCGATCACCACCTTGCGGATCTTGCGGTTGCCGCTGTCGGCCACGTACAGGTTGCCCTGGCCGTCGCTGCACAGGCCGTAGATCTTGCCAAATCGCGCGGCTGCCGCCGTGGCGTCGACCAGCCCGGTCTGGCCAGCGGTGCCAGCCAGCGTGGTGGTGGCGCCAGTGGTCAGGTTGACCTGGCGTATGGTGTAGTTCTGCGAATCGGCGATGTAGGCATTGCCCCCATACACCGCCACACCCGTGGGGCCGTTAAAGGTGCTGGTGGCGCCGGTGCTGGCGTCGGTGCTGCCTGCCACGCCGGTGGGCGAGCCGGCCAGTGTGGTGACCACGCCGGTGGCGATCACCACCTTGCGCAGCGTGTGGCTGAGCGAATCAGCCACGTACAGGTTGCCGCCGTCCACCGCCAGGCCGAAGGGGTTGTAGAAGCGCGCGGCATTGCCGGTGCCGTCGGTCTGCCCGATCTGGCCGGCCGCACCGGCGATGGTGGTCACCACGCCGGCCAGCGTGACCTTGCGGATGGTGTCGTTGTTGCTGTCAGACACATACAGGTTGGTGCCGTCGGTGGCGATGCCCTTGGGGTTGATGAAGGACGCCGCCGCACCGGTGCCGTCGGCACTGCCTATCGCCTTGGCGGTGCCGGCGATGGTGGTCACCACGCCGGTGGCGGTCAGCTTGCGGATGGTGTTGTTGCCGGTGTCGGCGACATAGGTGTCGGTGCCTATACGGACCACGCCGTACGGGTAGGTGAACGAGGCCGCGGTGCCGGTACCGTCGGCACTGCCCGAGGTGAAGGCCACGCCAGCCGGCACGCCGGTGACGCTGGTGGCAATGCCGATGGTGCGCACCACATGGCCATCGGAATCGGCCACCGTCAGCGAATTGGCGCCGGCGTCATAGGCAATGCCCACCAGGACGGAGGTGCCCGTGGGAACGACGCTCACCAGCCCGTTGTTGTCGCTGCCGCCACAGGCGGTCAGCGCGGCGGCAACTGCCAGTGAAAGGCTCAGGGTACGGAATAGGGGTTTGTGGATCAACAAAATACTTCACCTCAGTCAATACACCCAGCCGGCACGGCCGGCGGGCAACGCATGGATTATGCGGCACAACCATGCCCCAGCCCGGTGCGGGCCTGTCCTGCCGCCAGCCAGGGTGTGACCGGCAGCACAGCGCCGGTAACAAATGCATTGAATATTTACGGCCGCTTTACCAAAATACGCACAGGCGGCTTCGCTGCGGCGCAACAATGCGCCTCAAAATCGCTGCTTCAGGGAAGAGAGCATTACAAAAATGGGGGTGCCTATGGGCCAAGCCGCTGCTCGCGCAATTCAGACCGGCCACACCGCTGCCGCTGCCATGGCGGCTGCCGCGCCGCCGACAAACCACACCGCCGCACCCGGCCCCTGGCCAGCCATGCGCCAGGCCCTGCGGCTGCACTTGCAGGTGCTGACCGACCGCTTGCCCTGCCACCTGCACGCCGCCAGCGTGCAGCGGCTGGCCGCAGCCCATGCCAGCGCCCATGTGCGCGCCCTGTCCGAGGCTGGCGCGCCGCCGCAGCCGCTGTACAACTGCGTGATGCATGCGCTGGACCTGGTGGGCCGCTTCGAGCCGCCGCTGCAGCGCCTGCAGGGGCTGGAGTACCGCTATGTGGTGGACACCGCCTTCCTGCGCCAGGCGCTGGCGCTGGGTGTCATAGACGGCGAGCGCAGTCTCGCAGAGGCCATGCCGGGCGACCTGGTGGTGTATTTCGGCCGCAGCGACCACCCGCGGGCACGCCTGCCACGCCATGTGGGCAAGTACCTGGGTCGCCACAAGGGCATGGACCTGTGCGTGTCCAAATGGGGACCGGGCGGTCTGTATGAGCATGGCCTGTGGGACTTGCCGCTGCAGTTGGGCGACAGCGCGCGCTTCTTCCCCCCGCCGCAACCACACCGGGTGCTGGCGCTGCTGCACCGGCGCGAGCCCGGGCTGCGCATGGGGCCGGCGCGAGCCGACAGCGCAGCCAGTTCCCCCAAACGGCGCGCACCGCCGTACACTGCGGTTTTTGCCGGTCACGCCGAGTTGGCGCCGGCACACCGCCGTGACCCCGCAACAACTGCTTGAACACATAGACTCGGGCCAGCCCTGGGACTGCCCCAAGGGCGGGGTGGCCGGTGGCGACTTGGCTGCGGGCTACCGGCTGGGCCTGGCCGTGCGCGCGCTGCGGCTGGCACGGGGTGAGCTGCCGCGCGGCTACAAGATTGGCTTCACCAACCGCACCATCTGGGAACGCTACCAGGTGTTCGCGCCGATCTGGGGCACGGTGTACGACAGCACGCTGCGCTACTGCGACGGCCATGGCGTGCTGGACCTGACCCCCACCTGCCTGCCGCGCATCGAGCCCGAGTGCGTGTTCGGCCTGCGCGCCACGCCCGCGCCCAACGCCACGCTGGACGACCTGTTTGACGCCATCGCCTGGATGGCACCGGGCTTCGAGATCGTGCAAAGCCACCTGGACTGGAAGATGACGGTGGACGACGGCGCGGCCGAGAGCGGCCTGCACGGTCGCCTGTTGGTCGGCCGGCAAATCCCGCTGCGCCAGGTGGCCGCCAGCGCCGCCGAGCTGGACGCGCTGCTGGCCGCCAGCACGGTGCAGCTGTTCCATGGCGATGATTTGAAAGACGAAGGCCGTGGCAGCAATGTGCTGGACAGCCCGTTGCGTGCCTTGCAGCATTTCCTGGCCGAGCTGCGCGAGTGCCCCGGCGCCGCCGAACTGCTGCCCGGCGAGGTGGTGACCACCGGCACCTGGACCGACGCCTGGGCCGTGCAGCCGGGCGAGCACTGGCGGGCGCAATTCAGCGGGCCGCTGGGGCAGCACGGGCCGCTGAAGGTGGACTTCCGCTAAGCCTTCAACCCGCGGCGCGCTGGGGCAGTGATCGGCCCGCGACGCGCGGGCTGGTGGTTTGCAAGGTCTTTTTCACCAGCTTGATGAAGGCCGGGTCGCGCGCGCCCATCTTGCGGGTGCTGCCAACCACGCGGCCTTCGCCATCCAGCAACACCAGCACCGTGCTGTGGTTGAACTCGCCATCGGGCAGCAAGCGGTACTGGATGCCCAGCGTGGCGGCGATCTTGCGCACGCTGGCCTCGTCGGTGCGCGCCAGCGTCCAGTGCGTGGCGTCGAGCTGGCGCGATTCGGCCATGCCCTTGAGCGACTTCACGTCGTCGCGCGCCGGGTCGAAGCTGATCAGCAGCATGGACAGTTGGGCCCGCTCCTGCGGCTTGAGCGCCTCTTCGGTCAACACCATGGTGTCCATCAGCATGGGGCAGACAAACTTGCAGCTGTTGTAGAACATGCTGACCAGCATCGGCTGGCCGCGCCGGGCGTCCAGCGCAAAGGCGTGGCCGTCCTGATCGGTCAGTTGCGCGCTGAGCTGGTAGACCGAGTTGCCGGGCAACGCCTTGGCGGCGGGGGCCGCCGCCACCAGGGTGGCCGCCGCCTGCGGCTGTACTTGTACCTGCGCCCGCGCGACAGGACTGGCCGCAAGCAAGCCGGCCAGGGCCGCCGCCAGCAACAACGGCAGCGGCAACTGCGCGAAGTCATGGCGGGGGGTGTGGGGAATCAGGTTCATGGTGTCTCCTTGTGCAGGGGCCGCACGCAGCGAAACCCCAGGTTGTTGGTGGTGTTGGCGCCGCCCAGCGAGGACAGCAGCGCCACCCGCATCAGCACGGCGAAGTTTTCGCGGTCCTGCAGGCTGATGGCACCCGCCCCGCAGTACTGCAATTGGTCGGGGTCGCCCTGGTTGCGGCTGTCGGCGCTGACCAAGAGCGCGTTGAAATCATCCACCCATTCCCACAACAGGCCGTGCAGATCGCGCACGCCGTAGAAGTTGGGCGCGCCGCCCACGGCGGCCAGCGGCTGGCCCGACGGCAGCGCATACCAGTGCAGGATGGCGGCCCGCCAGGCCGGGTCCTTGCGGGCATCGGCGCGGCTGGTGTCGGCGGCGGCCACGTACTCCCACTCGTACCAGCTGGGCAAGCGGGCGCCTTCGCTCTCGCAATACGCCTGGGCGGCAAACCAGCTGACGTTGGTGACGGGCGCGGCCGCAGCCGGTTTGCTGGCCATTGGGCGCAGGTAACCGGCATCGGCAAACACCACCGGCACGCGGCCGCGTTGCCACTGCGGGCGGGCCTGCGTGAAGGCCTGGAACTCGGCCACCGTGACCGGCGTGGCGCGCATGGCAAAGGCACCCAGCTTGACGGGTGCATCGGCATTGCCGCTGCCGGCCGCCAGCACGCTTTGCAACGTGCCGGCAGGGATGGGCACATAGTCCGCAGCCGACGCGGTGCCATGGGCCAGCGCCAGCAGCAGGCACACCGCGGCCAGCGCCGGGCGGCGACCGGTGTGTGGACGAACTGGCGTACGCATGGTGGTCACCGGTGGGCCTGCGGCTTCAATGCTCGGCCGGCTTGTTGGCGGGCTTCTTCGCGCGCTCGGTCTTGACGTCAGACGCCTTCACCTGGCCGCCCTTGTTGTCGAAGCTGTTGAGCACATAGGTGAGGATGTTGGCCACCTCGTCGTCGTTGAGCTGGTTCATGGGCGGCATCACCGAGTCATAGTCTTTGCCGTTGACCTTGACCTTGCCGGACAGGCCGTGCACCACCACGCCGATGTTGCGCGCGGGGTCACCGGTCAGGAAGTCAGACTGCGCCAGCGGCGGGAACACACCGGGCAGGCCCTTGCCGTCGGCCTGGTGGCAGACCGAGCAGGTGCCGTTGAACAGCGCCTTGCCGGCGTTCACCTGGTCGGCCAGCGTGAGCTTGCCGCTGGCGGCGTTGGCGGTGGCGGTGGTCACGGCTGCCATGTTGGGCGCGTCGCGGTCACCCAGGTAGACCGAGTCGACCTCCTTGCCGGAGTAGATGGCCTTGTTCTCCGGCCCGTCCACCTTCATGATGGCCAGCGCACCTTTGTTGAAGGCGCGGAAGATGGAGTGGTCCACCATCACGTAGCTGCCCGGCACCTTGGCGCGGTATTCCACCACGGCGGCGCCGCCGGCCGGGATCAGCGTGGTCTGCACGTTGGTCTGGAAGTTGGTACCACCCTCGAAGCGCACTTTCTCAAAAATGGCGCCGATGACGTGGAAGCTGGACACCAGGTTGGGCCCGCCGTTGCCGACGAACAGGCGAATCTTCTCGCCCACCTTGGCCTTCAGGGCCTTGTCGCCGGTCAGCGCACCTTCGGCACCGTTGAACAGCACATAGGTGGGCTTCTCGTCGATGGCCTTTTCCATGTCGAAGGGCTGCTCGCCCTTCTCGCGGTACTTGCCGGTGGTGTAGAAGTCGCCCTGCATCACGTAATACTCATGGTCCACCTTGGACAGGCCCTCGGGCGGCTCGACCAGGATCAGCCCGTACATGCCGTTGGCCACGTGCATGCCCACCGGTGCGGTGGCGCAGTGGTAGACGTAGATGCCCTCGTTGAGCGCCTTGAAGGTGAACTGCGAGGCATGCCCCGGCGCGGTGAAGCTCGACGCGGCGCCGCCGCCCGGGCCGGTGACACCGTGCAGGTCGATGTTGTGCGGCATCTTGCTACTGGGGTGGTTCTTCAGGTGAAACTCCACCGTGTCACCCTGGCGCACACGGATGAAGCTGCCCGGCACGGTGCCGCCAAAGGTCCAGAAGGTGTAGCTGACGCCCTCGGAGATCGGCATCTGCTTTTCCACCACCTCCAGATTGACGATGACCTTGGCAGGGTACTTGCGGGTGATGGGTGGCGGCACGTGCGGCGGGCTGGTCAGCACGGCCTGTATGGGAGCGCCCTGCGGCGGGCCGAAGTCGCCCGCGTCCTTGTAGGGCGCCTTCGCGCCGGGTGCGGCCAGCACCAATGCCGGCGCCGCCAGCGCCAAGCTGGTGGCCAGCAACGCTTTTAATATGCATTTGAAATGTATCTTCATGATTGATCCTTGTCTTGTGGATGTCTGCGATGGTATTTGCCGGTGCGCCGTGTGCATTGATCCAGCGCAAGGGAAATGCACGCAGTGGCACGATCGGCGCTGAGCCCGCTTCAGGCAACGGCCAGCTTGAGCGCTGGCGCAATGGCGATGTGCCGCCACGGCGCATCGGCTTGCCAGCGCACCATCCAGGGCTTGAATTCAGCCGCCGGCATGGGCTTGGCCACGCCATACCCCTGGGCCAGGCGACAACCCACGGCCAGCAGGGCGGCGCCGTGTTCCATGGTCTCCACACCCTCAGCGATGACTTCGCGGCCGAATACACCGGCCAGTTGCACCACCGCTTGCACGATACCGCCACCGTCTTCGTCCGTGAGCATGTCGCGCACGAAACTCTGGTCTATCTTCAGCACATCCACCGGCAAACGGCGCAGGTAGGACAGCGAGGAATAACCGGTGCCAAAGTCATCCAGCGAAAAATGCACGCCCAGCGCCTTGCAGCGGAGCATCAACGCCACCGCTTGCTCCATGTCGTCCAGGGCGGCGGTCTCCAGCACCTCCAGCTCGAAGTGTCCTGGGGGCAGGCCGGGGTGTCGGCCCAGAGCCTCTTGCAGTTGCAGGTAGAAATCAGGATGCAACAGGTGATGGGCGCTGATATTGACGCTGACGCGCAAGTCCAGCCCTTGTGAATGCCACTGCTCGGCCTGGTCCATGGCAGCCTCTATCACCCACTGGCCCAAGGGTTGCTCCAGGCTGCTGCCGTTGACATGGGGCAGAAAGACACCGGGCGCCAACAGGCCGCGCTCGGGATGGTGCCAGCGTATCAGTGCTTCAGCGCCCACCACCTGGCCACTGACCAGGTCCACCTTGGGTTGGTAAAACAACACAAATTCACGCCACAGCAGCGCGGTGCGCAACACATCCAGCATCTGGCGATGCTGTTGCGCGCGCTGGTCACTGTCGTGGTCGAACAGGTGATACCGGTTGCGGCCCGACTCCTTGGCCACATACATGGCCTGGTCGGCATGGCGCAGCAGGGTGTCGGCGTCAGCCTCGTCCTCAGGGAACAGCGTCACGCCTATGCTGGCCGTCACGCTGACGTCACGCTGCTCCAGTCTCACCGGCTTGCCCACCGCCAGCAGGATGCGGTCCAGCGCCTGGCCGCAGGCCTCCAGCGAATCCACGTCAGTCAGCAACAACACGAACTCGTCGCCGCCCAGGCGTGCCAGCGTGTCATCGCCGCGCATTTCCTTGCGCAGGTTCTGGGTGACGCCCAGCAGCAATGCGTCACCGGCAGCGTGACCGTGCTGGTCGTTGATGGCCTTGAACCCGTCCAGGTCCAGGAAGCACACGGCCATCATGCGCTTGTTGCGGGCGCAACTGAGCAGCGCTTGCGTCAGCCGGTCGGCCAACAAGCGGCGGTTGGGCAAACCAGTGAGCGGGTCGTAATGGGCAATGCGGTTGAGTTCCTCCTCATGCGACTTGTACTTGCTGATGTCGGTGAAGATGCCCACATAGTGTTGTAGTGCGCCAGCGGCATCGCGCACCACCGAGATCGACAGCAGCTCGGCGTACAGTTCGCCGTTCTTGCGCCGGTTCCAGATCTCGCCGCGCCAAAAGCCGTGGTCCTGGATGGAGGACCACATGGAACTGAAAAAGGCAGTGTCATGCCGGCCCGATGACAACATGTGCGGGGAGTTGCCCAGCACTTCATGGGGTTCGTAGCCGGTGATGCGGGCAAAGGCCGGATTGGTTCTGATGATCCGCTGCTGCGGGCTGACCACCATGATGCCTTCCTGGCTGCTGTCGAACACAGTGGCGGCCTCGCGCAAGCCCAACTCGGCGCGCTGGCGCTCGGTGATGTCGCGCGAAATACCAAAAAGCCCCTTGACCCGCCCTTGGTCGTCCAGCACCGGCCCCTTGGTGACCAGGAAATGGCGTGCCACACCATCATGAAAAGTCAGCGCCTCTTCGTGCGTCTGAATACGCGCACGCTGCATGACGGCGCTGTCTGCCTCCATCAATTGGGCGCCAAAGGGCGACGGGAACAATGCCCTGTCATCCTGGCCCAGGATCTCGCGCGCCGGCTTGCCCATCATGCGCGCTCCGGCTTCGTTGACCATCAGGTAGCGGCCCTGCGCGTCCTTGACGAACACCGCGTCCGAAGTCCCGGACACCACCGCGTCCAGCAGGTCCCGGTTGCCCTGGGCCTTGGCCTGCGATTGGCGCCGCAGCTCCGTCACCAGGCTGACAGCCACGCCCGTGATGGCCAGCGCCGTCAATGCCAGCACATTGGCGGCCTGAACGTTGTGCAGATAAAGCACGGCGGCACCCGCCCCAAGAGTGGTCACAGCCGTGGCCAGCAGGCCTGGCAACAGGCCACCAAACAAGGCGGCAAGCACCACCGGCAACACCAGCAGGATCATCAAAGGTTTCTGCTCGGTCCCCAACGCCTGGCGCAACAGCAGCGCACTCAGCGCCAAGGCCAGCGCCAACAGATAGGCGTCCAGGCTGGGGCGCCTCGCTGTGCTGCCGCCCTGGGCCACGAAACTGAGCACTGGGGCCTGACCCTTCCCTTCCGGCAGATTGGCCACCGCCCGCAACGCGAGGTGCAGCAGCGCCGTTGTGGCGAGCACGAAGAACACGCCTTTGACGGTCGACAACCACCGCATGGAACGCGCGTCGACGAATCCTTCCAACAGCTTGTCCGACGCAAAAATCCAGATCAAGGCGAGGACGAAATAGCCCACGGTGCTGGCCCGGATGAAGCGGGCGCGCGGGGTATCTGGCAGCAGGTGAAAACCGAATTTTGGGCTGCGCAGCATGGTGTGTTCTCCCCCTGTTTTTTTGAGTTCAGGCCGCGTGCGCCAATTGCAACCGCGCACTGGCGGTGATAGGTCGACCAGCACCGGCAACCGGCAGCACAGGACGCGGCGCGCCAGCCGCATGCAAGGCGCCGGCCTTGCTGGCCCGGCGCAGGTCCACCGCATCCACCTGGGCGACGGTGGACTCGCCAGCCCTCAGCCGGAACAGCCGCATGGCGTTGCTCACGCCCTCAACTTGCTGGGTAAGCGCGCCGGCGGTGGCCGCCAACTCTTCCACCATGGCGGCGTTCTGCTGCGTGATGGAATCCATCTGCGTGACGGCATCGTTGATCTGCGAGATGCCCAGCGTCTGTTCGCGTGACGTGTTGGCGATCTCGTCAAGCACGCTGTTCACCTTGTGCACCGCCTGCTGCGCCGACTGCATGCGCGACAGTGCCTCACGCGTCTGCGCACCGCCATTGGCCACGCGTTCGGACGACTCGGCGATCAGCCCCTTGATCTCCTTGGCGGCAGTGGCGGAGCGGCCAGCCAGCGCCCGCACCTCGGCGGCCACGACGGCGAAACCACGGCCCTGGTCGCCGGCGCGTGCGGCTTCCACGGCCGCATTCAACGCCAGGATGTTGGTCTGGAACGCGATGCCTTCGATCACCTGGATGATCTCGCCCATCTTCCCGGAAGACTGGGCGATGGCCTCCATGGTGCGGGCCACCGTCTGCACGGCGTCGTTGGAGCGGTGCGCAACCTCACTGGTCTCGCCCGCCAGGCGTGAGCCCTGGGCAGCCGCTTGCGCGCTTTGCTGCACCGTACCGTGGATCTGCTCCATGGAGGCGGCGGTCTGCTCCAGGTTACTGGCCTGGGCCTCGGTACGGGCGGACAAGTCCTGGTTGCCTTCGGCAATCTCACGCACAGCCACCGTGAACTGGTCCAGGTCGTCACGCACATCGCTGACCACGGTGCGCAGGTTCACTGACATTTGCATCATGGCCTGCTGCAGTTGCCCCACCACGCCAGCGCCACCTGTCTGCACCGCATGCGCCAGGTCACCTGCCGCCAGGTGGTTGGCATCTTCCAACACACTGCGCATCGGGCGCAGCGCCAGTGCCCAGATGGTCCACACGGCCCCTGCGGCGGCGACGCCGCCCATGACCAGCAACACCGGCCACGGCAGCGCCAGTGCCACGCCGCCCAGCAGCAGCAAGGGCAGCAGACACTGCACCAACGCCAGCTGGGTCAACGGCCCAGGCCTGAACAGGCGCTGCAAGCGACCCACCAGGTCCTGGCGCACCACTTGGCCTTGACGCAACACATGCGTGAGGCGACCGGACTGCGCTTCGCCGCGCATGCGTGCGTACAAGCCCTCCGCAGCATCTACAGACGCACGGTCCGGGCAGGTGCGCACCGACAGGTAGCCGGTGATCTGGTCGCCATCCACCATGGGCGTGGCGTTGGCACGCACCCAGTAGAAGTCGCCATTCTTGCGGCGGTTCTTCACCAAGCCGGTCCAAGGCCGCCTGGCCTGCACGGTGGCCCACATGTCGCGAAACGCTTCCTCTGGCATGTCGGGATGGCGGACGATGTTGTGCGGCTGGCCCAACAGGTCAGTGGATTGGTAGCCGCTGACGGTAACAAAGGCCGGGTTGCAGTAAGTGATGCGCCCCTTCAAGTCAGTGACGGACACCAATGTCTGCTCGGCGGGAAACAGATATTCCTGTTGCGAGACGGGAAGGTTTGTGCGCATGGCGGCTCCTTGGGTGTGGATGGCAGCCAGTGTGTGTGCGCCACCGTGCAGGATGCTTGACGAGCGTCAAGCCAAAACCATGATCTGGCGCAAGAAACCGCGCATACGTCGCGCTGCCACGCTTGACACAGTTCTGCCAAGAAAAAAGGGCAGCGCCCTGTTACAAGCCCTGCCCTCAAAACACCCCACCGGACGGGGGTGTCACTCCACAACTGTTTCAGTCAGCGCATGCGCTCAGCCCACACGCTTAACCCACACGTACAGGCACGAAAATCCTGGCGCCATCACGCTGTATCAGCAGCGCCACCGACTTGCCCGACTGCGCCACCACATCACGCACCTGCTCCACACTCTTGACCGGCGTGCCATTCACGGCCACCAGCACGTCACCGGGTTGCACGCCGGCCAGCGCGGCCGCGCCACCGGCCTGCTCCACCAGCAGGCCCTGGGGCACGCCGGACTCGCGCTTTTCCTGCGGCGCCAGTTCACGCAGCGCCAGGCCCAGCTTGCCCTTGGCCACCGCGCCAGCACCATCCGCCTGTGCCACCTGGGCCTTGTCCTGGGCATTGCCCAGCGTGACGTTGAGCTGCTCGCGCTTGCCCTGGCGGATGATTTGCAGCGTGACCTTCTCGCCCGGCGCCGCCTGGCCGATGACGGCCGGCAGGTCGCCCGAGGCCACGATGGGTTGGCTATTGGCACCGATGACGACACCGGTGATGACGTCGCCCGTCTTCAGCCCCGCCTTGTCGGCCGCAGTGCCGGGCTCCACGCTGGAGACCAGCGCGCCCTCAGGCCTGTCGAGCTTGAAGGAGTCGGCAAAGGCCTGGTTGACCTCCTGCACCGACACACCGAGGCGCGCGTGCTGGGCGCGGCCGGTGGCAACGATCTGGTCCTTCACCTTCAGCGCCACATCGATGGGGATGGCGAACGACACGCCCTGGTAGCCGCCGGTGCGGCTGTAGATTTGCGAATTGATGCCCACCACCTCGCCATGCGAATTGAACAGCGGGCCGCCGGAGTTGCCCGGGTTCACCGCTGCGTCTGTCTGGATGAAGGGCACGAAGCCATCGTCCGGCAGCGAGCGGCCCTTGGCGCTGACCACGCCGGCCGTCACCGTGTTCTCGAAGCCAAACGGCGAGCCTATGGCCAACACCCACTCGCCCACCTGCAGGTTGCGCACGCTGCCCAGTGGCACCGTGGGCAGGCTCTTGGCGTCGATCTTCAGCACGGCGATGTCGGTCTTGGCGTCAGCGCCCAGCACCTTGGCCACGTACTCGCGCCGGTCGGTCAGCTTCACCGTCACCTCCTTGGCGCCGCGCACCACATGGGCGTTGGTAAGGATGACGCCATCGGCGCTGACAATGAAGCCCGAGCCCTGGCCGCGCATGGGGACGTCGCGCGGCTGCATGCCCAGGCCACCACCATTCGGCCCTTGGAAGCGGCGGAAGAACTGGAAGAACGGGTCGTTGGGGTCCAGTCCGGGGATGTTGGGCATGGCGCCGTTGCCATTGCCACCGCTGCTGTTGCCCCGGCCACGCTGGCGGGGCGCCGGGGCGGGTGCGTCGTCTTCGTCATCGGCCTCCTCGCCATTCGCCGACACATGCCTGGTGCCGCTGACGCTGATGTTGACCACCGCTGCGCCATAGCGCTGCGTGATCTGCGTGAAATCCGGCCCGCCGACATTGATGCCTGTGGGGCTGGTGCCACCGGCAATCGCCGGAGTACTGGTAACCGGAGCGGCGGCCAGCGTTACGCCAGGTGAGCTCACCGCATGGGCGCGCTGCTCCAGCACGAAGGTGGCGCCAGCGCCCCCCAGCAAGCCGGCGGCCATCAGGGCCACGAAGAGGCGGGTGGGTGTCATGCTGGCCGTAGTGGTTGTCACGGTGCTCTTGCTCATTGAAATGCTCCTGAAAAGGATGGGTTGAGCAGAAGTGTGGGGACGGTGACTTAAACGGGGCTTAAGGCAGACCGCTCTTACACGCGGTTACCGGCGTTGACGCGCGCATCTGCACGGATTGCGCACACAAGCCCGTATGCACGCGCGCTGTACCCTGCCGGCGGCAATGCGCCGACGCTATAGTGCGGCCATGAAAGGCCCGTCCAAAGCCGCCCTGGTCGCGCTGGGCTACGCTGCCGCCCTCGCGCTGGCCACCGGCGCGGTGGCGGCGCACGTGGCCATGACCGACCCGAACGACGCCTCCGGCGGCATGCAGGCCTTTGGCGACGCACTGCTGTTCGTCGCCGTGTTCGGCACCGTCAGCCTGGTGCCCACCGGTGCCGCCCTGTACTGGCTGCGTCAACACCAAGGCTTCTGGAATGCGGTGAGCCTGCTGGGCCTGCTGCTGGCGCTGACCGGCGTGGCCGCCGCCGTGCTGTTCACACTGGGCCGGCAGGCTGACACGCACACCACGCTGGGCGCCTGGGCCGCCTTTTCGGTGCTGCGCTTGCTGATATCTCCGTTGAGTGCCATGGCGCTGGGCCTTGCGGCAGTGCTGGCGCGCTTTGCCACCCCGCGTCGACTGCTGCTTGGCGCAGCCGTGGTGGAGGTGCTGGTCAGCGCTTACATGGGCGCGATGTGGTTCTTGCCGTTGCTGCTGCAGCGGTAGGACAAGCGAGTTAACTGGCGATCGAGCGCCCACCATATTGGCAAAATCAGGTCGATGCGGCATTCGGCGCAGCGGCATCAAGGAGGAGGGCCGAAGGCCCGGGGGACAGCCGCGGAGCCGAGTGCCGCGTCGGCCTGATCCTGCGAACCCGGCATCACCATGAAAAACGGCCGCACAAAGCGGCCGTCATCGTAGGGACACTGAGCTTCAGGGCTTCTTGGCCGGGTCCGGGTACGCAAACGGGTCCGTCACCTTCGGCTGCGTGGGCAGCACATTGGGCGCCAGCGGTTCGTTCGAGTTGGCAGCCTGGTACAACACGCTGGCCATCACCACGGCGGCCTGGCGCAAATCGTCGGCGCGCAGGTGGTCGAACGCGTCCAGGTCAGTGTGGTGGGTGCGGGTGAAATAGTCCAGCGGGTCCTGGATGAACTGGAACGCGGGCAGGCCCAGGCGCTGCAGGAACACATGGTCCGTGCTGCCGGTGGGCGCGGCCACCACGGCGCTGGCGCCCAGGCTGGCAAACGGCATCAGCCACTGGCGGAACACAGGTACGACGGCGAAATTGCCCTCGGTGTAGATGCCGCGGATCTTGCCCGAGCCGTTATCGAGGTTGAAGTAGGCCTTCATGTCGGCAAAGCCGGGCAGCGTCTGGATGGGGTACAGGTCCTGCGTGGCGAACGGGCCCATCTCGGCCAGTTTCGGGTCGGTAGGCGCCGGGCGCTTGGCCAGGTGCCGTTCCACATAGGCGGCCGAGCCCCACAGGCCCTGCTCTTCGCCGGACCACAGCGCGAAGCGGATGCCACGCTTGGGCTTGACACCCAGGCTTTGCAGGATGCGCGCGGCTTCCATCACCACGGCGGAGCCGGCGGCGTTGTCGGTGGCGCCGTCGGAGGCCACCCAGCTGTCCAGGTGGGCGCCGGCCATCACGTAGCCGGCCTTGGGGTCGCTGCCAGGAATGTCGGCCAGCACGTTGTAGCCCTTGGTGTCGCTGTCGTCAAAGTGCACCTTGTTCTCGACTTCCATGCGCACCTCGCCCACCTTGGCCAGGCGGGCGATGCGGCGGTAGTCTTCGGCGGCGATTTCCAGTGCCGGCAGCTTGGGCGTCTTGCCGACGCGGAACCCATTGCCCTCGCCGTGCACCAGCCGGCCTTCACTGCGCGAGATGCTGGCCCAGGCCACGGCACCCTCGGCCACCAGGAAATCCTGCAGCTTGGCGCGGAACTCCATGAACTCGCGGCGCTGCTTCATGCCCTCGGGGTCGTACTCGGGCAGGCGGTAACGGTCCAGGCGGCTGATGTCCTCGGCTGTCTGGCGCTTGAAGGCCGGGTCGGTATCGTCCTTCGGCGGCGCCG
Organism: Hylemonella sp. P2_B10; assembly: GCF_056404875.1. Classification (NCBI taxonomy): domain Bacteria; kingdom Pseudomonadati; phylum Pseudomonadota; class Betaproteobacteria; order Burkholderiales; family Comamonadaceae; genus Hylemonella; species Hylemonella sp. P2_B10. Next base: position 1,362,745 of record NZ_JBFUDE010000001.1, read on the forward strand.
GCCAGCTGATCAGCACGATCTTGCCCTTGAGCTTGCCCTTGTAGTCGGCAAAGTCCTTCTCGGCGCGCATCGGCGCCACGGCGACTGCGGCCTTCAGCACGCCGGGGGTGGCAGGTGTCCAGGCAATGGGGATGGCCTTGACCTCGATCGGCCGGGGCGCCACCACGCGCACGTGGGACGACTCAATCCACCAGCCACGGCCAAACTCGAAGCCCTCCTTGCGCACGTCGCTCAGGCCCCAGGCCTTGAACTTCTCCATGCTCCACTTCTCGGCCTTGCGCATGGCTGGCGAGTTGGTCATGCGCCCGCCGATCTGGTCGGTGAGGTACTGCACCGTCTCCATCACCTCGCCATGCTTCAGGCCGGCGTCGGCAATGCGGTTGATGGTATTGGTGTCTACCGACGGAGCGGGCTGGGCCTGGGCGGCGAACACCGCGAACAAGGACAGGACACTGGCGCTGATGGCGCTACGGGCAAATCGCATCGAACAACTCCGGATAGGGGTTAGGGATGGTGGAAGAAAGGGGGAAGAAACTGGCTAGGAATGCGGGCAGATGGGGACGGGGTGCTATCAAAAAACGCGAGTCATCCTAGCATGTCACTTGGGTTATGCCTGGATGAAAAAAGCTGATGCCCGTGCCTGATGGCGTCCTCGCTGTCGCTGATTCTTCACTCTGTAGGACGGTCCTGGCAAGGCCCGCCGGCCCGAGCAACACTGGACCAGCTTTACAAACCTTTTACCGTGCAAGCCGGTGAAAAGATTGTTCAGCCATGTGAACAATCAGCAGCCGGTCGATGTCAAGGCCGACCGGCTGCATGGCTTCGCCACTTACTTCTTCGCCGGGTCCGGGTAGGCGAACGGGTCGGTCACGCGCGGCTCGGTGGGCACCACGCTGCGCGGCAGCGGCTCAGCCGTGTTGGCGGCGGTCCACAGCATGGCGGCCATCACCACGGCGGCCTGGCGCAGGTCATCCATGCGCAGGTGATCGAAGGTGTCCAGGTCGGTGTGGTGCACGCGGGTGCCGTAGTCCAGCGGGTCCTGGATGAACTGGAAGGCCGGCAGGCCCAGGCGCTGCATCAGCACGTGGTCGGTGCCGCCGGTGGGTGCGGCCACCACGGCGCCTGCGCCCAGGCTGGCAAAGGGTGCCAGCCACTGCTTGAAGGTGGGCACGACGGCAAAGTTGCCCTCGGTGTAGATGCCGCGTATCTTGCCCGAGCCGTTGTCCAGGTTGAAGTAGGCCGCCAGGTCCTTGAAGCCGGGCAGCGTCTGCACCGGGAAGGTCTCTTGCGCCCAGGGGCCCAGTTGGGCCAGCTCGGGGTCGGTGCCGGCCGGGCGCTTGGCCAGGTGCTGCTCGATGTAGGCGGCCGAGCCCAGCAGGCCCTGCTCTTCGCCGGTCCACAGCGCGAAGCGTATGGTGCGCTTGGGTTTCACGCCCAGGCTTTGCAGGATGCGCGCGGCCTCCATCACCACGGCCGAGCCGGCGCCGTTGTCAGCCGAGCCGTCGCCGGCCACCCAGCTGTCCAGGTGGGCACCGGCCATCACGAAGCCGGCCTTGTCGTCGCTGCCTGCGATGTCGGCAAACACGTTGTAGGCCTTGCTGTCGCTGTCGTCAAAGTGCACCTTGTTGTTCAGCTCCAGCGTCACAGCGCCCACCTTGGCCAGGCGGGCGATGCGGCGGTAGTCCTCGGCGGCGATCTCCACGCCGGGCACCTTGGGCGTCTTGCCCTTCTTGTACTCATAGCCTTCGCCGTGCACCAGCCGGCCTTCCAGGCGCGACATCTGGGCCCAGGCCACGGCGCCCTCGGCGGCCAGGAAGGCATCGCGCTTGGCGGCAAAGGTGACCCACTTGAACATCTCGCGTCGGTTCTCCGGGTTCCAGTTGGGCAGCTCGTACTTGTCGAGCTTGGTGATGTCCTCATTGGTCAGCCGCTTGATGGGCGGCTCCACCGTGTCCTTGGGCGGCGCGGGCCAGCTCACCAGCACGATCTTGCCCTTGAGCTTGCCCTTCCACTCGGCCAGATCCTTCTCGGCGTGGATGGGCGCGACGATGACCTGCGCCTTGATGGCGCCCGCCGTGGCCGGCGTCCAGGCAATGGGGATGGACTTCACTTCAATCGGGCGTGGCGCCAGCACACGGGCGTGGTGCGCCTCAATCCACCAGCCACGGCCGAACTCGAAGCCCTCCTTGTGCACATTGGTCAGTCCCCAGGCTTTGAACTTGTCCTGCGTCCAGGCCTCGGCCTTGCGCATGGCGGGCGAATTGGTCATGCGCCCGCCGATCTGGTCGGACAGGTGGGCGATGGTGTCCACCACCTCGCCGTGCTTCAAGCCGGCGTCGGCGATGCGGTTCAGCAAGGTGGTGTCGGGCTCGGCGGCAAATGCTGCCGGCGCGCCCAGCGCGGCAAACAGGAACAGGCAGGCACCGCTGATGGCGGTCTTGGGCAAACGCATGAGGGGATCTCCCGGGTTGGTTGCTGAGAAGCGGCGCATGGTAGCACGCAGCAAATCGTTCTGCAGGCCATCCACCAGCGCTCGCCGCACGGCCCTTGGAGCCGGCGCGAACACCTCAGGCTGGCTCAGGCCGACACGGCCATACCTTGCGGCCAACCGCCTTCAAACGCCACCTCCACCCGCAAGCCACCGAGCTGCTGCGACACCCCCAGCCGCACTTGCGCGCCCATCTGCTCGGCAATGGATTTGACGATGGCCAGCCCCAGCCCGCTGCCGGTCGCCTCGGCGCCCGGCACGCGGTAGAAGCGGTCGAAGGCGCGCGCGCGCTGGTCCTCGGGGATGCCGGGGCCGCTGTCTTCCACGCTGAGCAGCAACACCTCGGCACTCTGCCCGCCCTGCCCACGCAGTGCCACATCCACCGTGCCACCCTCGGGCGTGTACTTGATGGCGTTGTCCACCAGGTTGCGAAGCAAGATGCGCAGCGCCTCTGGCTGGCCAGGCGTGGCGGCTTGCGCGGCGGACGCCGCCACCTCCAGCCCCAACGTGATGCGCCGCGCCTGGGCCAGCGGCGTCAGCTCGGCCAGCTCGGTGCGCAGCAACTCGGCCAGGGGCATGAGCGCCGCGCCGTTGCTGCTGCCTGCAGCTTGCGCCGCAGGTTGTGCGGCCTGTTGGCGCGCCAGCACCAGCAGCTGCTCCACCAGCCGGCTGGCACGGTCTATGCCGGCACTCAGTTTGTCGACCGCCTGGCGGCGCGCGGCATCGTCGCCCCCATCCTGCGCGCGCTGCAGGTTCTGCGCCTGCAACTTCAGCGCCGCAAGCGGCGTGCGCAGCTCGTGCGCGGCGTCGGCGACAAAGCGTGCCTGCATGTCAAACGCGCGGCGCACCCGGCCCAGCAGCAGGTTGAGCTCGCGCACCAGCGGGCGCACCTCGTCGGGCAGCTCGTGGTCTTCCCCCACCGCGCTCAGGTCGTCGGGCTGGCGCTGCGCGACCTGCTGGCGCACGCGCTTCAACGGCGCCAGCGACATGCTCACCGCCCACCACACCAGCAGCATCAGCAGCGGCGCCATGGCGGCCGTGGGCAGCACGGTGCGCAGCGCCAGCGTGCCGGCCATCTGGCGGCGCACTGCCATGTCCTGCGCCACCTGGATAACGCGGTCGCGCGCGGCCAGCGAAAACAGCCGGTACTGTTTGTTGCCAGTCTTCACAGTGGTGAAACCCAACACCGCGCGCTGCGGCAGGTCGGCATGCGGACTGCGGAAGATGCGCAGGCCGTTCTCGGTCCAGATCTGCACGCTGAAGTCCACCCCCACATCGTCAGCCAGCTCCTGCACCGGCAGGCTGGCGCGCAAGGACAGCGCGATCTGCTGCATGTGGTAATCAAAAATGTCGTCGGCCTCGGCACGCGCGGTGCGGTAGGCAATGGCGCCCTGCACCAGTGCCGTGGTCAGGATGGCCGCCAACAGCAGCCACAGCAGGCGGCGGCGCAGCGAGTGGGAAGGTGTGATGGCAGGGGTGTCGTCCATGCTATTGCCGCGGCACCATGTAGCCCACGCCGCGTATGTTTTGTATCAGCTCGCTGCCCAGCTTCTTGCGCAGGCTGTGGATGTGCACCTCCACCGCGTTGCTGCTGACCTCGTCCTTCCAGCTGTAGAGCTTTTCTTCCAGTTGCTGGCGCGACAGCACCACGCCCGGGCGGGCCAGCAGGGCCTCCAGCACGGCCCATTCGCGTGCCGAGAGCTGCACCGGCGCGCCCTGCGCCGTCACCTCGCGCGTGGCCGGGTTGATGGCCACACCCAGGTGCTCGTACACCGGCTCGGCGCGGCCGGCGGCGCGGCGCAACAGCGCCCGTATGCGCGCCAGCAGCTCGTGCACATCGTAGGGTTTGAGCAGATAGTCGTCGGCGCCGGCGTCCAGCCCGGCAATGCGCTGCTGCACGGCGTCGCGCGCGGTGGTGATCAGCACCGGCACCAAACCCTTGCGCGCGCGCAGTTCGCGCAGCACGCTCAGCCCGTCACGCCCCGGCAGCCCCAGGTCCAGCAGCACCAGGTCATAGGCCTGGGTGCGCAGCGCGGTGTCGGCCATGTCGCCGTTCTTCACCCAGTCCACCGCGTAGTGCTCGGCGCGCAGGGCGTCAAGCACGGCCTCGCCGATCATGGTGTCGTCTTCAACCAGCAGGAGGTGCATCGTGGGGCAATGGAATGGAACACGGGCGGCAACGGTATGGCCACGTGGAAAGGATACACCCCATGCCCATCAAGTTCCTGTTGGCCGCCGCACCGCTGGCAACCAGCCGGCAGGCAGGCAGGCGACGCTCAGGCCGCCACCGGCTTGTGCGCAAACCCCTCAGCGAACGATTCGCGCAGGAAGGTGATGAACAGCGTCACCCCCAGCGGCACCTGGGCCGCGTAGGGGCGGAAGGCGAAGACCTGCTCGGCAAATGAGCCCATGGGCTTCCACTGCGGCAGCAGGCGCACCAGCTTGCCGGCGTCCAGCGCCTTTTGCGCCGTGAAGTCGGGCAGCACGGCCACGCCCAGGCCGGTCAGCGCGGCATCGCGCAGCGCCTCGCTGTTGTTGACCGACAGCAGGCCCGACACCGGCACGGTGACGCGGCGCTGCGCAACGCCAGTGCCGCGCAAGGGCTCAAACGTCCACAGCTGCGCGCCCTGGGTGCGCGGGTAGCACAGGCAGTCGTGCTCCGCCAGTTGCTGCGGCTGCGTGGGCTTGCCTTTGCGGCGCAAGTAGGCACGGCTGGCCACCAGCACGCTGCGGGTGGTGCACAGGCTCCAGGCCACGTAGTTGTCGGGCGGCGTGTCCACGTGGCGGATGGCGAGATCGAACCCGTCCACCTCCAGTGAGCGGAAGCGGTCGGTCATCTCGAGCTCGATATGGATGTCGGGGTACTTCTGCAAAAAAGTCGACAGCCGGGGCACCAGTTGCTGGCGCGCAAAGGCCGCCGGGCAGGTGACGCGCAGCACGCCGCGCGGGCTGCCGGCCTCGTCGCGCACCTGCGAGAAGCTGTGGGCGATGCGCTCGAAGGGTTCGCGCGTGTCGTCCACCAGGCGGCGCCCGGCCTCGGTCAGCCGCACGCTGCGGGTGGTGCGCAGCACCAGCGGGATGCCGGCCATGCGCTCCAGTTCGCTGATGCGCTGGCTCACGGCCGCCGTGCTCACGCCCAGGCGCTTGGCGGCGGCGGTGTAGCTGCCTTGCAGGTCCAGCACGGTGAGCCAGTGCAGGCTGCTCCACAACAGGTTGAGTTTTTCCACATTCATGGCTGCCGATTATTCAATGCTTTGAACAATCATTTCAACGGAAGGGGCTTGCCGGGTCACCACAGCTCCATAAAACTGGTTTCAGAGGCGCCTGCAGCAGGCGCTTTTTCCACCCTGCGGAATATGACCATGTGTTGTGCACTGAAAGCAGCGCTTTGCCCGGTTTCTTTGAGCCCCTCTGGTGCAAGGCGCACTGCCTTGGGCGCTGCACAGGCGATCTCGCGCGCAGTTGGTGCGCCTGCCGCGCCGGCCGCCAGGGCACCCCGGCGCTAAGGAGTTGCTCGCCGGCAACAGATTCGCTTGGGCCCACGCCAAAACACACCCACTTTTCCGCGCCTGCCATTTCTCTCCCGTTTTTGCATTCCCGTTCCCGCCTTCCACACGCTTTACAACAAAGGAAAGTCCCCATGTCTGCATACCCGCACCCCATCAAGAAACCCCTGACGACCAGGAAGTCCGCCGTGGCCCTGGCCGCCGCACTGGCCACCGGCCTGGCGCTGGGCCAGACGGCCGACGGCGGCAAGCTCGAACGGGTGGAGATCACCGGCTCGTCCATCAAGCGCATTGACGCCGAAACGGCGCTGCCGGTGCAGATCCTCAAGCGCGAGGACATTGCCCGCATCGGCGCCTCCACCACCGAGGAGTTGGTCAAACAGCTCAGCTCGCTGACCAGCTTTGGCAGCACCACCACGGTGGCGCCCACGGCCGGCACCACCACCGGGTCGATCGCCACCGTGTCGCTGCGCGGCCTGGGCAGCCCGCGCACGCTGGTGCTGGTGAACGGCCGGCGCATGACGGTGTATGGCGGTGGCTCGGCCGGCATTGCCGGCTCGTCGGTGGACATCAACAGCATCCCGCTGTCAGCCATCGAGCGGGTCGAGGTGCTGAAGGACGGCGCCTCGGCCGTGTATGGCAGCGACGCCATCGCCGGCGTAGTGAACTTCATCCTGCGCAAGGAATTCTCTGGTCTGGAGCTGACCGCCAGCTACGGCAGCCCCACCAGCGGCCCGGGCAAGGACCGCAAGGCCTCGCTGTACGGTGGCGCGGGCGACCTCGCCAAGGACGGCTACAGCTTCACCTACGGCGCCAATTTCCAGAAGGTGGAACCCATCTTCGGCCGCGACCGCGACTATGCCCGGCGCATCAGCGTGGAAAACCTGAACGACGTCACCTCGTCCATCACCTTCCCGGCCAACGTCACGGTGTACACCGGCGGCGCGCTGAAGGCCCCCACGCTGCCTAACTGCGGCCCGGTGTCGCTGGTGTCGCCCTACGCCACCACGCGCTGCAGCTTTGACAACAGCCCGTTCGACTCCATCCAGCCCGACAGCGAAAAGTTCAACATGATGTTCGGCGCCCGCAAGGCGCTGGACGCCGACACCACGCTGTACGCCGAAGGCAGCTTCGCCCGCACCAAGACCACGTCCACCACGCAGCCGGTGCCGATTGCCTACAACGCCATCACCACCGCCACCAACCCGTACGCGCAGGCGTTCAAGGACTACGTGGCCAAGTACCCGGGTCTGACGCCGTTCGTCAAGATGTTCGGCGTCGGCGGCTTCCTGCTGCCGCCCACCAGCCCCTATTACCCCGCCGCCTTTGCCGCCGCCAACAACATGACCGGCCTGCCGCTGGCCATGAACTACCGCGATGTCGCCAACGGCGAGCGCAACACGCGCGACACCGCCGACACCACGCGCCTGCTGGGCGGCATCAAGGGCACGGCCGCCGGCTGGGACTGGGACGCCGGCCTGCTGTACACCGAGAGCAAGGTCACCGACGACCTGCTGACCGGCTGGGGGCAATACTCCAAGATCATGCCGATCCTGAACAGCGGCGCCATCAACCCGTTTGGCGACACCACCGACACCAACGCACTGGCCGCCATGGTGGCGGGCGAATTCCGCGGCACGGCCTTTGCCACCAAGACCTCCAGCACCGGCATCGACCTGAAGGCCTCGCGCGACCTGTGGGCCATGGGCGCCGGCACCGCCGCACTGGCGGTGGGCGCCGAATACCGCAAGGAGAAGTTCGAGTACAACCCCTCGCTGGCATTGCAGACGGGTGACGTGGCCGGCCTGGGCGGCAACTCGTTCCCGGTGACGGGCTCGCGCAACGTCACCTCAGCCTATGCCGAAGTCAGCCTGCCGCTGTTCAAGAAGTTCGACCTCGACCTGGCGCTGCGCTACGACAACTACGAAGGCGTGGGCAGCACCTGGAACCCCAAGGCCTCCGTGCGCTGGCAACCATTGGATTCGCTGCTGCTGCGCTCCTCGGTGGGCACGGGCTTCCGCGCTCCCTCGCTGACCGACCTGTACACGCCGCAGGCCACCAGCGTCACCGCCAACGGCACACGCGACCCGATACGCTGCCCCGTGATTGCCACCGGCGCGCCGGCGGACTGCAACTTCCAGTTCACCACCGTCACCGGCGGCAACCCGAACCTGAAGCCGGAGAAGTCGCAGTCCGGCACGCTGGGCCTGGTGTGGGAGCCGATCAAGAACCTGTCCATCGGCATGGACGCCTTCCGCGTCAACCTGAAGGACGCCATCACCGTCGGTGGCCTGAGCTATGTGTACTTCATGGCCAACGCGCAGCGGGCGGCGCAATACGCGTCCTTCATCACGCGCGGCGCGCCGGACGGCAATGCCAGCGGCGTGGGCCCCATCGTCAACATCCAGCAGACCAACGCCAACCTGTTCAAGATCCAGGTTGGCGGCGTGGACATTGATGCCAAATACAACTGGCGCCTGGACAGCGGCGACAAGTTCAACATCAACTTCTCGGGCACCTACCTGGACAAGTACGACAGCCAGAACCCCGACGGCACCTACACCAACCAACTGGACACCGCGCTGACCGCCAACGGTGGCGTGGCGGTGCGCTGGAAGCACAACGCCAGCCTGGCCTGGCAGGGTGGCGAGTGGGGCGCATCCATCTCGCAGAACTACCAGAAGGCCTACACCGACGTGATCGGCAACCGCGCGGCGGCGGGCAGCGCGCTGCCCACCGTGCCGGCCTACCAGACGTTTGACGGCCAAGTCACCTACAGTGGCGTGAAGGCACTCAAACTGGTGCTGGGCGTCAAGAACCTGACCAACGTGACGCCGCCCTACACCAACCTGACCTCCAACTTCCTGGGCGGCTACGACATCAGCTACGCTGACCCGCGCGGCCGCTTCGTCTACCTGAGCGGCACCTACACCTTCAAGTGAACCGAGCACCCATGTCTTTGAAACAAGCAAGCACGCTGGCGGCGGCCCTGGCCGCCGCCTTTTTCGCCACCGCACCGGCGCTCGCCGCCGAGCCGGCGGAACCCAACACCCAGGCGCACCAGCCGCAAATCGACCAGATCATGCGCGAGATCTCGGCCCAGCGCATCAAGGCCTACAACGACAAGCTGGTGGGCTTCGGCACCCGGCACACCATGTCTGACACCGTGTCGGAAACGCGCGGCATAGGCGCCGCGCGGCGCTGGATCAAGGCCGAGCTGGAGCGCTGTGGTGCCGCCAACGGCGGGCGGCTGCAGGTGGCGTTCCAAAGCCACATCCACCCGGTGGCCAACCGCATCTCGCGGCCGACCGAGATCGTCAACGTGGTGGCCACGCTGCCGGGCACGCAGGCTGAGTCGGAAAAGCGCATGTACGTGGTCAGCGGCCACTACGACAGCATCAACGGCGACGTGATGAACTTCACCGATGACGCCCCCGGCTCCAACGACGACGGCTCGGGCACCTCGGCGGTGATGGAGCTGGCCTGTGTGATGAGCAAGTACAAGTTCGACGCCACAATAGTCTTCATGACGGTAGCGGCCGAGGAACAGGGCCTGTATGGCTCGGGCGATTGGGCTGAAAAGGCACGCAAGGCCAACCTGGACATCGCCGGCATGTTCACCAACGACATCATCGGCAGCTCGCACAGCGACACCGGCAAGCAGGACAACGGCCAGGTGCGCCTGTTCGCCGAAGGTGTGCCGCCGCTGAAGGACATGCCCGACGAGCTGCGCACGCTGATACGCACCGGCGGCGAGAACGACTCCATCACCCGCCAGCTGGCCCGCCACGTGAAGGAGATGGGCGAGCGCTACGTCAGCGGCTTCAAGGTCAACATCATCTACCGGCGCGACCGCTACCTGCGCGGCGGCGACCACAGCCCCTTCCTGGACCAGGGCTACGCCGCGTTGCGCTTCACCGAGCCGGCCGAAAACTTCGCCCACCAGCACCAGACCGTGCGCAAGGAGAACGGCCTGCAATACGGCGACCTGCCCGAGTTCATCGACCCCGACTACATCGCCCAGGTGGCACGCGTCAACGCTGCCGCGCTGGCCACGCTGGCCCTGGCCCCGGCCGCGCCCAAGCAGGTGCAGGTGAAAGCCAGCCGGCTGCAAAACGACACCGAGCTGCAGTGGCAGCCCAACCCCGAGCCCGACCTGGCCGGCTACCGCGTGGTGTGGCGCGACACCACGGCGCCGCTGTGGCAGGGGTCGCTGTGGGCGGGCAATGTCACGCGGGTGGTGGTGCCGATGTCCAAGGACAACGTGTTCTTCGGCGTGCAGGCGGTGGACAAGGACGGCAACGTCAGCGTGGCGAGCTACCCCGTGCCGGTGCGGTGAGTTGCCCTTTGAGCCCCCGGCGCCGGGGCAAAGCGCCACAGAAAGCCGCCAAAGGAGTACAGTAGCGCGACAAGGCAGCAAAAAGCCTGCGCACGGGAGTAGAGCATGTTCGGGTGGTTCGGCAGCACCAGCAAGCGCAAGCCCGAGGGCACCGCCTCGGTGTCTTCGCACGCCCCTGCCGGCACCCACCGCCAGGACCGGCTGGCCACCCAGCAGCACACCGACATCCAGCGCGAACTGGTGCGCGTGGTGCTCAAAGACCTGCTGCGCGCCCACGGCATCCCCGGCAACTGGCTGGGCTGCGAAGTGCTGGTGTTGCCCAACCGCAAGCGTGACGACGAGGTGACCGTGCAACTGCAATTGCAGCAGTGGAACGAGCAGTTGCTGCGCCACGGCCCGGCACTGGAGCAGGCGCTGCGCCGCGCGCTGGACCGGTTTGACCCGCTGGTGGACCACTCGCGCTACAAGTACATGTGGCAGTTCGGCGCCAACTGCGGCTGCCCCTACACCGAGCTGCCGGCCAAGTTTGCCTGGACGGCGCCACCGGCCGAGACCGCCCCAGCCGATGGCAGCGCCCCCGCCAACATCCTGGACCGCCGCAAGCGCCCGCGCGCGCGCAAGGGCGCCCACCCGGATGACGGCTTCGCAAGCACCGAAATGACCGCGCTGAAATGACGCGCGGCCAGCCACTGCCTTCCCCGCGTGCCTTCACGCTTGCCGCAAGAGTGGTGTCCCTGCTGCTGGCCGTGGCCAGCGCAGCCGGGCCGGCCCATGGCGCCGTGGCCAAGCTATTCGACGAACCGGAGCACGGCGGCAAGGTCAGCGGCAAGGCCGGCGACGGGGGCAGCGGCCCAGCCCCCATCGTGCTGCTGTACAGCGAGCGCCCGCCCTACAACAGCCGCACGCCCGACGGCAAGCTGAGCGGCATTGTGGGTACGCCAGTCACCCAGGCCTTTGCCAAGGCCGGCCTGCGCTTTGAGCTGCACGAAGCCTCGCTGCAGCGCCAGTTGGAGGCGTTGAAACGCAACACACCGCGCGTGTGCGTGTCAGGCCTGTACAAGACGGCCGAGCGTGAGCAGTTTGCCCGCTACACCAAGCCGGTGTCGCAAGATCAGGCCATGGTGGGCCTGGCCAACACCAGCTTCGCGCCCACCACCAGCAACGGCACCGCCACGCTGACCGTGCACGGGCTGCTGACCAATCCCGAGGTCACAGTGCTGTTGCGCGATGCGGTCAACTACGGCCCCTTCCTGGAAGGTGAATTCGCCACCATGAAGGCACGCCGCGCCACCACCGACGGCCAGTTCGCCCAGATGGTGAAGATGATCTACGCCGGCCGCGCGCAATTGACCTTTTTCCCGCTGGAAGAAGCCCAGTACTACGCCAAGGTGGCCGGCTACAGCGCCCAGCAGTTCAAGCTGCTGAGCTTCGCCGACATGCCGGCGGGGGAGAAACGCTACATCCTGTGCAGCCGGCAGGTGGAGGCGGCGGTGGTGGAGAAGTTGAATGCGGGGTTGGCGGGGGGATAAGCGTCACCCGTTTTCACATCGCCTGCGCGGCTGATCAATAGCCGTCATTGCTTGATGAAGAAGTGAGTGATCAACGGACTGGTGACAAGCCAGGTCTATCGTCCATACTCACCGCCTTGCTTTGAGCGAGCGGATGTTCAGCAGGTACAAAATGCCCTGGGTCAGCAACAACGCCTGGAAGGCCCAGAACGACGCGCCCGATTGCACGCCTGAATGCCACAACCTGCGAAGCTCCTCATCGCTGCGGCTGTAGTAGACCTTCCCGCCGGAAGCGATGCTGAACACCGCGCTGTTCGGTCCGTTGAAACCCGGCAAGTTGACACGCCCCACTTCGACCACCTTGTCCTCCAGCTCCCGCAAGCCGCAGCTTGATCCCCGGCTTGAGGCAAATGGAAAGTAATTGGGCAGTGAGCAAGAAAAATACTCACCACCGGCCCAACTGGCCCAGTTGCCGCAGCAGCGGTAAATGCCCTTGAGCGGCGGCAGCCGTTCAAAGACGTGGCCCACCGGCGGCAGGTCCCGCTCGCCCAGCGCCACCAGGCCGAAGTAGCAAGCCACCGCCACCACGACAGAGCGCAGCACCAGCGTCCAGTCGTAGCCGGGCACCTGTTCCAGTTTGAATTTCAACCCGCACCACCCACTCTGCGCGCTCCCTTGATCCGTAGCGGCATGGTCGCAATTTCCCGCTCACTTGGCAAGCCCTCCAGCGGCGCGAGGGCTAGTCCCTAGTTAGCAGATAGAGCCCTCGCCCTATAGTCCCCCCATGCACACCTACCACCCCCGCGGCCTGCGCGAGGCCACTGTGGCCGCTGTTCTGCGCGCCTCGCTGCGGCTGCTGCTCAAGCCGGTGTTCTCGCCAAGGTTTTCCATCCCCTTCCAGCGCCGCTGGCTGGCCTGGATCTGCAAGACCACGCTACCGCCACGCGGCGTGGCGATTGAGCCCGCGCAGGTGGGCGGCGTGCCCGGGGAATGGCTGCGCCGCCGCGGCATGACGCAGCCGCCACGCGCTGGCACGCTGCTGTACCTGCATGGCGGCGCCTACTGCGTGGGCGCGCCACAAGGCTACCGTGCGCTGACCGGGCGGCTGGCGCTGGCTACGGCGCTGCCGGTTTTTGCGGCCCATTACCGGCTGGCGCCTGAACACCCGCACCCGGCTGCTCTGCAAGATGCATTGGCCGCCTACCACGCGCTGGCGGCATTAGGCCCGGTGGCGATTGCCGGCGACTCGGCCGGCGGCGGCCTGGCGCTGGCCACCGCGCTGGCGCTGCGCGATGCCGGCGCCACCCCGCCGGCCGCACTGGTGCTGTTGTCGCCGTGGGTGGACCTGCGTGCGCCCGAGCCACTGCCGCCGGAGCCGCCGGGCGAAGCCATGCTCAGCACGGCCTGGATGCAGGCCTGCGCTGCCCACTACCTGGCCCAAGGTACACCACAACAGACGCCGGCCAGTGCGTCAGGCGTGTCGCCGCTGCTGGCGAAGTTGAAAGGCTTGCCGCCAGTGCTGATCCAGGCCGGCACGGATGAGCTGCTGCACGGCCAGGCACTGCAACTGGAACAGGCCTTGCAGCGGGCCGGCGTGGCCGTGCGCTGTGAGATCACCGCCGAGCGCTGGCATGTGTTCCAGGTGCATGGCGGCGCGCTGCGCAGCGCGGACGATGCGCTGGCCCGCATCGCGCGCTTCATGGATCAGCCCCTGGTGCAGGCGGCTGGCGCGGCCGGCCCGCGCCACAGTTCGCACGAGGTGGTGATCCTGGGCGCCGGCATGTCCGGCCTGTGCATGGCGGTGCAGTTGCAGCGCGCCGGCCTGCACAACTTCGTGCTGCTGGAAAAGCAGCCCGGCCTGGGCGGCACCTGGTGGGACAACACCTACCCCGGCGCGCATGTGGACGTGCCGGCGCCGGCCTATTCGCTGTCATTCGCGCCCAACCCCGACTGGAAGCGGCGCTTTGCCGCCGCGCCCGAGATCCAGGCCTACATGCAGCAGCTGGCGCAGCGCTTCAACCTGCTGGGCCACATCCGGCTGAACACCCGCATCACCGAGGCCCGCTTTGACGAAGCCGAGGGCCACTGGCACTTCCGCACTGAGGGCGGCGACACGCTGACCTCACGCTTCTTTGTCTGCAGCACCGGTCCGCTGAACCAGCCGCGCTGGCCAGACCTGCCGGGCCTGGAGACGTTCCAAGGCCAGCGCCTGCACTCCGCCCGATGGGACCACGGCGTGGCCCTGGCCGGCAAACGCGTGGGGGTGGTAGGCACCGGCTCCACCGCCTCGCAACTGATACCGCCCATCGCACAGGTGGCCGGCCAACTGCAGGTGTTCCAGCGCACCGCCAACTGGGTGCTGCCGCGGCTGGACCGGCCTTACAACGCGCTGGACCGGCTGCTGGCCCGCCTACCACTGTACCCACGCATCGTCAGGGCGTGCTGGGCGCGCGCGCTGGAGCTGGGCCGGCGCGGCTTTGACGAGGGCACGGCAGCCCGCAAGATCATGCTGGCCACGGCCGAGCGGCACCTCAAGGCCGGTGCGCCAGACGCCATACTGCAAACCAGGCTGCGACCCGACTACCCATTGGGCTGCAAAAGAATCATCTATTCCAACGACTTCTACCCGGCGCTGAGCCAGCCCAACGTGGCGCTGGTGACCGAAGGGATAGCGCGCGTCACGCCGACCGGCATCACCACCGCCGACGGCCAGGCGCATGCGCTGGACGTGCTGGTCTGCGCCACCGGTTTCGAGACCGTGCAGTTGCTGGCCAACACCCCGGTGGTGGGCACGCAGGGGCGCACGCTGCAACAGGCGTGGGCCCAGGGCCCGCAGGCCTACCACGGCATCACCGTGCCGGGCTTTCCCAACATGTTCCTGCTGCTGGGGCCCAACACCGCCACCGGTCACACCTCCACGCTGCTGTACATCGAGCCCGAGGTGCGCCACAGCATCGCCTGCATGCAGGCAGTGCGCGCCAGCGGCCAGCGCTGGATAGAGGTGCGCGAAGAGGTGCACCACCAGCACAACGCGGCGCTGCAGCAGCGCCTGCAGGGCTCGGTGTGGAGCCTGTGCCGCAGCTGGTACCGGGCGGACAACGGGCGCATCACGGCGCTGTTCCCGGGCTTTACAAAAGAGTATGTGAAGGCGGTGAGTGCGCCGGACGTGGGGCGGGACTACCGGATGGGATGAGCCATGGCCATGTGACCCGGGTTGACGACTACGCCCGGCGCGCAATGTTTCAATTGTGTCAGCCCGCCCCGCCCGGCGGTTGACCCGGGCGCACCCACCCCGCATACTGGACCCCTTTACCCTGACCCAACGGTCAACAAAGGAGACGTTTCGACCATGGCAGATACCGTACGCGGCGGCACCAACACCACGGCCAGCCTGGCGGTGCCGGGCTCGCTGACGGGCACCATCGAAACGGCAGACCTGGCCGGGGGCGTGGATTCGGACTGGTACAAGGTCACCCTCACCGCCGGGCTGGGCTACCAGTTCAACCTGGCGCCGGCCAGCGGCTTTGACGGCGGGCTCACGCTGTACAGCGCCAACGGCACCCAGCTGGCCATGGCCGAGACCTTCGACACGGGTGAGGCCGAGATTCTGGGCTTCAACCCCAGCACCAGCGGCACCTACTACATCGGCGTGTCGGGCTACCAGGGCAGCACCGGCAACTTCACGCTGACCTCCAGCACGGTACCGCTGGACACCATGGCCGCCGGTGCGGCCGGTGCGGTGGCCATCACCGTGGGCAACAATGTGACGGGCCGCATCGACCCGGTGGACAAGGCCGGCGGCATTGACGAGGACTGGTACAAGGTCACCCTGACGCTGGGCAACACCTACCAGTTCGACTTCACCTCGGCCACGGTGGATGGTGTGCTGCGGTTCTACAACGCTGCCGGCACCCAGCTTGGCGATGATGTGGACACTGGCTACGCCAACGAGGGCGAGACCTTCAGCTACACGCCCTCGTCCACCGCCACCTTTTACCTGGCCGTGTCGTCCTTCCTCGGCGGCTCGGTGGGCAATTTCAGCCTGGTGGTGAAGCCGGTCACCGGCACGTCGATCGGCACCGACACCGTGCCCAATGACACCAGCACCACCGCCACCATCGCGGTGGGTGGCACGGTGAACGGCACCATCAACAGCACGGCCGATTTTGGCGACTGGTACAAGGTCACGCTGACCGGCAACGTCACCTACCAGTTTGACCTCAGCGCACTGAAGCTGGACGGCCAGCTCAGCATCTACAACGCGGCAGGCGACTACATCACCGGCGTGGACGAGGGCTATGAGGCCGAGGGCGAGACGCTGGTCTACACGCCGGCGCAAAACGGCACCTACTACATCGGCGTGACCGGTTACGACGTGTCGATTGGCGACTTCACGCTGAAGATGACGCAGCCCACCATAGGCGGCGGCGTCGACACGGTGGGCGACAGCGACGCCACGGCCAGCCTGATCATCGTGCCCGGCCAGGTCAACGGCGTCATCAACGACAGCGAGGACCAGGACTGGTACGAGGTGCACCTGAAGGCCAACACCACCTACAAGTTCGACCTCAGCTCGCCCTTCCTGGACGGCCAGATGGCGCTGTTTGACGCCAGCGGCCACCAGAAGGTGTTTGCCGACGACGGCGTGCACGTGGGTGACCCCGAGACGCTGAGCTACACCCCTAACGCCGACGGCACCTACTACATCGCCGTGGCGGGCTTTGGCGGCACGCGCGGGGGCTTCACGCTTGCCGTGGCGGCGGACACCTCGCTGGCCAGCGACTCGGTGGGCGACACCGCCGCCACCGCCGCGCAGATCAGCGTGCCCAGCAGTGCGCTGGGCGCGATCGACATCAAGAGCAACCACGGCGGCGCGGACACCGACTGGTACAACGTGCGCTTCACCGCCGGCGCCACCTACCGGGTGGACCTGCAGGTGTCGGACGACCTGGACGCCGTGCTGGGCCTGATGGGCACCGACGGCAAGACGCTGATCGGCACCGCCGACGACGGCTACCAGGGCGAGGACGAATACTTCTACTACACGCCCACCGTCAGCGGAAACTACTACATCACGGTCGCGGGTTACGACAATTACTACACGGGCTTGTTCAAGCTGTCGGTGGCGCAGGCGCTGTCGGGCAACTCGGGGCCGGACTCGGTGGGCGAGACAGCGGCCACCTCGGCGGCGCTGGCGGTCAGCCCCACCGCGCCGGGCCACGTCAGCGGCACCGTCAACACCAGTGGCGATGTGGACTGGTACAAGGTGACGCTGAGCGCCGACACCGAATACAGCTTCAAGCTCAGCGCACCAGCGCTGGACGGCGTGCTGGAACTGTTCAACGCCAACAGCAAGTCGCTGGGCTATGTGGACGACAACTGGGGTGGCGGCACGCCCGAGCAGGCGGTGTTCACGCCCAGCGCCACCGGCACCTACTACATCGCCGTGTCGGGCTATGGCCCGTCAGTGGGCGACTTTCTGCTGGACGTGTCGGCCACGCCCATCGTGCGCACGGTGGACAACATCGGCGGCACCTACCAGACGGCGGCGGCCAACCAACTGACGCCGGGCGGCGCGCCGACGCGCAGCGCGGTGGACACCGCCGGCGACAAGGACTTCTTCAGCGTGGCGCTGACGGCAGGCACCACCTACCAGTGGGACCTGAGCGCCAACAGCCTGGACGCCAAGCTGGTGCTGTTTGGCCCCGGCGGCATCTACGTCGATTCAGCCGACTATGGTGACGTGGGCCAGGGCGAAACGCTGTTCTACACGCCCACCGCCAGCGGCACCTATTACATGGACGTGCAGGGCTACGCCAGCTCCACCGGCAGCTACGCGCTCACCATGACCGCCTTCGCCCCGGTGGTGGGCGATGTGCCGGGCAATGCCAGCTCCACCGTGAAGCTGCAGGTGCCGGGCTTCACCAGCAACCAGATCGACAAGGTGGCGCCCAACCAGGCCAGCGATGCCGACTGGTTCAGCATCCGCCTGCACCAGGGCAGCAGCTACCTGTTCTACCTGACTAGCACCGACGGCACGCTGGACGGCCAGCTGCAGATCTTCGACGCCAACGGCAACCCGGTGTACGACAAGCTGGGTAACGGCTTCGCCGACAACGGCTGGTATGCCGGCGACCCGGAAACCATGGTGTTCGTGGCCCCCAGCACCGGCAACTACTTCATCCAGGTCACGGGGTACCAGGCCACCACCGGCAAATACAGCCTGTATTCGGCCGAGTCGGTGGACGTGACGCAGGTGGCCTGGAGCAACAGCGCCAGCTACGCCGGCATCAAGTGGAACCAGCTGGACTGGGCCGGGTTGAACCTGGCCACCTGGACCAATTTCGACTGGAACGTGATCAATGGCAACCTGGTGGACTGGCAGTCGCTGCAGTACGAGCATGTGTACAACTCGGCCGACCCCGGTGCCAAGTACAGCGCCTGGAACCTGAATTTCGCCAGCGCCAGCAACCCGGGCAACGACAAGGTGCTGGGCGGTGCCGCCGACGACAGCGCCTACCTGGGCCTGGGCCTGGACAACTTTGCCGGTGGCATAGGCAACGACTACGCCAACGGCGGCTCGGGCGCCGACATCCTGGACGGCGGCTACGGCAACGACACGCTGGACGGCGGCAGCGGCAACGACGTGATGACGGGCGGCTTTGGCAGCGACGTGTATTACGTCGACAGTGCCGACGACAGCGTGGCCGAGGTGGACGACGCCAACGCCGCCTTCGAGGCCTTCTTCCCCGTGCCGCCGGGGGTGGACCCGCAAACCGTGGGTCGCTCGGTGGACAAGGTGATTGCCTCCATCAACTACACGCTGACCAATTTCGTCGAAAACCTGAGCATTGCCAGCAGTGCCGGCAACCTGGCGGGCACCGGCAACGCGCTGGGCAACGAGCTGCTGGGTAACGAGGGCAACAACCTGCTCAAGGGCCTGGGCGGCAACGACGTCATCAACGGCGGCGGCGGCATCGACACGGCCGCCTACACCGGCGCGCTGAAGGACTACACGCTGACCCTGGGCAGCAGCACCGGCGCCACCACCCAGCTGCGGGACAACCGCACCATCACCACCAACGACGGCACCGACACCGTCAGCAATGTGGAGCGGCTGCAGTTCTCCGACGTCTCGCTGGCGCTGGACATGGCCGCCGGCCAGTCTGGCGGCAAGGCCATGCTGGTGATGGGCGCCACGTTGGGCAAGGCCTTCACGCAGGACAAGGGCTGGGCCGGCGCCTTCATGCACTATTTCGATGGCGGCGCCTCGGTGCTGGACGGCACCACGCTGCTGGTGGCCTTTGGCATCATCCCCGCGTTTGCCGGCGGCAGCGACAACGCCAGCTTCGTCAAGTTCATCTACGGCAACGTGTACGGCCAGGCGCCTGACGCCGCCACGCTGGCCAGCCTGGTGGCGCCGCTGAATGCGAACACCACCAGCCAGGCCCAGTTCCTGGCCGACATGGCCACATCGGCCACCAACCAGACGCATGTGGGGCTGACGGGCTTTGCAGCCAGCGGCTGGCAGTTCGTCTGAGCCGGCGCCAAGGCCGTCACCCGCAGTTTTCAAACGCCCAAAGAAAAGCCCAGCCACAAGGGCTGGGCGAACTCGCAACTGGCAATGATGAACACGGTAAACCGCACCATGCCGGCCCCGAGAGGAGACCTGACATTACCGAGCAAATAGCGTGCCTGGTTTTCAGGGGAAATCCGGCACCAAAACGGTGTTGCAACGCACCATTTTCATAACTCTTCACGACCCTGCGCACCACCGGTGCGATTTCAGTCAGCCAACTCTCGCAACTGGAACACATTGCCCTCGGGGTCGGTGCCATCACAAGCGCGAAAACCGCGCGCGGCCCACTCTTTGGCCGGCGGATTCAACTGTCCGCCCAGGCTGGACGCCGCAGCGCGCCCCTGCGCGATGCTGGGTACCGGCAGGCACAGCTTCAGGGGGGTGTCCTCGCGCGCCAAAGGGGGTGTGGCAATGCGGATGTCGGCGGCGATATGCGCCGGAATGCCGTGGATCACCAGCTCCAGGCCCTGCGTGCCCAGCACGACGTGGTCGGCGTCGCCATGCAGCCGCGTCATCTGCGCCACCGTCTCATAGAAATGGGCCATCTGTGCAACGTCGAGCACGAACAGCACAACGCAGGGTGCAGGCAGGGACGGGGCGGTGCTCATAGGCGCGAGCCACCCTCTACCGCACGCATCAGCCCGGCATGCTCGTCGGCCGTGAGCACACGCGGCTTGACCACAGGTGCACCGTTGCGGGAGTCGAAAAAGGGGTTGAACTTGTACCTGCCGCTCAAGCGCGCCCACAACATGGCGGCCATGAAGCGCAGCAGCGCCGGCACGAAGGTGGACGCTGGCACCGGGGCAATCGGGCTCTTGGCGCTCTGGCGGTTCACGCGCATTTTCACCGGGCCGAAAGAGGCCTCCAACTCGGCGCTGCCGCCTTCCAGACAGCTGTGCACCAGGCCCAGGTGGTGCTGCTGCATGCTGCGCGGCGTGTTGCCTATGGGCGTGTTGCAACAGCGGGTGTACCAGCGCAGCATGCCGCGCTCGGTCAGCGCCATGCAGGCCAGGTGCTCGGCGCCGGCCACCACCACCACATGGCGCGGGCGCACCGCCACGATGGGGGTGCCGCCCGCCTCGTCCAGCATGCCCTGGGGCAGGCCCAGGTAGTGGGCGAAGGCCTGGCAGTCGTGGCAGTAGCACACTGCGCGCGTGCCACGCGGCGGGCGCAACACGGCGCGAAAGCTGCCGCAGCTGCAGCGCATGGCGTGGCGTGGCGCAGAGGCCGGCGTGGCGTGCGCGCCCAGCGGGGCATGGGCCGAGTTGGACATGGCGGGGTCGCTGCCGGCGCGAGTGCCGTTACAGGTAGAAGGCTTCCACGCCGCCCTTGAGGGTGATCAGCAGCGGGTTGCCCTTGCGGTCCAGTGTTTTGCCGGCGGGCACCTTGACCCAGCGCTCGCTGATGCAGTATTCGACCACGTCTTCGCGCAGCTTGCCGTTCAGGCGTATGCCCACCTCATGCTCGAACACGGCGGGGTTGTAGAAGCGGCTGCGCGGGTCGATCGAGAGGTGGTCGGGCAGCGCCGGGCGCTCGGCCGGCGGCGGTGTGGCGGCAGCCCCGGCGGTGTCGGCGGACGGGCCGGCTTCGGGGATTGGGTTAGCTTGGGTGGCTTCTGTCATGCAGGGGATTGTCGCTCAAGCAGGCAGGTCATACGCCGGTGTGGGCCATGGCAGGGGCTACAGCTGGCTCAGCGGGATGCCGGCGGCACGCTCGTCGGCGTCCAGCATGCCGATCAACGCGCCCAGGTCCTTGTCCAGCCGGGCCAGCACGCGCGGCTCCAGCGCGGCCAGGGCCTCGGGCAGCACGCCGGTGAAGGGGGCGGGCGCGCGGCGCAGCAGGCGCGTGCCCTGTGGCGTGACGCGCAGCGTGACGACGCGGCGGTCCTGCCCGTTGCGCGCGGCGGCGATCAAACCACGTGCCACCAGTTGCTTGACCAGGTTGCTGACGGTGGTCTGGTGCACGTCCATGGCCTGCGCCAGCTGCGTCATGCCCATGTCCGGGCTGGCCTGTATCAGCCCCAGCGCCCAGACCGAGGCGCCGCCAACGCCGGTGGTCTTCTCCACCTGGCTGAAGTGCGTGCGCACGGCATTGAACACCACGCGAAAGCGCCGCAGCACCCGAGCCACCGGTTCAACCACTGGTGCGGCAGCGGGCCTGACCTCAACCGACCTGGCACGGGCCAGGCGGGGCGTGGGCTTGGCGCTGGCGCGCGTGCGGCGCGCGGGGGGCTGTGCGGATGCCATGCACCATGATAGCCGCGCCCTGCAAGCAGCTTGTAAACACCTGCAACAAAAAAGAGCCCCGCCTCTGGGATGAAGGGGGGCTCAGAGGGCCGAAGCTTGCTCTCGCTGGCCGGGTGCCGCCCCGCTCAAGAAAGCGGCGCCGGTACAATGATTGTATTTGGACAAATGCATTGGCACCGGCGTGTTTACCCTGAGAGGCTTTCGACATGGACATCCCCACAGGCACCGAACTGGCGCGCCCCTTCCTGCCGGCCAAGGATTTTGACAACAGCAAGCGCTTTTACGAGGCGCTGGGCTTCAACAAGCTGCTGGACGGCGACGTCGCCATCTTCGGCATCGGCAGCAGCAGCTTCGTGCTGCAGCGCTACTACGACCAAGGCTGGGCCGAGAACTGCATGATGCAGCTGATGGTGGACGACCTGGACGCCTGGTGGCAGCATCTGCAGTCGCTGCACCTGGCGGAAACCTTCGGCGTGCGCGCACCGCTGCCGCCGGCGATGCAGCCCTGGGGCCTGCGCGTGGCCTATGTGTTCGACCCCTCGGGCGTGCTGTGGCATGTGGCGCAGCGGCGAGTGGGGAACGCGGCGGACTGAGGCGGCGGCCCTCCCCTGGCCATTCCGAGGGGCGTGGATGCGATACTCCCTTGAATGTTGCTGAGGTTTCCCGCACTCGCGCTGCGTTCGCTGCGCGATGACTTCCACGCCCACCTGACCCCCGAGTTGCAGCGCCTGGCGCGCGACCCGCAGGCCACGCTGCGGGTGCAGGACATCGCGCCGGCGGTGCAGGCAATGGAAGAGCAGCACGGCCGCGCGCAGCTGAAGCTGGAGACCACCCGCGGGCCCTGGCCCTTCATCGCCAGCCTGGTGCGCACCACGCAGCCGCAGTTCTGGCGCACCCTCATCTACATGGTGGTGGCCACGCTGGCTGCCGCCGCACCGGCGCTGCTGATCGAGCAGGCCATGACGCGCTATGACGCGATACGCGCCGACCCCTGGGCGCCAGGGCATGTGCTGCTGCTGGCACTGTTTCCCATCGTCATCTACCTGAACAACATCTGCTTCCAGCGCTACCTGAAGGCCTTCATGCAGGCCCACGTGCTGCAACGCAGCGCCTTGCTGCAGGCCTTCACGCGCAAGTGGTTCCGGCTGGACCCGCGGGTGCGCCACGAACTGCCACAGGGCAACATCCAGAACCTGATGCAGGTGGACGTGCCCGCCGTGAGCAACGTGGTGGAGCGCGTGGTGGACGGCGTGATGGTGGTGGTGCACATTGGCACCGCCGCCGTGCTGCTGTGGCGCTACCTGGGGTTCACCGCCGCCTTTGGCCTGGGGCTGATGGCCCTGAGCGTGCCGGTGCTGAAGTACATCGTGCGCGAAACCGCCAAAAGGCAAGGCCAACTGCTGGCGGCGCGCGATGCGCGGCTGGACCTGCTGTCGCAAATCCTGTCGGCCGTGAAGGTGATCAAGCTGTCGGGCTGGTCGGACGTGTTCCTGGCCCGTACGCGCGACAAGCGCGCCAGCGAGGTGGAAAAACTGATCGCGGTGATGCTGCTGCAGACCCGTGCCTCGCTGGTGTTCTCGTGCGCCGGGCTGGTGGTGGCCACGGCCACCTATGGCCTGTTCATCCTGCAGGGTGGGGAGTTGCACGCGGCCATGCTGCTGCCCACGCTGCTGATCTTCCAGGGGCTGGAGTTTCCCTTCATGGTGGTCAGCGACGTGGCCGGCGTGCTGGCGCAGACCGGCGTGTCGGCCGAGCGGCTGCTGGGGTTCTTCAACCTGAAGGAGGAGGACAAGCCGCTCACCACGCCGCCAGCCAGCAACAGCGACACGCCGCCTGCGCTGCAAGTGCAAGACCTGTCTTTCCACGGCGCGCACGGCCAGGCCATCTTGAAAGACCTGTCATTCGAACTGGCAGCCGGCCACAGCCTGGCCATCGTCGGCCCCGTGGGCGCAGGCAAGACGGTGCTGCTGCGCCTGCTGCTGGCCGAGTACCAGCCCGATGCCGGCAGCGTGCGCTGGAGCCGCCCACCGCGCTTTGCCTATTGCCCGCAGGAGACCTTCGTCGCCAGCGGCACGCTGCGCGACAACCTGACGCTGTATGCCGAGGGCGTCGACGACAGCCGCGTGCATGACGCGCTGCGCCTGGCCAGCCTGGCTGGCGAGGTGGCGCAGTGGCCGGCCGGGCTGGACACCGAGATCGGCGAGCGCGGGCTGAACCTGTCGGGCGGTCAGAAGCAGCGCCTGTCCCTGGCGCGGGCCGCGCTGCACCAGCCCGATGTGGTGCTGCTGGACGACCCGCTCTCCGCGCTGGACGTGGGCACCGAGCGCCGGGTGGCGGATGACCTGCTGTTCGGCCAGTGGCAGCGCGCGTCACGCATCTGCGCCACGCACCGGCTGGGCAGCCTGCACCGGTTTGACCGCATCCTGTTCCTGGATGCCGACGGCCAGTGGCAGTTCGGCACCTTGGAAGAACTGCGCGCCGGCAATGCCCGCTTCGCCAACTTCATGCGCATCGAGCTGGAAGGCCATGCCGACCACGACGCCGTGCTGCACCAGTTGGGTGCCACCAGTGCGCAGCAGGCCGCCAAGGAAGAAGCGCTGACCGGCCGCGAAACGCAGGCCATAGGCGCGGTGCGCGGCGCCGTGTGGCGCAACATGCTGGTCACGCTGGGCGACAGCACTTGGGCCGGCCACGCGCTGGGCGGCGCGCTGCTGGCCTTTGGCCTGATGCTGCTGGCCAGCGTGCTGCCGCTGGGGCAGCAGTGGCTGATGTCGCGCATGGGCGGCAACGGTGTCGAAGGTGGCAGCCTGCTGACGCCGGCCGTCTTCTTTGCCGCCTTCGCGGCGCTCACCGGGGTGATACTGACCGTCTCCTACATCGCCCAGGCCACCTTCCGCCAGGCCTGCGCGCACGCCGCGCAGCAGGCGCATGACCACATGCTGGCCGGTGTGATGCATTCGCCGCTGCGCTTTTTTGAAACCACGCCGTCAGGGCGGGTGATGAACCGCTTCTCGGCCGACATCCAGGTGCTGGATGTGGAACTGGCCAGCCGGGGTTTCCGCTTCGTGCAGGGCGCCAGCACCGCCACAGCCAGCGCATTGGGCGTGGTGGCTGTGACCTGGATGGCCGCCCTGCCCTTCACGGTGGCCACGTGGGTGGCCGTAAAGGTGGCCCGGCTGTATGGCACGGCGGTGCGCGAGACGGCGCGGCTGGCCTCGCTGACGCGTTCGCCGGTGTTTTCGCTCTTCAACGACTGCCTGCGCGGCCACGCCACGCTGCGCGCCTTTGGCCGCGAGGCGCACATCGCGCACGCGCTGGACGCCGCCAACCACCTGAACCTGAACACCGAACTGCGCCGCTGGGAGCTGGCCTTCTGGCTGTCAGCGCGCCTTATCTTGGTGTCTTGCGGCGTCATGGTGTGCCTGCTGGTGCCACTGGTGTGGGGCGGCAAGGTGGCCTGGCTGCCCGCCATGAGCGCCGGCACGCTGGGCCTGCTGCTGGCGTTGACGTACGGGCTGATGGGCCGCATCGAGCGGCTGTGCCGCGACTACTTCGGCCTGGCCACTGTGATGGTGCCTTGGGAACGCTGCCAGCAATGGGCGGAGCTGCCGGCGGAAGAACCGGGGAATCGACCAAGCGCGCCCACCGCACCAGGCGTCTCGCATCAGACCGTGCAGCAGGCCGTGCCCGCCGACTGGCCCCAGCAAGGCCGCATCGACTTCCAGCAGGCCTGCCTGCGCTACGCGCCCGAACTGCCCGCCATCGTGGAAGACGCCAGCTTCAGCGTGCCCGCACGCAGCCACGTGGCGCTGCTGGGCCGTACCGGCGCCGGCAAATCCACCGTGGTGCTGGCGCTGCTGCGCACGCTACATGTGTCGCAGGGGCGCGTGCTGATCGACGGCGTGGACATCGAGCAGGTGCCGCACACGCGGCTGCGCCAGGCGATCGCTTACGTGCCGCAAGACCCGGTGCTGTTCCTCGGGCCGCTGCGCGATTCGCTGGACGTGACGGGCGAGCACAGCGACGCCGACATCCACGCCGCACTGGGGCGCATCGGCCTGGGCCGCTTCATCGCCAGCCTGCCGCAGGGCCTGGCCACACCGCTGGAAGAAGGTGGCCGCAACATCAGCGCCGGCCAGCGGCAACTGATCTGCCTGGCGCGCGCCATGCTGTCCAGGACCCGCATCATCCTGATGGACGAGGCCACCGCCAGCGTGGACGTGGAAACCGACCAGCTGATACGTGGCGCCATCCAGCAGCAGCTGCGCGGCACCACCATTCTGCTGATCGCCCACCGGCCCAGCTCGCTGGCGCTGTGCGACCAGTGGGTGCGGGTGGAACAGGGCAGGACGGTGGTGGTGGAGCGCGCGCTGGCAACCGCCTAGGCAGGCTGCCGGCGGCGGCTCGCCTCAGGCCGTGGGCAGCGGCAACCCCTGCGAGCGCAGGAAGCTCAGCTTGTCCCAATAGCCTCGCTGGAACACGATCTGCCCTTGCACCACCTGGAAGAAGCCGCAGCCCCGCAAGCCCAGCGGGTCGCGCCACTCCAGCATGGCCCACTGGCCGTCCTCGAACAGGTT
The DNA here is from genome assembly GCF_056404875.1 of Hylemonella sp. P2_B10. Taxonomy (NCBI): domain Bacteria; kingdom Pseudomonadati; phylum Pseudomonadota; class Betaproteobacteria; order Burkholderiales; family Comamonadaceae; genus Hylemonella; species Hylemonella sp. P2_B10. The sequence goes on from NZ_JBFUDE010000001.1 coordinate 1,388,988, forward strand.
TTCCATGATGCACACCATGGTGGCCGAGGCGAAGCCGTCGGCAAACATCTGACGTATCGCCTCACGGCCGGTCACCGGTGACTCGGCCACCTGGTGGTTGACGGCATCGGCCGCGTACAAGGCGGCCAGCGCCTCCACGTCCATGCGGTTGAAGGCATCCAGCCAGGCCAGCACGGTCTGGCGGGGTGTGAGGTGGTCTTGGGGCATGACCCCGATTATGTGGGGTCTCCAACCGCGCCGGCCTGCGCCACGCCCCACGCCACGCCCCCCGCCCGGGGCGGGCGGACACTGTGGCAAATTTTCCGGTGAGTTGGTCAAGGCAAGCGGCCCCGCAGCACCGACAATCTGCGCCCTGAGCCGGCGCTGTGCCGGCGTGGCGAGGCCGCCTGTTCAATTCCTGGCGCCGCCTGTAACATTTGCACAAACCAGGAACGGGCGAACGCTATGGATGCCTTGTCTGAAGTATTGAAAGTCGTTCAGTTGAACGGCGCCGTCTTCTTCAACGCGAAGTTCACCGCGCCCTGGAGCTTCGCGGCGCCGGACGCCGCATCGGGCGCCAGGCAGCTGCGTCTGGGCTCCAGCCGGCTGCTGGTCTACCACTTCCTGGTGGAGGGCGCCTGCACGGTGCAGCTGGAGGGCATGGCGCCGGTGCAGTTGAAGGCCGGTGATGTCATCCTCTTCCCGCAGGGTGATGCCCACACCATGGGCTCGTCGCTGTGGGCGGACCCGGCCTCGCTGCTGAACGTGCAGCAAATGGTGCTTGAGAAGTCCGGCCAGCTTGAAATGGGCGGCGGCGGGGCGTTGACGCATTTCATCTGCGGCTACCTAGCCTGCGATCCCATCCTGTGCCGGCCCGTGCTCGAGGCGCTGCCCCGGGTGGTGGTGGTCAGCACGCGGGGCGGTGGCCAGACCGACTGGCTGGAGAACTGTTTCCTCTACGCGCTGGCTGAGGCCGGTGCCACGGCGCCCGGGGGTGAGGGCGTGCTGGCCAAGCTGTCCGAGGTGCTGGTGGTCGAGGCCCTGCGCCGCTACATCTCGCAGATCACCGACGGGCAGACCGGCTGGTTCGCCGGCCTGCGCGACGGCATCGTGGGCAAGTGCATGGCCCTGATGCACGCCAGGCCCGAGCGGCCCTGGACGCTGGAGGGCCTGGCGCGCGAGGTGGGCACGTCGCGCTCCGTGCTGGCGGAAAGGTTTACCCACTATGTGGGCCAAACCCCCATGCAGTACCTGGCCAAGTGGCGCATGGCGCTGGCCTCCAACCTGGTGCGCCGCAGTTCGCTGAACATGCTGAACATCGCGCTGGAAGTCGGCTACGAAACAGACGCGGCGTTCAGCCGCGCCTTCAAGCGCGAATTCGGCATGCCGCCAGCGGCCTGGCGGCGTGAGCACAACCAGGCCGCGGCGACCGTGCCGGCCTAAGCGGCGACAGCAGCGCCCGGCTGGCACACGGTGGTGGGCACCTGGGGCACCGCATACTGCAGCGGGGCCAGCGCCGTCTTCACCCGCTCGGCCTGCGCGTCGCTGAGGGTGCCAAACAACACCTTCTGGAACTTCGGCTGCATCACCCCCGAGACGATGTACTGCCAGCGGTAGGCCTTGAGTATCAGGTCACTCACCGCAGTGCGCTGCTCGTCCGAATACGGGTGTGCGGCGTTGGCGCAGAAGTAGCGGGCGTCGGCCTTGGCCTGAACCTGCAGGATGCCGTCGACGGCCACCACCAGGTCGATCAGGTCGCCCACGGCCACGTCGCGCTGGTCGGCGCTCAGGCGCGCGTCCTCGCGCAGGAATTCCAGCTCGTCCAGCAGCGCGTGCTGCGATTCTTCCTTCCAGTGAAACAGAAACACATCCTTCCACAGCTCGCACAGATCATCCTGCGGCTGGATGCTGGCGCGGTAGTGGGCCAGCGTGAAGAGCTCGATGTCCAGCGTCAGGGCCAGCACCGCCCAGGTGCTCTTGCCCAGCACCACGGAGGCCACCGCATTGGGCTCAGCCGCCGGCACATAGCCCTTGGGCATGGCCTGGGCCATCATCTCTTCCATGCGACGGAACAGCTCCTGGTGCTTGAGTTCCTCGTCGGTCATGCGGACCAGGGCCTCGAACGCGGCCTGGTCACCCAGCGCGTGCTGGGCGCTGATCTCGGTCACCTTGGCACCGATGAAGCGCTCCACCAGGCCAAAGATGTAGGCATAGCTGCGGCCCTGCACCTGGCTGAGCAGGCGCCGATCGGCGGGCGTGAGGAAATCCAGCTCGTTCACCAGCGACAGGCCGGCTGGCAGGAAGGTGGCGTTGAGGTTGAACCGCCGCCCGCGGATCACGTCCTTGTCGATGTCCCAGCGCACGCGCTTGGAGTTTTCTATCACCCGGGCGTAGGGCGAGTGGGTGGCAACAGATTGAGTCATTTTTAAACATCCCTTCAGTGGTCAAGTGGTCATGAGGTGGCGCGAAGCAGCACTTGACCCGCATCACGCCATGTTGCGCCCGATGCGGATCTGTTCAATCCAGCACGACGGGGCATGGCGTCAATTCTCAAAGAGCGGGCCGGGGGGCGTTGTTCAAGCCAGCCGCATAACTTGTCCCACAGTCCTGTCCGCGCATCGGGCGGGTGGCGTGCGCACCGTGCATGGGACCAGGCCCCGTCGGAGTGATCAGAACAACCGGACCGCCATGTCGAAGTGCCAGGTCCGACGGATCTCGACCACGTCATACTCGCGCAGCAGGCCGGGCGGGAACGCCTCGTAAGGTGCCTGGCTCTGCACGATGCGGCGTATGGCGTCGTCCAGTGCGGCCACACCGCTGGAGCGGACGAAGACCACCGACTCCACCGACCCATCGCTGCGAACGGCCACGGTGACGATGGGATCGGTGTGCGGCTGCTTGGCTGCTTCGCGCGCCATGTCGAACGTCATGTTCAGCTGGATCTTGCGGGCCCAGGCTTCGGCGTACAGGATGAGGTCGGCATTGGGGTCGGTGTGGCCGAAAAGCCGGGCGCGACGCACACCGCTGGCTTGGGGTGAGCGGCGCGCGGCCGCGTCGCGCCGGTCGGCCTCTTCGTTCAGCTGCCGGCCTATGGCCTGAAGCCTGGCTTCGCGCTTTTCTTCGTCGGTGGGTGCTGCTGCCTTGCGGGCGGCTTCTTGCCGTGCTGTCTCCTGCCGTGCAGCTTCCTGGCGCGAAGCCTCTTGTCGTGCTGCTTCTTGACGCGCCGCCTCCTGGCGCGCCGTCTCTTGCCGCGAGGCGTCTTGTCGCGCGGCTTCTTGCCGTACCGCTTCCTGCCGTGCTGCTTCCTGCCGTGCTGCTTCCTGCCGTGCTGCTTCTTGTCGCGCCGCCTCCTGCTTAGCGGCGGCCTGACGGGCGGCCTCCTGTCGCGCAGCCTCTTGCCGTGCGGCTTCTTGCCTGGCCGCCTCTTGCCGCGCTGCCTCTTGCTTGGCCGCAGCCTGACGGGCAACTTCCTGTCGTGCGGCCTCTTGCCGTGCCGCTTCCTGCTTGGCGGCGGCCTGACGGGCCGCTTCCTGTCGCGCGGCTTCCTGCCGCGCCGCAGCCTGGCGCTCAGACTCCAGCCGCACGGTCTCAGCCTGGGCCACCTGCTGACGCGTTGCTTCCTGTCGTGCCGCTTCCTGTCGTGCCGTTTCCTGCCGGGCGGTCTCGGCCCGCGCCGCTTCTTGCTGCACCGCCGCCTGCTGGGCCGCCGCCTGTTGCGCGGCCTCCTGGCGCTCGGCCTCCAGCTGCTGGGCCTGCCGCTGTTGCGCTTCCTCTCTGGCGCGGTTGCGCCTGGCAAGCTCCTGGGCGCGTTCCTGTGCAGTGTCGTCGGCCACAGGCTGCGGCGGCTCTGCGGCCTGCGGGCTCGAGGCGCTTGGCGCTGCCGCTACGGCGGTTGCGGAGGCCGGCGGCGTGGCGGGCACGGCCCAGGTCGACCGATCCACCTGCGCCAAGGCCATCACCTCCGCAGTCGGCGCGGGGGGAGGCGTCTTGTCATCAGGCTGTTCGGCGCCCAAAGGGGGCGCGGCGGGGCGCACCGGGGTGACGGGTGTGGCGCGGGCGACAGGGAGAGCCTGTGGGGCCACTGCCGCGGCAAGGTTCGCAGCGGCGGCAGGGCTTGTTTTCGCAGGCACCTCTTCGGATGACTCGGCTGGCGGCAAGATCGCTGCGACGAATTCTCCCGGGGTTGAAACAGGGGTCTCCCAGGAGGAGGGCTCGGCCCCACCGACCGCTGCCGGCTGTTCCTTGGCGACCTCTGCCACCTGGACAGAGGCAGGTCCAGGGCCAGGGACCGGGACCGGCACCGGCACCGACGTCGGCGCTGGCGCGGGTACGGGATCGAGCACGACGCGCAGGTCAGCCGCCTCCACCCGCCTGTCCTGCCTCAGGAAGTCGAAGCTCGGCAGCCCCAAGCCCTGGCCGGCCAAGGTCAGGCTCAGCAGCAGCCCATGGACCACCAGCGAGACCAGCAACCCAAGCGCCAGACGCCTGTCTTCAGCGCCCGTGCTCAATGGCGCTCCACCTGACCTGCAGGCATCCCGGGATTTTTGTAAACCGCATGCGGCCTATTTTGTCTCATTCACCGCAACGCACCGGTGGCGGATGCGGGCGGCAAGCCGCTACTTGACCAAGTCCACCGACTTGGGCGACACCTCGCGCAGCAACGCCGGCTCCACCAGTTGCAGCGGATTGGGCGGCGCACTGCCTTGCTTCACCAGTCCGGACTGCGACACCCAGCGGATCTGGCTGCTCAGCGTGCTGGCCAGCGACTGGTCCAGACGCAGGCGGAAATCATGTTCCTTCATCTGCGCCTGGGCGGTGGGCAGGTCTGTGATCATGCGGTTGGCCAATATCTGGGCCGCCTCTGCCGGCTCGTCGCGTATGAACTGCTGCGCACGCAGCAGGGCCTGAAGCATTTTGGAGAGCTCGGACCGGCGGTTCTTGGTGGCCCCCTGGCTGGTGATCAGGTTGAAGTGCTGGGTGTAGATGCGCGGGTTGGGCAGCATGAGGCCATCGCTGCCCAGCACCAGCAGTGCGTTGCTGGCCAAGGGCTCCCAGATGGCAATGGCGTTCACCTCGCGCCGCTGCAAGGCGCCGGGCAGGGCATCGGGTGCCAGGGGCACCAGGGTCACGGCGCTGGGGTCGATGGCCTGGAAGACCAGCCAGCTGTCCAGAAAATAGTGGGCCGAGGTGCCGGGCGCCGTTCCCACACGCTTGCCGCGCAGTTGCTGCGGGTCTTCCAGGCCAGCGCTGCGCCGGCCCACCAGCTTGATCTGATGCGACGAGGTGCTGATGGTGGCGATCACCAGAAGGTCCGAGCGGGTGAAGCCACTCAAGGCCGTCAGCACATCGGCGGCGGTGGCCACATCGGCGTTGCCACCAGCCAGCAAAGCCATGCAGTTGCGCCCGCTGCTGCAGTCCTGGATGACCACGTCCGCCGACTCGCGCTGAAAATAGCCCTTGGCCTGGGCGACATAGAACGCCAGCGATACCGGCCCCTTGGAGACCGCCAGCCTCAGCGGCTGAGATTGCGCTGCCGCCGCAGTGAACAGCAACAGCGCCAGCAGCGCGCGCGCGACGTGAGTGCGTGGTAAGAAAAGGTTCATGCCAGGTGAAAGGTGTTGCGGCCAGCGCGCTTGGCCTCGTACAGCGCCGCGTCGGCCCGGCCCAGCAGCTCGGCCGCGGAAACGGCCGCGGCGCCCGGCTCCACGTAGGCGATGCCCACGCTGGTGGTGGCCAGCAGCGTCTGGCCGTCCAGGTCCATGGGCAGGGACACGGCATTCACGATCTTGCGCGCCACGGCGGACGCCTCGTCGCGGCCATGCAGCCCCTCCAGCACCACCACGAACTCGTCGCCCGCCAGCCGTGCCACCCGGTCGACCTGGCGCACGCTGCCACGCACACGCTTGGCGAACTCCTTCAGCACGATGTCGCCGGCCGCGTGGCCCAGCGTGTCGTTGATGGACTTGAAGCGGTCCACGTCCAGGAACATCAGCGCCAAGGCGCCGCCGTTGCGCCGGGTGCGCTCCAGCGTCTCGGCCATGCGCTCATTGAACTGCAGGCGGTTGGGCAGCCCGGTCAAGGTGTCCACCCGGGCCATGGCCATCAGCTGGCGCTCGTAGGATTTGATGGCCGAGATGTCCGAGCTCAGCGCATAAAAGCCCTGCACCGCGCCATCGGCGTCGAAATCGGGGATGAACACGGTGCTCAAGGACCGGGGCTCACTGCCTTCGCGACCAGCGGGCAGCTCGCTCTCGAACTCCACCCGCTCACCGGCCAGGGCCCGGGCGATGTAGGTCTTCCTGGCCTCAAACAGCGCCGGCCCGATGAAGTCGCTGACGTGCTGGCCCAGCTTGGAGCTGAGATCGGCGCCCATCCAGGCCCCGTAAGTGGCATTGGCAAACTCCACTTGCAGCCCCTTGTCGAAATAACCGATCAGCACCGGCAGGTTGTCGGTGATCTGGCGCAGCCGCTCCTCGCTGCGCTTGCGGGCCACCTCGGCCCGGCGCACGCGGGTGACGTCGAACGACATCAGGAAGAAACCCTGCACCTGGCCCTGGGCGCCGCGGTCGGGCACCAGGTGGGCCTGGAAGTACACGTCCTTGCCGTCGCGCTGCACCCGCCCCTCGAAACCGCAGGCCTCGCCCTGCAGCACGCGGCGCACGAACGGCTCGTGCAGCGCGTAGTTTTCGTCGCCCAGGCCGCTGTGCAGCGTGTGCCGGCGGGCGTCCTCAGGGGCGATGTCGCGCAGCTTCAGGATGGTCTCGTTGGCGAACAGGCAGCGTTCTTGGGCGTCGAAGTGCCCAACCAGCGCGGGGATATTGTTGGTGATGGCGCGCAGGCGCTGCTCGCTCTGCTCGCGCAGCAGCTCGCCTTGCCTGCGGTCGGTGATGTCCAGCGCCATGGCGAAAATGCCGCTGACACTGCCATCTTCGGCCAGGTCGGGGATGTAGTCGGTCAACAGACAGCGTTCGCGCCCGCCGATCTCGCTGACGCGCTCGAAGCGCTGGCGCTCGCCAGCCAGCGCCGCTTCCAGCCGCTGCTGCAGCGGTGCATAGGCTGCTGGGCCCAGGGCCTCGGCCACCGTGCGGCCCTGCAGGGCGGCAGGGTCCAGCCCGAACATGCGGTGGAACTGGTCGTTGACGAACTGGTAACGCCCCTCGCGGTCGATGTAGGCGATCAGCGTGGGCAGGTTATCGGCCATCATGCGCAGGCGCTTCTCGGACTGCTGCAGTTGCTGGCTGCTGCGCGCCAGGCTGAGCGTCATCTGGTCGAAGCGGCGCTTGAGGTCACCCATCTCATCCTGTTTGGTGCTGTGCAGCAGCGGCGGCAATTCACCCCGGCTGATGGCCACCGTGGCTTCGTCCAAACGCTGCAGCGGCCCCAGCACGCGCTTGAAGACCAGCACCACGAGCAACAACAGCAGCAGCAACATGCCCGTCACCGTAGCAAAGGCATACACCTGGAAACGCTCGTCGGCCAGCTGGCGCGCCTGCGACGTGTCCTGGTACCACTGGTAGGCATAGTCGCTCATGGCCTGGGTGCTGGTCAGCAACTGGTCCAGCAGCACCTCCTTGCGGCGCAGGCTGAACGCCGAGCCATCGGTGGGCACCTTTTCCAACGCGCTGAACAGCTCGGGCAACGCACTGCTGACGCTGCGCAACTCGTTGAGCACCGAGGGGGCGTCCGGTGCCGTGGCCCCCTGGCTGAGCACGCCGGCAATGGCCGCATGGCGCCGGCGCCACTGCTCGGCAGCGCGCGGCTCGGCGTGGCGGGCGTAGTCTTGCGTCAGCACCAGCAGGCCGGAGACCTCATGCGCCATCACCTGCGCTTGCGTGCGCACGGCGTTGGTGCGCAACTCTTCACGGCCTGCCTGCACCACGGCCACCACGGCTCCCAGACCCAGGGCCGCAGAGGCCATGGTGGCAGCCAGCAGGAGGGTGCGTATGCGCATGCTTGTTCAGTCCGTCAACGCGCCACCGTCACCGCGTCCGGCTTCACGCTCCTGAGCGGCGCCGGGTACAGCAACTGCAGGAAGTTGGGCTTCACGCCCCCTTGCACATGGCCTTCGCGGGTGGCCCAGCGCGCCTCGCCTTCCATGGTGGCGATCAGCGACTGGTCCAGCCCCAGGCGGTAGCTCAGTCCCGGCCACACGTTGTCGACAAAGCCGGCGTCCAGCGCCAGCCGGCGCGACAACAGGCCCTTGGCTTCGGCCGGCTGCTCGAGGATGAAGCGCTCGGCCCGCTGCAGCGCGCGCAGCACCTTGGCCAGCTCGGCGTCACGCGTTCCGGTGAGCTTGCGGTGCGCCACCAGGTTGAAGGTCTGGATGTAGGCGCTGCCGCCGGGCAGCACATGGCCGGCCGGGCCCAGCGCCTTCTGCGCCAGATGGGCGTAGGGCTGCCAGATGGACACCGCGTCCACCTTGCCCGACTGCAGCGCCGCCGTCATGTCCTCGGGCTGCATGGCCACGAGCGTGAGGCTGTGCGAGTCCACCCCTTCCTTCAGCAGGAACAGCTCCAGGAAGTATTGCCCGGCCGTGCCCATCACCACGCCGATGCGCTTGCCCTTCAGGTCGGCGCTGGCCTTGATGGCAGCACGCGCGTGGGTGACGAGCTTCACATCGTCATGCGCCTTGACGAAGGTGCAAAGCACGGTGAAATTCGCGTTGCTGAAGCTGTTGACCACAATCGGCAGGTCGCCGCTGGTCGCCAGGTCGGCCTGGCCGTCCAGCACCTGGCGCAGGCAGCGGTGGCCGCCCACGCACTCGGTCAGCTGCACGTCCAGGCCCTCGGCCTTGAAGTAGCCGTTTTCCTGCGCCACGAACAGCGGCAGCGACAGAGGGGTGCGCGACACCGCCACCACCAGGGGGGCGGCCCCGGCGGCAGGCACCCCGGCCAGCAGCGCTGCCAGCACGGCCCAGCACGCGGCATGCGTCACCACCAGGCGGCGGCAAGAAACCAGGGGGTAGCAGAACTGTCGTGCTTGATCCATCAGGCGTTGAAGCATCGGCTGTCTCCCCGTTGCCTCTGCGGGGCCGCGCGCGCAGGGGTTTTTTGGATAGTCCGCCAAGTATGCCTTGGGGTGCGTACGCGCGCCAAGGGGGTAAGCCATGAAAAGTGAAACCCGGTTGTTACGTCATCGCGGGCAAGAAGGGGCACAATCGACGGCCACTGCGCCCCACCCGCCCCACACCATGAGCACGACCCGCAACCCCCTCGCCCACCATTTCCACACCATGGCCTGCAACAACCTGTGGGCCAACCACCGGTTGATCAGCGCCTGCGCTCAGCTCAGCCAGGCCGATTTCGAGGCCACGCGCACCAGCTTCTTCCCCAGCCTGAAGGCGACGCTGAACCACAACCTGACGGTGGACTGGTTCTACATGGACGCGCTGGAACGCGAGCTGCGCGACGACCCACCCCACCCSGCCCCGCGCAATTTTTTCCAGGACCGCGAGCCCTGCGCCAGTGCCGCCGTGCTGTACGAGGCGCAGCGCGCGGTGGACGCCCGGCTGCTGGCCTATTGCGACGCACTGGTGGATGCGGACATGGAACGCCTGGTGGTGATCAACCGGGGGCCCGACCGTACGCAGCGCGACACCCGCACCCGGCTGCTGGCGCATGTGTTCCAGCACCAGATCCACCACCGCGGCCAGGCGCATGCCATGCTGGCGGGCACGGCGGTGAAGCCGCCGCAGCTGGACGATTTTTTCTGCGCGCTGGACGCGCCACTGCGCGCCGATGACCTGGCCACGCTGGGGCTGACGGAACAAGCCGTGTTCGGCTAGAAGGCAGCAGCCGCGCTAGACGAACTCCAGCCCGCTCTGCGCATACCCCGTCAACTGCACATGCTGCTGGTTGACGCTGGAGGCGGCCATGCTGGCCATCCAGGCGGCTTGCGTGGTGGTGCCGGCATTCAGCGGCGCCACCAGCGCGGCCAGCGTGGCGGCGTCGGGCGCACTGCCGTTGACGTTGTTGTAGATGAACTTGACGAAGCTGGCGTTGTCCGCGCTGCCGGCAAAGGCCGCCACCAGGCCGAAGCTGATCAGCAGGTTGGCACCGTCCTGCAGCGAGGCGCCGCTGTCGAAGTATTTGAGGAACAGGCCCGCATAGCCCTTGTCTTGCACGAAGCCGGGGCCCAGCAGCGTGGCCATCATCAGCACCGCCTTGCCGCCGGCCTGTGACACGCCCAAATCCAGCGCCAGGCCCTCGTCGCTGAACTGCAGGCGCTCGATGTTGGTCAGCCTGTCCACGCCGTCGTTGGGGCTGGCGCTGCGATTGTCGGTCAGCGTGCTGGCGGCGGCGGTGGAGCTGCCGGCCGCCAGCTTGTAGTCGCTGAACTTGCCGGTGTAGACGGCTGTATCGGTGCCATCGCCGCCGTCCAGTGTGTCGTTGCCGGCGGCGCCGGTGAGCTTGTCGTTGCCGTCACCACCGGTCAGGCTGTCGGCATTGGCGGTGCCGGCCAGCGTCAGCGGTGTCGGCGCCTGTTGCTGCACCACCGCCTGCACCTTGACGAAGCCCATGTAGCTATTGAACCCGCCCTTGGCATCGCTCAACGTGTAGCTGAAACTGTCGGCCCCCACATAGCCCGCAGTGGCCTGGTAGCTGTAGCTGCCGTTGGCGGCCAGCGTCAGCGTGCCGTGGGCCGGCGCGGTGATGAGCTTGTAGGTCACCAGGCTGCGCGCCTCGTCACTGGGGTCTGGCAAGTTGCCGCTGGTCTGGGTGTTCTGGTCCAGCGCGATGTTGGCGTCGGCACCCAGCGCGCTGCTGCCCAGCGTCAGCGTGGTGGCACCGAAGGCCAATTTCTCGATGTTGATCAGCGTGTCATAACCACCGCTGCCGTCGCGCGCCGCCACGTACACCTTGCCATAACTGGTGGTGATGAAGTAGTCGCCCCGGACACCGGCAAACACCGCCGTGTCGGTGCCGGCGCCGCCGTCCAGCCAGTCGTTGCCCAGGCGGCCTTCGAGCCGGTTGTCGGTGGCGCTGCCCAGCAGCACATCGTCAAAATTGGAACCGGCGGCGTTCTCGATCTGGCTGCCAACGGCAATGGCCAGGTTGCTGACACCCGCGATGCCGGCAGCGGTGACGCCCACGCTGCTGCGGTGGCCGACGGTCAGGTCTATGGAGACGCCTACCTTGGAGTCCTGCGCGTCGATGGTGTCGGTGCCGCCATCGTCGACGATGCTGCGCTCGGCCTGGGCGTCTGCGCCGCCCACGCGGTAGGTGCTGTCGCCGCTGTTGATGCCCTTGCTGCCATACAGGTAGCGCAACGCAGCCACATCCATCGGGCCCCAGTCGGCGCGAAACAGGCCGTCACCGGAGGCGGTTTCGGACATCACGGTGAAGGCGGTCACATCGTCCTGCGCGCGCCACTGCTGGGCCCAGGCGTCACCGGCGTCCACATTGCGGGGGTGGCGCAGGCCCAGGGCGTGGCCGATCTCGTGCAGCAGTGCGGCATAGCCCTCGCTGCCGGGGGCGAGGGCCAGCATGGATTCGACGTCCATCCACACGTCACCGGCATTGGTGTTGCTGCTCGACACATCGGGCAGGTAGGCAACCCCCTTGGTGGCCGCCTGCTGGCTGACGCCAAAGCGCATCTGGCTGCCGGCGGCGCCGCTGTCCGCCACCTCCGTGAATGTGATGTTGGCAAGCGCGCTGACGCTGGTCAGGATGTCGCGCACCGCCTGCTTCTCAGCATCGGTGAAAGCGCGAAAGCCAGTGGCGCCCGGGCCGCTGCTGGGTGCGGTGGTGACAAAGCTGAACGTCAACTTGGCGGTTGTGCCCAATGCCGCGCCAGCGTTCCAGCGCTGCGCATCAGCACCCACCAGGCCTTTTTGCGCCATGTCCAGCGGGCTGATGAAATCCGACAGGTTCATCCAGTCCAGCGGCCAATCGAGCTTGAAGCGCTCCACATCGGTCAGGGTGAGCTGAAAGTTGCTGGCCTTGGGAGAGGTGATGACGGCGCTGCGCCCGTCAATGGAGACGGTGATGTTGATATCGGACAGCGAGCTGGCCGGCCCGTTGCCCAGCCAGGGCAACACCACCGAGTCGATGCCACCCCGGCCGTCCACCACGTCCTTGCCGCCGCCGGGGGAGAACTGGTTGTCCTTGTCGTTGCCGTACAGCGTGTCGTTGAAGCCGCCGGAGTTGACGTCGTCCACGTTGACCAGCGTGTCCTTGGTGCCCCAGCCGTCCAGCGCATAGCCGTCGCGCAGGTCTACGGTGACGCCGGCCGGTGCGTCCCAGTAGGCCACCGACACCTTTTGCCACCAGTTGGTGGTGTCCGCCTTGGTGATGGTGTCGTTGCCCGCGCCGCCGACCACCTGTCCATTGATGAGGGTGATGAGGTCGTCTCCGGCCAGGGCGCGGTAGTCGATGTAGTCGTTGGGTGAGCTGGTCTGGCGCTGGTCGAAGATGTCGACCTTGTCGGTGCCGTTGACTTGGGGTGCGGTCATGCGGGGCTCAGGCCTTCATGAAACCCAGGTTCTTCACCTGGAAGTTGGCCAGATTGGGGAACACGCTGGCGCGCGCTGCGGCCGGCAGGCCCAGCCACTGCATCACCGTGGCGCCCACCTGGTCGGTGGCGGTGGTGGGCACAAAGCGACCGCCCCGGCCTTCGTCGGAGTCATCCGGCCCGCCCAGCACCAGCGAGGGGAACTGCCCCAGCACCTGGCCGCCGGCCACCGCACCGCCCAGCGCGAACCAGTGGTTGCCCCAGGCGTGGTCAGAGCCGGCGCCGGAGGCCGGGCGCAGTGTGCGGCCGAAGTCGCTCATCATCAACGTCGTCACGTCCAGGTCCAGGCCCGCGGCCTGGTTGGCTTGGTCGAAGGCAGCCACTGCTTTGGCCAACACGTCGAGCTGGGCGTCCTGCGTGGTCGCGGAGTTGCCGCGCTGGCCGTAGTGGGTGTCGAACTGGCCCCAGTTGACCAGGAAGATCTGACGCCGGTAGCCCATGCTCTTGAACACCGGCAGCACCGAGGCCAGTGCGCTCAGGTTCTGGGCCAGGTAGTCGCTGCCGAAGTTGGCCTGCGGCGGCTTGGCCGCCAGGAAGGCCTGGGTCAGGATGGTGGCCTCGGCCACGCTGCCGCCAAAGCTGCGGCTGTACTCAGCCTGGTAGTCGTTGGCGAACTGCCATTGCGCCATGTTGTTCAGCGTCTGCGCCCAGTAGTCCTGCGGGCGCGCCAGATCGGCCCGGCCCCAGTTGCGGGCGCCGTTGTTGCTCATGAACGATACGCGCGAACTGCGCCCCAGCACCAGCGTGCGGTTGTTGTCCATGGTGACAGCGTTGAGCGAGTTGACCAGCGTGCTGGGCATCAGCTCCAGCGCACGGCCGGCCCAGCCGCTGCCGTCGGCGTCGCCGCCCCAACCCTGCTGCATGGCCTGCTGGTCGCTGTGCGACAGCAGAAAGGGCGGCACCGCCACCGCGCGGTCCATCACCTGGCGCGCAGTGGCCGGCACCACCAGCGGGCCGGTGTTGGCGATCCAGGCCAGGCGCTGCTGGTTGTACAGCTTGGCCAGCGGCGCAAACGCCGGGTGCACGCCAAAGCTGTGGCCGGCGCTGCTGCCATTCAGGGCCGACAGCGATTCCCGGGGCAGGGCCAGGATGGGCCGGGCGGCGGCATAGTCGTTGTAGGCGGCGTCCGTGGGCACCAGGGTGTTGTTGCCGTCGTTGCCACCGTTCAGGAACAGGCACACCAGCGCCTTGTAGTCGCCGCCGGTGGCGGCGCTGGAAGGCGCCAGCGAGCCCAGCATGCCCAGCCCACCCAATGCGGTGAGGGCACCACCGGCCCCCAGAAAGCTTCTGCGCTTCATAGCTGTACCCCGTAGTAAGGGCTGGTCAGCGCAAACTGCAACAGCACCAAGGCACCCTCGTCCGGCGTGCTCCAGCTTTGCTGGCCGGTGGCCAGGCCCATCAGGAAATTGCGCAGCGTGACCGGCATGGCGCCACGGAACCAGCGCGTGCTGACCAAGTCGATGAAAGCCTGGGGCGACTGGGCGAAGGCCTTGCCCAGCGCGGCGACGTCGCAGCCGGAGTTGGCGTAGTTGCTGGCCGCCATGGGGTTGTCGCTGTTGGTGAACACCCAGTTCAGGTTGCCCAAGCGGTTGGTCAGCTCCTGGGTGTTGAGCAGCTTCTGCTCCGGCGCCAGCAGGTTGCTGCCAGGCGCGCGGTCTGTGGCCTGGTAGAAGGAGAACACGCTGGGTGGTTGGTCGGGGTTCTGGCTGGGCGGCATGTTCAGGTACACGTTGCCGTCATTGCCCCGGCCGTAGATGGGCTGCTTGCAGCCCATGCCGCGCATCACCCCGGTGAACCATTGGATGGGCTCGCGGATCTTGCCGATGCGGGCGGTGTCCGCGCCGGGCTGGTCGCCGCGGCGCGCCTCGGCATCCATCAGCACCGCGCGCAACACCGCCTTCATGTCGCCGGCCACGCCTTGGCCGTTGTTGCGGAACACTGCCGCCACGCGGGCGATGTACTCCGGTGTGGGGTTGCTGGTGACCAGGTGCTGGATCAGCCGCAGGCTGACAAAGGGCGCGGTGTTGGGGTGCTTCATCAGCAGCGCGATCACCGCCTCCAGTTCCTGTGCGGCGTCCAGGCCGGCGGGAATGACGGTGCCCATGACCGTCTTGGCACCCCGGTCATGCAACGCCGGGTTTTGCTCGGGCACCATGGGGTAGGCGAAGTTTTCCCAGTTGGAATCGGGCAACGGCGTGGCGCTGGGCGTGTGCGTCCAGCCGGTGAGCGCGCGGGCCAGCTCCTCGACGTCCTTTTGCGCGTAGGTTTCCTTGGCCTTGCCCTGGGCGTCGCGCGCGGTGGAGCCATCCAGGTTGAGCTGCACCACGCCGACGGTGAACAGCTGCATCAGCTCGCGCGCGTAGTTCTCGTTGGGGGCGCACCACGAGCATTCCGGTGACGGCGGGCGGTTCAGCTCGTTGTTCAGGTAGAAACCCATCATCGGGTGGATGGTGACGGCGCGCAGCAGGTCTGCGTAGTTGCCAAACGCCTGGCCGATCAGCATGTTGTAGTACGACAGCCGGCCATAGCCCTGCCCCTGGGCCGTGGGGATGTACGAGAACAACGCCCAGGCCACGCGCTGGCGCAGCTGGTCGGGTGCGGTGAAAGCGCGGCGGAAGAACTCTTCGCTGACGTACATGTTGCCGCGGATCGAGGCGGCCAGGTTGTTGATGTCATAGTTGATGACATAGCTGGGCGCGTCGCTGATCGTGGGCGGCAGCGCGAACTGCGCGGCGATCCAGGCGTCCAACCCCTTGGCGGACAACTCGGCCACCAGTGCCGGCGTGGCGCCAAAGCTCACCTGGTCGGCCGCGCGCGAGGCGGCATAGAAGCTCATGGGGCTGACCACCACCGGCTTGACCTGGCCGGCCGAGCCCGACGGCATGTCACCGTTGTTCACCCCGGGGCCGCAGCCCGCCAACAGCAAGGCCACCGCCCCGGCGCGCAGACCAGCGCCCGCCCAACGCCCAGCACCCATGTTCGAACCCCTTTTTTTGGCCAGCCACAGGGACAGCCACACTCTTCTTGTTGCTAACTTTTCAGGAGCGACCGGATGCGATACCCGACCCGTCTGACCCTGCGGGGCAGCCTAACACAGCACTTTTGAAATGTAAACGGCGCGTTAACGCCTGCGGGGCGCGCCCTGCCCAGGCTTGGGCAGCAGCTGTTGGACCAGCTACAGAAACACCAAGCCGTGCTGCTGCAGCCCCACCAGGTTGACCTGCGTCTGGTTGGCGCTGGACAGCGTCAGGTTGTACAGGAAGTCGCCCGTGGGCGCGGTGCCCAGCGAGGTAACGGCGGCAGCCAACTCGGCCGGCGTCGGCGCATGGCCGTTGGCGGTGGTCAGCAGGTAAGTGGCGATCTGCTGGTTGCTGGTGCCGCCGGCCAAGGCTTGCCAGATGGGCAAGGTCATCACGAAGGCAGTCAGGTCATGCAGCGTCAGCCCGGCGCCGAACAACTGCAGGAAGGCCCCCACCAGCACCGGCTGGGTGGTGGGCGCGCTCTTGCCCAGCACGGCCCCCAGCAGGAGCGCGGTCTGGCCGGCGGCTTGCGTGGTGGCGAGGTCCAGCGCCAGGTTGCCGTCGGAAAACGCCAGCCGCTCCACATTCTTCAGCGTGGTCTGGTCCTTGATGGCGCTGGCCCCGGAAATGGTGTCCACATAGTAGGTGCCAAACAGGTTCAGCACCTCAAACTTGGCCATGGGGGCCTCGACATACACGGTGTCCACGCCGGCACCGCCGTCGACGACGTCAAAGCCGCCCAGCGGCCAGACGTTGTCGTTCTGCGCCGTGCCGGTGATGGTTTCGGCAAAGCCGCTGCCGTATTTGCCCGTGATGTTAGCCATGCAGGCATGTTAGCGGCTTTGGCCTCAGGGTAGCCACTATGACACCCGGTCTTACAACGGTTTACATTCAAGGCGGTTTCCCGGGCCCCCGCTTCCAACCTGAAGTGCCGGCTGACCTCCCTCACACCCCAACGGAGACAACCCGATGAAACTGCTCAAACCCCTGTGTGCACTGGCCGCCGGCCTGTGCCTGGCCGGCGCGGCGCACGCAGCCTGGCCGACCGACAAGACGGTCACCCTGCTGGTGCCCTTCCCGCCCGGTGGCTCCACCGACCTGATCGCGCGCACGCTGTCGGCGCCGCTACACGACAAGCTGGGCGGCAGCTTCGTGGTGGACAACAAGGCCGGTGCCACCGGCACCATAGGCGCAGCCCAGGTGGCGCGTTCCGCGCCGGATGGCTACACCATCCTGGTGTCGTCGCTCGGTCCTTATGTGATCGCCCCGCACCTGATCAAGGCCACCGCCTACAACGCGCTGACCGACTTTGACTACATCACGGTGGCGGTGCAGGCCCCCAACGTGCTGGTAGTGCCCACCGCCTCCAAGCACCAGAGCCTGAAGGACGTCATCGCCTACCTGAAGGCCAACCCGGGCAAGATGAGCTTTGCATCCAGCGGCAACGGCAGCAGCGACCACCTGACGGCCGAGCTGTTCTGGCAGCAGACCAGCACCAGCGGCCTGCACATCCCCTACAAGGGCGGCGGCCCGGTGATGACGGACCTGCTGGGCAACCAGGTGGAGTCTTCCTTCATGAACATCAACACCGCCATGCCGCAGATCACGGCCGGCAAGCTGCGCGCGCTGGCCATCACCAGCGCCAAACGCTCGCCGCTGCTGCCCAATGTGCCAACGCTGGAAGAAAACGGCATCAAGGAGGCCAATGTGCAGTCCTGGCAGGCCGTGGCCGCGCCCAAGGGCCTGCCGGCCCCTATCAAGGCCAAGCTGCACGAGACCATCGTGGCGACGCTGAACGACCCCGCCGTCAAAGCCAAGCTGCTGGAGCTGGGCTTCGAGATCGTGGGCAACACGCCCGAGCAGTTCACGGCCTTCCAGGCGGCTGAATTTGCGCGCTGGAAGAAGCTGATCGAGAGTCGCAAGATCAGCGCGGATTAAGGCCTTTCGTTCGTGCATGGTTTGCGGGGATCAGGCCGCGGCGGCGCTCAGCGCCGCGGCTGTCCCCCGGGCCTTCGGCCCTCCTCCTTGATGCCGCTGCGCTGAACGCCACCACGACCTGATCCGGCGTTGTGCCTTGTTTCGTCGACGCCTGCTTGCCTATCGGTTGAATCTGGTAGCGTCCGGAATTTCGGCGCAACGCATGCCCACGGCCCCGATGTCGCTGGGGCGCGTGGCGGAGCGAAGTCAAGGAGGAGGGCCGCAGGCCCGGGGGACATTCGCGTAGCCACGCGCACCAGAGGCGTCGGCAGCCAGCCAACCGGCAACGCGCGTCTACTGCGCCAGCGCAACCTTCACCAAGTCAGCCAGTGGCGTACTGGGCCGGCCAATCAACCCGCGAAGCGTGGCACCCTCGCCCTGCAACGCACCGTTAGCAGCAGCGGCATCCGAATCCGCCAGCAACTCAGCGAGCTCCTCGGGCAAGCCGGCGCCCAGCAGCGCGGCCTTGAAGTCGGCTTGGCGCAGGTTCACATAGGGCACGGTCTTGCGGGACTGGCGACTGATCTCGGCGGCCAACTCGGTTAGCGTGTAGCCGGGCTCACCGGCTAGTTCGTACACCTTGCCGGCTTGTGGCTGGTCGCTGGCCAGCACAGCGGCGGCGGCCGCTGCGTAGTCGGCCCGTGCGGCGGACGAGATCACACCCTCGCCCGCGCTGCCGATGAACGCGCCATGCGCCAGCGCCGGGGGGATGCTGGCCAGGTAGTTCTCGGTGTACCAGCCGTTGCGCAGCAGCGCGTGCGGCAGGCCGGACGCCTTCAGCAGCGCTTCGGTTTCGCGGTGTTCGGCGGCCAGGCCGATCTTGGACGTGTCGGCGCGCAGGATGCTGGTGTACACCACCAGGCCCACGCCGGCCTTCTTGGCCGCGTCCACCACATTGCGGTGCTGCGGCAGACGCGAGCCCACCTCGCTGGATGAGATGAACAGCAGCTTGTCAGCGCCCTGGAAGGCTTTCTCCAACGCCTCGGGCTGCGTGTAGTCGGCCTGGCGCAGTTGCACACCCAGCGCAGCCAGGTCGGCGGCCTTGGCGGGGTTGCGCACCACGGCGGCGATTCTCTCCGCCGGCACGCCCTTGTTCAACAGCTCGGCCATCACCAGCCGCCCCAATTGGCCTGTGGCCCCGGTTACAACGATCATTTCCAACTCCTTCGATCAAGTAAAAACAGACAGAACGAAGTTTGCGGTTTAAACTTACTTTTAGTAAGTACGCACGCCAAGGTAAGGTACGCACACCGATGTAAGTGTTACCGTGCGGGCGCGCCGCCAAGGAAACCGCCATGCCGCAAGCCGCCAAACCCACCACCGCCCGCAAGCCCGCCCCAGCGCCCCTGGACGCCCCGCCTGAAGCGCTGACCACCAAGCTGCGGCGTGGCGACCTGATGGCGCCGGAATGCCCCTCGCGCGAGGTGTTGAAACACGTGACCAGCCGCTGGGGCGTGCTGGTGCTGGTGGTGCTGCTGGACGGCACCGCGCGCTTTTCCGATTTACGCCGCTCGGTGGGCGGCGTCAACGAGCGCATGCTGGCGCAGACGCTGCAATGGCTGGAGGGTGACGGCCTGGTGCTGCGCACCGCCTACCCGGTGGTGCCGCCGCATGTGGAATACAGCCTGACGCCGCTGGGCAAGGAGGCGGCGCTGAAGGTGCAGGCGCTGGCCG
This sequence comes from Hylemonella sp. P2_B10, assembly GCF_056404875.1. Classification (NCBI taxonomy): domain Bacteria; kingdom Pseudomonadati; phylum Pseudomonadota; class Betaproteobacteria; order Burkholderiales; family Comamonadaceae; genus Hylemonella; species Hylemonella sp. P2_B10. The sequence continues at coordinate 1,408,151 of NZ_JBFUDE010000001.1, forward strand.
ACTGGATTGAAGTGAAGCTGCCGCAGATCACGCGGCTGCAGGCGCGGGTGGCGCAGGCGGCCCAAGCCGCCGCGGCGCCTCGGCCAGGCGTGGTGCGGCACCGGATGCGTTAAAGACCGGCGGGACTGACGGCTGGCAGCGCCGCCAGCAGCAGCTTGCGCACCGCTTTGTACTCCTCCAGCCGCGCGAAGTCCTTGTCCGTGGGGTTGGCGATGCGGCTCAAGTCCATGTTCTCGGCGTTGTCGGCCAGCTTCACCTGCAGCGCCACCGGGTGTTGGGCAGCGCGTGCAGCGGCCTGCATGCGGGTTTCGCCAGGGCGCTTGGTCAGCGCGTCCACGGCCTGCAGGACGGCAGCATCGAAGCCCTCAGCGGCCAGCTGGTCCAGGGTGACCGGCGTGTCCTCCACCACATCGTGCAGCACGCCGGCCATGCGTTCGTGCGCACCTTGCAGGCGCAGCATCACGCGCAGCGGGTGCAGGATGTAGGGCTGGCCAGCCTTGTCGGTCTGGCCAGCGTGAGCCTCTGACGCCATGGCGATGGCGCGTTCCAGCGTGGACATGGCGGGCGCGTCAGCAGCCCGCCGTGCACTTGGCGTTGGCGTCGAACTCCATCGTCTTGCCCGACAGCGGCACATGCACGGGCACCTTGACGGCCTTGATAAAGGTGTCCGTCTTGTTGCCGGGAATCACCTTGCCGTCCTTGGTGCCCACCTCATTGGCGTGCGAGGCGATCACCGCGTTGGGCTTGACCAGGTCGTTGATGACGTAGGCGGCCTCTTTCGGGCCGGTGGTGAAGCCGTCGCCGATGTTCATCACCGCCAGCTTGGCCTTGTAGTGGCCATTCACCACCTTGTCCTGGTCGGCGGTGATGCCGGTGTCGCCCGACAGGTAGACCACCAGGCCGTTGCTGAAGGTCAGCACGTAGCCGGTGGCCAGGCCGACGTCGCCCCAGATGCCGTTCTCGGCCATCTGCTTGCCCAGGTCGCCACTGATGTAGGCGGGGTCCAGCCCATTGCTGTGCAGCGCGGCCACGGTGGCGACCTTCACGCCGCCCACCGTCACGCTGCCGCCAAAGCGCGCCAGCCGCACATTGGCCGGGTCGCCGCCATTGGCCTTCAGCTTGGCCTGGAAGAACTGCGGCATGTCGCTGCCCACCACGATGACCGACTTCTTGGCCAGCGCAATGTTCACCGACAGCGAGTTGGGCAGCGCCGACACCGAGGTGTCGGGCTTGTCGCAGGAGCCGGCGTTGGGCTCCTTGTTGTGCGCATTGCCCAGGTGGTCGCCGTGCATGTGGCTGACCAGCAGGATGTCGATCTTGCCCAGGCGCGGGTCATTGGCGCCGGCCACGGTGCGGCCAGCGTCGTACAGGACGCGGGTGCCGTTGGGGTCTTCAAAGACCAGGGCGCGGTCCTGCGGACAGAACTCGCCCTCGATGCCGCCCAGCGGCGTGACCTTGACGCCGCCGGCCGCCAGCGCCGGCAGCGCCAGCAGCGCGGTTGCGGCCAGGCAGACACCAGCCAGCAAGGTGCGGGGCGTGCCAGTGAATGTGTGGTTTCTTGTCATGCTGCGTCTCCTGGGTGATTGAGCAGCGCAGAAGTTAGCACAGAGCGGGCGCAAAGGGAATGGAACAAACGCACAGCACCCCGCAGGCCAATAGGAAGTGCGAGTGAACGCGCGTTGAGGTGCGAAGGCAGCGCCGGCTCAGATCAAGGCGGCGGCGCCTGGGATCAAGGCAGCACCGACTCCAGCGGCGCCGGCTGGGTGGCCCGCGTCGCGCGCTTGGCCGCGTACATGCGCTGGTCGGCAACTTCCAGCAGCTCGTCCAGCGCAGTGCCGTCCTCGGGGTAACGCGCCAGGCCCAGGCTGGCGCTCAGGTCCAAGGTGGTGCCTTCAAACTCCAGCGGTGACGCGATGCTTTGCCGAAAGCGCTGCAGCGCGCCCTCTATGCCCTCTGGCCCCTGCTCCACCTGCAGGGGTGTGAGGATGATGCCGAACTCATCGCCCCCCAACCGGGCCACGGTGTCGGTCTTGCGCGCGGCAGCCTGCAGCCGCAGCGCCAGGCCCCGGATGGCGGCGTCGCCAGCGCGGTGGCCGCAGGTGTCGTTGATCTGCTTCAGGCCGTCCATGTCCACCACCAGCACGCCGGCGGGGCTCTGGTCGCGCTGGCTGCGCGCCAGCACGCTGCGCAACCGGTCCATGAAGAGGGCGCGGTTGGCCAGGTCGGTCAGGCTGTCGTGCGTGGCCTTGTGGAACAGGCTGTCCAGGTCGTACTTGGTGGAGTAGTACATGGCCGCGGCCACCACTTCACTCAACAGCCCCAGCAACGCACCGTCTTGCTCGCTGAACTTGGCCGGCTGGGCCGACATGGCCTTCAGCACCCCCACCGGCGTGCCCTTGTGCAGCAGCGGCAGCACGATCATGGAGCGCAGGCCCACCTTGCGGCAGGCCTCGCGGTCCACGCGTCCGTCGGTTTCAGAGTCGTCGCAGCGCAGCACCTTGCCGGTGTGCACGCACAGGCCAGTCAGGCTGCCCGAGGCTTTCAGGCGCAGCCCCAGGTGGCCGGCGGCAATGCCAGAGGCCGCTCGGTAGACCATGTCGTCTTCCTCGGCCAGTTCGATGGCGGCGCCATCGGCCTGCACCAGCGCCAGCGTGCGCTCCACCACCAGGGCCATCACTTCGCCGAGACCCAGGCCCAGTTTGGCGATCTCGGTCTGGACGTTGATGACGTCCAGCAGCTTGTAGTCCAACGCCATCACAACCCCAACGTGTTATCGTTATTCTTCCCCGGTGCGGCTGATTTTTGTGAGACCGCTATGTGTACGCACGTAAGCTTATCACCGCCGGGCGGGGGTGGCCAAGGTTTTACCAAATTGACACAGGCGCCCGGCGTCAGGCGCCCTCCCAGCCCCCACCCAGCGCCTTGATCAGCCCCACCGTGGCCTGGTACTGCGCCACGCGCACCTGCAGCGCCTGGCGGCGGTTGAACAGCTCGCTGCGGCGGGCGTCCAGCAACTCGATCTGGCTCACCAGGCCGTTGCGGTAGCGCGCGTCCGACAGCACGGTGGCGCGGCTGGCCGCCTCCACCGCCCGGCCTTCGGCCTGGGCCTGCTCGTGCAGCAGGCGCAGCGAGACCAGTTGATCCTCCACCTCGCGCAGCGCGTTCAGCACCTGCGCCCGGTAGCCCACCAGCGCCACATCCAACTGAGCAGCGGCGCTGTCCACGCCGGCCTGGCGGCGCCCGCCGTCAAACAGCGGCAGGCTCAGCAGCAGGCCGGCGCTCCAGGCCTTGGCCGAGCTTTTCAGCAGGTCGCCGGCCTCGGTGGAGGCAAAGCCGCCCACCGCGGTCAGCGACACATCGGGGAACCAAGCCGCCTGGGCCACACCCACGCGCGCCTGGGCCGCCAGGATGCCGTTTTGCGCCGCTGCCACATCGGGCCGGCGCGCCAGCACCGTGGCCGGCACGCCAGCCGGGATGCCGGGCAGCTTGGCCGTCCAGTCCACAGACGGCAGGCTGAAGCTGGAGGCGGCCTCGCCCACCAGCACCGCCAGTGCATGCTCCAGCGTGGCGCGGCGGCGGTCCAGTGCCAGCGCCTCGGCCTCGGTGGCGGCCAACTCGGTGCGCACGCGCGACACGTCCAGCTCGGCCACGTCACCGGCGCGCCAGCGCGCCTCGGTCAGCTTCAGGCTGGTCTGGTGGGCCTGCACGGTCTGGCGCACCAGGGCCCTCTCTTCGTCCAGCGCGCGCAACGTGAAATAGGTCTGCGCCACATCGCTCTGCACCACCAGCCGCGTGCTTTGCAGCAGCGCCAGCCGGGCCTGCGCGTCCTGCTGCGCCGCACTGCTGGCCTTGGCCACACGGCCAAACAGGTCGGGCTCCCAAGAGACACCCAGGCCAGCGGTGGCTAGCGTCACCGGTCGCATGCCGTTGGCCGTGTTGGCACCAGCGGCGCGGGTGGCACCGGCGCTGATGCCGGCTTGCGGGTACTGGGCGGCACTGGCGTCCACCACCAGCGCGCGCGCCTGGGCCAGCCGGGCGCCGGCCTCCTGGATGCTGGTGTTGCCAGTCACCGCGCGGGTGACCAGCTCGTCCAGCACCGGGTCGGCAAAGGCACGCCACCACTGGCCGCGGTCTTGGGCCTCGGCCGGGGCAGCCACGGTCCAGCGGGTTTCGGCTTCTTTGAAGGCAGCCGGCGGCGCGGCGGCTGGCGTCACCTGGCTGGGCGGCACCGAGGCACAGCCGGCCAGCACCAGGGCGGCCAGCAGCGGCAGCAGCGCGCTGCGCAGGCCAGGGGTGCGCGCGCCAGCGGCGCGGGCGGAGAGTGGGTTGCTCAAGGTGGTCATGTCAGTCACCTGGTCAAGGGATGTTGGAGTCACAGCTTGTCGTCCATCGGTGCGGCCGGCAGCGGGCGCACGCTGGCGCCGCCACCCTGCGGCAGCGCGGGGGTGTGCGGATCGGCATCCGCCGTCACCCCGCCGTGGTGGCGCAACGGCTTGTTGCCGGTCAGCGCGCGCAGCACGACGTAGAACACGGGGGTGAGGAACAGGCCGAAGGCCGTGACGCCAATCATGCCGGCGAACACCGCCACGCCCATGGCGCTGCGCATTTCGGCGCCGGCACCGGTGCTCAGCACCAGCGGCAGCACACCCATCACGAAGGCCATCGACGTCATCAGGATGGGGCGCAGGCGCAGCCGGCTGGCCTCGATGGCGGCTTGCAGCGGCGTGCGGCCGGCAAACTCCAGCTCGCGGGCGAACTCAACGATCAAAATCGCGTTCTTCGCCGACAGCCCCACCAGCACCATCAGCCCGATCTGCGTGAAGACGTTGTTGTCGCCGTGCGAGAGCCACACGCCCGCCATCGCCACCAGCAGGCCGGTGGGCACGATCAGGATGATGGCCAGCGGCAGCGTCAGGCTTTCATACTGCGCGGCAAGCACCAGGAACACCAGCAGAATGGCCAGCGGGAACAGCAGCAGCGCCGAGTTGCCGGCCAGGATCTCCTGGTAGGTCAGCTCCGTCCACTCGTAGGTGATGCCGGCCGGCAGCGTCTCCTTGGCGATGCGGGCCACGGCCTCCTGCGCCTGGCTGCTGGAATAACCCGGCGCCGGGCCGCCGTTGACGTCTGCCGACAGGTAGCCGTTGTAGCGCATGGCGCGTTCCGGCCCGAAGGTGGGCTGGATGTTCATCAGCGCCGCCAGCGGCACCATCTCACCATTGCTGGCACGCACCTTCAGCGCACCCACGTCTTCGGCGCGGGCCCGGAAGGCCGCGTCAGCCTGCACACGCACAGAGTAGGTGCGGCCAAAGCGGTTGAAGTCGTTCACATACAGGCTGCCCAGGTAGGTCTGCATGGTGTCGAATACCTCGGTCACCGGCACGCCCAGTTGGCGCGCCTTGGTGCGGTTGATGTCGGCATACAGCTGCGGCACGTTCACCTGGTAGCTGGAGAACAGGCCGGCCAGCTCGGGCGCCTTTTGCGCCTTGGCCATGAAGGCCTTCAGCGCCGCGTCCATCGCCTCGTAGCCCAGCGAGCCACGGTCTTCCAGCTGCAGCTTGAAGCCGCCGGTGGTGCCCAAGCCCTGCACCGGCGGGGGCGGGAACATCATCACAAAGGCGTCCTGGATCTGCGCATACTGCGCGTTCAGCTTGCTGGCAATCGCCCCTGCGCTCATGTCGGCACCCTTGCGTTCGCTGAAAGGCTTCAGCGTGACGAACACGATGCCCGAGTTGGAGCTGTTGGTGAAGCCGTTGATGGACAGGCCGGGGAAGGACACCGCGTGCTCCACGCCGGGTTGCTTCAGCGTGATGGCGTCCATGCGGCGCACCACGTCCTGCGTGCGGTCCAGGGTGGCGCCGTCGGGCAGCTGGGCAAAGCCGATCAGGTATTGCTTGTCCTGCGCCGGCACAAAGCCGCCGGGGACGACCTTGAACAGCAACACCGCCGCGCCCAACAGCACCGCATAGACCACCAGCGAGGCGCTCTTGCGCGAGATGGCACCGGTGACGCCCTTGCTGTAGCCCTGCGCGCCACGCACAAACATGCGGTTGAAAGCGGCGAAGAAGCGGCCCAGCACGGCATCCATCACCCTTGTGAGCCGGTCCTTGGGCTCGTCATGGCCCTTCAGCAGCAGTGCGGCCAGCGCGGGCGACAAGGTGAGTGAATTGACAGCCGAGATCACGGTGGAGATGGCAATCGTCAACGCGAACTGGCGGTAGAACTGGCCGGTCAGGCCGGTGATGAAGGCCAGCGGCACGAACACCGCCACCAAGGTGAGCGCGATGGCGATGATGGGGCCGGACACCTCGCGCATGGCCTGGTAGGTGGCCTCGCGCGGCGACAGGCCGTTGGCGATGTTGCGCTCCACGTTCTCCACCACCACGATGGCGTCGTCCACCACGATGCCGATGGCCAGCACCAGGCCGAACAGGCTCAGCGCGTTGATGGAGAAGCCAAACAGGTGCATCACCGCAAAGGTGCCGATCACCGACACCGGCACCGCCAGCAGCGGGATGATGGAAGCGCGCCAGGTCTGCAGGAACAGGATCACCACCAGCACCACCAGCGTGATGGCTTCCAGCAGCGTGTGCACCACCGACTCGATGGAGGCGCGCACGAACTGTGTCGGGTCGTAGACGATGGAGAAGTCCACGTCCTCCGGCATGGCCTTCTTCAGGTCGGCCATGGCGGCGCGCACGTCGTCAGAGATCTGGATGGCATTCGACCCGGGTGCCGCGAAGATGGGGATGGCCACCGCGTCCTTGCCGTCCAGCATGGAGCGCAGCGCATAACCGTTGGCGCCCAGCTCCAGGCGAGCGATGTCGCGCAGGTGCGTCACAGCGCCATCGGCCGAGCTCTTGACGATGATGTCGCCAAACTCTTCTTCCGTGGCCAGGCGGCCTTGGGCGTTGATGGACAGCTGCATGTCCACACCCGGCAAGCCCGGCGAGGCGCCAACGATGCCAGCGGCGGCCTGCACGTTCTGCTCGCGAATGGCGCGCACCACGTCACCGGCCGACAGGCCGCGCTGGGCCACCTTCTGCGGGTCCAGCCAGACGCGCATGGAATAGTCGCCCGAGCCGAACAGCTGCACGTCGCCCACGCCCTGCACACGCGCCAGGCGGTCCTTGACGTTGAGCACGGCGTAGTTGCGCAGGTAGGCGGTGTCGTAACGCTTGTTGGGCGAGATCAGGTGCACCACGATGGTCAGGTCCGAAGAGCCCTTGACCGTGGTCAGCCCCAGGCGGCGCACCTCTTCAGGCAGGCGCGGCTCGGCCTGGGCCACGCGGTTTTGCACCAGCTGCTGGGCCTTATCGGGGTCGGTGCCCAGCTTGAAGGTCACCGTCAGCGTCAACAGGCCGTCGGTGGTGGCCTGGCTGCCCATGTAGAGCATGCCGTCGACGCCGTTGATGGCTTCCTCCAGCGGCGTGGCCAGCGTCTCGGCGATCACCTTGGGGCTGGCGCCGGGGTAGTTGGCGCGCACCACGATGCTGGGCGGCACCACCTCGGGGTATTCCGAGATGGGCAGGCCACGCAGCGCGATCAGCCCGGCCAGGAACATCAGCAGCGACAGCACGCCGGCAAAGATCGGCCGGTCGATGAAAAATTTGGACAAATTCATGGCGTTTCCCCTGTTGGGAAGTCTGTTTTGGGGGGTGAGAAACGGGTGTTGGGGCTGAAGCTCAGCGTGCCGCCACCGCCTGGCCGGCCGGGCCAGCCAGCTCGCTGCGCGCGTCCATGGCCACCTTCTGCGGCTGCACCAGCGTGCCGGGGCGAATGTGCTGCAGGCCGTTGACGACCACGCGCTCGCCGGCCTTCAGGCCGCTGGTGACCACGCGCAGGCCCTGCACGTTGCTGCCCAGCGTGACCTCGCGGTATTGCGCCTTGTTGTCCTTGTCCACCACCAGCACGAATTTCTTACTCTGGTCGGTGCTGACGGCACGCTCGTTGATCAACAACGCGGACGTGGCGTGCGACTGGCCCATGCGGATGCGGGCGAACTGGCCGGGGATCAGCTTGCCGTCGGCGTTGTCAAACGCGGCGCGCACGTGGATGGTGCCGCTCTTGGCGTCCACCTGGTTGTCGATCAGCTGCAGCTTGCCCTTGTAGGGGGTGTCGGCGGCCTCGGCGGTGCCCATCAGCACCGGCACGCGCTCCAGCGCCTGGCGGGCGCTGGCGCCGCCGGCGCTGTCCAGGTCTTTCAGCGCGCGCACGATCACCTGCTCGTCGGTGTCGAAGCTGGCGTAGATGGGGCTCACCGACACCAGCGTGGTCAGCACCGGTGCGCCGGGGCCGGCGGCCACCAGGTTGCCCACGGTGACTTCCACCTTGCCGATGCGCCCGCCAATCGGCGCGCGCACCTGGGTGTAGCTGAGGTTCAGCTTGGCCACCTGCGATTGCGCTTGTGCGGCGCGCAGATTGGCTTCGGACTCGCGCATGCTGTTCTGGCGCTCTTCCAGCTCGCGCTGGGCGATGGCGCGCTCGTCCCACAGGCGTTGCGAGCGGGCCAGCTCGCTGCGGGCATTGGCCACGCGGGCCTGGGCGGCGGCCACCTGGGCTTCGGCGCGCTCGGCCTCTGCGGTGTAGGGGGCGGGGTCGATCGTCACCAGCAGGTCGCCCTGGTGCACCAGCGCGCCTTCACGGAAGTGCACCGATTGCACGGCACCGGCCACGCGCGAACGCAGCTCCACCCGGCCCACGGCTTCCAGCCGGCCAGAGAATTCGTCCCAGGTGGTGACGTCGCGCGCGTCCACCGTGGCCACCGACACCGGCACGGCGGGCGGTGCGGCTTCGGGCGCGGCGGCTTGCGCCTTGATGCCGCCTTGCTGGCCGAACAAGGTCACGCCGGCCACCACGGCCACAGCGGCCAGGGCAGTCCACAGCTTGGGGCGGCGGCGCAGGGAAATAGGCAGTTTGTCCATGATGCGAATCCTTGTGAAGTGAGTGATGCGAGAAACCGAAACCAAAAAACAGAAAAAAAGTCCCCTCCACCAGCCCTACGGGCTGGTGAATGTGTGTGCTTGGGTGGGTAGCTGGTGGCAGGCTTCAAGCGTGCAATGGCTGCTGCCCCGTGGGCCTGGCCGCTAACGGCGTGCTGGGCCCATGCGATGGCAGCCTAGCCGCTGGGAAGCGGTGGAGGCGCCGAGGTCGGCACGGGTGGAGGCGCCGAAGTCGGCACCGGCGGTGGCGGTGTGGCCGGGTGCATGAAATCCTTCAGCTGCGCGCGCACGGCATCGCCGCAACGGCATTCGCCGGCGTATTCAGGCTCGGTCAGCGCTTCGGGCCAGCCGGTGGCCTCGCCCATCAGCGCGAAGCGTGCCGGCACGCCGGCCTGCTGCAGGCGCTGCGCATAGCGCTGGCCTTCGTCGCGCAGCGGGTCATCGGCACCGGCCAGCACCAGCGCGGGCGGCAGGCCGGCCAGGCGGCGCACCAGGCCGGGCACGGCATAGGGATGCTCAGCGTCCATGGGGTTGCGCAGGTATTGCTGCCAGCCGCTGCCCCATTTGCATTCGGTGGCCTCGCCCAGCATTTCGCGCAGCGAGGCGGTGCCCACGCACGGGTCCAGCATGGGCGTGACCAAAATCTGCCCGGCCAACGGCGGGTGGCCGTGGTCGCGCGCTACCAGCGCAATGGCGGCGGCCAGGTTGCCACCAGCTTCTTCGCCGGCCAGGTAAATGCGCGGCTGTGGGCCGGCCAGCTTCACGCGCTGCTTGTAGGCCCATTGCAGCACCGCGTAACCCGCATCCACCGCCTGCGGGAACGGGTGGGCGGGTGCCAGCGGATAGTCCACCGACAGCACCACCGCGCCGGCCTCGGCCAGCAGGCTGGCAATGGCGGCGCCAGAATCCAGATCACCCGACACAAAGGCGCCGCCATGGAAGTGCAGCACCAGTGCGCCGCCGCCACCCGTGCGCTTGCTGCCGTATTGGCGCAGGCGCGGCAGGCCGGGCTGGGCCGGCAGGTCAACACCTTGCACGGCCGCAGTCGGCGGCGTGGCCTTGCCGGCCTTGGGGGCCGTGGTGGAGGGACAGGCAATATTGGTTTTCACGATGAAGAGAATGTAAGGCGTGTTGTTTGTGGCGTAAATAGGCCTTTTTCCACCACACTGTTTCCAAACGGATAACAATAAGGCCTGTGGCTGGGCCCACAATCCGTTTGCTGCGACGCAACATCACGTTGGCGTGCACCTACTGACCAGAAACCCAGCCCACGTCCACAACCATGGATCAAATCCTGTCCATGCGGGTGTTTGCCCGCGTCGTCGAAGCCGGCACCTTTACCAAGGCGGCCGAGTCCTTGGACCTGCCCAAGGGCACGGTGACCAAGCTGGTGCAGCGGCTGGAAGAGCGCCTGAAGGTGAAGCTGCTGAACCGCACCACGCGGCGCGTCATCGTCACCCCCGAGGGCGCGGCCTATTTCGAGCGCGCCACCCGCTTGCTGAACGACCTGGACGACATGGAGGCCACGCTGGGCAACGCCCACGCCAACCCCAGCGGCCGGGTGCGCATCGATGTGGGGGCGTCGGTGGCGCGGCACATCATCATCCCGGCGTTGCCCGGCTTTTACGCCCGCTACCCCGACATCCAGCTGGACCTGGGCGTGAGCGACCGGCCGGTGGACCTGATCAGCGAAAACGTGGACTGCGTGCTGCGCGCGGGCGATTTGCTGGAGCAGTCACTGGTGGCGCGGCGCATCGGCAACATGCGGCTGGTGACGCTGGCCTCCAGCGGCTATGTGAAGCGCTACGGCCTGCCCAGCCACCCCAGCGAGTTGGAGGGCGGCAAGTTTCCCACCATCAACTACTTCTCGGCCCGCACCGGCCGGCCCTACCCGCACGAATTCAACGACAAGGACGGCCAGCTGCTGGAGATCAACGGCCGCTACCAGCTGTCGGTGAACGAGAGCAATGCCCAGCTGGTGGCCCTGCTGGCCGGCCTGGGCATAGGCCAGAGCACCCGCTTTTCTGCCGCGCCCTACCTGGCCAGCGGCGAGCTGGTGGAGGTGCTGCCCGAGTGGCCGCGCGCGGCCCTGCCCATCTATGTGGTGTACCCACCCAACCGGCACCTGAGCGCCAAGGTGCGGGCTTTTGTGGACTGGGCGGCGGAGGTGATGCGGCTGCGCACGGATCTGTAGCCTGCGCTGTACGGTCAAAAATTCATCAGGATCTGATGAATTGTCATGGGCCGCATGACGGCGCGCTGGGCGCTGGCACACCGGGCGCCCTACACTGGAGAAAACATCTCCACTCCCGTCTACCCTCTTTCCCATGCAACGCCGCCATTTCCTAGCCAGCACCGGCACCTCGCTGGCCGCACTGACTGCTTCCTCTGTCCTGCCCTGGTCGAATGCGTTGGCACAAATCACCGCACCTGCGCCAGCCCCGGCCGCCAATGGCAGCGCGCCGCAGCCCAGCTTCGCCGCACGCGCGCCACTGGCCGCCGTGCTGGCGCGGCCCGAGCGCATCATCGATGTGTCGGTCTGCACCCGCCCCTTCCGCGCCCAGGGCCCGCGCATTGAGGCCCAACGCATTGGGCACAAGACCATCATCCACAACTACGGCCACGGCGGCAGCGGTTGGTCGCTGTCGTGGGGTTCGGCGCAGCTCGCGGTGCAGATGGCGCTGTCCACACGCGAGAAGCAGTTGGCGGTGATTGGCTGCGGCGCCATTGGCCTGACCACCGCGGTGGCGGCGCAGCGTGCCGGGCTGAAGGTGCGCATCTACTGCAAGGAGCGCCCGCCGGAGGTGCGCTCCAGCGCGGCCACCGGCGTGTGGTCGCCCGGCTCGCGCGTGATCGCCGCCGAGCACACCACGCCGGCCTTCGTGAAGCAGTGGGAGGGGATGGCGCGGCATTCCTTCCGCATGTACCAGAGCCTGCTGGGCCTGGCCGATCAGCCGGTGGAGTGGCACGAGGCCTTTGTTCTGTTTGACACCCAGCAGCCGGGCGACGGCCCGCCGGAGCCGCACAGCAACGAGCCCGAGTACCCGCGCCTGGCGCCGCTGCTGGGCGACCTGTACCCCGCCTCGCGCCCCATACCGCAAAGCGAGCACCCGTTCAAGGTGGGCCATGCGCGGCGCTACAACCAACTGGTGTTCAACCTGCCGGCCTATTCACGCCTGCTGATGGACGATTTTTTCCGCATGGGCGGCGAGATGGCGCAGCGCGAGTTCACCCACCCGCGCCAGTTTGCGGGCCTGCGCGAGCGCACCATCGTCAACGCCACCGGCTATGGCGCGCGTGCGCTGCTGGGCGACAACAGCGTGATCCCGGTGCGCGGCCAGACAGCGCGGCTGATCCCGCAGCCGGAGGTGACCTATGGCCTGGACTACCGGGGCCACAACGTGACCATGGTGCCGCGCCGCGATGGCCTGCTGGTGCAGGCGCAGACGCCTGGCGACTTTGGCAGCGAGGGGATTGTGGCGGACCGGGAGGCTTCGGTGGCTGCGGTGAAGCGACTCGCTGCGTTGTTCGAGGGCTGAGTCTTCCGATCACTGCGGGGCTGCGTGGTCTGCTGACTGCCGACGCCACTGGTGCGCGTGGCTACGCGAATGTCCCCCGGGCCTGCGGCCCTCCTCCTTGATTCCGCTCCGCCACACGCCCCAGCGACATCGGGTCAGTTGGCAAGCGTGACGCCGGGTTGTGAGGCTTCAGTGGCTCAACCTAACGACCACAAAATGCGGTGACTGCCGGAACTCTTTCATCCGATCTGACAGATGAACGTGGTCGTACTTCTCGCCCATGCGATCCATTTCGGCCGCACAGAAGAGCAGGAATTCGGCCATACAACGCAACTCGGCAGGAGAGGCTTTGAGGGTCACTTCAGCAAGGCTCTCTGGAACAACCTCTTCACTCGGCAATCCTCGATCTGCATAGCCAGATATCTTCATCGCTACACCTTAATTTTGTTGATTGAAGGACGACGTCTTTCGTCACGCGGGCGCCCCACAAACGCAGGATCACGTCGATGCGGCATTCGGCGCAGCGGCATCAAGGAGGAGCGCCGAAGGCCCGGGGCTGAAGCCCGCGGCTCACGGCCTGCCTGCGCAGGCCGGGACGGGCTGAAGAGCCATGGCCTCTGGCCATCGGCCTGTCCAGCCGCGGAGCCGAGTGCCGTGTCGGCCTGATCCTTGCCAACCATCACGGCGTGCGCGGCCTTGACAACCGCAGCGCCTGAATGCGCGGTGGCGACGTAGGCGCCAGCAGCAAGCTGCCATTCAACTTGCCTTGCGCGCAGGTCCAGCTGAACTGCCCGGTGTGCGCCCCGCCAGGGGTGATGGGTGCAGAGGTATCGCACTCCCCCACCTGTGCCTTCAACGCAGCGATGTCGCGCGCCCAACCAGCTGCATCGCGGTCCAGCAGCATGTTCATGGCCAGCACGTCGCCGCCGGCGTGGATGTCGCCCTTGGCGTAGATGGCGCCAGCGGCGCGGTAGGCAGCGGCCAGTTCGGGGCTCAGCGGCACGGCGGCGTCTTTCATCAGGCCGGCTTTCTTCAGCAGCGGGAAGGCCTCCAGCACCTGCCGCGCGGGGGCAGCATAGGTGCGGTTGGCAAAGGCGAACACGCCGACGCCACTGGCCGGGTGAAGCACCATGAAGGAGCCGTAACCGGGGTAGCCGCCGCCGTGTGACAGGATGCGGCCCAATTCGCAGTCGATCGTCACGCCCAGCCCCATGCCGTAGGTGCTGGCGCGGGCGCAGTTGGCGGGCGGCGACGGGGGTTGCAGCGCCGGGAAGTTGGAGCCCTGCGCCATCTCGCGCACGGTGGCGCGGCGCACCGGGCCGGTGTCTGCCTCATCGCGCGCCGGCCAGGCCGACAGCAAAAAGGCCATCCACTTCGCGTAATCATTGGCGCTGGTCTGCACACCGCCCATGGCACCGAAGGCGCCGTGCGCCATGGTCTCGACCTGGGTGTGCTTGTCGTCTTGCCAGGTGTAGCCCTGGGCGCGGCGCTCGGCCGGCGCACTGGCGGCGAAGAAGGTGCTGGAGCCCATGCCCAGCGGCTGCAACAGCGTCTTCGCAATGGTGTCGGCATACGGCTGGCCCGACACATTGCCGATGATGCGGCCCAGGATGGCGTAACCCAGGTTGGAATACTCCATGCTCAGCTCGGGCGTGCGGGTGAAGGGCACGCCATCGCGCAGGAACTTGCTGAACTCGGCCTCAATCATGGGCGTCTGCCGGTCGCCCCAGGGATCGTCGGTGACGAAGCCGCCGGTGTGGTTCAGCAGGTCGCGCACGCGTATGCGCGGAGCGTCCAGCGTGGGGTACTTCCAGCCGCGCATCTCGGGCACATGGGTTTCGGCCAGGTCGTCCAGGCGCAGCTTGCCGTCGTCGCGCAGCTTCAGAATGGTCAGCGCTGTGAAGGCCTTGGTCATGGAGGCGATGCGAAACAGGCTGTCGGCCGTCACCGGGCGTTTGCTGTCCAGGTCTTGCACGCCCACGCCGTGCACGTGCACCAGCTTGCCACCCACCACCACGCCCAGCACCAAGCCTGGGATGTGGGCGGCCTTGGCTTGCGCTTCAAACAACTGGTTGATGTCGGCGAAGGCTTGGGCCTGGGTGTAGGGTGCGGCGGGGGTGCTGGCAGCAGTGGCAGGTGCGTCGACGGCTATGGCCGGGATGGCAATGCCGCAAAGGGCCGCAAAAAGGGCGGCGCGGGCCTTCAACATGGATACCTCTTGAACGCAATGGAACAGCGGATGAGTATCGCACCGGCGCAGGGACCATCAGACAACGACATTGTCAAGAGGCTGGGGTCACATCGCGCTCGGGCAGCCCGCCATACCATTCACTGCGGCCCTCCGAAGCGCTGGCCAGTGGTTACAGGGGTTGCGCGGCAGGCAGTTGCACGACTTGCGGGGAACATGATGGCAGCACAAACATACAACATCGTCGGCTTTCCAATTGAGTGGATGTGCGTGGGCCTGTTCGGGCGCGGGCCTGAGTACATCAGCTTTCAGGCTCAGCTCAACTACCTCGGAAAGGACAACGGCAATTTGGTCAACTACGCGAACATGGTTGTCTCCAGTGCATTTGGAACGACACCGGATGCCCAACTCGCATCCACGGCACTCAGCAACATGCTGGGCTCAAGCCCTTTGAACAGCCGCGAACTGAACAATCTCGTGACGAATTTGCTGGCCGACAACCCCCAGAACCGGGGCGTCGTGATTTGTCAGCTGGGGTATCTGCTGTCAGGCATGGCGACCGAGTTGCACGATGAAGTTTCCCAGAACGCGGCGTCTGCCTGGAACGCGCGAATTCAGTACGCCTGGGAGCATTCCATCGATCCGAATTTCCACTACCCCATTGCACAGTCTCTTGATGGCGGTTTTGACAAACAAGTGGTGTTGGCGGGCCATGCCACACCAGAATATGCATTTGCGTTGACCTGATTCCCGCTCATCCGCTGGCCAGGGGCTTCAGCGGCAAGTGCCAGCGGGGCAGAACGGCATGGCTTGCCTTCTAGGCCACCTCCAACGCCCGCATCGTCTCCCAAAACCACGCCTGCGCCTCGATATGCTTGCGCTCCATGTCCGCCAGGTCGGTGATGAACGACAGCCGCTCTATTCGCGCGCCCACGTCCGCCGGCAAGTCACGCGCCAGATAGCGCACGCTGAACATGCGTCGCTGCGGGCAGTGCAGCAGGCGCAGCGCCTCGATCAGCGGGCGCACCGTCATGGCCTGGTAGAAATGCAGCGCCTCCACCGCGCGGCCGCGCAGGCGCTCTTTGGTGGGGATGTGCTGGAACATCGCAAACGCCGCGCGCAGCGGCGCGATGCGGGCTTGTGCGGCGGCGGCATCCTTGGCCGCGTCCAAGTGCCGCGCCACCAGGATACCGGTCTTGTCGAACCAGGTCGTGCCTTCGCCGTGCAACTCCACCTCGCGAAACATCAGCGGGTCACTGGCGCGCATCACCACGTAGTCCACCACCAGGAATTCGCCCGCGTCCCGCAGCTGGTAGAACTTCTGCCTGTAGCCGGGCGCGGGTGGCACGTCGTACACCAGTGAAATGGGCGACAGGGTTTGCAGTGCCTGCTCGGCTATTGCGAAGGCGGCGTCCACCGCGTCATCGTCGGCCACCACCACGGCGTCCACGTCTGAATAGGGGTCCAGCGCCTTGAAGGCGGCGCTGCCGCCCTCCCAGGCGGCATGGATGCGCGCGTCGGCCGCCAGTGCGGCCTGCAGCGTGGCGATGATGGGCTGGCGCTGCAGCGTGGGCGGGGCCATTGCCGTCAGAATGTCTTTTTCTGCAGCTTGGCGTGCAGGTCGTTCAGCAGCACCAGCGCCGCCGTGCCGTAGTACTTGTGGTACTCGGCCACCATCTCGCCCTGGATGATGACGGGGTCGGTGGCCACATAGGTCTTGGCCTCGTCGATGCTGGCGGCGGCAAACACGAACAGGCCGCGCCAGCCGTCCACACCGTCCAGCGGGCCGGCCTGCACCAGCTTGCCCTCATCAGCCAGGCGCTTCATGTTGGCGAAGTGGCCCTTGAACATGTCGTCGCGCGCCGGGCCGGCGGGCACCTTGGTGGGGCCGGTCTTCAGGATCACCAGCACATAGCTCTTCATGCCGCGCTCGTCCGCGCCGACGGACTTGGCCAGGGCTTCGTCGTACTTGGAGGCCGGGGCAGGCGAAGCAGGCGCTGAGGTCTGGGCCTGGGCGGTGGCGGCGGTCAGGCAGGCGGCCAGCAGTGCGGCGGCCAGCGGGGCGAAGGGTTTGCGCATGGGGTGTCTCCTTTGCCCGGCATTGTGCTTCAAGCTGCCGGCCATGCCCAGTGCGCGGGGACCAACTGCGGTTTGACGGGTGTGAGCGGCGACTTGGCAGGCCCTCAGGCGGCCCAGCCGCCCACCTGCGCGATCTGCCGGCGCATCTCGCCCCAGCGCTTCATCAGGTTCTCGCCCGGGCACACGGTCTGGGTGGAATAGTCCAGGTGCACGCCCAGCTCGCGCGGCGTCATGCCGTGCGTGCGCAGCAGGTGCACCAGCAGCCGCACCGTGCCGTCCCACTGCGCCCGGGTGGGCTGCTGCACCTCGAAGTTGCCCAGCAGCATCACCAGCAGGTGGCCAGTGGGGTTGTACTCGGTGTTGGTCTCGCCGGCCAGTTCGGGCGGCCGCGCGGCATACACCTGGCCGTCGGGCGCCACCACGTAGTGGTAGGGAATGTCCTGCCACTTGCGGGTGTTGCGCGACCAGGTCTGCAGCTTGCGCAGGTAGGCCGGCACGTCGGTGTTGCTGGCGAAAAGCTCACCCTGGTGGTGCACGGTGAGATGCGTGATGCGCTGCGGCTGCGCCGGCCATGGCACCGGCTGGCCGCCCCAGGCGGCGACGGGAACGATGGTGGGCGGCTGGGCCAGCGTGGGGTCGCTGGCGCAGCTGGCCAGCATCAGCCCCAGCGGCGCGGCGGTCAGCGCCCGCAGCGCGCGCCGGCGATCAGACAAAGCCGTGTGCAACAGCATGTTCAGTGCTTGATGATGTACAGGTCGCGGCTGCGAAACCGCGCCAGCGCATTGCTCTCGTTGTACCCGCCCACATAGCTCTTCACCAGCCGCGGCAGCGTGTTTTGCAGCAGCGGCAGGAAGGGGTAGTCCTCCATCACCTGCTTGGCCGCTTGCGTCAGCATGGTCTTGCGCTGGGCCGGGTCGGCCTGCTGGTTGCCCTGGGCCACCAGCTCGTCGGCCTTCAGATTGCAGTTCTTGTTGAAGTTCTGGTCGTCACCGCACTGCACCAGTGAGTAGAACGAGGTGGCGTCATTAAAGTCGGCGTACCAACCGTAGCGGGCGATCTGGTAGTCGCCGTCGTGCATCTTCTTCACCAGCACCTTCAGCTCCATGTTCTCCATGGACACCTCCAAGCCCAGCTTGGTCTTCCACTCCGAGGCGATGAAGATGGCCATGCGCTTGTGGTAGTCGCTGGTGTTGTAGCTCAGGCGCAGCTTGGTACCTGCTGGCACATTGGCAGCGGCCAGCAGCTTCTTGGCCTCGGCCACACGCTGCGCCATGGGCCAGGCGGCCCAGTCGTAATTGACCACGTCGGCGCCCGCCAGGCCCTTGACCACCAGGCCATACAGCGGCAGTTGGCCGTCGGCCGTCACCTTACTAGCCAGGATGTCGCGGTCTATCACCATGCTCAAGGCCTTGCGCACCCGCACGTCCTTCAACAGCGGGTCGGCATTGTTCATCGGGTAAAAGCGATTGGCCACCAGCGGGTTGTTGCGTATCTCTTTCGGGTAGGCGGCCCTCATGGCCTCATATGTCCCGGGCGGCAACTGCTGCACCCAATCGGTCTCGCCAGACTGGAACATCTTCACATCCGCGTTCACGTCCTCAATGGGCCGGTAGGTCACCTTGGTCAGGTGCACGGCGGCGGCGTCCCAGTATTTGCTGTTTTTCTCCAGCACGATGCGGCTGTTGACCTGCCACTCCTTCAGCACATAGGCGCCATTGCCCACCATGTTGCCGGGCTTGACCCAGTCCTTGCCGGCCTTTTCCACCGACGCCTTGTGAAGCGGGCAGAACTGCGGGTTGGCCACCAGCCCGGGCATGAAGGGTACCGGCACGGCGGTGCGCACCTCCAGCGTGTAGGCGTCCAGCGCGCGCACGCCCAGCTCACTGGGCGGCTTCTTGCCAGCGGCCACGGCGTTGCCGTTGTCAATGAACTGGCCAAACGTGGTGGCATAGACCGAGGCCGTCTTCGGGTCCACAAAACGCTGCCAGGCGTAGACAAAGTCTTGCGCCGTCACCGCATCGCCATTGGAAAATTTCGCATCCTTGCGCAGGGTGAACACCCAGGTCTTGGGGCTGGTCTGCTTCCAGCTGGTGGCCACGCCGGGCACGATCCGGCCGGCGTTGTCGGTGGCCGTCAGCCCCTCGAACAGGTCCAGCACGATGGCGGCCGAGTTGATGGTCTCGGACTGCGCCGGGTCCATGGACTCGGGCTCGGTGCCGTTGGAGCGCACCAGCTCCTGTTTGGTGTGCAGTTGCACGCCAGGGGGCAATGCACTGCCCTGCGCCCAGGCCACGCCAAGCGTGGCGCAGAGGATGGCGGCGGAGAAAATCTGTTTCATGGCAATGCCCAGGTGAACGCGTTGCGCCAGCTGACCCGCAGCCGACTCCAGGCGCAAACTATAGGGCATGTGGTGGCAAGCCACAGCCTACAAATACGTGCAAATGCCCCCAAGCACGCAACACCAGGCTAGCGGCAGCGCGCGTAAAGGTAGCAGGCACGCGGCTCGGGTGACACATTCGGATGCACGGTGTGCCGCGCCAGCCGCCCCTCCCGCACAAACCCGGCTTTCTCCAGCGTGCGCTGCGAACCCACGTTCTCCACATCACACGTCGCCTGCACGCGAAAGATGGCCGGCAGCCCCAGCGCAACGCCGGCCAGCGCCTGCACCGCCTCGGGCATCAGCCCCTGGCCCCAATGGGCGCGCGCCAGCACATAACCCAGGTCAATGGTGTGCGAACTGGGAAAGCGCACTTCCAGCATGCCCAGCGGCGTGTCGTCGGTGAGCGTGGTCAGCACATAGGGCAGGCGGTCGCCGCGCTGCCAGGCGGCCACGCAGGAGGCGAGGAAGGCGCGCGTGTCGTCCTCTTTCACGTGGGGCGTCCACACCATGTAGCGGCACACCTCGGGGTCTTGCGTGTAGGCGACAAAAATCGCGCTGGCATCGTCCACGCGCGGGGCGCGCAGACGCAGGCGCGGGGTGGCCAGGGTGGGTGGCAGCGTGGAGGTCACACCCGCTCTTCCCGCCGTTCGCCTCCGCGCTCGTCCCGCCGCTCATACTGCGGCTCCTCCGCCACCTCAGGCTCAGGCACCGGTGTGGCCAGAAACTCCAGCAGAAACGGCAGCAGCCCGCTGTCCGGGTGCAGCATGCCGCCGTGGCCCACGCCGGGCAGCTCCAGGTAATGCTGGGGCTTCAGGCGGGCGCGGGTGTAGCTGTTGGAGTCGGCGTTGATATCCTCATCCGCCGTGCCCCATGCCAGCGCGGTGGGCACGCCGCTGGCGGCCACGGCCTCATAGGCGGCGCCATATGGGTCCATGCCGTTGCCGCGCATCAGCGACAGAAAAGCGCGACAGAACTCCGAGCGCGCGGCCTGGTTGTCGAACTGGCGCTTGCAGTCCTCCGGCAGCCCGGCGGCCGTCAACAGCTTGGCGGCGCGCACGCGCAGCGCCTGCCTGACCTTGAGGCGCATGATCAGGTCGCCCAACAAGGGCACGCGCAGCCGGGGCCGCGGATCGGCGTCGGGCGCCACGCGGGCGAAGGGCGAGACCAGGGCCAAGCGCGCCACATGCGGCGCATAGCGCGAGGTGAACAGCGCCGCCATGGCGCCGCCGAAGGAGAAGCCCACCAGGTTGATCTTTTCGCGCTCGCCCACCAGCGCGTCCAACAGGTTGGTGAGCTGGCTCATCAGCAGGTTGCGGTCGTAATCGGTGTTGGGGTAGGCAGATTCGCCCCGGCCATAGACGTCGTAGCGCAGCACGCGGTAGCCGGCCTGCACAAGGCGCGGGGCGATCAGGTCCCAGCTGTACATGGGGATGGAGATGCCGTGCACCAGCACCACCAGCGGTGCACCCTCGGGGCCAGCCAGCTCGTAATGGGTGGTGTTGCCGTCGCGCAGGCGGATGAACATGACAGGGGCTTTCTCGCGGGTGTTTTTGTGTGCGGTTGCAGGCGCAAGCTTACACGGCGGTGCGCTGTGGCCGCGATCCTGCCGCGTCGTCCGGTGCGTCATACGGTGAGTCGTCCGGGTGCGCGCCTGGGTCGATGTGCCGGCCGCGCCGCGCCGGCAGTGCCTCCAGCAGCTTGGCGCGCATGGTCTCCAGCGTCTGCGCCAGCGCCGAGATTTCCGCCACGGGCGACCACACCAGGCTCTGGTTGAACGGCCGCTCCAGCTCCATGCGGCCCACGCGCTCGCTCTCTTTCGTCAGCGCCTGCAAGGGGCGCGCGAACTCCTTGGCCAGCTTCACCGCCATGAAGCTGCCACCCACCAGGGCCAGCAGCACGATCAGCAGCACCGCGCCCAGCTCCTTCCAGCCGACAGGGACGAACTCGCTGCGCGCAGCAAACACCGCCAGCCAGACCGGTGTGGCGCTCAGTTTCGCCGGCACGAACAGGCTTTGCCATTGCGTCAGCCCCTGCCAGTAGCCGGCCAACTGGCCGCCGGGCCGGCCATCGGCCTGCCATTGGCTGACGCCCTTGTCCACCAGCGCCAAGCCGGCCGCCTGGGGCGTTTTCAGCACCGCGGCCTTCAGCGCGGCATCGCCCTGCAACTGCTCGCTGCGCGGCAGCGCCACCAGTTCACCCTTGTCGTTGACGATGGCGGCCACCCCGGTCTGGCCCAAGGCCAGGCCCGAGGTGAAACGCGACAGGTCCAGCAGCCGCACGTCCATGCCCAGCACATAGCGGCGGCCGTCGGCACCGGTGAAGCGCAGCGACGCGGTGATGCCCGGCTCCTTCAGTGTGAAAAACTCGTAAGGCGCGGTCCAGAACACCTGGCGCTCGTCGGCCAGCGCCAGCGCGCCCTTGTGCCAGGGGCGGGTGCGGGCGTCATAGGGCTGCTCCAACGCCTCAGCACCCACTGGCTGGCGCTGCGCGTTCCAGCGTATCCAGAAGCTGGTCTTTCCCAGGTTCTCCGGGTCGCTGACGCGGTTGCGCCAACCGCCGTCGGGCTCGCGGAACAGGATCACCTCGCGCCCCGCGTCGTCGGCCAGGAACACCGCCGACAGCTCGGCATTGTTGGCCAGCTGGGCCTGGAAGAAGGCGTTGAACTCGGGCAGAGTGTCGGCGCTGAGCTGGCTGGCCAGCGCGAAATCGCGCCCGGTGCGCAGCCGCGTCTCCACGCCCTGCAGCAGGCGCTCCAGCCGCGCCTCCACCTGCTGGGCCATCAACCCCATCTGTGCGCGGGCCGAGTTGTCCACCGCCGGGCGCACGATCAGCAGGAACAGCGTCGCCGTGAACAGCAGCAGCGAAACCAGTATCAGCGCGCGCACGCGGCCCACCAGCACGGCTGCGAAAGTCTTCTTGTCCATGGGCCTGCCCTCCCTGGGATGTGTGGGTGTGGGGCTAATGTAAACGCTGGCAACGCTTTTGAGGGGCTTTGCGGCGCCCCTTAGAAGCCCTGGTTATAAGAATCTAAAATTAAATTCGTTCGTTTTTCACGCGCCGCCTTGCACAATGCGCTGCACAACAAGTACTTCACTCGCTACTCCGCCTGCTGCCGCCCCGCGCGGCGCAAGGGCCCGTTCACCACATGTTTGTAGATCCCCAGTCCCCCACGGCGCCAGCACACCCCGACCGCCCCGCCGCATTGGAGGCGCCCATGATTGAGCTGCAAGGCGTCACGCAAAGCTACCCCGGCCGCGACGGCCCGGTGGTGGCGCTGCATGCGTTTGACTTGCAGGTGCAAAAGGGCGAGGTCTTCGGCGTCATCGGCAAGAGCGGGGCCGGCAAAAGCTCGCTGGTGCGCACCATCAACCTGCTGAACCGCCCCAGCGCCGGCAAGGTGCTGGTGGGCGGCGAAGACCTGACGGCCATGAACACCGAGCAGCTGCGCGAGGCGCGCCGCCACATCGGCCTGATCTTCCAGCATTTCAACCTGCTGTCCTCGCGCACGGTGTATGGCAATGTGGCCTTGCCGCTGGAACTGGCCGGCGTGCCGGCGGCCGACATCAAGACCAAGGTGGATTCGCTGCTGGAGCTGGTGGGCCTGAGCGCCTTGCGCGACCGCTACCCGGCGCAGATCAGCGGTGGACAGAAGCAGCGTGTGGGCATTGCCCGCGCACTGGCCAACGAGCCCAAGGTGCTGCTGTGCGACGAGGCCACCTCGGCGCTGGACCCGGAAACCACGCGCGCCATCCTGGCGCTGTTGCGGCAAATCAACCGCGACATGGGGCTGACCGTTGTGCTGATCACGCACCAGATGCAGGTCATCAAGCAGATTGCCGACCGCGTGGCCGTGCTGGACGCCGGCCGCCTGGTGGAGCTGGGCACGGTGCTGCAGGTGTTCACCCACCCGCAACAACCCATCACCCGCAGCCTGATTGACGACGTGATGCCGCAGACGCTGCCCGACAGCATTCTGGAGCGCCTGCGCGCGCTGCAGGCGGCGGACGTGGCGCAGGGCCGCGTGCCCGGACGCCTGCTGCGCCTGGTGTTTGCGGGTGACGAAGCAGGCGACCCCTTCTTCACCGAGCTGGTGCGCCGCTTCGGGCTGGAGGTGAACATCCTGCACGGCCAGCTGGACGAGATCCAGGGCCGGCCGTTCGGCACGCTGGCGCTGTTCGCCCGTGGCGAGGCGGCGCAGCTGGAGGCGGCGGTGGCGCACCTGCGCGCAGCCGGTGTGCACGTGAATGAAGTGAACGGCAACACATTAGCCACTCCCACCCACACCGAGGCCACCCATGTTTGACGTCTTCACGCCCCAACTGCTGGAACTGTTCGCCACCTCGCTGGGCGAAACGCTGGTGATGGTGGGCATAGCCGGCGCCATCGGCACGCTGCTGGGCCTGCCGCTGGGCATCTACCTGCGCCTGTCAGACACCGGTGGTGTGCTGGCCAACCCGGTGGCCAACAAAGTCATTGGCGTGCTGGTGAACGCAGTGCGCTCCACACCCTTCATCATCTTGCTGGTGGCCATCATCCCGTTCACGCGCTTCATCGCCGGCTCGTCCATCGGCACGCTGGCCGCCGTGGTGCCGCTGACCATTGCTTCTGCCCCCTTTGTCGCCCGGCTGGTGGAGACCGCGCTGCGCGAGGTCGACCACGGCCTGGTGGAGGCCGCCCAGGCCATGGGCGCCACGACAGGGCAGATTGTGTGGAAGGTGCTGCTGCCCGAGGCGCTGCCCGGCATCGTGGCCGGCGTCACCATCACGCTGGTCAGCCTGACTGGCTACTCGGCCATGGCCGGCGCCATTGGCGGCGGCGGCCTGGGCGACCTGGGCATCCGCTACGGCTACCAGCGCTTCCTGCCCGAGGTGATGCTGGCCGTGGTGCTGGTGCTGATCGCCTTTGTGCAGGCGCTGCAAAGCCTGGGCGACTGGGCGGTGCGGCGGCTGAGCCACCGGTAAGTTTTTTTCTCTGCTGTTTTTTTCATAACTCATAAGGACCTTCTCATGCAACGTCGCACATTCACCGCTGCCGCTACCGCACTCACCCTGGCGCTGGGCCTGACGGCCGGCACAGCTTTCGCCCAAGACACCAAGACCTACAAGATCGGCGTCACCGGCGGCCCGCACGCGCAGATTCTGGAGCAGGTGAAAAAGGTCGCCGAGAAGGATGGCCTGAAGATCCAGGTGGTGGAGTTCAGCGACTACGTGCAGCCCAACGCTGCACTGTCCGCCGGCGACCTGGACGGCAACAGCTACCAGCACAAGCCCTACCTGGACAACCAGATCAAGGACCGCGGCTACAAGTTCGCCGCTGTCGGCTACACCGTCAACTTCCCCATCGGCATCTACTCCAAGAAGGTGAAGAGCCTGGGCGAGCTGAAGGAAGGCGCACGCTTCGGCCTGCCCAATGACCCCACCAATGGCGGCCGCGTGTTGCTGGTGCTGCAGGACAAGGGCCTGATCAAGCTCAAGCCCGAAGCCGGCCTGAAGGCCACGCCGCTGGACGTGGTGGACAACCCGAAGAAGATCAAGTTCATCGAGATCGACGCGGCGCAGTTGCCCCGTTCGCTGGAGGACCTGGACGCCGCCGCCATCAACACCAACTACGCGCTGTCAGCCGGCTTGAGCCCCGCCAAGGACGCCATCGCCCAGGAAGCCGCCAAGAGCCCTTACGTGAACCTGATCGCCGTGCGCGAGGCCGACAAGGACAAGCCCTGGGTGGCCAAGTTGGTGAAGGCCTACCACTCGGAAGAGATCCGCAAGTTCATCCAGACCGAGTTCAAGGGCGCGGTGCTGGCCGGGTTCTGAACGAGCGCCGGGCGTATCCAGTATCTATTGCGCCGGCGCTGACGCGCCCGCGTGCGGCTGGTATTTCAAGGTGTTGCTGGCCTGACGCGACGAGAAGTGCGCCACCAGCACGATGGCCATCAGCGTCAGCACCACGGCGGCAATGATCAGCAGCACGCGGTTCTCGCGCCGGCCCTGCTGGCGCTCGCTCTCGCGGTGGTGGTCCAGCTGCTGGCGCACGGCCTTCAGCGCCGTGGCAGCCTTCTTCACCGTCTGCTCGCGCGCCAGTTGCTCGGCTGACAGTTGGCGCAGCAGGAAGCGGTTGCCAAACGGGTCGGTGATCACACTGCCGTCCACACCGGCGACGGGAGCTTCCACAGCCATGCCGCGCACGCGTGCCAGCGTGGCGGACACGTCGCTGTCGGACAGCTCCAGCAAGGGGCCGCCGCCCTCGGGTGGCCGGCCCTGGGTGATGACGATGGCCATGTTGCCGAAGACGTAACGCAGGCAGTCCACCTCGTCGTCGGCCTTCAGCCCGAAGGCCTCCGCATACCAGGCCTTGGCGCGCGCCAGGTCATGGGCCTTCAGGTGGATGGCGCTGGGGAATTTGACCATGGACGCTTGCCCTTCGCTTGGTGTTCGGCTGCTGTGTCAGTGCTTCAGGATGTACAAATCCTTGTCGCGGTAACGGTCCATGGGGTTGGTGTTGCTGTAGCCCCCCACATACGGTTTCACCAGGCGCGGCACGGTGTATTGCAGCAGCGGCAGCAGCGGGTAGTCGTCCATCACCATCTTCACCGCCTGCGTCATCAACGCTTTGCGCTTGACCGGGTCCAGCTGGGCATTGGCCTGCTCCACCAGCGCATCGGCCTGCTTGTTGCAGTTCTTGTTGTCGTTCTGGTCGGCGCCGCACTGCACGATGCTGTAGAAGGTGGTGGCGTCGTTGTAGTCGGCATACCAGCCGGCGCGCGCGATCTGGAACTCGGCGTCGTGCCGGCGCTTCAGCAGCACCTTGAACTCCATGTTCTCCAGCTCGGTCTCCAGCCCCAGCTTGGTCTTCCACTCGGCGGCGGCGAAGATGGCCATTTTCTTGTGGTAGACGTCGGTGTTGTAGGCAAACTTGACCTTGGTGCCCGGCTTCACACCGGCTTCGGCCAGCAGCTTTTTCGCCTCAGCCACCTTCTTGTCCATGGGCCAGCGCGCCCAGTCGTACTCAGTCACGTCAGAGCCGGCCACGCCTTTGACAATCAGCCCATAGGCCGGTATCTGCCCGTCAGCGGTGATCTTGGCCGCCAGGATGTCGCGGTCTATCACCATGCTGAGCGCCTTGCGCACGCGCACATCCTTCAGCAGCGGGTCGTTGTTGTTGAAGGCATAGGCGCGCAGGCCCAGGATGGGCGTGTTGCGCAGATCCTGCGGGTGGCTGGCCTTGAACTGGTCGTAGCTGCTGGGCGGCAACGTGTAGACCCAGTCGTGCTCGCCAGACTGGTAGAGCTTGATGTCGGCGTTGGCGTCTTCCACCGGCAGCATGGTCACCTTGGTGAGCGTGACGTTCTTGGCGTCCCAATATTTGGCGTTTTTCTCCAGCACGATCTTGCTGTTGACCTGCCACTCCTTCAGCACAAAGGCGCCGTTGCCAACGAAGTTGACGGGCTTGACCCAGTCCTTGCCGAACTTGTCCACCGTGGCCTTGTGCACCGGTGCAAACTGGTTGTTGGACAGCATGTCGGGCAAAAAGGCCACTGGCGTGGCCGTCTTCACCTCCAGCGTCAGCTTGTCAACCGCCTTGACGCCCAACTCGGCAGGCGGCTTCTTGCCATTGGCAATGTCCAGCCCGCCCGCGAAGAACACGCCATAGGTGGTGGCGTAAGTGCTGGCCTGCTTGGGCGAGAAGAAGCGTTGCCAGGCGTAGACAAAGTCTTGCGCGGTGATGGGCTCGCCATTGGAAAACGTGGCGCCGGCGCGCAGCTTGAACACCCAGGTGGTCGGGTTCACCTGCTTCCAGCTCTCAGCCACGCCGGGCACGATGCGGCCGGTGTTGTCAGCCGCAGTCAGCCCCTCGTACAGGTCACGCGCAATGTTGCTGGCCGGAACGCCCTCCACATTGGCCGGGTCCAGCGACTCGGGCTCGGAGGCGTTGTTGCGGATCAGCTCCTGCTTGGCATGCAGCGCAGTGCCGGCGGGTGGCGCGGCGTGGGCGCTTGCCAACAGGGCCGCGAAGGCCAAGGCGCTGATGGCGCCCAGGCTGGCCGGCAATTGACGCGATTGGGTCATTGGGGGTCTCCTTCAGCGGCACTATAGGACATTTGCCGGCGCACCAGTCAGGGCATCCCCGCTCTTGAAATTGCCGCCCTTGAAATACGCCATCCCGCAACGACCTGTGCTGGACAACAACACAGGCTCTCGCGACTCATGACCCCACAGCAAACCGCCATCGTCGATCGCCTGAAAGCTGGCCAGCAGCCGTTGGAAATCTGCCAGGAACTGGGCTGCAGCATGGCGGAAGTCACCGTGCTGGCGGGCAAGTACAAGCTGGGGCCGCGCCTGACGCCTGCAGACGCGCGCCGACGCGCTGCCGACAGGCAGTACCACGTGACCACGGTGCTGGACCGCGCCAGCAGCGATCGGCTGCTGCGCCCGCTACCGCCCAGCTTCGAGACGACGGGGCCGGATGGAAAACGGATAGTGCTGTCGATGCCGCCGCAGCCCTCGGATCCCAAACAGTGAACGCAGAGCCAGCCAACCCTGCTGCCGGCGTCGGCAACCGCTAACCTGCAATTCCTGACGCTGCGAGTTACTTCTTCTTGAACAAGTCGCCAAAGAAGTCACCCTTGTTCCAGGTGATACGCTCCGGGCTGTTGGCAATCTCCACCCCCAGGTTGAAGTTCACCTGCGCAAAGCGCGCCGCCGCCGTCCAGTTGATCGGCAGCTTCATGTCGTCGCTGGGCTGGTGGTAGTGGGTATGCAAGAAGGTGTCAAAAATCTTGCCGCCGTCTTCCCCCTGCGTGAACGAGCCGGTGCCGGTCACCAGCGAGATCGCCGGCACGCCCTGGCGCACGAAGCTGTAGTGGTCTGAGCGGGTGAACAGGCCCTGGTCTGGCCACGGGTCGGGCACCAGGCCCAGCTTGTTGGCGGCGGCGGCCTTGGCGGTGACGGCCTTCAGCGTGGAGTGCTCGGCGCCAAAGGCGATGACGTTGCTGAAGTCATACGTCAGCACCGGCATGTCCAGGTTCACGTTGGCGACGATGCTGGCCAGCGGCACCGTGGGGTTGGTGGCGTAGAAGTCAGAGCCCAGCAGGCCTTTTTCTTCGCCGGTGACGGCGACAAACAGCAGCGAGCGTTTCGGCTTCATCGGCATTTGCGCCGTCAGGCGCGCCATCTCCAGCAGCGTGGCAATGCCGGCGGCGTTGTCCATGGCGCCGTTGTAGATGTTGTCGCCCTTCTTCTCGGGCTTGATGCCCAGATGGTCCAGGTGGGCAGTGAACACCACGTACTCGTTCTTCAGCGCCGGGTCGCTGCCCTCGATGAAGGCGGCCACGTTGCTGCTCTGCACATCCCCCAGCGTGGACTTGCGCGCCATGTGGGCCGACAGCTTCAGGTCCATGCGGGGCACCGGTTGGCCGGCGTCGGCGGCGGCATAGATGGCTTCCAGCTTGGTGTCCACCTCGCTGAACAGCTTGGCGGCGGCCGCCATGCTGAGGAATGCGCCGCCCTGGATGCTGGGCGTTTCGTGGGCGCCGCGGCCGTCCTTGTCGGCCCAGTTCATGCTGAGCGAGCCGGCGTACTGCTTGACGTAGGCAAACGGGAAGGTCTTCTCGCCGCGCGGCGTCTGCAGCGCGATGACGCCCACCGCGCCGTGCTTGGCCGCCAATTCGCGCTTGAGCTGGTTGCTGCTGTAGTGCGCGCCCTCTTCGGTGGGGAAGGACTGCGGGCGGCCGTTGAGCACCACCACGATCTTGCCCTTGACGTCCATGCCGGCGTAGTCGTCGTGCTTGAAGCCGGGCGCGGTGATGCCGTAGCCTACGAACACCAGCGGCGCTGTCACGTCGGTGGCAGCACTGCTCAAGCTGGGCGCTTGCGCGAAGTCTTGCAGGTCCACCAGCGTCTCGGTGCCGCCTTTGCGCACGATCTCGAACACGCTGCTGCCGGCCACGATGCGACCGGTCTTGAACGGCACCGCCTGCAAATACGTGCCGTTGTCGCCCCTGGGCGCGGCGCCATACTGGGCAAATTGGCCGGCCACGTAGCGGGCGGCGATGTCGTAGCCACGGGAACCGGTCTCACGGCCTTCCAGCAGGTCGTCGGCCAAAAAGCCCATGTGGGCCTTGAAGATGGCGGGGTCGGCCTGGCCAGCGGGGGTGGCCGCATGGGCGGTACCGGTGGCGGCCAGCAAGGCCAGTAACAATGCGGCGGCTGTGGCGGTGGGGCGCAGCGTGGGTGTGCTCATGTGTCTCGTTTCCTGGTGGCTGTGGAGAGTACGCCGCCCAGGACACGCAACGTCAGGGGCGGGAAAAGCTCAGCGGCTTCTGCGGCAAGTATCTCACCCACCCCCTGGCGTTCCAGCCCCCTGTCAGGGGTGACTGGGATGAAACGCGGGAATCGCAGGATGAACGGCGGCAGGCCGCCTTGGCCGGCTGGAACTTCGCCTCAGAACCTCGATCGCTGCATCAGCGCTTCCACGCGCTGGGGCAGTGGCAGGCTGGTGTCCACCCCGTGCGTGCTGAGCTCCTGGTACAGCGGATCAACCTGGTAGAACGCGGTGGCGAAGTAGGGGTCATAGCGCAGGCTGTGCATGGCCTGGAACACCTGCTTGTAGTGTTGCGGGTAGGCGTCCTGCAAAAAGGCGAAGGCATAGGCGTCGGCATAGGCCTCTTCGATGGAGATGGCCTTCTCCAGCGCCTGGCGCTCGGGCGAGCCCACGGCGCTGGCGTGCACGCGCTCCCACAGCGCAGCGCTCAGGTGCCGCCCGCGGATGCGAAAGCAGTGGCCCAGCTCGTGCGCAGCCATGGTCAGCAGCAGCGCGCGCAGGGCCTGCGGGTCGTCACTGAGCTTGAGGATGCGCCTCATCTTCGGGTTATCGCCCTCGGCGACGATCACCACACAGTCCTGCCCCTCGCGCTCCATCACGCCCACCGGGGTGTAGTGCACGTTCTCGGCCGGCGCACGGCCGTAGCTGAGGTGGATGCCTTGGAACAGCGGGTGGCGGCGCACCTCTTGCACCATGTCCACCCACTGCGGCACGGTGGGCGGCGAGTTGATGACCAGCGGCAGGTTGGCCGGCGTGGTGGAGGGCGCGACGATGGTGGCGGAGACGAAGGTGCCGGCGCCGGCCGCGCTCACCCAGGGAGCCAGCACGCAGGCACAGGCCAGCAGGCCCAGCAGCAAGCGGCGCAGCACGAGGCTGTCCTCAGAAGGGAAAAGAGAAACCCGGGAGGGTCAGAACAACTGGCTGACCAGCCGCACGGCGGCGATCAGCAGGCCGCCCATCAGCGGCAACGCCAGCAGCAACAGCTTTTGACGGGTGTCCATTTTGCGGACGGTGGTGCGAGATTGAGTGCGCATGGGCGGCTCCGGCAACGTAGGGTTACGTGTAACGCCATATTAGGCGCTGAAACTATTTTTAACCAGGGGCTGGCGCAATGTGTGGCAAAAGTGTGGCTTGAAAGTGCGGAGTATTACCGCTTGACAACTGGTTTGGTCGGGCATTGCCCGGCCGCGCGACTTCAGCGAAACCACCCTATCTGTTCGGTGGTGACCAGCAGCGTGCCGGCGCGACTCCACAGCCGCGCCTGCGCGCCCACGGTGCTGGCCTCGGCGCGGGTGCCGGCCACCTCCATCAGCACGTAGTCGTCGCCCAGCCCGGCCAGCTCTTGCGGGCTGGCCAGGAAGTAGACCGACATGGCCAGCGTCGAAAACGGCCCGGCTTGGGGCTGCAGGTACCAGCTGCGCGGCGGGTAGTTGTCGGCCAGGTAGGCCAGCAACATCGCGTCCAGCGGCCGGCCCGACAGCTCGCGCACCCACGCCAGCGAGCGCGTGTGCTGCTGCCCCCAGGGCGGAAAGCCCTGCGCCGGCCGCACCAGGCTGTGCTGGCCAAAGGGACCGGGTGGGTGGAATTTGGGCAAGTCATCCGGTGGTGGCACCTGCGGAAAGGCCGGCTCGGTGAAGCCGTGGGAGTCGCGCCGCTTGGCCAGCACCACGGTGGCGATGGTCGCAGGCGACTCTTGCGCACCCGGCTCTGCCGCGCCGCCCACAATCAACTGCACTTGCCAGGTGGCCAGCGAGCGGCTGGCGCTGAGCAGCTGCGTGCGCAGCGTCAGCGCGGCGCCGGGCGGCACGACTTTCAGGAAGTTGACGCTCAGCACGCTGGGGCTGCCGGCGTCAGCCTCCGTTGCGGCGGCATCGGCCAGCACGGCCTTCAGCAGCAGCGCGGCCGTCCAGCCGCCAAACATGCCGGTGTTGGCCTCGCGCTGCGGGTCAGCCTGGGCATGCCAGATGTGGGGCTGGGCGCCGGGGTGCAGCGCCAGCGAGGTGTCGAATGGGTTCGTCATTCCCCGCACGATAACCACACTGCCAGCGCTGCCCTATCATCTGGGCGACTTTCGCAAGCCACCCCATGCTGAACGCCCCCACTCCGCCCGACGAGGACCAGCGCCTGGCCGCGCTGCGCCAGCTGCTGATCCTGGACACGCCACCCGAGCAGCGCTTTGACCGCATTGTGGCCTTCGCACAGCAGGAGTTCGAGACGCCGATTGTGCTGATCTCGCTGCTGGACACCAACCGCCAGTGGTTCAAGGCCTGCATAGGGTTGGACGTGTGCGAGACCGGGCGCGACATCTCCTTTTGCGGCCACGCCATCATGCAAGCCGAGCCGCTGGTGATACCCGACGCACTGCTGGACCCGCGCTTTGCCGACAACCCGCTGGTCACCGGCGACCCGCACATCCGCTTTTACGCCGGCGCGCCGCTGACGCTGCCCAGCGGCCACAGCCTGGGCACGCTGTGCCTGATAGACCGCCAGCCACGCACGCTGGACAAGGTGGAGCTGGCCATCCTCAAATCCCTGCGCGATCTGGCGGTGGAAGAACTGCAGCGCCGCCAGCACGAGGCAGCCCCATGACCGGCACCGCCGCCTCGCTGGCCGCGCGCAAGCCCATCCTGCTGCTGGAGCCCAGCTCCATGGTGGGCGGCATCGTGATCTCCACCGCGCGCCAGCTTGAGATGCCGGTGGTGCGCCAGGCCACCAGCCTGCGCGGTGGCGAGCAGTTGCTGGCCCAGCACGATTTTGGCTGCGCCATCGTGTCGCTGGCGCAGGACGGCGACGTGCTGGCCCTGCTGCACGCCGTGCGCGCAGAACGCTACAAGGCCAGCAGCAGCATGCCCGTGGCGGTGATCACACCGCAAGTCAGCGAAGACCTGGCTCGTCGGCTGAAGGCACTGGAGGTGCGCCGCGTGCTGCTGCAACCCTTCAAGGTGCGCGAGCTGATTGCGACGATGGAGATGCTGGCAGCCTGACCGGCATGCCCCGGCACGCGGCAACTCCCGGCAGTAAGATGCGGCTCTCGCAACCCCCGGCCGGGAGCCCATCGCCATGCATGCCCTCACCACCCTGAACCGTCGCGCCGCCCTGCGCCGGCTGAACGCACTGGCCCTGCCGGCCGCCCTGATGCTGGCAGCAGTGCCCGCCCACGCCGAGAGCGCGGCGGAAAAACGCGCCGAGATCCAGAAAATGCGCAGCGCCACGCTGACGCGGTTGTACAAGGTGCACCCTGCCGCCAAGGCGGCGATACAAAGCGCGGCGGGCTATGCCGTGTTCAGCAACGTGGGCATCAACCTGGTGCTGCTGTCTGCTGCCGGCGGCTCCGGCGTGGCGCATGACAACAAGAGCGGCCGCGATGTGTACATGAAGATGGCCTCGGCCGGTCTGGGCATAGGCCTGGGGGTGAAGGATTTCCGCGGCGTGTTCGTGTTCGCCAGCGCCGACAAGCTGGCCAGCTTCATCAACAGCGGCTGGGAGGCCAGTGCCCAGGCCGACGCCGCCGCCAAGGCAGGTGACAAGGGCGGCGCGGCGGCCGGCGCCGTCACCGTGGCGCCGGGCGTGTCGCTGTATCAGTTGACAGAGAATGGCCTGGCGCTGCAGGCCACCATTCAAGGCACCAAGTATTTCAAGAGCGACGAGCTGAACGGCAAGTAGGCCGCACGGCTGCCACGTGGCCGCTAACGAGCGGCCCGCCTCAGCTGCGGACCAGCTTGTACAAAACGACCAGCACCACGGCCCCCACCAGCACGCGCAACACCAGTTTCAACGCCGAAGGGCCAGCGCCCCGGGCAGGGTCGTTGGTCGGCGCGATGTCACCATAGTCCATCAACTGCGATGGAATGGTGGGCGGGTGGTCTTGTCCCATGACGGTGTCCTTGCTGTGGCATTGCTTGCCTGTGCCGGCATTATGCGCGGGCCGGGGCGGTACGGGGTGGCGCCGCAGCGTGGCCGCCATCCGGCTGTGGAACAATCGCAACAACCACCCCACCCGCCTTGATGCCCGCGCGCACCACCCCGACCCACACGCTTCCCCCAATGGCCTCATGGGTGGTGCCTGCGCTGCTGGTGCTGCTGGCGTGTCCGTTGGCCGTCCAGGCGCAGCAGGAGAAGCCGCAACAGCCGGCCATGCCCGCGCCTTTGCCGCCAACGGCACCGCTACCGCAACCGCAACCGCTACCATCGCCATCGCCACCGCCACCGCTGGAGGAAGAGCGCCGGCTGTTCGTGCAACTGTCCAGCGATAACTCCTGGGGCAAGTACGGCACGGCGTTTTCGTTTGTGGAGCACATCACCACCGCAACCATCTCGTTGGAGACCGAGAGCTACGGCTTCAGCCTGGCCCTGCCCTACCTGATGCTGAGCGGCCCGCAAGGCACGCTGCGCCGCCGCCTGGGCAAGCCGCCGGTGCTGGAGACACGCATCGTGCACCAGACCGGCATGGGCGACATGGGCGCCTCGGTGGTGCGCCATCTGTTCCTGGACGAAGACGACGACTACACGCTGGACCTGCAGGCCAGCGTGAAATTCCACAACGCCAGCCAGAGCAAGGGCCTGGGCACCGGCGTCAACGACTACGGCCTGACGGCGACGCTGGCGGGCTACAACGGGCCCTGGTCCTTCAGCCTGACGGCCGGCTACGCCTTCCTGGGCAGCCCGGGTACGGTGGTGATACAGGGTGTGCGCGAGACCATCGTGCTGAACAACACGGCTTCGCTGTCGCTGGACGGCAGCTACCGCGTCAACGACCGGCTGACGCTGGGCGGCACCTTCACCATCGAGCAGGCAGCGTCCGCCGCCGCCTCGGCGCCGCGCGACATCAACCTGCACCTGCGCTGGCGGCTGACGGACAGCGTCTCCTGGCAGATGTACGTCAGCAAGGGCCTGTCTTACGCCAGCCCGGCCACCGGGCTGGGCATGTCGCTGTCTGCGGGGTTCTGAGCGGGCGCGGTGCCGGCGAGGATCTGATGCCCCGGCGCAGCACCCGCGCCTGCCTCGCAGCCGGCCAACGCCTGCGCAAACACCTGCTCGTGCGCGGCCACGATGTGCGCCCAGTCAAACTCGCGCCGTGCGGCCAGCAGGCCGCGGCGCGCCAGGCGGCGGCGCAGTGCCGGCTGTTGCAGCAAACGCGCCAGCTGCCGTTGAAAGTCCACCGCGTCGTCCTCGCCAAACAGCAGGCCATTGGCCTCGTGCCGCACCACGCTGGGTATGCCGCCGCTGCGGCTGGCCAGCACCGGCACGCCCGCAGCGTTGGCCTCGCACAGCACGCGGCCCATGGTCTCGGCGTCGCGAAACCCGCCCCAGCGCGAGTGCACCACCCGGCTGGCCAGCACGAAGGCTTCGGCACACCAGTAATACAGGTGGATGCGCTCATGCGCCACCCGGCCAACAAAGTGCACGTGGGCGCGCACGGCTGGCCCAAGGCTATCGGCCAGCGCCAGGCAGCGCTGCTGCTCGCGGCCCTCGCCCAGCACCACCAGGTGCACGTCACCATGCGCGCGCACCAGCGCCGGCAACTGGCCGAGCAAAAAGTCCAGCCCCTTCTTGGGCACCAACCGGCAGGCGGTGAGCAGCAGGCGGCCTTGCACCGGCAAGTCCAGGCTGCGGCGCAGCTCCGCCAGTGGCGCACCCGCGCGCGGGCGCTCATGCGGCGCAAAGCGCGCCGCCTCCACCCCGCCCACCAGCACCTGCACGCGCTCGCTCGCCACGCCCACCTGTGCCAAGGCCTGCGCGGTGAAGACGCTGTTGGCCAGCAGGCGCACATGCTGCCGGGCCGACTGGCGCATCAGCCGCTGGCGTTGCGCGCGCAGCAGCCGCTCCACCCACTCGGGCATGTTCCAACGGCGAAACTGTTGCACCAGGTGGCGCTCCACCCACGGGTGGGCCAGCGCGCTGGCGCCCAATTGGTACGGGTAGACGATCCAAGGCCGCAGCACGTCGTTGCCCACGCAGCGGGCGATGATGGGCGGCGCCGAGCCGGTTTGCGCCAACAGGCCGTAATACACGTTGGAGGCATATACCAGCTGCGGGTCGAATTGCCGCAGCCACTGCCGCGCCACCGCCAGGCTGTGCCAGTGCGCCACGCGGCTGAGCACACGCTGCACGGGGTAGCCGCAAGCAGCATCGTGCGCGGCGCAGGCGACGGCCAATTCGGCATCGGCCGGCCGGTGGGTCAGCACCAGGATGTCATACCCACGCTCGACCAGGTGGCGCGCCAGGTAGCTGGCATGCGTCTGCATGCCGCCAAACCCGGGCGGGAATTCGGTGAGGATCAGCAGGATGCGGCTGGGCGCACCGGTCATTGCGGCTGGTTCGGCCCGCCGGCCCAGTGCAGGGGTGGGTCGGGTTGTTGCTGCTCACGGTCCAGTTGGGCGCGAAAGTAACGCACCAGGTCCGACCACAGCCAGACAGACACCGGCCCGCCGGAGAGCACGAGCATCCAACCCACGCTGGCCAGATCCTGCGGAACGACCCAGACGAAGGTGATGAACAGGCACTCGGCCAGCACGCAGGCCAGCACCGCACGCTCTTTGGCGCTCAACCGCTGCCACAGCTTGTGGACCATGGGCCGTCCTCCTGTTGTGTTCTGTGCGCCCATTGTGCCGCTGGGCGGGACTGCTGACAAGCGCCTACTTGGGCGCCCCGTGCGACGTCCACACCACGCTGAGTATCTTCCAGCGTTCGTCAGCAGTCTTCAGCATCTGCCAGACCTCGATGCCGTGGTTTTCCACCTTACCGTTTTCCAGGAAATCAAAATCGAACAGCACCCAGGCCACGTGGCCGTCCTGCGTGATGCGGATGTTGTAGAAGCGCTCCTCCACCGGGGCCTTGCTGCCGGCGATGAAATTCATGAAGTCCTGCGCGCCGCCGTAGGCCACGCCGTCGGCGTTGGCGTCCACCGTGTCGCGGCGCTTGCGCACGCCAGCGGGAGACGCCGGGCTGGTGAACAGGATGCGATTGTTCAGCAGCAGCGCGGAGAGCTTCTTGGCGTCCTTGGTGATGAGCGCGGCGCGGAAATCCTGCGTCACCTGCTCGATGGCTTGCACGTCAGCAGGCGTGGTGATGTAGCGGCCCAGGTAGGCGGGCGCGGGCGTGCCCGGGGCTTGCGCGTGAGCAGCAACAGTGCCGAACAGGGTGACAGCGGCCAGCGTGGCCGCACGAGTGACGGAAGACAGAATGCAACGCATGAAGGGCTCCACAAGCAGCCGCACTATAGCAAGCTGTAACGGCCTCACCACGCCTGGCAACCCTCGCGCTGCATCAGCCATCCAACAACGCCTTGTCCATCTGCGCCACCTCCGCATGCAGCCAATCGCGAAACGCAGCCACCGCCGGGCGCAGGCGCGTGGTGCGCGGCGCCACCAAATAGAAGCTGCGCCGCGCGCGCAGCACCAGCGGCAACGGCATCACCAGGCGGCCAGCGCGCAGCTCGTCGTGCGCCATGATGGTGTGGGCCAGCAGCATGCCGGCACCACGCGCGGCAACTTCTATCGCATGCTCGGCGCTGGAAAAGCGCAAGCCACCCCGGCCCGCCATGCCCGCCGCACCTGTCGCCGCCAATGCGGCGGGTAGCGGCAGCCCAGCGGCGGCAAACCAGTCGGTCCATGTAGGCACTTCGGGGCGGCCGGCCAGCTGGTCATCATGGATCAGCGGCAGGCCTGACAGGTCGGCGGGCGCAAAGCCGGGGGGCAACAGCGCGGGGGCGCACACCGCCACCAGGGTGTGTGGCAGCAGCGTCTCGTGCATCAGCGCCGGGTCACAGGGCGCGCCATGCACCAGGCTGCGTATGGCCAGGTCCACACCGTCGGTGGCGAAGTTGGCGTAGGCCGACGACGAGGCGATGCGCAGCTCCACCCCGGGGTAACTTTCAGCAAACCGGTGCAGGCGCGGCGCCAGCCACTTGGCTGTGACGCCCGGCGGTGTGGTGACCACCAGCACATGGCTTTGCCGCGCATCGCGCAAGCCCTGCACGGCACCGCGCAGCTGGGCAAAGCCGCTGGCCAGGCCGGGGTACAGCAGGCGGCCACTGGCGCTGAGCGCCACGCCGCGCGGCAGGCGCTGCAGCAGCGGTGTACCCAGAAAACCTTCCAACGCGCGAACCTGGTGGCTGAGAGCCCCGGTCGTGACATTCAATTCCAGGGCTGCCGCCGCCAGGCTGCCATGGCGGGCTGCAGCTTCGAAGGCCTTCAGCGCATTGAGCGGTGGCATGGCGCAGGGGGCCGCACTGGGCACGGTGCTTGACATGAGATTTTCTCAACAGTGATGGCAAACATCTCCATTGTGCGCTGCATCAGCGATCCCCACAATGGCTACCACCTGTGTTGAATTTTTCTCGGAGCAACCCGCATGTCCACGCGCACCAACACTTCCTCGACCACTGGCGACGACGCCACCCCGCTGTGGCTGCTGCTGTGCGCCGGCGCGGTGCTGGGCATGGCCATGGGCACACGCCACGTGCAAGGCCTGTTCATGCTGCCCATGCTGGGCGACCGGGGTTGGGGCCGCGAGGCTTTTGCGCTGGCCGCCGGCCTGCAAACGCTGGTATGGGGCATCGCCCAGCCCTTCACCGGCTGGCTGGCCGACCGCCACGGCACCGCGCCGGTGATCGCCGCCGGCTGCCTGCTGTATGCGGTGGGGTTGGTGATGGAGGCACTGGCGCCCAGCACCGGCATGCTGGCGCTGGGCGCTGGCGTGGTCGTGGGGCTGGCGCTGTCGGCCACCACGTTTTCCACCGTCTACGGCGGCCTGGCCCGCATGGTGGCGCCTGAGCGGCGGGGTGCGGCACAGGGTGTGGCCGGCGGCATCGCCGGCGTGGTGCAGTTCCTGCTGGTGCCAGGCGCGCAGGCCGCCATAGGGGCATGGGGCTGGTCGCTGGCGCTGATGGTGCTGGCCGGCGTGGCCGCGTTCTGCGCCTTGGCCGGCTGGCTGGTGAACGACCGCGCCAGGCCAGCTGCCACCACCAACGGCGCCAGCACGTCGCCCACTGCTGCCGCCGAGGACGCCATCCCGACCAGCGCCGCCCCCACCGTACGCGCCGCGCTCAGCCACAGCGGCTTCTGGCTGCTGAACCTGGGCTTCGTCGCCTGTGGCTTTCAGCTCGCCTTCCTGGGCACGCACCTGCCGGCCTACCTGCGCGACGGCGGCATGGGCACGGCGGCCGGGGTCAACGCCATTGCGCTGATCGCACTGGCCAATGCGGCCGGCATCTACGTCTGCGGCAAGTTGGGCGACCTGTACCGCCGCAAGTACCTGCTGGCCGGCTTGTACGGCGTGCGCACGCTGGCCATGGTGGCCTTCACCGCGCTGCCGCTGAACACCGCCAGCCTGTACCTGTTTGCCGTCATCATGGGCGCCACCTGGCTGGGCACGGTTCCACTGACCAGCGGCGTGGTGGCACAGATTTTTGGTGTGCGTTACCTGGGCACTTTGTTTGGCCTGGTGTTCCTGGGCCACCAACTGGGCGGCTTCTTCGGCGCCTGGCTGGGCGGTGCCGTGTACGACGCCACCCACTCCTACGCGCTGATGTGGGCCATCGCCATCGGCCTGGGCGTGTTGTCGGTGGTGTTGAACCTGCCGATACGGGACGCCTCGATGGAGCAGCGGCTGCAGGCGGTGCCGGCATGATGAGAGGCGCACCCACGCGTGTGGGTAGCCCATGGCAGCAGGCGCGCCTGCGCGGCTGGCTCGCGCGCTGTGCGATGGTTAGCGCGCTGCTGGCCATCTGCATGTGGGGCTGGGCCGGCTACCAGGCCTATGGCGCGCAAGGCGCGATTGCGGAGCTTTGGAGCATGTGCACGGCGAGCCTGCGCTGACCCCCGGCCCCCAAATTTCACCGTTGATTGATCAAGATTGCCAAATCTACGGTGAATTCTTATTCATCAATGGCTTACGCGAGCTCAGTGCCAGCAGTTCAACCCCCTGCAACGTTTGCTCAAACACCGCCCCCATGCCGGCCGACGCCGCGCCCTGCGTCGGCGCCCGCAGCACCACCGCCAACAGGCGGCTGGCGCCGCGCCGCGGCTTCACCAACGCCGCCACCTCGGTCACCACAGCGGGCGTCTCAGCGTCCCCCGGCGCCGCGCAGTGGCGCACCCATTGCAACGCCGGCTTGCCCGCCAGCGTAGTGGGCCGCCGAGACAGCAGCTTGCAGCCACTGCCCCACAAGATCTGGCGCGCGGCCTGCACCTCGGCCATGCTGGCCGCATCGGTGTACGACGCATGCACCCACAGCTGCACGTCGCCCCGGCTGGCGGCGAAGCCCCGATCCAGCAGGGGATCCTGGGCGGAGGCGATTTGCATGCCAGCCGGCACCCGCACCGCAAAGCCCATTTCTTCGTTGCGGTACTGCGCGACTTCCCGCGCCGGCGCCAACGGGGTGGCGAACCTGCCGTCCAGGGCCAGCGACATCAGGCCAAAGCGCTGGCCCTGTGCGGCACGCAGGGCGGCGACGGCCTCGGCCGTCTCGCGCAACGTACCGGAGTTGCCGCAATTGCTCACCCAGCCCTTGGCGTACCCGCCTTGAACCAGCAGCAGATAGCTTTCGCCCACGTCCATGTTGAAACGGGAAGTGGTGTTCACCGAGTCCAGCACCAGGCGTTTTGGCGGCGCCCCCCCGAACACCTCGCTCACCCGCACGGTGTACAGCCTGCCGGCCACGCCGATGGGATCGTCTGGCGAGCGATAGATGGCCTCCTTCTCCACTTTGGCGAGGATGGTGTACCGGCTGTCCACCAACTCAGTGGCCAGCGACGGGTGGCCTGATCCGCAAGCCGCCAGGCTGCCCGCACCTCGGGCACAGGCCAGCGCGAGCAGCAGCCGCAACGTCAGGCGGCCAGCCCTTCTCAAGGCGCCGCGTCTCACCGCGTGCCCCTTGGGCAGGCGTAGCCGGCGGGCATGGACAGCGTCACCGACTGCAAGCCCAGGTCCTTGGGCGCACCCACCAGCTCCAGCAGCAAGGGTTCCACGCCGCCATTGAGGGCCGTGGCCCGCTGCACCATGTGGTCCTGGAACTGGCGTGTCGTCAAGCCCAGCTTTTGCCGCTGCCCCAAGTCATCCACAGCATCGCGCACGCGGCCAAAGGTGGTGCCATCACCCAGCGTGCCGCTGATCTGGTCGATGATGCCGCGCATGCTGCCGTTGGTCAGCCCAAACTGTGCGGGCACCACGGCCGCGCTGTCGGCCGTCACCGCGTACCGGTCCAGGTTGGAAGGGCCTGTATCGAAGGCGCCCCCCTTGCCCACCAGCCTTGGATTGCCCTGAAGCACGCGAGCAATACCTGCGCACAGTCGGGCAGCCGGCGAATTGGCTGGCGACGCAGCCGAGCCCGCAGCATCGTCAGCCCAGCCACCGTCCAGCAAGCCCGATACCCAGCCGCCGCCATCTTCGTCCGCCTGACGCGGTGACCAATCCAGCAAGCCCATTTTTTTCCTCCATTTGAATACTGTATGCAATTACAGATTTCGCGTCAAGCGCCCCCGCTTGCCAACAACTCCCACTAGCCTGTAAACCCGCACCGGCGCGCGCGAGCCGCTGTCATGCCGGCACACGATGCGCACCGCCCGCGCCGGGTCACACAAGCCCAGTGCCTCATACGCGCAGATGGCCGCCTTGGCACCGCTGCCTATGGCCTCCACGCCGCCGGCGATGCGCTCGCCCACGCAGGCGGCGTTGAAGCATCGCAGGCCCTGCTCATCCAGCACCAACGCTTGAGAATGCACGAAAGTTGGCGGCTTGCCGGTGCAGCCACGCTTCCACCACGTCAGAAAAAGCTGCCCCTCGTTCACGTCACCCGCCAGCCCCAGCAACGCGCCCTTGTGGCGGTGCACCTTGCGCCCGCTCCACACGCGGTCGCCGTCGGAAAAGCCGCTGTCGGCCACCATCAGGCCCAGCTTGAAGTCGGCAAGGATGGTGGTCATGACCCGCTCGCACCGCACGCACAAAGAAAACGGCCGCGCAAGGCGGCCGCGACGAATGCGCCGACGCGCACTCAACCCGGTGGGCAAACCACTTTGACAGGCAAGCCGTCCTTGTAGGCAAAGTATTCGACGCAGGCCTTGCCGTCCTTGGTGACGGGGCGCTTGCCGATGTCGGCCGCAGCCAGGAAGTCGCTCACCGAGGTGCCGCCCTTCTGGCTCCAAACGGCGACGCGGCATGGGGCCGGAAGTTGTCCAGCAGTCCCACGGCTCCTCCTTGTTTCTAAGCCTTGCGGACGGCAAACACCCCCGCCGCCCGCAGCCCACTGACCACCGTGGTGGCCACCAGTTGCAGCGCCGGCAGCAACTCGGTCAGCTCGCCCACCACGCCCTCCACCATGGCGATGGCAGCGTCGAATTTCTCCTTGCCAGGTGAGTCCGGCATCAGCGCCTCGACGGATTTGATGGCGGCGATCAGTGTGGCGATCAGCAATTTGTAGTTCATGGCGCATGGTCCTCAAAATGTGCACTTGCGTGCGATGGCGGCGCCGTCTACCGACGCCAGGAATTGCTCGACACGGCCCTCAGCCGTGGTATTCGTATTGCTCGCCCCTGATGTAGGCGTACTGCCCGCCCGCTCCGGCTTGAACAGCGGGCTCAGCGACGTGCTGCAACTCGCCGCCGGCGACCGGTGCCACTGGCGGTACGCCAGGCAATCCACCTGGCTGGCTTGCACCTGCCGGGCCAGGTTGCTGTCCTGCGGCTGGCGGCAATAAGCCGGCGCGAGCACTCGTGACGGCAGTGAGCACGACGTTGACAGCAGCAACAACACCAGCGCCCATGGCATTGGCCGCATCCGCGCTGACAGGCAGGCGGTAGCCAAACGCCTCGGCCAAGTTGACCGCGGCCAGGATGAAGGCCGCCACCAACGTGCCCTGAATCTGGCCGGCTTTCCATTTCTCGGCATTGGCCACCTCGCTTCCCACCCGGAACAAGGCCAGGCCGGCCTTGGCGCGCGCAATCAGCTCAAACATCGTTGGCTCCGTAGTCCAGTTGCTGGGCAATGCGCCGTGCCCAGCCGGCGCCGAATGTGGGCCAGCCCTTGAGCGCCGTCATGAAGCGCAGGCGCTGGGCCAGCAGGCGCATCACCAGCTCGTGCGGCTCCGCAGCGGCGATGGCCTTGCGCGTGTGCGGCCCCACCACGCCGTCATCCGCCACACCCACCGCGCGCTGCAATGCGCGTATGGCCGTGCCGGTGCCGCTGTTGACGGCGAAGTCCAGCACCTGGCTCGCCACCACCAGCGGCAACACGTCCAAACCAGCAGGCGCCCAGAAGTCGCGGTGGTACAGCTCCACAGCGGCTTCGCGCGTCAGGCCGGCAATGTCCAGCCGCGGGTAGCTGCGCTTGCTGATGCCCCATTTCGTCTCGCCACCGGGGTCGGCAGGGTTGTTGACATGGCCGCCCTCGTTGCCGAGCACGCGGTTGATGGCGGTGGTGAAGTTGTCAGGCTTGGCGTTCACGGTTTTCACTCCAATGTTCAGGCGTCGTCAATTCCCTGGCAGCCCAAAAGAAAAGGCCCCTTGCGGGGCCTTGATCACAGCGGTTGCCTGGCGTCTTCAGGGGCTGGCGGCACGCGGCGGTGCACCCAGCAAACCAGTGGCGAGCAATTGGACCACTTGCTCATCCACTCTCGCGGGATCCAGCAGGCCGCGCTGCGACCATTCCGGCGCGGGGAATTGTGAGCGCGGGAACACCACCCCACGGGCAGAGCCATCAGCACGGACACCGCTTGCCCACACGGCGCTAGGCCTTGTCAGCCTTGGTATCCAGCTTGGCCTCGATGCGGTCCAGCTTCTGGAACAGCGCCGCGCTCAGGCGCTCGATCTCCTCACGCCGCGCGTACTCCCCGGCCACCAGTACCTCCACCGCAGCCAGCTTCTCCACCAGCCGCGCATCGGCCTGTTGCAGCGCTTTCAATTCGGACCAGAAGGTCTTCAGCGCCCAGCCGCCCACGGCGCCAAACACGGTGGTGAGGATCTGGAACAGTTCATTGCCCACGCGAAGCCCCTTTGAAAAAACAAAAAGGGGCTTCGCAGCCCCTTTGACACCCGCCCCGAGGGGCAGCCAGCAGCACAAGCAGCCGCTATTCGTTGTCGTACCTGTGCCAAACCACCTTGCGCACGCGCCCGCGCTCGATGGTGAAGTCCACACGGGTGCCCTCATCCGCGTAGGCCCAAACGGCAGCCTTGGGGTCGTCGGGGGCGCCGAACCGCTGCCGTACTTTGCCGGCCGGATCCCCTACGCGAATGCCAGCCCCAGCAGCCACGCGCGGCGAAACGATTTCCATATCCCGCACGACCTTGATCTCATCTCCGTCAATCGCCCACTCACACCAGCCAATGCTCGTGCCTGTGACAAACACGGACTGGTGGCATGTGATGATGATCTTCTCGTCCTGGCGCGAAACTGTTTTGCGCACCTCGTCGCTCACCAGCCTGCCAAACCTGGCGGTGTTGCGCGAGGGCTCCCAGTTCAGCAACTTGTTGCCGTGGCGGCTGACCACGTCGGTGTACTTTGCAAGTTCTTCCGCGGTCGGAGGTGGCCCCACAACCTGCGCGCGGACAGGCAGCACCGGCAAGACCATCAGCACAGTTGCCAGGCAAATCGCAGCCAACGCCGCCCGTGCTGGCCTGGACCCACCTGTCGTCAAGAAATGCTGATCTGTGGCTTTTTTCATCGGCGCATTGTCAAGGACTGCGGCACGCCCTGGCAAGCCCCCAGCTTCACGCAGTTTCAGCTCCGTTGCACCCGGGCACAACTCAGCGCTCTCCCACCAGGCACATGTCCAGCAAGCCGGGGCCCGCACCGTTCATACGCACCTGCCGCGCCAGTTCCTGCGGGTCCAGCAGGCCCCTGGGCTGCCAGTCTGCCGCCGCCCTGGCCCAAGGCGCCCAGGCGCCGGGCTGGTCTGCCGGCGCATAAGGGGCTCCGCTGCGCGGCGCACCCCAGCCCACGGACAAGGGCGGCGCCGGCCAGGTCATCGCGGTGGGGTCCATGCGCAAGTCGTGCTGCTTCGAATCCACGCCCAAGGCACCCTTGCCGGCCCGGTTCACCGTGGCATCGCCTCGAAGCGCCTCGAAGTGCAGGTGTGAGCCCGTGGAGCGCTGGGTCTTGTCCTCGGGATCGTGCTTTCCCACCTGGCCAATCAAACGGCCCGTGTCCAGCTCAGCGCCGAGGTCCGGCAAATCCTTTTCGCCCAAGTGCGCATAGACCGTGAAATACTTGTCGCCATTGCTTCGCGCGTGCTCCAGAATCACCGTGTTGCCATAGCCGGCGTCGTTCCGACCCGCAAACACCACCTTGCCCGTTGCTGCCGCCCGCACGGGCGTGCCCGCCGGGGCAGCGTAGTCCACACCAT
This sequence comes from Hylemonella sp. P2_B10, assembly GCF_056404875.1. Classification (NCBI taxonomy): domain Bacteria; kingdom Pseudomonadati; phylum Pseudomonadota; class Betaproteobacteria; order Burkholderiales; family Comamonadaceae; genus Hylemonella; species Hylemonella sp. P2_B10. The sequence goes on from NZ_JBFUDE010000001.1 coordinate 1,452,909, forward strand.
TGTGGAACTCGGGCACGACCTTGCCCTTGGCTGTCGGATCATTGCGTTGCCCAAACGGGCTGGTCATGCGGAACGGCGGCTGGGACGGATAGCCACCGCCCAACGGGCCAGGCCCCGGTACGCTGCCCGCCCGGGCAGCGCCCAGGCCAGGCGGTGCGCCCGCGCCGTCAACATCATCGTCATCGCCGTACGCCATAGCCGCCGCTCCTTCCCTCAGCCCTGCCCGGTGCCGGCCTTGGTGTCGGCATAGGGGTTCAGACCAGCCCAGTCAACCGTGCCGAAGCGCTGCCCCGGCGCCAACGCAAACACCCGCCCCGTGCCCGGTTTGTAGCCACCCGGCACCACCGCGCCGCCATAGCCCGCACCGGCGCCCGGCGAACCGCCGCGCTGGCGCTGGTACTGCCCACCCATCGCGTCGTTGGCGAAATCCAGCAAGCCTGGCAGCACCTGGGCGCGGAACTGGTCGGCGTCAGTGAACGTGTTCTGGTAGCCCGCCTGCTGCAGCGCGTTGAAGGGGTGCTGCTGGTACCAGCCCTGCAGTTGCTGGCCGTTGGCCATGTTGCTCTTGATCCAATCCTGCGCCGGGCCCCAGGGCTCTCGCGTGCTGTTCTGGGTCTGTGATTGGCCCTTGGACGACCCGATGGCGCCCAGCAATGCCCCCCCCACTCCAATCGCAGTAGCCGAAAGTCCGAATGACATGTTCACTCCTTCAAAGAAAAAATCTGGCGCCGCTCGATTTCGAGGCGGCGCGTTTGCAATTGCTCGGCCTCCACCACGCACTCCTCTTCGATGGCGTGGATGTCGGTCAGCTCCGTGCGGACGATGGTGGTCCACTTCGTCTCCGAATGGGCGAAACCCACCCTCTTGGCTCCCGCCTTGGTGGACAAGACATGCATGCCCGTCAACCGCTTGAGTCCATCACCGGTCGTGAACGACACGTCACCCTGCATTACGTCAAGGTGATCCTTCTTGTGGGTAGCGCCCACCACGGCGACTCCCGCAGGAATAATGAAGCTGCGCGCGTACATGCCGCCACCCGTGACATGCGTGGTCTGCAGATCCACCTGCTCGCCCGCCCCGATATGCTCCGCCAGCCGCTCGATCCGCTGAACCAGGGGAAACATCAGGCCGGATTTCCCATAGTCCACTTTCATCCGGTGCGCCCCTTCAGGTTGAGGATGTTGGCACCCGTCTGCAGGCCGCTGAGCGCCCCGGATGCCCAATTGCCACTGGTGTTGGACTCGCCCGTGGTAGTGCCTCCCAGCCCGCCGGCGCTGTTGGCCGCATTCATGAACTGCAACCAATACTGCATGGGCATGTTCTGCAGCAGCGTGGCGATGTTGGTGGCGTTGTTGTTGCTGGCCTGTCCGGCCTGCCAGGCATTCATGCCGAAATTGGCGCCGGCCAGCCGGTTGTTGAAATTGTTCTGCGAGATCTGCGCGTCCAGGTTGGCATAGCCCAGGTCGTTGTTGCGCAAGCCCAGGTCATAGCTGTTGGCGCCGTTGTAGTAGCCCAGCGCGTTGTTGCGCAAGCCCAGGTCGTAATTGTTGTTGGCGTTCCGATAGCCCAGGTCCAGGTTGCCCAGCCCCAGCGTGTAGTTCTGCAGGCTGTTCTGGTTGCCCAGCGCCAGGTTGCCCAGGCCCAGGTCGTACTGCTGGTCACCCAGGTACTTCTGCAGGTTGCGGCTCATGCTTTGCTGGTAGTCGTTGCCATACAGGTTGGTCAGCGAATCGCCCAGGTTCTTGCTCCAGTCATTCAGCGCATTGGCCTCCACCACGCCCTGGCGGCTGCCGCCAAAGCCGCCAGCGGCCATGGCGCCGCTGCGAATGCTGGGGTCGATGTTGCGCGTCCAGTTGTCATTGGCCTGGCGGGTCAGCCCCATGGCCATATCGTCCAGGTAAGGGTTCTTCTGGTAGCCCTGCAGTGCGGGCGCGCCCGCGCCCATGCGGTTGTCCAGGTAGGTGTCCATCCGCGAAGGCTGCGCCGTCGGCTGCGTGGTCGGGCCAGCAGGTGGCGGCGCCGGCGCAGGCCCCTTCCAGGCCGATATCTGTTCCCCGGTGAAGCCCTTGTTGCCATACATGGACGTGAACTTCGAAAACAGGTCATCGCTGAAGCCGAAGTCGCGCTGGGCGTTCAGGTAGTCCTGCTTGGCCTTGGCCGGGTCTTCATTCATCAGCCCGTTGATGAACTGGCCCACATAGTCCTTTTGAGACTGCGGCATGGTGTCGAAGTTGTAGCCGCCCTTGGTCTGCCAGCCCGTGGTGTTGCTGGGTGCGCCGGTGTAGGTCTGAAATCCGCCACCACCGTTGTAACCTGCAGTCTCGCCGCCCGAGCCGCTGCCGCCGCCAGTGGTACCGGTGGTGCCGGTGGCGCCGGCGGTGTCGTAGCCGTAGCCATTCCACCCGGCCATGGTTTGCGTGCCCGGCGGGCCATAGTACTGTCCGTCGGTGCCCACCCAGTTCGTGGCCCGGCTAGCGCCGTGGATGTCCCGCGTGCCAGTCCCCGGTGCCGGGCCAAGGTTGCTGCCGTTCAGGTAATCGTATTGGTGTGCGGGGTCTACGCCACCAAAGCCCAAATTGCCCCCCATCAAACCGCCAGATGCGGGGTTGTCAAAGCCATTCAAGGCGCGCAATGATTCCTGCGTATGACCAGCTGGCATATCGCCCGTGTATGTCCACTGCCCATCGACCAGCTTCCATGCGGTGTTTTCATATGACATCTCTTCTCCTATCCCAACAGGTGCCACGCAGCACCGCGATACACATACGCACCAGCTCCAGAGCCGGGGTTCCAACTGCTGCCATCCGCCAGCACCACCATGCCCTCGCGTGGCTTGCGCGGCACGGCGTACAACGTGCTCAGTTGCAAAAATTCATTCGGCGTGGCTAGCGCCTGCGCCATCTTGGTCAGTTCCTGCGCCAGAAAAGCCGGCAGCTCAGCAGCGCCCTGCGGCACCACGCCGGGAAGGTATTGCGCCATCCGCATTACTCCTGAAAAAGGTGCCTGAGCAGCGCCCTGCAGGCAAAACTACCGGTCAGGCGATGGGTTATCGAGCAACCCCGAGCCCAGTCCCAACCCCAGGCCCGCCGCCGAATTGAACTGGATGACGCCGTTGAGATTGGGATCGGTATTCACGGCGTGGCGAATCCGCCTGGCCACCTCAGGAAAGCGGGCCTTCAATTCATTGGGATTCTGAAGGTAGGCGCGAAAGGCTTCGGCCCATCGCTCGGCGTCCCTCTCCGACGGAGGGTAGCCTTGGCTCTTGGGCGTCGCGCCCTTACGCCAATGGGATGCCCACAGCGTTGTGTTCAGATCGGAATACAGTTCCGCCAACGGATCGGTCAGCCCTTGGGATGACATCTTGGAGCCACCAGCGGCATACCGCCCTGCCAATGCATCGTCCAGTGCATGACCAAGCTCATGCGAAAAAACGTTGGCACGACTGTTGTCGTCCAAGTTATTTCTCAGGAAGATATCCTTGGCGACACCGCCGTCCAAACCTCGCGTCGCTACGTATCGTCCCAGGTCTCCGGCCAGTCGAGATGCGGATACTTCTTGCGATTGGACTCCAAGAGCCTTTGCAAGGCTTGCGGCGTCGGCGGCGGTTGCTGCTTGATCCATGCCGCCAACCACTTTGCGTCCGACGACAAGCGCTCCTGGTTCGATGGGGTCTCCGTCAATGGTGAACTGGAGACGGTCTCCGGGCTGGCCTGCGGCTCCTTGGGGGTAGTCATGGCTGAAATCCCTTTGCGGCAGTGGCTTGAGGGTGTTCATTTTAGCATTTCTGCTTGAATTTTCAACCGCATTAGCTACGGTATTGATAGCTAAACTCCCAGGCTCAACCTCGGCTACCGAAGCTTTGGCACCCGGTATCGACGTCCCCTGCATGTTCTGTCGTGCCCTGGCCAAGGCAGCGCTGGCCGCCTGCTCCGTTGCATGCAAGGCCGGCCCTGCCTTTTGCCAAGCAGCGGGTAACGCAAGCCCAGCCAGCAACTCCGCCACCGGATTCCTGTTGCCCGACACGACACCAGCCCTGTGCATCTGGTCGCCCCACCACTCGCTGCCCAACATCGGCCTTTCAACAGGCTGAGGCATCTGGTCCGCATTCAGCAAACCCGCCTTGTGGCCGAGATACCCTATCGCCATTTTTCCGGCATTCAGCAGACCCGTTGCGGAATCGATGGGCAATCCCAATACGTTGGCTGTCACGCCCCTGTTTCCCGCGTCTAACAGGCCCGCCGCCACATCACGCCGAAACTCTGGGTCGGCCAACGCGCCCAACAGGTTAGGTTCCATGCTTACTCCAAGTGTTCAGATGCCAACGGCCATCAGTACAACCCCACATCCTCATACGCCACATCAAAGCTGCGCATGCGCCAGCGAGGGTAGCCGCCGCTGCTGAACCGGATGGCCAGAAACCGCCCTGTGGCAAAACAATCCACCTGCCGGCTTTCACCCACCGTGAAGTTCACCGGCGCGCTGTAAGTGGGCGCCACGTCCGGCAACATGCTGGCACCCACCTGCACCTGGATCACCTGGCCGCTGGGGCCATCAATGCGCGGCAACACGTTCCTCACCGTCTTCACCAGGTTGGCGTCATCCAGCGCCATGCCCGTGCGCTCCAGCACCGCGGTGATGGGCGCCCCCAGGTCCAGCGTGCCGCTGTCCGCCAGCGATATCTTGGGCGTGCTGTGCGTCAGCAGCAACCGCGCCTCGGCCGGCGAGTATTCGTTCTCCGTCCAGGCGCTGTCATCGGTGTCCCACGGGCTGCCATCGCTGCCCCAGGTGTCCGCCCCTGAACCTGTGGGAACCTGGCCGTGGGCGCCATAGGTGGCACCGGTCAGCGTGCGCACGGCCCAGGTGCGGTCCACCCAGTTCCACACCGCTGCCACATTGCACACCGTGCTGTCGGCCGTGGGAAAGCACACCCACACCTCATTCTTTTGCGGGTTCTTGCAGACAAAAGCGCGCTGGTACAGCGTGCTGTTGATGGTGGTGAAGATGTAGTTGCGCACCTGCGCGTTGGCAATGCTCACCGGCCCTTGGCCCGCATTGAGCACCACGTCACCTGCCGTCAGCACCACATGCCCCAGCGGTGTGTCCACCACGCAACCCCGCGCCAGGATGCCCGACTCACCCGGCAGCCGCTGGAAGCGGAAGATGTAAGGCGCGCCAACATACGTCATCGCGTACATCGAGCGCTCCTTGTAGACGATGAAGCTGTCACCCAGCGGCAGGCCATCCACCAGCAGGTCCGGCGTCTCCGCCAGATCATTCTCGCCCGCATCCAGCGCCGGGTTGGCTTCATCCCAGCTGGTGGGAATGGCGCCCGGCACCGCAATGTCGCTCCACTTCACCATGTGCGGGTACAGCGTCGCACCTTTGGTGATGCGCAGCGCGATCAGGAAGTTCTTGAACGGCCGGATGCTGTGGGCCTTCCAGGTCGCGCCCCAGCCAGGCAGAGTCGCCAAGGTGCCTGTGCCGCCCCAGTACATGGGTTTGTCCACCCCATTGTTCAGCACCAGCACCCCGTTCAGACTGCCACCCGTCCACCGGTCGTCAATGGCCCCCGTAGGGGCGGCGCCCGTGATGTCCGTGCGCGCTGCACCATCGTCGGCATACACCTTGGCCACCCCACAATGCACCCAATAGCGTGCGGTGGCAGTGGCATACGGCGTCAAAAAGTAAGGCGTGACCACCGGGTCGCCGAAGATCTGTGAAAACCCGCGAAACCGCGCCGCATAGCCATCCGCAAAGCGCATGTTTTGCGTGCTCCCATTCCAAGCCATCGCTACCCCAGGGGTGTTCGCCGGCAACTCTTCCGGCGACAGGTCGAGGTTGATGCCGCCAGAGGTATTGGGGAATTGGGTGAGGCTCATGTAAATGCAACCGAAGAGAAAAAGGCCACCTCAAAAATGGGGTGGCCCTTATGGAAATGTGGCTTAAGTTGGCTCTACTTACATCGAGTCAGCTGAATTCAGCATTCATGCCACAACAAGCTCGGTAATCATCCCCGTATTGGCCGACACAGATGCCATGCGGTTGAAATTCAATCCAAAGTTATCACCGCGAGCGCCGCTCATAGACAAACCGCTGCCGCTAAGCAAACCGGGATACAACAATGCAGAGCCATAGCTACCCAGGTGCGCACCATACGGACTGAGAACGTCAACGCGCTGGTTGTTGGGGTTTCCAAAAGTACCACCGGATTGGTCTGGGCTTGAAAACACCACCACACCTCCAGCATTTGCAAACTGCTGGAAGCTATCTGCGTTACCCGTGCTGTAAGCATTCGGCACAGTGCCGTTGAGTTGCAGATTCAAAGGCGCAGCCTTGCCATCAGATCCCCAAGGAATTGTGGTGGTTGTCCAATCGCTGTACTTCGCAATGATCTGAGGCGTGAAACTCTTGATGAAGCCTCCGCTACTCAACGAATAATTGGGCGATGTTGGCCGCAGCGAATAAATCCGCTGCGTCGTCTTGTCGTACCAAAGCGAGGAACAGTCGTTCGACAGCGAAGGGAAATTCAGTAGACTGATACTCGTCCCAGAGACGCTGAACTGCGCGATAGTGGCTCCGCTATTTGTGTTAGCACTCCATGGAACTAGTGCAAACGTGGAGGAAGTTAGGTTGATTCTTCGGACCACTCCACCATTTGGCCCCGAAGATACTGAAGTACCCGCTGTATTTGCCCCAAATGTCAAAGACGGATACGCGAGCGTTGAGGCCCGAAAAGATAGCAATCCATTGTCGCTGTAACTACAGGCGATGCTACCGTTACAGATGTTGGCACACGGGACGGTGTACCAGGAACCAGTGGAGCCACTGTAAATTCCAGTAGACGCGCCAACCGTAACTACAGTCCCACTCACATTGAACGACAGGCACACGCAGTTATAAGTCGCCGACCCATTAAACGAGTTATACGCAATATACCCATGCGTCCCGTCAAACACCATGCTGCTGCCGCCGATGGTCATGTAGGGTTGGGCAATGTTGGCCAGGACGCTCTCCACTCCCCAAACCACTGTGCTACCCACAACCTGCCCCGCAGTCACCGCCAGAACGCCGCTGCTGTAGCCCAGCGCAATCGCAAACACACCGCCCCCCGCCGCCGGCACCGGCTCCACAGCCACCGGGAAGGTGTTCGTGAGGTTCGTGAGCGTTGACGCCGTCACCGTCTTGTTCTGCGCCGCCCCCACCGTCAGCACGCCGTTTGCAAACGTGCACACATAGCCGGTCAGCGTGGGGTTGCTGAACGCAAAGGCCACAAACGTGCTGCTGTTGATCGCCACAGCGGCGATGAAATTGCCCACCGTCTTGGCCACCGTGCCGGTGGCGGTGTCTATCACCGCCAGCGTGTTGGCGTCCGCGGTGACCCAGGCGTTGTCATTCAGTTGCACCGGCATCATGTAGGGTGCGCCGCCGCCCATGCTGGTGCCCACGATGGGGCAGCCGCCGCCGGGGCCAAAGTTCATGCACTTCCAGCTGCCGCGTGGCATGCTGTTGTCCAGCAGCGAAACCATCGCAGTGCAGCCTGGCAGCACATTGCACACCAGCGTGCCGTCCCAGCGCCGCAGCGCATAGGCATTGCTGCCGCTGGGGTTGTTGCACAGCAGGGTGCCGCCGGCCTTCAGCACCGTCGCGTCTGGCAGCCACACCGATTTGTTGTTGACCGTGAACGTCGGGTTGATGCAGCTGGGCATCGCCGCCGACAGGGCCATGCTGTCCGAATACGTGCCCGTCAGCGTGGGCACGGCTGCGGCCGGCCCGGCCGGTTGGCCAAACAGTCCGTTGTTCATGGTCAGAAGTCCCCGCCGTTGGCCGTCACAGCGATGGCTGACACCAGCGCCGGCGTGCCCACCATGGTGGTGGCCGCAGCGCCGCTGCTGCTGATGTAAGCCACCGCCTTGTAGGTGTTCACACTCGTCACCGTGGCGCCGGCCGTCGGCCCCGACAGCACCTCCGTAGCATTGGCACCGGAGGCGTCCACACCGCGTATCGTGAAGTTCACGGCCGACACATTGGCCGCCGAGGTGATGGTGATCTTGGCCGGCAGCGTGGGCAGCCCTACCGAAGCCGCTGTGCCCGCCGACGTGTTGCTGCCCACGGCAGCGCTGCTCACGATGCTGGTCACACAGGCATAGGCCTTGGTGCTGTAGACCGTGTTCACATTCGGGCCGGACAGCACCTCCGAAATCACCGTGCCACTGGCGTCCGTCCCCGTCAGCGTGAAGTTCACTGCCGACACATTGCCGCCGCTGGTCAGCGTCACCACACTGGGCGTTACTGGGGCGTACGGCGTAGCGGTCAGCGTCAACGGCGCCGCACCGGCGGTGGACTGCGCCGCCGCCACCGCTGTGGTGTTGGCAGCCGTCACTGTAAACCGGGCGTTGCCCAGCACCGCCACACCATTGATGGTGGCGCTGGCCACCAGCGAGTCCGCCTGCGCCGCCTGGGTCAGCTGGGTGTCGTTCACGCTGGCGCGCAGGCTGTAGCCAGCCGGCAGCACCAGGGGGAACAGCGGTGAGTTGGTAGACGTCAGCACCACCGCCGGCGCCGCCTGCGCGGCCGTTGGCGTCACCGACGGGAAAGTGGCTTCCGCCCACAAGGTGTAGGCGCTGCCGTTGTGCAGCCACAGGCGCAGCGTGGTGGCCATGGAGGTGCCGCCCACCTGGGCGGCCACGCGGTCAATGCGCGAGCCCCCCGCGCCCGCCGTGAACACGGTGGCGGCCTGCGTGGGCGCGCTGCGCGAGCTGTCGCCCGCGGTGATGCTGGCCAACCCCAACCGGGGAACGGATGCGTACTGCGCGTTGGAAGACATTCAAACTACTCCTGCGTTCATCAAAAGAAAATCCGGCGCCAGCCCCGCCACCCACGACGCGATGCCGTTGACCGAGATCAGCGCGTACGGCGTGCTGCCACCAGGCTGCCCCGGCAGCACCGGGCTCATGGCCGCGCTGTCCACGTAAAACTTGCTCGCCGCGTCATTGCCAGAGGCCGGCAGCGGCACCCGCACCCAGCTCGCGCCGCCAAAATCGTGCGTGCCGGTGTACACATCTCCCGCTTTGGTCGCCTTCAGCGCGTCGGCCGCCACGCGCAGCCCCGCCTCCACCGCCACCGCGGCATCGGCATACGCCGTGCTGGCAATCTGCGTGTTGCTGGTCAGCGCCGCTGCGGTGGGCGCCGTGGGCGTGCCAGTCAGCGCCGGGCTGGCCAGCGGCGCCTTGGCGTTCAGCTGCGTTTGCACCGCTGAGCTGATGCCCGCCAGGGCGTTGAGCTCACTGGCCAGCACCGTCACCGCCGCCGCCCCCAGGTTGGGAAACTGCGCCTGCAGCACGCCTTTCAGCAGCCGCAGATGGTCGTCGCCCTGGCTCTTCGGGTCGGCCGCCGTCGGGTTGGTGGCCACCAGTTGGTTGATATAGGTTGCGCTTTCAAGGCTCATGGTCAAACCCCTGGTTGTTACCCTGCATTGATGTTGAAGCGGCGCCGTCCCATCCCCAGCGCACCAAACTCGGTCACCAGCGGCGCCAGCGCGCGGGTGTCGGCGTCATTCGCTTGGATCTCCTTCACCGCCCGGTCCAGCCTGTCCTGCCACAGCGGAATGCTGGGGTTGTCGCGCAGATAAGGCGCGGCCTCCAGCAGCGTGGCGTAGAGGTACACATCCGGGTACTGCGTCAGCAGCGCATTCGTCGGCGCCGCATCGCTCAGCGCAAACTTCCTGCGGTAGCGAAACGTCAGGCCATAGGCCTGAGCCGCCGGCCGCTGAAAGGCAATCTGCGCGTTGTCCACCGCCCAATACACCGGCACACCGGGCGTGGCCGCGTCCACCTGCAGTTGCTCGGGCAACTGGTTGGTCAGCTTCTGGCGCGGCTGCCAGGTCTCCAGCCACAGCGCGATGGGTGTGTCCATGTCCGCCGGCAGGCTCACATAGCGCGAGCCCGGCGTGGTGGTCAGCGCGGCATCCGTCTCCATGATGCGCAGGTTCAGTCGCCGGTTCAGGCGCGACTCCGCCATGGTGATGAAGTCCGGCACCTGTGGCCCCAGATCCGCGCGGTGCAGCCAGTTGGCCACCGCCGTCTGCAGCTGTGCATACGTGCCGATGGCCATTTATTCCGCCTTGCGCGGGCGGCCGCCCTTGTTCTTGGGCGCAGCGATGTTGTTCGCCTCACTGCTGGTCGAGCCGTCAGCCGGCCCGAGCTGCTCAACAGAGCCAGCGGCAGCCACGGCCATCTGCGCCTGGTCGCTGTGCCAGTCCGCCCAGCCCTCAGCGCGCATGGCCTGCTCCTCGTCAAATCCCGGCACCGCCGTGTACTCGCCATTGCGGTACAGGGCCTTGGGGTATTCCTGAAATTCCATGTGATGCTCCAAAAAGAAAGGGGCCGAAGCCCCTTTCCAAAAGCGCCATTGCTGGCAACTGCTCAGTTGTTCAACAAGCGGCAAGCCAGCTGCGGCCGCAGCGTCTGGTACCCATACAGCACATCCACCCGGGTCGGGAACTTGTCGTTGTTGATGTCGTACTGCCGCACGATGCGCATGCTGATGCCATCCAGCACCTGGCGCGACGCAAAGTCCACCCCCTGCGGCATCTGCAGATCCGCCGTGGCAAAGGTGAAGGCGTCCTCATGGAACAGCAGCGAGGGCTTGTACACCGCGCCAGCGCCACCCACCTTGGTGATCGCGCCGCCGTTGGTCGGCGAGGTCAGCACATTGGCCGTGCCAGCGCCATACACCACACCGCCAATCGTCACCGTCTGGCCCACCGGCAAGATGGGCGGGCTGATCGCCAGGTTGCCCGCGCCGCCAGCGTAGTCCGCTGTCACCACAAACTGCTGCGCCACGCCGGTGTCGGCCTTGGTCTCCGGGTGCACCCGGTTGCAGCCCGCCAGCGTGATGATGTCGCCCTTCTTGAAGGTCGTCGCGCCCGTGGCCACGGCCAGCGTGCTGCCCGTCTGCCCGGCGCCGCTCACCGTGTAGGTGGTGGCGCTCAGTGCGGTGCCTGTGGTCTGCGTCGGGATCAGCGTGTTCTCATAAAAGTCAAAGCCGGCCGTGCGGCCCATCATGCCTTCCTTGTACTGCTCGCTGATCGCCTCGCTGTCCTGGAACAGGCCCTTCAGCGCATCCACCAGGTCCACGTTGTCCTGCGTGTTCAGCAGCGCCTTGCGGCGGTTGTCGATCGGCGCCAGGTTGTCGTTCAACGCCTTGCGGCCGGTCAGCAGCTTGTTCATCGTCAGCGCGCTGCCGATGTTGTTCACGTTGCTGTACACGTCCAGCGCCATGCTCAGCGCATCGGCCTCGATGTTGGCCGCCAGCACCGACATCGCCGGGTTCAGAATACGCTTGCTGAAGTCGTCCAGGCTCAGCGTCAGGTCCACGCTGGTGAAGTTCAGGTCCACGCCCTTTTGCGTGGTCACATTCAGCGTCACCCAGTTCTCCGGCGTGTCCTGCGCCGCCAGCGTGGCGCCGGTGCGCACCGTGTACTGGTTGGGCAGCCGCACCTTCAGCTGCGAGCCAATCTTGGCCCCGCTGTTGGCAAAGCTATCGTCATACTGCCGGTTGATGTTGCCGACAAAGTTCAGTTTCTGGTGCAGCACGCGCAGCGCTTCGCGCGTCACTTGCGTGGGGGTCAAAAGGGCGTTAGCCATGGTTCAATGCTCCATAAGGAAAAAAGGTGTTGGTCATCAGCGCCGGCCGCGTTGTGCCTGGCTCTGCGTGCGTACTTGCTGGTTGCGCCACTTCACCCAGTCCTCGGTGCTCAGCTTGTCCGGGTCGCGCACGGTGCCAGATTGCTTTGCCGTGATGCGGGTGACCGGCGCTTGCTGCGCCTGCGGTTTGGGTTTGGCGGCCTGCCGGGCCTGCAGCTCGTCGTACAGCTTGGCCTTGTGCATGGCCAGCACCAGCGCCGGCTCTGCCAGACCTTGCAGGCGCTCGGGCTTGGCGCCCAGCTTGCCCACCATGTAGTCGCGCAAAGCCTTGCCGGTCTTCTCGCTCCAGCCCGGTATCTCCCGCTCAAGCACGGCAACACCTTCGGCCATGGCCTTGGCGGCATCCCGCTGGCGCTGGCTGAGCAATTGCTGCTGTCGCTGAGTCACGGTGTTCGCTATCCCCAGCCGGGCCTGCTGCAGATCGCGAATTGCCTTGTCGAGCTTCATGGCCTCGACCGGGTTGTGAGATGCCAGCGCGTCGAAATCGACCTGGCTCAGCTGCCTGAGCCGGTTGTCGATCGCAATCACCTGGGCAATCTCCTGCAAGTGGGCGGCGGCGTCCGCCTCACGTTGCCGAAGCTGCACCGCATCCGTTTCGATGGCCCGGCGCTGCTCGGCGACTTCCTGCGTCTTGCGGGTGTAGTCCTCCATGCGCATGCGCTCTTGCTGCAGCTTTTGTGCAGCCGTCTTGGGCAGTGCAAACTTCCTGCCGTCCACCTCGATTTCCGCGTCCTCCTCGCCGGCTGGGTCGTCCGGGTCGGCGGTGGATGGATCGTCGGTGTCGGCCTCCGCATGCAACAGGGCCTCGTCCTGTTCACCAGCGGGTGGGGTGGCGGGGGTAGATTCCTGGCCGGGGCCGGGTTGATCTGTTTCGGGCATCTGATGCTCCATGAAAGCAAAAAGCCCCTTGCGGGGCCTCTTAGGGTTGAAAGGCCTCCTGCGAGGCCCAAAAAAACCGCTCAGGCGAGCGGCACAGGCGCACCCGGTGCGCCATGTTCGGGTACGGCAGACGCCATGGCGCCGCCATTCATGGCCTCTGGCGCGGGTCGCTCGCTCACGCCAGGGGTTGCGAGCGGCATGGCCAGCGCCTCCCGCACCGTCTGCCACACCAGCGCCTGCACCGCCTGCGGCGTCAGCGCGGTGCCCAGCACCTTCAGCCGGCTGGTCTCGGCGTTGAAGCCGTCTATCTGCAGCTTCTTCGCCTCCACCGCCTTGTCCTGCTGCCCGGCCGCCAGCTGCTGCTGCGCCTGCTGCAGTTGCCCGGCCAGCTGTTGCAGCTGCTGCTTCAGCGCCCCGACCGCCTCACGCGCATGCTGGTCCATCTGCTGCATCTGCGCGCCCATCTGCTGGCGCACCTGGTCGCCCGCCTGGTTCGGCCCCAAAATCTGCGGCGGCAGCATCGCGTGCAGCCGCTTGGCCATGTCGTCCGCGCCCGGCCAGTCTAGGTTCTTGGCCAGCAGGTCGCCCACCAGCGGCCCGGCCGGCGGGTAGGCATGGATGAAATCCATGATCTGCTGCGCCGCCTCTTCCCGCTTGCTCTGGTAGCTGGGCCCCGTGTCCACCGTCACGTCGTACTTGCCCACCGTCAGGTCATACACCCGGGCCAGGCCCGCCAGCCGGGTCTGCATCTCCTGCGGCGTGGCGTCGTCCACCGGCTGCGGGGCTTGCACTTGCGGCGGCTGCCCCTGGGGCGCCTGCATCTGTGGCGGCTGCGGCTGCGGCTTCACCTGCACGCGCTCGTTCGTGCCGTCCTCATGCATCACCCGCACAATGCGCGCCGTGTTGTACACCCGCGGTATCAAGTCCACCAGAATGCGCCCCAGGTGCCGCAACGCCCGCGCCTGGTTGTCCAGAAAGTTGAAGGTCGACATGTCCCCCTGCCGCTTGCGCTGGCTGATCGCAATGCCGCTGGTCTCGTTGCTGCGCGCCCCCAGAGAGGCGTCAAACAACCCCATGATCGCCTTCATGTCGTCACTGGCGTTCAGGCTCTCCTGCAGCGCACCGGCCGGCGGCCCGGCAAACGGCTGGCGCTGCGGCGGCATGGCACCTTCCACCACGTCATATTCCAGGTAGGCATGGGGGTCCGTGTTGGCCGTGCCCCACTTGTGCGCATCACTGGCAAACGAGCCCTTCGCCCCCACAAACGGCGCCTTCGGCGCCAGCGCCACCAGCTCCGTGCTGGCCGTGCGCCAGTAGTTGAACATGCGCTGTGGGTCCTGCGCAAAGCGCACCAGGCTCAGCAGGTGCCGCTCGCCCTCCACAATCACCTCGTCCCCATACACCGGCACAATGGGTATGTAGCGGCCCGCCCAGGCATTCGTCTCCAGCACCTCCGCGCCACTCACAATGTGCTGCGTCACCCGGTGCGTCAGCGTCTCGCGCTGGCGCACCACCGTCACCCCCTGCACCTCCAGCAGCGGCTGCGCCGCCTCCAGCGCCGCATCGTCCATCACCGCGCCATTGCTCAGCAGGTGGATGGTCGCCGGCACCTGCTCCCGCGTCCAGTACTCGGCCACGCGCAGCATGTCGTCGGTGAACCACTGGCGATCCTTGTCGCGCGCGTCGGCCTCAAAGTCCGCCGCCTGAGCATCCGGCCAGCGCTTCTTGAAATCGTCCTTGTGCAGCAGCTCCGTCACAAGGGCCACGTTCCAGTTGGCCGAATCCGCATCCATGCAATCCGGGTCGCCAAACACCGTCAGCGGGTTCGCCACCCGCTCAATGCGTATCTCCTGGTCAAACGCATCGTCGCCGGCATACTCCGTGCCCACCCGCAGGTAGCCAAAGCCCCCCGTCACCGCATGCTCCAGCGCGGTGTCATACGCCACATCGGCATTGCTGCTGATCTCGATGTTGCGTATCAACCCGTTCAGTATCTTGCTGGTCGCCTCGTCCGCCCCATCGCCCACCGGGTGCGTCTTGATGGCCGGCTTGTTCTGCCGCGCGCTGTTCGTCACCTGGCGTATGAAGGCCGGCAACCGGTTGATGGTCAGGCACGGCCGCCCCTGCAGCTCGCGCTGGCGGCGCACCGCCTCCGGCCACTGCTCGCCCAGCCGCGCAAAACGCACGTCCTCCAGCCAGTTGCTGCGGTTGCGCGCCTCGGCGTCCATGGCGCGCTTCAGCGCATCCTTGGCCTGCTGCAGCACATCGTCGTCCTCACGCGGTGGCTCACGGCCGCCGTGGTCTTCGGCTTCGTTGTCGTCCATGTTCATATGCGAATTGCTGGGATAATCATCGCCACTTGCTCCGAGCATCGAGCAGCGACACAAACTCTTCCAATTAGGTGATCAACCATGACAGAAACCACACGCTACCCCCTGGAGAAATTCGAAGCCAACAGCGTCCGGCTGGACCACGAAGGCAAGCTCATCGGCGGTGTCGAGCTGGTGTTTGCCACCCGTTTTTCCAACGGCAAGTCCTCAGAAGTCCGCTTTCTGGTCACAGCCGACCTCGCGCAGAACCTGGCCGCGCAGATCGCGCAGGCCGCGCAAAACAGCACTGCACCTGCCGCACCGGCTTCGCCCCAGGTTCACTGACCCTAGGCCATCCACCCCCCGGGCTGCGGCGCCGGCCGAAACGCTGCTGCCTTGTCCGCGGCGCCGGGGGCAGCCCCCGCCCGCCGCGCCCCCTCGCACGCATACCGCAGCGCGTCGATGACATGGTTGTCCGCGTCCTGCAGCAGCGGCAGCACCGCGCCCGTCAGCGGGTCGGTCTTGTAGCTGTACATCGTCAGCTCGTCTATCGTGTGCACGCACCTGGGGTGCACCACGATGTCAAAGCTGCGCAGGAACTCGATACCCTCTTCCACGCTCTTCGGGCCCTTCACGGCCGCGTTCATCCGGGGGAACCCATGCTTTTTCATGTAGCTAATGGTTTCCGGTCGGCTGCTGTCCGCGGTGATCTGCCACTTCTCCGCCTCCGGCACGCTTAAAAAGAGCTCCGGCAGGTTGTCAATCTCGCAGCCCACCTGGTAGGCCTCATAGTCCACATACAGGCGCCGGCCATCGATGTGGCAGCGCACCAGCACACTCGGGTCCACGCTGAAGCCCCAGTCCGCCCCCAGCCGGTGCACCGCCCCCGGTGGCGCCTCAAATTCCTGCACGATCCAGTTGCGCAGCACACGGGCCTCGCTGTTGCGCACATAGCCACCCAGCCACACGTGTTGGTACTTGTCGGGGTCGCGGCCACGGTCATACGCCATCTCGTCGCGCAGCACATCGGGCAAAAAGGGGTTGTCCGCATGGTTGGCCCGCACCACCACCGCCCCCGGCGGCAACTTGTCGCCGCGCAACAGCGCATCCACCGGGTCCGTGGCATGGCGCGGGTTCCAGCTGAACCACAGCTCGCTGCCCGGCTTGCGGATCGTTGGCCGCATCAGGTCCAGGCTGCGCTGGCTTAAAGATTGCGCCTCCTCCGCCCACATCACGTCATAGCCCTCCAGGCTCTTGATCGAATCGCTGGTGTGGTCCTGCATGCCCTGAAAGATGATCACCCCGCCGTGCACGCTCTTGATCTTGGCGTCCTGCACCGTGAAGTAGGCGCCGGCGTTCAGCGCCGCAATCTTGCTCGCCAGCAGCTTCTTCACCGACTGCTCCAGGCTCTTCTGCACCTCGCGCACGCACACCGCATCCACCTTGGCCGCAATGCTGCGCTCCAGCAGCAGCTCGCCAAAGAAATGGCTCTTGCCCGAGCCCCGCCCCCCATACGCGCCCTTGTAGCGAGCCGGGTGCAACAGCGGCTCAAACACCGCCGGCGTCTCAAGCCTTAGGGTGGACGATGACACGCTCAACCTTCCCGATGTGCAACGCACCAGCACCCTCGTCCGCCAGCTGCAGCGGCAGCACCTTCACCAGCAGGCTCAAGAATGCGGACGGGTGGCTCTCCGCAACCTTGGCCAGGTAGGCATCTCCCCCCGCCAGCGCAAATGCGCGCAGGATGTGTTCGTTCAGCTCCGGCAGCGCCTTGCTGCTCTTCCTTGCCGTAGGTTTCTTCGCCACTGTCTTGGCGGCAACAGGGGCCTTGGCCCTGGTCTTCTTCCCGGCAGAAATGGCAACAACAGTCATGGGTGACAACACAAAACAGAAAAGATTGCCCGCCGGCTTGCACCCAGCCCACCAGTCGTTCAAATAGGCGTGCGTGGAGCGTTGGGTGGCGAAGGCGCGGCGGACGAAAAAAAGCAAAACCCGCCGGGCTTGCGCCGGGCGGGTTTCAGATGTTGGTCAACTCAACCAGTCTCGCGATTGCTATCTGTCAGGCGTGCTCAGGCAGCCATGTGGCTCCTGAGTCGCACGACACTGTGTCGCGGGGTTGATGAAAAGAAGTATAGGACGATTGCAAAAAAAGTGTGATGTATCTTGTGTGGATAACTGCACTTTTTTAACAAGACCTTATACAGCAAAAGGCTCAAAAATAAACCGTCACTCGTCGTTGGCCGCATGCCAGTTTTCGAGTCGCATTTTCCCCACACCCTCCACCACGGCCCGTTCCATTCCTTCAGTCAGCATTATGAAGAAGACAGCAAACGACCTGGCGGCAGTCGGCCAGTCGTCTGGTTCAATCACGAACACACCGCTGGGCTGGATACGTGAGGTCGGCGAGAAGAGCATCATGATGGTTGTCTGGTCTGGATCAGCCCCGATGGGCACCACGTCTTCATCACGAAGGCGGTGGTGTGCGAGATATTCCATGACCCTTGGCAGCTTGCGCAGCGCGTCGGACTTGCCTTGCAAGACATCAGTAGCGCCATACAAGTCCAGCAGATTCGAAAAACCACGGAAGCCGTCAAAGTGCCGCAGAAAATCCTTGTAGTCCTGCGGAAAAACCGTGCCAACCAAGCGCTCGGCTTCTGTCACCTTGTCTGGCGAAACTGGCCGCCGCTGCGGGACAAACACCTGCTGGCCGCTGGTATCCAACTCCGCCAACGTCTTCTTCCAGTGACAGAAATGGTCGATTGCGTGTTTCCAATGGATGCTCATCATCTTCCCTTGGTACTTTGTCCTTTGCATAAGAATACGCCTTCGGATGCCGGAAGTCACCACTCCTCGGAGTAGATTGCCGCATTGGGCCTGAAACCAATGGGGTACTGCTGCGACTGCGCGCCAAGGCTGCTATTCACTCGTCCTGAAATGTCTCGGTACTGAGGGGGTCTGTGTCGTTGAGCCAAGTCCTGTCAGGGAAATGGGCCGCATGGTCCTTGTATGGCGTCCCTTCAGCTTCAGCCCTTCTTCGTTCTCTCTTCCGATCTGCCGCGGATTTCTGCCCCCTTTCACCACCGGTCGGAACGCGGCCAGTAGGAGAAATCCTGCCACCTTCTATTGCTTCGTTGAACGCGTCGACATACGCCATCACTATCGCGACCTCTTCTGGTGTGTGGCCCGCCTTCGGAGGGCGCCAGATGGTCGGCCCTTCCAGCGCTGTGATTTTGGGCCGGATCGCACCTGTCTGATATCGACCCGGACCTGTCGCGCCAATGTCTTCGAAAGTGAGACCATCTTTTTCTTCTCCTCGGGCGTCCAGGTTCCTTCGTCCTCCGCCCGCGATCGCACCGGCCCCACATGCCAGGTCGACTTATCAAGCCCTGCCCTCTGATAATCGTGCCGTCGTTGTCGATCAGGAAGTGCGTTCCCGTCGGCTTGGTCCCCCAGCGCAAACTCTGGCGAGCCGCTTGCATCCTCATCATCCGGTGAACCCAGTAAGCCCTGTCGCGCGTCGGGAATGAAGCGCCTGGTGTTGAACATGTCCAAAAGGCCCACAGCAATTCCCCCAAAAGCCCTGCACGTCAAGCGCGCAAAAAACAAAAACCCGCCAGGCTTTCACCAGGCGGGCTGAATCAGAACGTAGCTTAGAGTTCTAACCTAATCACTGCACAGCAAGCAGAGCTGCTGCGCTCTCGTCTGCCATCCAGACGCCCCCAGGCTGTCTATGGCACCTGGGGCACACGACGTGGTGTCGCGGAGAGTTGCCTTGAATTGTAGGAGCGCTCAGCCCCAAACAGTGATGTATCTTGTGTGGACAACTGCCAAGTGTTGCAAAAACAGCGCACTTCGCGCGTACCCACTTCGTTCTTACCCACCTTGCGCCTGCACCAGCACCCGCTGCAGCCACCCCACCACCTGCGCATCCTCCAGCGCCAGCAGGTTGTCCCCCACCGTCACCTCCACAATGCTCCAGCCCGGCACCTCGGCAGGCCGCGCGGCACCCATCAGCCAGCAGCCCTCGGCCTGCGCCAGCGCATCGCGCGCCTCGTTCAGCGCATCGGCCGGTGCGTCCAGGTGCACATGCAGCATGTTGCCCTGCGGCACCGCCGGGTTCACCCGCACACCAGGCAACGCCGCCAGCGCCTGCGCCAGCCCCAGCGTGCGTTGGTAGCAGGCGTCCAGCAGCGCCAGCCGCTGCTCAAAGCGCATCATCGCGCTGGCCACCAGCGGCGTCTGCTGGTACAGATTGCCGCCCATGCGCCGCTGCCACAGCCGTGCGTGGGCCACAAAGTCTTCCTCCCCCGCCAGCAGCGCGCCCGCCATGCCGCCGACATCCTTGTACATCGACACATACACCGACGCAAAGCCGTCCGCAATCTCGGCAAAGCTGCGCTGGTAGTAAGCCCGGCACTGCCACAGCCGCGCGCCATCCATGTGCAGCGGCAGCCGCATCAAACCCGCCTGGTCTTTCAGCGCCTGCAGCTCGTCCCACGTGGGCAGCTGCCCGCCAATCTCGCGCGCCGGCAGCTCCACCAGCGCGCAGGCCAGCGGTTGCTTCATGCCCGCCAGGTCCGCCGCCACAATGGGCCGCAGGCGCGGGCCCAGCGGCACCCCGTGCAGCCCAAACAGCGCCTGCGCCGCCTCCTGCTCATGCACCGCCAGGTGCGAATGCGGCGCCAGGCCAAAGCGCGGCAGCCGCGCAGCCTCGCAATGCAGCTTCACCGCAATCAGCTGCGCCATCACCCCGCTGGGCATGAACACCGCCGCCGGTTTGCCCAGCAGCGTGGCAATCTGCCGCTCAAACTGCGCCACCAGCCCGCCGTCGCCATACACATCCTGCAGCGGCTGCGGCGTGTCGCTGCCCTCGGGCACCAGCCCTTCGCGCGCCGCGCACCATGCGGCCAGCGCGACAAACTCCTGCGCCGGTGTCAGCGTGGCAAAGCCG
This sequence comes from Hylemonella sp. P2_B10, assembly GCF_056404875.1. Taxonomy (NCBI): domain Bacteria; kingdom Pseudomonadati; phylum Pseudomonadota; class Betaproteobacteria; order Burkholderiales; family Comamonadaceae; genus Hylemonella; species Hylemonella sp. P2_B10. Next base: position 1,472,753 of record NZ_JBFUDE010000001.1, read on the forward strand.
GGCACCAGGGTGCGGCACTGCAGCCGCAGTTGCTGGCGTTGCTGGGCATTCAGGGGCATGGCGTTCTCGGCTTCCATTCGTGGTGGGGTTGACTGGCGACAGCGGCCAGCGCATGGCCGCGCAACTCGCGCACTGTACTACGCGGCAGGTTCAGCGCAAACAGTGCGCACTGCCTCCGCCGCTGGCTTGACACACATCAACCCGCCCTCATCCAGGCAGCCTGTGCCCCTGTGCCTGCGCCCCTGGCCAGGCGATGATGGCATGACCAGATTCCGAACAGGAGGCCCCTCATGCGCACAGACTTTGATCGTTCGCGGCGCACCGCATCCGCCGTGCTGTTCGCCGGCATGGCACTCAGCGGCTGCGCCGCCGTTGCGCCGCCACTGCAGCCATCGCTCCCCCAGCGGATAGCGGCCGCCCACAGCCGCGCAGACCACGAAGCCCTGGCAGCCTATTTCCAAGGCGAGGCAACCGCAGCGCGCGCCAAGGCCGCCGAGCACCGCGAGATGATCCTGGCCTACCAGCGTCAGGTGCAGGGCAAGCGCAGCAACCCCAACATGGCAACGCATTGCAAATCACTCATCCAGGGCTACGAGGGCATGGTGGCCGACTACGAACGGCTGGCCGACAGCCATCTGCAAATGGCCGCACAATCACCCCCCTGAGCCCGCGCCGGGATTCTCCGCTTGACTTGCCCCGCGCCAGTCCCCACAGTGATCCCTCCCAGGCCGAGGTCTGCTCGGCTCCATTCAGCACAAGGAGGCCAGCATGCACAACTTTTCCAGGCGGCATTTCTTCCAGGCCGGCGCGTCCCTGGCGGCCCTGGGCACCCTGCCCGGTGCCGTGCTCGCCGCCATGGGCCCGGCCGACAAGTTTGACCTGCTGATCCGCAACGCCAATGTGCTGGACCCCAGCCAGGGCCTGTCCGGCAAACGCGACATCGGCATCCGCTTTGGCCTCATTGAAGCGGTGGCGCCCAGCATCGCGCCCGAGCGCGCGCAGCGCGTGATGGACGTGGCCGGCAAGCTCGTCACCCCCGGCTTGATCGACCTGCACTGCCACACCTACCCCTACGGTTCAGCCATAGGCATTCCCGCCGACGAACTGGTGGCCCACCAGTGCACCACCACCGTGGTGTCGGCGGGCGACGCCGGTGCCAACAACTTTGCCGCCTACCGGCGCTTCATCGTGCCGGCCTCGCGCACGCGGCAGTTTGCCTTTGTGCACATCGGCGTCGTCGGCCTGGCCACCTTCCCCGTGCCCGAGCTGATGAACATCGACTATGCGCAGCCCGATGCGGCCGCTCGCGTGGTGGCCGAAAACAGCGACATGGTGCTGGGCGTCAAGGTGCGCATGAGCGAAAACGTCATCGCCCGCCACGGCATGGAGCCTTTGAAGCGCGCCATCCAGGCCTGCGAGCGCTCCGGCGTGCCGGCCAAAGTGATGTGCCACATCGGCGGCGTGGCCGACCGCGCGCTGATGTCGCAAATCCTCGACGCCCTGCGCCCCGGCGACGTGCTCACCCACTGCTATTCCGGCGCCCCCAATAACGCCGGCGACGGCACCAACATCGTGCAAGACGGCAAGCTGCTGCCCGCCGCGCTGGCCGCCAAGAAGCGCGGCGTCATGTTCGACATCGGCCACGGCGGCGGCAGTTTCGACTACACCATTGCCGAGGCCGCCATCGCCCAAGGCTGCCCGCCAGACACCATCTCATCCGACCTGCATGTCTACTCCGGCAACACGCCCGGCATGCCCTACCTGCCGTGGGTGATGAGCAAGATGCTGGGCCTGGGCTTCTCGCTGTCCGAGGTGGTGGGCATGGCCACCACCGCGCCGGCGCGGGTGATCGGGCGCATCCCCAAGCACGGCACGCTGCTGTTGGGCGCCCCGGCCGATCTGTCCATCCTGGAGCTCGTCGAAGGCCCGGTCTCCTTCGTCGACACCCGCAACAACAAGCGCGAAGGCAAGCTGCACCTGCGCCCCAGCGGCGCCGTGGTGGCGGGCGTCGCGTTTGGCCGCCCCTACCAGGCGCCGTTCAGCATCCGCTGACGGGAGGCGCTACGCGGCCAGGTGATCTGGCCCGACGACTCCATACTTCGCCAACATTGAACCCTTTCAGGCAAGCAGCTCCTTGGCTGCCACTTCTGCCGAGCCACAAGCATGGTCTCCGCAGCCGCGAACCAATTCAATCGGCAACCGCAATGCCTGTGGCAATTGGCCGGTGTGCAAGTCCATGCCTGCACCGCGCAAATGAAATGCCAGCGCAGCGTCCATGGTCTGGGCGTGCACGGGGAACCAATCCGCCAGCTCCTGGGCCATTCGGCGCAGCAGTGCGGGGCCGGTGTCGCGGGCGCGCTGCAGCGCTTCGCGCATCACCTGCAGCACCACTTCGTGCTGCACAGTGTGGCAGTTGTTGTTTGCGAAACCCGTTGCCAGCATCCACGCATCTTCCTGGCCGAAGTGTGCTTCGGTGTGCAGCAGCAGGTCTCGCCAGGCCTCAGGCAACAGCGTGTCGGGGGCGTTCTGCACCCGTGCCAACAAACCGACAAACTCCTGGTGGGTTTGATCCATCACCGGCATGTCCAGTGCCAGGGCATCGGACCAGGTGATGGCATTCATGGCTTGTTCGTGTGCAAAGGCGGTGTTGGGCATGGTGTGGCAGCTTAGTGGCCCGGTTGATCCGTGTCTTTGCGGCAAGTCAAGACTTTCCAAAGTCTTGACTTGGCTCAATTTGCCGGGGCTGCAATTCGGCGCTAATACGGACATGCCCAAAGACGAATCTTCGCTGCCCCATCCCTCCTCCATCGCCGTGGCTGGCGCCTCCGGCATCGCAGGCATCCTGGGTGACAGGGTCTGGCGCAGCCTGCATGCTGGCCCACACCAGAAAACACTCCTTGCCGTGAACTTCAACTTCGGTGAACTGACCGGCGCCGTCGTCTACGGCCGGGTACAGGACTTGCCAATCGTCCCCAGCCTGGCCATCATCTGTTCACCACCGGCCAAAGTGGCGGGTCTGGTCGATGACTTTGGAAACAAGGGAACCACTGACGTCATGGTGATGACGGACGGCATGGACGCTGAACAGCGCCACGCCATGGAGGCGGCCGCCGGGCGCCATGCCATGCGCATGCTGGACCGTTCCTACTTTGACATCGTGGTGTCAAGCTTCGGGCAAGTACCCGCTGCAGCAGCCCAGCCCCTGGCTGAAGCCCAGTTCGCGCCCCAGGCGCAACCCATGGCAGAGGCGTAGCACCCCGCGATCGCACCCTTCAACAGGTGCGATAGCCACCGGGCCACCCAAGTTTCGTGGCCCCTGTGTCCACTTGCCGGTACCATCCAGGGCGTGAACAGCCACGCCCCCGTATGACCGAACCCAAAGTCAAGAAGGTGCTCACCGTCAGCGACGTGAGCACCCGCCTGCAGATGCGCATCCAGAGCATCGCCGCCTCCCTGCATGCCGACCCCCAGGGCGCGCTGACGCTGTGCGAGCGCACCATCGTCGAAGCGCGCGACCAGCGCCTGGCCCCCATCCAGCTGCAGGCCGCCACGCACTACGGCCTCATCATGGACCACCTGGGCCGCGCGGTGGACGCCCGCAACTGGTTGTTCGAAGCCCTGCAACTGGCGCAAACGCAAAACCTGCTCCCCCACCAGGCGCCGCTGATGGAGCTGATCGCCCGCGGCTACTACACTACCGGCGAATACGACCACGCGCTGCAATACTGGGCCGGCTGCCTGGAACTCAGCGAACGCGGCAGCGGCGACGTGCGCAGCTGGATGCTGGCCAAGGTGGGCCTGGGGCAAATCTATGACACCCTGGGCGACCACGCCTCGGCCGTCATCCTGCACCGCTCGGCCAACCAGCGCATCAATGAGGCGCGGGACTCTTACCTGGACGCCAAGATCAAGATCAACCTGGGCGTCAACCTGCTGCGCCTGGCCGAGCTGGACGAAGCCCAGCAGATGTTCGACGCCGCGCTGGCGCTGTGCCGCGCCGATTTCTACCACGACTACGCCGCCGAATCCCTGCTCGGCCTGTCCAAGGTGGCGCTGGCCCGCGCCGACCTCGATGCCGCCTTCGGCCATTTGACGGCCGCCCTGGCCGAGGCCGACCGCGTGGGCTACAGCTGGGGCCAAAGCCAGATCCTCAGCGCCCTGGCCGATGCCAAGGCGCGCCAGGGCGACCTCGACGGCGCCATGGCCGCGCTGCGCCGAGGGCAGCAGATCGCCCGCCAGGGCGGCATCAACCACATCCTGTCCCAGCAGCACTTCGCGCTGGCCAACTACGCCGAGCAGCGCGGCGACCTGCGCACCGCCATGGACGAGATGAAGGCCGGCCTGATCCTGGAGCGCCAGATCCAGGAACACCTGACGCCCGACCGCCGCCGCGAGTTGGAAGACAAGGCCGGCCTGCACCCCAGCAACACCCAGCGCCTGGTCACCCTGCTGAACAACCCGTTGGTCGACAGCGGCCCGATTGACGACTTCTTCCAGCTGCTCACGCGCGAAAGCTGCAACACCGTGGGCGTGGCACGCGCCGGCATCTGGCTGCTGGAGCCCGGCGGCGAGGCGCTGCGCGGCGTCTGCGTGTTCGACGTCGGCATTGCCGGCTTCACCACGCCGCTGCTGCTGGCGCGCGAGCAGGTGCCCTCGCTGTTCGACTGGCTGGCCCAGCCCGAAACCATCGTGGCGTATGACGCCGCAGGCCACCGCGACACCGCAGACCTGAGCCGCGTCTACCTGGCCCCGCGCGATGTGCGCTCGCTGCTGGCCTTCCCGCTGCAACTGCCCGAGCGCGTCACCGGCATGCTGATGGTGGAACACATCGGCAGCCAGCGCAACTGGACGCCCGACGACACCCAGCGCGTGGGCCAGATCGCCGACGCCGCCACCCGGGCGCTGGCCAACCGCGAGCGCACCCAGCGCCAGCGCGACATCCAGCACCACCTGGCCGGTGTGCAGCGCCAGGTGCAGGGCATCCTGCAGCAGGCCACGAGCCCCGGCGCTGCACAACCCAACCTGCTGGCGTCACTCGAAGCAACCAGCACCGAGCTCACCCGCGTTGAGCACATGGTGCGCAGCCTGGTGGACCCCTCGCAACCAGCCCCGTCGGACTGACCGCGTGACCGTGACATGACGGTTGCGTGACAGCCGACGGCATGCCACATGCCGGCCGCCTGTGTCTTCCTGCCCAACCATGTGCCGTGCATCACATCGTAGGCCGGTTCCAGCTTGCATCCGCTGCCCCTGTTCCTAGAATGGGACCAGCTGCAGCTGTCACTGTCAGCAGGTTCCGTCAGGTGAGGACTACACAATGAAATTCCTTCAAACGAAGGCCCCGCGCGCTTGCGCGTCGGCCCGCGTGCTGGTGAGCACGGCATTGGCCACGCTGCTGTGCGTAGCCTGCGGCGGTGGGGGCGGCGGCAGCAGTCCCGCGACGCCGACCACACCTACCACCCCCACAACGCCTACCACCCCCACCACCCCCMCCCCCGGCATCAGCCTGCTGGCTGGCAGCGCGGGCGGCCCGGGCAACCTGGACGGCGTGGCCACATTGGCCAGCTTCACCACCCCCAGCGCCACCGCCGTGGACGCCGCCGGCAATATTTACGTGGCTGACAGCGGCAACCGCCTCATCCGCAAGATCACCCCCGCCGGCGTGGTCAGCACCTTGGCCGGCGGCGCCAACCAGGTCGGCAGCCCACCCTTGTACGGCGGGTACGCCGATGGCCAGGGCAGCGCCGCGCGCTTCAACCACCCCACCGCCGTCGCGGTGGACGCGGCCGGCACGCTGTACGTGGCCGACTTCAACCTTGTGCGCAAGATCACCCCCGGCGGCATGGTCACCACGCTGGCCGGCCTGGAGAAGTTTCCTGTCGGCACCTTCGCATCCGCCGGCTTCGCGTCACTGGGGGGCATCGCGGTGGACGCCGCCGGCTATGTGTACGTGACCGATGGCGAGCTCTACGCCGCCTACGGCTTCATCAACATCAAGGCCGACTCCGTCTACCGCATCACGCCCGACGGCGGCACCGTCACCCGGCTGGCCGGCAGTTACGGCGCCCCGGGCTGGACCGATGGCGACAACAACGTCGCCCGCTTCACCAAGCCCCAGGGCATTGCCGTGGACCGCAGCGGCAACGTGTATGTGGTGGACGCCGGCACCTGCCTGCTGCGCAAGCTCACCCAGGCCGGCGTGGTCAGCACGCTGGCCGGTTCGCCCGACTACTGCCAGCGTGTGGATGGCAGCGGCAACGCCGCCGCGTTCGCCAACCCCTCGGGCCTGACCATCGATGCCAGCGGCAACCTGTATGTGACGGAGGCCGGCAACCTGTACCTGCCAGAGCCCGGCAACCGGCCGGCGGTGCGCAAGGTCACTCCCGCCGGTGTGGTGACCACGCTGGTCAGCGGCGACAACTTCAGGGTGGCCGCGCCCACCAACTACGCCGGCCTGCTGGGCCTCTCGGTCGACAACGCCGGCAACCTGTACGTCGCCGACGACGGCAGCCATGTGGTGCGCAAGCTCACCCCCGCCGGTGTCTCCAGCGTCTATGCCGGCAGCCAGGCGTCGGCTCCCGGCTGGGTGGACGGCACCGGCAACGCCGCACGCTTCCGCGCCACCACCGACATCGCCGTCGACAGTGGCGGTAACCTGCTGGTGGCCGACAACTTCGGTGTGCGCAAGGTCACCCCCGCTGGCGCGGTGAGCACCCTGGCCGGCGGCGTCGAGACCGGCACCACCGACGGCACCGGCATCGCGGCCCGGTTTGGCTTCAAACTGGGGCTGGGCCTGGACAGCGCGGACAACCTGTATGTGACCGACACCAACACCGTGCGCAAAGTCACCCCCGCCGGTGTGGTGACCACGGTGGCCGGCGCCGGCCGCACCGGCCTGACGGATGGCCCAGTGGCCACAGCCAGCTTCTTCGGGCTGGGCGATGTGGTGGTGGACCCCACCGGAAACCTGTACCTGACGGACCACGGCTCCGTCGGGCCCGGCGGCAGCTACGCCGGCCTGCTGCGCAAGCTCAGCCCCGCCGGCGTGGTCAGCACCGTGGCCGGCAGGTGGGACATCCCTTGCGAGTCCCCATGCCAGACCGACGGCCCCGTGGCGACGGCGCGCTTATTCGCCCCCGGCGGCAAAATCGCCCGCGACAGTGCGGACAACCTCTACCTGCTGGAGGGCTACCAGGTGCGCAAGGTCACGCCCGCCGGCGTCGTCAGCACCCCGGTCGCCTCGGGCGCGCTGGGCGCCATCACCGCCATGGCGGTGGACCCGGCAGGCAACATCTTTGTCGCCATCACCATGCGCGGCGACGAGCTCCCCACCAACGACACCGTGCGGCTATACAGGGTCGCCCCCAGCGGCGCCGTCACGCTGATGGCCGGCACCACCGGCACCACCCGAGGCCTGATGCTGGGCGACCTGCCCGGCGTGCTGCCCCCCATCACCAGCCTGGCCTGGGGCACGAGCAATGTGCTGTACGCAGGAACCGGCACGGCGGTGCTGAAGATACAGTTGCCGCAATAGGCTCCGCCCACACCGCCACCATGCACAGCACACCGCTTGCGCTGCCCCGTTTCTGGCTCGCCCCATGCGTGCTGGCCGCGCTGCTGTGCACGGGTTGTGGCGGTGGTGGCGGCACGGACGTGTCCATCGCCCCCGTCACCACGCCGGTGCTGGGCACCCGGCTGCTGCTGGATTTCCAATACGTGCCCGCCATCGATGCAGGCAACTATGTGTTCCAGTCACAAGGCGAGCTGGCCGCTGTATGGAACAGCGCGCCGCCCAGCGCAGTGGCCCGTCTCTCCCCCGGGCAACCCTACGTGGTCCCACCCCTGCCCAGCGGCATCAACTTCCAGACCTCCACGCTCGTGGCCGTGTCACTGGGCCTGGGCACACCCTGCCACACGCCGCAGATCGTGGACATCTCCGTCACTGCCGGCACCCTGCTGGTCAAGTGGATGGCGCAGGATCCCACCAACCTCCACTGCACCCTGGCCAGCCTGCACGCCGCCGAAATGCTGGACCTCATCGTCATCCCCAAATTCACCGGGCCAGTGACGTTCCAGCACGTTGCCAACTGAGGCTGGCCACGACCCCGGTGTGCGGCGCATGGGAGCCGCACCATCCCTCTGCACGCTCCCGGCGCCGTCGCGACGCCGTCTTGCCGTGCCGTGCTGCTCCGCACCAAAACATGACGGCACGGCCCTTTTCAGGTATGGTTGACTTAGGGGTCGAAGAACAATAATTTCGTTGAGGAGCCATGACCATGAGCACTCTCTCGATCGGCGCCAAACTCAAGGCGGCTTTCGCCGCCGTCGCGCTTTTGGCCGTCTTCCTTGGGTTGTTTGCGTATTCACGCATCGCCATCGTTGAAACCTCGGTGGTCGACCTTGCAGACAACGTTCTGCCCAGCATCGTGCTGCTCTACAGAACCCAGGCCAAGTTGAGCGATGCACGCCGGCTGGAAGCGCAGATACTGCTGGCGGACGACAAGGAGCAGGCCAGCCTCAAGACGCGCATCGAAACCACCCTGGCGGAAGGCAGAAAGCTGATCAAGGACTACGAACCGATGATCGTGAATGCCGAAGACCGCCGCTTCTTTCTGGAAAACGGTTCCAGGTTCGATGCCTACCAGGCCGCCAGCAGCAAGATGGTTCCGCTGGCCCTGAGCGGTGAGCAGGGCCGCAAGGATGCAACGGCCATGCTGTTCGGCGACACCCGGGTCAAGTACAACGCCGCCGCCAAGGCTTCGGCCGAGCACATCGTGTTCAATGAAAAGCTGTCGGCAGACGCCAGCGCCAAGGGCAAAAACGCCGCCACCACCGCCAAGACCGGCACCTGGATCGCCTTGGCGGTGGTCATCGTCCTGGCCGGGCTGCTGGGCGTCTTGGCCACCCGCATGGTGGTGCAGCCGGTGGGCAAGGCCATGCAGGCGGCGTCGGCGGTTGCGGCCGGCGATCTGACGCGCAGCATCGACAGCAGCGGTGGCGACGAGCTGGCCCGCCTGTTGCGCAGCATCAAGGAGATGCAGCAAAGCCTGATCAAGACGGTCTCCACCGTGCGCGCGGGCGCCGAGGGCGTGTCCACCGCCAGCGCGGAGATCGCGCAGGGCAACCACGACCTGTCGTCGCGCACCGAGAGCCAGGCCAGCGCGCTGGAAGAAACCGCCGCCTCCATGGAAGAGCTCAGCTCCACCGTCAAGCTCAATGCCGACAACGCCCGGCAGGCCAATCAGCTGGCCATACAGGCCAGCTCCGTCGCCGTCAAGGGCGGTGACGTGGTGGGCCAGGTGGTGGAGACCATGAAAGACATCAACACCTCATCCAAGAAGATCTCCGACATCATCAGCGTCATCGACGGCATCGCCTTTCAGACCAACATCCTGGCGCTGAATGCCGCGGTGGAAGCGGCTCGCGCGGGGGAGCAGGGGCGCGGCTTTGCTGTCGTCGCCAGCGAGGTGCGCAGCCTGGCCAGCCGCTCAGCGGAGGCGGCCAAGGAAATCAAGAACCTCATCAACGCCAGCGTGGACCGCGTGGCCCACGGCACCACACTGGTGGACCAGGCCGGCATCACCATGACCGAAGTCGTCACCTCGATCAAGCGGGTCACCGACATCATGGGCGAGATCAGCGCCGCCAGCAGCGAACAGTCCCAGGGCGTGTCACAAGTGGGTGAGGCGGTGACCCAGATGGACCAGGTCACCCAGCAGAACGCCGCCTTGGTGGAACAAATGGCTGCCGCCGCCAGCAGCCTGCGCACGCAGGCGCAGGAGCTGGTGCAGGTGGTGTCCACCTTCAAACTCAACGACAGCGACCATGTCCACAGGGCCCCAAGCCACGCCAGCCCGGCCAGACTTGGGCACCCATCCAGCAGCGCAGGCGGCGGTCAGCCACCGCGATTGGGCCACGTCCCTGCCTGACGCCAGCCCAACCCACCAAAGGCACTGAGGTACCCCATGAAAGCGGCGATGCATGAAGTCGATGAACGCACCAACCTGACGGGCAGCAACAAGTTCGAGTTGTTGTTGTTCCGCCTGGGCGAAGCCCCCGGCTCGGACCGCCGCGAGCTGTTCGGCATCAATGTGTTCAAGGTGCGCGAGATCATGGTGATGCCACCCATCACCGCCATGGTGAACGCGCCAGCCAACGTGATGGGTGTGGCCAACATCCGCGGGCAAATCATCACCGTGATCAACCTGCCTGCCGTCGTGGGCTGCAATCCCAAAAAGGGCTTGACCATTCTGCTGGTGACCGAATACGCCCGCACAACCCAGGCCTTCGCCGTGGAGGAAGTCGACGACATCGTCCGGCTGGAGTGGAAGCAAGTGCTTTCCGCCGAGGGCAGCGGCGGCGGGCTGGTGACCAGCATTGCGCGGTTGGACGGCAACTCCGAGAACACGCGCCTGGCGCAAGTGCTGGATGTCGAGCAGATCCTGCGCGACGTGATGCCCGAAACGCAGAAAGAAATCGCACCCGGCGCTGTCGGCCCGCAGATCAACTTGCCGCCCGGCTCCGTGATCCTGGCCGCTGACGATTCCGCCGTCGCCAGGATGATGATCGAGCAGGGCCTGAAAGCCATGGGCGTTCCCTACATCATGAAGAAGACGGGCAAAGAGGCCTGGGAACACCTGCAGGCCACCGCCACCAAAGCGGCAGAACAGGGCAAGACCGCCAAGGACAGCGTGGCGCTGGTGCTGACCGACCTGGAGATGCCTGAGATGGACGGTTTCACGCTGACACGCAACATCAAGCAGGACAACCGCCTGAAAAACATCCCCGTCATCATCCATTCGTCATTGACCGGCACGGCCAACGAAAGCCACGTCCAGAGCGTGGGAGCGGACGCCTACATCGCCAAATTTGTTGCGGAAGAGCTGGCAGCCACGATTCGCGGTGTGCTGAATCGGTAGCCGAACAAAGCCTCAATACCTCGGCTTCACCTTGCGATAGTCAGGCTTGTACTTACGCATCTGCGCCTCGTCATCACGGCGCAGGTAGCCGCATGCCAGGTACTGCTGGTGCAACTGCTTCAGCAGCGCCTGGTCCACCTCCACGCCTATGCCCGGCGCGTCGCTTATCCGCACGCAGCCGTCCTCAAAGGCAATGCGCCCCCCAGCCAGCACGTCCTCGCACTGCCAGGGGTAGTGCGTGTCGCAGGCATAGCGCAGGTTGGGAATGGTCGCCGCCAGGTGCGTCATCGTCATCAGGCTGATGCCGGCGTGCGAGTTGGAGTGCATGGACAAGCCCAGCCCAAACGTCTCGCACATCGCCGCCAGGTGCTGCGTGGCGCGCACGCCGCCCCAGAAGTGGTGGTCCGACAGGATGATCTGCATACCGCGCTTGCCGATGTTGTCGCGGAACTGCCCCCAGTCCGTCACCACCATGTTGGTGGCCAGCAGCAGGCCGGTGGCGCGGTGCAGCTCGGCGTCTTCTTCCAGCGTCATCACCGGGTCTTCGTAATACTCCAGGCAATCGCCCAGCCTGGCCGCGATGCGCTTGGCCGTGGCCAGCGACCAGTTGGCGTTGGGGTCTATGCGCAGCGGCACGCCGGGGAAGGCGTCGCGCAGCGCCAGCAGGCTGTCGGCCTCCACATCGGGCGCCAGCGCGCCAGCCTTCAGCTTGATGGATCCGAAGCCGTTCTCGGCAATCATCCGCCGCGCCTGCGCCACGATGCCCGGCGCATCCAACGCCTCGCCCCAGGGGTCGGCTTCGTAGGGCGCATCCATGTGCTGCGCATACTTGTAGAACAGGTAGGCGCTGTAGGGCACACGGTCGCGCACGCGCCCGCCCAGGTAGTCCGCCAGCGGCAGGCCCACCAGCCGCGCCTGCGCGTCCAGCATCGCGCACTCCAGCGGTGAGTAGGTCTTGGCGATGGCCTTGCCCGGCAGGGTGCCGGGCGCCACGTCCACCACCGGCGCCGCTGGCTGGCCGGCCTTGGCATGGGCGGCATCGGCCTGTGCCACGCCCTGTGCCACCAGGCCCGCCAGGCCCTGCAGGTCGTACACACTCAGGCCCCGCAGCAGCGCCGCGCTGCATTGCAGTTGTGCCAGGCCCGGCATGTCGCCATAGGTTTCGCCCAGGCCGGTGATGCCGCCCTCCAGTTCCAGCTCCACAATGGCGCGCAGCGTGTACGGCTCGTGCACGCCCGAGGCGTTCAACAGCGGCGGGTCTTTCAAGGCCACCGGCGTCACGCGTACGTCGGCAATCCGGTGCGGTGCACTGAGAGAGGTCATGGCAACAGGGGGAAAAGAATCAGGGGAAACTCAGGACGATGGGTGAACCGGCTTGCGCGCGGTGGACTGCCGCAGCACCAGCCGTGGGCGCAGCATCTCGTCCACCGGGTCCAGCGTGCCGTCGATCAGGGCCACCAGCCGCGTCAACGCCACCTCGCCCATGGTCTCGCTCTGCATGTCGATGGTGGTCAGAGCCGGCGTGGTGTAGCGCGCGAAGGGGATGTCGTCAAACCCCGTCACCGACACCTGCTCGGGGATGCGCACCCCCGCCACCTGCGCCTGGCTCATGAAGCCCATGGCCAGCAGGTCGTTGTAGCAGACCACGGCGTCGGGCCGCACGGTGCCCATCAGCACCTCGTCCACCGCCTTTTCGCCGGCCTCCAGCGTCGGTGCCTCGGCGTTGAAGAAGCTCGGCGTCAGCCCGGTCTCGGCCAGCACCTCGGCCAGGCCGGCGCGGCGCTCGGCGTCCCAGCGCGCGGCCGGGTAGCCCAGGTAGGCAATGCGCCGGTGCCCCAGGTCCACCAGGTGGCGCGCCAGCATGGCGGCCGCGCTGCGGCCATCGGCGCTGACGCTGTGCACCCCCAGCCGCGCCGCGCGGCCGAAGAACACCACCGGTTTTTCCAGCCGGCTCAATGTGGACAGGTCGGCATCGGGCATGCGCGAGCTGACGATCAGCCCGTCCACCCGGCGGCTCAGCTCGCGCAGCATGCCGGCTTCGCCGCTCTGGCGCTCACCGGTGTCGACGAACAGCAGGTTGTAGCCCAGCTCCTGCGCCTTGCGGTTGGCACCTTTGACGATGCCGGTGAAGTGCGGATTGCGGATGTCCAGAATCACCACCGCCACCGTGTTGGTGCGCCCGGTGATCATGCTGCGCGCCAACGGGTCCACGCTGAAACCCAAAGCGTCGATCGACGTGCGCAAGCGCGCCTCGGTGTCTTCGCTGAAGCGCTGCACGCCGTTGATGTAACGTGACACCGTGGCGATGGACACACCCGCCGCGCGGGCAACATCCTTCAGCGTGGGCGCACGGGCTTGGTCAGGAGCGGGCATGGTTTGGGGGTGGGACAGACAGCACAAGGTAAACGATATACTAAAAACGGCCGACTTGGATGTTTCACAGCAATAAAACACCGCCCTACCGGGTAAACACTAGCGCTCTGGGCAAATGGCCATCGGTACACTAAGTTAAACGTTTACCTACATCCGCCACCACCAACGCCCGCCCCGCATACTGTTCGCCGCCGCCCCATTCCATGACCGCGCCCTCTTCCTCCCACGCCGCGCGACGGCCACCGCCACCGCGACACCGGCTGGCCCCGGCCGCACTGGCGACATTGGCGCTGCTGGCGCCCTGGTGGAACACAGCGGCGCAGGCGCAGCCCCCAGCCCCAGACACCGTGCGCGTGTGGACGCGCTCCTCCACCGACGGCCGCAAGACCTACAACGCCATCGCCGAGGCCTTCACCCGCAAGACCGGCCTGAAGGTCGAATACTTCAACGCCACCACCGATTTCGAACAGCGCGTGGCACGCGCCGCCATCGCCGATGAACTGCCCGACCTCATCATCAACGACAGCGGCGCCACCGGCCAGTTTGTGCAGATGGGCCTGCTGGCCACCGTGGACCGCGCACGGGTAGCCGGCGGCGCCGACCTGCAAGAGCGCGCCTGGGACAGTGCCAAGGGCTTCGACGGCCACTATTACGGCGTGCCCACCTCGGCGCAGGCCCAGGTGCTGTTCATCCGCAAAGACTGGCGCACCAGGCTGAACCTGCCGGTGCCGCAGACCTGGATGGAGGTGGCCACGCTGGCAAGCGCCTTCACCGCGCAAGACCCCGACGGCAACGGCCGCGCCGACACCTATGGCTTTGTCATGCCTGGCTCGGCGCAGCGCGGCTACGCGGCCTGGTTCCTCAGCTCCTTCCTGTGGCAGGCCGGCGGCGAGTATGTGCGCCAGGTGCGCCCGGGCCAGTTCCGCGGCGCATTGGACGAGCCCGCCGCGCTGGCCACCGTGGCCTTCATCCGCAAGCTGCACTGCGAGCTCAAGGCCACCCAGCCCGGCGCCATGAACGCGCCCACGCAAGAGGCCAACAAGGCCTTCACCTCCGGCCAGGCCGGCATGTACCTGTCTGGCCCCTACCACATCCCCCTGTTCGACCGCGAGCCCGGTCGCGACAAGGTCGAAGTGGTACCCGCCCCGGCCGGCCCAGCCGGCCACGGCGTGCTGGCCGGTGGCGAGCTGGCCTATTTCCCCAAGGCGGCGAAGAACAAGGCCGGCGCGCTGAAGTTCGTCGAGTTCCTGATCTCGCCCGAAGGCCAGGCGCTGGGCATGAAGCCCGCCGGCGGCGGCCTGTCGGTGGTGCGCCTGCCCGTCAACCGCCATGTGGACCCCGCCACGGTGCACAACGACCCGCGCTGGCAAATGGTGGCCAACGAATACGCCCGCAACGGCCACGCCATGCCCGCCATCCCCAACTGGACCCGCATGCAGCAGGTCATCGGCGAAGGCCTGAACGCCATGCTGTCGCGCTGCAATGTGGAGCTGGCCCCGGCCTTGCGCAAGCTGAACCACCGCGTCAACCAGCAACTGTCCGCGCAAAAGGTGCTGGCCAAATGACATCACCCAAGACCACCAAGACCGGCAAGAAAGCACCCAGCCGCGCCTGGCTGGTGCCCGCGCTGTTCCTGGCGCCGGCCCTGCTGGTGTTTGGCTTCTTCAAGTTCATCCCCATGCTGCGCGGCCTGCAGATGAGCCTGTACAAGGTCAACTTCGGCGCCCCCAGCGAATGGGTGGGCCTGGACAACTTCCGCCGCGTGTTGGATGACGAGGCCCTGGGCTCGGCGGTGTGGAACACGCTGGTCTATGTGTGCAGCACCGTCACGCTGTCGGCCGGCCTGGCGCTGCTGCTGGCGCTCTCGCTGCAGGGCAGCACGAGGCAGCTGCGCTTCGTGCGCACAGCAATTTTCCTACCCGCCGTCACCAGCGCCGCCGTGCTGGCCGAGGTGTGGCGCATCCTGTACGCGCCCACGCCCGACGGCGTGGTCAACACGCTGCTGGGCTGGGCGGGTGTGCAAGCGCAGGGCTTCCTGAACGACCCCGACACCGCCCTCTACTGGCTGATGGCCATGCACACCTGGAAGAGCGTGCCTTACGACACGGTGATCTTCGTCGCCGGCCTGGCCACCATCAACAGTGAGCTGTACGAGGCCTCGCGCGTGGACGGCGCCAACGCCTGGCAGCGCTTTCGCTTCGTTACCGTGCCCGGGCTGGCGCACGCCATCACCATCGTGGTCACGCTGGGGCTGATACGCGGCTTTCGCGTCTTTGCCGAAATCCAGGCCACCACCGGCGGCGGCCCGGCCGGCGCCACCGAGGTGGTGATGACGCACATCTACAAACTGGGCTTTGTCGATTTCGACTACGGCTACGCCTCGGCGGCCTCGGTGCTGCTGTTCGCCTTCACCGCCACCGCCACGCTGGTCTACCTGCAATGGCGCAAGAGGTCGGAAGCATGAGCGCGCCGCGCCGCACATCGCTCAAACGCAAGCTGCAAGCGGCACCGCGCGGGCTGTTCTATGCCCTGCTGCTGCTGGTGTTCGTCGGCCCGTTCTGGTCCTTCGCCGTCACCGCCTTCAGCGGCGTCACGCTGCAGCCCGGCAAGCTGCTGCTGTGGCCGCAAAGCCCGACGCTGGAGAATTTCCACTACGCCTGGGTCAAGAGCCAGGTCTGGCGCTACCTGCTCAACTCGGTCATCGTCGTCACCGTGGGCACGGTGCTGCAGGTCAGCGTCAGCGCGCTGGCCGCCTACGCGCTGGCGCGCAAGAAGTTCCGCGGCCAGGCCCTGGTGTCCATGCTCATCCTGTGCACCATGATGCTGCCCGAAGAGGTCATCGCCATCCCGCTGTACCTGGTGCTGGGCAAGCTGCCGCTGCTCAACGTCAGCCTGCTCAACAGCCACTGGGGCATGATCCTGCCGGTGGTGGGTTGGGCGTTTTCCATCTTCATGCTGACCGAGTTCATGAAGAAGGTGCCCATGGAGCTGGAAGAGGCCGCCCGCGTCGACGGCGCCAGTGAATGGCAGGTCTTCTGGCTGGTGATCCTGCCGCTGGTCAAGCCGGCGCTGGGCACGGTGGCGGTGTTCGGCTTCATCATGATCTGGGACCAGTACCTGCTGCCGCTGATCGTCGCCAACCGCGACGACCTGTACACACTGCCCGTCGCGCTGGCCTCGGTGCGCGCCGACGAGATGATGCCCCCTGCCGTCTTCGTGGCCATCACGCTGATCGCCATGCTGCCCTCCATCCTGATCTACCTCGCCATGCAAAAGGCGTTCAACCGGGGCCTGCTGATGGGCGCCGTCAAGGGTTAACCAAGTACCACCATGCCAGAAGTCCGACTGCGCGCGCTCAGCAAAAGCTTCAACGACACCGACGTCATCCGCAATGTGTCGGTGGACATTGCCGACGGCGAATTCTGCGTGCTGGTCGGCCCCAGCGGCTCCGGCAAGTCCACGCTGCTGCGGCTGATCGCCGGGCTGGAAGAGCCCACCGAAGGCCAGATCTTCATCGGCGAGCGCGACGTCACCGATGCACCGCCCAAGGCGCGCGACATCGCCATGGTGTTCCAGAGCTACGCGCTGTACCCGCAGCTCAGCGTGCGCGACAACATGGGCTTTGGCCTGCGCCTGGCAGGCCAGCCCAAGGCCACCATCGCCGCCAAGGTGGACGCCGTGGCCGACATGCTCAGCCTCACCCCGCTGCTGGACCGCCTGCCGCGCCAGCTCTCCGGCGGCCAGCGCCAGCGCGTGGCCATGGGCCGGGCCATGGTGCGCGAGCCGGCGGTGTTCCTGTTCGACGAGCCGCTGTCCAACCTCGATGCCTCCCTGCGCGCCTCGGTGCGCGCCGAAATCCGCGCCATGCACGCGCGCAGCAAGACCACCTCGGTCTACGTCACCCACGACCAGGTGGAGGCCATGACCATGGGCGACCGCATCGTCGTGCTGCGCGCCGGCCGCGTCGAGCAGGCCGGCACGCCGGTGGAACTGTACGAGCGCCCCGTCAACCGCTTCGTCGCCAGCTTCATAGGCTCGCCAGCCATGAACTTCTGCGAACTGCCGCTGCAGCGCGCCGGCGACCTGGCCTTCGCCACGCTGGGCGACCAGCGCCTGCCGGTGCCGGGGCATGGCGCGCCACACAGCGCTGCCGCCACCGTCAGCCTGGGCGTGCGCCCCGAGCACCTGCACCTGGGCCAGCGCGACGGCGACGCCACCACGCTGGGTGGCGAGGTGCTGGCCATCGAGTACATGGGCGCGCAATCTCAATTGAGCTTGGCCACAGCGGCCGGCACCCTGCTGGTCTGCGCCCACGACAGGCCCGACCTGCGCGTGGGCGACCGCACCGTGCTGGGCCTGCCCGCTGACCGCCTGCATTTCTTTGACGCCCAATCCGGCCTGCGCCTGGGCCCTGGAGCCGCAGCATGAAGACCTTGACACCCCTGCTCGCCTTGGCAGCCGCACTGCTGCTCCCACCCGGCTTGCAGCCAGCTTGGGCCCAAGGTACAGCGCAAGCCACCGCCCCCGCAGCCGAAGCCCCGCCCGCACTGGTGGTGCTGGACGCCCAGGCCCTGGCCCGCAGCGCCCAACGCCTGCGCACGCAGGACGCCGCACTGCAGCCCAGCTACCAGGCGCTGCTGCGCCGCGCCGACAATGCGCTCGCAGTGCCCGAGCGCAGCGTCACCCACAAGACCACCACGCCGCCCTCGGGCGACAAGCACGACTACATGAGCATGGGGCCCTACTGGTGGCCCAACCCCGCCACCCCCAACGGCCTGCCCTATGTGCGCCGCGACGGCCAGCGCAATCCGCAGGTGGCCGGGGAGGGCATGGACGTGGACCGCCTGTACGCCCTGCTGGCTGACGTGCGCGACCTGGCCCTGGCCTACCACTTCACGCACGACCCCCGCTACGCGCACAAGACCGCCGCCGCCCTGCGCACCTGGTTCCTGACACCGGCCACACGCATGAACCCGCACCTGCGCTTCGGCCAGGCCATCCCCGGCATCGTGGACGGCCGCGGCATCGGCCTGATCGACACCCGCGACCTGTGGTGGGTGATCGACGCCGTGGCGCTGATCGCCCCCAGCGCCGCGCTGGCCCCGCCCGAGCTGGCCGCGCTGCGCCAATGGTTTGCCGCCTTCAGCCAGTGGATGCAACACAGCGAGCCCGGCCGCGAAGAGGCCGTCGCCAACAACAACCACGGCATGTTCTACGACGCCCAACTGGCCGCCTACCTGGTGTTCACGGGTGAGCGTGCCCAGGCCCGCCAGCTGGTGGGGGACGCGCAAACCAAGCGCCTGGCCAGCCAGATCGCCCGCGACGGCCGCCTGCCGCTGGAGCTGGAGCGCACCCGCCCCTTCCACTACACCGTGTTCACGCTGGAAGCCGCCAACCGCCTGGCGCGCATAGGCCAATTGCTCAGCCCCCTGGATGCCAAACAGCCGCTGGACGTGTGGGCTTTCGAGCGCGAAGGCCGCTCGCTGCGCGCCGCCATCGATTTCGTCGCCCAGACCGTCGTCACCCCCAAGGGCTGGACTTACGCCACATCGGTAGAGCCCACGCCGCCGCTGGCCATTGCCCTGCCCGTGCTGCTGCAGGCGCAAGCCGCCTATGGCGAAGCGCGTTACCGCGCCGCAGTGCAAGCCCTGCAACCGCTGACGCGCGACGACCTGGCGTGGCTGCTGTGGCCCACGCCCTAGTTGGCACCGTTCTTGCCACTACCCGCATCAGCACCCTCACGACCCAATTCAACCTTGCTGCACAACACACACCCCATGAACACCACCACGCCCACAGCGCCACCACCCACCCTGCGCTTCCCCCGCCTGCTGCTCACCGGCGCCGCCGGTGGCCTGGGCAAGGTGCTGCGCGAGCAGCTGAAACCGCACTGCGAGGTGCTGCGCCTGTCCGACCGCGTGGCGTTGGGTGAAGCGCAGCCGCAAGAAGAAATCATGTTGGCCGATCTGGCCGATGCCGCCGCCGTGCACGCGATGGTCGAAGGCGTCAGCGCCATCGTGCATATGGGCGGCATCTCGGTCGAAGGCCCGTTCGAGCCCATCCTGCATGCCAACATCCTGGGCTTGTACAACCTGTACGAAGCGGCGCGCAAGCACGGCGTCAAGCGCGTCCTGTTCGCCAGCTCCAACCACGTCACCGGCTTCTACCGCCAGGGCGAGACCATAGACGCGTCCGCCCCCCCGCGCCCCGACGGCCTGTACGGCCTGAGCAAGGCCTTTGGCGAAGACCTGTCGCGCTTTTACTTTGACCGCTACGGCATCGAGACCGCCTGCCTGCGCATAGGCTCGTGCTTCCCCGTGCCGAAGGACCGCCGCATGCTGGCCAGCTGGCTCAGCTACCCCGACCTGCTGCGCCTGGTGCTGGCCTGTCTGCATACCCCGGTGCTGGACCACAGCATCATCTTCGGCATGTCCAACAACGCCGTCACCTGGTGGGACAACCGCCTGGCCCGCCACGTGGGTTACCGCCCGCAAGACAGCTCAGACCCCTACCGCGAGGCCATCCACGCGAACACGCCCCAGCCCGACCTCAGTAACCCCGTGGTGCAGTTCCAGGGCGGCGGCTTCGTGACGGCCGGTCCGTTCGAGTAAGCAAGCCACGGTGGTTTGCGAGATCAGGCCGCCACGGCGCTCAGCTCCGCGGCTGTCCCCCGGCCCTACGGGCCTCCTCCTTGATGCCGCTGCGCCGAATGCCGCATCGACCTGATCCTGCCAACGTGGCTGGCGTGCCAGCGCCACGAGCGCCAACGTGTCCGATGTCGCTGGGGCGCGTGACGTAGCGAAATCAAGGAGGAGGCCCGCAGGGCCGGGGGACATTCGCGGAGTCACGCGCACCAGCGGCGTCGGCAGCGCACCAACCCGCTAGCGTGCGGAGCCGCCCGCGAGGACGGACTTACTTGGCCATCCCCAGTTGGTTCAGGATGAAGCCGAACTCTTCCGCCGTCTCCCGCTGGCGCACAAAGCGGCCAGACTTGCCGCCATGCCCAGCCTCCATGTTCACTTTGAACAGCAGCGGGTGCGTGTCGGTCTTGCTGGCGCGCAGCCTGGCCACCCACTTGGCCGGCTCGTAATACTGCACCTGCGAGTCGTGCAGGCCGGTGGTCACCAGCATCGCCGGGTAGGCCTTGGCCTGCACGTTGTCATAGGGCGAGTACGACAGCATGTAGTCGTAATAGGCCTTGGTCTTGGGGTTGCCCCACTCGTCAAACTCATTGGTGGTCAACGGAATGCTCTCGTCCAGCATGGTGGTCACCACATCGACAAAGGGCACATGGGCAACCAGCGCTGCGTACTTTTCCGGCGCCATGTTGGCCACCGCACCCATCAGCAGGCCGCCGGCGCTGCCACCCATGCCAAACACCTTGTCCTTGGCGGCATAGCCGCTTTTCACCAGGTGATCCGTCACATCAATGTAGTCGGTGAAGGTGTTCTTCTTGTTCAGCAGCTTGCCGTTTTCATACCAGGCGCGGCCCATCTCCTGGCCACCGCGGATGTGGGCGATGGCGTAGACAAAGCCACGGTCCAGCAGCGACACCACCGCCGAGCGGAAGCCCGGGTCGGTGGACGCGCCATACGAGCCATACGCATATTGGTACAGCGGCGCCGTGCCGTTGCGCGGCGTGCCCTTGCGGTACACCAGCGACACCGGCACCCTGGTGCCGTCGCGAGCCACCGCCCAGGTGCGCTCGGTCACGTAGTTGGTCTTGTCAAAGCCGCCCAGCACCGGCTGCTCTTTCAGCAGCTTGCGCTGGCCGGTCTTCATGTTCACCACATACTCGCTGCTGGGGGTGGTCAGCGAGGTGTAGGTGTAGCGCAACTCGTCGGTGTTCTGCTCGGCGTTGGTGGACAGGCGCGTCACATACGCCGGCTCATCCGACTTGATGAAGCTGGACTTGCCTGGCTTGCCCCAGGGCATCACGCGCAGCCGCATCAGTCCGTCCGAGCGCTCGTTGATCACCAGGTAGTTTCTGAACAGCTCAAAGCCGTTGACAAACACCTCCTTGCTGTGCGGCACCAGCTCCCGCCACTTGGCACGGTCGCCCACCTGCGCGTCCGTCACCGCCATCAGCCGGTAGTTGGGTGCCTCCCAGTCGGTGCGCAATACCCAACGCCCGCCCATGTGATCGGCGTCGTACTTGATGCCGCGCGTGCGCGGAGCCAGGCTCACCAGCTTCGGGCTTGCGGCGTTGGCGTCCAGCACCTGCGTCTCGCCCGTCTCGGTGCTGCTGGACTTCACCACCACATAGCGGTCGTCGCCCGTCTTTTCCACGTTCAGGTAGTAGGTGTTGTCCGGCTCCTCGTACACCTGCGCGTCGGTGGCCGGGTCGGTGCCCAGCACATGGCGCTTCACCCGCTTGGACAGCAACGTCACCGGGTCGTTTTCCACGTAGTAGATGGTCTTGTTGTCGTTCGCCCAGGCCACGCCCCGGCTCAGGCCCTTGATGGTGTCTGGCAGGTTCTTGCCGGTCTTCAGGTCGCGGAACTTCAGCGTGAACTGGTTGCGGCCGGCGTCGTCTTCCAGGTAAGCCAGCAGTTGCCCGTTGGTGCTCACCTCCGGCTTGCCAATGGCCATGAAGGCCTTGCCCTTGGCCTCCACATTCACATCGATCAGCACCTGCTCAGGTCCACCCTTGGCAGGCGTGCGCGCATAGATGGGGTATTCGCCACCTGTGACGAACCTGGTGACATAGCGGAAATTGCCCTTCTTGTAGGGCACGCTGTTGTCGTCCTTCTTGATGCGGCCGACGATCTCGTCATACAACTTGTCCGTCAGCGCCGCATAGGGCTTGGACTGCTCCTCGAAATAGGCCATCTCCGCCGCCAGGTGGGCCAGCATTTCCGGCAGCTTGCGGGTGTCGTCGCGCAGCCAGTAATACGGGTCGCTGCGCGCGCCGTTGGGCGATTCCACCTGGTAGGGCTTCTGTGCAGCCACCGGTGGTGCAGCCGTGACGGCCAACGGCGCCAGCAGCAAAGCGGCGGCAAGCGCCCAGGAAGGGGTGGCGACAAAGAAGCGGCGCATGGGGTTTCCCTGTAAACAGTCTGCCGGCATGGTATCGCACCACCGCCGCCCGCCGCTACCCCACCCGCGCCAGCCGTTTCCTCAGAACTTCACGTCCAGGCGCACCGTGAAGTAGCGCCAGGTGTCACGCTCCGGCCGCCAGGCCGTGATGCTCACCGAGGCCGGCGCCGCGCCCGAGCCGCGGTACGACGGCGTCTGCCCGAAGCCGTTGGTCGAATACTGCTTGTTCAGCAGGTTGTTCACCAGGAAGCTCAGCTTGTACTTGTCGGCCTTGTCACGAATGCCCAGCCCCAAGTCCACCACCGTGAACGGCGGCGCGTAGTAGTCCGGGTCCTGGATGATGTTGGTGATGATCTCGCTCTGGTGCTTGATGTTGGCGTTGACGAAGCCGTTGAACGATTGCTCCGCCAGCCGCACGTCATACACCCCGCTCAACACCACCTTGATCTTGGGCGCGTTGAACATCGGCGAGCCCGCCAGGTCCTGCACGCCGCCGGTGTCGCCGGTGAAGGCCGGGAAGCACTTGTTGTTCTTGCCCGCCAGCGAGCCGTTGGCGGCGAAGATGGTGGTGCCCACGCGCACGTTGCTGGCGTCGGTGTAGCAGGCGGCGGCCTTCCACTCCTGGATCGTGGCCTCGGTGTAGGCAAAGTTGGCGCTCAGGCTGAAGTCGCGCGTCACCAGCGCGTTCACGTCCAGCTCCAGCCCGCGCGAGCGCACGCGCGGCAGGCTGGACAGCTTGCTGATGGTGCCGGCGCCCTCGCCCAGGCTCACCGTCATGGCCTGCTGGTAGTCGGTGAAGTTGGTGTTGAACAGTGCCGCGCTGACCGACATGCGGTTGTTCAGCAGGTTGCCCTTGGCGCCCAGCTCGTAGCTGTGCGCGTTCTCCGGCGCCACCGGTGTCGAGGTGGCGGCAGACAGGCCGCTCAGCAGGTCATAGGCCACGCCCTTGTGACCGGTGGCCGTCATCACATAGCCCATCCACTCGTTGCTGAACTGTTTTTGCAGGCTCAGCTTGCCGGTGGTGGAACGCTCGGTGTTGTTCTCCACCGAAAACACATTGGTGGCGGCGGCGCCCGGCACAAAGGTGTCCGGCGTCACCTGCGTGAAGTAGTTGCGCGCAAAGTGGTAGCCCGAGGTTTCCAGGTTGCTGCGCAAACCCGCCAGCACCGTCCAGCTGGGCGAAAACTCCCACGTCGCCTGGCCAAAGATGGCCTGGCTGGTGTTGTACACATCAGCCTTGTAGACCACCGGCCCGCCCACGGCGGCGCTGGTGCACACCGTGGGTGCGCGGCAGTCGCCACGGTTGAACCAGCGGAAGGTCTCGTTCTTGGCAAACCACAGCCCCAGCAGGTAGCGGAAGTCGCCGGTGGCGGGCGACACCAGGCGGAACTCCTGCGTGCGCGAGCGTATGTCGTAGGTGCCCTGCTGCGGGTTGCCCACCGTCACCGGCACGGTCAGGATGGAGTTGGCAGTCACAGGGGTGGTGGCGTTGGGCGGCACCACCTGGATGGGCACGTCGCCAAAGTCGCGGTCAAAGTAGTCGGTGGCCAGGTACTTGTCGTACGAGGTGATGGAGGTCAGCGTGGCCTCGTTGGGCAGCACGTAGTTGATCCGCAGCCCCATGCCGCGGTCGGTGGCCTCCAGGCCGCCCCGGTAGTCGCGGCGGATGTTGCGGTTCCACTGGGTGGGGGTGATGCCGGCCAGCACGGCCGAGGCCGGCATGGCATTGACCGAGGTGGCCGTGGCCGGGAAGGTGGCCGGGCTGTTGGCCGGGATCAGGAACACCGGCAGCGACGCGCCGCCCGCCCCCAGCGTGTTGCTGCCGGCCAGGCCGGCCTGCTGGCTCTCGCCGGTGGCGGTGTTGCGGATGACGAACTTGTTCAGCGCATTGGCGCTGCGGGTGTTGGTGATCTCGTTGTAATAGGGCGTGAAGTCCACGTCCAGCCGGCTGGTCGGGTGCCAGGCGAACTTGGCCATCAGCGTCTTGCCGCCCGAGCCGTTGACCTTCTCGCCGGTGGTCAGGTTGTTCAGGTTGCCGTCAAACTGCGAGCTGCTGGCCGCCACGCGCATGCCAAAGGTCTCGGTCAGCTCGCCGCCAAACGAGGCCCCCACGCGCCACTCGCCGTCGCTGGTCTTCAGCATCATGGCGCGCCCCTGCAGCGGCCCGGCAATCGGCTTGGTGACGATGTTCAGGCCGCCGGCTATGGCCGATTTGCCAAACAGCGTGCTCTGCGGTCCCTTCAGCACCTCGATGCGGGCAATGTCCGCCAGGTCGCGGAAAGCCTGGAACTGGTTGGCGATCGGGATGTCGTCAATGATCACCACCACATCGCCCTCGACGCCAATGCTGGTGGTCTGCGTGCCCACGCCGCGCATGGTGATGGCGTTGTTGGCGCTGGTGGTGCCCGAGTTGATCGACAAAGCCGGCGTCAGCGCCACCACGTCCTCGATCTCGCGCACGTTGTTGCGCTGGATGGTCTCCTCATTCAGCACCGAGATCGCCATCGGCACACTGTCCAGCTTTTCCACCCGCTTGTTGGCCGTCACCACCACGGCCTGCAACTGGTTGCCATCAGCCGCCTTGGCCGCCGCCGTTGCGGGCGCCGGCGCTGCACCCTGCGTTTGCGCAGACGCCATGGGCGCCAAGCCCAGCAAGCTGAGTGCCACCGCCGAGGCGATGGGCGACAGGACGGCGACAGCCCTGGGGGTGCGAATTTTTTGCATTGCGGTCTCCTTATTGTGAAAACTGCCGCTGGGGGGCGCAGCGGCATGAACTGGCAAAGGTCTTGAGTTAAACGTTTAACTCATCGCAAGTTAAACGTTTAACTGATTTACTAAGCGCGATATTACCGGCTGCCGTGCAACGCGCATCCGCACTTACCCTAGCGCCGGACAAACGGTTGCGCACGCGCTACGCACTTGCGACAAACACACGTCAACACACTGGCAACACACTGTTACGTGGCTGGGTACGCCAGCCAACGGACAACGCGGCAGGCCGGCCGCACACTGCACACACGGCCAACCAGGCCGCTACCGCTACCGCTAGCCAACAACAGCCAACAAGCAAGGTCCGCCATGAAACTCACCCCCCACCCCCAACTGTTCCTGACCACGATACTGGCGCTGACCCTGGCCGCCTGCGGCGGTGGCGGCGGAGGCGGCAGCACGACCAGCGCCCCCGTCACCCCGGTAGCCGACAGCGGCAGCCTGCGCATGGCGCTGACGGATGCGCCCTCCTGCGGCTATGACGCCGTCAACATCACCATCCAGTCGCTGCGCGTGAACAAAAGCAGCAGTGCCGCCGACAGCGACGCCGGCTGGTCCGACATCGTGCTCAACCCCGCGCGGCGCATCAACCTGCTGAACCTGACCAACGGCGTGCTGGAGGAACTGGGTCAGGTCCCCCTGCCCACCGGCAAGTACACGCAGCTGCGGTTGGTGCTGGCGGACAACGACGCCACCCACCCGTTGGCCAACTCGGTGCTGCCCACCGGCGGCGCCGAAGTGGCGCTGAAGACGCCCAGCGGCCAGCAGTCCGGCGTCAAGGCCAACATCGACATCGACATCGCCGCCAACAAAATGGCCGACTTTGTGCTGGACTTCAACGCCTGCAAGTCCGTCGTGACCGCGGGCAACTCGGGGCAATACCTGCTCAAGCCCGTGGTCTCCGTCATCCCGCGCTACATCGCGGGCGTCAGCGGGTTTGTCAACACGGCCCTGGTCAGCGGCGCCACCGTGTCGGTGCAGCAAGGCGGCGCGGTCGTCAGGGCCACCGCCCCAGCGGCCAATGGCATGTTCCTGCTGCAACCGGTGGCACCCGGCAGCTACACGCTGGTCCTGACCGCGCCTGGCCGCACCACGGCCGTCATCACCAACGTGGTGGTGGCCGCCGACACCGTCACCGCCATCAACACGGTCAACAGTGCGCTGCTGCCGCCCACATCGGCCACCGGCACGCTGGCAGGCACGGCGCCGCTGAACACCCAGGTGCGGGTGCTGCAGCCGCTGACGGGCGGCCCCACCATCGAAGTGGCCGGCCGGTTTGTCGACGGCGTGACCGGCAGCTACAGCTATGCCGTGCCCGTGAACGCACCGCTGGTGGCACCCTACGTGGCGACTCCTGCCGTGGTGTTGTTCACGCCCGACCTCACGGCGGCCGGCAAATACACCTTGGTGGGTTCGTTGACCGGGTTCCCGGACAAGAGCGTTGCCCTGGCACCGCTGGGCGCGGGCGCCACCATCACCACCAACTTCACCTTCCCCTGAGCCAGCAGGGGCATCCCCACAGACAGGCGGACAAACCGCCTGTAGACTTGCCATTGCCCGCGACAGACGCACTTTTGGAGACACCTCATGAAAAAGCTCTTGCTCACCACATTCAGCGTCTGCGCGCTCACCAGCGCCTTCGCACAAACCAGCGTGGGGGTGTCCATCGGCATCAACCAGCCTGGCGTCTATGGCCGCATCGACATCGGCAACTTCCAGCCACAGGTGGTCTATGCGCAGCCCGTGATCATCACGCGCCCGGCAGTCGTGGTGCAACAGCAACCCCTCTACCTCTACGTGCCGCCGGGGCACCAGAAGAAATGGGCCAAGCATTGCGCCGCCTACAACGCCTGCGGCCAACCGGTCTACTTCGTCAAGGAGTCCTGGGTCCGTGAGCGGTACGAAGAACACCGGCGCGGCGAAGGCCACGGCAACAAGGGCCATGACAACGGCCACGGCAAGGGCAAGAAGGACAAGAAAGACAAGGATTGATTCCTGAGGTCATTGGCACGCCAGAACATGTGATGGAGGTCAGCTGACCTCCATCAATCCCTGCGCCTTAAGCAGCAACTCCTTCTGGCTGCGGGCACCCACCTTGTCAAAAATGCTGCGCAGGTGGGCGCGCGCCGTGTGCACCGAAATGCCCAGATCTTCGGCCACTTCGCGCACATCGTGCATGCGTGTCAGGCCCGCCAGAATTCTTCCTTCGGCCGGCGTCAGGTCAAACCCGCCGCCATCACCTGCGGGTCCGCCTGGCGGTCCTGCAGCGCGGCTGGCAGCATCAGCAGCGCGCGCGGCGTGTCGCCAAACGCCGCCATGGTCTGCATAGGGCGCAGTGCCCACAGGCAAGCCGGCACTGGGTTGTCTTGCACGTCGCGCAGCGCAAACGCGCGGCGATCCGGCCGCTTGGCATCGGCCAGGCCGGCGGGCTGGCCCTCCAGTTCCAGCTCATACAAGGCGCGTGTCATGGTGCTTTCCGCGCCGACATCACGGCAACCCAGAAAGCCGTTCCTTGACAGCACAATCTCTCTGCGCCGCAGCAACTCGGTGCCGCAGGCATTGGCATGCAATAGCAGGCGGTCCGGCCCCAGCAGGAAGATGGGGCGCGTGGTCTGGTCGATCACCACCCGGGCACTGTCGGCCTGCGCAGACAATTTGGAAAACCGCCGGTAGATGGCAAACGCCTCGCGCAGGTGCACCATCAACCGCGTCAGCGTTGCGTCCGTTGTCGCGCGAAACGGCCCGCGCTCCGGCCCGCGCGACAGGCCGAAGAAGGCGCCCCACTCCGGCGTCTCATCCACCTTGCAACCGGACATGTAGCGCACGTTGTACGAGGCCCAGAAGTCCTTGTAGAACGGATCCTGCCTCACCTGGCTGGCTGGAATGATTTTGTTGTTGAACACTTGCCCCGTCGGCAGCGGCCCGGCAAGAGCCACATGAGGGTCAAGGCGATGGTATTCGCGCATATAGTCCAACGCGCCTTCCATCGGGGCACTGGTGGAGTGCAGCGACAACGCCATCCGCCCAGACGTCTTGTCGATCAGCACCATCTGGCAGAAGTCCCCACCGAGTTCATCGCTCAAGGCCTGCAGCGCCCCGTGCCACGGCATAGCCCCTGCTGCCGCGCGGTAGAGACCTTTGACAATATCGTCGTAGCTGGTGCTTTGCATCCTCATCCTCCCTGCCATCAGGCACACCGAATCTCGGTGCTGACTGCCCATCATAGGCTTGCCCGCGTCACGCATTGCGCCACCACGGCAACCAACGCCTGGCGTATCCGGGTGCGCTAGCACATAGCTCAGCCCGTTGTCCATAGTTCAAATAAACGATGCGCCCGCTGAAGCGGCCCACTACGCTTGGCCGCGACACCCATACGACAACAGGAAAAACCATGGCGAACATCAGCGGCACCAGCGGCAACGACGTCCTCACCGGCACGAGTGACGCGGACATCATGACGGGCCTGGGCGGCAATGACAGCCTCAGCGGCCTGGGCGGGGACGACCTCCTGGATGGCGGGGCCGGCAACGACACGCTGGACGGCGGCACCATCGGCGCCTTTTACGACAACGTGGCTTTCTCCGGCGCCACGACCGGCGTGGTTGTGGACCTGGCCGCCGGTACCGCGCAGGACGGCCAGGGCGGCACCGACAAGCTGGTCAACATCGGGGGCGTGAACGACACGTCCTTCAACGACATCATCAGGGGCGATGCCAAGAACAACCAGTTCGTGCTCACCGGTGGCGACGACTCGGTGGACGGCGGCGGCGGCAACGATGCCGTGGCCTACTTCAACGCCAGCGCCGGCGTCAACGTGGACCTGACAACGGGCAAGGCCACTGGCACCAGCATTGGCACGGACACCCTGGTCTCCATTGAGTATGTGGATGGCAGCTTTTTCGCCGACACCGTGCGCCTGGCAGCGGTAACCGGCGGTGCCTACGCTAACGGCCGGGGCGGCAACGATTACCTGATCGGCAGCAGCGTCGACGACGCGCTCGCTGGCGGCAGCGGCAACGACACGCTGGACGGCGGCGCCGGCAACGATACGGCCGCCTATGACTTCGAAACCACCTTCGACAACAACAGCGGCATCACGCTCACCGGCCAAGGCGTTACCGTCAATCTGGCCACCGGCACCGCCATCGACAATTGGGGTACCACCGACACCCTGATCAGCATTGAATACGCGCGCGGTTCGCCGCGCAACGACATGCTGATCGGCGGCAACGCGGCCAACGCGGCTTTTGAGGGCTTCCAGGGCATGGGTGGCAACGACACCATGGACGGCGGCGCCGGCATCGACCGGGCGGCCTATGACCGCAGCCCGGCCGCCGTCAGCGTCAACCTGTCCACCGGAGTGGCCCAGGACGGCTGGGGCGGCACCGACAAGCTGCTGAACATGGAAAACGTTCGCGGCTCCGAATACAACGACACCCTGACCGGCGACGGCAATGACAACCTGCTCGAAGGCATGGGCGGCAACGACCTGCTGGACGCCGGCGCTGGCAATGACACCATGGACGGCGGCGCTGGCAACGACACGCTGATGGGCGGCGACGGCGGCGACAACCTGACCGGCGGCGCCGGTGACGACAGCCTGCAGGGCGGCGCGCAGCGGCTGTCGGTCAACAACGGCGCCGACCTGTCGCCGCAGTACGACGTGGCGATCTTCACCGCCGCCACCTCCGGCATGACCATCAAACTCAGTACGGATGGCTTGAGCGGCTCGGCCACCGGCGGTGGCCTGGGCAACGACACGTTGACGGACATCGAATTCGTCATCGGCTCCGGTTTCGCCGACACCATCTACGGCAGCAACCGCGCCCTGACCGAGATTTTCCGCGGCGGCCTGGGCGACGATGTGATCTACGGCGGTGCCGGCACCGGCACCGACCTGGGCGTCAACAACATCGTCGACTACCGCAACGCCAGCGGCAGCGTCACCGTCAACCTGGCCAGCGGCACCGTCAGCGGCGCGGACGGCAACGACACGCTCAACGGCATCAACGGCGTCCTCGGCAGCGCCAGCGCTGACCTGCTGACCGGCGCCAACACCGACGACTACATCGAGGGCGGCAATGGCAACGACACCCTCGACGGTGGTGGCGGTAGCGACCGGGCCAGCTACTCGCTGGCCACCGCAGGGGTGACCGTGAGCCTGCTCACCGGAACCAGTTCCGGCGCCGCCGGCACTGACACCCTGCTCAGCATTGAGAACCTGCGCGGCTCCGAATTCAACGACACGTTGATCGGCGACGACAACGCCAACGACTTCCAGGCCCGCGCTGGCAACGACACCATCAGTGCCGGCGCCGGCGACGACACCCTGCACGGCGGCTATGGCGACGACAGCATGGACGGCGGCACCGGCAACGACCGGTTGGTGTACTACGCCAATCGCGCCAACTACACCGTCACCGACCTGGGCAACGGCCGCTGGACCATCAAGGACAACACCGGCACCGACGGCAACGACACCGTCACCGGCGTGGAGACGGTGCAGTTCGCCGACATGCAGCTGATCCTGCAACAGCCCACCAGCGGACCGCTGGCCATCACCGCCTTCAGCCCCGCCAACGCCGCCATCGGCGTGGCCAAGTCGCCCACCATCAGCATCACCTTCAGCAGCGCCATCGCGCTGGGCACCGGCACCATCTACCTGCGCGACGCGGACGGCAAGCTGCTGACGACCTATACCGCCAGTTCGCCCGAGGTCAGCGTCAGCGGCGGCGTGCTGACCCTGAAGCCCAGCGCCCTGGCGGGCACCAGCAACTACACCGTGGACCTGGGCGCCGGCATCGTCAAGGACCTGGCTGGCACCGCCTTTGCCGGCAGCAACGGCTACCACTTCACCACCGTGGGCAACGGTCAGCTCATCGAAGGCACCGCTGGCCCGGACACCCTGGTGGGCGGCGCTGGCGACGACACCCTGCAAGGCCTGGCCGGTGACGACAAACTGGACGGCGCCGGCGGCGACGACGTGCTTGACGGCGGCAGCGGCAACGACAGCCTGGCCGGCGGCATCGGCAGTGACACACTGATCGGTGGCACCGGAGCCGACACGATGGCCGGTGGCGATGGCGCCGACCTGTACTACGTGGACGATGCCGGCGACCTGGTGCAGGAACTGGCCAGCAACGCCGCCCAGCCCTTGGCCCCGAACGCGCCGGCCGCCGACCTGGGCCGCTCGGTGGACAAGGTGATCGCCAGCATCAACTACACGCTGACCGCCTTTGTGGAAAACCTCTCTTTGGCCGTGGGAGCCGGCGGCATTGCCGCCTTCGGCAACGAACTGGCCAACGTTCTCACCGGCAACGAGGGCAACAACACGCTGGTGGGCAACGCCGGCGACGACACACTGGACGGCGCCGGCGGTGCCGACACCATGAGCGGCGGCATCGGTGCCGACACCTACTACGTGGACAACGCCGACGATGTCGTCACCGAGACCGCCACCGACGCGCTGGCCGACAAGCTGGACCCGCGCTCGCCCGACCTGGGCCGTGCCGTGGACAAGGTGGTGGCCGGCATCAACTACACGCTGACCAGCTTCGTGGAAAATCTTACCTTAGCCCCGGCTGCCGGCAACCTGGCCGGCAGCGGCAACGAGCTCAACAACGAGCTGTACGGCAACGAGGGCAACAACACCCTCAACGGCAAGGCCGGCAACGACACCCTGGACGGCGGCGCCGGCACGGACACCGCGCAATACAGCGGCAAGCTGGCCGAGTACACGGTGGTGGCAGGCGCCAACGCGGGCAGCATCACCATCGCCGACAAGACAGCCAACCGCGACGGGTCTGACAGCCTGAACAGCATCGAGCGGCTGAAGTTCGCCGACGGCAGCCTGGCGCTCGACATGGCCACCACGCAGGCCGGCGGCAAGGCGGTGCTGATGATGGCGGTGGCCACCAGCCTGGGCAAGGACTTTGTGAACCTGCCATCGTTTGCCGGGCTGTTCCTGAACTTCTTCGACAGCGGGGCCAGCCTGCTGGACGGAGCCACGCTGCTGGTGAGCGCGGGTATCACCGCGGCCTTTGCCGGCGGCGCGGACAACGCCAGCCTGGTGAAGATGGTCTACAACGACGTGTACGGTCAAGCACCGGACGCGGCCACGCTGGCCAGCCTGCTGGCACCGCTGAACGCAGGCACCATCAGCCAGGCGCAGTGGCTGGCCGACATGGCAGCCTCCACGGCCAACCAGCAACATGTGGGGTTGACGGGGTATGCGGGGACAGGGTTGCAATACACGGTGTGAGAGTTGACTCGCGCGCTGGGGCTGGGATGCCGCAGCGCACCATCGCTGGACACTCAGGCGCCCCACCTATATCCTGCTTGCACGACCAACAGGGAGGACCCGCGTGCAAGCAGACATCACCGAACGCATCGTTGCCCAATGCTACAACGCAGCAGCCGGCCGGGGGGACTGGGAGACCGCGTTGGACGGCATCAACGATGTCTGTCAGGCCTGGGCCACGCAGATGTTCGCGCTGGACAAGCGCAACGGCACGGCGCTGTTCAGCCACTACGGCGGCGGCGCACGCGCCGAGGCACACCTGGCCTACCTGCAGACCTACCAGCGCATAGACCCGCGTGCGCCCATGGTGATGGCATCGCGCACCACGGACTGGTTCCATTGCCACCAGGTCTTCACCGACGACATGGTGGCCGCCAGCCCGTTCTACCAGGATTTCCTCATCCCCGTCGGCGCGCGCTACGTCAGCGCCATCAAGCTGGTGGACGATGACGACATGGGCGTGCTGCTGGCCATCCTGCGCGGCGTCGGCACCCAGCCGCTGGAGCCGGGCACGCTGGCCTGGCTGGACAGCCTGCGCTTCCACATGGCCGAGGCCCTGGCCATCGCCCGCCACCTGGGAAGCCTGCACCTGGAGCGCATGGTGGGCCAGACGGTGCTGGACCGCCTGGCGCAACCCATCTTCCTCGTGGACGCCGCGCGCACGCTGCGCTACGCCAATGCGGCCGCCCAGGCAGCGCTCACGGCCGCATCCGCCGTCCACGCACCGGGTGGGGTCCTGCGCTGCAGCAACAGCGGCGACGATGCCAAGCTCACCGAAGCGCTGGACGCCCTGGTGGTAGCCGCCCCCACCTCCGGCCCGGTGGACCGGCAGTTCGTGCGCCTGCGCGGCCCGAACGCGCATCAGGCCATGGGCATCAGCCTGTCCGTGTTGCGCCCGATGGAAACCGCCGGCTGCTTCGGCGAGCTGCCGCTGGCCATGCTGGTGCTGCACGACAGCGCGCAGGCCACTGCAGGTGACCCCTTCATCATTCAGGAGCTCTTCGGTCTGACGCCCGCCGAAGCCCAGGTCGGCACCCTGCTGTGCCAAGGCATGGGGCTGGACGACATCGCCACCCGGCGCGGCGTCTCGCTCAACACCGTGCGCAACCAGATGAGCA
This sequence comes from Hylemonella sp. P2_B10, assembly GCF_056404875.1. Classification (NCBI taxonomy): domain Bacteria; kingdom Pseudomonadati; phylum Pseudomonadota; class Betaproteobacteria; order Burkholderiales; family Comamonadaceae; genus Hylemonella; species Hylemonella sp. P2_B10. Next base: position 1,506,271 of record NZ_JBFUDE010000001.1, read on the forward strand.
CCCTGCTCAGCAAGACCGGTTCCACCCGGCAGGCCGACCTGGTGGCTAAGCTGCTCAGCCAGTCGCACGGCATAGACGCTGCCACGGCCTGACACCCCCGGCGCGGCAATCAGCGGCGGCCAGCGCTGTAGCATATGGGGAATTGAAGGGCAGACCACTGATGGCGAAAACGGCACATTCCGCAGAATATCTTTTGGACCAACTGGGCGCGCTGAGCCTTGAGTTGGCCAACAAACCGCTGCAAGGCACCAGCGTTTTTGACAAGCCGCTGCAGATCGTCAACGAGGTCATGGGCTTTCACGTTGGCGTGCTGTACAAGATCGCCAACGTCATCGAAAGCGACTTGATCCTGGAGGTGGTGGGCGTGTGCAGCCCCGGCCACCACCGGCCGGACCTGGTGCAGGGCGCCAAGATCTGCCTGGACGTCAACCACCCGCCGGCGGAATTCGCCAACGAGGTGGCGGCCTTCAAACACCGCAACGTGTCGGCCATGAACATCCCCGGCTGGGGCTGCGACATCGTGGGCGCCATCTACATGCCCGAAAGCCTGGGCCACGGCTACCTGCTGGCGGGGGACTTTTTTGGCGACGAATCCGACACCCTGGCCTACGAGGTGCGGGCCTGCGAAATCATGTGCAATATGCTCAGCGCCATGCTGATGAAGGCCCAGTTCGAGCAACTGGCCAGCATCGATGGGCTGACCGGCCTGCTGAACAGCCGCGCCATCCGCGAAGAGCTGGAGAAAGCGGTGCAGCGGCGCAAACGCAAGACCTCCGGCGTCGGCGCCGTGGTGTTGGCAGACATTGATTTCTTCAAGAAGATCAACGACCAGCATGGCCACATCCAGGGCGACGCGGTGCTGCAGGAGGTAGGCAGCCTGTTTGACGCCTTCACGCGCAAGCACCTGGACGTGGCCGGCCGCTATGGCGGTGAGGAGTTCCTGCTGATCTTCGAGGACACCGACCAGGCCCAGGTGGCCAGCATCGTGGACCGCCTGCGGCAGACCATTGCGGACCACCCGTTCAAGAAAATGGGGCCCGCCGGCACCCCGCTGGAAGGCGAACGCCTGCGCGTCACCATGTCGTTCGGCATCGCGCTGCTGCATTGCCACAGCCAGGACAACAGCACCGCCGTCCTGTCAGCGGCCGACGCAGCGCTGTACCGGTCCAAGGAAGGTGGGCGCAACCGCGTGACGCTGGGCGAGTTGCCCGGCTGAACTCGACAAATTTCAGCGATGGTTGGCGGGATCAGGCCACCATGGCACTCATCTCCGCAGCTGGACAGGCCGATGGCCAGAGGCCGCGGATCTTCAGCCCGTCCCCGCCTGCGGCCTGGATGCCGCTACGCTGAGTGCCACGGTAGCCTGATCCTAGGAGCGCCCCGAAATCGGAACCCCCAAGACCAGATATAGAGTTAAGCCCACTTTGTGCCCGAAGCGGACTTAGGCAGTCCTGTACGCAACATCGGTATTCGTCTGCAAGCGGTCTTTCACTATTCAATGGCCGCAAGTGGGTCAGGCGGACTTGCAGTGCCTTCCGCAGCCGCCTTGAGCATATGCGTGAATATCATCGTCATGATTGGAGACCCGTTAGGCCTCATACCCATCTGCGTACCCTGCCTTTGTAAGCCTCGTACTCTGCCCCAAATAGAGACGCCAACACGCGTTCTTCCGGGATGATTTGGAACCGGGTGATGTACAGCACGAACACGACAACCCACAGCACAGCGAGCGGATTCGCAAGAAACACTGCCCACGCCAACAGGGTGAGCAAGAGCCCAACATACATGGGGTTGCGCGTGTACAGGTATACGCCTTGGACGACCAACGAGGACGCCAAGCTTGCCTTAACCGGGTTCACGGTGGTCTTGGCGCGCCGAAACGCAACCATTCCGGCGATGCTGATGCCTTGGCCTACGCACACCAAAATGACGGCGCAGAGCACGCGGGCCGGATAGGGAATCTGCACAAGGCCCGCGGCGGCTGGCGTCAGCCACATCAGAAGCGCAAGGACAAGCGCCACGATGGGGGGAGGAACCTTCAGTTCAAGCACGCTCATAACACTCCATGAGGTCTAGCACCCGGCCGTGAACACAGCTGTGATTTCAGCCCAGTCCAAACGTCTTGCGCAGACCCTTTTCGACCGGGCCAGCGGGCATGAAGCGGCGCAACTTGGCCAGAAGGGACGCTTCGCCCTTGGGCGTGTAGCGCATCTTCCACGGACCAAGTGCCGCGCTGACCATCGTCGCCACAACGCCTTCAGGCGTGGGCGCCTTTTGCACGTTGTTCTGGAAGGCTTTGGTGACGATGGCAAGCTCTTTGCTGTAGTCCGGGATTCTGGCAGCGGTCTGGGGCGCGTTGAGATCAAGGTTGGTTTTGGTGAAGGAGGGCTCGACCAGCGACACGCGGATGCCGAATTGGCGTACTTCATGATCCAGTGACTCGGACAGCCCTTCAACAGCGTATTTGGAGGCCGCATACAAGGCCATGTACGGCGAACATAGAAAGCCCACCACCGAGCTGACATTGACGATGCGACCGGAACGCTGCTGACGCATGTGCGGCAGCACGGCCTTGATCACGCGCAAGAGGCCGAAAAGGTTGGTTTCGAACAGCGTCTGGGCTTCGGCAATCGAGGTTTCTTCAGTCGCGCCCAGCAGGGTCACACCCGCATTGTTGACCAGAACATCAATGCGCTTGGCCTGCGCGATGATGGCCTGAATGCCTCGATCAACGGAAACATCGTCGCGGATGTCCATCTCAATGAGCGTGACGCCAGGTATGGCTTGGGCTTTTGCCGTGTTGCGCACGGTGCCGAAGACCCGGCAGCCTTGTTCGGCAAATTTTGTGGCGGCGGCGCGCCCGATACCTGACGACACGCCGGTGATGAGGACAACTTTGGAATTCGACATGGCAGTTCTTTTGTGTAGAGGATGTGGAGTGAGGAGAATCAGTTGTGTTAGGAGGTAGGTCTGATCGGATTGCGCGCCATGACGATCCACGCTGCGCCGTCGATCATCACCGAACGCTCGCCGGGGAGGCCCGCGAAGACGGCACGAACCGCAGCCGAGGCGCGGGCACGGATGTCGTCGGGCAGATCAGAGAGCGCACGCGACAGCGGGCCGACCTCGAGCGCCATCCTCACCGCGTCGTCGATCGCAGCGTCCCGCGTCTCGCCCTCGCCGAACGGGACGGAAGCATCGAAGGGTTCGATAGCGATATCGGTAAAGCCGGCTGCCGCCAGGATGCGCGCCACCCGCCCCCGGTCGCCGAACGAAAATGGACCGGGCGCTTCGGGATCGGGCGGCGCCATCGACGGGACGATGCCCTTGAGCGCACCCATCGGCAGGCGCGCCCAATCGTTCTCGGCCGCGCCGCGCCAGCAGACGAAAGCCACCCGCCCGCCCGGCCGGAGCGCGCGCCGCATATGGGCGAACGCCCTTGTCGGATTCTCGAAGAACATCACCCCGAAACGCGAGAACAGGATGTCGAACGCGCCCTCGGGCAGCACGGCGCTGCTGGCGTCGGCCATCTCGAACTGCGCCGACGTGTCCTGTGGTGCAAGCGCGCGCGCTCGGCCGATCAGTGGTTCAGATATGTCCACGCCCAACACTTGTCCCCCCGGGCCAACGCGGGCGGCCAGAGCCAGACTCGACGCGCCCGCGCCGCAGCCGACGTCCAGCACGCGCTCGCCTGTCGCGGGCGCGACGGCTTCGATCGCGGCCTCGCCGAACACCGCCGCCACGGCGTCGAGCCGGGCCTGGTTGGCGACCCAGCGCTCTCCGCTTTGACCATTCCAGTCGGCGGTCTGATACGTATTTTTCCCTGCCATGTCATATCCTTGTTCTGACTCGTTCCTAACTAGGCTCTCCCTTTGATCGAAGCAAGGAAAAGCCGAACCGATGCCAAAGCGACGACGCAACTGGCAAAGGGAACCTGGCCCTCAAACCAGCATCGATTGCTGGGCGAAGATGCCCGCCATTGCGCCCTGCGATGATGCCTGGGTGACCGAAGGCAAGAAGGGAATCGTGAGGTCGCCGGCGGCGTAGATGCCAGGCATGCTGGTTTGGCGGCGCTCGTCGACTTTGAGGACGATGCCGGTGGGCGTATCCACCGTGGCTAAGCCCAGTGATTGATGCAGGCTTGCGGAGGGCTTGTTGCGCGGATGGGCGAACAGGACGTCGACCGCGATCTTGTGGCGGGTATCGAGATTGACGGTGGTGATATGGCCCTTGTGATGGGCGATCTCGACGATACGGCCATCGACGACAGGTATGTTGCGGCGCGCCAGATCGGCCTGGATATCGGGCGGAATGTCGTGACCATCGGCGAAGACAGTCAACTTGTCGGTCCAATCGAGGAACAGCCTGACCTGATTGTGCGACTGCGGGCCGGACCAGATGAGGCCCCAATGCCGGCCGGCGACCTCAAAACCGTCGCAATAGGGGCAGGGCACGATAGACGTGCCCCAGCTTTCGGCAAAGCCCGGAACATCAGGCATCTGGTCGGTGACGCCATAGCTCAGGATGAGGCGGCGCGCCCCAAGGCTTTCGCCCTCGCCAGTGAGGACGATGAAGCCGTCGATAGCGCCGGAGACGCTGTCGGCCCGGGCACGGACCAGCCTGATCGTGGGATAACGCGCCAACTGCTGCCGCGCCTCGGTCAGGATGTCCAGCGGTGGCTTGTGATCGTGGCCGAGCAGGCCATGCGAGTGGGCGGCGAAGCGATTGCGGGGCAGGCCGGTATCGAGAACGGTGACCTTGCGCCGGGCACGGCCGAGTTGCAGGGCGGCGGCGAGACCGGCAAAGCTGCCGCCAATGATGATGACGTCATTCATGGTGATCTACTCCGTGTTGTGAATGGATGGGGGGACGAGGCAACTCCGATGAGCGTGGCCTTAAAGCAGCTCATCGGACACGAAAGGCGCCACTAGCCAAAGGTACAGGCGCAACCAGGGGTTGTCGTCGGGTTCGTTCGTGTGCACGATTTCTTGGCCGTTGGTATCGACCTCGACCCATTCGATGCGTCTACCATCTGCCGACAATCGCAGCTTGTACGCGCTGCTGGCCAGCGCGTCGTGTGTCAAGCCGCGGACGGTCTGCGCGAGCACCGGGCTTTCGATCACCAGGCCCACCTCAGTATTCGTGCGTTCCGAGCGCGGATCGAGGTTCATCGAGCCGATGAACAGCGTGCGCCCGTCTATCACGGCGGCCTTCACGTGCAGGCGCGCCTGCGACCGGCTGAGCTTGAAACTCGGCAGCTTGCCGGAGCGCTGGCTCAGACTCGGACTAATCTCGTAGATGTGCACGCCGGCCCTGAGCATGTCCACGCGGTAGCGCGCGTAGCTGCGGAAGGCCAGTGGCTCATCGGTCGAGCCGAACGAACTGGTGATCAGCGTGATGCGTCCGTTTTCGTCCGTGGCGCCGGCCGCACGTATCAGCGCCATCCCCCGCTCGCCAGGAATAAAATACGGCGACGCGATGATGACTTCGTCGTGCGCGCCGCTGAACAGGCGCAGTGCCCGTTCGGTCACAGTCGGGCCGGCACCCTTGTCGGGCGTGTCCACGAACACGCTGGCTCGGGCGAACGCCAGCGTAAGTGAACCTCTTTGGAACTGCTCGGCGAGTGACGTCGCACCCAGCAAATCCCGGCTGCGCTCATCGATGCGCATGGGCTCCGGGCCGATCCGGACGTCGAAATGCGCGCGCGATCCGGGCCCGGAGAGCTGACCGATCGCGTAGACCTGTTCGCTGTTCCAGTACGTATCAAAGACGCGCGACAGTTCCCGCACGACCGGCCCGCAAGTCAGCACGTCGAGATCAATGAAGTTCGCCTGCGCACTGTGCATGAAGTATTCCTCAGCGATGTTGCGCCCGCCCAGAACCGCGAAGCTGTTGTCTGCGATGAACAGCTTGTTATGCATGCGGCGATTGATGCGGCTCAACTCATGCAGCGACAGCAGCAGCCGCGTGGCGATCGAGCCGGCGCGGACGGGCAACGGGTTGTACAGACGCACCTCCACGTTCGGGAAGGCGGCGAGGCCGGCCAAAATCTCATCCTGGCCCGTAGCATAAAGGTCGTCGACAAGCAGCCGCACTCGCACGCCGCGAGCTGCCGCGTCGCGCAGAACACGCAGGAACCGGCGCCCGATCGGATCGTCGGCGATCAGGTAGTACTGCGCGTCGATGGAGACCTGCGCGCGCTGAGCCAGGTCGATGCGCGCGTTAAAGGCCGTCGGGCCCTCGGGCAGCAGGCGAAAGCCCGACAGTTCGGGCTCGCTCGCTGGCAGCGTCGCCGCCGCCGCCCGCGCCAGAAGCGTCCCGGAGACGTCGGACACTGCGAATCGAGGTGGCGCGGGCTGGTGCGCTGGCAGGCTCGCGCAACCGCCCAACAGCACCAGAATGCATGCGAGCAGGCGCAGCCGGAGCATGTCAAACAGATGCTCGAGGTACATCAAGCCTCCGCGTCGCGCGTCGCACCGAATGACGACGCTCCTGCCGCGATCGTTCCGCGACAGGCAATTCCCACGGCCAGCCGTGCCTGAGCCGCTGTGCCGCTGTGGCGGGAAGATGGTGCGAACGATCATCGGATCCGCCCTGCATTCAGGCTGGAGTTGCCACTGCCGCCATGCCGGAGGCCGCCGCCGGGCTGTCGCGCCGGACGCGGAACCAAGCAGCATACAGGGCCGGCACAAACACCAGCGTCAACGCCGTCGCGACCACCAGTCCGCCCATGATCGAGATCGCCATCGGCCCCCAAAAGACGCTGTGCGTGAGCGGAATCATCGCCAGCACCGCCGCTGCGGCCGTCAGCACCACCGGACGCGAGCGCCGCACCGTGGCTTCGACGATGGCGGCCCAGGGCGCGATCCCGCGGGCGATGTCCTGGTCGATCTGGTCGACCAGGATGATCGAGTTGCGCATGATCATGCCGCTGAGCGCGATCACACCGAGCAGCGCGACGAAACCGAAGGGCGCGTTGAACAGCAGAAGCGCCGGCACCACGCCCACCAGTGCCAGCGGTGCCGTCATGAACACCATGAACAGCCTCGAGAAGCTTTGCAACTGGATCATCAGAAGGGTCAGCATCACTGCGAACATGGCCGGGAACACGGCGAACAACGCAACGTTGGCCTTGTCGCTCTCCTCGATTGCGCCGCCTTCCTCGATGCGGTAGCCCGCCGGCAGGCTGTCGATGATGGGCTTGAGAGACGGTCGGATCTTTGCCGTGGCGTCCGGGCCCTGGACGCCATCCACCACAWCGCTTCGCACGGTGAGTGCCATGTCACGGTTGCGCCGCCACAGCACCGGTTCTTCGAAGCTTGGCTCGATGCGGGCCAACTGCGACAGCGGCACGGCGACACCGTTGCGCGAGAACACCTGCAGGTCGCCCACTTGGCCGATGCGCTTGCGCTCCTCGGGCGTGGCTCGCACGACCACGTCGATCAGTTCTTCGCCGCGACGGATCTGCGTTACCGGGGCACCGTCCAGCGTGGTCTGAACCAGGCCCTGGATGTCGGCGCTGGACAGGCCGAGCAGGCGCGCCCTGTCCTGGTCGACGTGGATCTGCACCGAGCGCACCTGCTCGTTCCAGTCCAGTTGCGTGTCGCGCACCAGCGGGCTCTTGCGCACCGCGTCGCGCACGCGATAGGCGATCTCGCGCACCTGCGCCTTTTCGGGCCCGATGACGCGGAACTGGACCGGGAAGCCCACCGGCGGGCCGAACTCCAGGCGCGTGACGCGTGCATTGACGTCGGGGAAAGCCTCGTCCTTGGCGAAAAGGTCCATCAGGCGCGCGCGCACCCGCTCGCGTTGTTCAATACCAGCCGTCTTGATGACGAACTGGGCGAATCCCGGGTTCGGCAACTCCGGCTGGATCGACAGATAGAAGCGCGGCGTGCCGGCACCAGTGTAGGCAGTGAAGAACTCGATGTCGGGGTCCTTCGCGAGCCGGGCCTCGAGCAGCTTCACCTGGGCGGTCGTGGCGGCGAACGACGCCCCTTCGCGCAGACGCAGATCCACCAGCAGTTCCGGCCGCGAGGCGGTGGGGAAGAACTGCTGCTGCACCGCCAGCATGCCGGCACCAGAGATAGCGAAGACCAGCACCGTGATGGCGAGCACCCAGGCCCGGCGATGCACTGCCCAGTCGACCATGCCGCGCAGCCGGCGGTAGACGGGCCGGTCATAAGGGTCGTGGTGAGCGCCGTGTTCGTGTTGGCTCGTCAGGTTCTTCGGCAACAGAAGCACACCCAGGTACGGCGTGAAGACCACCGCCACTAGCCACGACAGGATCAGCGCCGTTCCGACGACCCAGAAGATCCCGCCCGCGTACTGTCCGGCGATCGATCTGGCGAAACCCACCGGCATGAATCCGGCGGCAGTGACCAGCGTGCCGGTCAGCATCGGGAACGCCGTGGATGTGTATGCGTAGGTGGCGGCGCGCAGCCGGTCCCAGCCCTCCTCCAGCTTCACCACCATCATCTCGACCGCGATGATGGCGTCGTCCACCAGCAGGCCTAGCGCGATGATCAGCGCCCCCAGCGAGATGCGGTCCAGCGCCCAGCCGGCGGCGTGCATGACGGTTGCGACCAGTGCCAGCACCAGCGGCACCGAGGCCGCCACCACGATGCCGGTGCGCCAGCCCAGGAACAGAAAGGAGACGGCCAGCACGATCGCCAGTGCTTCCAGGAACGAGCGCTCGAACTCCCAAACCGAGTCCGCGACCACGCGCGGCTGGTCGGCGTATTGCTGGATGTCGACCCCGGCCGGGATTTCCTGCCGGATCTGGGCCAGCCGCTGCTCCAACGCCTTGCCGAAGTCCAGCACATTGCCGTTTTGCTGCATGGTCACGCCGATGGCCAGGACCGGCACGCCGTTGTGCCGGATGCTGAAGCTGGGCGGATCCTCATAGCCGGTGCGCACGGTGGCGATGTCGGCCAATCGCAGCAACTGACCACCGACTTCCAGCGTCACGTTGGCAACATCAGCGACGCTCTTGAACTCCCCGTCCACGTGCACCTGCACACGGTCGTGCGGGGCGTCGGCCGAACCGGCAGGCGTCACCAGGTTCTGGCGCGCCAGCGCGTCGAACACCGCCGTCGGCGTGATGCCGAGCGATGCAAGGCGCCGGGTCGACACCTCCACATACACGCGCTCGGCCTGCTTGCCCAGCACGTCGACCTTGGCGGCACCGGGCACGCTCTGGAGGCGGCGCTTCACGTCCTCGGTAAGCGTCAGCAGTTCGGCCATCGACAGATCGGGTGCGCTCAATGCATACAGTACGCTGTAGCGGTCGTTGTACTCATCGTTGAAGAACGGCCCGCGCACGCCCTCTGGAAACTCCTGGCGCATGTCGCCGATCTTCTTGCGCGCCTGGTACCAGGCGTTATCCAGCTCCTCCTTGCTGCTGCCGCCCTTCATCCAGAGCGTGATGCCGCCGTAGCCCTGGCGCGAGAAGCTGCGCACGTACTCGAAGTGATCGAGTTCCTGCAGGCGGCGCTCGATGCGGTTGAGCACTTGGTCTTGCACGTCCTGCGCGGTGGCGCCGGGCCACACGACGATGGCCGTCATCTGCGGCACGTCGAAGTTGGGATCCTCCAGGCGCCCGAGGCGGCTGAACGACAGGCTGCCGACGATCAGCGTCGCGATGATCAGGAACAGCACCATGGGCCGGTGCGTGACGGCCCATTCCGAAAGATTGAAGCGCTTCATGTGCTGCTCTTCGCAACAGAGGTCGTTGCAGCGTCGGGGGTGCGCTCGATGGCGCGCACGGCAGTGCCCGCATCGAGCTTCTGAGCGCCCACGCTGACAACCTTGCTGCCCATGGTCAGACCCGTGACCTGCACCGTGGCGTCGTCAATGGCCACGACCTGGACCGGTGTGAACACGAGGCCCGAACCCTTGGCGTTCACAGTCCACACGCCGGCGGGGCCACTGCCCCTGACCAAGGCACTCACGGGCAGTATTGCGGTCGCGGAGCCCGCCTGCGGTGCCGAAAGCGTCAACTGCATGGTGCTGCCCAACGGCAGCGCAGCCACGGGTTCGCGCGATTCGGGCGCGGCCGAATAGCGCGCGCGGTAAGTCCGGCCTTGTGCGCTGGCCTGCGGCGAGAGCTCACGCAGCACGAGACGGACCTGCGATTTCGGATCGTTCCAAGGGGCTGCCTTGGCGACCAGGCTTCGTGCCCGGCCGACCCAGTCCTCGGGCAGCTCTGCGACGATCTCGCGTTCACCGTCACGGGCCAGCGACATCACGGGCTGGCCTTCCGCGACCACCTGGCCGCGCTCGAAGCGCAGCGTCGTGACGACACCTGCGTAGGGAGCGACCAGCGTGGCGTAGGCCTCGCGATTGCGCGCAAGCTCGAGCTGGCGATTCGCTTGGTCCAGGCGCGCTGCAGCGGCGTCCGCGCGCGCCTTCTGCCGCTCGTGGTCGGCGGCGCTAACCGAACCGTCGGCCAACAACCGGCGAAAGCGTGCCTCGTCGGAAGCGGCCTGCTGCGCGTCCACGGAGGCGGCCTGCACCTGGTCAGCGGCCGCTTTCACGGCCAGCTCGTAGTCGGCCGGATCCAGGCGGGCCAGGACCTGGCCTGCCTTGACGCTGTCGCCGACTTCCACGACGCGCTCGACCACCTTGCCTCCGGTCCTAAATCCGAGCTCCGTCTCCACGCGGGCGTGGATCACCGAAGTGAAACTGCGACTCTGTGCGGAGTTGGCCGGTGTCACGGTCGTCACGAAGACCGGCTTCACAATGGTAGCCGGCGCGGGGGGGGCGCTGCAGGCGGTCAACAGCAGGCTGGTGACCGCGATGGTCGACAGGGAGAGGGCGGGGAAGATATTGTTCAATGAGCCGTTCATTGCAGTGTCCTTGCGGCAAGTGAAGTCATGTCGGTGCTGGGCTGTGTCATGGGAAATCCCCCGCCCAGGGCTTTGTAGAGCTGCACGTCGGCCAGCGCCTGCTGCAGGCGGCTCTCCGACAAGGTCAGTTCGCTGGCCAGCACCGAGCGCTGCACGTCCAGCAGAGCTAGCAGGTCGATCTGTCCTTCACGCTGCAGCGACTCGGCGCGTTGCAACGAATGGCGGCGGTGCTCGACGGTGAGCGCGAGGGCGGCGTTGCGCTCGGCCTCCTGCGAGCGCACGAGCAGGCTGTCCTCGACCTCCTGGACCGCCAGCAATACCGCCTTCTGCCAGATGAGCAACGCCTCGTCGGCGCGCGCGGACTGCACACGAGCGCCGGCATCGATTCGCCCGGCGTTGAAGATCGGCATCGCAAAGGCCAGCGCCACGTTGGAGAAGTTAACCGGCGCGAGATCGAGCGCATTGAGCTGCAAGTCTTCGCGACCCACCAATGCGCTCAGGAACAGCTTGGGCCACCACTGAGCCCGGGCTTCGGCGGTGCGCAGTGCCTCGGCAGCGACCCGCGCCTCGGCGGCGACCACGTCTGGGCGGCGCCTCAGCAGCTCGCTGGGCTGGCCCGCCGCGATGGCGCGCGCTGCCGGCCACGTGAAGCCGTCGTCGGCGTCGACAATGCGCACAGACGGGTTGCGGCCGAGCAGCACGGCCAACTTGGTCTGCGTGGTGCCGACCAGAATCCGCAGCGCGGGCACCTGGGCATCCAGCGCGTCGGCTTCGGCGCGCGCGCGGTCGTGGTCAAACGCACTTGCCTGACCTTCGCGCAGGCGGCTTTCCACGCGGCTGGCGGTGTCCCGTTGCGCCTGTGCCAGGGCCAGCACGATGCGCAGCCTCTCTTGGGCGCTGCGAAGCACGAAATACTGGCGCGCTACCTCGCTGGCGACCAGCAGGCGGGCGCCTTGCACTCCTGCAGCCGCCGCCGTGGTGTCGGCCTGTGCTGCGTCACGCGCAGCCCGCACGCCCCCTGCCAAGTCGATCTCCCACGCCACGTCGATCCCTACGCGCAGCGCGCGTGTGTCGGGCATCCCTTGCTTAACGGGATCAGGCAAGCCGCTGCTGCTGCGCGATGCGGAAGCCTGCACGCCCACCTCCGGCCACAAGCGAGAGGCCTGGGCATCCGCGCCCGCGCGGGCCTGGGCGACGCGCCGAAGCGCGATGGCGATTTCCTGGTTGGCGCCCAGCGCTTCCTCAACCAGCGCGGTGAGAGTGGTGTCGCCCCAGGCGGCCCACCACGCTGCGCCCGCGACCGCGCCTTCCGTCTGTGCCGCATGACTGTGGGCAAAGGTGGCCGCGAGGGGCACCGAGGGCGCGGGAGGCTGCACGGGGGGTGTCGAGCATGCCGTCAGCATGGCCCATGCCGCGAGCGACAGGAGCCGGGTTGCCCGGGGGGCCGACCCGTGGCTGCGCCAGGAGTAGAAAGTCATAGATCGATTGATTATTGGACTACGAGTTCAGTAATGTACGGCTGATATAGTGAACTGTCAAGTTCATTTAATATTTCAAGAGTCCGCCATGGTTAATGGTCCACTGCAGCTGCCGCTTCTCGTGCGGATCACACTGCCAATTGGCCAGTCGATCAGCTGTTGCATTGTGGGGTTCCTCGGATCGCCCTCAGTTACTGGACTACAAGTTCAATAATTGGTGTGCGCTATAGTGAACTGTCAAATCCACTAAATCTGCCATGGTCAGCCCCCCAGCTCCGTCCTCTCCCACGCCCCAACGCGGGCGGCCACGCGATCCCGAGCGCGGCCGGCGCATGCTGGAAGCGGCGCAAAAGCACTTCAACGAGCATGGCCTGGAGCGTGCCAGCATGGATGCCATTGCCGCGGACGCCGGTGTGTCTAAAACGACCATGTACAACAACTTCGGCTCCAAGGAGAGGCTATTTCAGGCGGTCGTGCGCGACAGGACGGCGACGGTGGTGGCTGGCGTCCCGAGCGCAGGGCCGCTGGACCCGGACCAACCGGAGAAAGCGCTGCTGGCGATCGGCGCCCGGTTTCTCGCACTCGCGCGCGGGGACGACGCCCTGGGCGCGATGCGCGCTGTTTACGGCGTCGCGGGGGTGCAGCCGGGAGTCTGCCGTGCGTTCTACAAGGACGGCCCGGAGCGTGTGAACGGCGAGCTGGCTGAATACCTGCGCCGTGCCGACTCGGCAGGTACGTTGAACGTGCGGAACCCGCGTCAGGCAGCGGACCTGTTCCTGTCGATATTCCTCGGCTCCGGGCACATTCGCGGACTGCTGAAGCTCGAGATGCCGGATTCCCGGGAAAACAGGGCTCTTCTGCGCGAGGCCGTGCGCGTTTTTATGGCTGCCTACGGTGCGTAGCCACGGCCTGAAGTCGCTAACACGCGGCGGGAAGCGAAGTTCTCTGCCACAACCAGCCGGATAGTTGAGATGGCCGACAGCGCGCCGCATACTAGGCAAGTCTCTTCACTTCAGTCTTATGACGAGAATCGATCTTCTCTGAACAGCGCTAGTTGCAACTGAAGTTCGCGGCATCGTCAGTGCTCCCCGAGCCCTTGTATTTGGCCACTGCTGGCCACGCGCAAAGCGGACGACTGCGCAAGATGGGCTGAGTGGCATCATTGTTCGTGTATTTAGTGGCAATCACCTTGTCCGGGGCGGTTCCGGTGTTCACCCACTTCACCAGTGCCTTGAAGATGTCGTGGTCAGAATCCGCTTGGGGGGCGGTGCCTTCCTGGCCGAACACGTTGGGCCCGTCGCCACCGTTGCAATGGCCCATGCCGGGCACCATGAACAGCCGGGCGAACGAGTTCACCGCCGTGGCGCCTCCCAGTTTTGTCTGTACCGCCTGGAAGTACTGCACCGTGCCCTCTGACATGATGAGCGGATCAGCCCAGCCGTGGTAGCTGATCAATTTGCCGCCGCGCGCCTTGAAGGCAGACAGGTCGGGGTTGTCGGTGCCTATCAGCGGGCCAATCATGGCCACGGTCTTGTTGAAGAAGGCCTCGTAGTTTGCATACGTCAGCATGGCCCAGTCCCAGTTCGGGTCCAGGTACACCCAGTACTTGCCCTGCTCCGTGGCAGCCGGGAAGGGCGTGGTGCCCGCCATGGACACGGTGGTGGCGCCACGGCTGGTGCCGGGCCACAGCTGCACGCCGCTGGCGTTACGCGCACCGCCCCAAATCTTCTGCATCACATTGGCCTCGGCCACCGACAGGCAGGTGTTGTCCGATGAGGAACAAGCGGCTTTCGTGATGGTGGTGTCGCTCACCGGGTTGTAGGCGCAGCTGGACGGGTTGTCGATCACGCCGTCGGTCACGCCGTCGGCGGCGTCGCAGGCGGCAATGGCGCGGCTGGTGGCCAGGGCCTGTTTCGGCGCAGACAGCACATAACCCAGATCCTGGCGCATCACCACCTGGGGCCAGATCTGCTGCGCCTGGAAACGGTCCCAATGGATGGCCGGCGCGCCGGCCAGGATGCCGTCATAGTCCTCGGGGTAGCGCTGCGCCATCATCATGCCCTGGCGCCCGCCGGTGGAGCAGCCGAACCAGTAAGACTTGTTGGGCGCCTGCCCGTAAAAGGCCTTGGCCAACTGCTTGCCCAGCACCGCCATCAGGTGCTCGGAGCGGTAGGCGAAGTCTTCCATCAGCGCGGTGTTGGCCACGCCGGGGGAGGCCATGGCGAAGGACCCGTCGAGGAAAAAGGCCGAGTGGCCGGTGTCGGTCTGGATGCCCATGTAACCCAACGCGGCCGCGTTCGTTTCCGCGCCCACCGAGCCGGCGAACACGCCGCCCCCTTGGGAGCGCAGGTCGCCATTCCACTTTCCCCCCATGGGCAGCGTGACCCAGATGTTGACGGCCTGCGCCACCCGCGCCTTCACCAGGCAATAGGGCACCGTGCCGGCGGTGCCGGTAGAAGCTTCCAGAATGGTCACCGGTGCGTCGGCCAGCAGCGTGGCCGCGCCTATGCCGGTCATAGAGCATTCCGTCACTGGTGCAATGGCCACCGGCGCGGGGGCTGGTGCCGCGGCAGAGTCGCCGCCGCTGCCGCCACAAGCACTCAAGCTAAGCGACGCGGCCAGCGCCGCCGCCGCGAAATATCCATGAAAGGCTGTTTTGTTGCCAAGGGCTGAACGCATGATGTCTCCGATTGTGATGAGCGAACACCCGCGATTGCACCGAAAGAGCCCCCGGCGGTCTTTCACAAACAGATCAAGATTTCAAAAACAGATACAGCCCAGGGAAAACCCCAGGCCCATGCCGACCCGGCACGCGCCGCGCTAGCGCTCATATCGCTTGCCGACATAGCTGCTATGCCGTTTGGACCCTGTTGTTCGGGCACCCGCTGCCTACAATCTGCGCACATGAGCGCGCGCGAAATGGAAACGGATTCACCCAATGTCCATGCGGAGCAAAGCCTGCTGCCGCCGCAGTTCCTCGCGCGCTGGAAAGGGCTGGCGCTGGGCTGGTTCAGCGCGGCACCGGAGCTTTACGCGCGTAACATCGCCTGGCCGCGCCCGCTGCTGGCCATGCTGGACACCGGGCGCGCACGGGCCGAGTTCGGCTTTGCACGCCACACCGAGCACAAGGACATAGGCGCCGGCGCCATGGGCCTGTTCAACGGCCAGATCGAGCCGCGTTTTTGCAAATGGAGCTGCCGCTCCGTGCGCCGCATCATGCTGGACCTGGACGCCGGCGCCCTGTCGTCTATTGGCTTGCAAGACACGGAGTTGGCGCACACCGGCTGGCGCCAAGACACCGAGTTCTACGACCCGCAAATCGAAGCGGTGCTGCGCTGCATGCTGCGCGAGGTGACCGCCGGCTGCCCCAGCGGCGCGCTGTACGCGCAGTCGCTGTCGCTGGGCCTGCTGCTCCGCCTGTCGCAGTTGCGCGGCGCGGGCGCCTCGGCGGGCATGGCACGGCGTGAACGCGGTGGCCTGTCGTCCTCGCAGCGCCGCCGGGTCGAGGAGTTCATCGCGCTGGACCTGGCGGGCGATCTGTCGCTTATGGCTCTGGCCGATGCCGCCGGCTTCAGCCCAGCTCAGTTCACGCGTCTGTTTCGCAACAGCTACGGGCAGTCGCCGCACCGCTACGTGCTGCTCAAGCGGGTGGAGCGTGCCCATGCGCTGATCCAGTCCGGCCACTTGTCGCTGGCCGCCATCGCGCAGGCTTGCGGCTTTTCCGGCCAAAGCCACATGACAAGCGTCTTTGCCAAGGAGTTGGGCACATCGCCCGGCACCATTCTGCGGACCAGCAAATTCAACCACTGAGGCTTCCTGTTGGAATCGTGGAGCACCATTGCGGCGATCATGGCTGCATACGGTGGGGCATCAGTTGGCGATCTGGCTGCCGCCGTAAGTCAGCATCGCCATCGAGATGGTGGTCATGCATTTGTTGAATACGCGTTTCCCGTGGCTGGCTTAAGGAGGCCACGACATAAACTTCGCTGAAAAAGTCAAAACCACGGCTGTGCCTGCGCGCGGCGACCTAACGTGGGCGTTAATCGTCCGCTTCCAGCCGAAGCAGACATTTGACTGAACGCTTGCGACCGTCCGCAACTGGTCGAAATGTGCCAACCTTCCACCTTCAATGCACAATGCCCGCGTAAACGAAGAACCCATAAGCCCCCAGCAGCCCAACCCCCAGCAAGCGCGGCAAGCCCTTGAGGATGGCCACCGACAAAAAGTGCACCACCCCCGCGCCCAGGATCACGTACACGCCGGTCTGGAACATGTCTGGCACCTGGATCGCATTGAACACGGCAAACAGGCCTATGCACATGGGGATGCAGATGTGCCCATCGCCAATCTGCGAGCTCAGCACAATGTCTTGCCGGCCCCGGCGCGCGAAGTACAGCGCGATCAAGGCATTGGGCACCACCATCAGCAGGCCGCTGAGCCAACCCAGGTTGGCCATGTCGACATACGCGTTGCCCGCGCCAGACACCCACGTCACCAGGTGGTCAATGGTGTAGTACACACCATAGGCGCCGCCGGCAATCACCGCCAGGTCGAACACGATGGACCATTGAAAAGCCTTGTTCTTGCGGATGTTGTCCTTCAGGATTTCAAACACGTGCAAGACCTGCCAGAACACAAACAGCGCGATCAGCACCAGGCCGTCATAGAAATCAACCACACCGTCCTTGGCCAGGGCCCACAGCGTGCCGGTGAACAGGAACAGCGCCACCAGGCTGAACAGCACCTCCAGCCCGCGGATGCGTTGCAGGCTCGCGGCTGGCCTGGCCTTTCTGCTGGCGCCACCTGCCTGCGCGCCGCCCGCAGCGGCAAAAATTGCCGACACCCCCAGTATCAACGTCAGGTTGGTGACGTTGTTCACCAGGCAGTTCTCCACCACCTGGCCGCCATTGCCGGCCGAGCGGCTCATCACATAGGCGAACACCAGGTTGGGAAAGCCCGAGCAGTAGGGCATGATCAGCGTGCCCAGCACGGTGCCTTCAAAGCCCTTGCTCTCCATGGCCTGCAACCGCCAGATCATCAGGAAAGAGGCGGTCAGAAACAGGGCCAGCAACACCAGGGGTTGCTTGCCATACGTGTGGACGATGTGAGCCAGCGTGTCAGCCGCAGAATTCATGAAAAGCGTTGAAGCCAATAAGTTACAGGGATGGTAAAGCGGATGGGCTAGGCCACGGCCCGCTGGTCCGCATGCGTGCCAAACACCAGCCCCCGCAGCCACTCGTTGGCCGGGTCCTTGTGGTATTTGGCGTGCCAGAACATGTTGATGGCAATCTCCGGCAGCGCCGCCGGGTGGTTGGCATAGGCCAGCCCGAACGGCCCCACCAGTGCCTGCGCCAGCCGCTCGGGCACCGTCGCCACCATGTCGCTGTGCTGCAGGATGTGCCCCACCGCCACGAAGTGCGGCACGGTGAGCCGCACCTTGCGCGCCACGCCACCGCGCTCCAGCAACTCGTCCACCCTGCCGTGGCCGGTGCCTTCGGAGACCACCACCACGTGGTCCGCCGCTGAAAACTCCGCCAGCGAGATCTTGCGCTTGTCCAGCAGGTGGCCCTTGCGGTACATGCAGACATAGCGCTGGCGGAATAGCCGGCGCTGGAAGAAGCCTGCCTTCAGCTGCGGCAGCAAGCCCAGCGCCAGGTGGATGCGGCCGGCCTCCATCTCGTCGCGCAGGTTCACGTTGCTGTTGCGCACCGTGCTCATGGTCACACCGGGCGCCACCCTGGCCAGCGCTTCCATCAAGGCCGGCAGGAAGTAGATCTCGCCAATGTCCGTCATGCCCACCGTGAAGGCGCGCTGGGCCTTCGCCGGCTCGAACGATGTCTTCTGGTTGACGGCGCTGTGGATCATGCCCAGTGCCATGGCCACCGGCTCGGCCAATTGCTGCGCAAAAGGCGTGGGCTCCATGCCCCGGGTGGTGCGCAAAAACAGCGGGTCGTCGGTGAGCTTGCGCAGGCGCGCCAGCGCATTGCTGGCCGCCGGCTGCGACAGGCCCAGCGTGTCGGCCACCTTCGACACGCTGCGCTCGGTCAGCAGCTGGTTGAACACCACCAGCAGGTTCAGGTCCATGTCCTTCAGTTCCATGCCGGTTCCATGGCTTTATTCACCAAATCAATGTGATGTATTGATTGAATTCTATTGCCTTATATCAAAGACGGCGCAATCATGACGCCGCCCCCATCGGAGACACCCCATGCCACATGCCGCCGCTCAGGCCGCCACCCAGGCCGCCCGCAGCCAGTATTACGAGCGCATCGCCCAGCACCACATGACGCCGCTGTGGGAAGTGCTGGGCGCGCTGGTGCCCCCCTCCCCCCGCACCGACGCAGTGCCCGCGCTGTGGCGCTACAGCGAGGTGCGCGCGCAGGTGATGGAGGCCGGCCGCCTGATCACGGCCGAAGAGGCCGAGCGCCGTGTGCTGATCCTGGAAAACCCGGCGCTGCGCGGCCAGTCGTGCATCACGACGTCGCTGTACGCCGGCCTGCAGCTGATCATGCCCGGCGAAGTGGCGCCGGCACACCGCCACACCCAGTCCGCACTGCGCCTGGTGCTCGATGGCGAAGGCGCCTACACGGCGGTAGATGGTGAGCGCACCACCATGCACCGGGGCGACTTCATCATCACCCCGTCGTGGACCTGGCACGACCACGGCAACCTGGGCACCCAGCCGGTGGTCTGGCTGGATGGCCTGGACATCCCGCTGCTGCGCTTTCTGGCTGCCGGCTTTTCCGAGAGAAGTGCGCAATCGTCGCAGGCCCCGCTGCGCCCCGAAGGCGACGCGCTGGCGCGCTACGGCGCCAACATGCTGCCGGTGGATTTTCAGCAAACACCCAGCGAGCCCACGCGCCTGTTTGTCTACCCCTACACCCAGACCCAGGCCGCGCTGCAGGGCATGGTCCACGGCAGCGCGCCAGACGCCCACCTGGGCCACAAGCTGCGCTACGTCAACCCCGCCACCGGCGCCTCGCCCATGCCCACCATGGGCGCCTATGCGCAGGCGCTGCCCGCTGGGTTCGAGACCCAGCCCTACCGCTGCACCGATGGCACGGTGTACGTCTGCCTGGAAGGCGACGGCGAGGCCGAGATAGACGGCACCACCCATGCCTTCAGCGAAAACGATGTCTTCGTCGTCCCCTCCTGGCACACGCTGCGCCTGCGCGCCGGCAAGCCGCTGACGCTGTTCAGCTTCTCCGACCGGCCGGTGCAGCAGGCCCTGGGGCTGTGGCGCGAGCAGCGCCTGTGAACGACTTCAACCGCCCAACTCCCACCCCTGTCTCCATGCACTACGCCGTCCCTGCCCCCACACAGCACACCCTCAGCATCGCCGGCCACGCCGAGCGCTGGCCCGTCAACCGCATCTTCTGCGTCGGCCGCAACTACGCCGCCCATGCGCGCGAGATGGGCAAGGACCCGGAGCGCGAGCCGCCCTTCTACTTCATGAAGCCCGCGCAGGCCAGCGTGGACGCCGCGCAGACCACCACCATCCCCTACCCACCCAAGACCGCCAACTTCCACCACGAGATCGAGCTGGTGCTGGCCATAGGCCAGGGCGGCGCCGACATCGCCGCCAGCGATGCGCTGGCGCACGTCTACGGCTACGCCGTCGGCCTGGACATGACGCGGCGCGACCTGCAGCTGGAAGCACGCGACAAGGGCCGGCCGTGGGAATTCGGCAAGTCCTTCAGCGCCTCGGCGCCCATAGGCGCCATCCACCGCGCGCAGGACCTGGGCCACCCCGGCGCTGGCGCCATCACCCTCACCGTCAACGGCCAGCCGCGCCAGGCCTCCGACATCGCCAAGCTGATCTGGTCGGTCTCCGAATGCATCGCCGTGTTGTCGCAGTTCGAGACGCTGGAGCCCGGCGACCTGATCATGACCGGCACGCCCGAGGGCGTGAACGCGGTGCAGCGTGGCGACGTGCTGCACGGCGCCATCGCCGGCCTGGGCGACATCACCGTCACCGTCGCGCCCTGACGCCACACCCCCACCAGGAGACCCGCATGGACAGCGCCGCCACCCCCGTGTTCCCACACACAATCCATTGGGAGAGCAGCGGCACCAGCCGCATCCCCTTCATGGCCTACACCCAGGCTGACCAGCACCGCAAGGAGCTGGAGCGCCTGTTCTACCGCAAGCATTGGTGCTACGTCGGCCTGGAAGCCGAGATTCCCAACCCCGGCGACTTCAAGCGCACGGTGATCGGCGAACGCTCGGTGCTGATGGTGCGTGACGCCGACCACGCCATCCACGTGGTGGAAAACGTCTGCGCCCACCGCGGCATGCAGTTCTGCCGCGAGCGCCACGGCAACCGCAAGGGCGCCGGCTTCACCTGCCCCTACCACCAGTGGAACTACACGCTGCAGGGTGACCTGCAGGGCGTGCCGTTTCGCCGTGGCGTCAAGCAGGAGGGCAAGGTCAACGGTGGCATGCCGGCCGACTTCAACCCCGCCGAGCACGGCCTGAACAAGCTCAAGGTGGCCGCGCGCGGCGGCGTGGTGTTCGCGTCCTTCGATCCGGACGTGGAGTCGCTGGAAGACTTCATGGGCCCGGCCATCCTGGGCTACTTCGACCGCCTGTTCAATGGCCGCAAGCTCACCATCCTGGGCTACAACCGCCAGCGCATCCCCGGCAACTGGAAGCTGATGCAGGAGAACATCAAGGACCCCTACCACCCCGGCCTGCTGCACACCTGGTTCGTCACCTTCGGCCTCTGGCGCGCCGACAACAAGTCAGAGCTGAAGATGGACGCCCATGGCCGCCATGCCGCCATGATCTCCACCCGCGGCGCCAGCGGCAAAGCCGACCAGGTGACGCAGGTCGCCAGCTTCAAGGAGAGCATGCAACTGAACGACCCGCGCTTCCTGGACATCGTTCCCGAACCCTGGTGGGACGGCCCCACGGCGGTGATGATGACGCTGTTCCCCAGCGTTATCCTGCAGCAGCAGGTCAACAGCGTCTCCACCCGCCACATCCAGCCCAGCGGCCCCGGCGCGTTCGACTTTGTCTGGACGCACTTCGGCTTTGAAGACGACACCAAAGAGATGACGCAGCGCCGCCTGCGCCAGGCCAACCTGTTCGGCCCGGCCGGCTTCGTGTCGGCCGACGATGGCGAGGTGATCGAGCTGTCGCAAAAGGGCTTCGAGCAAAAGCCCTTCCACCGCACGCTGGCCGAGCTGGGCGGGCGCGACGTGGGCGACACCGACCACATGGTCACCGAAACGCTGATACGCGGCATGTACGCCTACTGGCGCCAGCAGATGGAGGACTGAGCATGGACTTCCCCGACTACCTCGCGCTGACCCAGCTCTACGCCAGCTACGCCGCCGCCATCAGCTCCGGCCAATGGGACCTGTGGCCCGAGTTCTTCACCGACGACTGCAGCTACCGCCTGCAACCGCGCGAAAACTTCGAGCGCGGCTTCCCGCTGGCCACGCTGTCGTTCGAGAGCAAGGGCATGCTGAAGGACCGCGTCTACGGCATTCGCGAAACGCTGTTCCACGACCCGTATTACCAGCGCGCGGTGGTCGGCGCGCCCGTCATCCTCAAGTTTGAGGCAGACCGTTTCGAGTGCGAAGCCAATTACGCGGTGTTCCGCACCAAGCTGTCGGAGCTGTCCAGCGTGTTCAGCGTCGGGCGCTACATCGATGTGGTGGTGCGCACGCCGCAGGGGCTGAAGTTCGCCTCGCGCCAGGTGATCTACGACAGCGAAATGATCCCCAACTCCATCATCTACCCCATCTGAGAAGCCCCATGAGCAACACCGAATGGACAGACGCCGCAGCCGCGGACGAGGTGCGCGCCGATGACGTCATCGCCCTCCAGGTGGCCGGGCGGGAGATTGCGCTGTACAGCGTGGAAGGCGAGCTCTTCGCCACCGACAACCTGTGCACCCATGGCCACGCGCGGCTGTGCGAAGGCTTCCTGCTGGGCCACGAGATCGAATGCCCGCTGCACCAGGGGCGATTTGATATCCGCAGCGGCCAGGCCACCTGCGAGCCGGTCACCGAGGCGATCCGCAGCTACCCGGTGAAGATCGATGGGGGTCGCGTGTTTCTGGCCGTACCTGCTGAGCAATAGCAGCGCGGCAGCAGACTCAGCCCTGCAGCGGAAACAGCAGCTCGAAGCGTGTGCCTCGGCCCAGGGCCGTGCTCACCAGCACATGCCCGCCGGCGCGCGTCATGATGCCCTGCACCATCGACAAGCCCAGGCCAGTGCCCTTGCCCACGTCCTTGGTGGTGAAGAAGGGGTCAAATATCCGGGGCAGCACCTCCACCGGAATGCCCGTGCCCGTGTCGGCCACTTCGATGGCCAGGAACTGACCCGAGATGCGCCGCTGGCTGGTCAGGCTGATCTGGTTGTCCACCGCCGTCCTGCGCACGCTGATGGTGATGCGCCCATGGTCCTGGCCATGCGTCTGAATGGCGTCGCGCGCGTTGATCACCAGGTTCACCAGCATCTGGTTGAGCTCGCTGGCATCCATCAGGATGGGCGTCTCGTCATCGATGTGGCAGCGCAGCTCCATGCTGGAGGAGATGGCGTGGCTCAGCATGGACTCCACCTCGCGCACCACTGTGGTGGGCTGGATCAACCGCACGTTGTCGCTGGGCTGGGTGCGGGTGAAGGAAAGCATCTTGGCCACCAGGTCGCGCGCCCGCTCGCTGGAAGCGATCACCTCGCGCAGATACCTGGCCAGCTTGGACTCCTTGTCCGGCACATGCTTGTCCAGCGCCAGCTTGGCGTAGCCCAGGATGGCCGTCAGGATGTTGTTGAAATCATGCGCAATGCCGCCGGTCAGCTGGCCCAGCGCCTGCGCCTTTTGCGATTGCTGCAGCTGGCGCTCCAGGTCGCGCTTGGCCATCAGCGACTGCTCAAACTCCGCGTTGGACTTGACGATGCTGCGCACCAGGAAGCGGCCGAAAAACACGGCAAACCCCAGCCCGCCCAGCATCGACGCAAAGGCTGCCAGCAGGATGTAGTTGAAGCGGGTCCTGGCGTCCTGGTACTCCTCGTTGGCCACCTCCAGCTGCAGCTTGCTCAGGGCCTGCAACCTTTCGCGGTAGGGGACTGACAGGGGAATCATCACCTCCGTCTGCATGCGGCGCACCTCGTCAAGCCGGTTGGCCCGCCACGCTGCCAGCGCCGGGCGCAGGCCCTCGTCCTGGAACCGCCGCAGGTCCTTCTGGAATGCCTGCGCCAGCACCTCTTCCTCCGGCGTCATGCCGGTTTGCAGGTACTGGCCGTACAGCTGGTTGACGGTGTCCAGGTTGGCATCGGCGTCCGCCAGGTACTTGTCAATGGTGCCGGGGTCGCGGAATTCCTGCCCCACGGCAATCACCAGCCAGGTGCGCTGCATCAGCCGCTGCACCTCCGACAACTGCCACATCGGCACGGTGCGGTCGGCATAGACCCGCTGCAGCGCGTCATTGGTCTTGTAGATGCCCACCAGGCCGACGCAGCCCACGCCCACCAGCAGCGACGCCAGCACGGCCACCAGCAGGATCAGGCGGTTGGAGGTGCTCAGCTGCTTCATTGACATCGCCGGTTGTTGCCGCCTTCAGTCCTGCAAGCCCAGCGCCAGCAGCAAGGCGTCGGTGTCCAGCGGCTTGGCAAAGCAGCGCTCGGCGCCGGCGGCCAGCAGTTCCTGCTCATTCTCCGGCGTCAGGTAGCCACTCATGCCGAACACGCGGATGCCGGCATAACCGGGGAAGCTCTTGATGCGCTTGCACACCTCCGTGCCCCGCATGCCGGGCATCATCAGGTCCAGCAGCACCACATCGGGGCGGAACGCCATGACCTTATGGCCCGCCTCGAAGCCGTCGTAGGCGGTCTCCAACAGTGTCTGGCCGTTGTAATCGCCCAGCAGTTCCACCAGGAAGCCCACCAACGCCTGATCGTCGTCCACGATCAGGATACGCAGCGGTCCCTTGTTGCCAGAAGGGTTCCCGGAGCGCGCAAAGCGCTCCACCACCTCGCGGCTGTAACGGCGGTGGCCGCCGGGGGTGATTTCGGCCTCCAGCAGCCCCCGTTGCGACCAGCCCCGCACCGTGATGGGCGACACCTTCATCCGCTGCGCCACCTCTGCGGGGGTCATCCACGGCTTCTCTGATTCAGTCATTGCCAGCATACCTCTAGTCGTTTCGATCGATTATTGATCGATTTGGGCGATTGTATACGCGTTCTGCCAAATACGATAATTTAGATTTAATCGATTAAAACGCTTGACATGCGGTCAGATTAAATCGATGATACCGATCTAACAGATTGAAACGTCTTGCTTCCATCCTTCCTTACGAAAGCCGCAGCGATGATCCAGACCACAACCTTGCCAACCACGGCCTCCCCGACTGCCGCGTCGCAGACCAGCCGTCCGTCCGAGTACCTGGCCTTCAAACTGGGCAGCGAACACTACGGCATCGACATCCTGTGCGTGCAGGAAATCCGCTCTTACGAATCCCCCACCCGCATGGCCAACGCGCCGGATTTCATCAAAGGTGTGGTCAACCTGCGCGGCGTCATCGTCCCCATCATCGACATGCGCATCAAGTTCGGCCTGACCCAGGTGGACTACGACCACCTGACGGTGGTGATCGTCATCAACGTCGGTCGCCAGGTGCTGGGCATGGTGGTGGACGGCGTGTCCGACGTCATTTCGCTGACGGCTGAAGAAAAGCGCCCGGTGCCCGACATGACGGCCAGCCTCATCAGCAGCCACATCCAGGCCATCGCCACCATCCAGGAGCGCATGCTGGTGCTGCTGGACATCGAAAAGCTCATGGCCAGCGCCGAGATGGGCCTGGTCTCCCAAACCGTTCAATAAACCCACTGCGAGAACACCATGAAAATCTCCAACCTGAAAATCGGCGTGCGGCTCGCCTTGGGCTTTGCCATCGTGCTGGCCCTGAGCCTGGTGCTGGGCGTGTTTGCCATCAGCCGTCTGGCCGTCATCAACGAGGCCACCTCCGACATCGCCACCAACTGGCTGGCGGCCACCAAGTACCTGGGCGAGTACCGCGCGAACATCGACGGCATCCACCGCGCCGCGTCCCGCCACGTGATGTCCAGGTCGGACGCGGAGTTCGCCGACCAGGAGAAGGGCATCGAAGCCGGCAAGGCCAAGGCCGCCGCGACCTTCAAGCGCTATACCGAGACCGTCGACTCGCCGGAGGAAAAGGCGCTGGCCGACAGCATCAAGGCGGCTGAGCAGCGCTACTACGCCGCGCTGGCAGAGGTGGTGAAGACCTCCCGCGCGTCTGACGGCGTGACGGACGCCCTGCGCGCCGCCTTCGGCGGCACACCGCGCAAGACCTTCAACGAACTGCTGGACCTGATCGAGAAAGACATCGAGGTGCAGACCAAGGGCTCCGATGGCGCCTACCAGCTGTCGCAAAGCCAGTACGCGTCCACCCGTACCGCCGTCATCGCGCTGCTGGTCGCCGCCGTGTCCATCGGCGCGCTGCTGGCCTGGGCCATCACCCGCTCCATCACCGCCCCCGTGGGCAGCGCGCTGAAGCTGGCCGAAGCCGTCGCCGTGGGCGACCTGTCGTCGCGCATCCACAGCGACAGCAAGGACGAAGTCGGCCAGCTGGTGCGCGCGCTGATGAAGATGAACAACGACCTCGCCAAGGTGGTCAACCAGGTGCGCCAGGGGTCCGAATCCGTGGCCTCGGCCAGCACCCAGATCGCCCAGGGCAACAACGACCTGAGCCAGCGCACCGAGCAGCAGGCCAGCGCGCTGGAAGAAACCGCCGCCTCCATGGAAGAGCTGGCCTCCACCGTCAAGCAAAACGCCGACAACGCCCGCCAGGCCGACCAGCTGGCCAAGAGCGCGTCCACGGTGGCCATCAACGGCGGCGAAGTGGTCAACCAGGTGGTGGTGACCATGAAGGGCATCAACGATTCATCGAAGAAGATTTCCGACATCATCAGCGTCATCGACGGCATCGCCTTCCAGACCAACATCCTGGCGCTCAACGCCGCCGTGGAAGCAGCGCGCGCCGGCGAGCAGGGCCGCGGCTTTGCCGTGGTGGCCAGTGAAGTGCGCAGCCTGGCCGGCCGCAGTGCCGATGCTGCCAAGGAGATCAAGACCCTGATCAACGACAGCGTGGAGCGCGTGGAACAAGGCACCACCCTGGTGGACAAGGCCGGCGTGACCATGAGCGAAGTGGTCAGCTCGATCAAGCGCGTGACCGACATCATGGGTGAGATCAGCGCCGCCAGCACCGAGCAGAGCCAGGGCGTGGCGCAGATCGGCGAAGCGGTTCAGCAGATGGACCAGGTGACGCAGCAAAACGCCGCCCTGGTGGAAGAGATGGCCGCCGCCGCCTCCAGCCTGCGCGGCCAGGCCGGTGACCTGGTGCAGGTGGTGAGCGTGTTCAAGCTGGACACGGGCCACGAACAGCCGGCGCTGACCGCCCCGGTGGCGGTGCGCGCGGACAGCACGGCCGGCGTTGCCTTCAAGGGCGAAGAGCGCCGCGCCATCGGCACCCCGCGCACCACTGGCGCCACCGCCGCCAAGCCCAAGGCCAAGCCCGCCGTAGCGGCGCCCGTGGTTGCACCCAAGGCACTGGCTGTCGCCGGTGTCGATGGGGGCTGGGACACGTTCTAAGACTCAACCCACCGACACCAAAACGCGGCCCGCCAGGCAGCTGCCTGGGCGGGCCGTGTTGCGCGCCATGCCCACAGAGAATCCGCCGCCGTCAGACCACGACGAACTGCTCAAAACCATCCAGGAACTGGAACAGACCCAGGCCACGCTCGCTGCCATCTCCCAGGCCTTGAACGACTACCTGAAACACCCGGCGCCACACGAAAACGTCAGCCCCAGTGCCGACGCACCAGAACAAGCAGGGTGAAGAGAGGCGTCACCGCCCCTCTTCCACCTTCCCATCCGCATGCCGCGCAAACCGCGCCTGCGTGCGCGGGTGCACCGGCTGCTCGTCGGCAAACGGCCAGCCGCCAAACTGCGTGCGCCGGTAGTCGTTGAAAGCCTGCTGGATCTCGGCCTGCGTGTTCATCACGAACGGCCCATACTGCGCCACCGGTTCGCCGATCGGCCGGCCCTGCAGCAGCAACGCCTCGGCCACCTGGCCGCCGGTGTTGTGCAGCATCACCGCCTGCTCGGCGCGCAGTTGCACCGCATGGCCCACCGCCACGTCGCGCGTGCCCACACGCAATTTCTCGCCGCTGAAGAAGTACAGCACCCGGTTCGTGCCCGGCTGCGCTGCCGGCATTTGCCACTGCGCTTGCGCATCCATCGCGATGGTCCAGATCGCCACGTCGCTGCCCGGTGCGCTGGCCCAGCTGTTGGGCGGTGGCGGCAGCGGCTGGGCGTCGGCATAGGTGCCGGCCACCACCGTCACACGCGTCTCGTGCCCGTCCGCGTCGCGCAGCGTGCGCCGGGGAATGTCGCCGTTCCAGTACATGCCGAAATACGGCGCCACCATCTTGTCCTTGGCCGCCAGGTTCAGCCAGATCTGGAACAGCTCCAGCCGGTTCGGGCCGTCCTTGTCCAGCAGCGGGAACATCTCGCTGTGCACGATGCCGCTGCCTGCCGTCAGCCACTGCGCATCGCCCTGGCCAAAGCGTGCCGTGGCGCCCAGCGAATCCGAATGGTCGATCAGTCCATGCCGCACCACCGTCACGGTCTCGAAGCCGCGATGCGGGTGGCCGGGGAAGCCCGGCACCGTGCGGCCGTGGTACATGCGCCAGCCGTCCTTGCCGGCAAAGTCCTGGCCCATGTCGCGCCCTTCGAGCGAGGCCGCCGGCCC
This sequence comes from Hylemonella sp. P2_B10, assembly GCF_056404875.1. NCBI lineage: Bacteria > Pseudomonadati > Pseudomonadota > Betaproteobacteria > Burkholderiales > Comamonadaceae > Hylemonella > Hylemonella sp. P2_B10. The sequence continues at coordinate 1,534,381 of NZ_JBFUDE010000001.1, forward strand.
CAGCGCGTCATTGCCCGCCGGGTACAGGTCGTCGTGGTGCACGCAAAAGAGAAAAGGGTCCAGCGTCTGCCACGGAAAGCCCAGCGGCGCCACGCTCAGCACCGGGTCGCCGGGGACTTGCGCGGTGCTGTTCATGGCTTGATCAGCAAGCCCTGCCCCGTGGGCAGCTCCAGGATCTTCAGCCCATGCCGCGCCGCAATCGGGTCCAGCGAGGCCTTCTGCGCCGAGTAGCCCCACCAACCGTAGTCGTCAAACACGATCGCGCCACGCGGCTCCAGCCGCGGCAACACCGCCTCCAGCGCGGCCGCCTCGGGCACCCAGTGGTTCATGTCGATGTGGGCGAAGGCAATGCGATCGGGGAAACCCTGGGCAAACGACTCCGGCACCCGGCCCTTGACCACCTGCACGCAGGGGTAGGGCGCAAAGCGCTTCAGCACCTGTGCATACATGTCCGGCGTGTCATGGGCCGCCAGATGCGAGTGGCCGTCACCCTCGCGCCACTCGAACAGGTCGTACAGGTAGTAGCGCTTGCCCAGCGCGGTCAGATCCAGCTTGCGCAGCACGTCCAGCGCCGTGCGGCCCTGGTAGCAACCCAGCTCCAGGAAGTCGCCGGTCAGGTGGGTGGCCAGCTCGGCAAAATACAGCAGGATGTAGCGCCGCCACACCGAGCTTTTTTCCTCGATGCTCAGGCTGTCGTCGTGCAGCGGCTCGAGGAAGAACGGGTCGCGCAAGAAGCTCAGGTTGCGGTTCCACAGGATCATGTTGTCCGCGGAAAACAAGGTCTTGCCGCCGTCGAACAGGCTTTCGCGCAGCATTTGCAGGCCGGCCTGGAACTTGTCCTTGTCCAGCACATTGAAGTGTGAACCCAACATGAATAAGGGCTTGATCGGTTCCATCGTCTTCGGGGGTAGGTTCAGGGTTGGTCACGCGCCGCGCTGGCGGCAGCACGCCACAGTGTAGTGCCGTCTGCAACCGCGCCCAGCCCGGCAAGCCGCTAGCCCGGCGGAAAGTCAACCCAGCACGAAATCAATCGGCACGTTGAACCACATCGCCTCGGGTGCGCCATCGCGCCGGCCGGGCACATAGCGCCACTTGGTCACCGTGTTCATCGCCGCGTCGTCCAGCCGCTGAAAGCCGCTGGACTGGTAGATCTCGGCCTTCTGCGCCGCGCCGTCCACGCCTATCAGCACCCGCACCACCACCTTGCCCTTCTCGCCCAGGCGGCGGCTCACGGTCGGGTACACCGGCTTGGGGTTTTGCAGGTAGGCGGCGTCGCCACTGGGCAGTTCCACCTTGGGCGCGGGGGGCGCCACGGGTGCTGGTGCCGGTGCCGGTGCCGGTGCGGCGGCCGGCGGCGTGGCAAACGTGCCGGTGGGCGCAGTGGTCATGGCCACGGCCTCCACCAGCGGGGGCGGGGCTTCCACCTTCTGCTGCTGAGGTGCCGGCTCGTGCGGGCGCGGCGGCTCCACCTTCTTCACCACCACCGGCGGCGGCGCCACCTCGGGTGCCGGCAGCTCCACAAACACCTTCAGCACCGAAGGCGGCACCACCACGTCCACCGCGCGGCGCATCAGCCCGCTGTGCACCGCCCACAGCAGCGCCAGATGGAAAGCCACCACACCGCCGGCCACCAGCGGGCTGCGGCGGTTGGCGGGGTAAGACAGCAACGGGGCTTGTGCGAAGGTCAGCGCGGACATGGCTAGGGTTTGTGCGGATTGCTGTGATTGTAAATGAGAATTTGTCGCATTTGCAATCAGCATGCCAACCGCTAGCCCTTGGGGTTGACGCAGCTCAACCCCGCAAGCTGTCAGCCTGCAGGGGCTTGCGCCCCCAACTTGCGCAGCGCTGCGGCGAACGCCGCCACCAACGGTGGCAATTCGCTCCCCGACTGGCGCGTGTACAGACCCAGCGAAGGCAGCTGCATCACCGGCCGCAGCGCCAGCTTGCGCACGCCGCCGCGCGCCAGTTCGTCCTGCGCATGGTCGGCCCGGACGGCGGCCAGCAGCGCCGGATCCAGCCGCAACAGGCTGCCTACCGTCACCGAGGACAACACCTCGACCACGGGCTCCGGCGGCTGCAAGCCGCCGTTGAGAAAAGCCGTCATCAGCCCCTGGCGCACCAGCGTGTCCTTGGGCGGCGCCACCCAGGGCTGGTCCCGCAGATCCGCCCATGCCAGAGCGCGCCTGCGCGCCAGCGGGTGTGCCTGGGCGGCCAACACGCACAACGCGTCCTCCAGCAGCACGGCGGGTCGCAGCAGCGGCAGTTGCTCGCTCGCCAGCAACTCGGGCGTGATGGCGCCGAACACGCAATCGAGTTCACCGTCCAGCAGACGCTGCACCATGTCGCGCACGCGCCCTTCCTGCACCTGCACGCGGGCACCGGGGTGGCGTTGGCGCAGGTGGGCAATGGCTCGGGGCACCGACGCCGAGACCGAGAGCGTGCCCAGCCGCAGGACACCGGTGGCGCCGGTGCGCAGCGCATGGACCTCCTCCTCGCCACGGGTCAATTCACCCAGCATCACCCGGGCGCGGTACACCACGGCTTCACCCAGCGCATTCGCGGTCAGCCCTTGCGCACTGCGCTCGAACAGCCGCGCGCCGAAGCCGGTTTCGATCTCGCCCAGCATCTTGCTCAGCGCCGGCTGGCTCAGGTGCAGCTGGCCGGCCGCAGCACGCATGGTGCCGATGTCCGCCAGGGCCACCAGCAATTCAAGGTGGCGCAGCCGCAGCCGGCGCACCAGGTAATCGGAATTCGACGGCTTCAAATCTGCGCTCCTAGATGAATGTGATCACTTCCAGTGATCGCTCTATCAGGATTATCGAATTTACAGCAATCGCACCGGCGTCTATCGTCGTGGCCGTGAATGCATCTTCTCCAGCCGCGCCCCTGGCCGGCGTGCGGGTCATCGACCTGGGCCAGTACATCGCCGGCCCCGGTGCGGCCATGGCACTGGCCGAACTGGGCGCCAGCGTCACCAAGATCGAACCGCTGTCCGGCGACCAGGCCCGCCACATCGGCCGCTACGGCGAATCCATGATCCGCGCCTACAACCGCGGCAAGCGCTCCATCGCGCTCGACCTGAAGAGCGACGCCGGGCGCGAGGTGGCGCTGCGCCTGATCGCCGGCGCCGACGTGGTCATCCAGAACCTGCGCCCCGGCGCGGTGGACAAGCTGGGCCTGGGCCCCACTGCGCTGTGCGCGCGCTTTCCACGGCTGGTCTACCTGTCGATCAGCGGCTTCCCCAGCAACGCGCCCTCGCACGCCCGGCCCGGCTACGACATCGCGGCACAGGCCGAGAGCGGCCTGATGTCGGTCACCGGCGAGCCCGACGGCCTGCCGCAGAAGGTGGGCGTGCCGGTGGTGGATGCAGCCGCCGCGCAACTCGGCGCGCAGGCAGTGCTGGCCGCGCTGTACGGGCGCGAAAAACACGGCGCCGGGCAGGCGCTGGAGGTGTCGCTGCTGGAGACGGCGCTGCACCTGCAGGCCGCCACCTGGTGCGAATACCTGGCCGGCGCGCCCGAGCCCACGCGCATGGGCCACGGGCAACCGCACAACGCCCCTGCGGCAGAAATCGTGGCCACGCGCGATGGCCACGTCGTGCTGTCGGCCTACGCCGAAGATCATTGGCAGCGCTTTTGCCGCATCGTCGGGCGCGAGGCGCTCGCTGGCGACCCGCGCTTCGCCACCAACGCGCTGCGGGTGCAACACCGTGCCGAGTTGCGCGCGCTGCTGGACGAATGCCTGCGCGGCTACACCAGCGACGAATGCGTCGCCCTGCTGGGCGGCAACCAGATCGTCGTCGGCGCCGTGCGCCGCTACCGCGACGTGCTGGCCAGTCCCGACGTGGCCGCCAGCGGCCTGCTGGTGCACGCGCACACCCCCGGCGGCGACGGCTACCGCGTGCTCGGCCTGCCCTACCGCCTGGGCGATGCCCCGCGCGCCGCGCCGCCGGCCGCGCCGGCCTGTGGTGCCGACGGCGCCCAGGTACTGGCCGATGCGGGCTACGACCCATCGCAGATCGCGGCGCTGCGCCACAGCGGCGCCGTCGCGTGACCGCGCATGAACACATCACAATCAGATCAGGAGACAACATGACCCTCACTCGCCGCCAACTGCTGGCCGTCGCTTCGGCTGCAGCGCTCGCGCCCGCCATGCCCAGCGCCTTCGCGCAATCCTGGCCCGCGCGGCCCCTCCGCCTGGTCTCGCCCTACGGCGCCGGCGGCTCCAGCGACATCCTCACGCGCGTGCTGGGCGACTTCATGGCCGCGCGCCTTGGGCAGGCGGTGGTGGTGGAGAACAAGCCCGGCGCCGGCACGCGCATCGCCAACGACCAGGTGTCCAAGGCCGCCCCCGACGGCTACACCATCCTGCACGCAGCGGCACCCATCGCCATTGGCGAGTCGCTGTACCCCAACCTGCCGTATGACGTGCGCAAGAGCTTCGAGCCCATCATCAGCACGGCCATCGCGCCGCTGTTCCTGGTGGTCAACGCCGCCGCGCCGTACAAGACGCTGCAGGAGTTCGTCGCCTGGGGCAAGGCCCACCCCCACGGCTTCACCTTCGGCTCGCCCGGCGCTGGCTCGGCGCCCCACCTCACCGCCGAACTGTTCATACGCGCCACTGGCGCCAAGGGCCTGGTGGCCCAGTACCAGGGTGACGCGCCGGCCTACATTGAGCTGATGGCCGGCCGCATCGATGCCACGCTGACCGCGCTGGCCACGGCGGTGCCACATGTGGCGGCGGGCAAGCTGCGCGTGCTGGCCGTGGCCACGGAAAAGCGCACGCCGTTGAACCCCGACACACCCACTTTCGTCGAAGCCGGCCTGACCAACGTGGTCGGCTACGGCTGGTACGGGCTGATGGCGCCGGCCGGCACGCCGGCGGCCGTCCTGCAACGCTTGAACGCCGAGGCCAATGCGGCACTCGCCGACCCCGAGGTGCGCAAGAAGGTCGAGGCCGCCGGTCTGCAGGCGCGCGGCGGCACGGCGGCGGATTTCCGCGCCTTCATCGACAGCGAAGCCAGGAAGTGGGCGCAGGTCATCAAGGCCGCCAACATCAAGGTGGACTAAGCCATGGCAGGCCCCATCGCACGCACCCTCGCCTGCGTCGTACTGTCCTCCTCGCTGCTGCTCGCGGGTTGCGCCGGCATGCCTGCAGGCCCTGCCGGCACGCAACGCCAAACCTCCTACGGCCCCGTCATCGGCGTTGACAACTCAGCCGCCGACGGCACCTACAGCTGGAAAGGCATCCCCTTCGCCGCGCCACCCGTCGGCCCGCTGCGCTGGAAGGCGCCCGCCGACCCGGCGCCGTGGACCCAGCCGCGCTTGGCCGACAGCTTCGCCGCCGCCTGCGTGCAGACCGGCCGCCTGTACGGCCCCGGCCTGAACAACCGCTATGACGCCACCATAAGCACCACGCTGGGTCAGACACTGGGCCGCGAAGACTGCCTGTACCTGAACGTCTGGCAGCCCGCGCCCTCCTACAGCGCCTCGGCTGCGCCGCGCCCCGTGATCGTGTTCGTGCACGGCGGCAGCAACATCACCGGCTACACGGCCGACCCGCTGTTTGACGGCGCGGCACTGGCCCGCGGCGCCGACGCCGTAGTCGTCACTGTGAACTACCGCCTGGGCATCTTCGGCTTCCTGGACCTGCCGGCCCTGAAGACCGGCGACCCGCAAGACGACTCGGGCAATTTCGCCTTGCTGGACATTGTGAAAGCCCTGCAGTTCGTGCAGACCAACATCGCAGCCTTCGGCGGCGATCCGGCGCGCGTCACGCTGATGGGCCAATCCGCCGGCGCGGTGAACGTGTATGCGCTGCTGGCCTCGCCGCTGCTGGCGGCGCGCGCCCAACCGCTGTTCCACCGTGTCGCGGCCTTGAGCGGCGGCATCTCCACGGCGGCCACGCTGCCCAAGGGCGCCATCCCCGGCGTGCTGCCGAAGTCCGTATGGACCGCGCGCGGCCAAGCCCTGCTGGCGCACGCGCTGGTGGCCGACGGCGCGGCGCCGGACGCGGCGGCAGCCACGGCGCTGGCCAACCGGCGCAGTGCCGGCGAGAACGCCGCCTGGCTGCGCGGCCAATCCGCCGACGCGCTGCTGGGCGTGGTGCGCACGCGGCTCACGCCGCTGGGCATGTCGGCATCCAACCCCATCCCGGACGGCCACGTGGTCGCCACCGACCCCATCGCCGCCATCCGCGCCGGCCAATATGTGAAAGTGCCCGTGCTGGGCGGCATGACGCGGGATGAGACCAAGCTGTTTCCGCAGCTGTTCGCCATCCGCCCCGACCTGGGCGGCGTCAGCGGCCGTTTGCCGGACGATGCCGCCGTCTTCAAGCTGGCCTATGGCTACGATCCTGAGGCCGCGCCGGCCTCGCGCGTGGAAGACTGGGTGCCGGCCGCCTACCTGCCGGTGGACCAACCTGCCACCGGCTTCAACGCCCGCGCGCGCGAACTGCAGCGCCTGTGGTTCACGGCGATCCGCAACGACGTGCTGGACGCCCTGCGCGCACGCCAGGACGCCGTGTGGGCCTACCGCTTCGACTGGGACGACCTGCCGCCGCCGTTTGACACGGTGTTTGGCGCCGCCCACACGTTCGACCTGCCGTTCGTGTTCGGCAACTTCGGGCCCAGCCTGTATTCGAGCATCTCGTTCACGCGCGCCAACGAACCGGGCCGGCTGGCGCTGTCGCAGGCGATGATGCGGTCGCTGGCCACGTTCGCGGCCGGTGGGGCACCGGACACGGCGGCGGGTTGGCCAGCATGGCCGGCGCTGCGGGTGTTCGACGTGGAATCCGGCCGCGCATCGCTGCGAACGGAACAGGCGCGCCAGCCGTGAGGTCCCGCGCGCAAGCTGCGCCGGCCTAAGCCACGTCGCCGTCCTGCGCCGCCGGCTTCGTCCCCGTCACCATCGCCCGCACCAGGTTCTCCCGGTGCTGCCAGCTGGTGAACACCACGCCGCCCAGGTGCAGCCCCACCAGCACCAACAGCCCCCAGCCCAGCCACTCGTGCAACGTGGCCAGCCAGCCATAGCCCCAGAACATGTCGGTGGTGTACAGCCAGCCGGTGAACCCAAGCAGGCCCACGCAGCCGAGCAGCGCCACCACCATCCAACCGCCCAGCGGGTTGTGGCCGATGTAGCGCGCCGCGCGGCCGGTGAGCACTGCTCGCGCATAGGCCAACGTGGGCGCCACGCGGCGCACGAATTGGGTGAAGCGCGCATAGCGGCCACCGCCGAAGAAGCCCCACAGCAGCCGCAGCGTGGCCGCAGCCAGCGCACCATAGCCCCACCACTGGTGCCCCTCGCCCATGTGGTTGTGGCGCGTGAACCAGGCGCCGGCCACGCAGACCACCAGGCTCCAGTGCAGCAGGCGCACCGGCACGTCCCAGACGCGCAGCCGGTTACTTTTCTTCAACGCGTTCAAACGTCTTCGGATCGAAGAAGGCTTCCACCCGCTTGCCCTGCGGATCCTTGCCATACACCTCGTAGCAGGTTTCGGTCTTTTCCATGCGGCGAATGGTCCAGCCGTCCTTCTCCAGCTTTTGCTGCAGTTCGCTGTGCGGCTTCCACTCTTCCTTCGGGTAGGCCTTGCACTTCACATTGCCGTGCGCCATGGCGCCGCCAGCGGCCACGGCCAGCACAACGGCCAATGCGATCTTGTTCAACAGGTGTTTGGAAGTCATCGTCAGGTTCTCCTTGCTCACAAAAATACAGCCATCATCGATTCACATCACGCAACCATCAGGTCACAGCCCAGCGCCGCAGCAGGTTGTGGTACACGCCCGTCAGCGCCAGCACGTCCGCATTGCCCGCGCCAGCCACCGGCGTCAGCCCCTGTATCGCCTGGTCCAGCTCATACAGCAGCGCACGCGCGCCCTCGTCGCGCACCAGGCTCTCTATCCAGAAGAAAGAGGCCACGCGCGCCCCTTGCGTCACCGGCGTCACCCGGTGCAGGCTGCTGCTGGGGTACAGCACCAGGTCGCCGGCCTCCAGCTTCACCGCCTGCACGCCAAAGCCGGTTTCTATCTCCAGCTCGCCGCCTTCGTACTCGTCCGGCTCGGCCAGGAACAGCGTGGCCGACAGGTCGCTGCGCAAATCCTGCCCCGTGCCGGGCACTTGCATCACCGCGCTGTCCACATGCGCGCCATAGGTGCCACCGCCGGCATAGCGGTTGAATTTGGGTGGGTAGATTTTCTTCGCCAGCGCGGCCGACACAAACGCCGGGTTGTTGCCCAGGGCGCGCAGGATGTGGTTACCCAACTCCCGCGCCACTGCACTGCCATCGTCCAGCTGCTGGTTCTGCTTCACGTGGCGGGCCAGCGTGCCAGCCGTGGCCGTGCCGTCCTGCCACTCGGCCGCATCCAGCTGGCGGCGAAATTGCGCCACCTCGTCCTTCGTCAACACCTGGTCCAGCGTGATCAACATCGCATTTGCTCTTTCAAACTTCTCTCAACGCATCTGGCGTGATGTCTGCCAGCGTGGCGCAGCCCGCCGCCGCCATGCACAGCTCCAGCTCATCGCGCAGCAGTTTCAGCATGTGGGCCACACCCAGGGCACCGGCCACCGCCAGCGCATACACCTGCAGGCGCCCCACCGCCACCGCGTCGGCGCCCAGCGCCAGCGCCTTGAACACATCCGCCCCGCTGCGCACGCCGCCATCCAGCACCAGCGGCAGTCCGTCACCCACCGCTGCACGCACGCCGGGCAGCATCAGCAGGCTGGCCGGCGCCCCGTCCAGGCTGCGCCCACCGTGGTTGGACACCACCAGCCCTGCGACGCCGCGCGCTTTGAGCGCCACCGCGTCGTCCGGGTGCAGCACGCCCTTGGCCCACACAGGCAGCTGGGTCTGGCCCAGCAGCCAGTCCACATCGTCCCAACTGGGCGCCAGCCGCATCAGCCCTTGCAATACCGCGCTTTGCCCTTCCGCCACGGCGGCTGGCGCGGCCACCGCCTGCCCCGCCAGGTTGACCGGCATGCAATCGCGCGGCATCGAGAAGCCCGCGCGCAAAGCGGACAGGCTGGGCGCCTGCACGGCGGCGTCCAGCGTCAGCACAATCGCCTGGTAGCCTGCAGCCTCGGCCCGCCGCACCAGCGCCAGCGTGGCCTCGCGCGTGGGCTGCAAATACAACTGAAACCACCTCGGCGCCGCACCAACCCTCGCCACCTCTTCCAGTGTGCAGGTGGACAGCGTGCTGCACAGCATCAGTGTGTCGGTGGCGCCGGCGCCGCGCGCCGTTTCCACCTCACCACGCGGGTGCGCCAACTTCTGCAGGGCCAGCGGCGCCAGCAGCACCGGGTGCGCCAGCGCCTGGCCGGCCAATGTCACACGCGTGTGCCCTTGCGACACATCGCACAACACACGCGGCAGCACCGCCCAGCGCGCAAACGCGTGCACATTGGCCTGTGCCGTCACGTCCTGCCCACTGCCGCCTTCGATGTAAGCCAGCGTGGCGGGCGCCAGGTACAGCGGCGCCAGGCGCTCGTAGTCCTGTGCGCACAGCACATCGGGGGGTATGGCGCTGGCAGGCGCCTGAAGACGGTCGTTCACGAAGGGTCGCTCATCAACTCACATCAACAAAAGAAAAAAGGCAGACTGAACGTGAGCCCAGTCTGCCGCAATGGCAGGTGTCTCCACCCGCCCCCATCAAACTGGTCAGAACTCGTAGTTCACCGTCACGCGGGTGGAACGGGCATCGCCTTTGTACACGAAAAAGCCCGCGCGGTAACCCGCGGTGTAGTAGTCCTTGTTGCCCACGTTCTGCACGTTCACGCGCAGGTCCAGATTCTTGTTCACGCGGTAGGTGGCAAACAGGTCATACACCGCGAACGAGGGGATGGGCTGCGTGCAGCGGTTCAGCGTGTCAAAGCCGGCCGCCGTGTCGGGTTGGCCGCCGCAGCGGTCGCTCTCATAGCGGGCTGCCGCGCCAAACGCGAAGGCATCGGTGAACTGGTACTTGCCCTGGATGGACGCCGTGCGGTTGGCAAAGTTGGCCAGCGGCTTGCCAATGCTGGCGGCCGTGACCGACTTCAAAATCTCGGAGTTCAGCCACGAGATGCCCGCCTGCACGGTGAACTGCGGCGTGATGTTGCCCTGCAGGCCGATCTCAACGCCCTTTACGCGCAGCGAGCCGGTGTTGAAGGTGCCCACCGTGTCGTAGTTGGCGCCTTCCATCACGTCGTCCTTGGTGGTCTGGAAGATGGCCGCCGTGGCCAGCAGCTTGTCGTCCAGCACGTTCCACTTGGTGCCGATCTCGATGTTGCGCGCGGTCTCGGGCTTGGCGCCAGCCACCTGGCCGTTGTAGACCACCGTGCCGCCGTAACCCGAGTTGGTGCCCGAGTCCGGCTCGCCGCCGTTGATGTCCTGCGACGTTGCCACCGAGAAGTAGACCATGCCCGCAGGGCTGATCTTGTAGGTGATGCCAAAGTTGCCGTTCACCAGCGTGTCCTGGTAGCTGTAGTTGCCAGTCACCACTTCCGTGGTGTTGTTGCGCGTCTGCAGGCTCAGGTCGAAGTGGTCGGCGCGCAGGCCGGCAAACAGCGTCCACTGGTCCGTCAGGTCGATGGTGTCCATCACGCTCAAGGCCGTGGTCTTCACGTGCCAGTCGCCGCTGAAGCCACGGCGCGTGTAGGTGCGGCCGGTCACGCCTGTCAGGTTGTTCACCACATTGCCGGCTTGGTCAAAGATGCAAAAGCCGTTGTTGGCACCCACGCCGGCGGTGGTTTTGCAATTGAAGGCGCCGCTGTTGGCCACCGCGTAGTTGCCCGACACCACCTTGTGGTCGGTGTACTCCACGCCGAAGACGAATTCGTTCTTGGTGTTGCCCAGCTTGGTGTCCCAGCGCAGGTTGGTCTGGTGGGCGAAGTAGTCCACCTCTTGCCAGCCGGTGTGGCCGTTGTCGATGGACGCGCTGGCGTACACCGCGCCGGTGGTGCCGTTGTAGCGCGTGGCGGCATAGGCCGCACCCGTGGTGCCGTAGGCGTTGCTGGTCTGGCCGTAGCGCGTCAGGCTGTTGATGCTCAGCGTCGGCGACAGCTTCCACTTGATGCGCGCCGTCAGCGTGTCCGTGTCCGACGTCAAGAAGTCGTTGTCCTGCGCGTAGGTCGGCACGTTCTTGGCCGGCACGCGGTCGGGCACCGCACCCACCAGGTAGGTGCCCAGGTCGGGGTACTTGTCGCGTGCGCGCAGGCCGTAGTAGTCCAGCGTGATGGACAAGTCCTTGCTCGCCTCGTACACGCCCGACAGCGCCACGCCCTTGCGGCTGCGTTTGGAGGGCGCGCGGTCCGGCACGCCCTCATCGTCCCACAGCAGGTTGGCGCGCAGCGCCGTCTGGTCGGTGAAGACGTGGTTGATGTCGGTGCTGAAGCGGCCATAGCTGTCGGTGCCAAAGCCGGCCGACAGTCGGGCGAAGTCATAGTCCAGCGTGGCTTGCTTGGTGATGGCATTGATGGCGCCGCCAGCAGTGCCACGGCCGGCAAAGCTCGAATTGGGTCCCTTGGAGATTTCCAGCTGCTCGATGGCAAAGCTCTCACGCGTGCTCATGCCGGGGTCGCGCAGGCCGTCCACAAACACATCGCTGCGCGCCTCCTGGCCGCGGATGATGTAACGGTCGCCAAAGGCGTTGCCGTTTTCGCCCGTGCCCAGTGTGATGCCGGGCTGCGCGCTCAAGATCTTCTTCAGGTCGGTGAAGCCCGAGTCGTCAATCGACGCCTTGGTCAGCACCTGGATGGTTTGCGGCGTCTCCGCCAGCGGGCGGGTGTGGCGGCTGTCGGCCGAGGTCTTGGCCTTGTAAGGCACGCCCACTTCGGCGTTCGGGTTCGGGTCGATGGCCTTCTCTTGCACCGTCACCACCGGCAGCGAACCAGCGGCCTTGCCAGCTTGCGCGGCCGATGCCGCAGGCGCGGCCGGCGTGGCCGAAGTCACAGGAGCAGCCGGTGAGGCCGTCTGAGCCAGCGTGCTCAGCGGCACCAGCAGGGCGGCGGACAAGCCCAGGCCAGAAATACCCAACAAAGCAGCAGAGCTGGCGCTCAGGCTGCTGGGCGGCGTGGCAGCGCGCAATTGGGCACGCAGGGATTGGGGTTTGCGCAGGCGCGAGGGCTGTTGCTGGGGCTGTTGCGAGCGGGCCATGGTTTCCTTGGTTTCTTGGTAAGTGAGTTGAAAGCGAGTGTTCTTTTATGGAACGCGAATGCAATTGCAATTGCGAATAATTCTCATTATATATACGATTTTGACCAATCCGCAATGCTCTGGCAGCATCGCGGCATCACACACTTGGCAACACCATGCACCTCCTGCGCCACCTCTTCACCATCGCCTGTCTGGCAACGCTGGCGGCGGTGTCCTCCACGGCCGGCGCCCAAGTGCTGACCTACCGCCAGATCCTCGACCGCCCCGACCGCCCCGCGCCCCATCAGAAAATGGCCTACGGCCAGGACGCCCACCAATACGCCGAGCTGTGGCTACCCGCGGGCGCAGGCCCGCACCCTGTCGTGGTGCTGGTCCACGGTGGTTGCTGGATGGCGGCGCTGCCCGGGCCGGAGTTGGTCGCCTTCCTTGCGGAGGACTTGCGCCAGCACGGCGTCGCGGTGTGGAGCCTGACCTACCGCCGCCTCGGCCACGAAGGCGGCGGCTACCCGGGCACTTTTCTCGATGTGGCCAACGGCGTCGACAAGCTGCGCGACGTGGCAGGCCAATACGCGCTCGACCTGACCCGCGTGGTCGCGGCCGGCCATTCCGCCGGCGGCCACCTCGCGTTGTGGGCGGCGGCGCGGCCCAAAATTGCCGATGGCAGCCCGCTGAAGACGGCCAAGCCCTTGCCCATTCAGGCGGTGGTGGGCATCGCCGCCATTCCCGATCTGAAGCAGGCCACGGATGGGCGCACCGGCTGCCCGACAGAAACGCTGACGCAGTTGGTCGACGTCGCCAAGCGCGTCGACAAGGACGCCTGGAGCGACACCTCACCCGCCGCGCTGCTGCCGCTGGGCGTGAAGCAGACGCTGGTCAGCGGCGTCTACGACGCCATCGTCCCACCCGCCTACGCCTGGCGCTACCAGGCGCGCGCCCAAGCCAGCGGCGAGGCCGTCGCCATCACCAGCCTGGACCATGCAGGCCACTTCGAGCTCATCGCGCCGTGGACGCCGCCGGGGCGTGAGGTCATCAACCAGATCCTCGCCGCCGTCAAGGACAAGCCCTGAACGCGCACCAGGGTGCTCGCCTGCGGCCGCCCTACTTGCCCACCATCTTGGCGAAATGCAGCTGCTGCCGCTCGCGCAGCGCATCCGCCATGAAGCAGAACTGGTAGTAGCCGTACTTTCAGCGGCTCCCTCCCCAGAACCGCATAGTTGGCGCCGAACTCCGCGCATGGTAGCGCTTCGCCAAGCCGGTATGATCCGGCATCGGTCAGCGGCTGCACACAGGGAGTGGAACCAGGCCCATGTCGAAATCGTCCTCCAGAAGACATCCACCGGCTCGGAGCAGCCAGTTCAAAGACAGCGCGCCGCCGCCAGTTGCGCCCGCCAACGCTGCCGCAGCCACCGCGTCCGGCGCGCCACCCGCAACCACCACCGCCCCCGGCCGCTTCGCCCACCTGCTGGGCAAACTCAAACATGTGAAGGGCGCCATCGTCGCCATAGCCGGCACCGGCGCCGTGCTCAGCGGGATGATCGGCTGGTACACCACCTACAAGACCGTGGCCACGCCCACGGCCAGCACGCCCGCCACGCAGGCCGCCAAACCCATCAACAGCAAATCCATCGCCGTGCTGCCCTTCGCCAACATGAGCGGCGACAAAGGCCAGGAGTATTTCTCCGACGGCATCTCCGAGGAACTGCTGAACCAGCTCACCAAGGTGCGCGATCTGCAGGTGATGGCGCGCACCTCGTCGTTCTCGTTCAAGGGCAAGGACGTGGAGGTCAGCGAGATCGCCCGACGCCTGCACGTGGCCAACATCCTGCAGGGCAGCATTCGCAAGTCCGGCACCAAGGTGCGCATCACCGCCCAGCTGATACGCGCCGCCGACAGCAGCCAGATCTGGTCCGAGACCTATGACCGCGACATGAACGACATCTTCGCCGTGCAGGACGAAATCTCCGCCGCCGTGGTGGAGCAGCTCAAGGCCCGGCTGCTGGGCGGCGCGCCCAAGGCCACGGCGGCCGACCCCGAGGCCTATGCGCTGATGCTGCAGGCCCGCCAGCTGCGCCGCCAGAGCACCCGCGACAGCCTGCAGAACGCCGTGGCGCTGTTGCAGCAGGCGCTGAAGCTGGACCCCCGCTATGCCGAAGGCTGGGCCGAACTGGCCACCGTCTACCTCAACCAGGCGGGCAACCAGACGCGGCAGCCCAAAGAAGCCTACGCACAGTCGCGCGACGCCATCAACAAGGCCCTGGCCATCAACCCGAACCTAGCGCGCGCCCACGACCATCTGGGCTGGATCGCGATGATCTACGACCGCGACCTGGCCCAGGCGGCGCAGCACTACCAGCGCGCCCTGGCACTGGCGCCCAACGACGTCGCCGTCATCGCCAACACCACCGCCCTACTCAACAGCCTGAACCGCCTGGACAGCGCCATCGCGACCAGCGAATGGGCAGCCCGGCAGAACCCGGTGAGCGCCGTCACCCGCTCCAACCTGGGCAACTTCTACCAGAGCGCCAAGCGTTACGACGAGGCCATCGCCACCTACCAGGCAGCCCTGCGCCTGTCACCGGGCTACATCGGCGCCCAGGGCTCCCTTGCCCTGACCTTGCTGCTCAAGGGCGACGCGCAGGCGGCCCGTGCCGAGGCGCTGAAGGAAGCTGACGAACTGAACCGGCTGTCGGCGCTGGGCCTGATCGAACATGCGCTGGGCGCGGCCAAGGCGTCGGACGCCGCTGTGGCCGAACTGGCCAAGAAATTTCCGGTGGACGCCACCTTAGGCATCGCCGAAATCCACGCTTACCGCGGCGAGGCCGACGCCGCCTTTGCCTGGCTGGCCAAGGCGGTGGCCGCCAACCTGGACGTCAGCAGCCTGCCCACGGACCCGTTCATGGACAAGCTCAAGCAAGACCCGCGCTGGCTGCCCTTCATGCGCAAGCTGGGCAAGGCGCCGGAACAGCTGGCAGCGATCAAGTTCGAGGTCCCGCTGCCGACGGCACAGTAGGCAGCCGGGGCTACCCCTGCAGGGATTGCCGCCGATACCGCGCCGGGCTCTCCCCCACGTGCCGCACGAACAGGCGCGAGAACGTCGCCACGTCCTCATACCCCACCTTGGCCACCACCTCGGCCAGGCTCAGGGCGCTCACCTCCAGCAGCCGCTTGGCCTTCTCGATGCGGGTGCGCTGCAGCCAGGCCAGCGGGGTCTGCCCGGTCTCGGCCTTGTAGCGGCGCAGCAGCGTGCGCGCACTGGTGTGAAACTGCGCCGCCAATTGCTGCAGGTCATAGGGCTGCACCAGGTGCGTGGCCAGCCAGCGGTTCACCTGTTCTGAGAAGGCTTGCCGCGTCTGCGGAATCAAGCCCGGGTCCACATACGGCTGCTGGCTGCCGCGCCCGCGCCGCACCAGCGCCATGTTGGCCGTGGCGCGGGCGATGCGCGTGCCGTGGTGCTGCTCCACCAGTTGCAGCGCCAGGTCAAACACGCTGCTGAAGGGGCCGCTGGTGATCAGGCCCTTCTCGGTGCACACCACCGCGCCGCTGTCCACATCGATAGCGGGATAGCGCAGGCGGAACTCGCGCTCAAACGCCCATGGCGCCGTCATGCGCCGCCGGCCCACCACGCCCGACTCGGCCAACAGAAAGCCACCCAGGCAGACAGATGCGAACGCCACACCGCGCGCATGCCATTTGCGCAGCAACGCCAGTTCGGGCTTCAGCAGCGCCAGCTTCTCTTCCCACTGGCCAAAGCGCGACACCTCCAGCCCCGGCACCACCACCAGCGCCGGCAGCACGCCGCCAGTCGAACCAGCGTAAGGCGCACCCAGCATGAAACCACCCGCCAGCGCCACCGGCTCACGCCGCGCACTCACCAGCCGCGCCGGCAGGTCCGCCTGATGGCCTGGCGCCATGGCGGCGGCCAGGTGATTGGCGATCAGCAGCAGGTCGGTGACGGCAAATATCTCGGTGCCCATGCAACCGGGGTACACCAGGATGGCAATGTCGCGCAGGGCGGGAGTGGAGGTGGGGGTGGGGGTGGGGGTGGGGGTGGGGGTGGCGGCCATACAGCGCAAAAAGCAGCATGGCCATATTGACCATGAAATTGTCATTCTAGCCAATGGTCGCAAAACCAGGACGCGGCCATCATCGGCGCCATGGACTACTTCTACTCCCCCTTCGCCTGCTCTTTCACCGGCCACCTGCTGATCCGCGAGGCCGGCCTGCCCATCACGCTGGTGCCTGTGTCGCTGCTGCGCAAGCAGGACGCCCACGGCAATTCACTGGAGGCCATTTCGTCCAAGAACCACGTGCCGGTGCTGCGCTTTGACGACGGTCGCGTGCTCACCGAAGTGAGCGCCATCCTGCAAGTGCTGGCCGACATGGCCCCGCAGCGCGGCTACCTGCCCCCGCGCAACACGCTGGAGGGCCAGCGCACGCTGGAGTGGCTGAGCTTCGCCGCCACCGAGGTGCACAAGGTCTGCCTGTACCCCTTCTTCCAGCGCAGCGCGCCGGCCGAGGTCAAGGCCTGGGCCAAGGGCAACCTGGCCGGGCGGCTGGCCTTCGCCGCCGAGCAGGTGCGGGAGCAGCCTTGGCTGGCCGGTGAGCAGTTCACCGTGGCCGACGCCTACATGGGCTGGGCGCTGTCGCTGGCGCCCTACCTGGGGTTTGAAGTGGCCCAGGCCGGCCCGCTGGCCGACTACTGGGCGCGGCTGCTGGAAAGACCGGCCTTCACCGAGTGCCTGGCATTGGAAGAAAGCCAGTACAAGCAGTACGCGTGAAGGCCGGGGCAATGGCTTACTTCAGGTCGTAGCGGTCCAGGTTCATCACCTTGTTCCACGCCGCCACGAAGTCGGCCACGAAGCGGGCCTTGGCATCGTCGCTGGCATAGACCTCGGCGATGGCCCGCAGCTGCGAGTTCGAGCCGAACAGCAGGTCCACGATGGTGGCCGTCCACTTCGGCGCGCCGCTCGTGCGGTCCCGCCCTTCCAGCACACCGGCGGTGGCCGACTTCTGCCACGTGGTCCCCATGTCCAGCAGGTTGACGAAGAAGTCGTTGCCCAGCACGCCGGGTGTTGCAGTGAACGCGCCGTGCTTGAGCGGCGCGGCACCGGCGTTGAGCACCCGCAGGCCGCCCACCAGCACCGTCATCTCGGGTGCGGTCAGCGTCAGCAGTTGCGCCTTGTCGATGAACAGCTCGGCCTGCGCGTCCTCCAGGCCGGGGCGCACGTAGTTGCGAAAGCCATCCGCCACCGGCTCCAGCACCGCGAAGGCCTGCGCGTCCGTCTGCTCGGCTGTAGCGTCGGTGCGCCCGGGTGAGAACGGCACCTTGATCGCTTGCCCAGCGGCCTGTGCCGCCTGCTCGACCGCCGCGCAGCCGCCCAGCACGATCACATCAGCCAGCGAGATCTTCTTGCCGTCGGTCTGCGCCGCGTTGAACTCGGCCTGGATCTTTTCCAGCACCGGCAGCACCTTGCCCAGCTGTGCGGATTGGTTGGCGGCCCAGTCCTTCTGCGGCGCCAGGCGGATGCGCGCGCCGTTGGCGCCGCCCCGCTTGTCGCTGCCGCGGAACGTGGCGGCCGACGCCCAGGCAACGGTCACCAGCTCGGACACTGTCAGGCCCGAGGCCAGCAGCTTCGCTTTCAGCGCCACCGTGTCGGCATAGTTCACCAGCGGGTGGTTCACCGGCGGCACCGGGTCTTGCCACAGCAGCACTTCCTTGGGCACCAGCGGGCCCAGGTAGCGCGCCTGCGGGCCCATGTCGCGGTGCGTCAGCTTGTACCAGGCGCGGGCAAAGGCGTCGGCCAACGCGGCCGGGTCGTCCTTGAAGCGGCGCGAGATTTGCTCGTACGCCGGGTCCATGCGCAGTGCCATGTCGGCGGTGGTCATCATCGGCGCGTGGCGCTTGGTGGGGTCGTGCGCGTCGGGCACGGTGTTCTGCGCCGCCGCGTCCTTCGGCGTCCACTGGTGGGCGCCGGCCGGGCTCTTGGTCAACACCCATTCGTACTTGAACAGGTTCTCGAAGAAGCCGTTGTCCCACCGGATGGGGTCGTTGGTCCAGGCGCCTTCAATGCCGCTGGTGGTGGTGTGCACGCCGATGCCGGTGCCCAGGCTGTTCTTCCAGCCCAGGCCCATGTCTTCCAGCGCGGCGCCTTCCGGCTCCGCACCCACCAGCGCGGTGTCGCCGGCGCCGTGGGCCTTGCCGAAGGTGTGGCCGCCGGCCACCAGTGCCACGGTCTCTTCATCGTTCATCGCCATGCGGGCGAAGGTCTCGCGGATGTCGCGCGCCGAGGCCAGCGGGTCGGGCTTGCCGTTCGGGCCTTCGGGGTTCACATAGATCAGGCCCATCTGCACCGCGCCCAGCGGGTTGGCCAGTTCGCGGTCGCCGCTGTAGCGCTCGTCGCCCAGCCAGGTCTTTTCCGGGCCCCAGAAGACGTCATCCTCCGGCTCCCAGATGTCCGCCCGGCCACCGGCAAAGCCAAAGGTCTTGAAGCCCATGGACTCCAGCGCCACATTGCCCGTCAGCACAATCAGGTCGGCCCACGAGATCTTGTGGCCGTACTTCTGCTTGATGGGCCACAACAGCCGGCGCGCCTTGTCCAGGTTGCCGTTGTCCGGCCAACTGTTCAGCGGTGCAAAGCGCTGCGCGCCGGTGCCGGCACCGCCCCGGCCGTCAAACGTGCGGTAGGTGCCGGCGGCATGCCAGGCCATGCGGATGAAGAACGGGCCGTAGTGCCCATAGTCCGCCGGCCACCACGCTTGCGAATCAGTCATCAAGGCATGCAGGTCCTTCACCACGGCATCCAGGTCCAGCGTCTTGAACGCCTGGGCGTAGTTGAACTCGCTGTCCATGGGGCTGGACTTGGCAGAGTGCTGGTGCAGGATCTTCAGGTTCAGCTGGTTGGGCCACCAGCCTGCATTGCCGGGCGCGGCGGCGTTGGTGTGGCGGGGGGCGCTGCCCGAAAACGGACACTTGGCTTCGGTGGACATGGCCTTGTTCTCCTCAAGTTGCGAATGGAAGGGCCAGTCTAGGAGACCCTGAATCATTGAGCAATCTAATTGAATAAATATTGCCAATAGCTCTTTCCAATGACGCTTGCGGCCTGCAAAAGGCGCTTGTCAATTGGTGAATGTGATCGCAACCAAAATGTTAGAAAACACTGTTTTCTAACATCACTCCCCGCTATAGTCACCCCCGGGCAGCCACCAAAATTACAGCCCGGAGACCTATGAGCCAACCACTTAGCTTCATCGAGAAAGCCGGTTACAGCGCGGGCGACGCCGCAGCCAACCTGGTCTTCATGACCATGGTGCTGTTCCAGCTGAACTTCTACACCGACGTGTTTGGCCTCAGCGCCAACGCCGCCGCCGCCATCCTGCTGTGGCCGCGTCTGTGGGACGCCGTGTTCGACCCCATCATGGGCGTGCTGGCCGACCGCACCAACACGCGCTGGGGCAAGTTCCGCCCGTGGATTTTGTGGACCTCCGTGCCCTGGTGCATCGTGATGGTGTTGGCTTACACCACGCCCGACAAGAGCTGGGGCTGGAGCACCGGCATGATGATCGCCTACGCCGGCATCACCAACACCGTGCTGATGACGCTGTATTCGATGAACAACATGCCCTACTCGGCATTGGGCGGCGTGATGACAGGCGACCTGAACGAGCGCACCAAGCTCAACAGCTACCGCTTCGTGTCGGTGAACGTGGCTCAGTTCATCGTCGGCGGCTTCACGCTGCCGCTGGTAGCCAAGTTCGCGCAGGGGTACGACCGCGCGCACGGCTGGCAGGTCACCATGACCATCTGGGCCGTGGCCTGCCTGGTGCTGTTCATGGTCACCTTCTTCACCACCAAAGAGCGCATCAAGCCAGTGGTGGAGGTGCAAAGCTCGCCCAAGCAGGACTTCACCGACCTGCTGAAGAACGGCCCGTGGATCGCGCTGTTCTGCTACACGCTGTTCCACTTCGCCATGCTGGCGCTGCGCGGCGGCGCCCACTACAACTACTACCACCACTATGCCGACAAGGCCGCCATGTTCGACTTCGTCGCCGCCCTGGGCCTCACCACACCCAGCATGGCGCCCACCGGCGGCCTGGCCGATGCGCTGGGCTACATCGTGCACGGCACGCGTGACACCATTGCCACCTCCAACACCGCCGACGTGTTCAACAGCATCGTCAACATGGCGGGTTTTGGCACCACCGTCATCTTCATCATGCTGACCTCCGGTCTGTCGGCCAAGTACGGCCGGCGCAACGTCGCCATCGTCTGCTTCACGCTGTGCGCGCTGAACGCCTTCGCCATGTACCTGTACCCACCCACCGCCACCTGGCTTTTTGTGGCGCAGGCCGTCGTCGGCTCCATCGTGTATGCGCCCACCTGCGCCATCATGTGGGCCATGTACGCGGACGCGGCCGACTACTCCGAATGGCAAACCGGCCGCCGTTTCACCGGCATGGTGTTCGCCACCATCGGTTTCTCGCTGAAGACCGGCCTGGCGCTGGGCTCGGCCAGCCTGCTGTGGCTGCTGGCCGGTTTCTACAACTACGACACCCAGGCCCCATCGGCCGCCAACGCCATCGCCGGCTACCGCGACGCCTCCAGCATCTTCGTCGGCCTGCTGTTCCTGGCCTGCGCCGGCTGCATCGTGCTGAACAAGCTGAACAAGCAGACCACGCTGGACATGGTCGACGAGCTGACCAAGCGGCGGCTGGCGGCAGGCCTGCCGACCTGAGGGGCACCCGCACCATGATGCGCCGGCTCATCGTTCTGATGGCAGCGCTGTGCGGCAGCACGGCCTTTGCCTGCACCACCCCCGTCAGCGTATGCGAGCGCGACGCCCCCGGCAGCCTGGCCCTGGTGCGCGCCAGCCAACCGCTGGCCGTGTATGTGGACGCCGCCGCAGACCCCGCGCTGCGCCATGTGGCGCAGAGCTTTCGCGACGACCTGCAGCGCGTGGCCGGCAACCCGGCCGCACAGGTGCAGGCCATCGCGCAGGCCAAAGGCGAGCTGGTCATCATCGCCCAGCAGGGCAAAAGCGCGGTGGTGGACGGCCTGGTCAAGCGTGGCAAGCTGAAGGCACCGGCCTTCAACAACCAATGGGAGGCTTACCAGCAAGTGGTGGTGGAGCAGCCCTTCCCCAACGTCCCCCGCGCCTTGGTCATCCTCGGCGCCGACCGCCGAGGCGCCGTCTTCGGCACCTATGACCTGTCGGCCAAGATGGGCGTCTCGCCCTGGTACTGGTGGGCCGATGTGCCGGTGCGCCAGCAGGCGCAGCTCTACCTCACCGCCGGCACGCGCAGCGACAAACCGGAGGTGAAGTACCGCGGCTTCTTCATCAACGACGAAGCCCCCGCACTGACCACCTGGGCGCAAAAGAAGTTTGGCGGTGCCAACAGCAAGATGTATCAGCCGGTGTTCGAGCTGCTGCTGCGCCTGAAAGGCAACTACTTGTGGCCTGCCATGTGGCAGCCGCGCGCCTTTGCGGCAGACGACCCGCGCAACATGGTACTGGCCGACGAGATGGGCGTCATCATGGGCACCTCGCACCACGAGCCCATGGCCAGGGCCCACGACGAGTGGACGCGCGCCAAGGCTGGCAAGTGGGACTACCGCAGCAATGGCGAGGCGCTGCGCAATTTCTGGCGCGGCGGCATCGAACGCATCATGTCCAAGGGCGACGGCCAGGGTTTTGAGAATCTGGTCACGCTGGGCATGCGTGGCGACGGCGACGAGCCCATGTCGGAAGGCACCGCCATTGACCTGCTGCAAGGCATCGTCAAGGACCAGCGCGCCATCCTGGCCGACGTGACGAAGAAGCCGGCCGAGCAAACGCCGCAGATGTGGGCGCTGTACAAGGAGGTGCAGGACTACTACGACAAGGGCATGCGCGTGCCCGACGACGTGCTGCTGCTCTTCGCCGACGACAACTGGGGCCAGGTGCGCCGCCTGCCCACTAAGGATGTCAACCGCAAGGGCGGCTACGGTGTCTACTACCACTTCGACTACGTGGGCGGCCCGCGCAACTACAAGTGGGTCAACACCGTGCAGATCGAGAAGACCTGGCAGCAGATGGACCTGAGCCACCAGCGCGGCGCCAACGCGCTGTGGGTGGTTAACGTGGGCGACATCAAGCCGCTGGAGTTTCCGCTGGCCTTCTTCATGGACATGGCGTGGAACCCTGCCGCCATGAACCTGTCAGCGCTGCAGGCCTACCCCACCCAATGGGCCAGCGACAACTTCGGCCCCGCCGTGGCCAAGCAGCTGGGGCCGCTGATCACCCGCTACAGCCAGCTCGCGGCCCGCCGCAAGCCCGAGCTGTTGGACCCCGGCACCTTCCCGCTGGGTGAGGCGACAGCCGACACATTGGACGGTGGCGCTTTCGCGCGCCAGGTGGCCGACTGGGACGCGCTGGAGCGCGAGGTGCTGGCGTTGAAGGCCAAGCTGAAGCCCGAGCAACTGCCCGCCTACTTCCAGATCCTTGAGCACCCGGCCACTGCCATGGCCAACGTCTATCGCCTGCACTACTACGCCGCCTGGAACAAAAAGCTGGCCGCCGCCAACGACGCCCGCGCCAACACCTTTGCAGACTGGGTGGAAGCCGCCTTCCAGCGCGACCAGCAGATCAGCGACGCCTACCACCAACTGCTGGGCGGCAAGTGGGACGGCATGATGCTGCAAACTCACATCGGCTACACCAGCTGGCAGCAGCCCGCCACCAACATCATGCCGCCGCTCACGCGCGTAGCGATGGCCGCCACCGCACCGGCTGCGCCCAGCTCGGAGGCCGTGCAAGCGCAACTGGCCAAGGGCCTTGCCCAGGCCGCCCCCACCCCGCGCATCACCTTGGAAGCCCCTGCCTTCACCCGCGCCGTCAACGGCAAGGGCCTGGCGTGGCAAACCATCCACCACCTGGGCGCCACCCAAGGCGCGGTGACCGCCTTCCCCCAAGGCCGCGACGCCACCACCGTGCAAGACAACGTGCGGCTGGAATACGACTTCACCTGGCCCGCCGCCGGCGCGGCACGCGTGAGCGTGCTGCTGTCTCCCACGCTGAACACCCGCGACGCCCAGCCACTGCGCCTGGGCCTGAGCGTGGACGACGGCCCGGTGCAGACGCTGAGCTTCAACCTGCAGCCCACCGGTGAAGGCTATGACACCCAGGGCAAGAAAGACTGGGCCGCGTCCGTCATTGCCAACGCCTGGCCGCTGAACGCCGAACTGCCGGCCTTGAGCGCCGGCAAGCACACGCTGAAGCTCTGGCGGCTGGACGACAACGTGCTGGTACAGCGGGTGGGGTTGGCGCCGGGGCGGTGAGGCAGTGAGGCGGTGAGGCGGGTAGCACGGCCGATGCCCGTCATCGCCACCGTGCTATAACCAAACACCCATTAGAGCCGCCCCATGGATTTGCACACCCTCAATCAACTGGCGTCGCTCATCGAAAGCGAGCGCGAGGCCCTGTTGCTGCGCTGGCGCCAGCAGGTGCGCCAATTGCCCTCGGCCCGCCAACTGGACATCCCCACGCTGAACGACCATGTGCCCAGCTTGCTGTACGAGCTGTCCAGCGCGCTCAGACAGGTGGCCGACCAGAGCATCGCGCAGGCCATGCTGGATGGCACACCACCAAAGCATGGCGTGCAGCGCTTTCAGGACGGCTTTGACATCGTGGAGGTGGTGGCCGAATACAACATCCTGCGTGGTTGCATCAATGACCTGGCCGAGGCCCATGGCATCAGCCTGCTGGGCAAGCCCTTCCACATCCTGAACCGCGTGCTGGACGAAGCCATTGGCCTGGCCGTGCAAACCTTCGCCACCCAGCAAGCGCTGGAGGTGCAGCGCCGCCGTGACGAGTACCTGGCCTTTGTGGCGCACGACCTGCGCACGCCGCTGAGCGCCATTTCGCTGGCGGCCCGCGTGCTGGCCATCAAGCTCAAGGACCTGGGCGACGGCACCGACCTGACGCGCATGCAGCGCGCGCTGCAACGCAACGTGAAGCAACTGGAAGGGCTGATACAGCAGGTGCTGGCCGAGAGCGGCCACCTGCAGGCCGACAGCGGCATGAAACTGCAGCTGCGCGTGTTTGACCTGTGGCCGCAGGTGGAGGCCCTGCTGTACGACATGCAACCCCTGGCCGACACCGCCGGTACCCACCTGCGCAACGAGGTGCCCGAGGATTTGAGCGTGTTTGCCGATGCCAGCGCCCTGCAGCGCGTGTTGCAGAACCTGCTGGGCAACGCCATACGCTATGCCCCGCGTGGCCAGGTGGTGGTGGAAGCCCGCGCGGTGGGAGACGACGGCGACGTGCAATGCACGGTGCGCGACAACGGCGCCGGCATCGCCGCAGACCGGCTCGCCGTGGTGTTCGACAAATTGGAGACCGACGCCCAGGAAGAAGGCGGCACGGGCCTGGGCCTGGCGATCGTCAAATCATTCGTGGAGGCGCACGGCGGCACGGTGTGGGTCGACAGCCAGGAGGGTGCCGGCTCGGCCTTCCACTTCACATTGCCGGGCCGGCGCGGGTAGGCATCACTCACCCTTCTCTCGCCCCAGCATCTGGTAGTAGTAAGCGCAGAAGGGGGAGTTTCCACAACTGCCCTTCATCGTGCCAAGCAGCAGCACGAGCGACTTGGCAGCCCGCGGATCTGTAGTCAGAGAACACACGGCGATGTCGCCGTCGGCGGCGATGTTCACACAACGTTCGAAGCGGGCCTCGGACGCCAGCAGGTCGCGAAGCTCCATCAGCATCGGGCCTTCCCGCTTGTCTTCATATAGTTCGGGACGTTCACGTACCCTGTCCCGTGTCAGCTGGAGGTTGTTGTTGGGAATGACGATCTCACGCCGAATCGGCACCCGCATCGGCACCGTTTGGGGAGCAGTGTTCGGCTTGTGGATGGTCAGCACGCACTCCTCACCCAAGACGCACTTCAGCGACCAATTGCCGGTACCGCCGTCCACTGGGAAGGGCGCGGAAAACCTGCCCACGAACCAGGGGTCGGTCTCGCGCAACGGCATCTCGATCAGGCTTTGCTGGCGGCGCTTCTCCCTTTGGACGGCAGCCGCCTGTTCCTTGGCTTCTTCCGAATACTTGCCAACCATATAGCCGAACCACTGCAGCCTTCTCGTCACTTCCACATCGTTGTCGGCGTTGGTCTTGCAGTTGTTGGCGTTGCGGGAGTAAAAGTCCAGCGCCTCCCGCTGGAGAGCCATCTCCTCGTAGAACATCCTGACGTCCGCAATCTTGAATACCTGGTTCTGCAGCGCCTTTCCATCCGGTGCGGCCGAGTGTTCACAACGCTTCAGATACAGCTCGAACCGATGCATCTCCAATGCAACGGTGATCGCCGTACGCGCGGCGCCGTCGGGCTTTTGGGATAGGCACAGGCCGTTGAGATGCGGCATGTTCCTGGCGGCACAGGCGGCGGCCATCTTCTGCAGTTCGCTGTTGTATTCCTTCTGGTCCAATTTCGCGGGGACGTCGGACCGCACCGGGAAAGAAAACAGCAACCCCAGCGCCAGCGGTAAGACCCGCCCCATGCAGTGAATACGGTTGACCAAACTGGACATGGCTTCCTCCCGAGACCGGCTCGCAGCCGGGTTCTTGATCTGCTCAACGACGGCAAGCCTTTGCGGCCTTCCACGCACCTCGTTGGAACTATAGCCCTGACACGGTAAAACTGTCCGTCAAGACAACTGCCCCTCCACATGCACCGCCGCCGCCCGCTGCGGCGCCCGGCACGGCAGCGTCAGCACAAACACCGTGCCCGCCCCCGGCTCGCTGGTGACGGCGATGGAGCCGCCCAGCACCCGGTTGACGATGTTGTGCACAATCGCCAGCCCCAGCCCAGTGCCGCCCGCGCCGCGCCGGGTGGTGAAAAAGGGCTCGAAGATCAACCCCAGGTGTTCGCGCGGGATACCGGCGCCATCATCCTGGTAGCGCACCGTCACCTCGTCGGGCCCATGCGCCTGCACGGCGATGGTGATGGTGCCGCCCGTCTGGCCGGTGCTGCCTGTGAAAGCGTGGTTCAGCGAATTCATCACCAGGTTCGAGACCACCTGCGCCAGCGCGCCGGGATAGCTGTCCATTTCCACCTGCTCGTCGCCCATCAACGTCACCGTCACCGAGCGGTGCTTGTAGCTGGGCCGCAGGCTCTCCAGCAGTTCGCACAGGTAGCCCTTCACCTTGAAGGCGCGGCGCACCTCGCTCACCTGGTCGGCCGACACCTCCTTGAAGCTCTTCACCAGCGTGGCAGCGCGCTCGGCGTTGTCCTGGATCAGCTTCACCGCCTGCTCCGAGGCCGCCAGAAAACTCTCCAGGTCGGCGCGGCGCATGCGCCCGCTGTCGTACACCCTGCGCATCTCGTCCACATGGGCCTGCAGCGTGGAGACGCTCAAGGTCACAATGCCCACCGGCGTGTTGATCTCATGCGCCACGCCGGCCACCAGCCCGCCCAGCGAAGCCAGCCGCTCGGAGCGGATCAGCTTGTCCTGCGTATCGCGCAGCTCGGCCAACGCCCCTTCGGCCGCCTGCTTGCCCACCCGCATCGAGGCCTCGGCAGCGGCGCGGTGGCGGTTGTCCTCGGTCAGCCGGCGCGCAAACGCCATGAAGGCTTCCGAAACCCGTGAGAGCTCGTCGCGCGAGGCCAGCACAAAGGCATGTTCGTCAAACTGCTCGCTGCTGTTTTGCCGCAACAGCGCGGCGGACGCCCGGTCCAGCTGGCCGATGTCGGCCAGCGTGCCATGGCGAAACGCCGCAAACAGATACCAGGCGGACGCCAGCGAGGCCACGATAGCCAGGCACAGCAGCAGCGCCAGGCTGAGCGCGTTGCGCACCCGCTCGCCCAGGTAGTGCTCCAGCTCGTCCTGCGCGTCGGTCCAGGCCTGAGCTACGGTGCCCGTCATTTCGTCGATCAACGGCAGCAGCGGCGCCTCCACCGCCACATCGCCCAATGCCGCGCCCCGCCGTATGGCAGCAATCAGCCCGGTCATCGCTGCCATCTGCCGCTGCAACTGCTGGTAGGGCCGACTGCGCTCCAGCGCCATGCCGGCCAGCTTGGCGCCAAACAGGCGGCCGTAGTTGAAGCTCAGCGTTTCGGACACCTCGGCCAAGCGCAACTCGTCATACACCACCGTGCCCAGCCGCTCGGCATTGCTGGGCACTCCGTCGGCACGGATGTCACGCGTCAGCACGTCGGCCAGCTGCGCCTGCGTCAACGCCACGCGGGGCAACTGCGTGGCCACCACGTCACCCAGGTAGTAGCTGGCGATTTCGGTGTCCAGTATCAGCCCGGAGGTCTCATACACCGCCTGGCGCAGCAGCCGGGTGGACTGCATCAGCGCCAATGCCGCGCGCGAGGCCGGCACCTGGCCGCTCTGCGCCGCGTCGCGCGCCTGCTGCAGCTTCAGCATCACCGGGTATTGGTCGCCGGGCACCAGTGACTGCGGCAGCGCCAGCACGGCACCCAGCTGTTGCGCCAACGTGGCCGGTGCCACGCCGCGCTGCGCCACCACCAGACGCAGCAGCGAGGTGTCCAGCGTGTTGATGGCGCGCAGTGCAGACACGCCCAGCAGTTCGCGCTGCAAGGTGGCGTTGTCCTGCCGCAGCGCATTGAGCAGCAGCGCCGCCATCACCAGCATGGGCGCCAGCATGCACACCGCCACCAGCAGGAACTTGCGCCCATAGGGCAGCGCGCGCATCAGCACCACGCCGGGTTGCAGCAGGCGCTCAAGCCTTGGACGCGCTTCGGTTGTCGTTTCGCCCGCCATGCCACAGCTTAACGCAGATGTGTGTGCCCATTGCGTGACCTCAGGCTTCCCACGCCGCCCGCCCCGGCGTACCATATGCGGCTCAACCCTGGCGCAAGGAGCACCGCGATGAACCCGAACAAGACACTGTGGGAAAAGGGCGATTTCACCCGCCTGGCGCAGAACATGCGCCGCAGCGGCGAGGCGCTGGTCGCCGGCCTGGGTGTCACCCCCGGCATGCAGGTGCTGGACCTGGGCTGCGGCGACGGCACCACCGCCCTGCCCGAGGCGAAACTGGGCGCCAACGTGCTGGGCGTGGACATTGCCAGCAACCTGGTGGCCGCCGGCAACCGGCGCGCGCAGGAAGCCGGCTTGGCCGCCACCTGCCGCTTCCAGGAAGGCGACGCCTCCGCGCTGGTGGACCTGGCCGACAACAGTTTCGATTTGGTGGTGAGCATCTTTGGCGCCATGTTCGCGCCGCGCCCCATGGATGTGGCCAGGGAAATGGTGCGCGTGTGCCGCCCCGGCGGGCGCATCGTGATGGGCAACTGGATCCCCAACGACCCCACGCTGGTGGCCCAGGTGCTGAAGACCAGCGCCGCCTACACCCCGCCGCCGCCCGAGGGCTTTGTCAGCCCCATGACCTGGGGCATGGAAGACAAGGTGCGCGAGCGCTTTGCCGCCGCCGGCGTGCCCGAGGGCAATGTGCGCTTCACGCGCGCCACCTACACCTTTGAGTTCGACGGCGAACCGCCCGCGCTGCTGGACCTGTTTCGCAAGTTCTACGGCCCGACCATGAACGCCTTCGAGTCAGCCGACAAGAACGGCCGCGCGGACGAACTGCTGAAGGAGCTGCAAACCCTGTTCACGGCGCAGAACAAGAGCGAGCGCGCGGGCCACACCAGCATCCCGGCCACCTACCTGCGGGTGGAAGTGGCGGTGCCGTAGGCCACCGCCCTGTCTAAGCGCCAAACGGCTGCGTGTCCGGAAAGCGCTGTGCCGCCGCCAGGTTGTGGTTGGACACGATGGCACCGTTGGAGACGCTGAGCTGGGTGGCGCCTTCCAGCGCGTCGGCGAAGTCGTAGCACTCCTTCTCCAACCGGCGGAACTCCAGGAACAGGCGCTCATTGCCCTTCTCCCGGTGCTGGTCGGCCGAGCCGTTGTAAGCCAGTGCCGCCACCCGCAAGTGGTGCGCCAGCCGGGCGGTCTTCATCGTCGTGTTTTCCATTCAGGTCCCCAACAAGTGAGGGCACGCTACGTGGCATACCCCCTGCCAAAAGCATACTCCTGCCGGCCAGCGGCGTACAGCGCGCCTACAGCAGAACCACGCCACCTGTGGCGTGCTTGCCTCAGCCTGCGGGGTCTAGGGCCTGTTCACACTTGTATTGCAAGTGTGAACAGGCCCTAGACCATCACATTGAGCTGCGTGCCCAGGTTGCCGCTGGTAGCCAGTGGCAGGTTGCCCGGCAGCGCCTGCAGCAACGTCATGGCGTTGCTGGCCTGCACGTCCATGGCCTTCTTCAGCACCAGGATCTGCGCCGTCTGCTGCACCTGGTCTTGCGCCATCTGCGTGGACGCGTTGACCAAGGCGGCGGGGGAAACGTCGGTGATGTCCATGGAGAACTCTGATTTTTTGCGTGCTTACCGGCTTATATCGGCAGCTTGCGGGCGAACTTGAGGCCCGGGCAGCGCGCCGGCGTCCGACAACGTGCGCAAAAAGGCCACCAGGTCCTGCTGCTCAGCGGCAGACAGCTGGATGGGCGCGCGCTCGGGGTGGCTGCCAGCCGTGACAACAGCATTGGCCCCGGCTTTCTGCCCTTCATGCGTATGGCTCAGCTCCGACTTGCCCACCGGGGCATGGGGTGCTGCCACATAGTGGCGCACCACCTCCTCCAGCGTCGCCAACTGCCCGGCGTGCATGTAAGGCGGGCGCAGCGCCACGTCGCGCAGGCTGGGGGTCTTGAAGGCGCCCAGCAGGTTCGGGTCTTGCGTGGCCATGAAGCGCAGCTCATCGCACTGCTCGGGCTTGGCGTCGCTGAACGGGCCCAGGCAGTTGAACTCGTCCGCGCGCACCTTGACCAGCGCGTCGGCGCGCCCCCGGTCCGGCGCGGCGGGGTTGCGCGCGGGCACGCCGGTGTTGTGGAAGTGCTGGTCGGTGAACAGCGGCCCGCTGTGGCAGCCTATGCACTGCCCCTTGCCGATGAACAGACGCAGGCCATTGATCTCGCGGTTGTCCAGCACCGGCAGGCCGCTGGGCTTGCCGGCCACCAGTTGCTCCAGGTACTGGTCCAGGCGCGAGGGCCCATGCCTGAGCGACTTCTCGTACGCGGCGATGGCCTTGCCCAGGTTGGCAAACACGCGCGACACGTTGTGGCGGCTGGCCTCGTCCATGGCCTGCCAGGCCGCCTGCTCGGCGGGTGTGCCCTGCGGGCCGGCATCCTTCGGCAGGCGGCTCAGGTCCGGCAGTGGGCCAAACAGCGCCTGGTAGGCGTCGCGGTAATGCAACTGCACCAGCCGCGCATACTGCGTGCGGTTGCCGCCATGCTCCACCGCGTCTTCCATCGGCCCCAGGGCCTGCGCCCACAGGCTGTCCTTGCGGCCGTCCCAAAACAGCCAGGGGCTGTGCCCCGCGCCCACGGCGGGCATGGTGCGCCGCGCGCCCAGCCCCACACCCTGGCCCAGGGGCCGGCCGTCCTGGAATTGGCGCGCCGCGTCGTGGCAGCTGGCGCAAGACACGGCCTGGTTGCGGCTGAAGCGGGTGTCGTTGAACAGCCGCTGCCCCAGCGCCACGGCCGCCGTCGAGCCCTCATAGGCGTTGGACGGGTCCTTGGGCGCTGCGGGCAGCTGGCTCAGCCGCAGCGAGGCCACCACGGCCAGCTCATCGGCATTCCAGCCGTCCATGATCTGCTTGCCAAACAATGTGACGCCCCAGGCGCTGCCGGCCAGGGCGATGCCTGCCAGCAGCAGCGCTGCGCCACGCGGCAGTGCGCGCCAGTTCACCATCCGGCCATTGGGTGTGGACATGAGACCTCCTGCGTCGGTTGAAGGTGAATCAGCTCTTGGCCACCGCGGGCAGCGCGATGACCTTGTTGAAGGTCACGCTGTCAGGCCCACCGTTGGTCGACTGCAGCTTCAGCTTGATCTCCCACCAGCCCGTCATGCTGAACTTCATGCCTTCCATCAGGTAGCGGCCCTCACCCAGCTCCTGCGTCACGCGCGGCTGCGTGGGCAGGCCGTGGCCGTGCTGCGGCATGCCGCCGTCCACATCGATGCGGGCATGCAGCACCGGCGCGCCGGCGGCAGAGGTCACCTTGACCTCCCACTTGTGCATCTGGTTGATGGCGATGGGCTCGCTCAGCGGGCGTATGGCCACCACATATTTCTGCTGCGCGGTGGCCTTGGTCAGCGACTGGTCCAGGTCGGCGGGCGGCGTCATGCAGCCGGCCAGCTGCAAGGCCAGGGCGGCGGTAAGAAGGTATTTGCAAAACATGGTCAGAACTCCAGGTAAAAATCAGGGAATGAAAACGGTGGTGCGGTGCAGGGCAATGATCCTTGCGAAGCTGCCCGCATGCTTGAACAAAACGGCTGCATTGCGCCCGGCAAGTTGGTCGGGCGAGCTTTTTGCGCGGGCTGCCTCACCCGTTAGCCGTTTCATTCAAGCGCGGTGCGGCGGCGGCGCCTACAGTGCGGCCCACCACCTTGACCAGGAGCCCCCGCATGCCTTCCTTCGGCACACGCATCAAACCCCACGTGGATGAAGAGCTGCACGCCGCGCGCCACACGTCGAGCCAGGGCGACGCCGCCACGGCCTTTGCCCACCTGGAACGCGCCCACGTGCTGGGCCAGGCCTCCACCGTGCAGCATGTGCGCGTGCACGCCCACATGCTGGCCTGAAGCTGCAGGCACGGCCAGGTGCGCGAGGCGCTTGGCCAGGTGCTGCGAATGGCGGGTGCGGCCACCAAGACCGCACTGGGCTGGGTGCCCGCAGGCAACACCGGGGGCGCCAATGTGAGCCCCTTCAAACGGATGCCGGTCGCCCCGGAGCTGGCCCGCACCATCCGGGCGGCACGCGAGGCCGCCGGCCGCTGACGCGCACAGGCGCCCTCCCGGCTGGGTGACGCCCCCATTGCCACGCCCCCGCACCCCTTGTAAGCTCTGGCTGCGCCAACCACAAGGAGATGACGTGAAAAAACTGATCCTGGGTCTCTTGGGCATGCTGTTCGCCGCCACATCGGCCTTGGCCTACCAGCCGGGCGAATGGGTGCTGGCCAAATACCGCAATGGGCCCTACTGGTACCCTGGCGTGGTGCAGCAGGACAACAATGGGCGCATCTCCGTCGCCTACGACGACGGCGACCGCGAAACCCTGCCCTCCAGCCTGGTGAAGAACTACAGCTGGCAGGTCGGCACCCGGGTGCAGTGCAACTGGAAGGGCGGCGGCAAGTGGTTCAACGGCCGCATCACCGCGCTGCGCGGCGGCGCCGTCAGCATCCACTACGACGACGGCGACAAGGAAAACACCGCCACCGGGCGCTGCCGCTCAACCTGAGCGCGGGCGGCGGGCGGCAGGCGGCGCCCACGCAACACCCGCATGCCCCGGGGCCACCGCGATATGCTTATCATGCGCACCGGGGCTGTCCGAAGTGGCCAGCCCGCCGCAGACCCACACGTTCAGGGAGAAAGCACATGCAGGTTCCATTCTGGGCCCGCGCAGCAGCGCTCATGCTGTCCTGCGCCGTCATGGCCGCGCCCGCGCAAGCGGGCGTGATCAGCTACAACTTCACCGCCGTCGTCAATGCCAATGGCATTCTGGACCCGCTGGCTGGCACGGGCATCGCCGCCGGCACCATCGTGACAGCCAGCATGCGCGTCAACGACGCCACACTGCCCGACAGCGGCACCATCACGCCTCACTATGCGTTCTACGACCAGGCCGTCATCGGCGGCACCATCTCCGCCGCCGGCATGAGCTGGACGTTTGGCGGCACGCAGGACAACTATGCCGTGGTGTGGAACGACGAAGACGTCGGCGGCGGCCAACTGTTCGACGGTCTGTGGGTGACGGCGCCACTCAATGGTGGCCCCAGCCTCAACGGCCTGGCCCCAGCCTACGCCGGCTTCGTGCTGTTCAGCCATGCTCCCGGCAGCAATGACGCATTGGGCAGCCTGGCCTTGCCAACCGCACTGGACCTGGCTGACTTCACCTTCCACCAAGGCGGCAACCTTGCCTTTGGCGGCCCGGGCAACTGGGGCGCCGCGTCGCTGGACATCACCAGCTTCAGCATCACCCGCGAGGCCGAAGTGCCCGAGCCCGGCACGCTGGCGCTGCTGCTGGCCGGCGGGCTGGGCGGGTGGGCCGCGCTGCGTCGTCGCCCAGCCTGAACCCGGCGGCGTCAGCGCCTTGCCGCCAGGGTATCGCGTGGCTACCGCCGCGCGAGTGCCACCAGGTACCGGCACTCACCCCGCCCGGCATTGGCAAACTCGCAGTCCACCGGGTCACCCAGCTCCAGGCAATCGCCCGCCGCCAGGCTGTGCACCTGCGCCCCCTCGGTGAAGCGCAGGCTGCCCGCCAGCACCCACACCAGCTGGCGCAAAAAGGCATAGGCCGAGGCCGGAAACGCCACCTTGGCGCCTGCCGGCAGCCGCACCTCCACCAGCTGCATGGGCAGGTCGGACAACGGCGAGAAAGACGGTGACAGCTGGCGGCGCAGGTAGCCGCTTTGCGGGTCGCGCCACAGCGGCTGCTCGGCCGCGCGCACCAGCCTGCCTGGCCGAACGGGCGCCGCGCCCTCGTCGGCCAGCAGGCTGCCCAACGTCAACCCGAAGGCGCCGCTGAGCCGGCCCAGCAGCTGTGCGGTGGGGCTGGCCTCGCCACGCTCAATCTTGCTCAGCATGGCCTTGGACACCCCCGAGGCCTGCGCCGCCTGCTCCAGCGACCAGCCACGCCCCTGGCGCAGCGCGCGCAGCCGCGCGGCAATGCGCGGCGTGGGGTCGTCTGCCGGGGCGGGCGCTGGCAGTTTTCTGACGGGCAGCGGTTTGACGGTTTGCGTTTTGGCCATATGTCTACTATAGTAGATTTTAATTCCACTATCAAGGAACCAAGCCATGCCCTCCACCCACCGCCCCGCGCTGCTGCGCGACGCGACCACTGCCGACCTGCCAGGCATCCTGGCCATCTACAACGACGTCATCGCCAACTCCACCGCCGTCTACGCGCTGCAACCCAGCAGCCTGGAAGAGCGCGCCGCCTGGTTCGAGACCCGCCGCGCCGCCGGCTTTCCAGTGCTGGTGGCGGTGCGCCCGCAAGACGACGCCGACGCCGAATCCAACGTCATGGCCTTCGCCTCTTTCGGCGAATTCCGCGGCGCCTGGCCGGGCTACCGCCACTCGGTGGAGCACAGCGTGCACGTGCGCGCCGACTGCCGCGGCCAGGGCTTGGGGCAGCGGCTCATCCAGGCGCTGCTGGTCCGCGCCCGCGCCATGGACAAGCACGTGATGCTGGGCGGCGTGGACGCCGCCAACCTGGCCTCGCTGCGCCTGCACCAGCGCCTGGGCTTCGAACAGGTGGCGCACTTCCGCGAGGTGGGGCACAAGTTTGGGCGCTGGCTGGACCTGGTGTTTGTGCAGCGGTGGGTGCAGGCTGGCGACATCCCCCAAATGAGGTAAAGCCACCGCTGGCAACGCCCCGGCGTCGCCGTATCCTGCACAGTACTGCAAGCAGAAAGCAGAAAGCAGGGAGCACACCATGAGCGGCGTCTACATCCATTCCACCAGTGCCGTGCACGCCATCCTGCGCTCCGGCGAATTCCTGGGCACGACCAAGGAGATGCAAAAGACCGGCGCCAGCGCCAGCGAACTGGGGCTGCGAGACGACCAGTTGCACACCCTGTTCGTCGAATGGCGCGAAGGCAATGTGGCCGAGTCCGTCTCGCGCATCGGCGCCACCAAAGGCGACCTGCGCGGTGTGCTGGTGTTCAAGGACCCCCAGCACATCCTCGGTCAGGTGGGTGGCTACCCTGCCGCCATAGGCGCCAAGGTGCCGTTGACCAACCTCTCGCTGCGCGGCATCCTGGTCGCCGAGGAGGACATGAACGCCACCGACAAAAGCGCGCCCTCCCTGCTCACGCTGGTGCGCCCCTATGCCGCGCGGACCTTCGCTTTCGACATGCAGCCGGTGGCCACCATCAAGGACGGCCGTTTCATCAACGAGTTCCTGCTCAGCGCGCTCAACAGCGGCGCGTTCTTCTGAGCCGGCCGGCGCTGAGCGCCTTCACACCAGGTACTGCAGCCCCGTGCCCGCATAGCCCACCAGGTTCACATGCGTCTGGTTGGCGGCAGAGGCGGCCATGTCGGCCAGCCACTGCACCTGGCCAATGGTCTGCGCGTCCAGCGGCGCCACCAGGTTGGCCAGTGTGGCGGCATCGGGCGCCTTGCCATTGACGTTGGTGTAGACATACCTGGCGAAGGACGCGTTGTCCGTGCCGGCCGCAAAGGCTGCCATGATGCCCGAGTTCACCAGCACCGCGGCACCATCGCGCAGCGAAAAGCCGGCGTCGAAATAGCCCACGAACACGCCCACCAGCGCCTTGTTGGCCAGCGCTGGCGCGCCCACGGCGGCGGCCAACATCAACAGGGCCTCGCCGCCGGCCTGCGTGGGCTTGAGGTCCAGCGCCAGGCGCACGTCGGCGAACTGCAGCCGCTCCACGTTCGTCAGCGTGTCGGTGTTGTCGCTGGCGTGGGTGCTGTAACCGCGGCTGTCGACCACCGACACGCTGCTGGCGCCCACCAGCACCTTGTATAGGCTGTAGTTGCCGCCATACTGCGCCGTGTCAATGCCACCGCCGCCGTCGATGGTGTCAAACCCCGGGCCGCCCTTGAACACCTCGTTGGTCGCGATGCCGAAGTACTTGTGGTTGGCCGCGTCGTCGGTGGAGAAGGTATAGCCCTGCCCGGTTCCGGATGTACCGCCGTAGACCCGACCATCGGCGTCCTTCACCGCGCCGGAGGTGATCGTCACGGTGTAGGTGTAGCGCTCGTCCAGGTCCTTGGTCGGGTCGATGGTGAGCACCTTGCCGTTGATGCTGAGGCGGTTGCTGGTGGCAACGTCGAACACCTCGTCCACCACGTTGCCGTTGTCAGCGGTATGCGACAGCGTGATGGTGCCGCTGCCGCGCAGGATGTCCTCGTTGAACGTGATCTGCAGGTTCGTCGTCAGCGCGGCCACCTGGCCCTGGTTCGGCGGGCTTTGCGACGCCACCTTGGGGCCGGCGGTGTCCACGTCCGCAAAGATGTCCATGCCGAAGTAGGTGTAGTACGCCCCAATGCTCCAGTTGGGCTTGACGTAGTAGGTCCCGCTGTACGGCGCCACGAACGTCATGGAGCTGTAGCCGCCGGTGCCCGGGGCGCCGTTGAAGAGATTGACGCCCTGGCTGTCGTAGACGTTGGTGCCCGAGGGGTTGAAGAAGCTGTTCACCGACACGGTGTAGGTGGCCCCGGCCAGCCCCTGGAACGTGTAGTACACCGACCCATAGCCATCCCCATCGTCCACCTTGGCCCGGTAGTCCCAGTTGGTGCCGGGAAACGTGAACGGCTTCAGCGTCAACGAGCCCGCCGCCGCCATCTGGGCCGCTGTCATGTTGAAGTAGATCAGCGCGCTGGGCAGGTCCCACGGCGTGGGGGTGTCGGTCAGGTTGTAGGTCAGGTTCAGCATCGGGTCGCGCGGGCGCTGGTCGCCATGGGTGGGGGCGCAGCCATTCTGGCCCCAAGGCGGGCGCCGTCCTATCCCCCAAAAGGGTCATTTGCAGGCCGTACACATGCGGATTGCCCTATCCAGCCCGGGTGAAATGCGCTACAAACAGCGCCTCACCCTTGAGGAGCCCACCACCATGTCCAGCAGCAAGAAAACCATCGCCGTCCTCGGCGCCACCGGCGCCCAGGGTGGCGGCTTGGTGCGTGCCATCCTGGCCGACCCGGCCGGCGGCTTTGCCGTGCGCGCCATCACCCGCAAGACCGACTCCGATGCCGCCAAGGCCCTGGCCGCCGCCGGTGCCGAGGTGGTGGCCGGCGACGCCGACAAGCCCGACAGCCTGGGCGCCGCCTTTGCCGGCGCCTACGGCGCGTTCTGCGTCACCAACTTCTGGGAGCACTTCTCCGCCGAGCGCGAAGGCGTGCAGGCCGCCAACCTGGCCCGCGCCACCAAGGCCGCCGGCGTGCAGCACGTGGTCTGGTCCACGCTGGAAGACACGCGCAAGACCGTGCCCCTGAGCGACACCCGCCTGCCCACGCTGCAGGGCAAATACAAATGCCCGCACTTTGACGCCAAGGGTGAGATGGACGCCGTTTTCGTCGCCGAGGGCGGGCCCACCACCTACCTGATGAGCGCCTTCTACTGGGACAACCTGATCTACTTCGGCATGGGCCCGCGCAAGAACGACGACGGCTCGCTGACGTTCGCGTTGCCGCTGGGCGGCGCCAAGCTGCCCGGCATCGCCGCCGCCGACATCGGCCCTTGCGCTTACGGCATCTTCAAGCGCGGCACCGGCACCGTGGGCCAGCACATCGGCGTCAGCGGCGACATCCTCAGCGGCCCCGAGATGGCGGCCAAGCTCAGCGCCGCCTTGGGCAAGCCGGTGAACTTTGTCGACCTGCCGTTTGATGTCTACCGTGGCCTGGGCTTCCCCGGCGCGGACGACCTGGGCAACATGTTCCAGTTCCAGGCCATCGCCGGCGAGGCGTTCACCAAGGCGCGCGACCCGGTGGCAGCGCGCGCCTTGCACCCAGGCCTGCAAGACTTCAGCACCTGGCTGGCGGTCAATGCCGCGCGCATCCCGGTGGCCTGAGGGTCTGCCCGCTGCGCGGGAAGGGCGCGCCCACGCGCCTGCCCATTAGGGCAATCCCGCCCCGGCGGCGGTTGCGTTCGCCCCCTGCTGCACAGAGAATGGGCCAATGACACTGGAGCGGCTGCGCGCACAGGCGGGCACTGACGTTGGGCGGGCCTTGCGCTGGGTCGCCATCGGGCTGGTCGCCGTTTCGGCGCTGCTGGTGGGGCTGGCGCTGGCGCACCTGCGTCTGCAGGCGCTGGACGAGGGCCGGCGGCTGACCGAATCCATTGCGCAAATCATCGAAGAGCAGACCACCCGCACCCTGCAGGCGGTGGACCAGCAGTTGCAGCTGGCCGTGGCCGGCCTGGAAGGCCTGCGCAGCCAGGGCCGGCTCGACGAGGGCAACGCGCGCACGCTGTTGCGCGGCCAGCTGAAAGACACCCCCTTCTTGCGTGCCATCTGGGCGCTGGACGCGCAGCACGGCCGCATCACCTTCGACACAGACCTGGGCAACATTGGCATACCGCTGGCCGACCGCCCCTACTTCCAGATCTACAGCGAGCAGCCTCAGACCGGCTTCTACCTGGGCGCTCCGGTGCGCAGCCGTTCCACCGGCGGCTGGCTGATCAGCGCGGCTCGCCCCTTGCACGGGCCGGACGGCAAGCTCGCCTATGTCGTGGCAGCGGCGCTGGAGCCCCCCTATTTCGACAAGCTGTGGCGCAGCGTCAATCTGGGCGAAGGCGCCTCGGTCGCGCTGTTCCGGGGCGACGGCAGGCTGATGATGCGCAGCCCGTTGGACGACGCGGTCATGGGCAAGTCCTTCGCTGGCGTGGGCGTCTTCAACCACTGGTCACCACAGCACCCGATGGGCAGCTACCGGGGCGAAAGCAACATCGATGGCAAGGCCCGCATCTTCGCCTACCGCGCGCTGTCCTCCCATCCCGATCTGCTGGTGGTGGTGGGGCAGGCCGAAGACACCATGCTGGCCCAGTGGCGCCGCCTGGTGTGGGTGGTGGTGGCGGTGTGGCTGGCCGGCGTGCTCACCATGCTGGCGCTCACCGTATTCCTGGCCAGCGCCTGGCGCACCGCCGACCAGGCACGCGCAGAAGCAGCGCTGCACACCCAACGCTTGGCGCTCTCGACAGACGCCGCACAGATCGGCGTGTGGGAGTGGCAAATCGCCAATCCCCGGAACTGGTATGCCTCGTCCACCTACTCCACCATGCTGGGCTACGACCCTGACGAAGGACCTGCGCAGCGCCAGCGCTGGATGGACCGCGTGCACCCCGAAGATCGCACCACCGTGGAGGCCACTGTGGACGCCGTGTTGCAAGGCGCCAACGTGCCCTACGACTACGAGGCCCGCATGCGCCACGCCGACGGCAGCTGGCGCTGGGTGCACGTGGTGGGCAAGGTGCAGGCGCGCGACGCCACCGGCAAGCCCACGCAGATCACCGGCGTGCGCATGGACATCACCCAGCACAAGACGGCCCAGCAGGCGTTGCGCGACAGCGAGGCGCGCTACCGCGAGCTGTTCCTGGGCAACCCCCAGCCCATGTGGGTGCTGGACCCGCAGAGCCACGCCTTCCTGGCTGTCAACCAGGCCGCACTGGCGCGCTATGGCTACAGCCTGAACGACTTCTTGTGCATGACGGCCGAGCAAATCCTGCCGCACGACCAGCGCGACCTGGTGGACGCGCAGATGGTCAACCCGCCCCATGTGGGCCCGCCGGCCCGCACCTGGACCCATGTGCGCAAGGACGGCAGCACCCTGCTGGTGGAGGTCTCCAGCCATGCGCTGACCCACGGCGGGCGCGACGCGCGCCTGGTGCTCTCCACCGACGTCACCGAGCTGCGTCGCTCGCAGCAGGAGCTGGAGCGCTACCGCGCCCACCTGGAAGACCTGGTGGCCGAGCGCACCGCCGCGCTGGCCGAGGCCAACAAGTCGCTGCAGCAGGTGGCACGCTTCAACCGCACCGCCATGGACGCCGTGCCCGGCACCATCGCCTACTGGGACGCCACCACCCGCTGCCGCTTCGTCAACCAGGTCTACCTCGACTATTTCGGCGTCACCCCCGAGCAGGTGCTCAACCGCAGCGCCGCCGATATCTTCGGTGAGCAGTGGGAGACGCAGATCCGCGAGCCCATGCTGGCCGGGCTGGCCGGGCAGCCGCAAGAGTTTGAGCGCACGCGTGAGTTCGAGGGGCGCGGGCGCTTCACCCACCGGGTGCACTACCTGCCCGACCGCGGGGCGGACGGCAAGGTGGCCGGCGTGTTCGTGATGAGCTTTGACATCACCGCGCTGAAGACCGCCGAAGAGGAGCTGAAGCAATCCAACCACCAGCTCACCGACGCCCTGGCCGGCCTGGAGCGCGCCAAGGATCAGCTGGTGCAGTCCGAGACCATGGCCGCCCTGGGTTCGCTGGTGGCCGGCGTCTCGCACGAGTTGAACACCCCCATCGGCAATGTGCTGGTCACCGCCTCGGCGCTGGGGCAGGAGATGCGCGCCTTCAGCGAGCTGGTGCTGTCCGGCTCCGGCAAGCGCTCGGATTTCATGGCGCGCAGCGCGCGCCTGGTCGAGGCCGGCGAGCTGATTGAGCGCAACGCCCAGCGCGCCGGCAAGCTGGTGGCTGATTTCAAGCAGGTGGCGGTGGACCAGACCAGCGCACGCCGGCGCGCCTTCCAGCTGCACGAGGTGGTGGCCGAGACCATCAACCTGATGGCCCACAACCTCAAGCGCGCCGGCCACGAGGTGGAGCAACACGTGCCCGAAGGCATCCACATGGACGGCTACCCCGGCCCGCTGGAGCAGGTCATCACCAACCTGCTGGGCAATTCACTGCTGCACGCCTTTGAAGGCCGGCATCACGGCCGCGTCACCCTCAGCGCCGAGGTGGACGCCGCGCAGCAGATCGTCACCCTGCGCTATGAAGACAACGGCGTGGGCATACGGCCCGATGCGTTGCACCGCGTGTTCGAGCCCTTCTTCACCACCAAGCTGGGCCATGGCGGATCTGGCCTGGGTCTGTACATCGTCTACAACCTGGTCACCGGGGTGCTGGGCGGCAATGTGGAGATCAGCAGCCAGCCTGGCGAGGGCACGCGGTTCACGATGACGCTGCCGCTGGTGACGCCTGGCGGCTAACGCCGCGCGACCACGTTCACGCGGTCGCGGTCGCCAACAGCTGCGGCAGTCGCGCGCCGGCCGCCGCGGCTTTCTCGCCCACTGACTTCAGCACCGCCATCACCTGTGGCGTGATCTCTACGCCCTTGAGCACCACCGACTGCGCGTTCATGCGGTTGCCCTGCACCCAGCCCCACAGCGCCGGGTTCTGCCGCCAGCGTGCGGTGTTGAGCAGCGTGGGCGCCCACATGCGCAGCAGGTCCAGCGGCACTTCGGGGCCGGGTACCGGCAGGCACAGCGCGTTTTGCTCGGCCTGCCCTTGCACGTGGGCCTCCACCCAGGCGATCAGGCCGGCGCTGAACAGCGGCTGGCAGGTGCGTACCATCATCACGTTGACGGTGTCACCGTCAAACGCCGCCACCCGAGGCGCCGGCTGTATGGCGCAGCTGGTGCAGTCCACATACAAGGTGTCAGGGTCTGCCGCCAGCTCACCGCGTTCCATGACGAGCCACCCAGGCTCGATGGCCTGCACCCGCCCCAGGCGCACGATCTCACCCACCCGGCGCAGTTGCTCCAGCTCGCCACGCGACACCACGGCGCAACGGAATGTTGTGGGCTCCACCCGGGGGTCTATGCGCAACAGCACACCGCTGGCCTCCAGGCGGTGGAAAAAGTCAGCCATGTCTTTGGCCTGGGCGATAGCGTCGAACTGATCGGTGGTGTACTTGTAATAACGCTCCCAGCCGCGCGGCCCGGTCTGCACGTTGGCGCGGTCGTACAGCCAGGCGTCGCGTGGCATCACCCAGCGTATGCGTGTGTGCGGCACGCCGTTTTCCAGCAGCCAAATGCAGGCGTCCATGCCGGTCTTGCCAGAGCCCACTACGGTGTAGCAGGCAAAGGGCCGCTGCACCGCCGGCAACCGGTTCAGCGGCACCAGGTCCACCCCGGCGGCCACGCGGTAGCGCGGCGGGTGAGTGGAGGGAACTTCCGTGCGCGCGTGCGTGGCGTTGACGATCTTGCGGCGCACCCGCACCATGCGCTCCTCGCCCGACATCAGCAGCCGCACGCGGTGCACGCCGCCTTCGCCACCCAGCCACTCGCAGCTGGGCCACCACTGCACCCGTCCCGACGGCAGGAAGCGCTGCTTCATCACCTGCTCGAAATGCGCCATCACCTCGGCGCCGGTGGCCAAGCTGGACATGCCGTCGTTGAAGCCACCCACCTCCAGCGAGCCGTCGCTCAGCTCGCGCGAGGCCACGCCGTACCAGGCCGAGGGCTGGTGCAAGCGCACGAACGAGTAGGCGTCATTCCAGTGGCCGCCGGGGCGGTGGTGGCGGTCCACCATCAGCACGCTGGCCTGTGGTGACTCGGACAGCAGCGTGTCCACGAAAGCCATGGCACTGCCGCCGGTGCCGATGACGAGATAGTCGGTGTCGATGCCTGCCATGCCTGCACTCTCCGATGTGGTGGGCGCAGCACGCCCCGCGCTCCGAACCCCGATTGTGACCGCGCGACCCACGCCGGGCAAGACGGTGGGCGGTGGCCTGCGGCAGGCGCAGCGCCCGTCTTGCCGGACGCTGCGCCAACTGGTAATGTGCAGCACCTGCCCAGGGAGACCCATGCCAGACGACCCCTTGCCGCTGCCAGACCGCCCCCTGGACCTCGCCATCATCGGCGCCGGCCTGGCCGGTCTGGTCCACCTGCATTACGCCCGCCAGGCCGGCTTGGACGCGCTGGTGCTGGACCGCGCCGCCGGCGTGGGCGGGCTGTGGCGCGACCTGCCGGATTGGCAAGACATCCAGATCTGCCCGGTGGACTGGACGCTGGGCGACATCCCCATCACCGGCCCCAGGCGCGCCGACATCGTGGCCAATGTCGAGCAATGGGTGCCACGCTTCGGCCTGGCCGATGGCCTGCGGCTGAACACCCCCGTGCAGCTGGCGCGGCACAACGGCGAGCACTGGGAGCTGCACACCCCGCAGGGCACGCTGCGCGCCCGCCACCTGGTGGCCGCCACCGGCGCGCACAACACGCCTGTCATCCCCGAAGTGCGGCGCAGTGCCAGCACGGTGCGCGAGCTGCACTCCAGCGCGCTGCGCGACCCCACCGAACTGGCCGGCCGCGAGGTGCTGGTGGTGGGCGGCGGCGCCTCGGCCTTTGACCTGCTGGACCTGGGCCTGGAGCACCAGGCCGGGCACATCCACTGGGTTTACCGGGGGTTGCGCTGGTTCACCCCCACCAACAAGCCCAAGGCCATCGCCGGCAGCTTTCGCCCCTTTGCCAAGCTGCAGGCCAGCGGCATGCCGCCGGCAAAGCAAAACGAACTAATCAATGCCGACCTGCGCGCGCGCTATGCCAAGTTTGGCCTGCAGGCGCTGCTGCCCGAGCAGCCGCTGGACGTGCTGCGCGACCAGATCATCCCCGGCCGCGCCCGCATGCTGGGGCAGCTGGGCGCGCTGCAGCGCCACCCCGGCACCACTGTGCAGGCGATAGAAGGGCCGGAGGTGCTGCTGTCCGACGGCAGCCGCCTGCGCCCCGACGTGTTGCTGTGGGGCACCGGCTACGGCACCCACCTCGGCTTTTTTGAAGAGCCGCGCGTCGCCTCCCTGCGCAGCGTGGGTGATCTGGCCGCGCGCTGCGCCTGCATGTTCCGCAGCATGGACGCGCCCAACCTGTACTTCCCTGGCGTCTTTCTGGACGGCATTGGCGCCACCGCCTGGGCCAATGCCATGCTGGCGCGCACCGTCATGTCGCACATACGCGGCACGGCCCGGCTGGACATGGCGCCTGTGCCGCACAAGCTGAACCACCTGGACATGGTGGCCCACCTGGCCCAGCGCGATCCATACACGTACGGTGAGGGCCGCGGCTTGGCCTTTTACCGTGACCTGACACTGAACCTGCCAGACGACCAGCCCTATCCGATGCCGTGACCCATTCCATGAGGTGTGCAGCAGCCATGTAGGATGCGGCCGGCACCACAACGCGGCATTTGACGACCCACTCCCCCAAAAGAGTCATAGCCAAACCACCTAAAATTCAGTACGCTAGGCACAAACGAATCGTGGAGAGGGTCGGTGGGGTGCCTGGGCAGGCTAGCGAGTCCAGTGCAAAGATGCATCTTGCTGGCCTGCCGTCGCGTTCCCTCGCAAAAAGATTAGACGCAACGAGAAAGCACACAGGTCGTGTTCAATATTTTTCGCCGCTCCCGCCCCACGCCGCTGACGCCGGCGGCGCCCGATGCCGCGCAACCCGCGCCTGACAAGGCCGCCGCTGACGCCGCAAGCAGGGC
This sequence comes from Hylemonella sp. P2_B10, assembly GCF_056404875.1. Classification (NCBI taxonomy): domain Bacteria; kingdom Pseudomonadati; phylum Pseudomonadota; class Betaproteobacteria; order Burkholderiales; family Comamonadaceae; genus Hylemonella; species Hylemonella sp. P2_B10. The sequence continues at coordinate 1,578,480 of NZ_JBFUDE010000001.1, forward strand.
CGCCCGGGGCGACACCACCCCCGCGCCGCTGGAAGTGGTGGAAGGCAATGCCGACACCGACTGGAAGCTGTGGGAACAGGCCGTGTCTGGCCAGGCCGGCAGCGGGTCCAAATCGCAGTGGGAAAAAACCTGGCCGGGCATGGAAGCGCCACCGCCAGCTACCCCCTCGCAGCTGGAAGAGACCGTGCGCATGAAGCGGCTGCCGCCTTCGGAGTCCTGACCCGGCAAAGGCTGCCCCCTTCCGAGGGCAGCCCCCTTACTGCAGCTGCCTGACCACCGCCGCCAGAAAATCCAGGTCCTCAATGGCCTGCTTGCCGGTCGGCTTGGAGCGCGCCCCCAGCCCGATGACGACGATGTTGCCGCGCGGCTGGATGTACATGTACTGCCCCTGGATGCCCCGGCCCATGAATGAGCCCACATGCTCCGGCCCGGCTTCGGGCTTCACCGTCCACCACTGGTAGCCGTAGCCGTTCATGCCCGTCACGCCAGTCAGTGGCTTGGCGCTGGTGGCTTCCGCCAGCCAGCCATCCCCCACCACACTTTGCCCGTTGATCTTGGCACCTTGCAGGATGAACTGACCGAAGCGCCCAAAGTCGCGCAGCGTGGCCAGCACGCCGCTGCCACCCACCTCGTGGCCGCCGGGCGAGTCCAGCCACCAGTAGGCATCCGCCTCCATGCCGATGCGGCTCCACACCTTTTGCGACAGGTAGTCGGCCAGCGGCATCTTCGTGGCCGCCTGCACCACCTCACCCACCAGCACCGTCTCGCCGGTGCTGTAGTTGAACGCCGTGCCGGTGCCCGTGCCCTTGCCCAGCACCTTCATGACGTCGAAGATGGCGCCCTGCTTGTTGCTGGCGATCTGAAATTCGAGCAGGCGGCGGCGGTCGCTGGCGGGGTTCACATACGTCTCGTCCCACTTCACGCCCGAGGCCATCATCAGCATGTCGCGCACCGACACGCCCTCGTATGCGCTGCCGGCCAGCTGCGGCAGGTACTTCACCACCGGATCGTTGATGCTGCTGATATAGCCGTCCTTCACCGCCACGCCCACCAGCGTGGACACCAGCGACTTGGCCACCGACATGGACATCCAGCGGTCCTGCGCGGTGAAGCCGAAGTCGTAGTGCTCATAGGCGATCTTGCCGTCCTTCAGCACCAGCAGACCCACCATGCGGTTCAGCGCCACGTAGTCCGGCAGGTCATAGCTCTTGCCGGCAGAGGTGAACGTCACCGCGGTGATGGGCTTGTCGCTGGCCGGCAGCGCCGAGGCCGGGCCGCCGGCCTTGATGGTGCGGGTGGGGAAGATGCGCTCGGTGTGGCTGAAGGTGCGCACCGCCTTGTCAGGGTACAGCGCGCCGTTGTAGATGTCGCGTGCGGTGCCGAGGTCTTGGGCGGCTCCTGTGGCAGGGGCGGCGGTGTTGGTAGCGCAGCCGGCCAGCGTGAGCGCGGCCATCAAGGCCAGGCTGAAGCCGTGCAGGGGCTTGGTCATGGGGAAGTCTCCTCGTTGTTGTGTTTGAGCGAGACCATTGTGCGCCGTCAGCCCGCAGCGCACCAGCCGCACAGGCGACACCTGCCCTTCACACCCCGGGGTTCAGGCCCAGCCCAATCAGCGCGCCGCCGGCTTCACATCCAGCACGATGGACGCCACCTGCTCCGGCGCCAGGCCCAGCTTGCGCAGGAAGGGCAGCCAGCGCTTGTCCTGGCGGATGTTGGCGAACAGCGGCTCGGTGAGAATCTCCGACAGCCCGCTGTCCCGATAGGCCAGCGCCTTGTCCAGCCAGGCAAAGGCCTTGTCGGCTTCGCCCCGGTAGGCGTAGACATAGGCGATGTTGTAGGCGCTGTCTTTCTCACTCTGCTTGATCAGCTCCACCAGCGCCGCATCTGCCTTGGCCTTGTCGCCCAGCGCGTGCCACACCAGCGGCAGGCCTGTCAGGCCCCAGCCGTTCTCCACCGGCTCCAGCTGCATCTCGGCCAGCGCGGCCTGCGGCTCGCCCTTGAGCAGCAAGGCCAGGCCGATGCTGAAGTGCGCCGCCACGCGCGAGCCGCCGCTCAGCGCCAGCGCCTTGCGCAGCCCGGCAATGGCGTCGTCATACCGGCCAACGCGGAAATCCTGCACCGCCAGGTTGTGCGCGTTGGAGGGGTTCACCGGGTCGCGCAGCATCAGGGCCTCGCGCAGCGCCCGGGCATCGTCCATGCGGCCCAGGACCAGGGCCAGCGCGGCGGCGCCGCTGAGCGCGCTCTGGCCGTCCGGCTCCAGCGCCTGCGCCCGGTTCAGGTACCGGGCCGCGGCCGCCAGGTCGCGCTCCGACATCGCCATCCAGGCCAGCCGCCCGTAGGCCGTGGCGTCGTTCGGGTCAATGGCCAGCACCTTGTTCACCGCCTCGCGCGCCAGTGCGTAGCCCTCACTCGTGGGCCGCAGGAAGTTGTCTGCCTGGGCCGTGTACACAATGGCCAGCATGTTCCAGGCCTCCGCGTAGCCCGGCTCCAGCCGCAGCGCCTGCTGGGCCAGCGCCAGCGCCTGCTCCAGCGTCTTGGGGCTTCTCTGGCGCGCCAGCTCGCGCGCCTGCAGCACCAGCGCGTAGGCCTCGGGTTTGACCACCCGCGCCTTGATGGCCGCGCCGCCCAGCAGCGTGGCCTTGAGTTGCGCCACCACTGCAGCGGCGATCTCGTCCTGCATGGCAAAGATGTCGCTCATGTCGCGGTCATACGTCTCGGACCACACCTGGCTGCCGTCGGCCGCGTGAATCAACTGCGCGGTGACGCGCACCTTGTTGCCCGACTTGCGTATGCTGCCCTGCAGGATGTTGGCCACGCCAAGTTCACGGGCGATCTGCTCCACCTTCACGTCCTTGCCCTTGAACGAGAACGATGAGGTGCGCGCGATCACCTGCAGGTCGCGCACCTTGGTAAGCTGGTTCAGCAGCTCCTCAGAGATGCCATCCGAGAAATACTCCTGCCCCTTGTCGCCGCTCATGTTGGCGAACGGCAGCACGGCGATGGATTTGGCGTTGACCGCCTTCACCGGCTCGGCCGGTTGCACGGCAGCGGGCGCGGCAGAAGGCGCGGCCACCGTCTTGTACGTGGTGTACCAGCCTACGAAGCCGCTGAGCACCGCACCCACGCCGGCGATGGCGACGATGACGCCCTTCACATGCTTGAGCTTGCCCAGCAGGCCACTGCGGCCCGGGGGTGAGGTGGGCAATGCGGGCGCCGCAGCGGCTGGCGCGCCGGACGGCGCAACATCCGCCGCTGGCACTGCCTCGGCAGGCAGGCGGCTGTCCCTGATCTGGCTGTTGCGAGCAGCCTTTTGTTTATGCGAGGACTTTGACAAGGGCCAGGCGCTGGCGAAGGTCGTAAGGTACGCCATGATACCCACGCACCAGGCGCGGCCCAACCTATTTTTCCCGGCCTGCGGCGCTCAGGCCACAGCGCCGGCCGCGCCCCATGTCAGGGCTTGAACACATCCACCGGCACCAGCACCACCGGCACGATGCCCCGGTTCACCCAGTAGTGCGTCACGCCATTGCTGGCCGGCACCATCTCGCCGGCCGCATGCGGCACCTCCACGCCGTTGCGCACCTCGACCACGTTGCCCGCCTGCACATACTCCAGCGTGGGCCGACCCTGGTGCGTGTGCACGGCGGTGTTGCCACCCGGCTCGATGGTGATGGCGCGCGCCCGCAACTGGCGGCCCGCCAGTTCGGGAATGTCGCCGCCCAGCTCCAGCGCGGCCAGCGGCTTGCTGGTGACGCCCTTGTTCTCGGTCGGAGCTGCGGCCGGCGTCGCTTGCGACAGGGCCAGGCCGCAGGCCAAGGCGGCAACGGCCACCAGCGCGAAGGGCACCAACTGGCGGCGGACACGGGAAAGTAGGAAGTGCTTCATGGCGGGCTGGTCTCGTGGTGGCTGTGGCAACGATTGTGCCCCTCAACCCGGATCCATGTCCAAACCGGCCGAAGCTGCCGGCTGAAACTATCGCCCGAGACAACGCTTACGGCTTGTCGCTGTTGTCGCTGCCCGCCCGGTCCACGCCCAACTGCACCATGCAGTTGGCACGCTCACGCTGGCCAGGCAGGCCACGGCAGTACAACGCGGCCTCGGCCTGTGCGGCGTCGACACGATGATTGGCCTCAGCCTGCCGCGCGGCCCCGCTCACCACGCTGTAGAAGCTCACCAGCATGACCACGATCAGCACCGCACCCGCCATCTCTCGCCAGGTCGGCGGAGATTCGGCCATTGCCTGCCGCACCCATGCCAGCAGGCGTTGCCAGGCGTCGGCAACAGACGCCAACACGGCATGGTTTGGCATCACGTGAGCGGCATGGGGGGCAAATTGATCAGGCATGGAAGCACCTCTCTACAGCGGGTGTCAAAAATTCGCGCCCGACAACGCCGCGCGCAAACAGGTAATTGTTCAACGCCTTCTCACTCAAGGCGTCCAGTTCCACGCGGCCGCGCGCATCGCAAGGGAATGCGAAGCCGCGGCCAGTCTGGTACATGGAGCGAAAGCACAGCTGGAAGGGCGAAGCCGTTGTTGTTGTTGTGTCCAAGGCGGTCATGGTCGGCTCCTTTCTGCTGTGCGTTGGTACTACTGTCGCCGTAATGGGTGTCCAGCACCATCGGGCGGAGCTGATTCGAACGTGGGACAAGTCCTATGCCACCGTACGCCGGGCCCTACGTGCAACCTCAGAGGGCGCATGGATCCAATGGCCGGAATACCTTTTTTTTGACCGTCGGCCCCTCAACCGGGCGATCGCCACTAAGCTATTGGGATGAGCGCCAGCTCCAGGAATCAAGAAAGAATGCCATCTGGGCTTGAAGTCAACACCATGAAGAAAATCAATACCACGCGGTTCCTGCTGCTCTCCACCCTGCTGATGCTGCCGGCCTTGGCGCCAGCACAGCCCGCACAACAGAACGCCGCGCCGGCCGCTGCCTCCGCCAGCGCGGCCCCCGCGTCGTCCGCCGGCGCCATCCTGTTCTGGTCTTTCGAGCAGCAAAAGGCCGGCTACCCCCACATGGAGAACTTGCGGCCGGCGCGGCTCATCAAGCGTGGCGCCACCGTCTCGCCGCTGCCTGTAGCGGCCAAGCCGCTGGAGCTGAACTTCAAGGTCGGCGACCAGACCTGGACCATTGACGACTACATGACGCGCAACCGCGCCGCCGGCTTGCTGGTGATCAAGGACGGCCAGGTGGTGCTGGAGCGCTATGGCCTGGGCCAGACGCCGCAGATGCGCTGGACCAGCTTTTCGGTCGCCAAGTCGTTCTCGTCCACGCTGGTGGGCGCCGCCATCCGCGACGGCAAGATCAAAAGCCTCGACGACCCCATCACCACCTATTTGGCCGGCCTCAAGGGCTCTGCCTACGAAGGTGTCACCGTCAGGCAGTTGCTGCAGATGACCTCGGGCGTGCGCTGGAACGAAGACTACGGCGACGCCAACTCCGACGTTGCCCGCTTCGGCAACGAGCCCAGCGTCAACGGTTCGGACCCGGTCGTCACCTACATGGCCCGCCTGCCGCGCGAAGCCGCGCCCGGCACCAAGTGGGTCTACAAGACCGGCGAGACCAACCTGGTCGGCTCACTGGTGCGCGCAGCCACGGGCAAGACGCTGTCCGACTACCTGTCCGAGAAAGTCTGGCAACCGCTGGGTATGGAGGGCGATGCCTACTGGCTGATGGACAGCTCCGGCGGCGAAATCGCCGGCTGCTGCCTGTCGGCCACGCTGCGCGACTATGGCCGCTTTGCCGAGTTCTTCCGCCGCGGCGCCAAGCTGCCCAACGGCCAAGCCGTGGTGCCCGACGGCTGGGTGGAACAAGCCACCACCACCACCCGCGAAGCGCTGGACGGCATGCAGGGCCGCGGCGGCTACGGCTTCCAATGGTGGACGACGCCCGGCAAGCCCTACCGCGCCGCCGGCATCTTCGGCCAAGGCATCTGGATCGACCCCGAGCTGAACCTCGTCGTCGTCACGCAAAGCGCGTGGGCCGGCGCGACCGATCAAGAGGCGGGCCGGGTGCGGCAGGCGCTGACCAATGCCATCACGGCGCATTACCGGAAGAATTAGGAAGAACCAGGCATGAGACGCCTGGCCTGGGGTGCCTGCCGGCAACACCCCTCAGGCCCCGTGCAGCCTGACGGCCCAGTAGACGGCAATGCCCATCTGCACCACAAACGCGCTGAACCGCGCGCTGACGGCCATGGGTGAGGTGGACGCCAGGTGGATGACGGACTGCACGATGCGCGCAGCCAACAGCACATAGGCCAGCGGGTCCGTCACCTGGGCCTTGCCAGCGAGCACAGCCAGCACCATCAGCCCGCCAAACAGCGGCAGCCCTTCCAGGCAGTTGGCATATGCACGCGCCAGGCGCTGCATGAAAGGGGACAGCCCGCCGTTGTCCGGGCTGAATCCATTCGCCGGAACCCGGCCGGTCAGCACAAGCTTTGTGCGAATGGCCTCCATCAGGACGAGCAGGGCCAACGTCCAGGACAGGAAACCGAGCAGGGCAAGAAGGGTGACAGACATGGTGGTGGACTCCTGAAGTCAACGTGAAGGACGACGCCGCGCACAGTCTATGCGCAGGCACATGCCAGACATAGCCCCGTCTTTTTTTGGGGTATTGACAAATTTATTTGTCAAAGCCAAAATCTCCCCCATGCAAGACATCCAAGTCATCGAAGACCCGGCCGCAGCCACGGCTGCGCTGGCCCCCATGCGCAGCCGGCTGCTGGCGGAACTGGCTACGCCCGCCTCGGCGGCGACGCTGGCCACGCGGGTCGGTTTGACGCGGCAAAAGGTCAACTACCACCTGAACGCGCTGCAGGAACACGGCCTGGTGCGCATGGCCGAGGAACGCAAGTGGGGCGGGCTGACAGAGCGGCTGATGGTCGCCACCGCGGCCTCCTACGTCGTCTCGCCCGGGGCGCTGGGCCCGGTGGCCATCGACCCGAACCGCGAAGTGGACCGGCTCTCGGCCAGCTACCTCATCGCCCTGGGCGCACGGGTGGTGCGCGAGGTGGGCGCCCTGTTTCGCCGCGCCAACGACACCGGCAAACGCCTGGCCACGCTGTCGATGGATGCCGAGGTGTGCTTTCGCTCGCCCACCGAGCGCGCAGCCTTCAGCCATGAGCTCACCGTCGCCATCAACCAGCTGGTCGCCAAGTACCACGACGACGCCCCCGGCGCGCGCGCGCACCGGCTTGTGGTGATGGCGCACCCCCTGCCCCAGCCCAGCCCGGCCACCCCATCCATCCACCCACAACCCACGCAAACCCACTAGGAGCCACCACCATGAGCGTCAAGGTAGAAGCCAACGGCCGCCGTTCGGTCGAAGTCGAATTTGAAGTCCCCGGCACGCCGGAAGAAGTCTGGGCGGCCATCGCCACCGCGCCGGGCATCGCGGCCTGGTTCGTGCCGGCCAAGTTCGACCAGCAGGGCAGCGCCAAGCCCACCGCCATCACCTACCAGTTCAGCCCCGAGATGCCCATACGCGGCATCATCACGGCCTGGGAGCCGCCGCGCCTGTTCACCGCCGAGCAGGAAGAAGCCTGGGGCGACTCGCCCAAGATGGCCACCGAATGGCTGGTGCAGGCACGCTCGGGCAGCGTGTGCAGCGTGCGCATGGTGCACAGCCTGTTTGCCAGCACCGACGACTGGGACAACCAGCTGGAAGAAGTCATGGGCGGCTGGGCCGGCTTCCTGGTCAACCTGCAGCTGTACCTGAAGCACTTCCGCGGGCAGACCGGTGCCATCCTGCGCGTCAAGTCGGTCACGGCCGGCACCGATGCGCAGGCCTGGAAGACGCTGACCAGCGCGCTGGGCGTGCACGGGCTGGCCAAGGGCCAGCACTGGAGCGCGCCCGCCGGCGCGCCGCCCATCAGCGGCGTGGTGGAGCACCTGAGCGAAAACCCGTATGACGCGCTGTTCATCCTGGACAAGCCGCTGTCAGGCATCGGCGCCCTGGGCGCCAACCTGTACCCGGACGGCAGCACCGTGGTGGCCATGCACCTGTACCTGTATGGCGACAAGGCCGAGGAAGCAGTGGCCTATGGCACGCCGCTGTGGCAGAAGTGGTTTGACGAGAAGTTTGCGGCGCAAGCCGAGGCGGCAGCCAGCACCGGGGCATGACAGACAGGCGCCGCCTGAAGCTGAAGTGTCTGGCATGGTCCACCGTCTTCCACTGAGCAGAAGACGGTGGACCCGACCGAAGAACAGGCGAACAGGTCCGACTAGAAGGTTGTCGAAGCCGGCGCCGCGGGAATCTTTGTACCCGTGGGCCCGTTCATGAAGCTGGTCGCGGCCCACGGCGTGGTCTGGGCGGTACCGGGCTTCGACCAATCGCAAACACCGTCGGGAAACACAGCTTTGAGCCGGGTCACCTGGGCCGCGGTGAAGGCCACACCCGCATAGTCCGCGCTGGCCGCGTCAAACGCCTTCAACTGGCACTGAAAGACATCCTCAGACCTCGGGCCGCCCGCCACTTGACGGGGACTCAGGTGAAGCAGTGTCGCCGCGATCGGGCAGGACGGGTTGGTGATGGACAGTTCAGTTGCCAGGTCCGCGGCGGTCGCGCCAGCCGTCGCATAGCAGCCGTCCTTCACGTCTGCCGGCTTGTTGTTGATCACCTTTTGTTCAATGGCAGTGCTGGTCTTGTCGGCCTCTATGGCGGTCAACCAACGGTCCATCATTTGAAACGCCTGCGCGGTGATCGCTGCCCCCGGAGCGCCGTTGATGCCGCGGATGACCGAATTCGCATGGCCGCCATTGGCGGCGTCAAGGCGCGCCCGCTTTTGCATGCTCCGCCACGGCATGTGGATGTCGGGGCCGAATTCCGGCCGGATATCGATCATGGCAACCTTGGCGAGGTTCTTCGCGTTGTCCAGCAACCCGCTTTGGTAGATCTGCGGCAGAACATCCGGCAGCGCGCGGAAGCGGGGTGCCGGCACCACCGGTGCGGCTGGGCTGCCCGCGGTGAACTTCATGTCGCTGTCGTAGGCGCCAACGGTTTCGTTCAACTGGACAAACTGCTCAGCCGTGAGCGATCCGCTTCGCAGTGCCTGCAGTCCGTATTGCACCCCCACGTTGTCATAAGGCAGTTTCGGCTTGGTGTTGCGGTCGGTGTCCACCGTGGTGCCGAAGATGTTGACCATCATGTCGTGGATCGAGCAGCGAACGCCGTTGGGCCGATTCACCGGGTCATAGACGATGGAAGCGGGGAAGCCGGCCCCGCAGTTGCCGGGCAGGGTCGGGTTCTGCGGGTTGATGAATGAGGCGATCCACCTGCCGCAATAAGCGTTGTCCTTGCCCTCGATGGCGGCGCGCTGCGCGGTCGTGAGCGAGGTGCCTGCGGCGGTGGCGTAATAGTTGCCCAGAATGCCGCAGTCGCGCGTCTCTATCCAGGTGGACACGGCGTCAGGGTAGCTCCAGGCCGGCTGAATGCCCTGCAGCAGGCCGGGTATCACAGACGCAATGTTGGTCTGCATCATCGAGCCACCGGACAAGCCATCTGACATGGTGTAGCGGATTTCGCCATAGGTGTCGATGATGTGTTCCTTGATCATCATCGCCTGCTCGGCGGCAAGAAACTCGTTGTTGTTGTCCTGGTGGTTGGTCAATTGCGCATTGACAACCATGTGCCCGGCGGCCAGGCTGTTGACGTCAAACACCGAAGCCCCCGGATTGCGCTGGAAGCGGTTGCCGGACGCACTGGCGCCGAACTTCCACATCAGCTTGCCGTTCCAGCCCTTCTGCGGTGTCCATGGCGTCCAGGGCTGTGCGGGGTCAAAGTAGGTCAGCACCTGGTACATGCCACGGTCCATGGTGCCGAGCTCCAGGCGAAGCATGCTCTTCACCGTGTCGCCACGGTCATTCTTGAAGTCGGCGATGGCCGCGTCCGCCGGCCGCGCCGCGGGGTCGTAAGCGACGAAACAAGGGTTGGCGCCCGTGATGCCGAGGGTGCAGGCAGTCCCCTGCAGTGCCTTGGGCTGGTAGTAGTAGGTGAATTTTGTCGGCGCGTTGCACCTGGCGTCGGTCGGGTCAGCGTCCAGTCCGCTGACCTGCGTCGGGACGATCGCCGACAGGCTGGTCCCCGCGACGACCACCAGCGCCTGGCTGATGGTCCTGGTGGCGCAGATCCAGGGCTGAACCTGCGGCCCGGAAAAAATGGCGCTGCCGCGGTCAACGTTGGTGATCTGCAACCGAGCGCCCTTGTTCACGCTCTTCAGCGTGGCGACCAGGGCGTTCGATCCCGACGCCAGGCCGGTGACGACACCCAGCACCCGGCCGTTGGGTCGCACCGCGAACGCACCGGTCTGGTCCGCCCCGTTGAGCTCGACCTTCAGATCGCTGAAGGTCGCGCCACTGGGTAGAACGATTTCCACCAGCGCGTCACCGTCACTGATCATGTCGGCTCGGTTCGACAACGTCTTGATGACCACGTCGCCCGTGATGGTGGGCGTGGTCGGCGTGGTCGGCGTCGTGGGCGTGGAGGGTGAGCTGTCGTTCCCGCCGCAAGCGGCGAGCACAAGCATCGCAAAGCATGGCGCGAGCCAAACGGCGGCGCCTCTGGTTACTCGGTACATCCGGGGTCTCCTGATAGGTCTGTAGAAACAGGCCGATTGTTTAGCCGTGATGTCCTGCGTGACTGTTCACGCGTACACAATGGCGGATATCGGAAACCCTAAGAAATGTAAAGCTTGGCGCCGTGCGCCGGCGATGCGGCCCGACCGCTCGAAGAGTGGAGGAAATTGTTAGTCGAAGGCAGCGCTGAAGCGGCGCAATTCCGACAAGTTGAGCAAGGTGATGGACCGGTAGTCCACCCGCACCAGACCTTGGTCCGCCAGCTTGTGCAGCGTCCGGTTGACAACCGAGCGCGACACGCCGGCCAGGTGCGCCAGCCCCTCTTGCGACACGGTGACGCAGTTTTCCGTGTTCGGGTAAAGCCGCGGGTCGACCATCTCGTTCAGGCAGTGCACCACGTGGTGCTCGGCATCGTGCAGCCTGAAGTGCTCACACCGCTCCACGAACTGGGCCAGGCGAGCGTTCATCTGGTCGAGCAGGAAGCGGTTGAAGGCGATGCTGGAGCCCAGCAGCCACTCGAAGGTGGAGATCGGCACGAACGCCACCACGCTGTCGGTGACAGCCACCGCATCGAAGGGCCAGGGGCCGCGTTTGAGCAGCGTGCCTTCCCCAAACCAGCAGCCGGCGGAAAAGTGCGTCAGGGTGGTGTGGCGGCCGTCGGCGCCGCTGTTTTCTATCCTCACCAGGCCGCTGGCCACGCCCAGCCACGCATCGGCCGCCGTGCCCCGGCTTGCCACCGCTGCGCCCGCACTGATGGGCTTGGCCTGGATATCAAAGCGCAAGCGGTCCAGTTGGCGCTCGTCGAGCGCTTTGTGAAAGCTCGTGCCGCCAAGCAGCTTCTCAACCGATGATTCAAATGAGGTCAACATGTTTGTCCCAACATCGCGGCCGATGTTACGTGAGCAAAGATGCGGTTGCAAGACCGGGTGGATGTGCTGCCTTACTGCTGTGTTGGCCGGGCGGTGTGGCAAAACAACCACCCACGGCACTTGGGGTGATCCGCGGCCAGCAACGCCGCATCATCCGTTCTCAGGCACAGTGCTGTCAGCCACTGTGCGCTGATGCGCGGGAGATGTTGATATGGCCTGGGTTGTGCTGGTGATTGCCGGTCTGCTGGAAGTTGGTTGGGCGATTGGCCTGAAATACACCGAGGGCTTCACCCGCTTGTGGCCCAGCGTGGGCACGGCCGCCGCCATGGTCATGAGCGTCGGACTGCTCGGGTTGGCCATGCGCTCCCTGCCCGTGGGCACGGCCTATGCCGTGTGGACGGGCATTGGCGCGGTGGGCACGGTCGCCCTGGGCATGGTGCTGTTCGGTGAACCGGCCACCGTGGCCAGGCTGGTGTGCGTGGGCCTGATCCTGGCCGGCATCACCGGGCTGAAGCTGACTGCCTGAATGCTGCGGACAACCACCTGCGCAAGGCCCAGCTATCGCCCGGGTAGTTGTGGCACCATTGTTGGCGTGTTCCTTCCACTGATGCCAACAGCATGCTTACGCGCCGACACTTATTTCATTCACTGCCTCTCGCAATTTTTACGCTCAGCGCCGGGCGGGCATCAGCTGACCCCGCAGCAAAGGTCATTGGGGAGTACAGCTACCGAGAGTGGATTGTCAACAGCACATCAGACAACCCGGCGCTTCCCATTGTGATTGGCCTGCATTGGAGCAGTTCAAGTCCAGAGGAATTTCGCGCATATTTCAACGGACTCCGCAAGCCGGCTCGCTTGATTTTCCTGTCCGGTCGCTATCCGTTCAAAGGCGGGTATTCGTTCTATTCGAGATCACCGGTCAACTACTATGCGATGGAAGACGCCGAGCAACAGGATGTTGTCGCAACCGAAGCAGCCAAGATCGCAGATGTCATTGCATTGCTGGGCAAGACTTATCCCCATGCACCCAAACCAATTGTGATTGGTGCGTCGCAAGGTGGCGACCTTGCGTACGCACTCGCGATCCTTTACGGGCAGCTGCTCAAGGGATCCATACCTCTTCTAGCGAGCCTTCATGAAGACCTGCTGAAAACCCAATCTGCGCATCGCCTGCCAATTCGGGTGTTTCATGGTGTTGACGACAAGATTGTGGCCATTGCGGCAACCCGGGCGCATGCTGATCGCTTGGCGAAAGCCGGCTACAACATCGTACTGAAAGAGTATGCCAACCTGGGCCACGATATCAGCCCCCAGATGCAGCACGACTTTAGCGATGCCATCGACCAGGCATTCGAGTAAGTTCCACAACGTCCCCTTCACAGAATTACGGGCTGCCGGGGCGAGATAGACCTGCGTATCTGTCGCCTGAACAGGCACGGACGGATGTGTCATTGTGGCCACGCAAGTGCGGTTACTTGACGTGGGTCAACTCACGCAGGCGCCCCACCACTAACATTCATGCATTCAGGATGCATCTTTTGCCGCCTCCAACTGCATTTGCCCCACATCCCGTGACCACTGTCGCTTCAAAAATCAGCAGCGCGTCACGGCATCGTCAATGAAACTGACCAGCTTCACCGACCACAGCCTTCGGGTATTGATCTACCTGGCAGCCGTTCCAGACCGACGGGCGACCATTGCCGAAGTGGCGGACAAATTTGAAGTGTCCAAGAACCACTTGATGAAGGTGGTTCACTTTCTGGGAACTTGCCATTGGCTGGCCAACAAGCGGGGCAAAGGCGGTGGCATTGAGCTGAGCATGGCGCCGGAGCAGATCAACCTCGGCCAGGTGATTCGCCTGACTGAAGGCGAGTCCAAGACCACCGAATGCATCGGCCTCAAAGCGGACCACTGTGCCATTGCAAAGGTCTGTGAGCTCAAAGACGTCTTGCGGCAGGCGGTGGACGCCTTCTACAAGGTGCTGGACCAGTACACGCTGGCGGATGTGACCCACAACAGCCATGGGCTGAGCAAGCTGTTGCGCATCTATCCCATCCCGATGCGTGCGTGAGAGGGACGCCATGCAATTCATCGCCAAGCCAGCTCTACCAGTTCTAGTTCCGGCAACGCCAGCGCCTGCATATGCCTATGACGGGCCACAGGAGCTCAGCGGTCCTGTTCTGGCGGCGCTGACCCGGGTGGTCGACCCGGAACTGGCCCTTTCCATTGTTGATGTGGGGCTGATCTACGGCGTGCGCGTCACGGCAGATGTCGTGCGGGTCAGCATGACCATGACCTCCCCGGCCTGTCCGGTGACCGATGTCATCCTAAGCGAAGTCGAAGACGAACTGGACCGGGCGATCCCTGAGGCATATGCCATCGAGGTTCAGCTGGGCTGGGATCCGCCATGGTCAGCCGAACGCATGAGCCAGCGCGCAAGACGCTTCATGGGCTGGTGACCATGCGCGCAGCCCGCCGCTCCCAGCAGCCTTCCCCAAGGGCAGCCGCCGCGAGAAAGCTCTTCAAGCTTTCTCTGGCGCTGGGGGTGATCTGCGCGCTCCTGAGCGCAGTCATGGGTGGGCTTTTTCGCGCCGGCGTTCCCTTGCAAGGCATGGCCGACAGCACATTGTTGTCGAGCGCGGCCATCGTCCATGCGGCGCTGCTGCTGTCAGCATTCCTCGGCAGCGCCATCGCCACGGAGCGTGCCGTTGCCGTACGCCACCATTGGGCGTTCGTCGCCCCCGTGGGCAGTGCGCTCGGGGGTCTGATGATGCTGGTCGGCCATGCACACCTGGGTGCCTGGCTTGGGGTGGGTGCCGCCACGGTGTTCGTGGGTGTCAATATCTTGCTGGTGCAGCGGCAGCCGCTGGCGCATACGGCCCTGCTGCTGGTGGGGGCGCTGGCATGGCTGACCGGCAACCTGATGTTCGCCATGAACCTGAACTCAGGCGCCGCGCTGCCTTGGTGGTTCGCCTTTGTGGTGCTGACCATCGTGGCGGAGCGGCTGGAGATGTCTCGCCTGATGCGCCGCCACACCTGGGCGCACCCGCTGCTTCTGGCTGCGGTGGTCGGCTTGTTGGCCGGCGCAGCGCTGTCACAGCCGGCCCCGGCCTGGGGCGGCGTGCTGTATGGCCTGGCCCTGACGGCGCTGGGAGTGTGGTTGGCCGTGTTCGACATCGCTCGGCGCACAGTGAAAGCGCAGGGCCTGAGCCGTTACATGGCGATATGCCTTCTGTCGGGCTACTTCTGGCTGGTCACGGCCGGGCTGGGCTGGGTCGGCTGGACCCTGGGCCTGCCCGCGCGGGATCTGGCCTTGCACGCGCTGGGCCTGGGCTTCATCATCAGCATGGTCATGGGCCACGCACCCGTCATCCTGCCGGCAATCGCGCGCATCAAGCTGCTGTTCGGTGCCTGGTTCTACGTGCCACTGTCTGTGCTGCACGCATCGCTGCTGCTGCGCTTGTTCGGGGCGATGGTTGACCCGGCCATGCGAAGGCCGGGCGCCTTGCTCAATGCACTGGCGCTGGGCCTGTTTGCCGCCACCGTGGCCGGCTCGGCCGTGGCCTGGCGGGCACATCGTCCCGATCATGTTCACCATTGACCCGGCGTTCATCAAACAAATCAACGTGGCGACCCGATAACGCCCAATGCCAACCCAGCTCCATGCTTACCAAACAGTTCCACGCCATCCGGGCGATTCCCAGCACCAGCGGTGAGCCGCGCCCGTCCGGCACCGCCAGCCCGGCGAGGCCGCCCTGGCTCTGGCGCAGCCTTCTGCTGGCGCCACACCGCCTGGGCTTCTTCCTGGGGCTGGTGGTGCTGGTCAGCGCCAGCGCCTGGTGGGCTTTGGTGCAAGGGAGCCGGCTGGGCTTGCCAATCCACCTGTCCTACGCCGTGCCACCCACACTGGTGCACGCAAGCCTGATGGTCTTGGGCTTCTTTCCATTGTTTTTCAGCGGCTTCCTGTTCACCGCCGGTCCCAAGTGGCTGAATATGGCGCCGCCACTGCTCAGGCGCCTGTTGGCCCCGTTGCTGTTGCAGACTGCGGGGTGGCTGATCTGGCTGGTGGGTGCCCATGCGCACGAGACCGTGGCCCTGAGCGGCCTGGGCTTGGCGACACTGGGCTTTTGCTGGCAGACGCTGCTGTTCTGGGGTCTGGTGCGCGCCAGCCAGGCCCAGGACAAGGTCCATGCGCGGCTGATCGCCCTGGCCTGCACGGTGGGCTGCCTCAGCCAGCTGGGTCTGCTGGCCACCCTGGCGGTGGGGTCACAGGAAGCGGCGCGGGCCTGGGTGTTCACCGCCTTGTGGGGTTGCGTGATGGCGGTGTTCGTCACCGTGGCGCACCGCATGATTCCCTTCTTCACGTCCAGCGCCATGCCCATGGTCGCGCTGTGGCGGCCGTTCTGGCTGTTGTGGCTGATGGTGGGCATGGTGATCTTGCAAACGGCCAGCGCATGGCTGGAGTTGCTGCTCGCCGGCACCGCGGCCGGCCAAGCCTGGCTACTGCTGCTGGCCTGCCTGGAGCTTTTGGTAGGCGCGGTCCTGATCTGGCTGACCTGGGTGTGGGGGTTGGTGCAAAGCCTGAAAAACCGCTTGCTCGCCATGCTGCACATCGGTTTTGCCTGGTTGGGCCTGTCGCTGCTGCTGGCCGGTGCCACCCGCCTGGCTGCGGCCTGGCTGCACACGGCGGTCATGCCGCTGGGCGCGCTGCATGCCACCACCATGGGTTGCCTGGCGTCGTTGACGCTGGCGATGGTGACGCGCGTGTCCTGCGGCCACAGTGGCCGGCCACTGGTGGCCGATACCTGGACTTGGGCGCTGTTCCTGGCACTGCAGGCGGCCACACTGCTGCGCATGGCGGCGAGTTTTCAATCACCTCTGACGCAGTGGATCCTGGCCGCCACTGGCTTGCTGTGGCTGGTCGTGATGGCGCTGTGGGGCACACGCCTGGGTTCGTGGTATGGACGCGCGCGGGCCGATGGCAAGCCAGGTTGACACGATGCTGCCTGGCTTCAACTCACCCGCTGCCGGCTTTGATCAGCCGTTTGAGTTACTGAGCGCCTGTCATGAGCGGGTGCAGCGCACGCTGAACCTGCTGGGGCGCCTGCAAAACCACTTGCGGGACCACGGCTGCGACGAACAGGCGCGCAGCGCAGCCCAAGACGTGCTGCGCTACTTCGACATCGCCGCGCCCCTGCACCACGAGGATGAGGAGTTGCACGTCTTTCCACCGTTGATGGAATCCGGCTCCGAAGGCACGAAGGGGCTGGTGCGCGTACTCCAGGACGACCACCTGATCATGGAGTCGAAGTGGCAACTTGCACGCACCGTACTGCTTGGCGTGGTGCGCGCGACACCTCAAACCTGGCAGGAGCTTACCCCGGCACAGTCGGCGGCCCTGGGCTCCTTTACTGCGCTGTACCAGGACCATATTCGCAATGAGGAACAGTTGGTGTATCCAGCCGCCCTGGCTCAGCTCCAACCAGACGCACTGAAAGCCATGGGTGAAGACATGATGCGCCGGCGTGGCGCCACGCCATCGACATAAAACCAGACCCGAACGCTCGATGGCAAAAACATTCCCCATCCGACCAGCGAATCCCCAGCGCATCTGCTGGGGTTGCGACCTGTATTGCCCTGCGGACGATATGCGCTGCGGCAACGGCTCCGATCGCACCCAACACCCTTACGAACTGCTCGGCGAAGACTGGCAAGGCTGGGAGGACGAAGCCAAGCCCGTCCCCTCAAGCATTGCAAAGGAGATCGCATGAAATAGCTGAAACCCTTTTTTGCAACCCCATCACTTGTCAGTAAAAATGAACGGCGTCAAATGTCCGCAGCCAGCTGTTCAATAAACCACCCCTCTCAGGAGACTACCATGACGAATCGGCGAATTTTTCTCAGTCAAATCGGCGCTCTGGGCACGGCCCTGATCTCCATACAGGCACACAGCCAGGGCGCAATGGTTTCCGAATCGGATCCGCAGGCGGCGGCCCTGGGCTACAAGGCCGATGCCGCCAAAGTCGACAAGGCCAAGTTCCCGAAGTTCGCAGCCGCGCAACTCTGCAGCAACTGCGCCTTGTACCAGGGCAAGCCGACCGATGCGTCAGCCGGCTGTCCCATCTTTGCGGGCAAGCAGGTGGCCGGAAAGGGCTGGTGCAGCGCCTGGGCCAAAAAGGCCTGAATTCACCCTGTATCACACCGGCCGGGATGCTCCGGCCGCACAGGACTTCGTTGCCAATGCTCTGCGCCGCGCAGGACAGCTGGGCACGAAGTCTTTTTCTTTTTTGCGCATTGCCGGGTTAGGGCTGCAATGTTTTTCCTCGTGCGCCCTCAGCCCCCCGAATGCAGCTTGCAGGACCCGGATCTGTAAGCCCGGCGTAATGACTGCAGCCTGTCACTCCGTACACCACTGTATGGAGAATGATCTGCATCAAACCAGTGTCATGAATCCTCGGAAATAGCCGGTAATCACATTGCTTTAAAGATATATCGTTGATACATTAATTACAAGCTTGGTTGAAGCTCTGAGTTTGAAAGGGGAAAAAAAGGAAGTGGGCATGCGCCATCAGCTGCATCGGCTGGCCTGGCTGTGAACCGCACCCAACACTGGAGAACTGACACATGGATACCCCCTTCTTGCCGCAGTCAGCGCTGCTCACCGGGATTGCCGCCGGCAGCATGACAGAGCAGTTGCGCAATGTTCACGAAGAAATCGCCGCCTGGTACCCCGTCGTGGACCGCATGGCCATCGCCCTGTACGACCCGACCACGGGGAAGCTCAAAACCTTCGTATTCAGCAATGCCGAGAGGGATGCGCTGGAGCACCATGAGGTGTCACTGGCCGAGGTGCCCTCGCTGGCGGCGCTGGCCGCTTCCAAGGAAATTCGTGTCATCGGAGACATCAACCAGACCCTCACCGGCATGTCCCGCCACACCCAGTGGTTGAAACAACACGGCTACCGCTCCAGCTTGACAGTGCCGGTGAGCGACAACGGGGAGCTGTCGGCGTTCTTCTTCTTCAACTCAAAGCAGCCGCATGCATTTGGCCGCAAGATCATCCACTTTCTCAAGGTGATCGCGGGCCTGCTCTGCCGCCTCTACCTGCAGCACATGAAACTGGTGCGCGGCATGAGCGGCATGGTGAGTGTGGTCAGCGGCCTGGCCTGCGTGCGCGACCTGGAGACCGGACAGCATCTGGAACGCATGGCCCAGTACGCGCGCCTGATCGCCAGCCGGGTCGCTGAGCAGCATGGATTCAGCGATGAGTTCATTGAATACCTGCATTTGTTTGCCCCGCTGCACGACATCGGCAAAGTCGGCGTGCCCGACAACATCTTGTGCAAACCCGGAAAGCTGAACGAAGAAGAATGGATCGTGATGCGCAGCCATGTGCAGATCGGCGAGCAATTGATAGACCAGATCGGTCGTGACCTGGCTCATGGTGATCGCATGGCCTTCACCGTCATGCGCAACATCATTGCCTGCCACCACGAACGGGGCGACGGCTCCGGCTACCCCCGTGGCCTGCTGATGGATGAGATACCCATGGAAGGCCACATCGCCGCCATCGCCGACGTGTATGACGCACTGTCGAATCGGCGCGCCTACAAGTCCGCGTGGACAGAGGAACAGATCGTGGCTGAGCTTCGCAGCGAAGTGAGCAAGGGGCGCCTGCATGGTGAGTGCGTTGAAGCACTGATCGCAGCCAAGGCAGAACGCATTGCCATCCAGGACAGGTTTGCCGACGAGGAAGTCATGGACGAGCCAGACCTGGTAGCACAACCCCAACCAATGATGTACGGACAACTGAAAAGAATCTCATGAAGAACCTGAAAATATCAACCCGCCTGCAGCTGGGCTTTCTTTCGATCACTGCCGCATTCCTGCTTCTGGCCGCAGTCGCCGCCTGGCGGATGGAGGCAGTCGCCGCTGCCGCTGCACGCATGGAAGCCGAAACTGAGCTGATGCATATCGCGAACAGATGGCAATCCAATGTGCGCGAAAATGCGGCCCGAGCCTTGGCGATCGCATTTTCAGACGGCAGCGCATTGCTCGAGTTCTTCAAGGAACCCATGGCAGCCGTCGTCAAGGAGACCACTGATCTCCAGAGCGCCTACTCAGACAAGGTTCGGGATGATGCTTCAAGACTGCGCGCCGGCAAGGTGGGCGAAGTGCGCAAAAGCTGGCGAGAGGCTCGTGATCAGGTCACCGCGCTGAAGGCTGCTGGAAACGAGACTGGCGCACGCGCCTTGGTGCAAAGCAAGCTGGTACCAGAAGCCAGACAGTATGACCGCGCCCTTCAGGCCCTGGTGGACGGCCAGGTCGCCAATGTTCGGGCCGCCCGGCAGGAAATTGAACAGATGTTCAGCACCCTGTACGCATTGGGTGCCGCCCTGCTGACCTTGTGTGTCGCCATTGCCGTGTTTGCAACCTGGGGCATCTCCCGCAGCATTGTCGGTGGGGTGAGCATCGCCCGGCAAGCGGCACAGCGCATAGGTGCCGGAAACCTGAGCGAGCCGCTGCCCAATATGGGCAAGAATGAGATCGGTGAGCTGGTGCAGGCGCTGGACGCCATGCAGTCGGGGCTGGTGCAGGTGGTCAGCTCGGTCAGGCACGGTTCCGATGGCGTATCCACGGCCAGTGCCGAGATCGCCCAAGGCAACCATGACCTGTCGGCGCGCACGGAAAGTCAGGCCAGCGCGTTGGAAGAAACTGCCGCTTCCATGGAGCAGCTGAGCTCCACTGTACGGCAGAACGCCGACAACGCCCGGCAGGCCAACCAGTTGGCCATGCAGGCCAGCACCGTGGCCGTCAAAGGCGGAGAGGTGGTTGGCCAGGTGGTGGAAACCATGAAGGGCATTGTGGACAGCTCGCGCAAGATCTCAGACATCATCAGCGTCATTGATGGCATTGCATTCCAGACCAACATTCTGGCGCTCAACGCGGCGGTGGAAGCTGCCCGCGCTGGCGAGCAGGGCCGCGGCTTTGCAGTGGTGGCCAGCGAGGTGCGCAGCCTGGCTGGGCGCAGCGCCGATGCCGCCAAGGAGATCAAAAACCTGATTGGCACCAGCGTGGAGCGGGTGGAGCAGGGCACGGCGCTGGTGGACCAGGCCGGCAGCACCATGACCGAGCTGGTGGGTTCCATCCGCCGGGTGACCGACATCATGGGGGAGATCAGCGCGGCCAGCAACGAACAAGCCCAAGGCGTGGCCCAGGTTGGCGAAGCGGTGACGCAGATGGACCAGGCAACGCAACAGAATGCTGCGCTGGTGGAAGAGATGGCAGCGGCGGCCAGCAGCCTGAAGGGCCAGGCGCAGGACCTGGTGCAGGTGGTGTCGGTTTTCCAGCTGGGCGCCGGGCAGGCGCGGCCCATCTCCGTCGCGCCGGCTCACGTTCGCGGTGCGGGCGCCAGCCAGAGCACATATGCAGGACCGCAAAGACGAGTCGCGGACCGTGACGGCCCCTTACCGCTGTTCGGTCGCGGCGATACGGCACTGGCGCCCGCCTGACGCCAACAAACACTGGGGGAGGCTCTTCAGCTTGATGCTCATCAAGTGACTTGAGCCCGCCTTTTTGACAATTGAACACAAACACACACCGAAAGAGACTCAACATGGAACAAGTGAATACGACAACCCCGTCAGCCGGCATGGGTGCGGGTGTACCCGACATTTCTCAGCAATTCAGTGGTGAATACCTGAGCTTCAACTTGGGCGGCGAAGAGTATGGCATTGACATACTGAAGGTGCAGGAAATCCGCGGATACGAGCAACCCACCCGGATGGCTGGTGCATCCGATTTCGTCAAGGGTGTCATGAATCTACGCGGTGTGATCGTTCCCATCATCGATCTGCGCATCAAGTTCGGCCTTCCACAGGTCAACTACGGCGCCCAAACCGTGACCGTGATCCTGGCACTGACGGACCTGGTCGTCGGCGTGGTGGTGGACTCGGTCAGCGACGTGGTGGAACTGTCAGCAGATGAGATCAAGCCGGCGCCCGGATTGCACGGCAATGTGGATTCGACCTGCATCACCGGTATCGGGACCATCAAGCAGAACAGCCGCGAGCGCATGCTGATTCTGATCAACATCGAGACGCTCATGTCAAGCGCAAGCATGGGCCTGATGCGAGACCAGCTGCAGTAAGCAGGCAAGTCCTCGACATCTTCAGCGCAACACAACCGTATGGTGAATCAAAGTGAATCTAAGCAACATGAAAGTATCTTCGCGGCTGGCCTTCGGGTTCGGCTCCCTCATTGTGATCGGCATGGTGATCGGGCTTCTGGGCGCCATCAAGATGCGAACCCTGGCAAGCAACCTTGAAGAGGTCGCAGGCAACGGTATGGTCCGGGTCAGCCTGTTCACCGAGCTCAAGGACAACGTGAACATCACGGCCCGCTCCATCCGGAACATCCTGCTCACAGACGACGAAGCCTTGAAGAGCGAGGAAAAGAATCGCATCGTCAAGATCCACACTGAAAACGCCGCCTTGCTCGAAACGCTTCGCAAAGGGGTGACTGAGACTCGCACGGTCGAGGCGCTGAAGGCGATAGACGATCTTCGGGTTGCCTACGACAAAGGCATCGACAGCGTTGTGGCCGGGGTCAACAAGAACGACCGCGACCAAGCCACCCGCCAGCTGATGACCCAGGTGCGTCCTATATTGAGTTCGCTGTCCAAGGGCGTTGACGAGGAGCGCGCGTTTCAAAAGCAGCGCGCCGACCATCTGGCTGCCGAAGCCGGCAAGACCGCTCAGTCCTCCATGCTCATCATGGGCGTTCTGGCCACCGCCATGTTGCTGCTGGGTTCACTGGTCGGCTGGCTGATCATCCGTCAGCTGTCACGCTCGCTCGGTGCGGAGCCCGCCGAGCTGTCCGCAATCGCCGGGCGTGTGGCAGATGGTGATCTCAGTGAACAGCTGCAGGTGCGCAGCGGTGATACAAGCAGTGTGATGGCCGCCATGGCGCGCATGCAGTCTTCGTTGATCGACGTGGTTTCCAGCGTGCGCGTCGGGTCGGAAAGCCTGTCGACCGCCAGCGCCGAGATCGCCTCTGGCAACCACGACTTGTCGGCCCGCACCGAACAGCAGGCCAGCGCCCTGGAAGAGACAGCCGCCTCCATGGAGCAACTTGGCTCCACCGTGAAGCAAAACGCCGACAACGCGCGCCAGGCTGACCAATTGGCCAAGAGCGCCAGCGCCGTGGCGGTACAGGGCGGTGAGGTGGTGAATCGCGTGGTGGAGACCATGAAGGGCATCAACGACTCGTCCAGGAAGATCTCGGACATCATCAGCGTGATCGATGGCATCGCCTTCCAGACCAACATCCTGGCCTTGAACGCTGCGGTGGAAGCGGCCCGGGCTGGTGAGCAAGGCCGTGGCTTCGCCGTTGTCGCCTCTGAGGTTCGCTCCTTGGCCGGCAGGTCAGCGGATGCAGCCAAGGAAATCAAAACCTTGATCAACGCCAGCGTCGAGCGGGTTGAGCAGGGTTCCACACTGGTGGACCAGGCTGGCTCCACGATGACGGAGGTTGTGACTTCCATCCGCCGGGTCACCGACATCATGGGTGAGATCAGTGCGGCCAGCAGCGAGCAATCCCAAGGCGTGAGTCAGATTGGCGAAGCGGTGGCGCAAATGGACCAGGTCACGCAGCAAAACGCCGCATTGGTGGAAGAAATGGCAGCCGCGGCCAGTTCCCTGAAATCGCAGGCAGCCGAGTTGGTGCACAACGTCAGCGTGTTCAAGCTCAATGGGGTCCAAACCCCCGTGGCGACACGCGTGTCAACCCCGGTGGAGTCGAAGCCTGTTGCAGAACGTGCAGCCAGCCGGGTTCCGCGCCAGCTGCCAAAAATCCAGTCCCGCGCCAAGGCGCTGATACCCAACCTCGCCCCGCGCCCGGCACTGGCGTTGGCGGGCGCTGACAAGGAGTGGGCCAGCTTTTAGGCACCCATGGGACAACGCACTGCCGCCTTGGCCACCAACCGGCCGGGGGCGGCCAGCGGCAATGACAGAGCCACCAACGCATTGGAGTTTGTCAGAGGGGGATCCGTTGAGGAACTTCTCGATGTGGATTTCGCCCTTGTGGCCGTAGCAAGCGACATGGCGGCCTGCGAGGTGCGCCAGGTGCGCCAGGTGCGACAATCCAGCTGGCAGCAAGCTCATTGCTGAACGACGAGGCAGGAGACAATCCTTGAGTAAGAAAGCAACATGGCTGGTGCAGCTTGGGCAAGTGGAATGGTCTCGATTCACATACGGCCGGCCTGAAGGCGACCCCCTTCAGTTGTTGGGAAGCGTCAGGCGCGGCGCGCAAATGGGCGCTTTGGCGATGACGACGGATGGCCAGTACGTCCAGGTGGTGGGGGATCTGGTTGAACCGTTGAGCCGCAGCCAGATCGACAAGGCCATTGGAAAAGCAAGAGGCAGGGTGGACGGTCAGCGCACGTTTCAGTCTGCAGCGCCACGTCCAACCTCAGCACCGGTTGTTATCGTCAAGCGCCGGCGTGTGATTGGCGAAATGCACAAGACATAGCCAATGCCAGCCCGTGGCACTGAATGGCTCCGCAGCGCCGCTGTTCACCGCTGCGGCATGTCCTTGACAGAGTAGCCCAGGCTGACGGTGGCGTCTTCGGGCCCGGACGGGGCGACTATCGCCGTGGCGGTCGCGAACGCAGTGTCCGTGTTTCCGCGTACGACCAGCGCGCCTTGCGCGAAAGCAAACCCCCGGGAGGATCTGGTAACCCCCGCCCGAAATAACAGCGGCTGGTCTGCACGCGCCAGGGACAGAAACTGCACCGCAAGTTCCAGCGTGACGATGGTGTCAGATGGGTAGTGGCACAGGCCAGTCAGCACGAAGACAGCGTCAAAGCCCGCTGCGATCGCACCACCGTTGACAGCGGCGGTGCCGCCGCCGCCGAGCACGCCGGTCTGAAGCCGCTCGAATTCGACCTCAGCCCACCCGGGCTCTGCCAACGCGCCGCGAAACCCGAACCACCGGATTTCCGCCCTGTCATTGAACGAGTGCAGCTTTGGCGAGCGCGCGCCGGCGGGGAGCCTGAAGGGTATAGGACGCAGTTCCATGGCGCCCTCAGTGCGCGTGCCCGGTGTGTGCCAACGCATGCCCCATGCCCTTTGAAATCAGCCAGCGGTTGAGCGGGTAAGCCGCAGCGCCGGCGATCAGCAGTGACGCTGCGAGCGAACCCCAGAACAGCCACGAGGAGAGACCAGCGTCCATTGCGCCAGGGATGAGAAGCATCAGTCCGTTGTCGACGACTTCCATCAGCGCAATCGACGCCGTGTCGGCAGCGAATGCGATGCCCACGGCGGCGAACAGCGTGAGCCCGGAGCGCAACAGCGGAAAGAACGTGAACGCGTACCCGAACAGGAAGGCCAAGGCTACCGCCAAGCCAATCGTCTGCGCACTGGACAGGCCGCCGGCGGCGCCGATGACCATGCCCAGGACCTCCCCGACCGCGCAGCCTGCCAGGCAATGAGCCGTAGCGTGCAGCGCAACCACGTTGAGGCTCGCGGCAGCGGTGCCGTGGCCGACGTGCAAAGCGGCGTGTTGATGGTGCTTCGAGTGGTCCATTCAGATCTCCGGATTGGGGTGCGCCATCGCCGAGCTTGCCAGGCAGGCAAGCTCGAGCCCGAGTCCATCACGCTCGCCGAGGCCCGGCGGCATTGCACACCGTGCCCGCACATTCAAGTGTTCGCTTGAGCTGCTCGTAGTCGCCGACGTATTCCCAGTACGCCTGGCGCTCGAAACCTGATGCGACCAGTACGTAGCGCTCTCCAATAGACTGGATACGGGCCAGTGGCACCAGCTTGCGGACCGGCTCAGGGTGCGCGATCTGCTCAAGGATTTCCTGGTTGCGCGCGTCGTAACCGTGAACCAGCGTGACGCTCTTGATGACAAGTTCAATGAACATTGGAAGTGGCGTTGTTTGAGTGACAGAGTCCTGCGGCTGCATTGCTGCTTCGCGCAGGCGCAATGGACCGCTTTGCGCTTTATCACGCCGGCACCTGCACGGTTGGCTGCGCACGGTCTGCCTGGCTGCGGCCGTCATAGCCCCACGCCCCCGCAGGCACTTCCTGCACGACGATGTAGAACGGGGATGCAGGGGGCGACAGGTGCTGAGCCAGAAGCCGATAAGCCTCGGCGAGGAACCGCGCCTTCTCGCCCTCGGAGTTGGTACCCGCCGTGACATACGCGACGAGCCTACCCGACCATTTCCCCGACTCCAGCAGCGTGCCGCCAATGGTGATCCCCGAGGGGCTGTCCAGCGTGATTCCGACGACGGTGAGGTCTGCGCGCTTGCGCAGCACGTCTGCCATCAGTTGGGTGAGTCCCTCACGGACGGCTTTCAGGGCCGCGGTGGTGGGCTTGGCGTGATGCAGTGTGAGGTCAACGAAAGGCATGTTCGGCTCCTTGGAATGAAGCCTTGATGGTCCGGCGTCCAGCCTTAAAGCACAATACGATGATTGGGACATTCACTGTATCCGCTGAGGAAACAAAATGGACAATGATTGGGATTCGGACTTCCTCGGCGCCTTGGTCGCTTTCAGCGCGGTTGCCGATGCAGGCAGCTTCAGCGAAGCGGCTCGGCGCCTGGGCACGTCGAAATCGGCCCTGAGCAAGCAGGTGCAGCGCCTGGAGGAGCGATTCGGTGCGCGGCTGCTGCATCGCACGACGAGGTCGCTTTCGCTGACCGAGCCTGGCCGGCTATCGCTCGAGCACGCAACGCAAGTGGTCCGCAGCGCGCAGGCGGCGCGGGACGCCGTGGCCTCGCTCACGAGCGAGCCGCGGGGCCTGTTGCGGTTGACTACGTCGGTCGCATACGGCAAGGCGGTTTTGCTCCCATTGGTTTCAGAGTTCCTGCGCAGCTATCCCAAAGTGGAGGTCGACCTGGTACTGATGGACCACATGGTCGATTTCACGGAAGCGCGTATCGACATCGCGATCCGCCTCGTGGATACCCCGCCGGATCTCTCCATCGCAAAGTCGCTACGGCCGATCCACTACTTGCTCGTGGCGCGTGCCGGCAGCGACTTTGCGCGCCAGATCCGCCACCCATCCGACCTGAACGAAGTTGATGTCCTCAGCTACTCACGCGAGGTGCGTGACACGGCATGGACTTTCGTGCGGAACGGCGAGTCGGTGGCGTTGCGCATGCGCGGGCGCGCCTCGGTGAACAACAGCGAAAGCCTCGCGACGCTGGTGGCGGATGGGTTGGGCGTTGCCGTTGTCCCCGACTACATCGCGCAGGAATTGATCCGGCGGCGCAGGATCGTGGCGCTGTTGCGCGATTGGCAGATCAAAGGGCGCTTCGGGGGCACGGTATGGATCGTGCGTCCGCCCGAGCGTGCCGTCCTCCCCGCTGTGCGGGCATTCACGGACTTCCTGGTGGAAAAACTGGGCGTGGATTCCATGTGAGCTTTGAGGTCCAAAGCGCCGCCTGAAGCGACGCCGTTCAAGGAGCGACACTTATCTCCCTCAGAAATCCATCTGCGGTGATCAACGCGGGGTCGGCATCACCGCTGTGCGTTCCCGCACCGTTGGCAAGTCCCGCAATGAACCACTTAGCGCCTGCTCTTGACACAGCGCGGATTTGGTTCTGGCGCGGACCGGCCGCAACGATGTGCCGAGCGAGAACGGAGCCTGTTTCGGACAGGGAAAGAAGCAGCGGAGCCGCCTGCTCCGAAATGCTTGCACCCGCGGGGTTCTGTGTGTATCCGGTAGCGCCCGAGGCCAGATAGCCCCCTTGGGGAGCCGGTGCGATGTCGAACAGGATATCGCCCCGATCGACGTTCACGACGTTGTAGTGCTCGAAGGCGCCGTTCACCGAAACGAAGGCCGCATAGCCGTCCCAGCCGCTGCCATCCGCCAATACCTGCGTGCGAACCCGGCCGAGCGCGGCAATCCCCGTCGGGGTTGCGCGAAGCGCATGCAACTCGCTGGCCTGGCCCGTATCGATGACGGTAGCGTGCACTCGCTCGCCCGATCGTGAGAGCTGCGTCACGATCGCGCCGTGGGCTGCGCCGATGGGCGCTTGCTGGAAGTGTTCTGCGTGAGCGGTGAACAGGTTCGAGGCGGTGCCACCGCCCACGGCGATGAAGATCCGGCCCGCATCGTCTGTCGCGATGTGAACTCTCACGTGAGCGATGAGCTGGTCGAACACGTCGTGCGATCCCGAGGTCAGGAACCTCCCCATGAGCGTCATCCCCGGCTCCACCAGCGCACGCCAATTCCGCTCGAGCCCAGTAGCCGTCCAGTGAAGCCGGTATGCCACCACGGCATTGAGGCCGGTACGCACGACCAAGGCAAGGTCCTCGCCGAGCGGCGCGACACGCGCCGCATCCCGGCTGAGCAGCGGCAGCATCGAATCGGGATCGAATATGCCGCCCTCATCGATCCTTGGGTCGCTGCGCGCGTCCGGATCCGAGAATGCCTCTCGCCGAATGACAGCACCGGCTGGATCGAGTCGGACGATCTCGAGGGACTTGTTGGTTGCAAGGATCGCCGACAGGTTGCCGGACGGGTGCACAGTGAAATCGAGCAGTGACCAGCCCGCCGGCGGCCGATACTCCGCCACGGTCGCACTCGCACGGGTGAACAAGATCTTGCGCACCGGAGCTCCGGTGGCACCGATCGCCGACGGTGCTTGCGCAAGCAGAATGTGGCGATCCGCACTCGCCTGTGCCTTGACGATCGACTCCGCAGGGAACGTCATCGACAGGGGAGGTGGTGGCGGAGGCGGGCTGTTTTTGCCACTGTCACCTCCACCGCCGCCGCAAGCGGCCAGGAGGAAAGTGAGCGACGTGGAGAAAAGGAGGCGAAGGGCGCGTCCCTTGGATACTGTCTGCATTTGAGTGCACCTCGATTGAGTTGGGAGTTGTCACTGTGGCAGTTGCCACGGTGGCAAGGTCAATCGCCCAAGCCTCGCGGGACTGCAGCAGGCCAATCCGACCGGTCTTGGCACTGGCGTCACCTGGCTGCGGGGGAAGACGATGAGTTACTGATTCCGCGCGACCACGCCACGAGCCCGGCGTGTGGGCCGCCCGGCATCGCCTGAACTGCAGGCGCGGCCAATGCCCGCCGCCTGGGTCGGCTCTCCCCAGGGCGCGTGACCTTGAGCCCCTTTCTGGCTGCCTTGGCAAGCTCCACGGGCACCGGCGCTGCATCGGCATGCGCGAGGTTGTCCAGGATGGCGCAATGGGCCATGTGGTCGCCGCGGCACTGCGTTACCAGGTCCTCCAGCGTGGCGCGCATCTGGTCCAGCTCGCGCTGCCTTGCCTGAAGGTCATCAAGCTGCTTCAAGGCAACCTGCTTCACGTGGCTGCTGCGCCGCGACGGATCCCTCCAGAGACACATCAACTCTCCGATCTGTTGCATGGAGAACCCAAGCCCGCGTGATTGCCGGATGAATCGCAACATGTCAATCTCGCGGTCACCATAAAGGCGATACCCCGCGTCGGTCCGTTCGGCCACCGGGATCAGGCCGAGTGATTCGTAGTGCCGGATCATCTTGGGCGTGACGCCAGCCGCAGCAGCGGCATCGCCTATGTTCATCAATTGCATGGCTGCTCCACTTGTCAATGCAGGGAGTTTCAACCTTGCCACCGTGGCAATGTCAAGCCCCTCCGCTCATGCTCTTCAAGGCACTCGTCCTCCCCTGCAAGCGGCGCCTGGCCCCGCAAGGCCTGGAACTTCTGTTACAGGAGTCGCAGCCGGTAGCTTCCAGGCGCGGGATTGCCACGGCATCCACGTCAACTGGTCCCAGGGTTCGCTTGCGCGCTTGACCTTGACACCGCGTGAAGGTTGATCCTTGCGGCAGCAGCTCGATTGAGCGACCTGTCCATCAACCCAAGGAGCCTCTCATGACATCTACTTACCCTCTGCCCGCCCCCGCCAACTGGTGGCGACGCCTCTCCTCCCGCATGCAGGAAGCACGCCGCATGCGCCGGGACTTGCAGGAACTCCGCTCAATGGACGCGCATGAACTGCGCGACATCGGCGTCTCGCGTGTGCAAGCCGCCATCTTCTCGACAGGCCTCGTAGATCGATGGCCAGGTTGATACTTGACCCGCTGTGTTGGCATTTGCAAGCAGTTTGGCTTTAATCCGCCCAGGGCACAAAGCAGCTGTTGCACCTTGTGCGATCAGGGCTTAGGGGCCGGCAGCTTCGGTCAGCGAAAATGGTGAGGACTTCCCCCAGCACCCGCACCCCGCTCTACCCCAAACCGCCGTGCCCCCCAAAGACCTCCAGGGCTTCATCCTCACGCGGCGGTCCCGCGATCTGCCTGCTGGCACCGAGCTGGAATACTGGCTGGCCACTGAGGACGGCCCGCGCAAGCTGCTGCTGACCGGGCAGGTGTCCACGGCCTTTGCCAGGGCTGCAGACCGCCAGGCCATCGAAGCCCAGCTTGCCAGCATTCCGGGTATCGAGATCCGCGCGCTGGAGCTCAAGACCTTTCAGCAGGACCCCGTCATTGGGGTGTATGCCAGGCAGCACCGGCAACTCAGCAAGCTCGCCCGCACGCTGGGGCCGCAGTCGGTCCCCCTGTTCGAGGCCGATGTGCGCCCGCACGAGCGTTACCTGATGGAGCGCTTCATCACCGCCGGTGTGGTGGTCGAGGGCGGCACGCGCACTGGCACCACCCTGGTGGACTGCAGGCTGAAGCCCTCGGTGGACTACCGGCCGGAGCTGAAGATGGTGTCGCTGGACATTGAAACCAGCCAGCACGAAGAGCTGTACTCCATCGCGCTGGACAGCGCAGCAGACCGGGTGGTCTTCATGCTGGGCCAGCCGCCGGACCAGCAAGACCAGCCAGCGCAGCCGGCCACCCCTGCGGACTTTTCCCTCGTCTATTGCCCTGCCCGCCAACAAATGATCGAGCGGCTGAACGACTGGTTCGAGTGCCATGACCCGGACGTGATCGTCGGCTGGAGCGTCATCCAGTTCGACCTGCGTGTCCTGCAAAAGAATGCCGACGCCTGCGGCGTGCCGCTGCTGCTGGGCCGCGAGCGGCGCGCGATCGAGTGGCGCACGCATCCTGGCAAGCAGGGCTACCTGTTTGCGCCCCTGGTGGGCCGGGTGGTGATAGATGGCATCGAGGCCTTGCGCGCCGCCGGCTGGACGTTTCCCTCCTTCAGCCTGGAGGCGGTGTCGCAGCAGCTGCTGGGCGAAGGCAAGGCCATCGGTGACGAATACGACAAGATGGCCGAAATCGAGCGCCGGTTTCAGCACGACAAGCCGGCCCTGGCCACCTACAACATCCGCGACTGCGAGCTGGTGCTGCGCATCTTCGTGCACGCGCGCCTGCTGGCCTTTGTGATGGAGCGCGCCCACACCACCGGCCTGCCGGCCGACCACTGGGGCGGCTCCATCGCCGCCTTCAGCCACCACTACCTGCCGCGCATGCACCGGCTGGGCTACGTGGCGCCCAATGTGGGTGAGATCGCCAGCAAGGCCTACCCGGGCGGCTACGTGATGGATTCCCAGCCCGGGTTCTACGACTCCGTGATCGTCCTGGACTACAAAAGCCTGTATCCCAGCATCATCCGCACCTTCCTGGTGGACCCGGTGGGGTACGCCGAAGCCCAGTGCGCGGCCGACAAGTCCGGCCTGGTCAAAGGCCCCAATGGCACCCTTTTCTCGCGCGACAAGCACTGCCTGCCCGAGATCGTCAGCACGCTGTCCAGCGCCCGCGACGACGCCAAGCGCGCCAAAAACGAGCCGCTGTCGCAAGCGCTGAAGCTGCTGATGAACTCGTTTGCCGGCGTGCTGGGGGCCGTGGACTGCCGCTTCTTCAACCCGGCGCTGGTCTCCGCCATCACCCTGCGTGGCCACGAGATGATGCGGCTGACCCGCGACTTCGTCGAGCAGCAGGGCTACGGCGTCATCTATGGCGACACGGACTCGATCTTCATCTGGCTGCGCCGCCCGCACAGCACGCAAGAGGCACTGGCCGTGGCGGCAGAGCTCACGCGCGAGATCAACGCCTGGTGGAAGCAAAACCTGATGGCCGACCAAGGGCTGGAAAGCTTCCTGGAGATCGAGTTCGACACCCACTACAAGAAGTTCTTCATGCCGACGATACGCGGCACAGACATCGGCAGCAAGAAGCGCTACGCCGGGCTGAGTGTGGACGCCACTGGCAAAGAGGAGATGGTCTACCGCGGCCTGGAGATGGCCCGCACCGACTGGACGCCGCTGGCGCGCCAGTTTCAGGAAGGCCTGATGTCGCGCATCTTTCGCGGCGAGCCCTACACCGCGTTCGTTGCCGACTACGCCCGCGAGACGCTCGCGGGCAACAAGGACGACCTGCTGATCTACCGCAAGCGCCTGCGCCACCGGCTGGACGACTACCAGACCAACGTGCCGCCGCAGGTGCGCGCCGCGCGCATCGCCGACGAGTTCAACGCACGCGTAAACCGGCGCAAGCAGTACCAGAACGGCGGCTGGATCCAGTACGTGATGACGCTGAACGGGCCCGAACCGCTGGAGGTGCGCCAGTCCCGCATCGACTACCAGCACTACCTCAGCAAGCAGCTGCAGCCGATTGCGGACGCCATGCTGGTGCCGCTGGGCGAGAGCTTTGCCGCCATCACGTCGGCGCAGCAGGTCCTGTTCTGACGGTGCCGGCGTCTGAGCGCCGGGCGCCGGGGCGCTGCAGGCTAGGCTTTCAAGTGCAGTGCGACGTCACCCGACCAGGGCTCCGTGAGGCCCCGGCCACCGCCCAGGTCTTCGAGGATGGGACGCAGTTTGTCCAGGTTGGCGACCATGGCCGGCCGTGCCGCCGCCATGGCCTCCATGCTGTCCCACTCGCCCACCACCATGAAGCTTCGCTCACCCGAGCGGACCAGCCAGAAATTGCGGCCACCCGGCATGGCGCGCATGTCCATGCCCTGGTGGATGCGGACGTACTCGTCTTCCTGGCCAGGCTTCACGCGCATATGCACCACATTCATCGCTGTCATGGCGGGCTCCTTTGTCAAAAAGGGACAGGAAGACTAGCACAAACAGGTGGTCAGAGCCAGGGGTGTTTCGCACTGGATGCCCCAGCCAGCAAGTCGCGGACAGTCAGGCCCAGGGCATGGTGAAGGTCTTGCCGTTGCAAAAGGATTTCATCGCTTCCTGTACGCCTTCCTTGTAGCCAAGGCCTGAATCCTTGATGCCGCCAAATGGCGTCAACTCAATCCGATAACCCGGCACTTCCCACAGGTTGACCGTGCCGACCACCAACTCGTTGGCCAAGCGCGTCACATAGTCCATGCGGTTGGTGCAGATGCCAGACGACAGGCCGAACGCCGTGCCGTTGGAGATGCGGATCGCCTCGTCAATGTCCTTGAAGGTGATGATGGGCGATACGGGGCCAAAGGTTTCTTCGCGCACCAACGCCATCTCAGGCTTCACGTTGTCCAGCACGGTAGGGGAGTACAAGGCGCCGTCGCGCTCGTTGCCCAGCAACAGGCGCGCGCCTTGCGCCACGGCTTCGGTGACGCGTGCCTCAAAGGATTTCGCGGCGGCCTCGTCGATCACGGTGCCCATGTCGTTGCCGGCGTCCATCGGGTCGCCATGCTTCCAGCGGCGGGTCTTCTCCACAACCTGCTCGGTGAACTCACGCGCAACCGACTCATGCACCAGCATGCGTTTCACGGCGGTGCAGCGCTGGCCGGAGTTCTTGTACGAACCCGCAACAGCCAGGTCCGACGCTTTGTCCAGGTCAGCGTCTTCCATCACGATCAGCGGGTCGTTGCCACCCAGTTCCAGCACAATGCGGCGGTAGCCGGCCCGCGAAGCAATGTACTTGCCGATGGCAACGCCGCCCGTGAAGGTGATGAGGTCCACAAGCTTGTTGGTCAACATCTCGTCGGCGATCTCGCGCGGGTCGCCGGTG
This sequence comes from Hylemonella sp. P2_B10, assembly GCF_056404875.1. Lineage (NCBI taxonomy): Bacteria > Pseudomonadati > Pseudomonadota > Betaproteobacteria > Burkholderiales > Comamonadaceae > Hylemonella > Hylemonella sp. P2_B10. Next base: position 1,611,821 of record NZ_JBFUDE010000001.1, read on the forward strand.
ACGACCTGAAACATCTCGGGCGGCAGGCCGGCCTCATACAAGATGTCAGCCAGGAACAGCGCCGACAGCGGCACTTTCTCCGATGGCTTGAGCACCATGCGGTTGTTGGTGGCAATGCTGGGAACCACCTTGTGCGCCACCTGGTTCATCGGGTGGTTGAACGGCGTGATGGCGGTGATCACCCCCTGCAGCGGCTCGCGCGTGGTAATCACCTTGCGCTTCTTGCCGTGCGGCGTGAGATCGCAGGAGAACACCTGACCGTCATCGCGCAGCGCCTCGTTGGCTCCGAAGACCAGTACATCGGCCACCCGTCCGATCTCGTAGATCGAATCCTTCTTGCACAGGCCCGACTCCAGGGTGATCAGCGTCGAAGCTTCGTCAGCGCGTGCACGCAACAGTACCGAGGCGCGGTTCAGGATGGTGGAGCGCTCGTAACGCGACAGCGTAGGCCGGTAGGCATGGGCAATGCGGTAGGCCTCTCGAACGTCCTCCAGCGTGGCCAGCGGCACGGTGCCCACACGCTCCCCGTTGAACGGGTTGTGGACGGTCAAGGTACGGTCACGCGACAGGCGCTCACCGCCAATACGCAATGTCTCGGCACGAAAATGTCTGCTGTCAACGGGGGCGTTCATGCAACTTTCTCCGGTGTGGCTGTAGCCATGCTTCCAATGAAATTCTTTCCGCGCGCGCCTTGTTGGGCGTGCAGCAGCATGGCTTGGGCCTCTTCCTCGCCCACACCGTAGTCGGCAAACCGGGTATTGACGCCCAGCCCCTCAATAAAGCGCGTGAGGAACGCCGGCGCCTCCGGCAGCGGCACGCCCAGCGCCTGTGCCAGCACATGGTCGCGGTCAGCGCTGTGCCCGATGGCGCGCTTGAGCACCAAGGGCAATGGGAACGAACAGGCAATGCCGTGCGGGAGCCCGTAGCGCAGCGTCATCTCGTACGAGATCGAATGCGCCAGCGCCGTTTTGGTGTTGGAGAACGCCATGCCGGCCTTCAATGCGGCCAGTGCCATGCGGCCGCGCAGCTCCAGGCTGGAGAGGTCGCGCATGAGCGCCGGTAGCACGGCCAGCGTTTCCTGCACGGCGGCGACAGCAAAGGTGTCCGAGATCGGATTGGCGTTCACGTTCCAGATCGATTCGAGTGCATGCGACAGCGCATCCAGACCGCTCTGCAGGGTGACGGATGCGGGCAGGGACAGCATCAACTCAGGGTCGACCACCGCGTAGGCAGGCCAGGTCTCGCGCAGGTGCAGCGAATACTTCTTCTGCTTCTGGCGGTCCCATATGGTGGCCCAAGGCGTCACTTCGCTGCCGGTTCCCGCCGTGGTCGGCACGGCGATCAGCGTCTTGAAACGGGTAGGGGCAAACACCGCGTCGCCGCCCAGGCCGGCGATGAGCTCGTCAAAGCGGCCGCTGTCATTGCCCACCATCAGGGCCTTGGCCGTGTCGATGGCACTGCCACCGCCCACTGCGATGATGACCTCGGTGTCGGCATGCGAGCGCCAGAAATCCTCCCAGGTGGCGGCCAGTTCGGCCACGTCCGGGTTGGGCATGACCTGGTCGATCACGCAGGCCAGACTGTCGCCCAGCACGCTCTTGACGCGGTCCAGCAAGCCAATGGCCGCAGCCTCGGGAAAAGTCACCAATGCGGCCTTGCGACCTGCCAGCAGTTGCGGCAGGCGCGACAGCGCTCCCGGCCCGTACACGCTTTGCACGGGATTCATGTAGTTCGCGGTCATGGCGTGCCTCTAGGGAGTCGTGACCCGGGCGTGGTTCAGTGCCAGGTCGAAGATGTCGAAGTTGCGGATACGTCGGCCCGCTGCCACGTCTTGCAGACGGCAGTTGAAGAGCAGCGGCACCTTTTGTTCCGAAATGCCGCCATGCGAGCGCAAGGGGACGTTGAGGCCCGACAGGTCGTGTTCGCTGGCCCGTGTGCCCAACACAGTGAGATGGTCAGACACCACCACCAGGTCGCCGATGCGGTCGGGCGGCAACTCAAAGCGCTGCGCAGCCTCGCTGCGCGTGAGCACCACCTCAACGCCAACGACAGACTTCAATTGAGCCGCGAGGCTTTCGCTCCGCGATAGGTCGCCCAGATACACGGTGGCGAAAGACCCCAGCGCGCCGTGGTGCACCACGTAGGGGTCGGTAATCGGCAGGATGACGCGCGCACCGCCCGCGCCAGCCATTGCGTCCAACACCTCCTGAAGAAAGACGATGCGTGGTTGCCCGGCGGCGTCGGTCTTGGGGCTCATGCCGTGATCAGCCGTGAGCGCGATCAACGCGCCCAACTTGTCCATCTGCGCGAGGTAGCCGTCCATCATGGCGTAGAAGTCGTTGGCGCCGGCCGTGCCGGGTGCACACTTGTGCTGAATGTAGTCGGTGGTCGACAGGTACATCACGTCCGGGCGCTGCGTTTCCAACAGCTTCACACCGGCGGCGAAAACGAATTCGCTCAGGTCGGCGCTGTAGACCGAGGGTACCGGCTTGCCAACCAGTGCGGGCACGTTGGCTATGCCACCATCCGCCAGCGTGGCCCTGTCAGCTTTCTCCGCGGAAAAACAGATGCCCGCCATGCCATGGCCCAGCAGGCCGCGCAGCTTGTCCTTGGCAGTGACGACCGCCACCTTCAGTCCGGCGTCTGAGAGCGCAGCCAGGATGGTGCCGGCCCGCAGGTATTGCGCGTCGTTCATCATCACCTCCTTGCCCGTTTCCGGGTCCAGGAAGTAGTTGCCGCAAATGCCGTGCACTGAAGGCGGCGCACCCGTCACGATGGAAAGATTGTTCGGATTGGTGAAGCTGGGCACCACGCAATCGCCGACCAGTGAGGCCCCTTTCTCGAGCATGCGCTTGAGGTAGGGTGCCACGCCGGCCTGGATGGCCTGGGTAACGTAGTCGGGCTCGCAGCCGTCAACGCACACCACCACGACAGGCCGTGCCGGCAGTGTGTAGTCGCGCCCGTTGGCGTTGATGCGGGTGATCTTGCGGTCCATTACCTTGCTCCTTGCTGAATCCAGGCACGCAGCTTGCTCGACACATAGTCTGCGGTCATCACCATGGCCACGATCACGAGGATGCAGGTGGCGGTATCCTGGTACTGGAAGAGTTTCATGCTGCCCACCAGCTCGAAGCCGATGCCGCCAGCCCCCACCATACCGAGCACGGTCGCCTGGCGCAGGTTGGTCTCAAAGCGGTACAGGATCACGGCTATCCACGCTGTCACCACCTGCGGTATCACGCCGAAGATGATGGTCTGAATCGGGCCAGCGCCGGTGGAGCGCAGGGCCTCGATCGGCCCCTGGTCGATGTCTTCGATGGACTCGGCAAAAAACTTGCCAAGCATGCCAGCGCCATGCAGCCCCAGGGCCAGCACACCGGGGAAAGGCCCCAGGCCCACAGCGGCCACGAAGATCAGTGCAAGGATGATTTCGTTGATGCCGCGCATGATGTTCAGCACCTGCCGCATGAAGTGGAACACCGCCAGGTTGGGCGAGATGTTGCGCGCCGCCAGGAAGCACACGGGCACCGCCAGCACGATGGCCAGCAGCGTGCCCCAGATGGCAATCTGCACGGTTTCAATGGCTGGGGTAACCAGTTTCTTTGCGAATTCCCAGTTGGGCGGAAACATGCGCGAGAGGAAGTCGCCGATCCACGGCATGCCCTTGTAGAGTTCCGACACACTCACCTGGCTGCCAATGGCCGCCCACCAGATGATGCCCACGCCACCGGCTGCGGCAACGAGGTATTTCCACCAGCCGGCGTTGCCGCCGCTGGGTCCCACGAGGAGGTTGTAGCGTCCGATGGCGATCATGATTTCTCCAAGGTGAATGCGGTTTGGCGCGTTGCCAGCGGGGCATGGGGCGCATGACGGGCGGCGGCCGCTTCGGCGGCCGAGGTTGCCGCTTGCTCGACAACAATCTGCGCCACTTGCGCAGCTGGTACGGCATCGGTGGCCGACGTCTCCACGCCTTCAGGATAGATGCGGTGCAACACCTCTTCGGTCAGCTCGCCGGGCTTGCCGTCGAACACGATGCGCCCGCCCGCAACGCCAACGATGCGCTCGCCGAACTCCATGGCGTAGTCGACCTGGTGCAGGTTGCAGATCACAGTGATGCCACTTTCGCGGCTGGCCTCACGCAGACAGCCCAGCACGCTGCGCGACGTCTTGGGGTCCAGGCTGGCTACCGGTTCGTCAGCCAGAATCACCTTGGGCCGCTGCGCCAGTGCGCGGGCAATGCCCACGCGCTGCTTCTGCCCGCCCGAGAGCGTGTCGGTGCGCACGTCGGCCTTGGCTTCCAGCCCGACGCGGCGCAGGCTCTCACGGGCAATGGCCACGTCTTCGCGCGGGAACAACTGGAACCACGACATGACCGAGGGCATGGCCGCCAAACGCCCGGTCAGCACGTTCTTGAGCACTGAAAGGCGCGGCACCACGTTGTAGTGCTGAAAGATCATGGCCACGCTACGCCGCACTCGGCGCAGCCCGGCACGGTCGCCGCGCGAAAGTTCGCCATCCACCGTGATCTCGCCTGTGGTCGGCTCTGTCAGGTGGTTGATACAGCGCAGCAGTGTCGACTTGCCGGCGCCGGATGCGCCCAGGATGACCAGGAACTCGCCCCGGTTCACCGTCAGGTCAATGTGGTGCAGCGCATCGAAACTGCCGTAGCGCTTGGAGAGATTCCTGATTTCAATCATGGCCGGCTCACTTCATTTTCTTGAGGTCGAGGTTGAGCAGCTTGGCCGTGTCGCGGATGACATCGTAGGCCGCATCATTCGTGGGCTTGAAGCCGTTGAGCATGCCTTGGTCTGACCATGGGATGTCCTTGACTTCGAGGAAGGCAGCCTGCACGCGCTTTTTCAGCTCTGGCGACAAGTCTTTGCGCCAGACGGTGGGTGACTCTGGAATCGGGTCGGACTCCCAAACCACCTGGATGTCCTCCCGCTTGGCCAGGCCCTTGGCGATGGCGGCGTCGAGTATGCGGTCGGCGATAGCCGCTGCATCGATCTTGCGGTTCTGCACGGCAATGGCGTTGGAGTCATGCGAGCCCGAAAAGATCACGCGGCCGAAGTCCTTGTCACTGTTCAAACCCGCCTTCATCAAACCCGCCTTGGGGAACAAGTGCCCCGAGGTGGAACTGGGGTCGACGAATGCAAAGGTCTTGCCTTTGAGGTCCGCCACAGTCTTGATGCCGCTGGCCTTGTTGGCGATGACCAGGCTCTTGTAAGAAGTGCGGCCGGCCTTCTTGGTTTCGGCGACGGCGAATGCCTCGATGTCAGCCACCGTGGTGCCCAGTACGTAGGAGAACGGACCCAGGTAGGCGACGTCCAGCCGTTTGGAACGCAGCGCTTCGATCACGCCGTTGTAGTCGGCGGCCACGAAGGGCTTGACCGGCATGCCAAGTGCCTTGGACAGCATGTCCATCATGGCCTGGCTGTTGGCGATCATGGCGCGCGAATCCTCCGAGGGTATGAGTCCCACCGTCAGGACCTGCTGCGCCCTCGCGTGCATGGCCAAGGTGCCGGCTAGGGTGGCTGCGGTGCCGATCAGCACATTTCTGCGATTCATCATGCGGTTGTCTCCGTCGTGTTGGCAAACCATTGAGTTGACTCACTTCTGTCCGGGCAAAAACGCCCGCCGGAGTATTGACGGGCCTCGTGACACACCGATGACAGCCTTGAATCGAGTCAGGTGGCGCGTTCTGCAGGCGCCTTTCCTGCCCTGGAAACGAGTAAATCACCAATGGCATCCATCGGTCCAATTCAAATATTTCCTGGTTTCTATACAATTTATCTATACGACTACAGGGTAAACCCATGCGCCTGACCCAGCTTCGTTCGTTCTATGCCGTGGCCCGCATGGGCAGCTTCACCCGTGCGGCGGAGTTCCTGCACGTGAGCCAGCCGACGGTCACCACGCAGGTGGGCTTGCTCGAATCACGCTACGACGTCGAGCTGTTCCATCGCCAGGGTCGCAACGTGAAGCTCACGGAGCTGGGCGGGCAACTGCTGCAGCTGGCGCAACAGGTCTTCAGCCTGGAGGCTGACGCCAAGAACCTGCTGGGCGACGCTGGCGAGTTGCGCTCCGGCCATCTGCGCGTGGCTGCGGTGGGGCCGTACCACGTGGCGCGCATGCTGGTGGACTTCAACCAGCGCTACCAAGGCATCAAGGTGTCGGTCAGCACTGGCAATTCGCAGGACGTGCTGGACCGCCTGCTCGACTACCGCGCCGACGTCGGCGTGCTGGCCCAGCTGGTGAGCGACTCGCGCTTCCTGTCGGTGCCGTTCAGCATGCACCCGGTGGTGATCTTCACCTCGTCGAAACACCGCTTCGCCAAGCGCCGCAGCATCCGCATGGCCGACCTCAAGGGCGAGAAGCTGATCTTGCGCGAGCAGGGCTCAACCACCCGAAAGGCTTTGGAGCTGGCGCTGGAGAAGGCTGATGTGCAGACCGAGGTGGTCATGGAGATCGCCAGCCGCGAGGTCATCCGCGAAACCGTGGGACAAGGCATTGGCATCGCGGCCGTTTCACTGGTGGAGTATGTGCCCGGTCCCGGGCTGCACATGGTGCGCATCAGCGACGCAGAAATCTACACGCATGCGCACGTGCTGTGCTTGACCGAGCGGCGTGACATGCGCATGGTGCGGGCTTTTCTGGACACGGTGATGCCGTTGGCAGAAAAGAGCCGCACGCCTTCAAAGGGACGATGACCGGGCGAATTTCGCGCTTCGACAAACAGCAGGCAGTCGGCCCGCCCCGCCTCCAGCCTACTGTCGACTCCCGCTTTGCCACTGAAGCGCAACCTCGCAAGCCAGCAGAGGAATTGTCCACGACAGCCAGGCGATGGCACCGCCACTGCCGAGCTCGGGGACGGATGGCAACTGTCCAATCAAGCGGCAAAGCACGAACGACCACACCAGCACATAGCTTCGAATCATCCAGGCCTGGTGGGATGCAAACCGCCGGTTCAACGCAGCTCGCCAGCCCATGGCCGCACAGACCAGCCAGGCCGCTCCCAGTGTTGCCAGCGCCCAGCCGAGGTCATTGGCGCGCAGCGGCTCGAAGGCGAACTCCGTGTTCAGCTTCCTGTGGCCGTTACCCAGTGCAAGGACGATGGCGCTGACGGCGCTGATGCTGCCGCCGAGCAGATACACCAGCCCAAGCGGCCTGTGAAGGCGAAAGTATTTGCGGGTGGCCCCAAGGTAGAGATTGGCCGCACCGAGGACCAGCATCACCGTGCCACTGACGGCATGCAGGAACACATGCGGAAAGTGCGTCGGGTGGTTCTGGACGTTGGACACGCTCAGGACGGGCAATGCCACCAGCCACCAGGCGAGGCCACCCGACAGCACGGCGATGGACAGCAGCAAGCCGGGTGGCGAAAGAAGCCAGCTGCGCTGTTGGGATGCGTGGGGCATTGAGCTTATTTCTTCGGATCGTCACCGCCAGACCAACTGATGAACAGCCAGTGGCCGCCTTCCTTGACCAGCACGTCCGAGTAACGGCCATGCACGGTTTCGCGTTCTTTCTTGTAGTTCTCACGCGCGATGGTGTAGCGGTAGTGCGCGACGGCCATGTTGCCGGTGATGACGATCGAGATGGGGTACAGCTCCTGCTCCAGCACCGTGTCGTTGGTGTTGCCGTAGCGGTTCCAGCGGATCAGCGAGGCCTTGTTTTGCGGCGCTGGCTGGCCCACCTCCCAATAGCTGAGGTTGGGGTGGACCATTTTTTCTATCCAGCTCACGTCCTTGGCGGCCGCCATCTTCCATTGCAGCTCTTCCAGCTTCCAGATGTCCTGCTGCTCGGGGCTCCAGGTCTGCGCTGCCACGGCCCCGGCAAACACCATCAGCAATGCGGACAATGACATGCGTAAAAAGCGGTAGATGCTCATGGCTGCTTTCAAAAGGGTGGAGGAATATGCCCCCAAGGCCCGGCCATTGGAGACCTGTTGCCCTGCCTTGTCAATCGTCAAGTGCCTGGTCACGCCGTCGTGGTGCTTTTTTGCCACCGGTCTATCGCAACCCCGTGATAGCCACTAAGCTGGCAGCATTCGCATCAGCCACAACAACAAAAATGAGCGCCCTCCACCGCGTGTCGTCGCAGCACCTGCACAAGGGCAAGCGCATTGCGCTGATCAAGGACACGGCCGCGCAGTTGTTCAACCTGGACGTCCACCTGGGCGACCTGCAGCCCGAGGCCGCCGCCATCGACATTCAGATTGCCCGCGGACCGCTGGCCAGCGTGATGGAGGTCAACACCTCCTGGACCGTGGTGGAGCGCAGCCGCGCACGCGCCAGCGCGGCACCGTCGGGCAACCTGCTGGTCTACCTGATCAAGCAGGGCGGCAGCAGCTTTGAGAACAGCAAGGGCGAGCAATTCACCACCAACGCCGGCTCGGTGGTCATCGGCAGCCAGGACCTGGCGTACAAGGCCGCTGCCGCAGCCGGGCGCGACTGGCACTTTCACGCCCTCAGCGTGCCCGAGCAGGCGCTGTCGTTCGCCAGCGGGCGGCTCAAGCAGGGCGGGTTTCAGTTGCTGCCCACGCACACGCCGCTGGGCACGCTGCTGGCGGCCTACCTGGGCCAGTTGTGCCAGCAGCTGCCCAAGCTGGACGCTCCGGGCGCTGCCGCCGCGCTGCGCGCCTTTGACCACCTGCTGGCCGGCACCCTGGGCTATGTGGACACGCGGCGGGAGGATGTGCAGGCCACGCTCGCCAGTGAACGGCTGGGCCAGGCCCGCAACTTCATCAACGCGCAGCTGGAATCCACCAGCCTGTCGCCGCAGAGCATTGCCCGGGCCATGAACATCTCGTCGCGCCAATTGCACCGGCTGTTCGAACAGACGGGCAGCAGCGTGTCCGGCGAAATCCGGGACCTGCGGCTGCTGCGCGCACGCTATTTGCTGCGCACTCACCCCGGCATGCCCATCACCGAGGTCGCGTTTGCCTGCGGCTTCGATTCGCTGGCCACCTTCTACCGGCTGTTCAAGCTGAAGTTCGGCGTCACCGCGTCCGAACTGCGCCACACCCCACCAGCCTGATCCCCCGTCGGTCGCTCTGCGATGGCACGCAATGAGACGTGCGACGGCACGCGATGAGAGGTGCGGCAAGCACGGCTGTGCCACAGTCAGCCGCACCAAGCACAAACCGCCATTCTGCGGAACAAGGAGACAGCATGACAATTCACACAGCACTCGGGACATCGATAGGCCGCAACGGCTTGCTGGCCACCCTCGCCATTGCCGGCATGGCCACCGCAGCACCGCTGCCCAAGGAAGGCACGTATGAATACGTGTCGTGCTGGTCGGGCGTGGGCAACGACATCGTGTTCTCAAAAACCCACACGGCCAATTCCTACGAAATGACGGGCACCATCGTCAGCACCGTGCCCGGCGGCCTGCTGGACAACAGCACGTTTCGCTGCGTGGGCATGAACACCATGATCGACGGCAAAGCCGGTGGTGGCAACATCTGCGAGGCCATGGACAAGGACGGCGACAAGCGGCTGACCCGGTTCTCCATCGCGGCCGACGGCAAGGTCACCCGCGAAGCGATTGCCGGCACCGGCAAGTACGACGGAATGGTGACGACCAGCACGGTCGCCATGATGGGGGCGTTTCCGACCATCAAGGCCGGCACCTTCCAGGGCTGCAACCGCCAGAGCGGCACCTACAAGCTGAAATAGCCCCCTAAGGCCGCAACGTGGCCAGGTAGGCCGCGATATTGAGCATGTCGGTGCTGTCCAGCACGCCGACGACCGGCTTCATCAGCGCGGCCTGGGCGCCATTGCGCGCGCCCTGCTGCATGTCCCACAGCTGGCGCACCAGGTAGCTTGGTGAACGGCCCGCAATCGACGGGATGTTTCCCACACCACGCAGGTCTGCACCGTGGCATGCCATGCAGGCCAGCTCGGCCTTGCCGCCCGGGGCGCGCACCAGGGCTTCGCCCTTCTTGATGCTTCCCGGGGGCACGTGCACCGTGAACCTGACGCGCGCATCGCGCAACACCTCGAAGCGCCGGTGGTCCTGCGGGTACTCAACGATGCGGTTGCCGATGGGCTCTTGCGCGCCGTCATCGGTCGGCGCAAAGAAGAACAGCCGTTGCTGCAACTTCGGCGCCATGTCGCCCTCTTTCACATCCAGCATCTGCTGCGGCTTGATGGACGCGAAATAGGCGGCGGCCTCTTTCAGCTCCTCTTCCGACACGGCCTTGGCAATCGGCACCTTCAAGGCGTGCGGCCCGCGCTTGGGCACAGCCGTGGAGCGCGCCCCACTGGCCATGTCCTTGACCTGTTGCTCGATGTAGGCTGCGGGCAACCCACTCAGGCTGGCATTCTCGGGGCCCCCGATGCCTGTGGGGCGGTGACAGAAGCCGCAGGCCCAGGCATCGGGCTTGTGCCCATTGGACACGATGCGTGGCATGGCCGGGTGGTCAGCAGGATGCCAGTCAGGCACGGCATAGCGGTCACGCGACTGCGAGATCGTCAAGGCCGCGCTGCTGCCCGGCACGCTTTGGGCAACCCCCTCTTCCGGCTCTGGCTTGGGGGCCTGGGGTGTCAGCGGGTAAGCCCATGAGGGAAATTCGGACTGGGCCGTTGCGGTCAGCGACACACACACCATGCCGGCGGCGATACACCATTTTTGAAGCAGCATTTGTAGCCCTTGTTCACGCACCGATCAGCGGTGCCTGCGGTTGCATGCGCAACCCTGTGCTGCTGACTGTGGCATGCCTGCCCCGGCGCGGCCTCTCATTGCGTGCCATCGCCAGTCTCATCGCGCGCCAGCAGTTGACGAATCGCACGGGTAAGTACCGAGCACCAATCATTCAAAGGCACCACACACTGGGCTGATGAATGAAGCCGCAGACATCGTCATCGTGGGTGCCGGCTCGGCCGGTTGCGTGCTGGCCGCGCGCCTGTCGGAAGACCCGACGCGGCAGGTGGTGCTGATCGAGGCAGGTGGCGAAACGCAGCCAACGCGCGTGCGCCAGCCCAGCCAGTGGCCACTGCTGTGGGATGGTGCGGAGAATTGGGGCTACGCCACCACGCTGCAGGCCGGCCTTGGCCTGCGCAGCATCCCTTACCCCCGGGGCAAGACCCTGGGCGGCACCAGCGCCATCAACACCATGATCGCCATGCGTGGCGACCCGCAGGACTTCGACCACTGGCGCGACCTGGGCAACCCCGGCTGGGGGTGGGCAGACGTGCTGCCCTACTTCAAGCGCCTGGAGGTCCACGTGCTCGGCCCCTCAGCGCTGCATGGCGTGGGTGGGCCACTAACGGTGTCGGCGCAGGCAACGCCCAGCGCCATCACCCAGGCATTCATACAGGCCGCAGCGGCCAGCGGGCACCGGCTCAACAGCGACTTCAACGGTGAACACCTGGAGGGTGTGGGCCTTTACCATGTGTCGATACGCAACGGTGAGCGCTGCAGCACCTCCGTGGCGTATCTCGGGCCGGCCAGGGCACGCCCCAATTTGCGCGTGATCCCGATGGCCAGGGCGCTGCGGGTCCACTTTGACGGCGACCGGGCCGCCGCTGTCGACATCTGGGACGGCGCGCAAGTGCGGCGCATCCATGCAAACCACGAGGTGATCCTGAGCGCCGGCGCGGTGGACACGCCCAAGCTGCTGATGCTGTCAGGCGTGGGCGACCCTGCTGCCCTGCAGCCGCATGGCATCCCGGTTCAGCATGCGCTGCCCGCGGTGGGCATGCACCTGTGTGACCACACGCAGACGCCCACCACCTTTGTGCTGAAGCAGCCGGTGGCGGCAGCGGCAACCAGCATCCTGGCGGAGGGCGGCCTGTTCATGAAGCGCTCAGGCGCCGCCTCTGGATTCGGGGCGGACCTGCAGTTCTTCGCCTTCCCGCAACTGCCGCTGACCGTGGCTGCCCGCGGCCCAGCGCCTGTGATGGCCATTTGCGCGCAGGCGTGCCGCCCCCTCAGCAGAGGCCGCATACGCCTGCGCTCCAGCGACCCCATGGACCCGCCGCTGATTGACCCCGGCTACCTGAGCCATCCGGATGACCTGGCCCTGCAGATGGAAGGTGTGCGCATGGCCCGCAGAATAGCCGCTGCCGAGCCACTGGCCGCCTTGCTGCACATGGAGTTTTCTCCGGGGCCCAACGCCACGTCAGACGCGGCACTGGAGGCCGCCATTCGCGCCACCAGTGGCTGTGTGTGGCATCCCGTGGGCACTTGCAGGATGGGGCCGGGCGCGGACGCGGTGGTAGACCCCACGCTCAAGGTGCACGGCCTGCGCAACCTGCGCGTGGTGGACGCTTCGGTGATGCCGCAGATCACCTCGGCGAACACCAACCTGCCGACCATCATGCTGGCCGAAAAAGCGGCCGATCTTGTGCTGGGCCATGCCCAGGCTTGAAGAGGGAGGCAGGCTCAGTATCCGGGTGACGCAGTCAGGGCGTCAGGTTTGCGGAAACCAACTCTAGGTGTGCAAGTTCAGCTTTCGACCAACTGCGGACGGTCTGTACCTGTCGTAGATTCCTCTCTTGGCTCTGCAGCACAGGTCGGCAATGTGTTTAAACGTAGACCCATCCCGTCTGCGCCATGCCCGCGAGTTGAACGTGCGCCTGGTTGGCCGCCGACAGCGCCATCTCTGCGATCCATTGCGCCTGCGTGGTGGTGCGTGCGTTCAGCGGCACCACCAAGCTGGCCAACGTAGTGGCGTCAGGCGCGTTCCCATAAACGTTGGTGTAGATAAACTTGACCACAAACGCGTTGTCGTTGCCGCCAGCCACACACGACCCCGTTCTGCACGTATGTTCGTTGCTACACATAATCCGATTGGGCGCTGGGTGACAATGCCACATGGACGCAAACAAGCCAACCACCGCCCGCCGGGCAGACAAGCGTGCGCTGTTGGTACTCCTCATCGGCACGTCGTTGGCCCTGTGCTGGATCCTGCTGCCCTTTTACGGGGCTATTCTGTGGGGCTTCATCATTGCGCTGCTGGCCACCCCGATGCAACGCTGGTTGCTGGCACGCATGCCGTCCCATGCCACCAGAGCGGCCTTGCTCACCATCCTGGTGGTGCTGCTGGTCGTGGTGCTACCCTTTGTGCTGATAGCAGTGTCGATGGCTGCCGAGGCCACCGGCATGTACCAGCGCATGCAGTCGGGCGAACTGAACCCGGCCCGGTATTTGCGGGCGGTGTTTGACGGCTTGCCGGCTTGGGTGGGCTCGGTGCTTGATCAATTGGGTCTTGGCAATTTTGACCAACTGCAAGCCCGCGTCAGCGCGCTTCTTTCACAGGGTTCGAAATTCATTGCCACGCATGCACTGAGCGTGGGCCAAGTGACCTTTGACTTTGTGGCCAACCTGTTCATCACCTTGTACCTGGCCTTCTTCTTGATTCGCGATGGCGACAAGGTACTGGGCCTGGTGCGCCAGGGCATTCCCCTTTCCGATGGACACAAGCGCGAACTGTGGCTGAAGTTCACCACCGTGATCCGGGCTACCGTCAAAGGCAACTTGCTGGTGGCGGCCTTGCAAGGTGCATTGGGGGGTGTGGCGTTTTGGGTGCTGGGGATCACTGCGCCCGTCTTGTGGGCCGTGCTGATGGCTTTCTTGTCGCTGCTGCCCGCCGTGGGCGCAGGGTTGGTGTGGGTGCCGGTGGCCATCTATTTGCTGTTGCAGGGTGCACTCTGGAAAAGCCTCGCGCTGGTCGCATGGGGCGTTCTCGTCGTTGGATTGGTGGATAACTTGTTGCGCCCCGTGCTGGTGGGCAAAGACACACGCTTGCCTGACTACGTGGTGCTGATCACCACGCTGGGCGGCATGGCTGTGATGGGGATCAATGGCTTTGTTGTTGGGCCCACGATGGCGGCCATGTTCTTTGCGGTCTGGCATATTTACGCCAGCCCACCCCACATCGAAAGCGCCGCTGACGACGTGCAGATCGACCAGCAGACATCGTGACACCGGGCATATCCGGCGGCGCATATGACGAATTTCAGCAGTCGGTCTCTCTTCCTCGCGGCAGGCACTTGCCTGCCGGCGCTGGCGTTGGCCCAGCAGGCTTTGCAGCCGGTGGTCATCACCGCCGCGCCGGCCGACACGCAGCGTTGGACGGCACCTGCCTCGATTGACGTGGTGGACGGCGAGGAATTGCGCGCCGGCCAGCTGCAGGTCAACCTCAGCGAAGGCCTGGGCCGCGTGCCGGGGTTGACGATACAGAACCGGCAAAACTACGCGCAGGACCTGCAGCTATCCATACGCGGTTTCGGCGCCCGCTCCACCTTCGGCGTGCGCGGCGTGCGCCTGTACGTGGACGGCATCCCCGCCAGCGCGCCGGACGGCCAGGGGCAGACAGCCAATTTTCCGCTTGGCAACGCGCAGCGCATCGAGGTCATCCGCGGGCCATATGCGGTGCTGTACGGCAACGCGTCGGGCGGCGTGGTGTCGCTCTACACGGCGGACGGGCAAGCCACCGAATGGCGCGCTGGTGTGGCTGCCGGCGCCGACGGCCTGTGGCGCGCCTCCACGCAGGCCAACGGCGTGGTGGGCGGCTACTCGTATTCAGTGGACGCCGAGGCCTTCGGCACCAAAGGCTTGCGCCCGCAGAGCACGGCCGACCGCGACACCGGGCACGCCAAGCTGTCACGCAGCTGGGGCGATGGCCGGCTGGTGCTGATCGCCAACCGCCAGGTCAGCCAGGCGCAAGACCCGCTGGGCCTGTCGCGCGCCGAGTTCGATGCCAACCCGTACCAGACCACGCCCAGCGCCACGCAGTACAACACGCGCAAGACCATCCAGCAGACGCAGCTGGGCCTGTCCTGGCAGCAGCGGTTGGGTGGCGGCCAGCAGCTGGAGCTGATGGGCTACGGCGGCCAACGCGGCATCCTGCAGTACCAGGCCATCCCGGCCGGCACCCAGGCGGCGGCCGCCAGCCCGGGCGGCATCATCAGCCTGCAGCGCGATTTCTGGGGCCTGAATGCGCGCTGGCGGCTGGAGCGCAGCTATGCCAGCGGCAAGCTGATGGCCAGCCTCGGCCTGGCCACCGACCGGCAGGACGAGCAGCGCCAGGGCTACGACAACTTCAGCGGGACGGCCACTGTGCCCACGGCGCTGGGCGTGCAGGGCCGCCTGCGCCGCGACGAGCACAACCAGGCCAGCACGCTGGACCCGTATGCGCAGCTGGAGTGGTCCAGCACCGGTTGGACACTGAGCGGCGGCGTGCGCCGCACGCGCGTGCGGCTGACCTCTGCCGACCACTACATCGTGCCGCCCGGCAATGGCGACGACAGCGGTGCCGTGGAATACAGTGCCACGCTGCCTGTCATCGGCCTGCGATTGCTGCTGTCGCCAAAGGTGCAGGCGTATGCCAGTGTGGGGCGCGGGTTGGAATCGCCGACGCTGAACGAGGTGGCCTACCGTGCTTTCGGCACCACCGGCCTCAACACCGCGCTGAACGCCAGCCGCAGCCACAGCGCCGAGCTGGGCCTGCGCGGGCGTTTCGGATGGGCCAGCTGGAGCGGCACGTTGTTTGACGTCGCCACCGAGCAAGAAATTGTGGTGCTGACCAACACCGGCGGCCGCTCCACTTTCCAGAACGCCGGCCGCACGCGCCGGCGCGGGCTGGAGCTGGCCGGCGACGCGCAGTGGGGCGCCTGGCAACTGACGGCAGCCGCCACGCTGCTGGACGCGCGCTACAGCGACAGCTTCAGCACCTGCAATGCCGCGCCCTGCACCGCGCCCAACCTGTTGATACCGGCCGGCAACCGGCTGCCCGGCATGGCCCGCCTGCAAACCTACGCCAGCCTGGCGTGGGACCCGCAATGGGCCGGCAGCACGTTGACGGCCGAGATACGCCGCAGCAGCGCCGTGGCCGTGAACGACCGCAACAGCGACGCCGCCCCCGCCTACACCGTGCTGAACCTGGCTTGGCGTTTCAGGCAGGGCATGGGCGCTTGGCAGTGGAGCGAGTTCGTGCGTGTGGACAACCTGGCCGACCGGCGCTACGCCGGCTCCGTCATCGTCAACGAGGGCAACGGGCGGTATTTCGAGTCCGCGCAGGGGCGTGCGCTGGCCGTGGGCCTGGAGCTGCTCCGCCGCTTCGACTGAAATCTGACTTTGAAGCAATTGCAAAGTCTGGGAAGGAGGCCGACACCCGGAAGCTCACACCTCCTGTCATCGCCTGCCAAGGACGCAGCCTCGTCTTGTCCGCATTGGTATGTGAAACGGCAGCATTGCCCTGTGCGGCCCGCCTCACAATGCTTGCAGCGCCTCGAAACTGCGTATCTCTGAAAGCACTTCAGCCAGATTCATTTCTCCTGTCTCCAGCAAACGGCCGACCAAGTGCTCGGTCAGCGGCTTGAGCGACTGCAGCACAGCCTTGGTCTCGCTGTACAGGCGCTCGCTTTGGGCTTCCATGAGGCTGCGTGTTTCCTCATCCAATTCCCGGCCGCCGCCGGATTGGCCTTTGCCCAGCGAGCCGAAGTTCAGCCGCGTCTTGCGGTACATGCCCATTTCACCCACCGCGTGATACAGCAATTGCGTCACGCGGGTGATGTCGTTGTGCGCGCCGTTGGTGGTGCCGTCCTCGCCAAATAAAAGCTCCTCGTTGGCCATGCCGCCCAGCAGCACGCGCACGTCGTGTTCGATGTCGCTCTTGGACTTGAGCAGGTTGGGGCCTTGCTTGTGAAAGACAAAACCCAGTGCGTTGGTTCGCGCATTGGCCTTGAGCGAGATTTTGATGGTCTTCATGTCGGCCAAGATCTGCACCCAGTTGCCCGGGGTCAGTCGGCGCTCATGCTCAAAGTCCACGAGGAAGTGGCCCAACTCGTGAACGGCAATGATGCGGCGATCACGATCACGCTCCTCGGTCGTGTGGGTGTTGACATTGCCCACCAGCACGCGCTCGGCGGCCTGCATCAACGTGTTCGTGCCAATCATTTCGCCCATCTGGACGGCAGTGATGCCGGCCTGGTTGACGATCGTTTCCAGGTCGGCCGGGCTGCGCCCCTCGGTCACCTCCACCAGATGACGCAGGTCCAGGTCGGGCAGCACCTTGTTGGCGCGCTGGCTGAGGTAGTGGCCAATGATCGCCAGGCGCTCCTCGCGATTGGGCATGCGAAAGTCCACCTTCATCTGAAACCGGCGCAGCATCGCCTCATCCATCTCCATCGTTTCACTGTTGAAGTTGCTGGCCACAATCCAGATGATTTCAGTTTCATTCTTGCTGCGCACGCCATCGAGCACGGACAGCAGCGTGTTGGCGGTGTCATCGTCAAACTTGCGACGGCCGCCGCGCTTCATGAACAGGTCCTGCGCCTCATCCAGAAAAATGATGCAATGTCGGCGCCGCTTGGCCATGGTCAAGATGCGATCCAGCGTGTTTGAACCACCCGACACAAAACCCGTTTCCAGGTTGGCCGCCGAATGAAACAGAATCGGCAGATGCAGCTCTTTGGCCAGGTAACTGGCCAATTTGGTCTTGCCGGTGCCGGCTGGGCCACTGAACATGACATTGAAGGGCTTGCTGATGCCGTACTTGGCGTACTCTGTGCGGCGCTCGTACTGATCCTTGATCTGAGCGACCTCCGCCTTGATGTCGTCCATGCCCACCAGATCGTCAATGGAGCCGTTCACCTGGTGGGGCTCGATGAACTTGAGCGACTTGAACTGGGCCTTGATCTGAACATACAGGAATGCGAGCACGCCCACCGCCAATGCGACCGATAGCGTGCCACTGGCAGCCGCCCGCCAACCTTCCTTTTCGGACGGTGGCCGGGCGTCGGCAAAGCGCTGATCCAGGCGTGCGAACAGGGCCGCAGCGCTGGACTGGAGCTCACCACGGGGGATAAAAAACAGCTTGCCGCCCCAGGGTGCGCTGACCGCCTTGTCAGCAAGAATCCTGCTCTCCATGTCGCTGGGGTAGTACGCGTATTGCCTGCCTTGCGATTCGATCAGGAAGATGCGCTTCGACTCGTTCCACACCAGTGGCTCATAGACCACCGTGATGCGCTCAACCGGGGCGGTATCCAGGAAACTCAGCACCGAGCCGGTGCCAAACACAACGGGCAGCTTGTCATTGAAAGTCCACATCCCCTCTCCGCTTTTCCCGGCCACTTCCATGGCCTTGATTTCCGCGGCCAGGGCGGCCTGTCTATGCAGAAGCGTGAACGAATAGATGCCGGTGGCCGGGATCAGCGCAGCAGCAACCAACACAGTCAACCTGACGGCCAGGGGTTGAATGGCAAACCAAGCCAGCACCCAACTGAATACCTTCTTGCAGGCAAACCAAAGACCGCCCGGGGCCGGAGCCGCATCATGGCCCATACTGCCTGGCCTTCCAGCGGTACCCAGCTGCGCGCCAGACTAGCGCAAGCCGAAGAATGACAGGATCGCGAGGATGATGACGATTGCGCCAACCAGGTAGACGATGCGGTTCATGAAGTGCTCCTTTGTGATCGAATTGGAAACAGTACAGACAAGCGGTGAAGATGGCTCCGCTCGGTGTCTGTTACACCATTCAAACAGCCGCTGTCATTGCTGTCGGTCTGCCGTCGCACACAAGGCAAAGTCTGCGCTGAGGAAAAAGGGCTGCCCCGCTTAGGCACCAACCCTGCTACGTGCCAGGCGTTGTCTTGAACTCCGGAAGCTCAGCGCGAAGCTTGCACCACTCTGGCCGGTCACGCGTGAACATGGCATGCTGCGGCCTGTAGGTTGTTGCGTCGTCGAGGGTTCCCACATAGATGGTGACAATGTCCGGAATGACCTCCGGCGTTCCGAACAACAGGCTTCCACAGTTCGGGCAAAAATTTCGCACCGCCTGCTTCTGGCTGCCACCCACCATGCTGTAGCTTTTGACGTCGCCGAACACGCGGAACCCCGACTTTTGAACGCCCATCACGGGTACGCTGCTTGTCCCGGACGTCCGTTGGCAATCACGGCAGTGACAAATCACGCTGAACAGTGCCTCACCGTCTGATTCGTATTTCACGCGCCCACAGAGACAACTGCCAGTGATCATGCTTGCTCCTTGCCAGATGTGATGTGCTCATGAAGGGCAGCCTATGGCTATCGCCTACTTGGCTGCGTTGAACGCGGCGTTGAATCGGTCCAACACGGACGAGGCCCCGGGCTTGGAGCCTCCTCGAAGATGTATTTCACGCAATTCGTCCATGAATTCGGCCCACAGCGCTGGGCCGCCTTCCTCCAGCAGCTTGGCTCGCACGCTGAGTTGCCTGCTGGCTGGCAGATGGCGCCTTCCCCATCCACCCACCACCGCAAGCACGGGAACGAGTTGAATCGCCATCTCAGTGAGCGAATAGATAGCCTTCTGCGAATGCGTGGGGTCTTCACTGCGGGTCAACAGGCCCGCAGCAACCAGCCGCTTCAGGCGGTCCGCAAGGATGTTGGACGCGATGCCCTCGATGGAATGTGCCATCAGCTCACGGAAGTGGCGCCGGTTGCCAAACATCATGTCGCGAACCACGATCAGGCTCCAGCGATCCCCAAGCACTTCCATGGCCAGGTTGATGGGGCACGCGGAACGGTGAACACTGGACATGCTTTTTTTCTGAACAACGAGGTTGCATTGTGCGCGCGAGCGTGCTAGATTTGCAACCGCTTGTAAAACGCAAGCAGTTAAGGAGTCGGTGCAATCATGCTGTTAGAAGACAAAATAGCCATCGTGTATGGCGGCGGTGGTGCCGTGGGGCGCGCATGCGCCCTTGCGTTTGCCGCAGAGGGCGCCAGGGTTTTCCTGGCCGGCAGATCCAGGCAAAAGCTGGACGACACAGCTGCTGCGATTGCCGCTGCGGGTGGTAGCGCCGAGGTGGCGGTCGTCGATTGCCTGGACGGCGTCGCCGTGGACCAGCACGCGAGCAGGGTGGTTGCCAGTGCTGGGCGGGTGGACATCGCGCTCAACGCCGTTGGGATCGCGCACGACCAGGGCACGCCCTTCGGTGAACTCAGCTTTGAAGTATTCAATGCGCCGGTTGCTGGCTACATGCAATGCCTGTTCGCCACCGCCAAGGCGGTGTCCCGGCACATGGTGCGCCAGCGATCCGGCGTGTTCCTGACCCTGTCTACACCTGGCGCCAAGCTGCCGGGGCCTGGCTTCATGGGGAACGGCGTGGCCAGTGCCGCAGTCGAGGCTTTCACCCGTCATCTGGCGGGTGAACTGGGGGCCAGCGGCGTGCGCGCCATCTGCCTGCGCCCGCATGCCGTTCCGCAGGCATTGGCGGCTGGCTCCCACAGCCAGAACGTGTTTGCCGCAATAGCGGCACGTCAGGCGGTGTCGGTGGACCAGATGCTGGAGGGCATGGCGGCAGGCACCCTGCTCAAACGCCTGCCCACTCTCGACCAGGTGTCTGCTGTCGCCGCCTTCATGGCGTCCGAGCGCGCGGCGGCGATGACGGGCACGGTGGCCAACCTGACCTGCGGCTTGCTGGTCGACTGAGGCAAAGCGGGTCAAGCCGTCATTTGTAGCCCCGCAAGTCGCTGTAGCGCTCAACCTGCGCCGGTTCGAGCAGCGCGGCTTGCTTCAGGTGCGTGCTCAGATGCGACGCCCGAATCTGGGCTTGAAGCTTGGCAATGGCGTCTGTGCGCGACTGGATGACAACATCCGTCACGCGCTTTTCCCGGAACAGCTGGTCCAGTTCGCGCTCCGCTTCCAACAGCTGAAGGCCAAGGCGTCGCACCTCGGCCTTGTGCAGGTCCATCAGGGATTTTGTGGCTGCCGCCTGCTCGGGCGTCAGTTGCAGCCGATCTGCCAGTTCAAGCACATGCATGGGGCCGGGATAACCGTTGAGTTCGGCCGCTTTGGCCAAGCCCATGCCCTGCCCTTCGGCCCAGGCTCGCTGCTCCTGGGGCGAAAGCGCCTTGATTTCCCGGGCCTGCTCACCGGCATACGGCGCTGATGGCTGCCCGTTCTGTTCGGCGCCATGGCCCGCGTGCTGGGCAAAGGCGGGGGCCAAGGCGACCAGCAAGCTGGCGGAACTGAGCAATTTCGAAAGGTGCATCGCAAATCTCCTTAGGGTCCGCCAAGCCCGGGCTACTTGTGCGCGTGCTTGTTCCGCGTCGGCTGTCATCGACAAATCATAGCGCCACTGTGGCGGTAAGGGGCGCCTTTCGGCCTGCGCGGACCTGGTCAGAAGCAGTGCGGGAGCGGCCTTTTCTCCAAGACCGTCAGACCGGCAGCAGCTTGAAGTCGAACACCCGCTCGGCCAGCCAGACGGTGGCCACCAACATGCCGGCCACTGAGCCGCCGCCCAGCACCAGCGGGAGGTAGCCGCGGGTCTGGCGCAGCAGGTACAGCGGCAACACGGCCAGACCCACCACCGCAAGCTGCCCCAGCTCCACGCCCAGGTTGAACTGCAGCAAGGCCCAGGCAAAGTCGCCACGCGGCAAGTCCAGGTCGCGCAGCACCTCGGCAAAGCCGAAACCGTGGATCAGCCCGAAGCAGAAGGTGATCAGCGCCAGCCGCCGCGTCACCACCGGCCACAGGTTGTTCAGCGCTGCCAGCACGATGGTGATGGCGATGGCCGGCTCGATGATGCGCGGAGACAGGTGCACCAGGCGCGCCGAGGCCAGACCCAGCGTGATGGAATGCGCCAGCGTGAAGGCGGTGATGGTGCCGGCCAGCGGCCACAGCACCTCGCGCAGTGGCAGCGCTTGCCAGTGGCCGTCGCGCGGGCCGCCACTGCGCCGCAGCACCGAGGGCAGCAGCAGGCACAGCAGGAACAGGATGTGGTCATAACCGGTCAGGATGTGGTGCACCCCCGCACGCAGGAAGCCGGCGTGCGCCACGGTCGGCGCATCGGGCGCGCGCCCTTCGTCCCCGGTGTTGGCGCTGGCGTTGACCAGCCCGGCCATCCGCGGTGTTGCCGCTGGGGCAGGCGTCACGGCGGTTGCGCCGCGTGCCGGGTCCAGCACCAGCGACACCGGCGCCTGCTTGTCAAAGGTGATGCGTGTGACACCCCGGTGCGTGGGGTCCATATCCTGGAACAGCCGGTAGCTCAGGCTGAAGCCGCCTGCAGCCGCGCAGTCCGCGCGAAAGCCCAGCACCAGGTAGGCGCCATCGCTGTGCTGGTCGATCTGGTGTGCCTGGGCTTGCAGCGTGCAGGGCCGGCTTGTCCCGCTGCTGTCTGCCACCGTGATGGCCAGGCGCGCCAATGCATAGGCATTGATGTCCTGCGCGCGCTGGCGCACTTCGCCCCAGGTCAGCTGCAGGTCGCGGTTGGCGTCCAGGTCCAGCGCGGCGTCCAGGTCGCGCAGCGCGATGTCCCAGCGCCCGTCCACGCCTTGCGCATGCACTTGCAACCACAGGTAGGCATCGCTGGGTTTGTGCGCCTGTGCGGCCGGGCTCAGCAAGGCCAGCACCAGAGCGGTGAAGGCGGCCAGCTTGCGCAGCCATGGCGTGTTCATGGCCGCGCCGCCAGTGCGCGCTGGATGCGCGCGTCTTGCAAACCCTGGCGCGACAGTTGCGCTGCCAGCGCCCGCAGGGCTTCGCGGTCTTGCGCCGCAGTGGCGGCCCGCGCCATCACCAGCAGGTCTATCGGCTCTTTTTGCACGCCCAGGTTTTCACGGGCATAGGTGAGTGCAGCGGCGCGGTCGTTGCGCACGGCCAGCGCATACAGCGCGAATTCACGCCCGTGCCGGTTGGCGCCGTCGCCGCGCGCGCGCTGGGCGGCAAAGCGCTGCTCCAGCTCGCGTGCATCGGCCTCGGCGCTGGGCGCATTCAGCCGCCTGGCGGCAATGGCCCGGCGCAACAGGGCCGGGTCGCTCAGTGGCTCGGGCAGGCTGGCCAGCTGCTTCAGGGCATCCTTGTGCCGGCCCTGGTCCAGCAGGAAGTCGGCGCTGGCCAGCACCAGGTAGCTGTCGGGCGCGGCGGGGTCCATGTCGGCCAGCGCCTGGCGGTAGGCGTGCTCGGCAGCGCGCGCATGGCCGGCGCGCTCTTCCAGTTCGGCCATGGTGGTCAGCAGCCAGCGGCGGGTGTCTTTTTGGCTGGGCTGTTGCAAAGTGGGGTGTGCCAGCAAGGCCAGCAGTTGCGTGCGGGCAGCGTCGGCCTGGCCGCGCAGACCCTGGTTTTCTGCCTGGCAGGCCAGCGCATACAGCATGGCCTCGCGCGCCACCTGGCTGCAGGCCTGGTCGGACTCGGCATAGTTGCCTTGGAGACGCGCCAGCGTGGCCAGCATCAGCCAGGCCTGTGGCGCGATGGGCGAGCCGGCCGGCACGCGGCGCACCAGCGCGTGTAGACGGTCGCGCGCCTTGTCAAAGTCATGCTGGTACTGGTCCAGCTCCGCCAGCATCAGCGCCACGGCGGGTGGCGGGGCGGCCTGGTCAAGCCACGGCCGCAGCGCGGCCAGCGCATAGCCCGCATAGCGCGGGTCGCCGCGCTCGCGCGTCAGCGCCATGTAGTGGCGCGCCTGGGCCACGGCGGTTTGCGGGTTGGTGTCGGGCTGCGACGCGGGCGGCGCAGGCCGCTGGGCTTTCACACCGGCCAGCGCGCGGTAGGGCAGGCGCTCCAGCACCTCCGCGTCGCTGGCCGGCGTGCGGGGGGCGTCTGCCGCTGCCGCTGCCGCGCCGCAGGCCAGCACCAGGCTGGCCCCGCACAGCCGCCACCCCGCCAGCAGGCCTGCGCGTCGCATCACGGGAGCGGCTCAGGCTCGGTCGTGTCCGACGTCGGCGGCACAAAGCTGCTCACCTCCGTCGGCTCGGCGGTGTCCAGCAAGGACGCCACGGCCAGCTTCATGTAGTCCAGCAGGCCCGCCACGCTGGCCGCGGCGGTGGCCAGGGTCGGCGTGGCCGGCTGCGTGGGCGTGGTGGGGGTGGTCGGCGTGGTGGTGCTGCCACCGTCGCCGCCGCCGCAGGCGGCCAGCGCCAGCGTCAGGCCCAGGCCGGCACAGGCCATCAACCAGGTGTTGCGTGCAGTCATGGTGCCGCCCCCTTCAGTTGGAACCCGATACCGGCGTCAGCAGGTAGGGGAAGCTGTTGTTGAACTGGCTGGCGCTTTGCTGCGCACCATCGGTCAGCGGTGCCGAGCCGGCCGGGGCGTCGCTGGGCTTGCAGCCCACTTTCAGCGCATCCGTGGTGCCGGTGGCCACGCACAGCACGCCCATGGCCACGCGCAGCGCCGCGTCCACCACGTCGTCGCCCGGGCGCCGGCCGTTGGGGAAGCCGGCGTTGTCGCCACCCAGAACGCCCAGGTTGTTTTGCGTCGCCATCGGTGTGGCGGGGGTGCTGGTGTTGAGCCGCAGCATCTCCGACGCCTTGACGCCCTTGGGCTGGTTCACGCCGGACAAGCCGGTGAGGAAGGCTGCCACCAGGTCGGTGCGCGGGAAGTTGGTGGGCGCCGGTGCCGAGGGGAACAGCGTCTGCACCAGGGCCGGCAGCGTGGGGTTGGTCACGTAGTCGGCAAACTGGCCATCGTCCTTGGGCTTGCTGGCGTTGAACTTGTCCTTGTCCTTCAGGCCGATGACCACCTCGTTGACCAGGGGCATGCCCAGGCGGGACACCTGCACCCAGGCGCCGCCGTTCTTGGCGCTGGTCTGGTGGCCCGAGGCCGGGTTGCCCGACAGCAGGCGGGCCTGGCGCAGGCTGGCCGTTGTCCAGGCGCCGATCACCGGGTCTGCGCTGGTGGCCAGGCAGGCGGTGGGCACTTCCAGGATCAACGAGGTGATGTTCTTGTTCTCCAGGGTATTGGCATTGCCCGAGGTGGAGCCCAGCGGGTTCAGGTTCACCAGGTCGAACACCTTGCCCAGCGAGACGGCGAACGGGTCCTTGCGCTGGCCGACGAACACGCGGCCATCGGCACAGCCGGGGATCTTCACGTTGTAGGTGTGGGCCGTGGCATAGGCGTCGTAGCCGCTCTTGCTGCCGAAGGTCTTGTCACCCACGTAGTCCAGCGGCTTCTCGAAGGTGGCTGTGCCGTCGGCGGCGTTGGTGACGCTGCCCCGCGCGCCGCTGCGGCGGTCGCCGCGCACGATGTCCAGGCTGTAGGTTTCGCGCACGTTCAGCGCGCCCGGGTTCTGGCCCGACAGGCCGCCGGCCTGCACCAGCGGGATGGACACGTTCTTGCCGCCCACCGGCAGCGTGATGTCTTTCAGCGTGTTCTTGAAGCGGAACTGGAAGCTGATGTCTTCCACACCATCGCCGTTGTTGTCGACATGGATTTCGTACAGCGCATCCGGGTCCAGCGCAAAGTAATTGGGGCCGCCATAGGCGTCTTGCAGGGGCAGGTAGTTGGCGATCAGCGTGACGTAGCCGCTGCGGCCCGGCTCATAGCTGCTGAACATGTAGAAGTCGGCGCCGTCCACCTTGGGCTGGGTGGTGATGAAAGGCGCTTCGCGGTGGCTGGAGGCCCCGGCCAGCGGAGCGGCCAACGCTGCCGCGATGGCGCACAGCGCGAAGGCAGCGCCGCCGGCGCGGCCTCCACGTGGTGATGTCGTGAATGGTTTCATAGGGAGTTCCTTCTGTTTAAAGACACCGTGGGTGTGGGTTGCGGTAACACGGGCGCAACACCTGCGGAACTTCGCAATGGCGGTGCGCTGGTGAAAGTACGCGGGCGCCAGTGCAACAGATTCAACTGTCTGCAAATTTCTTCGCGGCGGGCCGGGCGGCCCCGCGCTCAGAGCTGCTTCTTGATCAGGCTGCCGGTAAAGACCACCGGCCCTGTGGGGCCGCCAGCGCTGGGCACGCCGCCCTTGGGCTCCACGCTGATGGCCAGCGTGGGCACCTGGTCCACGTCACGGTCGGCGGCTGTCAGCTTGACCACCGGGCCGCCTTCCAGCACGCCCAGCGAACGCGGTGCGCTGCCGGGTGGCAAAGCCCACAGCTGCAGTGACTTGTCCGCCGCCTCGCGGAAATCCCCCAGCCGCTGCAGCGTCAGCTTGTTGGCCTGCGGGTCGAACGTCACCAGCATGGAGGCCTGGGACTTGGCGTCCTGCAGCACCGCCACATACTTCACCTGCTCGCTGGCCAGCAGTCGGGCCTGCAGGGTGGCCACGTCGGTGCCCAGTTGCTGGCGCACCTGCACGGTGTTCACCAGCGCCAGCACAGCGGCCAGGGCGCCGGCCAGGCTGGCGCCGCGCCACAGGCTCAATGACGACCACCAAGGGGTGCGTGCGGTGGCAGCGGACTGGCGGGCCTGGGCGGTGCGTGCGGCAGCAGCTTGCGCCGCCAGCTGCGCGCGCACCAGGTTGTCGATGCGCAGCCACACGGCGGCTGCGGGTTGCTGCGGCGGGGCCAGCTCGGTCATCGCGCCCAGCCGCTCCTGCCACAGCAAGGCAGCGGCGCGCACGCTGGGCGATTCGCGCGCCAGGGTTTCAAAGCGGCGGCGCGCGCCGCCGCGCAGGGTGCCCAGCGCATGGCTGGCCGCCACGCGGTCCAGCAAGTCGGGGTGGTGGTTCAGGCCCATCGCGGTCCCTCAGGCCAGGCGGGCCAGGCAGGCGCGCAACTGCTCCAGTGAGCGCCGTATCCAGGTCTTCACCGTGCCCAGCGGCAGTTTGAGTTCGCTGGCCAGCTCCGAATGGCTGAGGTCGCGGTAGTAGGCCAGGCTGATCACCTCGCGCTGCGGGCCTGCCAAGCGGTCCATGCACTGGTGCAACGCCCAGGCCTGCTGGCTGGCGGCAGTGGTGTCCATGGGGTTGGGAAAGTCGCCGGGGATGGTTTCGGCCAGTTCTTCGTCCAGCTCCTGCGTTACCGTGGCGCGCTCGGCGGTCTGGCGGCGCAGCCAATCCAGCGCGCGGCTGCGCACCACCAGGCCCATCCAGGCCAGCGGCGGGCTCAGCGTGGCGCGGTAGCTGGCGGCGCTGCGCCAGATGTACAGAAAGCTCTCTTGCAGCACGTCCTCTGCCGCCTCGCGGTTGCTCACCACGCGCACGGCCAGGCCATACAGCTTGCCGCAGGTGCTGTGGTACAGCGCCTCCAGGGCGTCGCGGTCCTGCCGGGCGACCCTGTCCAGCAGGGCCGTCAGGCGCAGGTCGAGGTCTTCATCAGGCATGCGATGGGCAGGGGTGGCGGTGGCAAACGGCAAACCTTGTGCCAGCAGCGCCACGAGCATGGCGCCGTCCGGCACATGGGGCATGGGCAAGGCATTCATAGGACGTATACGGTGCCAACGCGGTTTTGGATTTGCCGCCAGCGGTCTTTTTTGCAAAATTAATTCATGCGGGTCGCGGCCTGAAGCGCCGAGGCTCCGCTTGTGCCGTGGCCAATGCCTCCAGCACCTGCCGCGTCGCGGCCAGGTGCCGCCGGCCAAAGCGATCGGCCAAAGCCTGCTCACACCTGGCGTGGAATTCCCGGGCGCGATTCAGAGCAGAATTTCCCCGCTGCGTCAGGCTGAGGCGTTTTACCCGCTTGTCAACGGGGTCTGCGCTTCGGGCAACATAGCCTTTGGCAACCATGTCGTCCACCACCTTCAGCGCACCGGGCAACGTCATCTGCAGATGGGCTGCCAATTCACTCAGGTTGCAAGATGAGTCCGACAGAAAACGGAACACATAGCCGAACGATGGCCCTATGTCGTCGAAACCCGCCATCGCGAGGTCATTTTGCAGCGCAGCCTTGAATGAACTGAAGGCGACATTCAGCAGCACGCCGAAGTCGATGTCAGGCTCACTTGACATACTTTACCTTGGTTAATATACTTTAGTTAATTATCTACAGGAAACATCATGTCAATGATCTCACAACACAACGCGCCAGTTTTCGAGCTTCCTGGCGTCACCTTCATCGGGCTGACGTCGCCGAGCCGTGGCTCGCATGAAAACGCCGTCTGGCGTGTCGTCGTGCAGCCTGGTGCACCCGGCAAGCCACACAGGGTGACCCGCGAGGAAACCTTTGTGGCCCTGCAGGGGTGCGCGTTGCTCGAGGTTGACGGTGTTGCCCATGAACTGCCTGCGGGCAGCGCATTTGCTGCGCCGGCCAATTCGGTGTTGTCTTTAACCAACCACGGACCCGAGCCGTTCCACGCGGTTGCGGTGCTTCCGGTCGGTGGACAGGTGGTCATGGGCGACGCACCGGCTTTCACGCCGCCATGGGCGGCCTGATGCCATTTTGATGCATCGCTCACCGTCAATGAGATCGAGCCGTCGCATGCCGGGAAGCCCGCCCGGTGGGTAGACCTGCATCGCCGTGCCCATGCCAGCGACTAGAAGCTGGACCATTCTCCGTCGGCTGCGGGGGGTGCTGGTAACCTTTCCGGTGCGGCCTTGGCTTCAGGCGCTCCTGGCGCCCTGTCGATTGCCTTTGTCGCCCCCAGCGCACGTCGCGGCGGTCTGTTGGGTGCAGCCACCGGCTTGGGCGCCCTGATCGCCGCAGGGGCTGTGGCGGGCACGTGCGCAACTCCGGCATCCAATTTGAAGACAGCAACTGTCTGCACCAGATCGTGTGCCTGGCTCTTGAGGCTGGAAGCCGCGGCCGCCATCTCTTCCACCAGCGCCGCGTTTTGCTGCGTGACCTGATCCATTTGCTGCACGGCCTCGCTGATCTGCGACACGCCCTGGCTTTGCTCACTGCTCGCCGCACTGATCTCCCCCATGATGTCGGTGACGCGACGGATGGCGCTCACGACCTCTGTCATGGTGGTGCCGGCCTGGTCCACCAGGGATGTGCCTTGCGCTACACGTTCCACACTGGTGCCGATGAGTTGCTTGATCTCCTTGGCGGCTTCGGCCGATCGACCGGCCAATGAACGCACTTCGGAGGCCACCACTGCAAACCCACGGCCTTGCTCACCGGCGCGGGCGGCTTCCACGGCGGCGTTCAGCGCCAGGATGTTGGTCTGAAAGGCAATCCCGTCGATGACGCTGATGATGTCCGCGATCTTCCTGGATGAGTCGTTGATGCCCTTCATGGTTTCGACCACCTGCGCCACAACCTCGCCACCACGCACCGCCACGGTGCTGGCATTCTTGGCCAGCTGGTCGGCCTGGCGGGCATTGTCGGCATTCTGGGTGACGGTGGACCCCAACTCCTCCATGGAAGCGGCTGTCTGCTCCAGGGCACTGGCCTGTTCTTCGGTGCGTTGACTGAGGTCATTGTTGCCCTGGGCAATCTCGGCGCTGGCGTTTGCCACGCCTTCAGAACCGGCACGCACCGAGGCCACCACCTTGACCAGGCCCTCCTGCATGCCGGCCAGGGTTTTGAGCAGCCGCGTGATTTCATTTTGGCCGGCGGCCCGGATTCGGTAGGTCAGGTCACCCTGGGCGACGGAGTTGGCCGCGTCCATGGCCTGCTGCAGCGCCTGGCTGATACCGCGCACCAGGGTCACCCCAAAAATTGCCGCGAATGCCAGACCGATGACGATAGCTGCCAATACTGCCAAGCGCGCGCTGCTGTAACGTTGAGTTGCGTCGCCGTATTCCGTCTTGGCCACATCCAGTTGAATGTCGGTCAATCCAACGATCGCCGTGCGCAGGGGACCATAGGTCTGCTCGTCCTTGTCCGCCATCAGACTACGGGCGCCATCGTAATCTTCGGCTCGGATCGCTTTCTGAATGGGCCGCAGGTAGTCGCTCACATAGCGCTTTTCCGCGGCGTCCAAAGCTTTGGCGGTCTCAGCCTCTTTGGGGGTCAGGTAGGTTGCCATGTACTCCTTCCAGACCTTGTCGAAGGCTGCCAGGTTAATGTCCACATCATTCATGGCAGGTTTGGATATCTCTGGCTTGGCAATTGCCATCGCCTTGTTCACTGCCACCCGGATGCGCAGCAAGTCACGCTGGACATCCATCAATTGCCCCAACGAAACGACCCGATCCTCATAGACGGTTTTCAGCCCGGCATTGGTTTGGCTCATGCCATTGAGTCCGAGCCAGCCAATCGCCAGCAACAACACGGCCAAAATGCCGAGCATCAGGGTGATGCGGGTGGAGATCTTAAGGTTGTCCATGGGGGCTCCAGTTTGAACAATTGAACGGATCGGTCTAGTCCTTGGCACGCGAAAGAAGCTGGCTCACTGCAGCCGCCTCTTCCACGCCAGCTTCAACCGCTGCGCAGCGCCGTTGCCATTGATGATCTTGAAGCCGCGGTTGAAACTTTCCAGTGCCCATAGCCCCTGGGGGTGGGTGGTGCTGGCGCCCAGGTAGCCCTGTTCGCCCATGGCGCTGGGGAAAGCAAGTCGCACTTTGCCGCGCACGCCTGCTTCGTCCAACCAACGGTCGACGCTGGTCAGCTCATTGGACATCACCATAGCGGCCTCGATACGACCGGCGGCCAGCTTTTTCAGGCTGGTACGCTCGTCACGGTTGGCTTCAAATACGGCCCCACGCGCCTGAACACGCATGACCGACTGGGGGTACTCGTAACCATGCACCACACCGATGGTCAACCCTGGGCCTAACTGGGCCTCGCTGCGGGCCTTCAGCGGCTGGGCAACGTTCTCAAAATAGACCGGGAAGACGGATATCAGCGGCTGATCCGAAAACTTGATGCGCCCCTCGAATTCGGGGTCCCACGACATGCTGACGCAGACCGGCACCTTGGCTGTCAGCACAAGCTGTTTACAGCGAGCGTAAGGCACCACCTTGAGGTTCACGACAACACCCGAGGCGGCATAGGCCGCGCGCACGAGGTCGTTGGCGTAGCCGGTGCCATCCGGCCTTGAAAACGGGTCGGCAGCGTCCTCCACGTAAATATCCAGTGGGGCTGGCGCAGTTGCCGCTTGGTTAGGCTGGCACAGGCTGACGCCACCCAGCACCACCATCCCCAACAAAAGCAAAAAGCGCCTGCGCAGTCTGCCCATCGCCCATTCCTCCTGAAACCCTTTTTATCGACAAGTCCACGACGTGGGCCCTGGATGAAAGGGCTCTGGATGGGTGGCGGCAGCGCCCGGACAGCCAGATTTGCCCCGAAGTGACTACACCCTTGTCAGTGCCGAAACAATTCGGCGCATCACGTCATCACGCATGTTGAGTGCCTCTTCTTCCGCGAGAAACAACTGCTTCTCAGCTTCGAGATCGCCCGATCTGGGGGCTGGGCCCATACCGGCTGCGAACTTGATCCACGCCTCTCGAATTGCCATGGCTTTGAGGCGAGCGTTTTGCCTGGCCACCATGAAATCGCCATGGCTGGCTGCCCATTCCTTCTCCAGCCCGGCGATCCTTTCATGCAGAGCGTTCTCGAGTTGCGGGCCCTTGGACATCACCAGCCATCTCCGGGCGGCAACGTTGAACTCCAGTCCGCGAGTGCCAACCTGTTGTCGGCCAGTTTTTTCAGCTTGATGTTGATGCGGCAATTGGGACACGTCTTGTAGAGCTCATCCTCGTCATGCTGTGTTCCCCGAACGGCTGGATCGTTGTCAATGTCTGGTGAGAGTTGCGACCTGCACAATGGGCAGTCCAGCGAGAAGGGCTCCACAGCCAGAGCGGCCGACCCAGATACCGCCCAACGCAAAGTGAGATCCATTGGCAGCAGTTGACCGCCTGCGGTTCGCGTGAAGGCAACTGCGCTGGTGCAGCTTGGGCAATGTTTGTAAAAGCGATCTACGACTGTCGGCGACGGTCTCAGGTCTTGGTCATCGTTGAGGTTGGATGACAATTCAGCCCTGCAAAACGGACAGAAAATCACAAGAGTTCCCATGCATGTCTTTTCTGAATTTGGGGCCAATGCACCTGTTCCCCGGCCAGTGTAGGGACGGGGGTAACCGCCATATGTGTGACGTCGCACACATCCGGGCATGTGTCGCCGGTCGTGGTATTTCTGCACAATGCCGAAAGAAATCGCGCCGCGAGGTATGCGGGCGCGCCCTGGCATGCATTTGCCTTTGGTCATGCGCAGCAGTTCTGTTTGGCTTGGATGGGCGGGCAGTTGATACGCGATCGCGGCGTCAACACCCTAGGGCAACGCTCGCGCTCGGACAACCACTGACAGGTGGTCGTTGTCAGGCAAGATCCCAATGCATGAGATAAGCTTACTTCCGTACCTAAGTACGGAGTCAAGCAAAATGGCAACTGATACCCCAACGCTCACCATCGGCGCGCTGGCCGAGGCGGCGGCAGTCAATGTTGAGACCATACGTTTTTACCAGCGCAAAGGTCTGCTCTCTGAGCCGCAGCGGCCTCAAGGCAGCATTCGCC
The DNA here is from genome assembly GCF_056404875.1 of Hylemonella sp. P2_B10. Classification (NCBI taxonomy): domain Bacteria; kingdom Pseudomonadati; phylum Pseudomonadota; class Betaproteobacteria; order Burkholderiales; family Comamonadaceae; genus Hylemonella; species Hylemonella sp. P2_B10. The sequence goes on from NZ_JBFUDE010000001.1 coordinate 1,643,863, forward strand.
GCTATGCCTCAGCTACCCTGAGCCGCGTTCGCTTCATCAAAGCCTCGCAAAGGCTGGGCTTCAGCCTGGACGAGGTGGCCGAACTGTTGAAACTGGAAGACGGCACCCACTGTGGCGAGGCGCGCCGTCTTGCCGAACACAAGCTGCAGATGGTGCGTGAAAAGCTGACTGACCTTCGACGTGTTGAAACTGCGCTGGACCAACTTGTTTCTCAATGTGGTTCGGTGCGAGGTGCCGTCAAATGTCCGCTCATTTCGTCGTTGCAATCCTGATTGGGATCGCATTGATGACTTTCAGGCTTCGAAAGTTGACAACACCTGCGCAGTGGTCACACGTCTGTACACGCTACAAATGGACGTCAGGCTTTTGGGATGAACGCCATTTTCCGATCTCAAGCATCACCTCCGAAAAATCGGCAAAAACGCGGACGCCGTGAGGCTTTCTTGCCAGGTTCTGGGCGCCCTGCCCTCCGACCCAAAGCCGTGCTGAGCGAGGCAGTTCCCTGCGCACATTGATGATGATCGAGAGCGCCCGTCGCTTGGGAAAGCCTTCACTGAATGAAAGCGCCACAATGTCCGCAGCGAAGTGCTGCGCCGCCGTGCCAATGTCGTCGACTGGCGTCTGAGCACCCAGTGACACACAGTTGACACCGTATGAAAGCAAGAACGCCTTGAGCATCAAGATGCCAAGCGCGTGCGGCTCTCCTTCGGGGGTTGTTATCAGTATCCGAGGCGAACCTGCGGCTGGGCGCAGGGGAGCAATCGCCTGACGCACGATGTCCTGAATGACATCGGAATACGCATGCTCGTCATGCACCGCAATGTCTCCACGCACCCAGGCCTCACCGACCGCATGGTTCAGCCCCGGCATGACTTCGGAGACAAAATGCTCAAGTCCCACGTTGTCCAACTCGCGCTGCAGGTTGTCACGCAGTCTTGCTGGGTCGCGGAGTCTCAGCCAGGCCTTGATGTTTCGCGACGCTGCTGAGCGTGGATGATGGCTTGGCGCAGTAGTGCTTGCCACCAGCGCTTTCAACGCGGCATCCGGCAGGGGAACGACTTCTGCCGGGCGCCTGCCGCCATCCATCAGGATCTTGATCAGCCGCAGCCGCGCAACATCATCGGGTGAGTAGATTCGGTTACCCGATGCGTCCCGCGCCGGCATTGGGAAGCCATACCGGGCTTCCCACTTGCGCAACACCTCCTTGCCAATCAGTGTCTCCTGCGACACGGAAGCAATCGACAGTTGGGTTTCGATCTTGATAATTGTCTTAGACAAAAGGCTGGTTTATCGGTACGATTGCATTGTCCCCCATGCGCTATTTCACTGGCAAGGGCGCGCGCGCAACACCTCAAGCCGCCTGTATCTACGGACCCAGGGCTTCAAACCAAGATGGGTCTATAGACCTTCAACTCATCAATGAACTTGCCACCATGAGGTCAGATCAACGGATTCTTGCGGTGATGGCGGCGTTGTTGATGGGGTCCCAGGCCTGGGCTCAGGATGCCGTCAGACCGGCAGAGTCCACTGCGAAATCGTACGCCGATGTCATTGACATCGCCCCATGGGGAATGGCCGGCTCCGACGGCCGGCCACGGGGAATTTATGCAACCCTATTCAGCCGGCTGTCTGAGCGAAGTGGCTGCGCGATGGAGCAGCGCCTGACCCCCATACCTCGCGCGGTGGCCGAAGTCACAAGCAATGCCGCGCAAGCCACCATCATGCTTGACCGCGACGACTTGAACCGGGGCGCGGTCACTCTGGGTGAGGTTGCGTACTTGCACATTGAGGTCTGGTTACCGCAGGCAAGCAAGTTGCGAGAACTTGGGGACCTTGAGGGAAAGACGGTGGGTGTACTCAGAGGCCCCACGTACCACGAGGCATTTGACCGCAATGATCGCATCCACAAATACTCGGTCCTGAGTCCCCGGCATCAATTGGAGATGCTGAGCAAAGGTCGACTGGATGCCGCCATTGGTGTGCGTGAGAATTTCATTGTCGCGGCCAAGCAAATGAAGTTGTCGCCCAGCCTGTTTGCACCGCCAATTGCCTTGGGCCGGCGTATTGTCAAGCTTTGGGTCGCCCCCAATCTGCGTTCAAGCCCCTGCGCCAGCCGGCTCAGTCAAGCACTGCAGGACATGAAACGCAGCGGGGAAATCGACAAAGTCATTTCAGAAGGCTCCGCTAAGTAAGCAAACGAGGAGATTGAATGAAAGCCATGGTTTGGTTGAAGGAATGTTTGACCGCTGGAAATGTCCAATCTGATTCAGTCAGACAGCCAGCCTGCAGCGGTCACACCGTGGTCCGCCGTCGCTGCACAACAGCCGCAGATGCGCCGTATTGCGGCCGTCCGACTCATACACGTTGAGTGCCAGCTTGGGGCACCAGGCGGTCAGTGCTCAAGGAGGGGCCGCGGGCAAGCCGAAGACACCAGCGCCGGGGCCAGCGTCACCACAAGGTTGCCATCCGGCGTGGCACACGACACCATCAATTCACGCCTTCGCCAGGTCGCGAAGATTTTCGGGTTTGTAGCGCTACTTTTTCCGGCCGACCACCAGCAGGACGATGCCCAGCAGCACCCCGGCACCACTCAGCACCAGGGGGATGTTGACGCGCTCTTTCTCCTGCACCTTCACTTCCAGCGGCCCCAGCTTCAGGCCGGTGGTTTCCTTGGTGTAGCTGAAGCCGCCGTAAACCAGGCCCAGTCCTCCGGCAACAATCAGCAGGATGGCAATGATTCGGGTGGTGTTCATGGGCGCCTTGGATGCATGTGTAATGCCTGTAGCTTAACCCCGATCCATTGCCCGGTCTGTGCGCTGGCGTGCATGGCAGGTCGGCTGTGGTCGACATATGAGATGGCGGTTTAACCTTCAGCGGACTCGGGGGATCCAGCTCGCGGCAGCAAAACTGTCAGCGTGGTGCCTTTGCCATCCGCTGATTCCGCTCGCACCTGGCCTGCGTGGGCTTCTACGATGTGTTTGACGATGTACAGGCCCAGCCCAACGCTGCGGTGGTCGTTGGTCAGTTCAGAGGTCGCGCGTTGCATGGGCTCAAACAGGTCCGGCAGCCGCTCTGCAGGGATGGCCGCCCCGGCGTTGTGCACCACGATCTGCACATGGCCACTTTCCCCGGTGGTTTTCACCTGCACCGCCGAGTCCTCCGGGCTGTACTTGATGGCGTTGACCAGCAGATTGCCCATGACCTGCGCCAGGCGGGCTGCATCCCACTGTCCTTGCCCATTGCCCGACTGCTCCAGTGTGATGCGGCGGTTCGGATAGGCGATCTCCAGCTCTTCCACCACCTGGCTGACGATCACGTGCAGGTCAGCCGCCTTGGGGCTGATGTGGATGCCGCCACCCAGCCTGGCCTGGGTGAAATCCAGCAGATCGCGTATCAGCGCGCTGGCCTGCCGTCCCGCCCCCTCGATGCGGGTAATCAGCTTGGCGATCCCCGCCGCGTCCAGTTGCTCCCAGCGGCGCAGCGTGGCGGTGGCCATCAGGATCACGGACACCGGGTTGCGCAGGTCGTGGCTGACAATGCCGATCAGCCGCTCGCGGAATTCGGCGGTCAGGTCAAGGCGAGTCTTTTCCAGCGCCACGGCAGCCTGGTCAGCCAAAGCGGACAGCAACCATTCCAGTTCATCGGCATCGCCTGCTGAATCCGGGCAGGCCACGGCCAACAGGCCGGTCACCTCGCCGTTCACCACCAGGGGCACGCCCAGGAAGTGCGTATCGCTCGATGTGCGCAGCAGCTTTTGGACCCGGACGATCAGCGTTTCCTGCAATGGCTCGTGGAAATCGTCCAACACCTCGTCCTCCAGCCCGCAAGATGCCTTGACGGACAGCAGGCCTTCCTCGTCAGCCAACATCAGCACTGCGCGCTCGGCGTCCAGCAGCTCGGCGGCGCGGCGCACGGTGAGGTCAAGGACTTCACCCAGTGAGACGGCATAGGTCAACGCGCGGCTGACGGCCGTGAGCTTGCGCAGCTGTTGGGAGCGTTTGTCAGTGTGGGGCCGCGCGGCTTCCACGCTAGAGCACCTCAACGCCATCGGCGCTGATCTTCAAGTCGTGCTCGTCCAGGTCATGCGCGATGCCGCGGGCCTTGATGATGCGCAACGTGCGGTGCGCGCGCCGTGAGCTCAGGTTCACACCGAGGTAGAAGATGTTGTCGGCTAGTGCGCTCATGCGCGTGTCGGAGAACAGGTCGCGGCCAATGGTCTCGTAGGTGAAGACGCTGGAGACACCTTCCACCGCGAAATGCTGGGCCAGTGCATAGAGGTAGTTGTGCAGGCGCTGCGGGTCCGCCGTGGTCAGAAGCAGATCGCCTACGGCATCAATCACGATGCGTTGGATTTTGAAGTTTCGCACCGTCCGATAAAGCTGGGCGACGATGCTGTCGATCTGCAATTCCACCGGTGACACATACAGCCTGTGCAGGTTTTTGCGGCGTGGGTCTTCGGCGCCCAAGCCCAGTGCGCGCAGCTGGGTGTCGAATTGGGTGGGGTTTTCCTCAAACGAAACGTACATGCACTGTTCCCCCAGGCTGATGCCCAGCATCACGAACTGCATGCTCAGCGTGGTTTTGCCCGCGCCCGTCTGCCCCAGCACGAAGGTGGAGCGCCCCCGGTACAGACCGCCATTGAGCAGTTTGTCCAGCCCGGCCACGCCCACCTGCACGCGTTCCGTCAGGATGTCGTAGCTGGGTGGCGCATCCGGCGTCACCAGGCGGGGAAACACCTCAAGCCCGTCCCGGCCAATGCGAAAGGCGTGGAAGCCCTCCTGGTATTGGCTGCCGCGCAGTTTCAGCACGCGAAGAAAGCGCTCGTCGCGGGTGCTTAGCTTGCTGCGTGACAACTCCACCATGGCGTCCGCAACGGCAAACTCAGGGAAGATCGATATCTGGTCGGCGCTGTATTCGCCAACGAAGAAGGCCGTGGTCTCGTAAGCGGTCAGCAGGCCGCCGACCTCGTACAGCATGCGGCGCATTTCCGGCACGGAGGTGGACAGGTCATGGATCGCCTTGAACGAGTCGATGACGATGATCTTGGGCCGGTGCTCAAGGATCAACGCGCGCAGCAGCGGCACCAGGGCGCCTACCCCGTCTTGCGCCAGTTCCATCCCAATGGAGCTGTAGTTGATGGCGCCCAGCATCATTTCAGGGTCGTAAAAGCTGAACTGCTGCAGGTAACGCACCACCTTGTCTGCCGGCTCGGACAGGGTAGTCAGGAAATGGATGGGCCGTCCTTCGGGTTCGGCGTTGGCGAACATCAACCGTTCAGCCAGGATCGTCTTGCCGCTACCGGGCTCACCCATCAGAATATTCAGCGAGTTGGCGGGAAAGCCGCCGCCGAGAATGGCGTCGAGTTCGGCATTGCCGGTGGACAGCCGTTGCAACTGCGGGTGGCGGTCCTCTTCGGTGTTGTGGGTCATGACGCTCTATCCTTTCAGTTTTTCTCGTTTTTCGGTGAGCGACTTCACGGTGCTGAGCAACCGCTGTTCGGCCAGGGGTTTCATCAGAAAGGCGTCTGCGCCGGCTTCAGCGGCGCGGCTGCTGGCAGCCAAAATGCTGAACACCAACACGGTGATTTCCCGCGTGCGCCAATCGGACTTCAGTTGCCGGCAAAGCGCCAGGCCGTCCAGTTTGGGCACCAAGATCTCGGTGATGATGATGTCAGGCAGCTTGGCGCGTGCTTGCTCCAAGGCCTCGCGGCCGTCAATGGCAAAGCTGACTTCGTACCCGGCTTCTTGCAGGAAATGGGCTTCCAATTCGCGCACGTGTGGATCACGCTCCACCACCAGCACCACCAGGCGGGTGGTGGCGCGCGCGCGCACTGGCGACGCGAGGTCAGCGGGCTCGGCTGGCGAAGGCATGGACGCTGACTCTATGCCGCATCATGAATCAGCGATGCGTGAACTGGAAAGACTGCGATCATCATAACCCGTGGCCAGGGCGGCCGGGCCTGTGGTTGTCGGTGACCTTTGACGGTTTGTCAGGGCGCGGGAGACTTGACGCGTGCTTGTCCAGTTGATCCGGATGAAATAGTCAGATGTGATCAAGTCCGCTTTGGGCATGACACGCCATCAACCAGGGGCGGCCCTGCCGCCTGGAATCCGTATGTCGACCACAAGCGGCCGGTCAGCACCCTCCCCGCTCAAGATTCCGGGTCAAACATGATCTCGCGGACCTCCTGCGCGCACCGGCAACCTGCGGCGACGCGGGCGGCCCACACCAGGGCCTCGTCGCGCGAAGGCACGTCGATGATGCAAAACCCGCCAACGACGGCCTTGGTCTCAGGCACCGGGCCTGCCGTGATGCTGCCGTCGGGGGCCACGATGGTCGCTTGCTGGCGCAGCAGGCCACCGCCGAAGATCCAGACGCCGGCGGCCTTGGCCTGGCGGACCACGGCGTGCGAGGCCTCGCCCACGGCCGGCCAGTCTGCCTGTGGAATGTGGTCCATCGAACCATCATCGAACGAAATCAGGTACCGGGGCATGGTGTTGCTCCTTCTCGCGGCTCAGCCGCAGCAACCGCTTGGCGCGGCCAGGCGTGTATCCCTCGCGCTGAGGTCCTTCAAGATCGTGCACTTCGGAGCCGGCCCGCCGATGCACTGGTCGGAGCAGGCCCGCACAAACTTGCTCAGGCTGCGCTCCAGATTCTGCAGTTCCTTCAGCTTGGCCCGCACGGCCGTCAAATGCACCTGGGCGATGTCTCTGGCTTCGACACAGTCGCTTTCGTCACTCGATGACAGCAAGACCAGCGCACGGGTCTCTTCGATCGAAAAGCCGAAGTCCCGGCAGTGGCGGATCAGCGTCAGCACTTCCTGCACCGCCTCGGTGTAGACCCGATGACCGCTTGGCCTGCGCACAGGCGGCGGAATCAGGCCGACTTCTTCGTAGTACCGGATCGCTGACACGGCAAAACCCGTGCGCTGCGCCAACGCACCAATGCTCAATTGCCCTTCGCCCGGCAGGGGGATCATCACAAACTCCTTGCATCTCAAGTTACTTGAGGTCTTAGAGTCAGTGTACGGGAATACGCCCGGCCTCACCGTGAAATGGAAGTCATGAAGAAACCGATTCTCGCCCTGCTTGGGCTGGCGGGCGCCTGCGCCGTTTGCTGCTCCGTGCCCGCCGCCCTGAGCGTGGCCAGCGTGTTGTCATTGGCTGGTCTGGGCACATTCGCCTGGGGTGGCCCGACCATGCAAGTGGCGGCGGCCGGGTTGGCGGCGTTGACGCTGGCCGGTGCCGGCATCTGGTGGGCGCGCCGCCGCGCAGCCGTGTGCAAGACCGATCCCGCATTAGACGCCTGCGATTCGTCGGCCGGGTCCGGGTGCGGATGCCACCCGGCAGGCCCGGCGCGTTAGGGCAACCCGGCTCGCCGCGTCAGGTCATGCCTGCTCGCGCGTGCCGGCTCAGGTGCGCCAGGGTAAGGCCAGCGGTTCGCCGCCCGGCGCACGGGTGGTCACCGGCGTGGCGGCAAAGATGCCAATGGTTTCCAGCTGCCCCGGGCCCATGCTGAAGAACTGGTGCACCTGGTTGCGCGGCAGCACCAGCGTGCTGTTGGCGCCGAAGGGCTGCACCCGGCCTTCGCTGTGCAGTTCGCCGCGGCCGCCCAGGCACAGCACCACCTCGTCACAGTCGTGGCTGTGCGGCGGCGTGCCGTTGCCCGGCGCCACGCTCTGGCGCCAGACGGAAATCTGCTGCAGGCCATCGGCGGCGCCGGCCCAGGTGCTGTGCTGCAGGCCGGGCAATTCGGTGGCTTGCATGGGTGTTTGGTCGATCACGGGCATGCTGTTTCTCCTTTGAAAAGTCCCTGTGGATGTGTGCGGGGCGCTGGCCCTTGGCACTGCGTTGCCCGCATTGTGGGCAGGTTCGATTGGCTTGAGAAGCGCCGGCTATGCCGTATCATTAAGGATACTTATTCCTTAATTCGCACCCATGCAAGGCTTGCAGCAGTTCATCGCCTTCGCTGAAACCGCCAAGCACGGCGGCTTTGCCGCCGCGGCGCGCGAGCAGGGTGTGGCACCGTCCACACTGGCCAAGGCCGTGGGGCGGCTGGAGGCCTCGCTGGGCGTGAAGCTGTTCCACCGCACCACCCGGCTGGTGACGCTGACGCCCGATGGCGAGCGCCTGTTCCAGCGCTGCCAGCGCGTGCTGGCCGAGGTGGAGGACTTGCAGGCCGAGGCCGCCGGCAGCAGGGCACAACCCAGCGGCACGCTGCGCATCGACCTGCCGGTGTTCTATGGCCGTGAGTTCGTCATGCCGGTGCTGGCCCGGCTGGCGCAACAGCACCCGGCGCTGCGCATGGACATACGTCTGACCGACACCAAGATAGACCTGGTGCGCGATGGCGTGGACCTGGCCGTGCGCATAGGCCGCATGCAGGATTCCACCCTGGTGGCGCGCAAGATCGACCAGCAGGGCTTGGTGCTGTGCGCCAGCCCGGCCTATGTGCGCGCGCGCGGCGCGCCCAGGCGCATCGAGGACCTGGCCCAGCACCGCGCGGTGGTGTTCAGGCTGCCCACCAGCGGCCGCGACCGGCCCTGGCAATTCCGCCAGCGCGGCGTGGCGGTGGAGCTGGAGCCCCCACCCCACACCCGCGTGGGCGAAACCGAAGGCCTGCTGGCGGCGACCAAATTGGGCATGGGCATTTGCCAGTTGCCCGACATGCTGGCAGCCGCCCTGCTGGCGCGTGGCGAACTGGTGGAGCTGCTGCCGCGCAGCCGGCCCGAGCCCATGCCGATCCAGGTGGTGTACCCCTCAGGGCGCCTGCTGCCGCCACGCGTGCGCGTGGTGGTGGACGCGCTGCAGGGCGTGCGGCAGCAGCGGCCGCCGGCCGGCTGAACCCTAGCCTGCCGCCTTGCGTGCGGCGATGAACTCGGGCTGGAACAGCGCCATGCGCAGCGCGTCGCGGTATTCGCCGTTGACGAAGAACTCGCTGCGCAGCGTGCCCTCGTCGGTGAAGCCCAGCTTACGGTAGATGCCGATGGCGGCGGCGTTGTCCACGTCCACAATCAGGTACAGCTTGTACAGGTTGAGCACGAAGAAGGCGTATTCAATCGCCAGCCGCGTGGCCGCCTTGGCGTGGCCCTTGCCCTGGTGCTCGGGCGCCACGATGATCTGGAACTCGGCCCGGCGGTGGATGTGGTTGATCTCCACCAGCTCCACCAGGCCCACGCGCTCGCCGCCGTTCTCGACGATGAAGCGCCGCTCGGTCTGGTCGTGGATGTGCTTGTCGTACAGGTCGCACAGCTCCACGAAGGCCTCATACGGCTCTTCGAACCAGTAGTGCATCACCGTCTCGTTGTTGTCCAGGTCATGGACAAAGCGCAGGTCTTCGCGCTCCAGCGGGCGGATGCGCAGCGGCGGTGGGGTGGAGGTACTCATGGCGGGGGCGTCCTTTGGGCGATTTTCTCACGCGCATCCCGCCCACAACGCCCCCCACAGACAGGGCCTCAGGGTCCGCCACCGAACAGCGAGAACGGCACCCCGGCGAACACGCTGATGGAGCCCTTGGTGTCGCTGCGCCAGCCCAGCGACACGCCGCCGTTGAAGCCGGTGGGTGTGGCGGCCGACACGTCTGCGGCGCTGGAGAACACGCCCAGGTAGATCGGCAGCTCAACGGCCTTGACGCCCTTGTTGTTGTAGCTCAGCGCTGGCGCAATGGCGACCTTGCCCAACGCCTTGCGGAACTCGAAGGTGATGACCTGCGTCTTGCGGTCCACCGGCGCACCCACCGGGCCGCTGACGCAGTCGGTGTAGGGTGGTGTGGCGGACGGCGCGCAGAAGGACTTTTCTTCCTGGCTCTTCTTCGCACCGCTGTACGACCAGCGGGCCAGGAAGGCGTAGCTGGTGTCGTCGGGGATGTAGCCGCCCAGCAGCGCCACACTCAGCTGGCGGTCGGCCACACTCATGGGCTCGGGCACCTTCTTGGCGGCGGCCACGCTGGCGGGGTCGAAGGCGGTGTCGTAGTACTCCAGCCGGCGGTAGCCCAACGTGGCCTCCCAGCCGCCGAGCCAGAAGCCCGTGCGCTGCGGCGTCTCCAGCGAACGCGGCACCAGCATGCTGCCGCTCAGGGTGACGGATGCCGCCCCGGCCAGTTCGTTGAGCCGGGCGTTGTTGGCCAGCAGTGGCGACACGCCCTTGGTACCGGCGTCGAACGGCGCGTTCAGCGTCATGGCCAACTGGGTGTCGCGCCCGCTCCAGGACTCGAAAGTCTTCTTCAGGCTGACGTTGCCGCCACCGGCCGTGCTGGTCAGCGTCATGCCCGAGCCGCCCACATAGGCGGCCACGTCCGGGTGGTGCTCCAGCGCCTTGATGAACTGGGTCGCCTGGTGCAGCCCGGGCCAGGGAGAATCGGGCTTGTCGTCGTAGCCCAGCACTGCGTCGTCGCTCTTGAGCGCCAGGTCCGCCAGGGCCAGCGCCCGGTTGCCCGCCTTCCAGGCGTCGTCCCGCGCGGCCACGGCTTTGGTCACCTGGGCATGCACCTCGTCGCGCGCGGCCTGCGCCAGCGTCTTGTCGGCGGCCTTGGCCAGTTCGGGGCCTGCCAGCGTTTCGGCGCGCTGCTTGTCGGTGGCCTTCAGCTGGTCCTTCAGCGCATCGCGCGCCTCGACATACAACGCGTACGTCGCAGTGTCCCTGGCGGCGTCAAATGCGTCCCGGGCCTTGGTGAATTTCAGCTTGGCGGCGGCCAGGGCGTCGTCGGCTTTCTTGTCGGCCGCCGCTTGCTTGGCGGCTTCCGCCATGATGTCGGCCGTGCTCACCGCCGTGCCCTGGGCGGCATACAGCTGCGCGCGCGCGGCCACCGCGGCCTTGGCGGCTTTGTCTGCCGCCTTCACCGCTTCGCCGACCGCTTCGCTTCTTCCGCTGACAGTGGCAAAGGCCCGGGCCATGCGCTTGCGCTTGGCCTGGGTGTCATCGATGCTCACCATCCCCAGGCGCTGGAGCCGGGCGTCGAATTGGTCGGCGAGCCACTTGGCATCGCGCGCGGCCTCGTTGGCGCACTGCACCTGCAGGTCCACATCGGCCTTGGCGTCGGCCGTGCAGGCCTCCACCGCCCAGGCACTGCCCCCGCCCAGCAGACCCATGGCGGCAGCCGCCGCCCACACACAAGCTGTTTTCATACGTCCTCCCTGTCAAACAAAAAAGCGCCACCCCCAGCCACCCGGCTGACCCGGCGCCTACCCGGTGCCTACTTCAGCGCCGTGGAACCCACCTGCGCCGACCACACGGGTTTCCACAGGTCATCGGGCGGGTTGGTCGGCTCAGCGGTGGTGTCGGTGGGCAGCGCTGCGGGTGGCGGCCAGACGGCGGCCAGCGGGTCGCCGGGCAGGTAGTCCAGGTGGCCGTAGTCCCAGTCGTCGGGGGCCTGCCACAACGGCGCCACCTGGCCGGCGGCGGGGGGGCCGGCCGGGCCGTTGCGGCCCAGCGCCTCGGCAAAATACGGGTGCTGCCAGCGCACGATGTCGCCCACCAGGTTGCCGCTGGGGAAGGCGTATTCCAGCACCCAGTCCTCGCGCGAGGCCACCACGTGCACCAGGTCGACCTTGGCGGCTGCGTCGGCATATTCGTGCGACAGCGTGTCGTTTTCTATCGCGGCGGCCATCAGCACCAGGCGGCGCGTGCGCCGGCTCAGGTGCCGCACGGCCTCCAGCACCATGCGCGCACCCAGGCTGTGCGAGACGAAGGACACCGCGCGCGCGCTGGCGGCAAACTGGTTCAGGTAGCGCGCCAGCAGCTGGCCGCTGCGGATGGCCTCGCTGCCCTCCCACGGATAGTCAATGATGGGGAAGAAGCGCGAATCCCCCGGCCACAGCACGCCCACGAACAGCGTTTGCGCGGCAAGCTGGTAGCCGGCCTGCCACTGGCTGATGTGCGCCACGCCGGCGCGCCGCCCGACGTTGAAGCCGTGGGTGACGAGCACCAGGTCCTGGTTGCGCACCTGCTTGGCCAACTCGGCGTCGTCCAACAGGCGGTTGCCGTCGTCCCACAGCCTGGCCTGCCTGGCGGTGGAGCCGCCGCTGGGGATTTCGCGCAGGTCAATGAACCAGGTCATGCGCTACCTCTTGATGCCCTGCGCCAGCTTGACGCCCGCCGTCAGCGCCGAGGTGATGTCCTTGGCCAGCGGCGCCAGCGGCACCGCCACCAGGCCGCAGATCAGGGCCTGCCACAGCGGCGCACCATACAAAGCACCAAAGCACAGCGCCAGCGCCACAGCCACCGCGCCGGCAACCAGCTTGCAGGCGTTGCGGTACATCTGGTCGGCGCGCTGGTAGCCTTCGTCCAGCAGCGCCGTCAGCGCCACGTCGAAGCGGCCCAGCACATTGACCTCGGCGTCCTCCAGCCGCTGGCCCGCGTTCATCTTGGCGGCAACGCTGGCCAGCACCTGGGGGCTGACGCCCGTGCCGGCCGCAAACGACGGCGCCGTGACGGCCGACAGCTGCAGTTTCAGCAGCGACTTGGCAATCGCCTTCTGGTCAACCAGCGCCACCCCGTTGATCCAGTTGCCATGCAACGTGCCCAGCAGTTCGCGCAACGCCAGCGCGCCTTTGCTGTCCAACAGCGCCTGGCCCCTGGTGCGCAGTGCATCGCGCACGGCATTGAAGTCGCCGTCGTCCGGCGCCGGGCAGTACAGGCGGAACACTGCCGCCTCGATCTCGTCAAAACCAAAATTGGAAGCGCCGCCGCTGCGGGCGACCTTGCTGGCGTCCACCAGCGCGTAGGACGTGGTGCCCAGCGCGGCGATCGCCTCCACCATCTGTGTCAGTACCGTCTGCTCCATGGCGCCCTCCTGTGGCTGACGTGTGCGACGTCATCGGGCCACCGGCTTGGCCGTGACACCGTTTTGCCATGGATGCTAGGGAATCCGCGCCCGCGCCGCATCCACCGGTTGGTGGATAAAGCGCAGCGGGTGGCCTACGCCGGCGCGAACTGCCAGCCGCTGGCCGCCAGCCCCACCAGGCCCACGTGCTGCTGGTTGGTGGTGGACAGCGCCATCTCGGCCATCCATGCGGCTTGCGTGGTGGTGTGCGCGTTCAGCGGCGCCACCAGGGTGGCCAGCGTGGCGGCACTGGGCGCCTGGCCGTTGACGTTGGTGTAGACGAACTTGACGAAGCTGGTGTTGTCCGCGCCGCCGGCAAAGGCGGCCATGATGCCCGCGTCCACCAGCAGCGAGGTGCCGGTGGCCACGCTGGCGCCGCTGTCGAAGAATTTCAGGAACGTGCCGGCCCAGCCCTTGTCCTGCGCGAACAGCGAGCCCAGCGTGGCCGCCATGGTCAGCACCGCCTTGCCGGCCGATTGGTTGACGCTCATGTCCAGTGCCAGGCCGACGTCGGCAAAGCGCAGCCGCTCCACGTTGAGCAGTTGGTCTGCGCCGTCGTTGCCGGGTTTGATGCGCGCATCCGCCACGGTGAGGCCAGCTGCGGCCACCGGCCCCTGCTTGACCAGGTAGTCGGCCAGCTTGCTGCCATAGATGGCCACATCGATGCCACCGCCGCCATCTATCGTGTCGTTGCCCGAGTTGCCACGCAGCACATCGGCGCCGGCACCGCCTTCAAAGTAGTCCGCGCTACCGCCGCCGGTCAGGGTGTTGCCGTTGTCGTTGGCGTAAAACTCCATTTGCGCGGGCCCTGTCGACACGGCATTGTTGATGTGCGTGCCGTAGGCAATCCACACATTGGGAATGGAATAGGTCGTGCTGCCCTTGTAGACGAACACATCATTGCCCAAGTAGCTGCCATGCCCTTCGCGCAGGTCGATGATGGAGTAGGTGGCGCCGTTGTAGGCGATGGTGTTGTTGCCGCCGCCGTCCCACAGCGTCTCGTTGTAGAACTTGTCCACCGCGTCCGTGTAGGTGTAGGTGGTGTCTCCCGCGTTGTAGTTCGTGTTGGGCCCGTACATGGCTTGCAACAACGCGATGTCCAGCAGCATGGGGGTGGTGGGAAAGAAGTTGAGCCCATCCATGCCCGGGAAGCTGGCGTTGTAGCGGGTCGCCAACACGGTGTATTCCATGCCGTTGAAGGCGCTGGGCAAGGCTGTGGCCCCCAGGGGCGGGTTGCCCGCGAAGTTGGCGCCCAGGCCCACCAGGATGCCGGCCAGGATGTCCGGGTAGGCGTAGTCCCCCGCGAGAAAGGGCGAGTTGGCATAGGGCGTGAGCACCTCGCCGTTTACCCATTCCTTGAAAGCTGGGTTCAGCCAGACGTCCCCGGCCGATGCCTCCCCGGCGGGGCGGTAGGCCGACACGTCGGCGTTGAAGGCGTAGCTGCCGGAAAAGCCCACGCGGATGTCGCCCACCGAGGTGGCTGTGTCCGCTGCCGCGGTCAGCGTCAGGCCACACACGTTGGAGATGCTGGCCATCATCTGTGTCACGGCGGCTTGCTGTGGGGCGCTCAAGCCCTGCACCGCCGCAGTCAGGCCGGCGTAGTAATAGACGTCAAACACCGAGTTCGGCGTGATGAAGCTGTAGGTCAGCTGGCCGGTGGCCCATTTGGTACCGGACAGCAAGGCGTCAACCAGGTTGTTGCCCGTGGCGCTGATGCTGATGGCGGGGCTATAGCCGCTTGGCGTGGGCATGTGTTGTTACCTTGTTTGGTGGCGGGGATGGGCCGTTCGCGTCAAGCTTGGTACTGCCAGCCACCGGCCGCCAGCCCCACCAGGCCCACGTGCTGCTGGTTGGCGCTGGACAGCGCCATCTCGGCCATCCATGCGGCCTGCGTGGTGGTGTGCGCGTTCAACGGCGCCACCAGCGACGCCAGTGTGCTGGCATCGGGTGCGGCACCATAGACATTGGCATAGACGAACTTGACGAAGCTGGTGTTGTCCGCACCGCCGGCAAAGGCGGCCATGATGCCCGCGTCCACCAGCAGCGAGGTGCCGGTGGCCACGCTGGCGCCGCTGTCGAAGAATTTCAAGAACGTGCCGGCCCAGCCCTTGTCCTGCATAAAGCCAGGCCCCAGCGTGGCAGCCATCACCAGCGCGGTCTTGCCGGCGACGTCGGTGGCGGCCATGTCCAGCGCCACGCTCACGTCGGCAAAGCGCAGCCGCTCCACGCTGATGAGGGTGTCCACGCCGTCGTTGCCGGCCCCGGTGCGCGAATCGGCCATGGTGAGACCCGCCTGCGGCGTGGCGCCGGGCTTGAGCACGTAGTCGGCGCGCTTGCCGCTGAAGACGGCGGTGTCCGCCCCGGCGCCGCCGGCCAGGATATCGTTGCCCGCATTGCCGCGCATCACGTCGTTGCCGGCGCCGCCGGTGAAGCTGTCGCTGTCGCTGCCGCCGGTGAGCGTGTTGCCCTCGTCATTGGCGATGAAGCTCATGGCGGCGCTGCCGCTGGCCGTGGCGGTGTTGATGTGCGTGCCAAAGGCGATCCATACGTTGGGGATCACGTATGTGCTGCCGTCGGAGTAGGCAAACACGCTGTTGCCAATGGTGCTGCCGTGGCCCTGGCGCAGGTCTATGGTGGAGGCCTTGGCGCCGCTGTAGACGATGGTGTTGGCGCCGCCGCCATCCCAGATGGTCTGGTGGTAGAACTGGTCCTTGTTGTCGTTGAAGCTGTAGGTGGTGTCGCCCGTGTTGTAGTTGGGGTTCACGCCATACAGCGACTGCAGCGCCTGGATATCCAGCATCATGGGCGTGGTGGGAAAGAACGTCAGCGACGTCACGTCGGGATGCTGCACCGAACGCACGCCGGCCAGCACCGAATACTCGAAGCCCATGTAGATGTCGGGCAGCTTGATGCTGTTGAAGGGCGCTGCCAGCTCGGCGTCCCCCATTTTCAGCCCCAGGCTCTCGAGGACCGCCCTGATGCCGTTGTAATACGTGAGGCTGCCGGCCTGGAAGTCACTGGTGCCAGCCGCGCCGTTCGTGAACTTGCCCAGGTAGCCCTCCTGGCCCGCCGGGTTGAACCACTGGTCCCCACCTTCGGGTCCCGAGGACGGAAAAAATCCGGAGAACGCGCCGCTTTGCGCGAAAGCGTAGCTGGTGGAAAAGGCAAACCGCAGGTCGCCCACAAAGGCAGACGACTCCGGCCCACCCGGCGTGATGGACAGCAGCATGTAGCTGCCGATCTGCTTGGCGATCTGGTCCATGGCGGCCTGCTGCGTGGCCGTGAAGGCCTGCACACCTTTGTTGACAGTGGGGGCGCTGTAGGCAGAGAAAAATGCCGAACCAGGGCCGGCAAAGGTGTAGAAAACGTTGGTGGTGACCCACTTGGAGCCCGCAAGCAGGCCGTCGATCTGGGCATTGCCCGTCAATTTGGCCAACGCGACCGATGAGGACGAGTCTGGTCTCGGCATAGCGCACCTCCCTGATTTGTATTTGAAGCCGTGCCGGGGTCACTCCCCAGGCAGATGCGGCTCGCGCGCGACTCGCACTATAGGCGAAAACAATCACCGCGCCGGGCCTGCTGTTGCGCCGACGCGTCGAGGTGTTTCCCTAAACCTTCGCCGCCGCGTCTCCTTCAGCGCGCCCGCGCCCGCCAGCAATTGGCAAACATGCGCAGCCCCGCCAGGTGGCTGCCGTCCCAGGTGGAGCGGGTCAGCTTCAGCATGCGGCGCACCACGGCTGGCGGCAGGCGCTGGGGAATGTATTCGGCCTGCAGCACGCGGCGGTATTGCAGCGGCACGTCGTTGAGCGCGCGCTGCACCTCGATGGCGCTGAAGTCCGGCATCAGCGGCTCGCGCGGCTCGCGGCGCACCTCGGCGTCGCGCGGCGCCACATAGCGGTGTTCCAGGCTGCCGCAGTGCTGGCGGCGGAAACGGTCCATGGCCCAGCGGCCATATTGGGCCAGCAAGCGGTCGGCTTCGTTCAGTTCGGAGGGGATGCGGATCATGATGGTGCTCACAGTTGAAAGGGGTTGTGGGCGCTCAGTGCCCTCGGCGTGGGTTTTTCCGTCGCAGTGGCTGGGGCGCAGCCACGCGCCCTGGCACGGGGCCGGGCGGGGGTGGTGTCTTTGATGTCGACCGGGACCAGGTTCTTGGCCAGTTGGTAGCAGCGGCGGCCCTGCACGCTGGTGGCGGCCACGGTGCCCTCGGCCAGCAGGGCCTGCAGCGTGTTGCCCACCACGTGGGCGTTCCAGCCGGTGATCTGGCGCAGTTGCTCGCCCGTCAGCGCGCCGTGCTCCAACAGCCGGGCCAGCGCGTAGGGACGCGACATGGGCATGTGGCGGGCGGCGTTCATGGCGCGGCTCCGGCCACACCGCCCAGGGCCGCCTGCGCGGTCTTCAGCGTGTAGTGGCTCACCGCCTCGCCGGCCTGCGCGCGCGCCACGATGTGGCGGGCCCAGCGCAGGTCGCGGCCGCCGCTGCGGGGCTCGGCCTCCGCCAAGC